>JBBIPC010000015.1:0-94886 GCA_037443035.1 Chthonomonadales bacterium
CCGCCAGCACCGTAGCAGCCGCCTTGCGCATTGCAGTGCCGCTCACGCCAACGCCCTTTCCATCGCTCTCTTCGCCGAACCGCCTCCGGGTACGTCGGTACCTACCGCGGCCCGCTGCGTCCCTTCACATGGAAGGTCACAGTCGTTCGTACCGGCCGCCTCGTTGCATCGGAGTCGGCCACTGTGACCGTCGCCCGGTATATGCCGGCGGTCTTCGGGGCGCCGTGGAAAGTGCCCATGAAGCTGTCCAACTCCACGCCTTCCGGTAATCGGCCGCCCACAACGGAGAAACAGTACGCGGGCACTCCGCCTTGGGCTTCGATACGGCCTTCGCACGGCCGGCCCACCTCTGCAACGAGCTCCATCCGACGTGGTATGACGAGCGGCTCCAGCGGAGTGACAGTCCGAACCCGATAGCCCACGGCCTTCATGACGAGCAGGTCCAGCTTGGTGATGAGCCAACGCTTGCGCGGCATATCCCCGCCATACTCGTTGCCGAATGCGCCTGCCCGACTCGCGGGATCCACGGTGTCGAAGAGATGTTCGGAGGCGTTGACGCGCGGTCTTCGGCCGAGGTAGTGCTCGATCTCCCGATCCCTGAGCGTGCCGCTCTGGCTGAGGTGCGCGAAGGCAGGATGCACGCGGTGATAGATGAGACAATGGCCCACCTCATGCCGGACGACGGAGTAGTAATCGTGCGGCTCCCTAGCATGACACGAGGAAACCCACCAGCGGTCGTCGCTGTCCTCCATGGACCACCCCAGACCGTTCCAGTTGCCCGTCACTTCCGAGATGACCGTGCCCGAACGTCGGAGTCCCGTTGGTTTACCGTCGCGCGTCTGGAGCTCCCCACCATCCGATGCGCGCCCACCGGAGCGCTTCTCCGGACCGCGGATGCCCTGCGCAAAGAGAAGGAAACCCCGGTAGGAGCGGGGGTTGGTGACATTCCAACCGCTTTCGAACGTCGTCGGGTCGTGAATGAAGGCCGTCTCCGCTCCCGCTTCCACGGAATCGAAGCCCTGTTCGTCCAGGAAATAGGCCCAGTCCGTCACCGCCCGTTCCAGGATGCGCCGCGCCGGGCCGCTCTCGAAGAAGCCGGTCCGGTCCTGCGTGTAGTCCAGGGCTATCGTGAACGGCGAGGGCCGGTTGCGGTCCTGGTCGAGAACGTGCACCGGCCATCGTAGGGTTCGGCGTTCGCCCACGCCGGTGGTCAGCTCGGCCGTCAGCTCGTAATCCTCGTCCGCACCATCGTGGTCCGGGAAGATGGCCATGAGGAAGTCGGCACGACGACGGTTCCCCTCGTATAGAAGCGTCTTCGAAGGGCCGTCGGCACCGACTTCGCTGAACAGATCGAACATGAGTCGGCAGCCGTTCGCCCGTAGCACGACTCGGGCCGGAAGATTCACCCGGGGGTGCAGGCTGAGGCTTAGACGACAAACGGGGTTCGCGATGTGACCTTCCCAGTCCACCAGCAGCACACCCCGCTCGCGGAGGTCGCGTCCGAACCGGTCGCGCAGGACCATGGGCGGGTCGCTGGGAACTTGACGGCTCGTCGCATGGACCGGCACCCCGCAGAAGGCGATAGCCCCGAGGACGAGTAACCGCGTGCCCAAATCACGACCTGGCAGCATTCTGCAACTCGGCCAGCGTCTGCAGGTGATGCGGGCTCGTCACCGCGCCTCGTAGGAGAGGGTCCTTCGTGCGTTCCATATGCCGCAGTAGTCGGGCCGCAAGCTCATCGCGGACGGCAGCATGGGCGGGGTCGCTGGCCAAGTCCTTCTGCTCCCAGAGATCCGTCCGAAGGTCGTACAGCTCCAGATGAGGATGATACGCCACGGCATGATTCCTCGGAGTTACGGTGTCGGACCTCGGTCGCCATTGCTGGGAAGGGTCCATGAATGCCGGCGCCGTGGTGAAGTTCGCTATTAGCTTGTGGCTGCGAGTTCGTATGGCCCGCTTGGGATCGTAATAGTCGTGGTAGGTCAGCTCTGTGAAGATCTCCTCGCGTGGTTCGTACGTCTTCTTTCCATCCAGGAGCGGCGCTAGAGACTTGCCCTGGACTTTCGCGGGCACCCCTGCACCAGCGATGTCGGCGAGCGTGGGCAACACGTCCAGGTTGGAGACCATCTCCTTGCGCACGACACCTCCGTACCAGCCTTTCCGGGACGGCAACCGCAACAGGAATGCGATGCGGACGCCTGGCTCGTAGAGGTTGCACTTGGCCCTAGGCATGGCGATGCCATGATCCGTAGTGAAGATCACCAGTGTCTGGTCGCGCAGACTTAGCCGCTCCAAAGCCTCCATGAGCCTGCCGAACTGCTGGTCCACATGCCGGACTGCTCCCTGCAACCCCGCCAGTTCCTTCCGGCAAGGAGGGGTATCCACCAGGTAAGGCGGCACCCAGATACCGTCGGCATCGTCCTGCTCCAGACCTGGGCCAGGAAAGCCCTGGTCGTCCGGGGGCTGACCAGGCTCGCGGGGAATGGGTAGCCTGTGCGGCTCGATGACTCCGATCCACAGATAAAAGGGCCCGCCAGGTTCCTTCAGGCGCTCAAGCTCGGATATGGCGGTATCCACCGCCTGGGCAGCCCGCGTAGGCGGGTAATGGCGCTCGTAGCCCCACCGTTCGGCCTTCTGACGCGTCTCGTGGATGACCCCTACGGCAGATGTCCGATAGCCCGCATCCCGAAGAACCTGCGCTAAGTGCCGCTCCCCTGGCGCGAGGTCCCATGCGAAGTTCGCATGCGTCAGGCCCATGACGCCGTTGTTGTGGGGGTACCTGCCCGTGAAAAGCGACGCCCTGGACGGACTGCACGAAGGTGATGTGCAATACGACATCTCGAATCGCACACCCTGTCGTGCGAACTCGTCAATGTTCGACGTCCTCACGGTAGGTACTCCGTAGCAGTGCAGGTGTTGCCCCAAGTCGTGACAGTGGAAGATAAGTATGTTGGGGCGGCCTTCGCCAGCGGAGCGGGTGTTGGGGGTCGTTGCCGATGCCATGATCCCGGCCTCCAGTAGAAAGCTACGGCGTGATAGCCTCATGGGTCAAGGTTCGCGGTCGGGTCGGCTCGTTCCCTCTCTCGTGAACGCCTTTGGCGGAGATTGGTAGATTCGGGCTTCGGCTAAGAGGGAGTAGACAGCGTCAGACCGGCCAACCGTGGTGCCCGATGAGTGGTACGAAAACGACGGGGCCGAAACACTCGCGTTGCGTGGTGCCGTCTTCGCGCTTCGTAATCCGGTATAGCGTCTGCATGTCCGCGTCCCCCAGAGGGATGACCAGGCTACCCCCGGGCGTGAGTTGTTCCAACAGAGGTGGCGGTACCGTCAGGGATCCTGCTGCCACAAGAATGCCATCGTAAGGGGCCTCTTCTGGCCACCCGAGGGTGCCATCACCCACCACCACCGTGACGTTAGCGTAGCCGAGTTCTTGGAGACGTCGGCGCGCCGTTTCGGCGAGTTCGGGAACGCGTTCGATGGATATCACTCGGTCAGCTAGCAGCGATAGTATGGCGGCTTGGTATCCCGACCCGGTGCCCACATCCAGGACTTTCTCCGTTCCCACCAAGTTCAGGAGGTCGGTCATGAGGGCGACGATGTATGGTTGGCTGATAGACTGCCCGTGCTCGATCGGCAGCGGTGCATCCACGTATGCGGAATGGCGCAGGTTTTCGGGGACGAATCGATGCCGCTCTACCTGCCGCATAGCGTTCAGTACGCGAGGGTTGCGCAGGTTCCGTCCCTCGATCTGTTCACTGACCATACGAAGCCTCGCGGCCTCTTCGGTGTTCGTGATGCCCCTCCGTCAGTGACGACGTCTGTTGTCAGGAGTGCTCCGGGCGCAGCAGCGGGAACGCGATGACTTCGCGTATGCTTGGAGAGCCGGTAAGGACCATGATAAGACGATCTATGCCCACCCCCAGCCCACCAGTGGGAGGCATGCCGTACTCCAGCGCTCGGATGAAGTCCTCGTCCATAGGATGTGCCTCTTCATCCCCGGCAACACGCCGGCGGACCTGGTCCTCGAAACGGCTTCTCTGATCCAGCGGGTCATTGATCTCGGAGAACGCATTACCGAGCTCCTGCCCTGCCATATAGACTTCGAAGCGCCGTGTGAGTGTCGGATCGTCGGGCCGACGCTTGGCCAGAGGGGACGTCTCCAGCGGAAAGTCGGTGATGAAGGTCGGTTCCATCAGATGCGGCTGTACGTACTTCTCGTGGATCTTTTCGATAATGCCGCCGACAGACGTGTCCTTTTCTGTGTCCACGTCAAGGCGCACGCAGACCGCTTTGGCAGCATCGAGGGTGCTCAGGTCGTCGCGTGTGACACCGGCGTATTGTGCCAGACCATCCAGCATGCTCAGTCTTCGCCAAGGCCGCCGTGCGAGATCCACCTCGACCGGACCATCACCATGACGGCCATCCTGGGGCATCGCAACGAACCGCGACGAGCCGGTGACCGCCATGCAGGCGGCGATGTACATCTCCTCCACTAGCTCCATGATGTCTTCGAGATTGGAGTACGCCTCGTAAAGCTCGAGGAGGGTGAACTCCGGGTTGTGCCTGGGCGAGATACCTTCGTTCCGAAAGACGCGGCCAATCTCGTATACGCGCGGGAAACCACCGACGATCATCCGCTTCAGGGGTAGCTCCAAAGAGATCCGCAGCTTCAGATCCAGGTCCAACGCGTTGTGGTGGGTGACGAAAGGTCGTGCCGCAGCGCCTCCGGCGACACTCTGGAGAACCGGTGTCTCGACTTCCACATAGCCCCGTGCGTCCAGGAAGCTTCGAATCTCGCGCACCATGCGGGACCGCTTGACGATCAGCTCGCGTGCTTCCGGGTGGACGATGAAATCTAGGTAGCGTTGCCGGTGTCGTAGCTCCACATCGGAAAGAGCAGCATGGCGGATGCCGTCGTGCTCCTTTCCTAGAGGCAGTGGGCGCAAGCACTTGGCTAGGAGGATGCATTCCGACGCATGGATCGTCAGCTCGCCGGTCCGTGTGCGGAAAACGATACCGGTCACGCCTACGATGTCGCCGATGTCCAGGTCGGTGACGCGTTCGTATTGCTCGTCGCCGAGCTCGTTCCGGCGGACGTAGATCTGGATGCGTCCTGTCTCGTCCGTCAAGTCCAGGAAGGATGCCTTGCCCATGAGCCGAACCGAGGTGACTCGCCCCGCGGCGGTGACCGTGCTGTCCCTGAGATCCTCCTCGTGGGCGATAATGTCCGCCACGACATGGCTCCGGGGATAGCGCTCGATCTGGAAGGGATCCGCGCCACGCGCACGCAGGCTTTCCAGTTTGGCCAGTCGAACCTGTCTTTGTTCGGACTCCTCGCTCACTTCGTGATGCTCTCGATCCGATAGCGTAGACGGCCAGCAGGTACCTGCACCGCGACCTTCTCACCGACCTTGCGACCCATGAGCGCACGCCCCAGCGGCGATTCGTTGGAGATAAGGCCGTTCTCGGGGTCGGCCTCCACCGATCCGACTATGGTGATGGTCCAGTCCTCCCCAGCCCCAAGGTCATGGAGGACCACAACGGAACCCATGCCGACATGGTCTGTGGGGATGTCGTCCGGACGGATCACTTCCGCTCGTTGGAGCAATCTGCGCAGATCCCGGATACGATTCTCCACCATGGCCTGTTCGACCTTGGCTTCCTCGTATTCGGTGTTCTCTGCGAACTCACCGGAATGCTGGGAGTCGCGGATGCGCTCGGCCACATCTCGTCGCTGAACCGTCCGCAATCGCTCCAGTTCCTTCTCCAGTCGCGCGTAGCCCGACGGTGTCAGCAAGATGGTCTCTTCGTCGTACAAGGGCCTCTCCGTTTCTCGCGTGCAGAAACGCCACGGCGGGCTAGTGCCCTGCCGCGGCGCGAGATGATGCTCCTTCCGAAAGCGAAGCATTATATCACATTCAGACGAGCAACACGTCAACTGATGTCCTCAGCGATCTCCTCGCATTCGGCGCGCCTCAAAGCGTGGGTGCGACAGGTCAGTACAGACCGCGCTCCACCGGGTCCGCGGGTATCATGGAGCACCATGTTGGCCGATCGAATATGGCAGGGCGTTCTTCATCGCTACGGCTCCCGAATGGCAATCCCGCCCGACGCCGAGCCGGTGACGCTCCTCGAGGGGAATACGCCTCTTATTCCGGCGCCCAATCTCAGCCGGAAGCATCGCCTGGAGTGCGAGCTCTACCTCAAGTTCGAGGGCGTCAACCCCACGGGTTCCTTCAAGGACCGCGGGATGACAGCCGCCATCACAGCAGCGAAGGCGGCTGGCGCTCGGGCTGTCATCTGCGCGAGCACTGGCAACACCGCTGCATCTGCGGCTGCATATGCTGCTCGAGGGGGTCTTCGATGCATCGTCGTGGTACCGGAGGGCAAGATCGCCCTAGGCAAACTCGCGGGAGCGGTTGCATATGGCGCCAGGGTCGTGTCGGTGCGCGGGTCCTTCGATGATGCGTTGCGGGTGGTTCGCGAGGCTGCGGCGTGCTCGGACCTGGCCCTCGTCAACTCACTGAACCCGGCACGGCTCGAGGGCCAGAAGACCGCCGCTTTCGAGATCTGCGACACGCTCGGCGATGCACCCGACTGGCTCTGCCTCCCTGTTGGCAACGCCGGAAACATCACGGCCTACTGGATGGGCTTCCGGGAATCCCGGCGGGATGGTCAGAGCGCCTCATGTCCCCGACTGCTTGGAGCTCAGGCGCACGGCGCGGCACCCATCGTTCTAGGGCGCGTCGTGGAGCATCCGGAGACCGTGGCCACTGCCATTCGCATAGGCAATCCTGCTCGTTGGAAAGACGCGCAGCGGGCCATCGAGGAGTCCGAGGGTGTCGTCCTGGCTGTCTCTGACCAGGCAATCCTGCAGGCCCAGCGGGACATTGCAGTGCTGGAGGGCGTTTTCTGTGAACCGTCCTCCGCAGCAGGCTTCGCCGGTTTGCTTCAGGCGGTAGCCACGGGCCGCGTAGACATTAAGGGTACCCGAGTCGTCTGCGTGCTCACGGGCCATGGTCTGAAGGATCCTGACGCGGCTCTCTCTCTTGGACCGTCCCTGACGACGATCGAACCGTCGCTGGACGCGCTCATGCACGTAATAAGCGAGACCCCGGAGCAGACGGCGTGAGTTCGGGTTCTGAAACGTGGCCGTCGCTGATTCGCGCGGCCGTGCCTGCCACGACCGCCAATCTCGGCCCGGGCTTCGACAGTATGGGTCTGGCCCTGGATCTCTGGAACACCTTCGAACTCCAGGTCGGCGCAGGCGCTTCACCCATCGCTGTGGAGATCGAGGGTGAGGGGACCGACGAGCTTCCCGCCGATCGAACCCACTTGGCCGCGGATACGATGCTCTCAGAACTCGAGGCTGCGGGTGTGGAGGCGCCGGGTCGACTCCTGCTACACTGCCGGAATCATGTGCCTTCGGCCAGCGGGCTGGGATCCAGCTCCACAGCCATCGTCGCCGGGCTGGTGTTTGCCGAGGCACTGCGGCTCAGCTTCCATCGCAGACGTGTAGTGCGCCCCTACGAGTTGGATATGGACAAGATCCTGTCCAGGGCGGTAGAGATCGAGGGGCACGGCGACAATGTGACACCAGCTGTTCTAGGTGGCTTGCAGGTGGTCTATACGCGAGGTGCCGAGTATCGGAACCGTGCCATCCCGATTCCGCCCATGAAGGTCGTCGCATGCATCCCTCGGTACCGCTACCTCACAACGGAGGCGCGATCCGCCCTGCCCGAGAGTATCCGCCACGCCGACGCCGTCTTCAACATCGGGCACGCCATGCTCGTCATCGAGGCACTGCGAAGCCGGGATGACGCACTGCTTGCGGACGCTCTCCACGACCGGCTCCATGAGCCGTACCGCTTCCCCAGCATCCCGGGCGCCGAAGAGGCACGTGCGGCCGGCCTGGTCTCTGGTGCCATCGCTGTCTGCCTCGCAGGAGCAGGCCCCGGCCTCATCGCCTTCGCTCGAACCGGGCACGATTCCATCGGCCAGGCCATGGTGGGCGCCTTCGGGCGACATGGCCTGGAGGCGCGCTATTGGGTCCTGCCTGCGTCCGGAGGTGGCGTGCGCGTCGAGATTCAGTGAATGCCTGCTCCACCGACCGCCCATCTTTCCGTCGCCGTGTAGTCCGATAGACTGACCGCCGGTCGTTGAGTGTCCCGGCGCGAAGCGGCGGGGCGTATCGAAACGACCTCCGGTCAGTACAGACCATCCCAAACCGGCATCCTCTCTAGTCGCGGTGGTTTCGATACAGCCCGATAGTCATTGGGTCTACTCGACAACCGCTCAGGACTACTCGACTGCAGGCTACGCCGTGTACACACCCAAGGCTGCCTCACGGTCGGGTACAATGCCGCTCGCATGCGCATCACCTTCCTCGGCTCCGGCACATCCCACGGCGTGCCCATGATCGGCTGTGGCTGCGCCGTCTGCCGGTCGGACGATCCCTGCAACAAGCGCCTCCGACCTTCGATACTTGTCGAGAACGAGCAGCGATCCATTGTCGTAGATACGACGCCCGATTTCCGCCAGCAGGCACTGCGGCAAGGGTTGCAACGAGTGGATGCCGTCCTCATCACCCATACTCATGCCGACCACATCTTCGGCATGGATGACCTCCGGCGGTTCAACGACCTCATGGGGACCCCGATCACGGTCTACGGAAGCGAGCAGTCGTTGGCAGACATCCGGCGGATCTTCCAGTACGTCTTCGTACCCACCCAGCATGGCGGAGGCAAGCCGCGGCTCATCCTGCAGGTCGTGCCCGACCGTTTCGAGCTGTTCGGCATGGAGATCACGGCCATACCGGTGCTTCACGGTACCCTGCCGGTATTAGGCTACCGACTTGACAGTATCGCCTATGTTACCGATGTGAGCTACATCCCGCCGGAGTCCATGGCACTCCTGCGTAACCTTGAAGTTCTGATCCTCGATACCGTTCGCCCCAAGCCTCACGCCACCCACTTTGGACTGGCGCAGGCGTTGGAGGTCATCGAGCAGTTGACGCCGCGTCGTGCCTTCCTCACCCACCTCTCGCACCACTACGAACACCAAGCCACCAACGAGCGACTCCCCGACGGCGTCCGCTTGGCCTACGACGGCTTGGAGATCGTGACCAAGGCCACCGCTTCCTCTTGCGTTTAACCCCAGAGTGAACGGGTGTTGAACAAGTGTTCCGTAGACTGCACGCAGGAGAGGCCCGTATGGCCCAGTCGCACGTTCACGGTATCGCAAGAGAGGCGGAATAGTGGAGGAAGGACAATCTGTGGACATTCTGCTTATCGAGAGCAACAGCTACGAGGCTGAGCTATCAGCGCGGGTGCTTCGGCGCCACTTGTCGAACCCGATTCGTCTGGCCAAGAGCGGGCCTCAGGCCCTCGAGTTGCTCTATGGATCCAACGGGGCGTATCCCTATGTTCCCCAGATCATCATCCTGGATGCCCATGTTCACCTCGCCGAGGTAGAAGACCTGGTCGCGCGATTCCGTGCCGAGCCCTCCACGCGCTCGGTGCCCGTCATCGTACTGACCTCATCCGAGACGGAGAACGAACGACTTGCCGCCCGCATGGGCAACACCTGTGCGTTCGTCGTCAAGCCGCTGGACTTGACGAAACTCCTCGACGTGCTCCTGCAAGTGCAGGTCCACTGGGTGTTGCTTACCGAGAGTCCGACCCTGACCACGAACTTCGCCACTCCGCAGCCAGCACAGGTCAACAGGTGATGATTCGCCCTCCGGCGACACGCGCCGCCCACCTGCGGTGTTCGCACCCCTCCCGCGTACGGGGTTTCTCGCTCTAGGCGACGGTAGATGCTCCGGCGGGCCTAATGTAGCAGCGCCGGGCGTACCCTCGCCCGCGTCGGCGCTCACCATCCAGATGGCGGGTATGCTTTCCGGAGACAGGGTCCACGAGGCACCTGTCATCGGGAGTTCGAGTCATGGAGCATACCAAGTCCACGCGGCTGCTGATCATGGTGTTCGCCCCCCTTGTCGTCTTGAACATCCCTGCTCTCTCGGCCAGCCGCATCGTTCCCGATCGGGCCCTCGTCATCGGCGGTGTTGTGCGAGGCGGACGGGACACGTTCCCAAGGGACCTGGTGCAGTACCGACTCGTCCTGGGCAAGTGGCGTACACCAACTTCGGGAGAGCGGCTCGCTGAGGACGCCGATGTCGTGTGGGAGGAGATTCGAAGCACCGGCGAGGGGCGCTTTCGCCATCCTGCTCTCCGGGGAGGCTATGCCTTAGTCATAGTCCGTATCCAAGAGGCGCAGGTGTATCTGCTGGAGGCGACCGGACACTCCGTGGTCTATGTGAACGGCCAGCCCCGAACGGGCGATCCCTATGGACTTGGCTACGTGCGCCTGCCGGTGGCGCTACATGCAGGTGATAATGAACTGCTCTTCGCGTGCGGACGCGGCGAGTTCACCGTTCGTCTTGACCCACTGCCGGCACCGGTGATGCTGAATGTTGGCGACAGCACCTTGCCTGATCTTGTTCGGGGCAGCAGCGTACAGCCGCTGGCGGCCGTCCCTATTGTCAACGGCACAGCGGAAGTCATTCGGGGTGCCGTCATCACGGCGCGCAGCTCAGGACACGTAGTCCACAGCCGAGTGCCCGATATACCGCCGCTCAGTGTTCGCAAGGTGCCATTCCGCCTGCCGCCAGCCTCCAACAACGCGCCGAACGAGATGACGGTACGCCTCTCGGTAACGTGTCGCGTGAGCGGGAAGACGCGGGACGTGGACTCCCAGGACATCAAAGTACGGGTGCGCAACGCCAGCGAGACGCGCAAGGTCACCTTCGTCAGTGAAATAGACGGTAGCGTCCAGTACTATGCGGTCGTGCCGCCACGTGTTCCCGCAAAGCCGCGTCCTAGCGAGACAGGCGCCTGGCCCTGGCTCCCCGTTGTTGGCACCTACCCAACGAACTTGGAGGCCGGAGCGGTTGGCGCCGTCCAGCTCTATGGCTACTGGCGGCTCAGGGAAGACTTGCGCAAGACGGCGCCGCCGCGTCCGGGACTGGTCCTGACGCTGCACGGAGCGGGTGTGGAGGCCATCGGACAGGCGGCGTCCTATGCCCCCAAACGGGATCTCTGGATAGTCGCCCCCACCAATCGCCGCCCCTTCGGCTTCGACTGGGAGGAATGGGGCCGCATGGACGCCCTGGAAGTTCTGGCCCGGGCCAGGCAGGATCTCCGAACGGATCCGGCTCGCACCTACCTCACCGGTCATTCCATGGGAGGCCACGGAGCCTGGCATCTGAGCGTCACCTTCCCGGAGCTGTTCGCGGCGGTGGGACCGAGCGCGGGCTGGATCAGCTTTCGTTCGTACGCAGGTGGCATCGCCTACGATCAGGCAAGCGCCGTGGAGGGTATCCTTCGCCGAGCATCGTCTCCCTCCGATACGCTGAGCCTTGCCACGAACCTCGAACCCCTCGGCGTGTACATCCTCCACGGTGACAAGGACGATAACGTACCGGTCACAGAAGCCCGTACCATGGCAGCTAGGCTCGAGGGCTTCCACAGGAACTTCGTCCTGTTCGAACAGCCAGGCGCAGGCCACTGGTGGGGCGCGCCGAGCGATCCTGGCACCGGTTGCGTGGACTGGCCTGCCATGTTCGATCTTTTCCACCGCTCGCAGATTTCGCCAACGGACGAGACCCGGCATGTGACCTTCTCGACCATGAACCCGGGCGTATCCGCCTCCATGCGGTGGCTGTCTATCCTACAGCAACAGCGAAGCCTGGAGCCGTCATCAGCCACCATCCGCTGCGACCCGGTCGGGCGCCGGTTCGTCGGATCCACCAGCAACGTCGCCACACTGCTGCTCGATACCTCGTCCATGGATCCCGGTGGATCCATCTCGTTGGAGCTGGACGGCTGGAAGAGCGAAATCCCTCTACCAGAGGGAAGCAGCACGATCTGCCTCCGCAAGACAACCGATGGATGGCGCGTTGCTCCGCCACCGTCACGTACCGAGAAGGGCCCAGGCCGCGCAGGACCGTTCAAGGAGGCGTTCTCCCACCGGTTCGTACTCGTCTATGCCACCGGCGGTTCGGAGGACGAGAACGCATGGAGCTTCGCCAAGGCCCGCTTCGATGCCGAGACCTTCTGGTACCGGGGCAACGGTGCTCCTGACGTCGTCGCCGACTCGGAGTTCGACCCGAAGCGCTACGCGAACCGGAGCATCATCCTCTACGGCAATGCAGACACGAACAAGGCATGGACGGCCCTCTTAGGGGCGTGTCCCGTTCGGCTCGGACGGAATAGTCTGAAGATTGGCACCAGCAACCTCGAAGGCGATGCGCTGGCCTGCCTCTTCTGCTATCCCCGTGCAGACAGCCCCACGGCCATGGTGGCAGTCGTCGGCGGTACCGGACTAGCGGGCATGCGTCTGACCGATCGGGCGCCCTACTTCGTCTCCGGCACGGCCTTCCCTGACTTGCTCGTGTGGACACCCGAGACGCTTCGCTCCGGCGTCGCTGGCGCCCGAGCGGCAGGCTTCTTCGGTAACGACTGGAGCGTCGAGCAGGGGGAGTTCGCCGTTACGCCTTAGCTTCGAGGCTGTCTCGCGGCGGTGTCACGTTCGTCTATCCAGCTCGCGCAGGTAATGGACTGCCTTCCGTACATCCCCCATGGCGTCCTCTCCGCACTCCCGCTCGATGGCGTAGAAACCCGCGTAGCCGTTGTCACGGAAGATGCGGTGCAACTCGGGCCAGTTGGTCATGCCTGTGCCAAGCGGCACTTCATCCCATGTTCCATTCCGGCGCATGACCGAGTCCTTGGCATGGACATGCACCACGTAGGGAATGAGCGTCCGCAGACCTTCGACAGGATCGAAGCGCTCCCATGCCCTATCGAAATCGAAGGGCACGCCGTCTCGCTTGGCCAAATATGCTGGCCAGATGAGGAGGTTCGCCGGATCGAAGTTCACGCGCAGCGCCGGACTGCCAATCTCCTCGACCATGCGCCGAACGACTACAGGCGGCTCGGGGCCTGTCTCCATGGCCAGGCACGCACCGATACTCTCACCGTGCGCGGCGATCTCTCCCAGCGCATCGCGAAATCGGCGCCAATGGGCCGACGTCGCATCTTCCGGCATGACCCCCACATGGGCCATCCAAAGCCCGCCGGAGACGTCCACAGCCGTCTCGTTCAGCCGCTTCCCCCAGGCAATGTTTGCGGACAGTCCCTCCTCCTCGCCCAGGTCCACATTGCCACCCCAGGCAATGAGGCATGATACTTCGAGGCCCATCGCCTGGATGCGGGCCAGAATCTCTTTCCTCTCTGCTGTGGTCTTGTTCTCCAGGTCCAGCGGCCCACCATAGGCGCCAATATGGACCCCTTCCACGCCGAGTTCGCAGGCGATCTCCATACCCTTGTAGGGGTCTGCTCCGCCGGTTGTGGGAATGATCGCGATCTTCACGTGTTCGTTCCTTTCGTGCAGGTTCCCGTTACCGGGCAAGCGTTCTCCCTCGAAGGTCCCTATTCCTGCACCCAATCACTGGCGCACGTGGTAGCATGGCTAGGAACATGCTGCCCGGGAGGATCCAATGAGCATGCACCTGTTTCTGCTCATCCTCGTAACTCTTGCCACCGCTGCAGGAGTCGCCGCAGAACCACCTGATGAGAGGGAAGTCGTTCCGCTGGACAAGGGTATCCCTCCCACGCTCCTCGAACACAGCGTCAAGGCTGACATCGTCACGGAAGGACCTGTCCGAGGACTACGAGTACGTTTCGGCGTTACGGACTGGCCGAACGTCTACTTCCGGCCGCTGCAGGGAGCGTGGGACTGGACGGGTTACACTGGGCTGGCTGTGGATGTGTACAACCCCGAGGACCGCGCACTCCAGGTCAATATGCGCGTGGACAACGAAGGGGCAGATGGTGTCAACAACTGCAACCAGCTCGGAACCGTAGTGCCGCCTGGCAAGTGGACAACCTTCCGTCTGCGGTTCAACCGCGCCGGCGACAGCTCCCTTTGGGGCATGCGCGGCCTGCCTGTAACGGGCCCCAAAGGCGGTGGAGCCGTGTTGGACCTCACGCGCATCACGGCCTTTCAGGTGTTCCTCGCCAAGCCCACGGAACCCCATACCCTGATACTCCGGAACTTCCGCCTCTACGGCCGAACCGGCAGCGAAGAAAAGGTTAGCTTCCCGTTCGTAGATCGCTTCGGGCAATACCGCCATGCGAAATGGCCTGGCAAGCTCGAGAGCGAGGCGGACTTCGCCCAGCGGCTTCGCCGTGAGAAGGCCAGGTACGCAGCGGCTCCAAGCGTTCCAGGACGCGACAACTACGGCGGCTGGGCCGATGGTCCAACGCTCAAGGCCACAGGATGGTTTCGGGCGGAGAAGGTCGCCGGCAAGTGGTGGCTGGTGACCCCGAAAGGGAAGTTGTTCTTCTCGCTCGGTGTGGACTGCGTCGGGCCAGATGAGTACACCTTCATCGAGGGGCGCAATGGGTGGTTCGAGTGGCTTCCAGAGGAAGGAAGTCCGCTCGCTCGGTTCACCCGCTACCAGCAGGGTGTGCACAGCATGGCGGAACCCATTGGAGGGAAGGGACGCACCTTCAGCTTCTACTGCGCCAACCTTGTCAGGAAGTACGGAGAAGACTGGCGGAAGGGATGGGAGGGCATGACGGCCGCACGCCTTAGGGCGTGGGGTTTCAACACCATTGGCAACTGGTCTGACTGGGACTTCATGGAGAAGGCGCGCATACCCTTCGTGGCCAGTGGTGGCGTAGCTGGCAGCGCCAAACGCATCGAGGGAGGTGGCGGCTATTGGGGGAAAATGCTGGATGTCTATGACCCGGGCTTCCCGGCCGCGGCCGAGCAGGGTCTCGCGCCGGTTGCCGAGCGGTTCGCCCAGAATCCGTACTGTATCGGGTTCTTCAGCGACAACGAGCTCGCCTGGGATGCTGTCGAACGTGGCCCCCTCGCCAGCCCTCCAGACCAGCCCTGCCGCGTGGCTCAGGTGGAGATGCTCCGCACGAAGTACGGTACGCTGGAGAAACTGAACGAAGTCTGGGGTACTTCCGCATCGTCGTGGAACGACCTCCGGGTGCCGGACCAGCCGAACAGCGCCTGCCGTGACGATCTCAACGCTTTCGTCTATGCCTTCGCCCGGCGCTATTTCGAGATCTGCATGGGGGTGTTCAAGAAGCATGCCCCGAACCACCTGTACCTCGGATGCCGCTTCGCCTGGGCGCCGAGACCGGTGGTGCGTGCCTGCGCAGATGTAGCCGACGTCGTGAGCTTCAATATCTACCAGCGAGAGATCAACCCTCACGACTGGACCGGCGCCAATGACCTGGGCAAGCCCATCATCATCGGTGAGTTCCACTTCGGCGCCCTCGACCGTGGGATGTTCCACGAAGGGCTAGTGCCATGCATGGATCAGCGGGAACGAGCTGCCGCCTACCAGACCTATGTCCGAAGCGTGCTGGACTGTCCCGCGTTCGTCGGCTGTCATTGGTTTCAGTACGTGGACGAGCCCCTCACGGGCCGTTGGTTCGACGGAGAGAACTATAACATCGGCATGGTGGACGTGACGGATACGCCTTATCCGGAACTTACCGAGGCGGCCCGGATGGTTCACGCAGAGGCTTACGCAAGACGAGGCAAAGGACTGTCTGGTGGAAAATAGAACCTGGTCTGAGGGGGGAGAGGCAATGGTCTGGAAAGGACTGGTGACCATGGCACTGCTGCTTGCCAGCATCTGCGCGGACAGCCAGGTACCACTGGCTGAGAAGAAGCTCATCGAGTATGGTTGGGACGTGCCAACGCCTGCACAAATGCGCGATATGCTGCCCCAGATGGAGAAGAGGCCGTTCGACGGACTCATCTTCCGTTTGAGCGGAGGCCACAACGCCTTCGAAACCAAGCCACTCGATCCAGCGAAGTTCGCTGAGGACGAGCGTATCTTGAAGGACCTGCGCTTCAGCCGGTTCCAGCACAACTTCGTGCTCGTCTGGGGCTCGCCCCACGCCGACTGGGACTGGTTCGATAATGCCCAATGGAAGGCCGTAGAACAGAACGCGCGGCTGCTCGTGAAGGTGGGTATGGCGGGACGCATCAGGGGTATCTGCTTCGATCCGGAGCCGTATGATTTCCAGCTTTGGAACTATGCGAAGCAGCCACGTCATGGCGAGAAGAGCTTCGCAGAGTATCGGGCACAGGTGCGTCTTCGCGGTCGTCAGCTCATGCAAGCGTTCGAGAAGTCCATGCCCGGAGCGCTCATCCTCACATTCTTCCACGTCAGCCTCATCGGTCACCTAGCGGACATGCCCGAGGATCGGCGCGTAGCCGAGCTACAGAAGGGATCGTGGGGCTTGATGCCCGACTTCTTCATCGGCATGTTGGAAGGAGCCAGCAAGCACGCCCGTTTCATAGATGGCAACGAGATGGCCTACTACTACACGTCGCGGGAGCAGTACTTCCGGGCGTATCACACCATGCGACAACGGGTGCTCCAGCTACTGCCTGCCCCTCTCAGGGAGAAGTACACGCTCCAGGTCCAAGCAGGCAACGCTCTCTACGTGGACCAGAACTTCGCTCTGCGCCAGCCGAACCCCCAGCAGTACCTGAGCTACCGCATGACGCCGCAAGAGCGGGCGAGGTGGTTCGAGCACAACACCTACTGGGCGCTCTACACAACCGATGAGTATGTCTGGTGTTACAGCGAGCGGATGAACTGGTGGAAGAATGAGACTCCGCCAGGTCTGGAGGAGGCCATTGTCAGTGCTCGGCAGAAGATCCGCGAAGGACGCCCGCTGGGGTATGACATCGAGCCGCTTATCGCTGAGGTGAGCAAGAGACCGCTGCCTTGATCTTCGATCCGTAACCAACGGTGCTCGGCTTCCTAGCGAATCTCCTCGTCCACTGGATCGGCGGGCGTCTGCTGGCCATGCGCCCGAATGTCCGAGCACGCCATGGCACGCTCGTCGCGTCCACCTCGCCGGGTTGGGCTATCCTTACACTCGGCCTCAAACTCAGAACCGTCGTGGTGGACCCGCGCCTGCAGCTCATACGCCTCCGCGCGCGCTATGCCTGGTTGATCACCGTGCGGAGGGGCATTCCGTTCCATGCCGTGACCAGTATCGTCTACGCGTGGATGGACGTCAACCCCCTGCAGCACATGCCGCTGGCTGTATACCAAGAACTGGACCTGTTCACGGTCTCGGCGAAGCTGCGATCAGGGGAGGTCGTCGTTCTTTGCCGCTTCTTCGGCGCAGGTGATTGGGTGAACGAGCACTTCCTGCCGGATTGGATGTTTCTCGATGACCAGCTAGCTGCTGCTCTTGCCCATGGCACACAGGAAGAGGAATCCAGAGTCTACGCGACGCTCGTGGCCAAGATGGTCGGCGTAGAGCTGGAGGCAGCATCGGGATCCTGAATGTCCAACGCCGGCCGTGGTGGCACCGGCCTCCACCGGACCGTGCGCTGCTTCGCCATGGCTGTCGCGGCAAGAGACAGATGGGCTGTCCACTTCGGACAGCCCATCGCCATCGAACTACTCGGATTCGTGCCGAGTTACGACTGGAAGCGCCAGCGCAGCCAGAGCAGTCCGGCCCCCATCATGGAACCGAGGCTCACCAGCGTCCCAGCCTCCGGAACGGGATCTCCTGTGGGGCCGTAGCCATGCCGCGGGCGAGCTACAGATTGGACCATAGGGCTTCCACGACATCAGGGCGAGTCGCTTCGATTCCTCGAACCTCCATCCACCCGCGTGGGGGACCGTCCTCGTCTGTAGGTTGGCCTCGAGACCATCATAGTGGCTACTTCCGCGAGCCGAATGGGTGCATAATCGGACCGGCTCCATCCTCCAGGGTTCGACATTGCGCATGGCAGGACATCGAGGGACGTTCACGGCTGCCAGCGGAGGGGTTCGGTGCGCCAGCGGCCCCAGGCGATAACGTGGCCGTCGAGGTAGGCGATGTTGGCGGCGTCGTGGTGCCGGTAGGCTTGTGGATGCAGGCTGGTGGTGGTTTCGTTGGCAGTACGGCATGGGTACTCCGCGAGTAGAACCGTGTCGGCGGGAGCCTCGACCGTCTCCAACGAGATACCCGCAGCGAAGGCGTTCATGGCGTAGGCGTAGGTACCCCGGTAGGCGGGGCATGGATGTGGCAAGGTCCCCTCACCTGCTCTGCTGCGGACGACATCGAACCACCGATCGCCTGGCGGGAGGCCTCGATCCCAGTCTTCGGTGTAGAGGAACAGCCCTGTCGCGAGCTCCTTCATGGCGGAGCCGCATTGAAACTCCTCCGCCACCAGACCGGCGCAGGCAATCTCCCCCACGATGGCCATGACGGCTCCGACGATGCCAAGAACCCAGAAGAGCGTATCGAGCCGAAGGAGCAGCCGGGATACGGTACCGCGCCTTCGAAGCACACCGATGACCAGCGTCGTCACCGCCGCAAGCAGCAGGAACGGCCATAGCAGGCCCAGGGGGTGATGAACGAGCAATACGTTCCACTTGTGGCTCATGCAGCACTCATCGGCTCGAGGGAATCTTGCGCGACGGTCGTACGGCCGTTAGCTCTACGAGGGTGAGTTCCAGCGGTTGGAGCGGGATCGTTCGCTGGACGGCTCCGTGGTGCAGGACGGCCTCGCGGGCGCGGTCCTCCAGGTTCCAGACAAGGGCGCATTGGGCCGTGGGATACCACGCGAGGACGGCGGCGCCTTCGTCGGCCAAGTGGGGCACGTCGGCCAACGCGGCGGTCTGCTGGGCTTTCCACCGGAGCAGGGTTGGAAAGTCCTCCGGCAGGCCACGAACCTGAGCGGACCCTTGCCGGGCCATGAACACCGTGCCCGCCGTACGGAGCTGGCCATCGGCTGCGGCACGGGCGTCGGCATCCGAAAGGAAGGTCCAGCCGCCCCGGGCGGGCTTGGCCACCACTTCGAAGGGGATGCCCAGGGCCAGCGGCAGGCTGAAGGGCAGGTCGTCGCCGACCATGCGGCTGTGCTCGCCCCAGAAGTGCTTCAGCGGTCCCGCAGGCGTGTGACCGGCTACACGCTCGTGAAGGGCAGCGTGGTGCTTCATGGCAGGCCCGAGGACGTCCCAATGGCTCTTGGGGAATGGGGTCAAGCCGCTCATGAACATGGTGTGGCGCACATCGGCGATGGTGCTGACGGCCAGTTTGGCGGCCATATTGCGAGGCGAGAGCCGGTCCGCCGGATAGGCCGTCGTCTCGCTGTAGGCCAGTTCGGGTCGAGCGAACCGGCGGTGGAAGAGGGCCGAGAAGAGCTCGTCGGTCTTGCCCTTGACGGTGCCGAAGGAGGCGTCGTCGAACATGAGCTCGCCCACACGGAAGGGGACGCGGGTGTACTCCCGCAGCCGGATGCCGGCCTTCTCGGCACCGAGGTACATGACCATGATGCCCAGCTTGCCACCCGACCCCAATGCCCGAGCCTGGGCGCGAAAGCTGTCGCTGAGCTGATCGCAGGTGAACTCTATCCAGGCGCGCAGAATCGGCGTCAGATTGCGCTGGTTCACGTCCTGGAGCAGTTCGCTCCATCGGCCAGCCGCGTAGCCGCCCCCGCGCAGGAACTCGGCTCGGTGGTCGGTGCAGAAGCATCCGCCGATGACGCCAGGGCCAATGGCCAGCCGAAAGTCGTCGTCTAGGAAGACGCGGCGAAAGCCATGAGAGCGCAGGACGCGCATGGCGGCGGCGTTCTCCTCGGTGGCGGGACGATGGAGGGACGTTCCGGCGTAGGTGGAACCATCGGGGCGTACGGCCAGGCGCCAATGACGCGGCGGCGTCAGCGGGAAGCCCTTATCGCTGGAGCCAAGGGAATCCCCAGGGTGTCCGAGGGGAACGTTGGCAACCGAAGCCCGCAGGCCGCGGCGCTCGGCCTCCTGGGTCCATCGGACAACCTCCTCCACGGGCCATGGCCAATGACCGTAGAAGAAGGCGGCGATCCACGCTTCGTGGACGCCGGCCCTTGCTACCACGTCGAGCAGATCCGGGTCGCGGCGCAGCGCCTCCGGCGATAGGCAGACGTGGAAGCGACGTCGCCGGGAATCCGCCGGCACCATCTCCTCCTCGGCCCACGCGCCGGCCCAGCACCTCCCCAGCATCATTGGCGCCAGCGCCAATCCGATCACCTCCCGTCGTGTATAGGGCATGGGGTGTGCCTCCCTCGCTTACGTGGCTTGTTCAGAGGCGCGCATCGTACCACCGTTCGTCGCCTTTGCGGCGGATGGTGACGGGAATGACGGCGTAGGCCCGCTGGCCCGAAGCCCCGGCGACGTTGAATTCCGGCAGCGATGTGAAACCCGTGATGGTTGGCACAGTGTAACGCGCGCGTGGGCTACTGTCAAGCGATCGCGTCGGGATGGCACGTGCGAGTACCCGCCGTCGTTGCCGACGCCTTTCGGGATTGTCCGGGCTGCAGGCGGCATGCATCCCCACTCGAGTTGTATACTTCCCTCGATGCGACCTACCTTACCTTTGAAAGGAGGGACACAGCATGCTGAAAGAGTTCCGGTCGTTCTTGACCAAGTCCAACGCCATGGCTCTGGCGGTTGGCGTGATCATCGGTGCAGCCACAGGCAAGGTGGTCTCGGCCGTCGTGGATGACCTCCTCATGCCCGTCATCGGCATCTTGTTGCCTTCGGGCGACTGGCGCGAGGCCAAAGTTGTCCTGAAAGAAGTCGTGGACGCTTCGGGGAACAAGCAGGTCAGCGCCATCCAGTACGGCCACCTGGTCGGAACGTTGGTGGACTTCGTTATCATCGCGTTTGTCGTGTTCCTCATTACGCGAGCACTTCTGAGGCCCGAACCTGCGCCGCCGGCACCACCAACGAAGGAGTGTCCCGAATGCCTGGAGACGGTGCCGGCTGGCGCCAAGAAGTGTCGGGCGTGCGGATCGGTGTTACCGAGCGAGATGCCAAGCGAGTCTTGAAGACCTGTAACCGGCCCTGGTCGTGGCTGCGGGTCGTCCTGCACGGATGGGTATAATCGGGGCGATACCTCGTCCATGGCCATCCTGTGAAACTCAAGCGCCTCTCCCTCGCAGGCTTCAAGACCTTCGCAGAAAGGACCGAGATCGAGCTCAGCGAAGGCATCACCGCCATCGTCGGTCCCAACGGCTGCGGCAAGAGCAACGTAGCTGACGCCATCCTCTGGGCGCTCGGTGAACAGAATCCACGCCTGCTCCGGGGCAGCGAAGGTCGCGACTTCATCTTCGCAGGCGCCGAGCGACGCAAGCCCCTCGGCATGGCTGAGGTCCAGCTCGTCCTCGACAACAGCGACGGAAGCCTCCCCCTCGATTACGCGGAGATCGCCATCGCTCGTCGTATCTACCGGTCCGGTGACACGCGGTACTCCATTAATGGCACAGCCTGCCGGCTCAAGGATATCGTGGATCTCTTCCTCGACACCGGCATGGGGAGGGGCGCTTACTCTTTCGTTGGCCAGACGGAAGTGGACGCGGTGCTTTCGGCCAGGCCCGAGGATCGCCGCGAGCTCTTCGAGGAGGCAGCCGGTGTTCAGAAATACCGTACACGCAAGCGGGAAGCTGTGCGCAAGTTGGAGACTGCTGAGGCTAACCTGACCCGAGTCAACGATATCCTGGCCGAGATCGAACGACAGCGGGAGCCATTGCGCCAGCAAGCCGAACTGGCCCAGCGCTATCTCGCTGCCACCGATCGCCTACGTGCGGTGGAGGTTGGACTTCTCATTGCGGAGATCCACCGTTGCGACTACGAACTCTTCGCGGCCAAAGCCGAGCGCGAGCATTGCATTGCCACAGTAGCTGCTCTCGACGACAAACTAGCCGCCATGGAACGGGAAGCCGCCCGGATCCACGATAGCCTAACAGAGGCGGAGAAGGAGCAGGAATCGGCCAGCCTGTCCCGACAGAGCGCAGCCACACAAGTGGAGAGGGTCGAGCACCAACTGCAGCTTACGCTGGAACGTGAGAGAAACGCCACCGCCGCGGCAGAGGCCCTCGAGAACGAAATGCGCCTCCTCGCTCAGCGTGAGGTCGCCATGCGCACTGCGCTGCAACGCGATGAGAGCACCCTCCAGCGGGTCCAGCAACTCGAGCAAGAGAAACAAGATGCACTCTCAGCGTCCCGGCAGAGGTTGGAGGAGTTGGAGGCTGCTGCGGAACGAGCCGAAGAGGTGGGCCGCGACCACGCGCAGGCGCAGCGCCAGCTCCTGGCCGAGCGTGCTGCAAGGGAGTCGGCCCTCGCCGCGTGCCGCACACGACTGGACGAGGCGCGAAGACGGATGACCGAGCTGCATCAGGAAAAGACGCGCCACGAAGAGTCCATGACCCAAGCCGCAGAGAGGCTTCGGGCTGCCATTCAGAACGCTGAGGAATGCAGGACAGCGGCGGCGAGAGCTATCGAGGAACGTCGCCATGCTATCCAGCACCAGCGTGCCGCCGAAGATCGGAAGGAACGCGCCGAACGCCATGCGGCAGCATGCCGGCGCCGATACACAGAACGTGTGGCACGCCTGCAAGCCCTCCAAGAGATGCAGGCAGCGGGCGAGGGCTTGTTCCAAGGGGTCCGGTCCGTGCTCCAGGCAGCCCGCCAAGGAGCCTTGCCGGATCGGTTCGCTACGGTCGCGGACCTGCTGCGCGTCCCCGATAGGCTGCGTGTCGCGGTAGACGTAGCGCTCGGGTCCAGCTCGCAGGATATCGTCTGTCCGTACGTGGCTGACGCCCGCGCTGCCATCGAGTGGCTCAAGGCCAATCGTCGTGGTAGGGCGACCTTCCTGCCGCTGGATAACCTCCGGCCTCCCCATGCTCTCCAGACCGGAGACGTTACCGGTGTCGAGGGCGTCGTCGGCATTGCCTCGGAGCTTGTGGAGTGCGAGCCTGCCTACATTCCCGCTGTGCAGCTCCTCCTGAACAGGGTAGTGGTTTTCGAGACGCTGGATGCTGGTATTGAGGCAGCGAAGCACCTCCGGGGATGGAGCAGGATCGTAACGCTCGAAGGAGAGGTCCTGACGCCAGGCGGCGCCGTTACCGGTGGTGACGGTGCAGGGCGGGGTCCCCAGCTCATCCGGCGCAAGGGCGAGATCGACGACTTGACAGCAGAGACGAATAAGTTGGCACAGGAGCTGGAGCGTCTGGAACGGGAGGCGCGCGAGGCGGATGCGGCAGCCACAGAAGCCGCTGCCGTGGTGCGTGAATCTACCCGCGAGGAGGCGGCTCGGGGTGCCGACAGGGCCGCTGCCGAACGGGACTTGGAAGCAGCGCAACGGGAGTCGGAAGCCCTCCATGCGCGAGGCGAAGAGATTCAGGCGCTGCTTCATCGCACGAACGAGTCCATTCGTACCCTCGAGACGGAGGTGGCGGAGTGGGAAAGTGCCCTCGAGTCCGACCGTGCGCAGGATGTCGGCCTTGACGATGCATTGGAGTCAGCCAAGCTCGAGGCCGCTCGCTGCACAGAGCGTGCGGCCCAAGCCCGGCGAGCAGTCACGGCCCTCCAAGTGGAGTTGGGCCGCTTGGGGGAGCAGGTCAAGGGACTGAAGCGTTCCATCGCCGCAGCGGGGGTCAGCCTGGCCGAGATATCAGAGGCTCGGAAGCGGCAGCAAGAGCAACGCGAGGAACTCGGTCGGCGCCTCATGGAGGCCGAAGCTCAGAGACGACAGCTTACGGAGGCGGGCGACCAGGCGCGGCAACGCCTCGTCGAGTGTTCCGCCGTCTGCGACCACTGGAACGCCGAAAGAAGCCGGCGCCTCGAGCGGAGCTTCCAACTGAGCAGCGCTATCAAAGAGGCGACAGAGGAACGGAGCAGGACCATGGCAGCCCTTCATGAAGCCGACCTCCTCATGGCCCGCCTGGAAGTCCGACTCGCCCAGTACGCCCAACGCCTATCCGAAGAGTACGGCATGACCATGGAAGACGCCCTGGCTGCACCTGAACCGGCCGAAATGGACCGCGATACCGTTCAGGAGATCGCTCGTCTGCGGCGGGAGATCCGCGCCATGGGCAACGTCAACACGGGCGCCGTGGACGAATACGGCCGACTTACCGAACGCTACGAGTTCCTGGCACACCAGCGCGCGGACCTCCAGGCGGCGTGCGCCTCGCTGCGCGAGACCATTACCGAGATCGATCGCAATACCCGCTCCATCTTCATGGAGACCTTCCGCGCGGTGGAGCAGGAATTCCAGCGGCTCTTCGAGAGGCTTTTCGGTGGCGGTCGCGCCGCGCTCACGCTCACGAAACCGGAGGATCTGCTCGAGACCGGCGTGGAGATTCTCGTACAACCGCCCGGCAAGAGAGCACAGAGCCTATCGCTGCTGTCAGGCGGTGAACGAGCACTGACGGCCATCGCGCTCCTCTTTAGTTTCCTTGCCGTACGTCCGAGTCCGTTCGTCCTGCTGGACGAGGTGGACGCGCCCCTCGATGGCTCGAACGTGGACCGTTTCGTGAGTCTCGTCCGCGACTTCTCGCAGGACACGCAGTTCCTCATCATTACCCACAATCCCACGACCATCGAAGCGGCATCCCGATGGTACGGCGTGACCATGCGCGAGCCCGGCGTATCCCGCGTCATTGCCTACCAGCCCCCTGCGCGCTTGGAGCCGACGGGCGTATCGAACTAGCACCTCATCGCTGAGCGGATTAGCATCTGCCGCGTCATGCACGCCGGCGGTCGAGTAGTCCCGATGGCCATCGGGACGTATCGAAACCCCGGCCGACGCGCGATATCTCCCGCCCCACGCCCACAGGGGATTGCGAGACGCGGCTTGCCAGAGTACGTGACATGAGCGCTCACACCCTATCCCTGGCGCTCCCGGCGCTAATCCGGCAAGCCGCTACGCGATCACCGGGGCCGTTACTTGGCCCGAACCTTCACCGTGTTCGAGAAAGTACTCTCCAGCCCGGAAATGTTGATGGCAGTGACCTTGTAGTAGTACGTCTTGCCCTTCCGAACGGTCCGGTCGGTGTACATGGTCGTGGCGCCGAGGGTTGCGATGGCGGTGAAACCTGTCGTGGAACGCGTGGAACGATAGACCTTGTTCTGGACGACATCTGGGCTGACGGACTGAGACCAGGACAGCGTCACGTAGCCGGTACCTACACTGGCTTTCAGAGACGTTGGCGCTGCGGGGGGCTCCGGCGCAGGCGGAGGCGTCTGGCCACCCATGGCATGGAATACGTTGACACGTCCTCCAGCAATCGTCCTCCCCGCATAGGGCGTGTACGGGTCGGTGTTGTTGACGATGAGCGCCTTGACGTCGGCGTTGGTGAGCATGGGATTGGCCGACCAGATCAGTGCCGCCTCACCGGACACGTGGGGGCACGCCATGGACGTACCGGAGAGTGTGGCGTAGTTCAGGGAGAAACCACCGGTGGCAGAGTAGGTCGGAGTCGTCGAGAAAATGGCGTTGCCGGGGGCAGCCACATGGACCCAGGGGCCCCAGTTCGAGAAGCTGCAGAGGGTGTCGTTGGCATCCGTCGCCGCGACGGCAATGCTCTCGGGGTACCCGGCCGGGTAGCTGGGAGTCGACGAAGAGCTGTTGCCTGCTGCACAGACTACCACGCATCCCTTGTTCCAGGCGTAGGTGACCGCGTCCGCCAGGGTGACGGAGCCTGGACCTCCGAGGCTCAAGCTAATGACATTGGCGCCGTTGTCGGCGGCCCAGAGTATGCCCAGGGCAACCTGATCCGTCGTACCGCTTCCGAACTGGTTGAGGACCTTCACCGGCATGAGCTTGACGAAACTGCTGTCCGAACCAGGTTGGCCGTTCCAGCCCGCGACTCCCGCTATCCCGATGCCATTGTTGATCTCGGCAGCGGCAATACCGGCGCAGTGCGTGCCGTGGCCATGATCATCTAGTGCGGTGCTCCGTGCGCCGGCCATGGCGTTGAAACCAACGATGCCGTTGGCATCACGGAGGATCTTGTTCGTCAGATCCGGATGCGTGTTGTCAATGCCTGTGTCCACGATGGCTACGATCACTAGCGCCACGGGGTTCCATAGGTCCCAAGCCAGATCAGCCTGGATCTTCTTGGGGCCGTACTGACTGGACGCGAAGTAGGGGTCGTTAGGGGTCGCGAATGCACTGAGAATGTAGTTCGGTTCGACGAACCGCACGCCGGGCATGCGCGCTATCTGGGCCGCCGCCTGCTCCAGCGTCATCCCCTTCCGAAGCCGGATGCGATGCACGCCGATCTGCGGAGCAGTGCTTACGATATCGCCCACAGCCATGACGGCTTGACGGGCCAGACCCGTCCGGTCGGCTTGCGGCGTCACGCCAACCAGCAGTTCGTCGGTGACCGCAGCCAACTGCGGTCCCTGAGCCAGCGCGCCAAGAGCGAGGGTAAGCACCAACAGGCTGATGAGGAGAACGCAGAGCCATCTGCAGAGTGCACGCATCGGGGTAATCCTCCCTGGGGTATGGAATCTCACGGGAGGAGTATCGGCCGTGCGACATGGCCGTGTCTGTCGGACAGTCGGCAATCCGGGCGTCAGTACCAGTCATCTCATGGGGTCGGGTAGAACGAACCTCGATCGGAGGAGAAGACTACAGGCGCTGACTCATGCGTGCCCGTGAGCCGTAATGTAGTCAGGGACACGGTGCTAGTGGTGCCACCGAAGGGAGTGGAGAAATGTGGCGATTTCGGAAGGTCTTCGGCAGGGGACCTCTCAAACTGACCGTGACGAAGCGGGGCGTGGGCTGGCGCATTGGCGGCCGCTTGCTACGCTATGGCGTATCACCGGACGGCCGGCGCTATGTCTCTTTCGGCATTCCCGGCACGGGTCTCTACTGGATCAAGTATCTGGACAAATAGGCGCTTAGCCCCCTACCAGACGCCTGGCGAACTGGCGAGCCTGTTGCTCGACCTGCGCACCGAACGCGTCGGGCGTGGTGGCGTTGGGTAACAGCCAGAAACCCGCCTCCCTTGCGCCGAAGAAGGCAACGAGGTTACGATAGACCCTGGACATGATGGCGTGGTTCTCCGACTCCTCTCCGCCACACGTCATCATGAGGGCGATGGGCTTGTCTTCTAGCAAGACGGCGTGGTCCGGGTCCTGGTGGTAGCCCGACAGGCAATAGAGACGGTCCACGAGAGCTTTCATGGGAGCGGGAAATCCCCATGAGAACACGGGAGAGGCAAGCAGCACCACGTCGGCATCCAGCATGCGTTCGAAAAGACTGGCGGCGTCATCCGGCACGCCACAGGCCGCACTCTGGGGATAGCGACACTGATGGGACTCCCGACAATGGCCGATCTCGTACTCCCAGATATTGGCCCGGTCTATCGTATGGCCGGCAGCCTGGAGCTCCGATTCGATCCAGTCCAGGACCTGCGCAGTGTTGCCGTAGCGGCGTGGACTGCCTAGCACCGTCATGACCTTCATCGCCTGGGGAATCTCCTCTTGCCATGCTTCCATGTGTCGCACATAAGCGTTCTTACTGCCAGTACGAAGTCGCCGTCTAGGGTGTGCCCGTTTCCTCGCAACTGCGCCAGACGAGAACGGAATCGTACCCGCAAGACCCTCGCAGCGTATCGCTCCGCGAAGGCGGTAGACTCGACGCATGCCAATGCACCTTGGAGAGGAACGACAGATGGCCGACAACAGACGGAGCTACGAGAAAGAACGGATGACGCGCCGGGAATCGCTCAAGATAGCGGCGGGGGCGTGTCTTGGGGCTGCAACCGCCTCCGCCTCCGCCCAGGAAGCAGGGGGTGCCGACACCGGTACTCTGGTCTCGGACCTCGACGCCTTCAACCGCATCAGCGGCCGCTCCTACACCGAGACGGAGCGGCTGCAGATGGCACCCAGCGTAGCCGAGATGCGTTCCGCCATGCTGCGCGTACGAAGTGCCCCACTACCCCAGGGCGCAGAGCCAGCCATACACTTCGATCCATGGGTTCCTGGCGTCCCGCTGCCGTCAGGGAAGGGCGTATTCCGCCCCACCTCTGGGTCCCTTCCCGCTGTACCCGAGGATCCGGAGGCGCTGGCGTTCTTTACGGTCGTGGAGCTGTCGAGGCTCCTCAAGGCACGACGCGTGAGCTCCGTATTTCTCACCCGCCTGTACCTAGAAAGACTGAAGCGCCTCGATCCGAAGCTCCTCTGCGTTGTGACTCTCACCGAGGACCTTGCCATGCGCCAGGCAGAGCGGGCAGATCGGGAGCTTGCTGCTGGACGCTGGAGGGGCCCGCTCCACGGCATCCCCTGGGGAGCCAAGGACCTACTGGCTACGAAGGCAATTCCCACCACCTTCGGTGCCTCACCCTACCGTCAGCAGGTGTTTTCAGAGGACGCCACTGTGGTGACGAGATTGGAGCGAGCTGGCGCGGTGCTCGTGGCGAAGCTCTCCCTGGGTGAACTGGCTATGGGGGATGTCTGGTTTGGCGGCATGACTCGCTGTCCGTGGAATCCGCAGACGGGATCCAGTGGCTCCTCGGCAGGACCGTGTGCTGCCACGGCGGCTGGTCTCGTGGCTTTCGCTATCGGATCGGAGACGCTCGGGAGCATCGTCAGCCCCTGTGTCCGCAATGGGACCACTGGCCTCCGGCCTACGTATGGCCGTGTTCCCAGAACCGGCGCCATGGCGCTCTCCTGGACCATGGACAAGCTCGGTCCCATTGGCCGATGCGTCGAGGACTGCGCATTGGTGTTCCGCGCCATTGCCGGTCCGGACGGCCGTGACCTGACCGTTCGCAGTGTGCCGTTCTCCTGGGATCCAGCCGCAGGTCTCGAGGGACTGAGAGTCGGTGTGGACCGTCAGGCGTTCGACTCGGCGACGAAGGACAACGCCGTCGCGGCTATTTATGCGGACGCGCTGGATAGGCTACGGAAGGCTGGAGCCAAGCTGACTCCTGTCCAGCTCCCTTCCATGGAAGGAGCGTACGGCGAACTCACGAACATCATTGATGTGGAGGGAGCCGCCTCGTTCGCCGAGTTGCTGAATAATGGCCGACTGCGGCAGCTTGTCCAACAGGGACGCTACAATTGGCCCAACATCTTCCGGGTGGGCACGACAGTGGCAGCGGCGGATTATCTAGCCATGATGCAGCTCCGGGCCGACCTTCAGCGCAAGATGGCAGAGGCTCTTCGTGACGTTGATCTCTACGTCACGCCGCCATATGGCTCGCTGGTGCTTACGAACCTTACGGGCCATCCTACCCTGATCACGCGCGCAGGTTTGCACAACGGCAAGCCTGTGATGATAGAGTTCACCGGCCAACTGTATCGTGAGGATGCCATCTGCCGCGTCGGACATGTGTTCGAACAAGTCATGGGCGCTGCTGGGGTCTGGCCGCGCTTGTGAGAGCTCCGGCCGTTCCCTCTTCGCCTTCTGCGTTGCAGAAGAACGACACGAAACGTAGTCGAGCTTAACGTTTCCGCAACGCATCTTGCCATTCGGGCGCGCGTCGTGTATAATGGGCAGACGAATCGGAGCCCTCCTAACGGTCTGGGTACCGACAGGCCTGTGGGAATCCTATTCGACACACTCTACCAAGGAGGAGTACAGGTGAACAATCGGCGAGGTTTCACCCTCATCGAACTGCTGGTGGTCATCGCGATCATCGCAATCCTCGCGGCAATCCTGTTCCCGGTCTTCGCCCAAGCACGCGAGAAGGCTCGCTCGACCTCTTGTCTGTCCAACTTCAAGCAAGTCACGCTGGCGCATCTCATGTACGTGCAGGACTTTGACGAGACATTTGCGCCCTTCATGTGGGGCCCAGGTGATGGTGGGTTCAGCTATAACTGGCAGACCTGTTTCACTTGGCCGCAGATGGTTGTGCCGTACGTGAAGAGCTGGCCAATGTTCCGCTGCCCCAGCGACCCGTATGCCAATGATGCGCAGTCGCTGACGAACATGGGGTATCCGTCCAACGCCACGGGCCGGCAGAAGGAGTACGCCGTCGGTCTCAACACGGACCTGGGCTACAACTACATGCATATCGCCCCGATGAATGACAACGTGGCACAGTCGCACGGCAAGAAGCTCGGTGCCGTGACGAAGTCGGCGAACTGCTACATGTTCCTGGATAGCGTATGGGACTACGCAGGCTGCGACGTCCAGGCCGGCGGTGGCAACTGGTTCGTCGAGGCTCCCAGCTACTGGTACTCCGGCACGTGGTGGTGGTTCGGTGGCTGGCAGATCGACAACTGCAATAGCTGGCTCCACTACGGAGGGACCTATCCGCGCCACACCAATCAGGTGAACGTCTCCTTCATCGATGGCCACTGCAAGGTTCAGCGCATCGGCGATCTGCTGCAGGGCGTCAACCCGCGCACCTACGAGGTCTACGATCGCCAGGCCTTCAACTGGAACGTGGACTAGCCTGGACGGACGGAAGGGTGAAGCCCTCCGTCCTTTGCCGAGGCGCATGACGCTGTTACGAGGGCACGGGGTGGGTCTCTTACGGGTCCACCCCGTCTGCCCTGTGCGGCTGAGTATTCCGGAGTAGTTCCATGAACAAGCAAGTGGGCTGGCCTGTGATCTTGCTATTGCTGGCGATCTTGGCGGCCGGCCTTTACGCCTACTACAGGTACGTGTTCAACGCGGCGCCAGCACCCATCAACGTTGCCGGCGAGATACCACCGAAGAAGCCCGGCGACGAGAAACCCGCACCACCGCCACCAGGTGTGCGTGTGCCGGGTACGATCAACAGATAGTATCCTCGGGAGATGCTCGGATGCAAAGCCTCCAGAACCAGAAGTTCCTCGTCATCATCATCGCCATAGTTGCTGTCGGCATTGCGGTTATCGTAGCCGCCAAGACGCTCAGCAATACCGGCAAGGTCGAGACAGCGGTAGCCCAGCAGGATATCCAGCGTGCGGTTCAGTCCGGCGTTAGCGGTCAGGGAGGTCAGGCTCCCGCGCTCGGTGGGAACGCCCCCAAGGGTGTCATCGGCCGACTGCCAGGGAACAAGGGGGCGCGCTAGGCGACCGTCGTCCGTAGCATGTCGGCGGAAGAAGGGAGATGTCCTAGAAAGGGACGCACCGGCACAACATAGGGAAGGGACCCCGAGTATGAAGCGTGAGATCGGAATGCCTGTGGTCATCGTTGTTGTCGCCGTGGCACTGCTTGCTATCATCGTGGCTGGCTGGTTCTATCTCCGAGAGCGGAATCCCGCGCCACCCAAGTACAACCCTACCGGCCCAGCGCCGGAGAATACGCAGAAAATGGTGGAGCCGCAGGTCTAGGGCACCTTGTTGTTGGCTCTTGGGAGGGCCCAGCTCGCGATGTCGTGCGCGACGAAGTGACGGCCTCTCGTCCTACAGCGGTAGTTCAGAGCGCATCGCAGCAAGCGAGTTGCCGAGAATCCGTTGACACTGGGTCTAGCCAGTGTTATACTTTAGTCAGGCTCACTACCGGCGGCCGCCCACGTCGTCGAGGTGATCCAACTCAAGCGCAAGAGGAGGCAAGTAATGAGGCAAGCTCGCAACACTGGCTTTACGCTGATCGAACTGCTGGTCGTCATCGCCATCATCGCGATCCTCGCAGCTATCTTGTTCCCAGTATTTGCGCAGGCCCGCGACAAGGCGCGACAGGCAAGCTGCTTGTCCAACACGAAGCAGCTTGGCACCGCCTTCATGATGTACATCCAGGACTTCGATGAGAAGTTCCCGCTGGGATTCGGTCTCAGCGCCAGCATCGGGTGGCTGTGGAACTACAACCATGCGGTTCCACCCGACTGGCGACCTCTGGCATCCAATGACCATCGCCTCCCAGCCTACCCCGTCCACTGGGCTAACTCCACCCAGCCGTACACCAAGAACTACAAGATCGGTGCTTGTCCGACCGGTCCCGAGGTAAGGCTTGGGATTTCCGACTACGACACCCCGCTGAAGCCGTGGGAGAACAGCTCCTACACCTTCAACGGTCTGCTGATGCAGTATTCCCAGGCAGGTATCAAGACTCCGTCCAAGCTCCCGCTCCTTTGGGAGGGCCGTGGCAAGGCAGCCGTGGCCGGCTTCGCCCTGACCAACCCGGCGCTGCGGTGCGACAATAGCTTCGGCGACTGCTCGTACAAGCCCTGGTCGGACAGCTGTACATCACGCTATGACGGCAGCTTCAGCGCCATGTTCGTTCTGTCCGGCACCATCTGGATCCACACAGGTGGAGCCAACTTCGTCATGGCGGACGGTTCTGCCAAGTGGCGCAGATTGGGCGCCGCGATCTCGCCCGCGAATACGGATTGGAACACCGATCCGTACACGGGCTACGACGCCGACGGCTTCCCCGGCTACTACTGGTGGGACGGCTGCCACGCGTGGCTCTTCCGACCGGATATCGAGTGGTAGACCCGCTGTAGTACGCTTCCTCCTAACGGGAAAGGGCCGCCCCGTCGGGGGGCGGCTCGTTTCATCCCGTCGTCTCTAACGGTCCGCTGGCAGCAACCATTTCCGTCATCCCCTTGCGCGCTGTGGGACGGAGTGCTATACTTGCAGCCGTTCCCTCCCCCAGCGTGCCAGGGACGGTCGGGCCGGGGGAACGGTGTTACACACTTGGAGGTACCAATGAACCGCAAGACAACAGCCGCTTTTACGCTGATCGAACTGCTGGTCGTCATCGCCATCATCGCGATCCTCGCGGCAATCCTGTTCCCGGTATTCGCCCAGGCTCGCGAGAAAGCTCGGGCATCCAGCTGCTTGAGCAACTACAAGCAGACGTCGCTGGCCATCCTGCAGTACAGCCAGGACTATGACGAGAAATTCCCGCAAGCGAGCCCCTTCTATTCGGGGCGCTGGACCGGTTCGAACGGCCCCGTGTTCATCACCACGCCGCCGGACCTTCGTGGGTCCGCTCCGTATGCGGCGGTCCGATACCTGACGTGGACATACGCCACCGATCCGTATCGGAAGAACTACCAGATTCTCGCCTGCCCCTCGTCGCAGGACTGGTTCATCTCGACCAGCGCGACGAATTACCCACCGCCGACCATCGCCCAGTCCATGAACGGTCTGCTCCATTGCTACTCCCAGGCCGGGCTCAAGGCTCCCGCCTCCGTGATCTTAGCCTGGAACGGCTTCGAGAAGTCGTCTCCCGTGGGCTACACGCACGCCAACCCGCTCATGAACTGCGCTGATCCCAACACGGAGTGCATGTACCAGCCACGCAACGATTCCGGCTGCGCCACCGGTAACGGTGCGACGAGCCTGCCAATCGTCTACTCCGGCCAGCCGAGCTACTCCGTATGGGTCCACACCAACGGTGACAACCGCATCTATGCCGACGGCCATGCCAAGTACGTCCCGCTCAATGGCGGCTGGCAGACCGACGCGTTCGCCTCGACGAGCTCCGTGGATGGATCCATTCTCCAGGGCGGTTACTACAGCTACTGGTACGACGGTTGCCACGCCTGGCTCTTCCGCCCGGATTACGAGCCGTAAGAACCTGGTGACATGAGAACTTCACGAGTTCGGCATGGCTTCCGATTGACAGTCCTTCTCATGGCGCTGCTGGGTGCCCTGGCTACCGGCGGATGCCGCAAGAAGACTGTCGAAGAGAACCCCCCGCCCAAGCCTGATGCCGCGGGACGTATGCCCATGCAAGGGCAGGGGACCGTCGGCGCACCGGGCGGCGGCTCGGGACAGGCCATCCAGCCACAGACCGACTAGCTGATCCACCTGGACCCAGCAACTCGGACCGACGTAGGGAGGGAGGCACAACCTGTTGGGTGGCCTCCCTCCCTTCACACACCTGGGAGAATGCGCCAAGGTCTGCGAGGCTCCGGTGACGGAGGAATATCACTGCAACCCGAACCTTGGACAGTCTCCGGACGCTTGCGCCTTAGGACCTATTCCTGCTGCTGCGGCCGAACCGCCTTCTGTCCAGCCTTCGCCTGACGCGCAGGACTTCGTCGCACGCAGGCGAACCACACGTCTCGCGCTCATAGTCGTCCCACAGCGGCGCTGCACAGACCTCGCAGCGAGCACCGCTCCGGTAGCCTCCGGGAGGATCGGCCGGAGGATGGTAGATGCTCCGCGCACTGAACGCGCCGAACGTAACCGGCCCCTCCTCCCAACAGCGAATCAGTGCCGCCTTGAGAATCCTGGCTGCAGTGGCGGGCGATACGCCCAACTCCGCTGCCATGGACCGGACCGTAACGCCCGCCACCCACAACTCGAAGGCGCGGCGCATGGTGTCGGTCAGAGGAGTGTTGCGGCTGAGAAAAAGGAGGTCCTCGATGGCCGACTGTGTTGCGGGCAGCTCCGGAAGGTCGAGGCCGAACGGAACCTCCTTGGAAGTCTTGCGTGCCAGTTGCACTTCCCTCAGTGGCAACGGGCCATCGCCGTGTACAGCCTTGCGCAGGAGTTCGTCGGCACCCATCTCCTGAGCACGACGCGAGGGGTGAGACTTGCGACGAGGCATAGCTACATCTCCACTTGGACGCCTAAGCACGCCAGGAAACCGCTGGGGACCTGGCAGACTGCAGGACGAGTAATCAACAGACATATGTATACTCGTCAGCACCACTGCCATCAGGAAAGATGAGCAGACGTATTTCTACATATAGCTCCTGCGGGATAACGACCTGCGAGTCACTCGGCCTGCCATTGCCGAACCCACCTGCGGGGGCTCCTTCGCTGTCTCGCAGGCCCGGCGTGCATCCTTCCACCTCGACCATGCACGGTCAAGATGGGAAGCGTGCCCGGGTGACGGCGCAGCCGGCGTCGGCGACTTACGGACGTGCGATGGCGAACTCGGCGGCCGCGAAGCTCAACGGAGGCGCGTTCACTGTGGCGGTACCATCCTCGTTCACCGACCCCGTGCCCTGTGACGGAACGATCGTGTAGGGGCGTTCCCAGGTGTTGGCCGCCTTGGGACCGGGACCCGTCAGGAGATCGACTCTCTTGACCGACTGAACTCGGGCGTCCGCGATTCGTACCGTCAGTGTGGCTGCGTCCGTCTGGCTGCGGTTCACGGAGAAAACCGCGAGACTTCCATTGTCGGCAAGGCTCGCCGAGACGTCCAACACCGGCACCTCACCACGCTCACCGGCCACGTACGTCGGGCAAACGACGACTGGGACGAGCGATCGCCCTTGCGTTAGCTCCGACATGATTGCAAACGGGTAGTAGATACTCTGAACCAGGAGGCCGTCCTTCCTCGTGAGCAAGGGGGCAATGATGTTGACGATCTGCGCAATGCAGGCGATCTTGACGATGTCGGCGCGCCGGATGAAGGCATTGAGGTACTGTGCGCAGACCAGTGCATCCTCCAGGTTGTAGATCTCTTCGATGAGATGGGGAGCCCGCGTCCACTTGCCGTCCATCTCGTTGGCCTTGTACCAGACGTTCCACTCATCGAAGGAGAGGTACACATGCTTGTCGGAGCGCTTGCGCCCCCGCACATAGGCGAACAGACCGGCGTAGTCCTCCAGGATCCGGTCAATCTCGACGCCCTCTGCGAGGAACCACCCCGTGTCCCCCCGACGGTTTTCGCTATAGCGATGAGCAGAGACGTAGTGCACCTGATCCCAGCAGTACTCCAGAACTTGCCGATCCCATTCGAGATAGGTTGGCATCCCCCGCCCCGAGGAACCGCATAGGACTAGCTCGATACTCGGGTCGAGACCTCGCATGAGTTTCGCAGCTTGATCCGCACGCCGGGCGTACTCGTCGGCTGGCACATGCCCTGCCTGCCATGGACCGTCCATCTCGTTCCCCAGGCACCACACCTTGACGCCGTAGGGCTCTCTGTGGCCGTTCTCCACGCGTCGGTCGGCCCAGTACGTGCCGGGTGGCATGTTGCAGTACTCCACCAACGCCTGAGCTGCCTCGGCTCCCCTGGTACCCAAGTTCACAGCCAGCATAGGAGACGTGCCGGCTTTGCAGCACCAGGCCATGAACTCGTCCGTGCCGAAGAGATTCGGCTCCAGCGACTTCCACGCGAAGTCGGGTCGCACCGGCCGCCGGTCACGCGGCCCTATGCCGTCTGTCCAATCGTACGTACTGACGAAGTTGCCGCCCGGATAGCGCATGAGGGGCATACGGAGGTTCCGAATGGCCTCCAGCACATCCGTGCGGAAGCCGTCTCCGTCGGCCAACGGGCTGTCCGGGTCGTAGACTCCCTCGTAGACGGCTCGTCCCATGTGCTCGAGGAAGCCGCTGAAGATACGGCGGTCTATATCGCCGCGGTGAAACTGGGTGTCCAGAGTGAGGGTTGCGCGCATGTTGGCTCCTTGTGCAGAGGGGCATCGTGCTTCACGGGTAAGCATACCCGCAACGCATGCTCCCTCTCGTAGCCCCAGAGGAGCCGCGAACCTACGCGTTCAGGGCCTGATCCAGATCGCGAATGATGTCCTGTACGTCCTCGATGCCGACGGAGAGGCGGATGAAGTCCGGCGTAACTCCTGAGGCGAGTTGCTCTTCCTCGCTGAGCTGCTGATGCGTGGTGGACGCAGGATGGATGACCAAGGACTTGGCATCGCCGATATTCGCCAGGTGGGAGAGGAGCTTGACGTTATCGATGAATCGCCTACCTGCCTCGAGACCTCCCTTGATGCCGAAACCCAGGATCGCCCCGAAGCCGCGATGGCTATGGTACTTGCGGGCTAGTGCATAGCTGGGATGATCGGGCAGACCCGGGTAGTTGACCCACGCCACCTTCGGGTGGGACTGCAGGAACTTCGCAACCTGCATGGCGTTGGAGCTGTGTCGCTCCATGCGGAGATGGAGCGTCTCGAGACCCTGCAGAAACAGGAAAGCGTTGAAGGGTGACATGCATGCGCCGAGGTCGCGCATCATTTGTAGCCGCGCTTTGAGCGCGTACGCCATGGTGCGGAGCGGTTCCGGCAGGTCCATGAGCACAAGCCCATGATACGACGGGTCGGGCTCCGTGAATGCCGGGAAGTTGCCGTTCGCCCAGTCGAACTTGCCACTGTCTACGATCACACCGCCGATGCTCGTACCGTGACCGCCGATGAACTTGGTCGTCGAGTGGACGACGATGTCTGCACCCCACTTGATGGGGTTCACCAGAGCTGGCGATGGCATGGTGTTGTCAATCATGAGCGGCACGCCGGCCTCGTGGGCGATGGCCGCAACCGCCTCGATATCGAGCGTGTCCAGTTTCGGATTGCCCAGCGTCTCCGCGTAGAGAAGCTTGACCTTGGGCGTGAGCGCACGTCGGAAGTTCTCCGGATCCCCTGGGTCCACGAAATGCACCTTGATGCCCAGCTTCGGCAGCGTGTAATGGAAGAGGTTGAATGTGCCGCCGTAGAGGGACGTGCTGCTGATCATTTCGTCGCCTGCTTGCAGGATCGTGAGGATGGCCAGCGTTTCGGCAGCTTGTCCGGACGACGTGGCCAGGGCTGCGACGCCACCCTCCAGGAGTGCGAGACGCTTCTCCAGCACGTCCTGTGTCGGGTTCATGATGCGCGTGTAGATGTTGCCAAGCTGCCTCAGCGCGAAGAGGTCCGCGGCGTGTTCCGTATCCTGGAACACGTAGGAAGTCGTCTGGTAGATGGGCACCGCGCGCGCAAGCGTCGTCGGATCCGGCGTCTGTCCGCCGTGAACCGCCAGCGTATCGAAGGCCAGTCTCGTCTCGTCCAATGCCATGCTCTGCTTCCCTCCGTCCCTTGAGCCCATCCCAGCGTTCGTGCCACGCCAGGACAGGGGGACATAGTTTAGCCACGACAAGCGTTTCATGTCAAGCGCGCGTTGCTTCACGTCATTCGTGAGCTGCCTTTGGAAAGCAGCACGACAACCTCCATCTAGCAGGTCTCTCACGACGGGAGTGTGTATACTACCAGTAGTGGTATCGGCGGCAGCGACGCGACGGACGCTGCTGATGGAGGGATCGTCATGAACTACCCGATCTGGGAGATACCTATGCTGGGCGGGGGCATGCTCATTGCCCTTGTCGCCATTGTGCACGTCTTCGTATCCCATTTCGCCATCGGCGGCGGCTTCTACCTGGTTCTCACGGAACGGACCGCACGGAAGACCAGCAACCAGGCACTCCTGGACTTCGCCAAAGCGCATTCGCGGTTCTTCATTCTCCTGGTGCTCGTCTTCGGCGCTGTCACAGGGGTAGGGATTTGGTGGACCATCGCGTTAGTGAATCCGACTGCGACCTCCACCCTCATCCACGTGTTCGTCTGGGTGTGGGCTATCGAGTGGGTGTTCTTCATCGTAGAGTTGATGGCCGCTGTGCTTTACTACTACGGTTGGGACCGTATGGACGCGCGCACCCACATGACGATCGGTTGGATCTACGCCGTCGCAGCATGGTGTTCGCTTGTACTGATCAACGGCATTCTCACGTTCATGTTGACACCGGGTAGATGGGTGGAGACCCAGTCCGTTCTCCATGGCTTCTTCAACCCGACGATGCTGCCGAGCATGTTCCTCCGCACAGCCGTGTGTGTGGCCCTAGCCGGGCTGTATGCGCTGATCAGCGGCTCGCTTGTCAAGGACCAGGAGGCGAAGGGTCATATCGTAAAGTACTCGGCCAAGTGGGTCATGGCCGGGGTTGCAGTCCTGCCCATCTTCGGCTTCTGGTACATCTCCCAGCTACCGCCCATGGCCCGCGAGATCTCCATGGGAGGTGCTCCGGCCGTAACGCTCTTCGCCACGGGAAGTGTGATCTTCTCTCTGCTTGTCGTGGGAGGTGCTTTCATCGGACCGTACCTGTTTCCGAAACATGTCCATGTGACATACGCCTTCGGCCTCGCTGTCATCGGATTGCTGGCGACAGGCTCGACGGAATGGGTCCGGGAAGCCGTGCGCAAGCCGTTCATCATCTACGACTACATGTACTCGAACACAATCCGGGTCAGCGACTTCAACGATCTGTCCATGACGGGGCTGCTGGCGAAAGCAAGGTGGGAAGTTCCAAGTGCCGAGGAACGGAAGTCACCAGTGAAGCTGGGGCGCCGGGTCTTCCGCGCCCAATGCATGTCCTGCCATACGGTGAATGGTTTCAACGGTGTACGTTATCTCGTGAAGGGCTGGGATCGCGAGTTCCTCGATCACCAGATCCTGTACCTCAACAAGCTGAAGGGCTACATGCCCCCATTCATTGGTACGGATGAAGAACGCGCCGGACTTGTGGAGTACCTGCTGAGCCTGAACGATGACTCCAGGGCGGGTTCCACGGTGTCGGAAGGAGGCCAGTGATGCCAGGATTACCCCTGCCCGATCCTGCGGGGCTGCCAGCACCCATCTGGTTGCTCAAGTTTCTCTCCGTCTTCACGCTGACGCTGCACTTGCTGGCCATGAACTTGCTCGTTGGTGGCACGATCCTCATGGCCATCAGTCTCCATCGTGGCAAGACCGACCCGGTCTCGCAACGGCTCTTCGAGCGGCTTGCGCGTGGTCTTCCGGTAACGATGTCGCTGACGATCACTCTTGGAGTGGCTCCGCTGCTCTTCGTACAGCTCATCTATGGCCAGGCGTTCTACACCTCGTCAGTGCTGATGGCGTGGCCGTGGCTGATGGTTATCCCACTCGTCATGCTCGCCTACTACGGCCTCTATGCATGTCAGTTTCGGCCGGCTTGGCTTGGCAAGTATCTCCATGCCATTGCCTGGTTGAGTGCCCTTTTGATCCTGGTGGTCGGCTTCCTTTTCTCCAACAACTGGACGCTCATGCTGGCGCCCCGGACCTGGCACGCGCTCTACAACGCCGGCATCAGCGGGCTCCATCTCAACGCCGGCGATTCCTCCCTCATCCCGCGATACCTCCACTTCATGATCGGGGGCTTGGCTGTGGCGGGTCTCGGCGTCCTCTTGCTCGGGAGAGCTGTCAGGAAGGAGGACGCCGAAATGGCCGAGCGGATGGAACAGATCGGGCGGCGCTGGTTCCTCATGGCAACCGGTATTCAGGTCATCGTCGGCTTCTGGTTCCTGTTCGCCCTGCCCCAGATGGTGCGCCGATTCTTCATTGGCGGCAACATGGTGGACAGCGGCGTGCTTGCGGCGGGGATCCTCCTGGCGTTCGTCGCCATGGCAATCGTGCGGCGCGCACCCGGCGTCGCAGCGTTGCTGACAGGTTCGACGGTGTTCCTCATGGTCGTGGCTCGCCACAGGTTGCGCCAAATCCTGCTGACGCCAGCGTTGAAGATCAATGAGCAGGTAGTCCATCCTCAGTGGGCGCTGCTGGTGCTCTTTGTCGTGCTCCTCCTAGCCGGTCTGGCTGTGGTGGCGTGGATGGTGTTCGCGTTCGTCCGCGCTGGGCGTGTACGGCCGGACGCGCCCCAGGGCGGTTAGGTGCAGCACTGCATGGCGCAAGTCGCCGCCGTCCTTCCGGCGGCAGGGCTGGGGACACGCCTTCGCCCCTTGACCCAGCACATACCGAAGGAGCTGCTGCCGGTGGGACGCCTGCCTGTGATCGGCCACGTTCTCCGCGAGCTGCGGGAGGTTGGTGTCGAAGCCGGCACGATCGTCATCTCTCCAAGCAAGACCTCTATCCGGGATTATTGCGGAGACGGCAGCACCTTCGGTCTCCAGTGCACTTATGTCGTGCAAGAAGTCATGCGGGGCGTGGGTGATGCAGTGCTCTGCGCCGTTACGTCCGGTGTATCCGCGCCCGTGCTCGTGGCCTTTGCCGATTGCGCCATCCTTCCCCGAAGGGGTTCTGAAGCTACGTCCGGCACGAAGCGCTTGGTAGAAGCATTTCACGAGCATGGCGCCGAAGCTGCAGTTCTTTGCGAAGAGGTTCCCAGGGAACGGACGCGCCATTACGGTGTGCTCGCACCTGCGCCTGGATCGGATCCTTCTCGTGGAATGCCCTTCGAGCTCGCTGGTATCGTCGAGAAACCAGACCCGGCGACGGCTCCAAGCTGCTTCGTCGTGGCTGCTCGTTGGATTCTGGGCGGAGCGGCCATCGAAGCCATCCGGCGGCAAGCGCCTGGTCCGAACGGCGAAGTTGGCATTACCGAAGCGATAGCCGCTCTCATTCGCGCAGGAGGAAAGGTGGTTGCCGTCCCGCTGGGTGCCGACGAGAGAAGGTGCGACGTTGGCAACATCCGCTCTTATCTGTCTGCCCAGGCATTCGCCGCCCTTCACGATCCTGAATACGGTGGCGAGGTGGCCACATGGCTCGAGACGGAGCTACGGCTTGGACGACGAGGCGGAGTATAATGCACTATGGTCCGATGCAGGGATCTCTCGTCGGGCCTCAGGAAGATTATGATCGGAGCCCGCACTTGACCGTACCTCTGGCCGACCTTGTCACGCAGTACCACTCGATTCGCGAAGAGGTTGACGCCGCACTTCAGGAAGTACTCGAGAGCGGGCATTTCATCCTTGGCAGCACTGTCGAAGCGCTGGAGAAGCAAGTAGCTGAACTATGCGGAGCCGCATATGCGGTGGGAGTGAACTCAGGGACAGACGCACTTCTCCTGGGATTGGCTGCCCTGGGTATCGGCCAGGATGACGAGGTCATTACCACACCGTTCACCTTCGTTGCTACTATCGAAGCCATCACCCACCTCGGCGCGAGGCCCGTCTTCGCCGATATTGACGCGGCCACGTTCAACCTGGACCCCTCGTCGGTGCGCCGTAAGATCACGTCGAAGACGCGTGCCATTCTTCCGGTGGACCTGTTCGGGCAGCCAGCCGACCGGTCGGCATTCGAAGCCTTGGCTGCAGAGTATGGGCTCGCTCTATTGTACGACTCGGCCCAGGCAATCGCCGCACGTTTCGACAACCGACCACTGGGAGCGTTCGGCGATGCGCTTACGTTGTCTTTCTTTCCGACGAAGAACCTCGGCGCCTATGGCGATGGCGGCATGGTGTTGACGAACCGGCCGGATGTTCATCAGAAACTGCGGAAGCTGCGTTTCCACGGCAGCGGCGGTGGCTACGAATACGAGTACGTGGGCTACTGCAGTAGGCTGGACGCCCTGCAAGCGGCGGTCTTGCTGGTAAAGCTTAGGCATCTGGAGACATGGACGGAATGTCGGCGAGAGCATGCTATGCGGTACGCTGCTTGTCTCGCAGACACCGATTGCGTCCTTCCCGATTGCGATCCGCGGGCATTTCATGTGTACCATCAGTTCACGATCCGGCATCCGCTCAGGGATCAGTTGCGTGCGTTTCTGGCTGCGCGCGGGATCCAGACCGGCGTCTATTACCCATCGCCGTTGCACCTCCAGAAGGCGTATGCCATTCTCGGTCACAAGCCGGGTGATTTCCCAGAAGCCGAGCGTGCGTCCAGGGAAGTGCTCTCGCTACCTGTTCATCCCGAGTTGACCGCGGAACAGCAGGAGTATGTCTGCCGTACGATAGTCGAGTTTCATTCCAGAAGCTGACGCTGTAACGAGCCTGGCGACTTTCCTTTCTGTTGGAGAACGACAGCCTATGAAAGCAATGATCCTCGCGGCCGGCGTGGGATCTCGGTTGCATCCTTTGACCCACACCATGCCGAAGCCTCTCGTACCCATTGTCAACCGACCCGTCATGGAGCACATTATCGGCCTGCTGCGTCGGCATGGGTTCACCGACATCATCGTGAACGTCTACCATCTTGCCGACCAGATCACGGCTTATTTCGGGGATGGAAGCCACTTTGGCGTCAAGATTACCTACGCCGAGGAGGACCGCCTATGGGGCGATGCTGGCAGCGTCAAACGATGCGAGGAGTTCTTCGGCAACGAAACATTCCTCGTCATCGGCGGCGACGACCTGGCTGACATAGACCTGACCCGCTTCCTCGAGAACCACCGGCAGAAGAAGGCCCTCGCCTCCATAGCGCTGTCGCTTGTGGATGATCCCGCCGAGTACGGCATCGTGCTCATCAACGAGGAAGGACGCATCACCCGATTCCTGGAGAAGCCCAGGGGAGAGATCATCTTCTCCAACACTGCGAATACCGGCATCTACCTCTTCGAACCGGAGGCGCTGGACCTCATCCCGCGCAACACGTTCTATCTCTTCGGCAAGACCTTCTTCCCCCTCATGCTCGAGCAGAAGCGACCCATCTACGGCTATCTCACTGCGGGGTATTGGATGGACGTTGGGAACCTTTCGATGTATCTCCAGGCACACCTGGATGCATTGGCCGGCAAAGTACGGCTGGACTTCCCCGCTCCGGAGCGACGGAAGTACCAGTGGATCTCCGAAACCGCGGTCATCGAACCCTCGGCCAGCATCGAATACCCAGTGGTTATCGGCGATGGCTGTCGCATCGAGTCCGGCGCCGCTGTACGCGAGAACACCGTGTTGGGTCCGGGATGCATCGTCTCCTCCGGGGCTGTGGTGCGGGAGTCGGTCTTGTGGGAGAATGCGCACGTCCAGGAGGACACGCGGCTGGTCCGCTGCGTTGTCGGTACCGGCTGCAAGGTCCGATCCAACGCCGCGATCTTCGACGGTGTCCTCGTGGACCTGAGCGCTGTCAAAGATAACGGGGTGTGAACCATGGCGAACGTTTTCGGGCGCATGCTGACGAAGCAGGACATCCTGTCCCGAGTTGGCGACATTTCTCAACTGGCGAGGGTCAAGCTGCACCGCCTTGCAGATGGGTACGAAGACGGGGTTCTCGCGGCCGACGTCGTGACTGGAAGTGGTCTCCAGTTCACTGTCTTGCCATCCCGTGGGTTGGACATCTCCTCAGCGTCTTTCCGTGGCCGCGCTTTGGCCTGGCGATCGGCGCAGACGGACCGGCATCCTGCCTACTATGAGCCGCAAGGACTGGGCTGGCTCAGGAGCTTCCCTGGCGGGCTTGTCACAACGTGCGGCCTGACGTGGATGGGCGCGCCGAACGTGGATGAGGGGGTCGAGCTCGGCCTCCACGGGCGATTCAGCAACACCCCGGCGACTGGTGTGAGCGCGCGTGGCGAGTGGGACGGTGACGACTATCGCATGACCATCGAGGGTTCCGTGCGTGAGGCTGTCGTCTTCGGGGAGAACGTGCTGCTGCATCGCAGGATCACCACCGCGCTAGGGGCCACGAGCTTCCGCATCGAGGACCGCGTGACCAACGAAGGCTTCCTCCGAGCGCCCCACATGCTTCTCTATCACGTGAACCTCGGCTATCCGGTGGTGGATGAAGGATCGCGGATCGTCGTGCCAGCCTGCGCAACGCAGCCGCGGGACGCAGAGGCTGCTGCTGGTGCCGAGGATTGGATGCGCATTCACACGCCTGTCGTGGGCTACCGGGAGAAAGTCTACTTCCATACCGTGGAAGCGTCTGCCGATGGCACCGCCATGGCGGCAGTCGTGAATCCGAATCTGGACGGTGGCATGGCCGTGTACGTCCGATACCGGCCCGACCAGTTGCCGTGCTTCGTCCAGTGGAAGATGCTCGGAGCGGGCACCTACGTCATCGGCCTGGAGCCGGCCAATGCCCTCGTCATGGGGCGTTCGGTAGAACGGGAGGCTGGCCGCCTGCAATACCTAGAACCCGGCGAGTCCCGCACATATGAACTGGAGCTCGGCGTCCTGACTGGCGAGGAACTGAGTCCGTACCTTCAGTAGAGCCGCTGGAGCACGGTGTGGGCCAGGCGTTGCGAGTGCCTGACCTGGGGCCTAGCCCTTCGTAGCCCAACGGAAGAGCTGCCTTGCCGTTCGAGCGCTGCGGCTGATGGCCTCGACAGCCCCCAGCGTAGCGGGCGTTCCTTGCTCCACCGCTTGCTCCAGAACGAGATGCGGGCGTACTCGGACACGACGTAGTTCCGAGACGATAGCCGTCCAGTCCAGGTCCCCGTCACCGAACACCTCCGACCAGATACCGCCTCGCGACTGGCGAATATGGACCTCGACGATCCGCTTCCCGTAGAGCTTGATGAAGTCGAAGACCGCAACGGAAGAGTTGCCCGAGCCTCGGTAGATCCAATGGGCGTCGAGGCACAGCTTGACATATCGCGGATCTGTGCCGCACATCATGTGGTGCAGTTCCCGAGCGGCCTGCCGGAGCTCCATGTCGTGATTGTGGTACGCCAGCTTCAACCCTCGCGCCTCCAGGGCCTTTCCCAACGTATTCAAGGCGTTCGCCTGGGTTTCCAGCTCGGCGTCGGATTTGTCCAGTGGCGCTCCCCACTGGATCGGGTTGGGGTTGGTGACAAGTATGCGCGTGCCATATCGGCGTGCACGATCGGCAATGGCTAGGACCCGCTCGATGCTCTGCTGTGCCTCCGGCATGCGGTGCAACGTCGTGTTGACATACGCCGACCGCATCTGAAGACCTGCTTTGCGGAGAGCGCTGCCGAACCGATCGGCATCTTCCGGCGACTCGAGGATGGGCTCCAGGCCATCGAGGCCACACGCGGCTAGCTCCTGGAGGTCCGCATCGAGATCCGCGCCGAACTGCTTCCCCTCGCGACCATAGTACACTTGGAGCATGTAGACGTTACCGCTCAGGTGCGGTTGGGTAGGCGCATGAGGCTGGGACATGCCTTCCCCCCTTGCTGCAAGACAGATTGCGATGGCGAGTGTTGTCATGAGAGCACGCAGCATGCTATGCATTTCGACACCGCGCCCGTGCCGTCCTGCGTGACGAACTGCTCGAGAAGCCCCATGCTCCAGTGTGCTCAGAAGGGCAGGACCTACCCTTGGTCACGCAGAAAGCTCAGTGGAAAACCGAACCACGTCTCGGTGTTCCATTGCGCAAGGACTACCTGAGGAGCAGGGAAAGCATGAAAGATCTCATCCTGGGCGATTGGACGTCCGCAACGCGCAAGCACACGGTTGCAGCCTGGGGCATCGACCTCGGCACGACGAACTCCGTTCTCGCCGAGGCTGTGTGGCAACCTGGTGACGAACGGCCCGCCTGCAGACTGGTGGACATTACCCAGCCGACAAAGGACGGTGAGTTCACCAGTCCCCTCGTCCCATCCGTTGTGGCCCTGCGTCCCGAAGGACGTCACTGGGTCGGCGAAGGTGCCAAGAGGTTGCGCGCACGACCGACCGAAGAGTCGCTCGTCGTCGAGCGGTCGGTGTTCTTCAACACGAAGAATGACATGGGTTTGGCGAAGACCTACTACCGGGCCCCTGAAGGCTATCGCACCGCGGCCAATATCGCTTCCCATATCCTGCGCTTCATGAGAGAGGAGGCGGAGCTGAGCACGCTCGCCGCACCTTCCATGGCCGTGGTAACGGTGCCAGCGTCGTTCCTGCCGAACCAGCGAGAGGATACTCTGGTGGCAGCCCGGGAAGCAGGCCTACCCTTGGCGCCTCAACCCCTCATGGACGAGCCCACTGCTGCCCTCGTCTGCTACCTCATGGAGCACGCGACAGATTCAGTGCTCGAAACGGACAGACCGTCCAACGTACTCGTGTTCGATTTCGGCGGCGGTACTTGCGACGTCACGGTGGCCGTCGTCCAACCTGCTTCCGAATCGAAAGGTCTCAGAGTCTCGACCCGCGCCGTCTCGCGGTACACACGGCTCGGAGGTGGCGACCTGGATGCGGCCATCGTCCACGAGCGTCTGATCCCCGATCTCTGTCGCGATAACAACGTGGATCCGCAATCTCTTTCTTGGGCGGCCCGGAAAAAGGTGCTGGAACCCCAGTTGCTGGGCACAGCCGAAGGATTGAAGATAGCCCTCTGTAACGAGATAGACCGTCTCATGAAGTTCGGTAAGTACACATCCAGCGCAGCGGCCGACCTCGAAGCGCATCAGCCGGCCATCGAATGCCGGCTGCAAGGCAAGACCTTGATTCTGCGCAGGCCGACGCTTACGGCGGCTCAGTGGGAGGAGATTCTGGCCCCGTTCCTCGACACCCAAGACCTCTTCGCACGCGATACCGAGTACCGGCTCATTCAGTCGGTGTTCGCTCCCATCGAGGATGCCCTGGAACGTGCTGATTTGCATGCGGAGGCTGTGGACCTATGCCTCCTCGTGGGAGGTAGCTCCCTCATTCCGCAACTCCGTGTTGCTCTGGAGCGCTACTTGAGCGGTGCCACCATCCTCACATATCCCGATGCCATGGCAGTTCAGGCAGCGGTAGCCATGGGAGCCGCCTGGGAAGCGTTGCACATGGCGCTCACGAATCGCCGGATGATTCAACCCACCATGGCCGATGGGCTGAGCCTCCGAACGCTCCAGGACGCGCTGATACCGCTCATCCCTGAGGGCGCACCGCTCCCCTATCCACCGGACGGATCGTGGGTCGAGCCTCGCGCGCAGCTGTATGTGCCGCCGGGTGGTGAACAGCAGCTAGAGATGAGCGTTGTTGCGCACCGGAGCGGCCAGACCGTCTTCCGAAAGATTTGGCGACTGCCCCGAGGCACGAAGGCCGGTGATCAGATCGTCGTGCGAGCACGGATGGCCGCCGACCAGGAGTTCGAATGTAATGCGTTTCTGGAGAATCAGCCGGAGGCGCTCTTCGAAGCCTACACATCCAATCCCGTGATCAACGTCGCTTCTCCCCATCCCGCCCGTTTGCGCATCGAGCAGATCGAACAGGAACTTCGCGACAAAGATGGGGGCACCGAGGCCGACTATGCCCGCTTCGTCGAGCTGGCTCGTTCTTACGCTGAGATCGGACATCGGGAGCACGCCATTGACGTATTGAACACACTGCTGCGCAAACTCAATCGTCCCGATGGTTTCGTCCTGAATCTGAGAGGCATTTGGTATGGCGAGATCGGTGACTACGAGCGGCAGGAGCGGGACTACCGCGAGAGCGCCGAGCTTCTTCCCGGCTTTGACGTCCCGTTGTTCAATCTTGCGCTGAGCCTGGAACGCCGCGGGAAACTGAACGAAGCGCTACAGACGGTACGCGAAGCGCTCCGGCGCAATTCGCAGTCCGGACCCGCTAGGACACTCGAGGGACGTATGCTGACGGCCATGGGCGACGTGACCGGTGGCAGAGAGGCGCTAGAAGCTGCCCGGAAGCTCTATGGTCCGCCCGAGATGTTGGACGATTGGGAGTTGGGCTGGTGCGCCGCGTGTGCGCGGATGCTCCAGGACGAGAAGCTCCTAGCTGCGGTCGAGGCAGAACGTCGGCAGCGGAGCAAGGCGCCTGAGTCCGTCGAATCTGCCGAGGCACTGCGGCCGGAAGTACGCCCGATCGAGATGCGTGACTGAACGTGTTCCTGGTTCCCCGACAAGACCTGACACCCGAACAGTTGCGTGTCGTCGAACTGCCGACGGACAGCCACAAGCTCATACTGGGCCCGCCCGGCTCCGGCAAGACCGTGCTTCTCGTCCATCGGGCTGCCTATCTCATGGCCAGGCAACGGGTGCCACCTGAGCGCTTTCGTGTGCTTGTGTTCACCAACGCTCTCAAAGAGTACATTCGATCCGGCGTGGATTTTCTCGGGCTTCCGATTCGATCGGTCTCGACCTTCGACAGTTGGTGCAGAGAACTCCAAAGGCAGTTTGTCCGTGGTTTCGCAGGGGACAGCTCGGACCCGAACTACTTCGAGACGGTGCGCTCGGCCGTCTTGGAAAGCATCCAGAGCAGCCACACCCCCCCGATCCTGGATTTCGCCATGGTTGATGAGGGGCAGGACCTGACGGCCACGGCCTATAGCATCCTGCGCATCATGTGCAAGCACGTGACGGTGTTTGCCGACCCGCACCAGCGGATCTTCGACGGCGTGCACAGCGAGGAGGACATTCTGAGCGAACTCGGTATACGCAGGCGGAGCGTGGCGTTGCTAAGTGCGTACAGGAATTCCCCCGACGTTGCGGCTCTGGCCTCGTGGTTCCTGCCCGATCTCGTCAGCCGCTCGAACTACCTGGCGCAGGCTCGGAATCTCGGACGAGAAAGGGAGCGGCCCCTTCTATACCTGGCGCCCGATAACGATAGCGAGATGGACAGACTCGCCCAGAGCATTCGGCAGCGGCTCTCCATGAATCAGCGCGTGGGGATCATTGTGCCTCGGACTGCTGACGTCCACGGTGTTTCCAGCGCGCTCCACGAGCGCGGCATAGCCGTCGAGAAGGTGCTGCCACCCTCCAAGGCCGTGGGTGGCGGTAATCCGCCCGACTTCGGCTCGTCCACCCCGAAGATAGTCACCTACCACAGCGCCAAGGGGTTGACGTTCGACACTGTATTCCTGCCCTGTCTCGTACGTGGCGCATTCGCCAGTGACGATCCCGAGACCATCCGACGGCTGATCTTCGTCGGTGTTGCACGGGCTACCCAGTGGGTATGCTTCACGTCCATCGAGGGAATGGAGTTGCCTGAGCTGCAGGTTCTCTACGACGCAGAGAGGGACAAGCAGGTGATCATCCAGCGCGGGAGGCCGGCGCCATTTGCGCAAAGTGACAGCACCCACGTCTTCGATGATGAGGCGGATATTCTCTAAGGAGCGTGTCCAGGCCGTCTTCTGGGATACAGCGCCTCTGCGCCTGCCACCCCTGGGTGGGTCGTTCACCGGTTGACGGATACGAGCTGGGAGTGTATTATGCACTGACGTAGCTCTTGCCGCCATCCTGGGGAGACAGTGCATGCCAATGGATCGTTGTTTCTTGGATTCCCTCTACCGCCCAACTACCGCCCGCAATCGCCGTGTTTCCAGTAACGAGCAGCCCAACTGGAACGACGGTAATATGGACATGACCTGGCTGCAGCCTGGAGAGACGCTGGAAATGCCGGTGCTGACAGGGCCAGGAATCGTGCGTCATGTGTGGCTGACAAGTCATGCAGGCGGCGTAGGCGAGCTGGATTCGCTCAGTCTGCGAATCTACTGGGACGGCAGCGCTACGCCTTCGGTGGAGGTTCCGCTGGGCATGTTCTTCGCTGTGGGGCAGGGGAGGCCGGCGCCAGTGGAGAGTCTGCCTGTACAGGTCAGCCCCACGGGGAGCCTCACCTGTTACTGGCCCATGCCGTTCCACGCTGAAGCACGTTTCACCGTCACGAACGACAACCCTGACAGAGGTACCGGTCTTTATTGGCAGGTGGACTGGGAGCAGGTGGATACATTGCCGAAGGACGTCCTCTACTTCCATGCCCGGTACCGGCAGGAGTTCCCTACCGTCATGGGCCGCGATTACCTTATCGCCGACCTGAACGGACACGGCAAGTACGTCGGTACGGTGCTTGGCGTGACGCTGGCCCAGGACGGGTGGTTCGGCGAGGGCGACGACTTCTTCTACATTGACGGAGAAGAGGTACCGAGTCTGCAAGGCACGGGCACCGAGGATTACTTCAATGACGCCTGGGGTTTCAGGCCGCGTACGGGTGCATGGTTCGGTCAGCCTCGCTGGGAAGGCTACGAGGCAGGCGATGCTGGCATCTGCTATCGCTGGCATGTGCTGGACCCCGTCCACTTTCGCCAATCGCTGCGCGTTACCATGGAGCATAAGGGAAACCTGCCTCGTTCGGAGGATGGCTTTTTCCTGGAGCGACCCGACTATTACCAGAGCATCGCCTACTGGTACCAGGAGGGCATCGCGCCACTAACGGAACCTCTACCCGGCTGGCCGGACCGCAATCCGCCCTGGGCCACCCATCACCTGCTGCAATCGTTCGGCGCGACCAAGGTCATCGGTGAAGTGAAGCCTCGCATCGTGTGCGAGGGGATGTTCGGTGGCAGGCCTCTGCTGGAATGGCCGAACGCCGCTTCGGGAGCCATCCTTACCATGCCGTTCGTGGTACCGGCGACGGATCGGTACGCAGTCCGATTGGTAGGCTGGGCTGCGCCGGACAACGGTGCCTATGACATCGAGATGGATGGCTCCGTCGTAGCCCACGCGGCGAGCTTTCGGTCAGATGGGATCGAGGAGAAGGTCGTGTCGCTGGGCACCCACGTCCTCGAAGGAGGCGTTCACGCCCTTGCATTCCGCGCTCTGGACGCACCTAGAGGACCGCTGCAGGTCGAAACACTGCGCCTCCTCCAGCTTCCGGCCGAAGCCACCAGACCTAGCAAGGGACCGAACGAAGCGCATTTCATTCGGCTGGGAATCGGTCGGGCGCTTTACGCGTACCGGCTTGCGTATGGGGACTTGCCTGAATCGCTCGAGGAACTTGTCGAGGCGAAGATCATGGATGAACGCTATCTGAGCGACGAAAATGGTCTACCGCTGGAGGCGCATAGAGATGGAGATGCCATGGTCGTCCGCGCGAGCGGTTGGGTGCAGCGATGGCGAGGTCTGGACCCTAGGCGGTAAGCACTGGCAGGTGTTCGGGGAAGATGTCATGGGGTACCGCAGGATCAGACACCAGGTGAAATGATGGTTCCGGAGGAACTCGGAGAAGGCTCTTACGCCGAGCGCCGATCTATCATGCGCGTCCTCGGCGCCATCGCCACGAGCAGGCTTGCTTCGGCCGCCTATCAGGTTATCGCCGACGAGGTTCGATCGCTCCTTGGTGCTGGCACGGTCGTGGTTGGATTGGCCACTCCACAGACCGAGTCCATGGACTTTGTCGCAGTTTCAGGCCGCGATCCTGCGGAGATCGTGGGTTTGCGGGTTGCCTCTGAGGACACGCTGGCCAATCCCGCCCTCCGATCGGGGCGAGCCATGCTCCTCCGTTCGGACGGGCCGACTGGACTTCGTTCGGGAGCGATTGCGCCCATCCTTACGTCCGAGGGTGTCGCCGGAGCCATCATCGCCGTGGACGGTGAGCACGCAGGTAGTTTCACGGAGGAGGACCTCGACGTTCTCACCTTGTTCGCTAACGCCGCCGGGCTCGTTGTGGACTGTGAAGGAGCTCGCCGCGCACTGGCCGACAAGGAGCGGGAGCTTGCTGCGCTCTATGACGCTGCTCGCACGATCACATCAACCGTCAATCTGCAGGCTGTGCTGGACTCGGTCCTGCAGGCCATAAGTCAGCACCTTCCTGTTCAGACCGCTGCCATCTACTTGCTGAACGATGAACGCAGTCACCTGTTCATCACGGCCGACCGGGGCCTCAGCGATGATGAACGCGAGGTGCAGCTTGCTGCCGATGCTGGCATTGCCGGAGAGGTCCTCAGGACCGGAGAGTCCCGTATTCTCGGCGATACTCAGGATGCCGCCGACGCCGATACCGTGTCGCCAACGCCCCGTTGTAGATCGCTGATGGTGGCGCCCATCCGGAGCGCTGGCGAGGTGCTGGGCCTTCTCACGGTAACGAGCTCCCAACCGGCGGCGTACCGCGCGGAGGATCTGCACCTACTCGAGGCGGTGGCCACGCAGGCGGGCATTGCCATCCACAATGCCACGCTCTACGAGGATGCTACAAGCCGCGCTGAAGCTGCGAACGCCCTCTTCACGTTCTCGCAGCGTGTGGGTGCCACGCTGGATGTTCGCGAGGTACTCGATTGCGTTGCGGAAACCACCATGAGTCTGCTGGGAGTGGACGGCTTCGCGGCCATGCTCATGGACCATCGCGACGGTCGCTTGCACGCCCACGCGGTTCGCGGACTGGACGAGGAAGCGTTCGGCGCGATTCGTCCGCGCAGCGGCGAAGGGATCGCTGGTTGGGTATATGCGTGGACTTGTCCTACGGCGGTGGCAGATATCGCCGCCGACGCCCGCAATCGGAGCATGCCGATTCACCAGCTCGGCATCGTTTCGTGCCTCTGTGTACCGATTGGATCGGTTCAGGGCGTCCTGCTGGCACTTTCCTCCCGGAGACGTCTCTTCACGGTGGCCGAGATCGAACTGCTCTATACGATCGCAAATCAAGCGTCCCTGGCCATCACGAATGCTACAGCGTACCAGCGTGCCCAGGAGCGGTCCCTTGCCATGCGGCGCTACTTCCGCCGCTTCGCTGCCGCCATCGGTAGCGCCGCCGATACGAACCAGACTTTGCAGCTGGTGGCCGATGTCGCTCTCGACGTCATGAAGGCCGACCGTTGTGCCATCTATGCCACGACCGGCGACGAGCTGGTGCTCCGTGCCGAGAGCCGGCTTGCGGGCCGGTGTGCGCCCGACCAGCGAATCCCCGTGGGCACGGGGTTGACAGGCGCTGTGGCGGCCACAGGACGTATTCTCACCTCAATGCCTCTTTCCGACGATGACCGTGCTAGAGTACATGCATGGCACGGAAAGGAGCAGTTGGCGTCGTACGTAGGGATCCCGCTCAAGGAGCGACGACGCATCACAGGTGTCCTGGAGCTGCTCACCCAGGATCCCCGTTCTTTCACACCCGATGAGCTTCGGCTCCTATCCCAGTTTGTGCTCAAGGCGCGGCTCGGGGAGCGCCTTGGCGAGGAGGTTCGAGAGTGACATCCGAGACATCCCATCACCAGGTCATCATCCTCGGCAGCGGTCCAGCCGGCTACACGGCCGCCCTCTACACGGCCCGTGCCGGTCTGAAGCCGCTCGTGATTGACGGTGGGCCAGGCAAGGGACAGGACATGCAGGGCCAAGGTGGTCAGTTGACGATAACTTCAGAAGTAGAAAACTACCCGGGCTTCCCCGAGGGGATTATGGGCCCAGAACTCATGGCTCGGATGCGCGAGCAGGTTGCCCGATTCGGCACGGAATTCGTAGAGGACCTGGCGACCGATGTGGAACTGTCGGCGAGGCCGTTCCGCGTTTGGGTGAATGATAGCAGCTACACTGCAGATGTGCTCATCGTCGCGACGGGAGCTTCGGCAAGATGGCTCGGCCTGGATGCCGAGAAGCCGGTATGGGAAGGCGGCCTGGGTGGAGCCGGCGTCTCCGCGTGCGCCACGTGTGACGGTCCCATGCCCGTGTTTCGGAACAAGCCTCTTGTCGTGGTAGGCGGCGGCGATACTGCGGCGGAGGAGGCGCTGTACCTGACCCACTTCGCTTCGCATGTCTACATCGTCCATCGCCGCGATGCCCTGAGGGCCTCTCGCATCATGCAGAAACGCGTGCTGGAACATCCCAAGATCACCGTCCTCTGGAACAAGGTGGTGGCGGACATCCACGACGTGGCACAGAAGCGGGTGACGGGTGTCTCCCTGCGGGATACCGTTACCGGTGCAGTCGGTTTCCACGAGTGCAGCGGCGTGTTCATCGCCATCGGCCACAAGCCCAACAGCGAGCTCTTTGTGGGCAAACTCGAACTGGACACCAACGGCTATATCGTGACGCACCGCGATGTTCGTTCCTCCGTTCGTGGCGTCTTCGCGTGTGGCGACGTGCAGGACCATGAGTACCGTCAGGCCGTAACCGCCGCGGGTTCCGGCTGCATGGCAGCTATCCAGGCAGAGCGATTTCTGGCCGCGGAGCAGGCTGGCGAAACCGTGGAATGGTAGTCGTCCCATTCAGGGCTAAGCGACTCGACATCCGCTGGACGCCGCAGAAACGGTTGCGATGACCGCTGTTGCAGACACCCTTCCCTATGCCGAGCACTTCACACGGCTGGGAGAGTTGTTCGGCCTCGACACCCCCATCCGGCTTCTTTGGGAAGCGCTGGAACGGGACCAGGTGGCTGGAGCCTATATCCTACGCGGTCCTACCGGCGTGGGCAAGACCGCCTTGGCTTTGGCATTCGCACAGGCGGCCGCCTGTCTGACTCCGCAGCGGACCCCGTACCGTGCATGCGAGACCTGCGAAAGCTGTGTTCGCATTGCCGCTGGCACCCAGCCGGAGATTGTTCTCATCCAACCCGCCGGCGAGCAAACGCAGATCTGGCAGTTCTGGGATCGGGAGCGAAAGCCTCCTGGCGCCCTCGAACGTGCGCTGACCTTCTCTCCCGTGTTGGGCCGGAAGCGCGTGTTCATCCTGGAGCGGGCCGATACGCTCAACCAGGCTGCGGCCAATAGTATCCTCAAGGTGCTCGAGGAGCCTCCATCCTATGCGGTGTTCGTCTTGCTGACGCCGAGCACCGAGAGGATCCTTCCGACCATCCTCTCACGCTGTCAGATCGTCACGGTTCGGCCTCCCGAGCGTCAGGCACTCGAGGATTGGCTCGTCAGCCATCACGGCCTACCTTCTCACAGAGCTCCGGTCATCGCTGCTCTCGCCGAGGGGTTGCCCGGGACCGCCGTGCGTTTGGTCCGAAACCCTGGTACCTTGGAGGCAGTGGATCGCTGCACGGAAGCCGCCCTTCGTCTTGCAGACGCACGCGCGTTGGCAGCGCTGAAGATCGCTGAGGAACTGCGGGGGCTGGCTGCCAGCATGAAACCTCTGAGAGCTGCTCCGGAGCCTTCTCCGAGCGAGGACGGTGAGGAAGGATCCTCGGCACGATCTCGTGCGGATCGAGGCGGTCTCGGCGCGGTGCTAGATGTGGTCATCACCGTGTTTCGCGACCTGCTGCTCTTGCGGGTGGATCCCGAGAAGACCGAGGTGGTGCATCGTGACCACCTGGACGTCCTGAGAAGCATCGCTGGTCGAGCCGAAGCAGACCATTGGATCGGCGCCATGGAGATTCTTTCCCAGGCCAGGCGACGTCTGGAACAGAATGTCTCGCCGCAACTCATTACGGACTGGCTGGCGACGGCCATTGCCAGTCGCACGATTACAGAGAGGAGCTAGGCGCTTGGCGACACTCAAACTAGGAGACCGCGTCCGAATCGTCGCACGCCCGGCAACCGCCGAGGACAGCAAGACGGGACTTTACTTCCCCCACTACGCGGGATTACCAGGGACGATAGCCCATCTATACTCCGACGGCGAGGCCGCGGTGGAGATCGACCTGGAGGCGCTATCGCCGGACGTGCGCGCTCGGCACAATTCCGTCCGCGACCAGATGAAGACGAAATGGCTCGAGGGCCTCTCTGAGGAGGGACGTGCACGACTGACAGATCGCGAAAAGGACTTTCGCCTCCGCTATGTCGTGCTCGTGGCAGTCAAGGATCTGGAGCGGGACAAGACGCCAGTGGCAGCGGCGCCCATCGTATCGGGGGAGACAGGCGACGGGTCGGATGAGGCTCCGCGCCGGCCAACCTCGGAGGATCTCAGCCGCGCGGAGGAAGAGGAGTTGCTCCGCAGGCGGAGAGACAGGTCGGCGTAGTACCTCGGCCGATTAGTTCCTAACCGCCACCGAGTGCTGCCGAGGGACAAAGCTCGGCAACGGGACACTCCGCACAGCGCGGTCTGCGAGCATCGCAAAGATCCCGGCCGTGGAGGATGAGCGTATGGCCCAGCACGGTCCACAGGTCTCTGGGAAACAGCGCCATCAGATCCTGTTCGATCTTGTCTGGGTCGGTGTGCTGGGTCCAGCCGAGCCGCTGCGCGATACGCTTCACATGCGTATCAACGACAACGCCCTCGTTCTTGCCGAACGCCGTCCCTAAGACGACGTTTGCGGTCTTCCGTGCAACACCCCGGAGAGAGGTTAACTCGTCCATATTCTCCGGCACCTTACCGCCGAACCGAGTGACGATGTCCTGGCTCATGGTGATGAGGCTCTTCGTCTTCTCGCGGAAGAACCCCGTGCTCCGGATCATGCTCTCCAGCTCAGCGGGATCGGCCGCAGCCATGGCATAGGGGTCGGGATAGCGGGCGAACAGGGCCGGCGTGACCATGTTCACCCGCTTGTCCGTACACTGGGCACTCAGGATGGTGGCGCAGAGGAGTTCCCACGCGTTGCGATGGACGAGCGCGCACGTGGCCCCTGGGTAGCGCTCCATGAGCCGCTCCAGCACCTCCATCGCGGGCCGTGGATCGGGTGCTTTAGCGGTGCGATCCGCAGCGCCGCCTCCACTGCGCCGGACCATATCAGTCGAGCTCGATGCCTAGCTTCTTCAGAGCCTCCTCGATACGCTTGTCGCCATCGCTGTAGCCGACAATAGCCTCGGCCACCCTGCCCTGCGCGTCAATGATGTAGGTCGTGGGGATGCCGCTCACGTTGAACAGCTTGCCAGCGATACTACTGGCGCCGCGTCCAGCAGGATCGAACGCGAACTGGTAGCCGTACTTGGTCTTGTTCGTCTCCAGCCATGCATCGTACGCCTGCTTCGTATCCCATACGCAGACAGCAAGGATGACGGCATTCTTCCCCTGGATGGCCTTGTGGACTTCCTGCAAGTGCGGCATGGACTTCTGGCACGGAGGACACCATGTCGCCCAGAAGTCCAGAATGACGATCTTCCCCCGATAGTCCGAGAGCTTCACATCACCGCCGCCTGCCTTTTCCGCCACGAAATCCGGAGCTTGTGTCCCCGGCTTGAGGAGTTCTGGCCTAGCTGGCTGCTTCGGCGAAAGATCGAGAGCCGCCTTGGTGGTTGGGCGCAGAGTGAGATTGGAACCGTCGGGTGCGACGACGGCTTCGTAGACCTTCTCTCCAAGCTTGAACGGAGCGCGGATATCCAGCGGTCCCAGCCCCCATTTGCCGTCGTCGTTGATGTCTACGAGGAGCCAGACCGGCCGCGTCTTGGAGGCTTCCTCGACGGTGCCGACCGGTTTGGAGAATAGACCGTCGCTATCGTTCTCGATGAGCAGGACCTTGTGCTGCTTGCCGTCCAGGGCGATGGTCCCTGTACGGGCAGCCTCCCGGTAGACGAGAAGGGCCGGGATGTCGGCGAAGCGGTACACGGCGATGCCGTACTGGACCGAGGATGTCTCTTTGGCAGCGGATCCATAGGAGGCGCGCACCATGTAGCGGTTCACGCCATACATGACCCTCCCATTCCGATCAGAACGGTTGCTCCACTTGCCATCGCCGTCGTCCGTCAGGTCACCGTTCGAATTTGCGTCCACATAGATTCGCCATTCACCGCCTTCCGGTTCGTCCACGGCAATCGCGATGGCGCTTCGTGGTCCATTGCCCACACGCAGCACGCCGTACTTTGGCGTCGTCACATAGGCGGGTTCCTTCTTGACTGTATGCGGCTTCTGAGGGCTCAGGGCGACGCGCACAGGAAAGTAGCCAACCCTTGCCAGGGTCGTGCCACGCGGTTCTAGCTCGAGCTTGGCCGTCTGCGCCCATGCGAAGAGGGGCATGATGAGGAGTGTCAGCACAACTCCGGCAATGAGACTATGACGCATAGATGTCCGCCTCCTTGTGGTGGCTTTCGATGGACCCGGAGCAATAGGACCCGGTTCATGATAGCTTACCTGCTGCAGCTAAGGAAAAGGGAGGGTCCGGTGGACCCTCCCTGATACGTCACGGCTACGGGGATCAGTAGATGGTCAGCGTTCCGGTTCCCACGCCTGCATCCACGAACGCATCGCCCGCGAACTCGCAGGTCTGCGTGTGCGTGCCGATGCTCTCCGTCGTCGGATACAAGAACGTCGCAACCCCCGAGCCATTGGTGTTCATCGAGTGGATGGGTGTGCCATCTATCTTCCAGACGACCGGCTTGTTGCCTTGCGGCAGATAATCGTACAGCCGTCGGAAGTAGGCGTAGAGCTTGACGGTACCGTGATACGGGACGCTCTTGTTCGCCACCCAGATGTACGGAAGCGCGGGCAGAACGTTGAGGTTGGCCGTCTTGCTGACCGGCAGGTAGCCACTGTCGCCGACCCACTCCGAGAGGATGATCCGCGTTCCTGCGCCACTGCCGTCCGGCACCACATAGACGGGCCACTTCGCATAGCCGTTCACGTCCGTGTAACGTGTGACGACAAAGGAGCCGTCTACGTAGAAGTTGATCGGCTTGTTGTAGATCGGGGTGTAATCGCTGCGTACAAGTCGGCACTTGAGCTCGGTGGTACCCGTAATTCTCTGGGTCCTGTCGAACGTTGCCATCTTCGTCGCCCAGACTACCGCCGTCAGGGTTGCGTTGGCGCTGGACGGGAGATAGGGGTCGTTCCCTGCGAACTCCGCCGTGATGGTTCGTGTTGTCGGACCAGGTGTTATCGTCCAGAGATAGTTGGCATCGCCGCCGCCATCCGTGATACCTGTGCCCACGGGTGTGCCATCTATCTTGAAGGTGATCGTCTGGCCGCTCAGCAGACCGTTATCGTAGGTCCTGCGGAGGTCATAGGAGCGCAGGTTGACGCCTTCGCCGACCGTGCCAGTGCGATCGATCGTGTAGAGCGTCGTCGGCAGGTAGAGCACGTTGAAGCGCGCCAGGAACCCGTCCTCGTAACCGCCGCCGTAGGCTGGCTTGATCACACCGGAGGTCGTCGGGAAGTTCGTAGATGTCGTGAAGCCAGAGACGTAAAGGATATTGGAGCCGTCGCTGGCCACTCCCGTGGCGCCGTCGAGACCGCTACCACCCATGTACGTGGAATACTTCAGAAGCACCCCGCCTCCGGTGGGCTGAATCCTGGCGACAAAGGCGTCGCTGTAACCGCTGCGCACCGTCTGGAACGCTCCTGGGGTCACGGGGAAGTCGGGGGACCGGGTCTCGCCCACAATGTACATGTGACCGAGGCCATCCTGTGCCAGGGCATTTGCCACGTCATCTTCGGAACCACCCAGGTAGGTGCCCCAGTGCAGGACTGCACCGCCAGGTTCTATGGCTGCGAAGAAAGCATCCTTCCTCCCCGCATTCGCGCCTTGGTAAGCTCCTCGGAGGGGCAAGTCGTTGGAGTCAGCACGACCCACGAAGCAGACGTTGCCCGAACCGTCTATGGCCACCGCCTCGGCTCCGTCGGTCCAGGAGCCGCCGTAGAGGGTAGACCAGACGAGGCTCGAGCCGCTCGCGTCGAACATAGTGACGAAGGCATCGCTCTCGCCCTTGATGGTGGTCTGGTAAGCGCCGGGTGTCGTGGGGAACGTAGCGGAGTTCGTCCGTCCGACCACCACGACGCGGCTGTAGTTGTCCACTGTCACGCCAGTTCCGTACTGCTCCTGGGCGTTACCGTGCAGATAGCTGGAGAAGTGGTACGCACTGAGCCCCGGAACCAGGACGGTCGCGAACGCTGAGCTGGGCAGGCCAGATGGCCACGTGGTCTGGAATGCGCCACCTGTCGTCGGGAAGTTCGGCGACTGGGTCCAGCCCGTGACCGCGACACTGCCGGTATTCGGATCGAGGGCCACGGAGCGTAGGGTGTCGTAGCCAGATCCGCCCACATAGGTCGAGGCCACGAGACCATTGCCCGTCGCGTCTAGCTCCGTAACGAAGCCGTCCGCACCTCCCGCGTTGGTGGGCTGGACGACGCCCGGCGTTACCGGAAAGTCGGGTGAATCCGTGTCGCCTACCACGACAGCATTGCCGCTCCTGAGGACAATGGCGGAAGCATAGTCGTAGCCTGAGCCGCCCAAGTACGTCGAGTAGATCAGCGTCTTGCCGTCCGGGCTTATCTTGCTGACGACAGCATCGTAGTTGCCATTGATCGTCGTGTCATAGGCGCCGGACGTCACGGGGAAGTTGCCGCTGTTGGTCCAGCTTGCGACATAGGCGTAGCCCGCCCCATCTACGGCCACGGCCTGGGCGCCATCGTCGCCAGAACCACCCAGATACGTACCGAACTCGCGCACGGGTTCGACGAGCGGGTCGATGACGAGCGTGCGATTCCGATCGTAGCTGGCCACCCGGAAGCCGATGGAGCCATCGGACTTGGTCTCGAACCTTGCTGCCACCGGCACCTGGCGTCCGTTGATTACCTGGTACGCATACGGACGCCGGTTCCGGAGCTCGCCAGAGCTCATCCGGAGACGCAGCTCGCCCGAGGACGTTACTGCCGCCCGGGCACCATCGTAGGTCAGCCGGATCTGCCTAGGATCGGCGCCAGGAGCGACGACGAAGTCATACTGCAACCGAACCTGATTGCCGTAGTACACGAGGTCAATGCCCGGATACACACTCCTGTAGAGGACGCGCCCATAGGTCGGCACATCGGTAATCCATCGGGAGCGATCCTGCCCGAGCAGGTAGTTGGTCTTGCCTCGAAGTGGCTCTGCCGCGGTCGGTCGCGACGGGCTTGCGCCGAGGGGCCTCATGTTCACGGTGGCCCCTTTTTCGCGGAGTGTCAGGCTCGCGGCGCTGTCACGCAGCTCTACGGAGTAGCCCTGTCCGCGAGCCACATAACGGACGTCGCTGCCGGCCTGACCCATGTTGCGCTCGAAGTGCAACTTGACCTGAGCGAAGAGTGCGCTGGCCCTCGAACGTGGCACAGCGGTTCCCGCCTGACCGAACGCTCCAGGCATAGCCAGAAGCAACAGCGATCCGGCGGACAAGACACGGCTCAGAGTGCCCACATGCATCATCGTTTCTGCGTTCTCCTTTCGGCCTGCGGCGATGCCTTTGCTACGGCGCCGCCGGCTTTCTCACCGGAGCAGTATGCCGTTCCAAGCACGGCCGGATACTGCACATGCATGAATCCGTGCTATCCAACAAGCTGTCTGCGGCCTGGCCGAACGTCGGGCGCTGTAGGCCAGGCTAGAGCCATCAACGACGAGAAGCCGCTCACTTCAAGGAGCGGTTCCCGTAGTACTGTCTAGTATAACGCGTTTCGGGCGAATGTGCTAGTCCTCTAGCAGAAAAACCACGAAAAAGTGGCTGCACCGCTCCATGGGAGCATCCGACGTACCCGGCTATACGGGATCGCTATGCTAGAATACGCCCCTAGGATGGAGTCTCCTGTCTGGGATGTGATTGTCGTCGGTTCCGGCCACGCGGGATGCGAGGCGGCTCTCGCGTCAGCACGTCTAGGATGCGCTACCCTTCTGGTAACCCTGCCCTCGGCCCAGACGGCACACATGCCCTGCAATTGCTCCGTCGGCGGGCCGGGCAAAGGCCATCTTGTCCGCGAGGTAGATGCGCTCGGCGGTCAAATGGCCCTGGCTGTGGATCAGACCTACACCCACATTCGTTCCGTGGGTACCGGCAAGGGCTACGCAATACGCACTCTCCGTGCGCAGGTAGACAAGGACGCTTACACTGCCGCTATGGAGGCGGCTCTTCAGGCGACGCCAGGACTGAAAATGCTGCGCGCCGAGGTCGCTGATGTTCGCATTCACGCTGGTGACGGCCTGGAGATCCGGCTCACCGACGGTCGGTGCCTACGGACCCGCTCCGCCGTCATTACCACGGGTACTTACCTCAATGGCGTCATGCACTGTGGTGAGACGCGAACACCCGGCGGATGCCTCGGTTCCATGCCAGTGGTCACCCTGTCCCAGTCTCTGGCGCGCCTCGGGTTGAGGCTGGGCCGCTTCAAGACGGGTACGACACCCCGCGTCCACTCCGATAGCATCCAGTGGCAAGAGCTGGAGGAGATACCGTCGGAGGAGACCGCGCCTTTTTCTTACCTCCTCGATGCCACGACCGCACGGCGACCGACCGTCTCGTGCTGGCAGACCCACACGAACTCGGAAACGCATAGAATCATCCGCGAGAACCTTCATCGTTCAGCCCTCTACGGTGGCCGCATCCAGGGTATAGGGCCGCGCTACTGCCCGAGTATCGAGGACAAGGTCGTCCGGTTCGCCGAGAAGGTCTCGCATCCCGTCTTCTTCGAGCGGGAGTACGGGAACCGGCCCTCCATCTACGTGCAAGGGATGAGCACGAGCCTGCCCGCAGACGTGCAGCTTGCCATGCTCCGGACACTGCCAGGACTTCAGGACGTGGAGATGATCCGGCCCGGATATGCAGTGGAGTACGACATGGTCTACCCGGATCAGCTCCGCCATACACTAGAGTGCAAGGCCGTGCCGGGGCTCTTCCTAGCTGGTCAGGTGAACGGCACTTCGGGCTACGAAGAGGCTGCGGCCCAGGGTCTCGTGGCCGGTATCAACGCAGCCCTCCGCTGCCTGGGAAAGGAACCCATCCTCCTGGACCGTCACGAGAGCTACATAGGCGTACTCATAGATGATCTGGTCACCAAGGGCGTGGAGGACCCGTACCGGATGCTGACGGCCAGGGCTGAATGCCGCCTCTACCTGCGTCATGACAATGCCGACCTCCGTCTTACGCCGATCGCAGAGAAGATCGGCCTCGCATCACCCGAACGGCTCGAGCGTTTCCACCGCCGCCGGAAGGCCATCGAGGCAGAACGTCGGCGTCTGGCGAGCATATCCCTCGGCCCCATGGATAGCGACATCGTGGCTAGGCTCGGCACAGCACCTGTCCCGGAGCGCACCTCCCTTCTCGAACTGCTCAAGCGACCCGAGGTGACTTACGCCCGACTGTGCGAGTTGTATCCCCCCGACGGAGCCTGGTCGCCTGACGTGGGAGAGGCGTTGGAGGTCGAAGCTCGCTACGCCGGTTACATCGCACGCCAGGAACGGCGCACAGGTCGTATCCGCGAGTGGGATCTCGTCCCCATACCTTCCTGTCTGGACTACAGCACACTTCGCGGCCTCTCTCGCGAGGGCGCCGAGAAGCTCGCCAGAGTGACGCCTATGACCGTTGGCCAGGCCGCTCGCATTCCAGGGGTCACACCGGCGGATGTTCAGGTACTGATGGTACACCTCCTCCGGATTCAGCGATCCAAGACCGTCGCCTGACGGTCACTCCTGCGAGCAGTCGCCCAGCCAGCCACCGCGCGTTCGCGTAGATCCCTGCCCGTTGAGGTGCAGCACCATTGAAGCCCAGACCGGTCGCGACTCGTCTAAGAGCTAACGCTCTTGCGAGCCCTGGCGGACGCTAGGACCGATTCTCACGCGCCAATGCCGTCAGTCCAGTTGTTGCTCGCCGATGCCTAGGCATCACAAGGAGGGACGTATGGAACCAATGACGGGAGTGCTCGTCGGCTTCATCGTCTGGTTTCTGGTGCGCTACGGGGTCGCCGGTTTCTACACGGTTGGCCCCAACGAGCGTGCTGTGAAAACCAGGTTCGGGAGAGCCGATCGCATCCCCAACAAGACAACGCTCGATGATCCGATCTCCGAGCACTTGACGGAAGAGGAGAAGCCCCGCTACGCTTACCCACTGGTGCGGGTCATACAGCCGGGAGGCCCCTACTGGAGATGGCCGTGGGAGCGAGTGCACAAGGTCTCTGTGGCGGTCCAGACCATGAACATGGCCCAGGACCTGGAAGATCCGACGGCTAATCACAACGGCACGATGCTGGAAGCCGTAACCAAGGACCAGCTCAACGTCGGTCTCACCGGCCAGATTCGGTTTCGCGTCTCCGAGCGCAACCTATATGCCTATCTGTTCGGGGTGAAGCGTCCCATCATTCACGTCATGGGCTACTTCGTGGCCGTGCTGCGTGAGCGCATCGCCAACTACGAAGCTCCCAACGCCGAAGGAGCCGACACAGTCTCGGCGGACGCGAGTGTAACAGGCATCTCCATCAACGACCTGCGCAAGAACCTGCGCGACATCAACGACCACATGGAGCGGGAATGCCGCTCAGCCGAGGCTCGGTACGGAATCGCCTTCGATGCCTCGCTCATTACGGGCATCGATCCCCCGGCGGAGGTGGAGTCCGCCCTGGCCGCCATCAACACTGCACATAACCAGGTCTCTTCGGAAGTCAGCCTGGCACAGGCCGCCGCCGACCAGCGTATCGTTCAGTCCAAACGTGCCGTGGAAATCGAGACGCTCAACGCCAACGCGGAGGTTGAGCCGCTGAGGGCTCTTGCCGCGCAACTGGCGGAACTCAAGAAGGCCGGGCCCGATGTGCTCCGTGCTTATGTCCGCAATGTGCGTCTCAGGCTGTTCGCCAAGGCCAAGCGCGTCATCATGGAGGCGGAACCATGACCGGAGGACAGGCTGCCATCTATACCTTCATCGCACTATTCGTCCTAGTACCCCTCATTGGCGCACTGAATCGCACGTTCGGCATGTACGCCATCGTCAACGAGGGAACTAGGCATGTCTACGTTCTCTTCGGGAACGTGGTGGGCATCCTCGAAGAGCCGGGACTCCACCTGCTATGGTTCGAGCTGGGCTGGCGTGCGCTGCTGGTCAACTGGCTCGGACAGCGCCACGTGCTCGACATGCGAATGGACCAGGAGTATCTGCGAAGCGCACCCGTGAACTCGGAAGAAGGCGCACCCATGGGGATTGGCGTCTGGTACGAGATGTATATCAGCGATCCGGTGGCCTACCTTTTCCGCAATGCCGATCCGCGTGGCTCGCTGCGGGCCAATGTGAGTAACTCCACGGTGCGGTGCCTGAGCAATATGCCACTGGCGGAGATGCTGGAGACGCGGCACAAGATGAGCCTGACGGTTCGCGCGGAAGTCTCGCCAAAGTCGGCCGAATGGGGATACCTCCTCGGTTCTGTCTACATTCGCAAGGTGCACTTCCGCGACGCTGGAATGATCCGGCAGATCGAGGAGAAAGTGGTCAACAGGCTCCGGCAGGTCACTTCGGCCATTCTCCAGGATGGAGCCAACCAGGTCAACGTCATTCGGAGCACGGCAGAGCGGCAGGCCGCGGTGGAGTTCGCGCGTGCGGCTGCCATGCGGCCGCAGATCGTGGGTGCTGCCCTCAACGAGATCGCCCGAGATCCAGATATCGCCTCGGCACTGTTCGAGATACTCGAAACGCAGAACGTGCTGGAAGCCAATCCACAAATCACCCTCGTACCAGGGGGAGCTGGAGCCGTGGCGGCACTCCTCGCGGCACAACCCGAACCGCGGGAAGATAAGCCTGTCAAGACGAAGCAAGCATAGATAGCGGCATGTCGCCGGCCGGAGACTTGGCAAGTTCCTTGTCAGGTCGCCGGCCGGAGCGCTCTGGGAGATCCTCACGGGGGGTCTGTGCGGTCGTGGTGATAGGAGAGCCGCGCAGTCTCACCGAATCCTCAGCCCGAGGAGGACTCACCTTGCATCGTTGGCTTCTCTACGTCGCCCTTGCCCTCGCATGTGGGGCCATCCGCGCCCAGACGGGGGATGCAGCGCCGGAACCGATTCGCTTCGCACGCCATCCATCGTTCTCGCCAGACGGTTTCACCATAGCGTTCTCCTATGCTGGCGACATCTGGACGGTGCCTGCCACCGGAGGCACCGCCAGGAGGCTGACGGTTCACAAGGCGTTCGACCAGTTCCCTGTATGGTCCCCAGATGGCAAGTGGATCGCCTTCTCTTCCGATCGAGAGGGTAGCTACGATGTATGGATCATGCCGGCGGACGGCGGTGAGCCTCGCCGATTGACGTATCATTCAGCTGCTGACTACGTCACGGACTGGACTCCCAACGGCTCCGAGATCCTATTCACCTCCGCGCGGGAGACCACCCGCACGTCAGCGGTCTACGCCGTCAATGTCCAGACAGGACGATCCCGCCTCGTTCGCTCTGACGAGATCGCTCTCGCCAATGCACGTTCTTCGCCCGATGGGAGGGTGATCTACTGCACACGGGGCGGCAGTTGGACTCGGAAGGGCTATCGTGGCAGCGGCGCGTCGGACCTTCTCGCAGTTCCATCGTCCGGTGGCGCCGGACGTCTCCTGACCCACACCGAGACGAACGAGCGGTGGGCCATGCCTGAGCCGGATGGACGCTTCGTCTGTTACGTCTCGGACAGGAGCGGCAGCCCCAACATTGTGCGGCGTCGCATCGTGGGCGGTGCCGAGACACTTCTCACGCGATTCACCGAGGGGAATGTCTTCTACCCTTCCATGGCCCGAGATGGATCCCGCATAGCGTTCGAGCGAAACTTCGGGATCTGGACACTGGATATGAAGACGCGGGAAACGCATGAGATCCCCATCTATGCCCCAACGGATTACCGTGTGGTCCCCGAGGACCGGCGGCGGTTGGGCAGCCGCATTCAGGAGTTCGCTCTGGCGCCTGATGGCAAGCAGGTAGCCTTCGTCGTCCACGGCGAGGTCTTCGTCGTAACCACCACCGGACGGTCGGAGCCACGTCGGATTACGGACACTCCCCAGCGGGAGGAAGACATCGCCTGGTCGCCAGAGGGACGGTACCTTGCCATGGTGTCGGACCGAACGGGCGAGGCAGAGCTATATCTTGTAGATATCCAGGACCTGAAGGTCCGGGTCCTGACCGATGCGCCGGCCCAGCCCCCTTCCGGACCGGTCTTCTCGCCTGACGGCAAGAGTATTGCCTTTGTTAGGGGAGCGTCTGGGTCGGAGCTGTGCGTTGTTCCTGCGGCAGGAGGCCCGGTCCGCGTCCTGGTGAAGGATCCGTCCATCGAAGGGCCGGTATGGTCTCCGAATGGGCAGTGGATCGCCTACGCACGCCACAAATCGCATTCGGCAGGTTCTGTGGCCGACATCTTTCTCGTGAACGTCGAGAAGCCGCAACCCATCAATATCACGCGGTACCCGGCGGTCAGCACGCGACCAAGCTGGTCCCCCGACGGCCGTCGGATCTTCTTCCTATCTAATCGTGGGCAGACCAATCATGTATGGAGCGTCAGCCTGCGCGAGGAGGCCGGGACGCCTGAGGGGTCTGCCGAAGCACCGTCGGAGCCAGGATCGGCTGGCTTCGATCTGGACCGTGTCCACCTGCGTGCACGCCGTGTGACTAGTGGAGATAGCTCGGTACAGAGCTATGTCGTCGCCCCCGATGGTCGGAGCGTCCTGTTCACCGTCCCACAACTCGATCGGACGGATATCTGGCGCGTGGCGGTGGCTGGAGGCGCCCCAACGCGCCTGACCCAGAGTGGCGAATCGGCCTCGTCGCTTCAAGTGACGCGAGACGGTTCCGTCGTCTACTACACGGTGGGAGGAGCATTGCGCCGTCTGGTGCTGGCCGGACCGGGTCCCACGGTTCAGCCCCTACCTGTCAGCGTGGACATAGTCGTGAATCGCCGGGCCGAGATGCTGCAGATGTTCGACGAGGCTTGGCGCAAGATGCGGGACGGTTTCTACGATCCCGGTATGCACGGGTGTGACTGGAATGGCGTCCGTAGCCGCTATCGGCCCGTCGCCGAGCGCCTGCAAACACGCGAGGAGTTCTATGCTCTCTTCACTCTGGCGCTCGGCGAGCTCAACGCTTCCCATTGTGGGATTAGCAGCCCGGATGGCGGTGCCAGCGCCCAGGGAGCATTCTTGGGAGTGGTGTTGGACGATGCGTACCCAGGGCCAGGCGTGCGGATTGCTAGGGTCATGCGACGAGGTCCCGCCGACCGACCAGAATCCCGACTCGCGGCAGGCGATGTGCTCGTGAAACTTGACGGCGCGGACATAGCATCGAACGAGGAGTTCCACGGCATGCTGGAGGGCCGCGCCGGCAAGCAAGTAGCCCTCAGGGTCCGCTCGAAGGACGGCAAGGACCGTACCGTCAGGATTCGGCCGGTCGCAACTTCTGCCATACGGGAACTCGTGTACGACGAATGGGTACACGATCGGAAGCAGCTTGTGGAACATCTGTCTGGGGGCCGGCTCCAATATGTCCATCTCAGCGGTATGGGAGCGGCCAACCTCGAAACGTTCCGGCGCGCTGCTCTGAGCGAGATGGAAGGCAAAGAGGGCCTCATCCTCGATGTGCGCTTCAATGGCGGCGGCAGTATAGCCGACGAGATCTTCTCCGTGCTGGAGAACAGGGTGTTTGGCTGGAGAACGATACGCGGCGATCCGCAGATGTCCCCTGCCCCGCTTCCGGCACTGGCCAGGCCCATCATCGTGCTGGCGAACGAGGCCTCGTTCAGCAATGCCGAGGTCTTCCCGTGGGGACTGCGCGCGCTCAAGCTGGGCAAAGTGGTCGGCGTGCGGACTTTCGGTGGCGTCATCGGCACGGGGAGCACGACGCTCATTGACGGAACCACGCTCCGCATGCCGGCCGTTGGCTCCTACACATTGGATGGACGGAACATGGAAAACAACGGTTGTCCTCCAGACATCTTCGTCCAACACACCCCTGAGGATATCGTCAGCGGCCGCGACAGACAGCTCGAGCGAGCCGTCTCAGAGCTGCTACGACAGATAGGCAAACGGCCCCCGGCCCAACGGTCCCGCGTGGGTCGTGGCGCGACGGGCCATACGGCAGCGGAGCAACCTTAGCCCTGGTACAATGGCCCGAGACGGACACGGTCGTCCGCTCTGCAGATCAGGAAAGGAACAGCATGGGAGACAATCTGGGCAGCACTACTCTGGCGCAAGTCGCCATCGTCGTACGGGACATCGAAGCCGCAGCACGGCGGTGGGCAGATGTCCTGGGGATGCCCGTACCTCAGGTCATTACCACGTCACCCGGTCTCGAGGTCGAGCAGACGTATCGTGGCGTACCATCGAACGCTCAGGCGAAGCTGGCGTTCTTTCAGCTCGGCCAGGTGCAGCTCGAGCTCATCGAGCCGATCGGAGACGGCAGCACCTGGAAAGAAGTGCTGGATAGGAAAGGCGAAGGCTTCCACCACATCGCGTTCTGGGTCGAGGGCATGCAACAGAGCGTGGATTTCCTTCGCGAACGGGGCATTCCCATGGTCCAGCGTGGCGATATGGGCGAAGGGCAATATGCTTACTTCGACGCCGAGGAGTCGCTAGGCGTGACGCTGGAGCTCCTCGAGCGGAAGCGCGAGAGCCGCGCCACTCCCTGACACCCGGTGGAGGTGGGATCGGTGCGCACCCCCACGGCAGCACGGCTCGGCCCCCATGGCTCCTGTAGACTGCCTCGGAGGTGTGGAGCCTGTCCCTCGATGGCAGGCCATCTCCTCCTGCGGCTACTGCAACGGCTCGCGTGGCTTGCAGCACTGGTGCTCCTGCTCGCCTTGATGCCGTGGGGCGGTCCGCTCGGACCTGTTCGGGTCAAGCATGCCGTCATGACCTTGCTAGTAGTCGTCGGCATCGGCAAGAGCCTGCTGGATACGTTCTACTACGATCGGTTCCGGCCGTGACCGGATCCGGATGTTCACTCATCACCGCCGCATTGCAGTCCCGTGAGCAGGAGTAAGCCATCCATGCCTTCGGACGAGCACCGACGCCTGACCCTGCATACCATCTTCCACTCGAAGGTCCTGCAGGAGAAACCCCTCCAGTCGCCGTGTTGGATGAAGGACAACCGGCGGCTGGCCTATCTGGATCGCTACCCGGGTAGCCGTCTCACCACCGTTTGGGTCTACGACGCGGAAACGGGTGAGCGGGAGTCGCTCCTGGATCCTCGGAAGCTCCGGTTGACGCGGGATGCCAAGCCTATGCCCATTAGCACCATCCGCTTCAGCCCCGACGAGCGATATCTGCTACTTACTTCGAAGCCGCCAGCCAGGTTCTCGCCGTGTGGCGACCTCTATCTGTACGACATGTGTCACGAGGTTCTAAGGAGGCTCACAGACACGGAGTCTGCGCAGTATCATCCGGAGTTCTCCCCCGACGGCAGCAGTATCGCCTACGTGCGAGACAATGACCTCTGGGTCCTCATCGTGAGAACCGGAGAGGAGCGCCGTCTGACAACAGACGGGACTTCAGCGGTCTACAACGGTCGGTGCGGGTGGGTCTACGAAGAGGAGTTGGGGCTGGCTCGTGCCTGGGAATGGTCGCCGGACGGCCAGACGATCGCCTTCCTCCAGCAAGATGAAACAGGCGTACCGGAGGTCCTGCTTCCGCAGTATGACAAGCCGCAATGCGATCCCCGTCCAACGCGCTACCCCAAGGCCGGCGATCCGAACCCGACCGTACGCTTGGGCATCGTGCAGGTTGCTACTGGCGAGCTGCAGTGGGTGGATCTGAAGCCGGTGACAGGTGATTCTCCCGAGGAGCACTATATCGCCCACCTGCAGTGGGCTCCTGACGGGAACGAGCTCTTACTGCAGTACATCCCACGCCTGCAGAACACATTACGCCTGGTGGCGGTGCGCCGCGACGACCTTACCGTCCGCACGGTTGTGGAAGAGCGCGATGAAGCGTGGGTAGATCATCCAGGCAAGCTGCACTTCGTGGGCGATGGCCATGAGTTTCTTTGGCCATCCGAACGGGATGGGTGGCGGCACCTGTACGTCCATGACATGGCAGGGAATTGCGTTCGGCAACTGACATCAGGCGAATGGGAAGTGGCCGGGATCGCAGCGGTGGACCAGAGAAGAGGGTGCGTCTACTTCATCGCAGCCCGGCCGTCTCCTACCGAGCGCAACCTCTATCGCGTGGCACTCGACGGCGGAGATCCGGAACGACTGACAGAAGAGCCAGGAGTACACACCGCCCTGTTCGCACGGGACTGCCAGCGCTATCTCCACACGCACTCCTCCCTGAATACGCCATCGTGCACCGAAGTCTGTACCGTCGAAGGCGATAGGTCGGCTCCGTTGACACGCGACATCGCGCCAGTGCTCAGGCGCTACGGTGTTGCGGTTGGAGCGGAAGTTCCCGAAGGGGGCTGGGAGCTTCTGACATTCCAGACGGAGGACGGCCAGACGCTCTACGGTCGAATGCTCAAGCCACGCCGCTTCGACCCGCGCCGTCGGTACCCTGTCCTCATGCACACCTACGGCGGGCCAGGCTCCCAGGTCGTCCTCGACCAGTGGGGCGGCACAGGTGCCCTCTGGTATCACTACCTTGCCCAACAGGGCTACCTCATCTTTCTATGCGACAACCGCGGAACAGGCGCCCGAGGACGGGACTTCCGGAAGATCACCTACCTGCGGCTCGGTGACTGGGAGGTTCGCGATCAAATAGCCGGAGCGAGGTTCCTCGCATCCCTCCCCTTCGTGGATCCGAAGCGCATCGCCATTTGGGGTTGGAGTTACGGCGGGTACATGGCATCTTTGTGCATTCTCCAGGGTGCGGATGTGTTCAAGGCTGCCATCGCCGTGGCGCCAGTCACCGATTGGAGGCTATACGACACCATCTACACGGAACGCTACATGCGCACACCTGCCGAGAATCCCGAGGGCTATCGAGATGGGTCACCCGTCCATCATGCCCGCAAGCTCCAGGGGCGGTTCCTGCTCGTGCATGGCACCATGGACGACAACGTCCATTTCCAAAACGCGGCCCGTCTAGCATCGGCTCTCCAGGACGCCGGCAAGCTGTTCGAGACGATGTTCTATCCCGAGAGGCACCATGGGATCGAGAACCGCCATCTGCACCTCTACAGGACGATGACAGCGTTTCTTCGGCGCGCCCTCCGTCGGTCGTCGTGACAGCCCCGACAGCGGCGGACACACCACGGCGTGCTAGTCAGCACTGTGGAGCTTGTTCGGCCCGGGCAGCCTGCTCGAAGACAGCGTAGGCCCATCCGTCCCACTCGGGCAAGACGCCAATGCCGTGGAGATCGCCGTAGTCCTTGGCGATGAAGCCTCCGCCGAACAGCTCCACCATGCGCTGGGCGTGGGACTCGATGAGCGCCCGATCCCCCGTCGGGAGTACGGCCTGAATGTCTACCGGCGCATGGAGGGCCATTCCCAAACTCCGCAGCTTGTCCGCAAGCCGCTCGAGACCGTAGAGCGATGGCTGGTCGAACTGCATGGCGCAGATGCCGACGTCTGCCAGGTCATCCAGAATGTCCCACACGTACCCACAAGAGTGCATGATGACGTGCAGGCCACGCTCGCGAGCCGCTGTGCAGAGGCGTCGAAACAGGGGCCTGAAGACTTGACGCCACATGCGCGGGCTGATCAGCAGGCGGTTCTGGACACCCCAGTCTTCGCAGAAGAAGATACCGTCTGCTCCGGCCTCTGCCCATCGCAAGATCATAGCTTCGAGGAGCTCCGTCACACGTCCATGCAGCCTGTCCACATTTGTCCGCTCCCAGACGAGGTCCCGGAAGTAGTTTTCCATCTTGCGGAGGTAGCGGCAGATGGCGAAAGGGAACCCCGGGAGGAAACCCAGCCGGTAGCGCTCCGTCTCGAGCCGGAACGCTGCAGTAGCGGCCTCGAACCTGGATGGGTTGGCGATGTCCGGCATGGTCAGGGACGGCAGACTGCTCCAGTCGGCCAGAGCAGGTGTATGGACTTCGCCTCCACGGGACATACCCACAAGGCGATGCCAGATGTTGCCCCATTCATCGGTGTAGTACTCGACATTGCCTTCCGTCCAGCGCCGCTGTTCCCAGCCCGGTATGGGCCCAAGCGCTGCGCCGGCCATGTCGTTCCACCTTCCGCCGGAGAAGTTCATGCCGATGCGGGGCGGATCGCTGCATTCGAGGTTAGCCCGTATGATGTCGCGAGGAGTCATGGCGCTCTCCGGAACGAGACTTGGACTGCTAAGGATTGATGATTACCTTGTTCCGCTGAGAACTCGCCATGACCTCCATGGCGTCGTGGATCCGCTCCAGTGGGAAACGATGGCTGATGGCCTGCTCGGGATCCACGAGCCCTCGCTCGATGAGGCGGATAGCGTGGATCATCGCTTCGGGATTTGTGCCGAAACTGGAATCCATGCGTGCTTCCAGGAAGTGCATGAGACCTCCATCGAGCTCGAACATCTCGTGTGTCGTGATGCCGAAGACGTTCCAGCGCGTACCCCGGCGCAGGAGCTGGACCATGAGTTGCACCGCTTCGATGGGCCCGGCAGCTTCCACGACTAAGTCCGGGCCGTCGGGCAGGATCGCGTAGACGGCGTCACGGGCGTCCGTCGTGCGCGGGTTGATGCAATGGGTGGCGCCGAGCCGCTGAGCAGTGGCGAGGGCGTAATCGCTGACGTCTACTGCCACCAGTCTGCCAGCGCCAGCGGCCTTGGCAACCATCAGGCAATAAAGACCTATGCCTCCGGTACCGATGATGACCACATCATCGCCAACCCGAATCTCCGAGTTGCGAATGACACCTTTCCACGCCCCGCTCACGGGCTCTGTCTGACAAGCAGCGTCGAAGCTGACAGCATACGGCTTGCGATAGAGCGTCTCGACGCCCGTGACCACGTATTCGGCGAAACAGCCGTTCCGGACGTCCTCGGGCCCATCGCCACCGATGACATACGACTGTGGGCAGTAGTGCGTCAGGCCCAGGCGGCACTTCGGGCACGTTCCACAGAATCCGCTCGGCTGCACGATGACCTCTTCGCCCTCGCCGATACCCTTCACACCTGGACCTAGTGCGGCGACGACTCCGGCTGGCTCGTGCCCAGGAATGATGGGGAACGTGACGTTCGTACGGATGCCCTTGATCGCCTTGTAGTCCGTCTGGCAGATGCCGCAGGACTTGACTCGCACAAGAACCTCGCCGGGTCCCGGTGTAGGAGTCGGCACTTCTTCTAGCACCAGTACGTTCGGAGCTTTCAGCACGGCAGCAAGCATAGTCTCGCGTCTCCCCTTCCACCGCCTGACGTTGCGGCATGGCGGTCGGGTACATTGTGACCGAAGAATGGCCAGAACGTCAGGTTCGCCGGGCGAGGGGTTGCTCCATGAGCCGAGGTAGATCGGAGACACGTAGCGGCGGAAGTACGGATCTCACGGCCGAGGCACGTCGGCGCATCGCGGGTCTCGTGCAGGCCGAACCCGGTTCTGTGCGCACGTGGCGTAGGCGTGTTCTTGCGCTTCCGCCGGAGGTCGCTGTGCCCGAACTTGCCGCAGCGCTTGAACGTCACGCCACTTGGGTGGAATACCAACGGGTCGCCTACACGCTGGCGCGCATCGGCAGTGAGCGAGCCCTGGCCGTCCTCGAGTCGGACATCCGCGACGACCACCGATATGCGGGACTGGCCATCAGGGCAATGGAACTGGCCGGCAGTCCCCAATGCCTGAACGCGCTGACCGATCTGCTGGCAACAAGGAAGCGTCGTCTCCTGCGTCGGATCGCCATGGCCCTGGCACGAGCCAAGTACGTCCCCGCTCTCCTCTCGATCCTCCGGCATGAGTATCTGCACCGTGCCAGTATGGCAGCGTGTCTCCACGAGCTCTTAGTCCAGTTCGGGCGCCCCCAGGTACTGGTGCCCATGGTGCTTGCCGATGAGCGCCTTGCTCCAGAGGAGACCGTGGAAACGCTGCTCGCGCTGGAGACCGTGCCTCGTTATCTGGGCCGCACGAACGCGAGGATGCTGCTAGACCGTTACGTGCAGCGGGCCAGCGGTCAGCGCTCGGACCGTGCAAGCGCCGTGGCGAAGATGTATCGTGATCGAACCACGCTCCTGCGCCCCTCCGAGAAAGCCGACGATATTACGCTTCTCAGGCCGGCTTCCGGTGCTGATCGTACACCCACCGAGCGCTTGCTTACGCCGTCCAGCACCGAAGCCACGGTCGATCAGGAGGCCACTTCCAGCCCTGGTCTCCTCGGCCGCATCTGGAACGCCGTCAAAGAAGCCCTGGACGGCGACGGATAACGGGCTTTCACGGCGTCGGCTACTCCTTGGGTTGGCCTATCGGAGACGTTCGCGGACCCTGAGTCCTGGCAGTGTTCGGCTTCGGAGTAGACACGGTCCGGCTCGCGGCCTTGGCGAATGTGACGGCCGCGTCGGTGGAGATCGCCGGAGTATCTAGGACGAGGCCCGACTTGGGAGCCACAGTGACCTTTGTTCGGCCCGACGCCTGTCCCGTCGCCGTGTCATACCAGACGATGTCATAGTCTCCGGGCTTTACACCCGCGACGGTGATCTTGCCGCTGGAAGCGGATTTCAGTCGGTTGTAGACCCACAGCGCACCGAATGTCTCGTTCGCCTTGCCCAGCAGCCCCAGAGCCGGCGCGTAGGGTTCCAGGGCAATGCCGCTCACGACGACCCAGTCGGCGCCTGTGTTCTCTATTGTGATGGACCGCGCACCAGCGGCGACCTTAGCCGTGACGCTCTCGCGTACACGCCGGTCTGCGTCCGAACCCTGGAACTCCTTCACTGCTGCCTCGCTACCGTCCACCACAATACGGATATTGCCACCTGCCCTCGACACCTGCTGCACATGCACGGTGATCGTTCCATCCTCGGGGAAGACAGTCTTCAGAGTGAGAGCAGCGAACATGTCGCGGTGAGCCTTCCCTTGGAAAAACGACGGCACTTCCCCGAGCCCCGTGATAGCGCCGCTACTGGGAACCGTGAGTTCGGTCTGTTTCAGCGTTGCCCAACCCCCGCCGGGGCGGAGGGTCAATGGACCCCGTTCACGGGTGGTCACTGATGCTGAAATGGGTCTGAGGTTCGCATGGGCGAGAATGCCGGACTGGCGCACGAATGTGGCCGCTGGCTCGAACTTGTCGTACCAGTTGTTCTGATCCACAGCATCCCACATCCAGTACTGGGCCGCTCCCGCGGTTCGGCTCATGATGCTGGACCAGAGAGCTCGATGGAGAAAGGAACCATCATCCCGAAGCCCGCCCGGTCCGATTTCGCCGTAGAAGACGGGCTTGTCCAGCTTGTCCACATCGAAGCGACCAGTCACGGCCAGGGCATCGGGAGGATACGCGTGGGGCTGGACATAGTCCATGTTCTGAAAGAGGCCCGGAATCTCCAACGACGAGCTGGTCGTGACGAGATGGTGGTAGGGATCGTGCTGCCGCAAGAACTGGGCCATGGCGTTGTGCCAGGCGACAACTTCGTCCGCGTGTTTGTTGGCGATCGAGTCCGTCCACTCGACCTCATTGAAGAGCTCCCACGCCATGACGTTCGGGGAATAACCCCATCGGGCGAGGATGTAGCGGTACTTGGACTGGGTCAGCGCCCGCGCTTTCGGGTGGACGAAGAACTCGCCCGGAGTGGCGAGGAACCCGCCGTTCTGCTTGTTCCAAGGGTTTTCCGACCAGTTGGGGTTGACCCGCGTGGAGTACTGGCCATGGTGTTGGAGCACCACCTGGACGTAGACGCCCGCCTTTTCCGCGGCCTCGATGATGGCGTCCCACCGACGAGCGGTCTCGAGGTCCAGCTCCCCTTCCCCGAGCTTCTTGTTCATCACCCAGTCGAGGTTGGTGTTTCCCCAATGACACATCCACACACGCGCCCAGTTGATACCTGCCTGACCGGCTCTGCCTAGGATCGGGACAACGTCGCCCCAAGCGATGTTCATGCCGAGCGGATAGTAGACCGACCCATTGTCGAAGATGAACCGCTCGCGATTGCGCGGATCCCGGCGTACGAAGCCGGGTAGTGGTGCACCTGTCACCTGAAACTCGCGAGGTTCCATCTTCGACGGCTGGATCGCCTTGCCGTTCAGCGTGACCGCAGTTATTGCATGGCGACCGGTCATGTCTGGTGTATAACGGACTTTCCACGTCGTACCGCCATCGAAGAACGCTGGCACTCGCACAGACGACTGGTCGGGTCTGGTGATCGTCAACAGAACGTCGTTCTCGGTGTAGTCGAAGGGATTGCCCTGAACGTCCGGAATCTCGAGCGCGATCTCTGCTTTCGGGTAGACGCCACGTGTCGCTCTCGGTGCGGAGGGTCGTTGTGCTGCGCCCTGGCCGTAGCCGCCATAGGCGCCGTAACTCCCGTAGCCTCCTCCCAGGCCACTGTCCAAGCCACCTCGCATGCCTGTCGTCAGATCCGGTCCGCCACACCCGGCGAGCAGCAGTACCAGGATCGCCACACCGGCCGCGCCAATCTTACCCATCGTCCTAGCTCCCTTCTCGACTCGCCTGTCTGTCCCACTCTTCATACGGTCGCCGCTCCCACACGCAGTACTCGTCCAGCGCACGTCGCACTACTTCCGGACGCATGACCGCCGGTACGCGTTCCACCGGGCAGGGCAGCCACGGAACGTGGCCCATGAGACGGCATATGAGAGGGCGCACCGGATAGATCGTGCACCGGCCACGCATGTCGTCCCGGAACGAGCAAAGCGCAATGCGGACGCCGTCACCGAGGTCCGCGATCGGATTCTCTCCCTTCGGGCTGCACTCCGTGTTGGCAGCATCCAGCCGACACCTCCTATGGAGGTAAGCGCGGATCTGAACGTACTCCTGGTGAGTCATGGGCACGCCAGCGGTGCAACGAAGACCGCATCCGTCGCATCCATTGCAGACGGAAAGATCCAGGCTCTGCAGAAGCTCAGCGAGCGCTCCCACCACTAGTTCTCCGCAAGGGCCTCTCTATGGCAAGAGAATACGCTTGCAGTCGCTTGCCCGCGGCCGCGACCTTCGCCTCGTCCACCAGCGACGCCGTTCCCTTGGGGACTGCGATCACGTCCGGGTTGCCATCGCTAACATACCGCATGCCAGGATTCTCATCGAAGAACTTCAAGTAATACTCAAGGGTACCGGCCTTCGAAGCCTGGCGCGGATCCGGCAGGACCCTCTCGATGTGCATGGGATTGCCTGGCGCAACCTGCCCTGCGAAGGGTGCCTTGCCCCCGGTCTTCCCGATGGTGGCCATGGTTGGGCGCCATGCGGCCATGACGATGGCCGTCATCTTGTAGGTGATACCCTCTGCGGTGCCTTCGCTGCATGCTTGGAGGGCATCCTTCTTCTTCGGAATGTTGCCATAGGGGATGGCCAGCGAGGTGACCTGAGCATCGGGACACTCTTCCTGTATTGCCTTGATGGCTCCGCCGATCTCCTTTCGAACACCCTCGGCAGAGAGACGGCGGAAGTTCGCGTGAGTCAACGAGTGGCAGCCGATCTCGCAGCCGATTTCCAGCAGATGCGCGAACTTCTGCGCCGTCAATCCCTCCTGGTAAAACGCCGGTGGATTCTTGGCGCCATGAAGCACGAAAAACGTGGCCTTGGGTTTCCAGTCCGGATGCTGACGGCTGAACTCCTCGAGAATGCCCACTGCGCAGTCGGGGTCTATCTCTGAACCAGCCGGGTCCGTGAACCGAAACTGTGTGATGTAGGAGTCATCGAAGGTCAGGACGACGGGCGTCTTGCCTGCAGGAAGATCCATACGGTTCTCAGCGAACTCTCTGACTGTCACAGGCCTGTAGCCCTTGTCGTAGAGGTCCTGCAAGTCCTTCCGGAACTGCTCGGGCGTGCGGTTCATGGGACCGTTGGGCTTTTTCGGATCGATGTGGTGATACATGATCACCATGACGGCACCAGCCTCGTTCGGCTTGTAGGAGCGCAGGTCAATCTCACTGACCTCCGGTGGGCGTGGAGGGGGAGGAGGCGGCGTGGCCTGTGTCGCGTCCGGCTTGCGGCAGCCGCCGAGGAGCAGCAGCGATGGCAGGACCAGGGGTGGTAGCAATCGGACGAACGCTCGTCTGGGCATGGTGACCTCGCGGTAGCTCTGTTGCAGTGTACAGGTGATTAGGTGATTATACGCTAGGACAGCCAGCAAACGATGCCGCTGGCGCGGCCTTGACCCGCAGGTGACGGGACCGCCACAATGGGGCCATGTACAGCCTCTCCGACTTCGACTACGACCTACCGCAGGAGCTCATCGCCCAAACGCCCCTGCCTCGAGGTCAGTCCAGGCTGATGGTGTTGCACCGGGAGACCGGCGCGCTGGAGTTGCGCACCTTCCACGACGTTCTGGAATACATCCGGCCTGGCGACGTGTTGGTGCTCAATGACACGCGCGTCACAGCGCGGCGGTATCGCGGCAAGCGTTCGAATGGAAGGCCCGTGGAAGCTCTGCTCCTGCGGGCTGTGGGTACGTCTGCGTGGGAGGCCCTCGTCTACCCGGGCAGGCGCCTTCGGCCGGGCGGGACCTTCACGCTGGATGCGGGAGACCTGGGCGAAGTGGAAGCTGTAGTGGAGGCGCAGACGCCAGAAGGCGGTCGGATCCTGCGGTTCGCGTCTCAGGAGATCCGTGACGCCCTTGCCAACCGTGGGCTGGTGCCTCTGCCGCCTTACATAACCGAGCCCCTGTACGACGAAGAGCGATATCAGACCGTCTACGCGAGTGCCGGTGGATCGGCTGCTGCGCCGACGGCCGGACTGCATTTCACCGAGGACATGCTCCATCGGATACGCGATCTCGGCGCACAGACTGCGTTCGTCACCCTTCATGTGGGGGTGGACACGTTCCGGCCGGTGCGCGAGAAGGATCCATCCAGGCATGTCATGCACGGCGAGTGGTATAGCATCGGCGAACATGCAGCCGACGTCATCAACCGACGACAGGGACGGCTGTGGGCCGTTGGCACAACGGTGGTCAGGACATTGGAGAGCGCCGCCGATCGAGACGGTCGGGTGCATCCGGGCTCATCCGTGACACGCCTGTACATCAGACCTGGCTACGAGTTCCGCGTAGTACAAGCTCTGTTGACAAACTTTCACTTGCCGAGGTCCACATTGCTGATGCTGGTATGTGCCTTTGCGGGGTATGAATCGACTATGGGCGCCTACAGGCAAGCCGTGGCGCGGCGAATGCGCTTCTACAGCTTCGGCGATGCCATGCTGGTACTCTGACGCCCTACTGGTCGTGTGTGTGTGACAAAGGAGCAGAACGGTGCGACTGGAAGACTGGCAGAAATGGCTGGAGCAGCAGTTTCTCGACACGAATCCACCGCTGCAAGCTGGCAAGGACACGGATCGGACGGCGGGAGCCGAGTCCGCGGTGGCATTGGCCGAGCCCCCTACAGATGGTGTACACGTCGGAGAACCCGGCGAGATAGGAGCTCCAAGGCCAGACAGCGCTGAACGTGCGGCAGAGACGAACGAAGCGGCTGCAGGATGGCTTCCCGAGACCCGTCCCGCAGAGCCTCCACTCCGGGCACCTGTTCCCGCGCCGGTCAGCCAACCGCCACCGATCGTGTCGGCCGTGCCCACACCGCAGTTAGCGCCACGTCCAACAACCAGCCCCAAGACCGGTACGGGCCTGCCACAGCCTGCGGACTTGCCGTCCATAGAGAACTACCTGCCGACGCTCCGCCGGAAACCACCCGAAGCGCCGCAGCCGCGCCCGGATTCGTCCTCGACGACACCTGCGGAGCCACAGACATCCGGAGCCCAGTCGCCCAGTGCCCAGGCTGTGACCCCGCTGGTGGCACCGCTCTCGACCGGAGCCTCCCCATCCCGCTCGCACGAGTTGTCGGATGCGCCTAGCTCGACGAGCGGTGAGCTCCCATCGGTCCAGCCTGAAGTCGTGAACGCTTCACCATCCGACATGCAGCCCGTCGTTACGGAACCTGCGCCGCTCGATGCCCAGGTAGCAGAGACGGCCCCGATATCGGCTGCCACCGAACCCGCTACGGAGGCCGAGGCACAACCTGAAGAGACGACGAAGGCGACGCGCCCAGCCCGTAAGCGGCGGGCCCGGTCTGCTCGACATGTTACGCCTCCTGAGCTGGCACCTCCGCTGACCTCCCAGGAGTTCTGGGAGCTGGTGCCGCGTCATATCCGCACGCTCATCAGCATGGGGCAGGACGAGGGCGTTCAGCGCTCTTACAAGCGGCGGTTCAAGGAGAGCCGACTGGCCATGATCGAGCGTCTGCTCGACCCCACCCTGTCGCTGGAGGAAACGGCACGTATTCTCAATGTGTGCCCCACCACCGTACGGCGCTACACCAATCGGGGTCAACTGCGGCACTATCGAACGCCCGGCGACCAGCGGCGGTTCAAGCTATCGGACGTTCTGGCTTTCATGGAGGCACAGCAGGCTGAACGCGGCCGTCGGTCAGCCAAGAGCTGACTGGATGGGTCGCTCTTTCTGCGTGCCCGGAGCTGGCACGCACATGCCAGTGTGCGTCTGTTGCCCGTCAGTAGGCAGGTGTCCGGCCGGCCACTCTACGGGAGAAGCGTCATGCGGATAGGCATGTTCTCCGAATGCTATGAGCCGGTCCGCAACGGTGTCACCACGAGCGTGCATACGCTAGTTACGCAGCTGCGGCGCCGTGGCCATCGTGTGATTCTCGTCGCACCGCACTACGCTTCGCACCGTGATCAGACACCGTTCGTGCTGCGTGTGCCATCCATCCAGACGTGGCTGAACAAGGATTACCCCATCGCGTATCCCTTCTACCCCAGGCTCATACGTCAGTTCGGAGCGATAGGGCCGAACCTTGTGCACTCCCACAACCCCTTCTTTGTGGGCCTTCTCGCGGCTCGGCTGGCCGATCAGCACGGCATACCCCTCGTCTCCACCTACCACACCCTGTACAGTCACTACGGCCATTACCTATTCTTCCTACCGGACGCTGCTGTACAGGGACTCCTGAAATGGTGGATTCCGGATTACTACAACCGCTGCGCCCATGTGATCGTTCCCTCCCAAGTAGCTCGAGACAACCTGCTCGAATACGGTGTATCCGTCCCCATCACAGTCATACCGACGGCCGTGCCCATGCCGGACCCGTCGGAGACCGCGCCCGAGGCACGAAAGGCTGCCCGTGCGCAGTGGGATATCCCCGAGGACTGCCCCCTCCTTCTCTACGTCGGACGCTTGGCGCAGGAGAAGAATGTCGAGCTGGTTCTCGATGCCTTCTCGGACTGTCAGCGGCGCTATCCAGATGCGCGCCTGCTCGTGGTGGGGGGAGGTCCGCACCTCGACAATCTGCGGCGGTACGCTGCCGAGCTTCCTGGAGCTGACCGCATCATCTACGCCGGTCCCATGGCTCATTCCGAGCTGCCGCCAGTCTACGCTGCCGCGGACTTGTTCGTGTTCGCATCGACAACGGAGACACAGGGGCTGGTCATGGCCGAAGCCCGTGCCGCTGGCACGCCATGCGTCGTCGTTCGAGGTGGAGGCGCTTCAGAGACCGTGAGCCACAACGAGGACGGACTGATCGTCGAGCCGACGCGCGAGGCTTTTGCCGAAGCGGTTCTCGCATTGTTGGGAGATCCGTCTCGGCTGGCAACCATGCGACAGGCCTGCCTCAGGAATGCACGCAACTACACGCCGGAGGCGATGACCGATTCGGTGCTCGAGGTGTACGCAGCCGTGCTCCAGCGAGACGCCGTCGGCACCGAGGAGGACACATGCTCTTCTTGACAGCAGCTCTGGACCTCGTCATCCACCTGGACCGCCACCTGGACGAGATCTTCCGCAACTACGGTACGTGGACCTATGCCATTCTGTTCGTCATCGTTTTCTGCGAGACCGGCCTGGTCGTCACGCCATTCCTACCCGGCGACTCCCTCCTCTTCGCTTCAGGTGCTCTTGCAGGACGAGGTGCGCTGGAGCTGCAATGGGTGCTTCTTGCGCTGGGTCTGGCGGCTTTCGCAGGCGACAACTCCAACTACTGGATCGGCAGGCTACTGGGCACGCGACTGCTGCGATCGGAGAGCTCGCGACTGCTGAACCGCAAGCACCTGGACCGAACCCACGCCTTCTTCGAGCGCTACGGCGGCAAGACGATCATCATCGCGCGGTTCGTGCCTATCGTGCGGACCTTCACGCCTTTCGTCGCCGGCATAGGCGCCATGACGTACCCCCGTTTCCTGGTCTATAGCATCGTGGCTACCTGCTTGTGGCTCAGCGTGTGCGTGCTGACGGGCTACTTCTTCGGGGGGTTGCCGTTCGTCAAGAAGCACTTCAGCATCGTCGTGCTGGCCATCATCTTCATCTCCGTGCTGCCCGGCGTCATCGAGGTAGTCCGGAATCGCGCAAGAGCAAGACGATCGTCGAGCACTGCATGATCGTCAGGCCAACGTCCGTAGTTCTGGAGCGGACGGGGGTGTCTCCAAGTATGGCGGCTGGTTCGACATGCACTGCGCTTCCGCAGCAGGGCGATCCTTCACGGCCGTAGCGCAGGCGTCCTCGCCTGCGATGTCGGACCCTGCAGCCGAGACGGCTGCGCTACGAGCCCGGCCGCTGAGACGGCAACGACACTTACCTCGGCCGCTCTAGATGAGCTGTGTCTTGCCGGGAATGGCCATGGGCGCAATGGGCAACGAGCCGTCCCACTTCAGGTCCTTGGGGAAGAGGTCCTCCTGCGAAGCCAGGACATGGTCCCATGTAACCTCTGCACCCGTGTACGCGGCCATGCGGCCCATGATCCCTGCCAGCGTGCTGATGCCCATGCGGTGGCTATCGTTGATGGGCTTGCCTGCGCGGATGGACGCGAAGAGCTCGTTGTGCTCGATCTGGTACATGTCGCCCCCAGGCCCGTCGTAGGTCCAGTTCACCGCACCGGAGATCGTCACACGGCCCTTGATAACCCCGAACCCTTTCTCGCCGGCTAGATAGTCAGCGTTCTCGTTGAACGGACAGCCTGGTATCTGGCGCTGCGCCATGGTGGCCCTCATACCGCCCGGCCACTCGTAGAACACGTCAATGTGATCGTAGATGTTGCCCTCGTTGTTGGGGTTCACACGACCACCGGTAGCAGTGCACTTGAGCGGTGGCACATCCTTCATGGCCCAGAGGATCTTGTCCACGCTATGGCACGCCTGTTCCACGAGGCCATCGCCAGATAGCCAAACGAAGTTGTACCAGTTGGCAATCTGCCATTCCACGTCGCTCATGCCGGCCGGTCGGGCGGAGGCTGGAGGCATAGGCTTGACCGGGCCCGTGAGATAGGTCGCGTGGACATGGCGGATCTCGCCGATAGCACCGTCGTGGATCCGCTGGTAGAACTCGCGGCGCGCCGGTTCGTAGCGCCAGCAGAAACCTGCGACAAAGGAAAGCTTCTTGGCATCGGCGGCCTTGGCGGCTTCCATGGCCTTGCGGACGTTCACCGCATCCGTACCCATGGGCTTCTCGGCGAAGATATGCTTGCCAGCCTCCACGGCCGCCATGATCTCCCGCGGGCGGAACCCGGGCGGGGAGGCCAGCAAGACGACGTCCACGCCGCTGGCAATGACTGCCTTGTAGCAGTCCAAACCGACGAACATGTTCTCCGGTTTGACCTGTACCCGGCCTGCGATCTTCTCGTTGGCTTTGATGGCAGCAAGGCTACCATCAATCTTCGCCTTGTAGACATCGCCCATGGCGGTCAGGACGACATCCGGATCGGCGTTCAGGGCCTGAACTGCTGCGCCCGTGCCTCGTCCGCCGCATCCAATCAGACCTATCTTGAGCGTATCGCGCCGCCTGGCTCCTAGCGCTCGTGCGGGTAAGAACATCGGCATGGACATGGCGCTCGTCAACGCCGCCGCCCCGCTTTTCCGGAGGAACTCCCTCCGCGTCTGACTCTTGTCCTTCTCTTCCATATCCGAAACCCCATTTTTCAGGCCCAAGGGCCTGCTTCTAAGCTACTCTTCGACCCATGGACCTACTCTACCTCCTGCGGTAGCCTGCGTGTGTGGCGCTTCTCACTCCGCTTTGAGTACCCTGACGTCCGCCAAGTTGATCGCCTTCCACGTGGCTGGCGCTGCAGGGCGCACGACAAGGCTGTGCGTCCCCGCCTTCTTCACTCGTACTGTGCCTGCCGAGACTTCCACGTACTGGTCCCACCCACCGCTCGTGGGAATGGCTACTTCCAGACTGGTACCGGCTAGGTCCACCGTCGCCCTGACACCCTCATGGGGCGTGGCCACCGCAAAGCGGATCTCGTAGACGCCGGGTTGTTTGACCTCGAGCCTCCATTCAGGCCATTCGGAAGCGGAGTCCCAGAACCCCAGGTTGTCCCGTCCACCACGGCGCTCGGCGCGGATACCGGTACCGTGCAGATCGGCGTTCTCGACTTTCAGGACGAAGTTACCCTCTGCGTCGGGCTGCGCCACCGGCACGGAGGGAGGAGGAGGCGTGAACTCTCGCAATCGCGTGCCGGTGATTTTCAGGCCGATGGCGATCCCCGATAGGGGAGCATTCGGAAGTGTCACCGTCAGACCCTGGGTGTCCTGACGCCATGCGGGTTTGGTCTTGCATCCCAGCACAGCCACATTGCGCACACGGCCGGAACCGGCCTCGGTAGAGAGCGCACGAATGGTGACCTTACCGTCGGCGGGTCGGCCCATAACGTACGCATAGAGGACGCCCCGTTTCCAGGTGAAGCGAATATCGGCTGCGGAATAGCTGTAGTCCTCTGCAAAATGACCGCCTCGAACGCGAACCGGTCCTTCGCCATAAGTGATCCACGGTCGCGTCCCATAGATACCCTCGCCGTTGACCGACATCCACTCGGCCATCTGCTCCAGTACGTGCTCAGCTTCGGGATCGAGAGAGCCGTCGGGTCGTTGGACGACGTTCAGGAGCAGATTGCCGTTCTTGCTCACGATGTCGAGCAGCATGTGGATCACCCAGTCGGCACCGCGGTAGCGCCAGGCCGAGTTGTAGTACCAGTCGCCTATAGAGGTGTCGGTCTGCCACGGGTACGGACTGATGGCGGCCATGGCGCCCCGCTCGAAGTCCTCCACCCAGCGGCCTTCCGACGGCTGCTTGCACGTGTAGACCCGATGCATGCGCGTGCCCACCCGCTCCGGATCGGAGTTGTAGAGATGGGCGATCATAGCACGGCCAGTCTCGTTGCCGAACGGCACGCCGCCATCGGTGTAAAGGAGATCCGGCTTGTAACTGTCCACAAGATCGCGAATTCGCTCGAACCATGCCCGATGCCAGCGTGGATCCTTGCTGTACCATCCTGTATCCCCAGGTTCGGCGGGAAAGTGGTACAAGCTCTGGTACTCGGGATTCGCTCCGTCGTAGGGCACTCCCGCAAGAGGTCCTTCTTTATCGGACCCGTGGCTTGGCTGGAACCACGTGAAGCTCGCGCCAAGGTGCTCGGATACTCCGAACTTGAGGCCATGCTTCAGCGCGGCCTTCTGCCACTCACCAACCACATCCCGCTTCGGCCCCATCCTCACGGCGTTCCAGGGATTGTGCTTGGAGTTCCAGAGATCGAAGTTGTCGTGGTGGCAGCCCATGCTCACGAAGTAGCGGGCGCCCGCCTTCTTGTAGAGAGCCATGAGCCGGTCGGGATCCCACTTCTCAGCCCTCCAGAGCGGGATGATGTCCTTGTATCCGTGCTCCGTGGGGTGGCCGTAGTGCTCCAGATGATGCTGGTACTGGCGGTGGCCCTGGATGTACATGTTGCGCGCGTACCAGTCACCAGCCATGGGAACTGCCTGCGGCCCCCAGTGCGACCAGATACCGAGCTTGGCATCGCGGAACCACTCAGGACAGCGGTACTGCTTCAGCGATTCCTCGGTGGGTCGAAAGGGGCCGGGAGCTATCGAAGGGGTATCCTCCTCGGCTGCAGCTACTGCCAGCACGCAGGCGAGGGAAAGGAGAAGAAGGGCGGTAAGCGGCATCGTGCGAAGCGGTCTCCTAAGACGCATATGGCATCGAATTCGGGGCATGACGCCTTCTTCTCCATCGCCGTGCATCTTCCCTGCTACGAGAAGATAACGAAGAGCCGCGCGGCTTTCCGACTGGTGCGCGCTCCGTTCTGACCAGAAGGGACAGCACCGGTCTTCCCGGAATACTGGTGCGTGCGTGCTTACCCACCCACGGAAGAGCAATGCGCAATGCGATGATATACGACCTCGTCATGGCACCCTTCGAGCGGCTCGTCCTAGGACGCTGGAGGAAGGACTTGCTCGCATCTGCCGAAGGTACCGTGCTCGATATCGGCGCCGGCACGGGCTACACTCTGCGGCATTACCGGCAGCCAGACGCGGTCGTCCTGCTGGACTCCCGTCTGTCGTTGTTGCAGCGTGCCCACCGCCGGGTCACCTCGGTAGACTTCCCCGTCCACCTCGTAACCGGCGACGCCATGCATCTGCCCTTCCCGCACGAGAGCTTCGACACCGTCGTCGTTGCCCTGGCCATGTGCACGGTCGCCCGGCCCGTCCAGGCGTTCCATGAGATAGGCCGGGTCCTCCGTCCCGGCGGAAGACTCCTCATGCTGGAACACGTGCGCGTGCGTAAGCCTCCCGTTGCTGCACTCCAGGACGTCCTTACGCCGGTTTGGTGCGCGGTTTCCGGCGGGTGTCACCTGAACCGTCCAACGCTCGACATCGCAGAAGCATGCGGCTTCGAAGCCATACGTGTTCAGCGCGGCATGGGCGGCTGGTTGGTCGCAGCCACCTTGCGACGCATCGAGGAACAGGTGCCGGTCTGAATCGAGCGAGATGTCCCTCAGCAGCAGCGCCCGGGTCACAACCTGCGAGCCTACTGGGTACAGTGAGAAGCAGCAATGGTGGGAGGTAATGGGATGGCTGACCTTGCCTTGCAGGGCGAAGCTCTAGTGCAGGAGATCAATGGGACGAATCCCCAGGCGGGCACATTGGCATTCTGGTGGCTGGGTCAGAACGGCTTCGCCTTCGCCGGCGGTGGCGCACGGGTGTATGTAGATCTTTATCTCAAGGACGACCCCAGGCGCGCCACGCCTGTTCCGTTCCTGCCCGAGCATCTCTTCGGCGCCGATCTCATCCTCGGTACCCATGATCATGGCGACCATGTAGACCGAACGGCCTTGCCTGGCGTCCTCGCAGCATCGCCGAACGCCTGCATCGTCGTCTCCAAGGTCGTTGCGAGTCGGCTGATAGCTGAGGGCTACGAAGCACAGCGGATCCTGGGTCTGGATGACGGCCAGAGCCTGGAGATTGGCAACGTCCGCATATCTGCCATACGCGCAGCCCACGAGTTCTTCGACCGGGATCCCGACTTGGGCTATCCCCATCTCGGCTTCGCTGTGACCATGAACGGAGTAACCTTCTTCCACGCGGGCGATGGTGTGCCGTGGGAAGGCCTGATCAGCGCAGTGGCTGCCCACAAGCCTGATATCGTCTTCGTGCCTATCAACGGCAGGGACGGAGAGCGCTACCGGCGCAACATCATCGGAAACTTCACGTTCCAAGAAGCGGTGGATTTCTGCGGTGCACTGCGACCACGCCTCGCCGTGCCCATGCACTACGATATGTTCCCCGGTAACCAGGAACGCGTGGAGCGCTTCACGGATTACCTCACGGCCAAGTACCCCGATATACCGTTCTGGGTGGGCAGGCCAGGCGAGCGTGTATTCGCCGGTCCCTGGTAAGGACGCTGACGACCGCCTAGCGCACGGGCAGCGTTGTCTCGGACGTGATTCGGACCGGTCCGAGCAGTCCCGATGGCTGGAGCGGCGAATCCTTGCGCCAGAGGCGCCACGACGTGAACGTGTAACGACCCGTGGGGCTGGGCTGATCGGATTCGAGCCACGTTGGCCATTCCACCAGGGTGCCATTTGCATGCCGACGGCTGTCTTCTGGTAGATACTCATCGCCGATCATGCGGTTCGGCCACAGATTGGTGACCCGGACCTCTAGGAGATTCGTTCCACGTTGAAGCGCTTTCGTCACGTCCACCACGTAAGGCGCTCTCCAGAGTGTCCCGAGATTCCTTCCGTTGAGACGCACCTGGGCCATGACTTCCACACGACCGAGATCCAACCGCCATTGCAGGCCCATGCCCTTGGGTGTGGCTGGGGGCGTCCACTGGAACGTGGTGGCATAAGTAGCGGTCCCAGAGAAGTATCGTACGCCCGGTTCCGAGTGCTCGTGCCAGGAGATGAGCCGGCCCAGATGGATGGAAGCCGGCGCTCCCCACTTTGGAGGGAAGGTCACCTGCCAGGGGCCAGTTACCTGCGTCGTGCCGCCCATGACGCGCGCTCGGACAACCTCGCGTTTGCCCGAACGCCTCACGACCGTATAGGTACCGGCGCCGGTACACTGCGCCCTGAGCCGCCCCCGGTCGTCCATGTTCAGGCGGATGGGCAACGGACGATCCGCAGGCATCTCGAAGGTGATCGTCTCAGGGTCGGTGGCGGCGGCGTGGAGGCGCTTACCCGATACCTCGTAATCAACCCTCAGCGTCTTCACAATGTTGACAGCCGGGTCTCCCTCTGCTGCCAGCTCGGCCACCGTGAAGGAAGGACCGACACGGTCCACCATGCGCTGAACTTGATCTGTGACGTCTTTGGTTCGTTGGGCATCACCGGCTGGCCCCCAGAGGGCCTTCAAGATCCGGACTCGAAGTTGTCTCTGCGCCGGAGGCCACATCACACGTCCGCCCGATAGGATCCGCACCACCGGATCCCTGGGAGCTGAGCTGGGCCGGAATACCACAAAGATGGACCCGGAGGGTTCCAGCGCCAGGCTCATGCGCGTCGTGCGCTGCGTCTCCACGTACGCCGCCACTAGCTCCGTCCGGCCGGTCAGTGGATCCCATAGCTCCGGTACCTTGCCAACCACGCGGAACTCACATGTGGCATTGACGGCAAACTGACTCTGGTTCGCGACGAAGTAGACATCTGTGGCGCCGATACGACGGTGAATCCAGTTCACCACCCTGTCGGCGCGGAGATCCGGCAGTACACCGAGCCCGGCCAGCACCTTCTCGACAGGGCGGTCGCTGATGAGACGACGCGTAGAGCGTAGCTCGGCTGCCAAGCGTGCCGCCTCGGCATCGCACTGCGGATAGTTGGTCAGTCCCGGAGCCTTGGTGGGGACATCTCCCACGATGGTGGCGCCTGCCCGGGACAGCCGCAACAGGGCGCGGAGAAGAGAAGGGCTCATGGCTTCCACGTTCGGAAGGAGTAGAACCCGGTACCGCATCCCACTCGGTGCGACGAGCAAGCCATTCTTCACCGTCAGGCTCTGGATCACGACTTCCGCCGGGCATCCGTCTGCCTTGTAGCCCGCGCGCACGAGCGTTGTCGGTGGGTTGAAGGAGCGGGCTGCGCCTTCGGGAGCCATGGCCAGCACGTCCGCCACCGGCATGCCCTGTTGCAGGAGATACTGGCATCGGCTCAGGTATCTGTGCCACGGGCCGGATTGCTCCCACCATGTCTGCGTCCGCTCGTAATGCAGCCCCCATGGTCCCATGCTCATGCCGGGTCGGCGGTCGCGCCACGGTTGCAACGCATAGCGATGGAAGACGAAGCGGTTGATACCCAGGCTGAAGGCCCAGTCTCCCATGGCCTTGATGGAGCCAGGGTGGTAGAGCCATTTCTCGCCATCTCCGGCTGTGAACGCCTCGGCACCCACGACGCGCTTGCCGTAGACATGGGCGGATCCGGCCATCTCCGTCAATGTGTTGCCAGCGCCATAGGGCGGCCACGACCAGAACTCACCCATGGGTTCGTCGCACCGACCAGCGTAGGCGAGGTCGTCCACCGTCGTGTCACCGTAGGCTTCGATGGTCAGGCGCATGCCATGCCGATGGGCCAGCTCCCGCATGTGACCCGCGTAGTTCGCTAGCAGCAGGTCGGAGACAGTCTGGCGGACATCGTACAGGAAACGTTCGGACACTTCCAGGCTATCCACCACGCGTCCAGCGTAGACGGGAAGGAAGGGCAAAAGGTCGTAGCCACGCAGCCGCCGGAACTCCTCCCGAAAGCGAGGCGTCCAGTTCTGAGACCCGTTTTCCCAGCTATCTATATGTGTCGCAACGAAAGTCTTGCCGGCAAGATCCCCGGATTCGGCGACGATCTTCGCCATGAAGCCTGCCCAGTAAGCATCCAGTGCCTCGCTGCTGAGCTTGTCCACCTCTAGCCCGCGGCCGGACTCGGGAGCCGGCGCATTCATGGCACCTGTGGGCGTATGGCCGATGCGCATGACCACCCACCGCCCTTCTGGCGCAGTCCAGTCGAGCGTACCGTCGGGGCTCATCCGGCTAGTAAGATCGAGGATACGATTGCGTGAGATGGCGACTCCGGCGGGTGTCTCGGGAAATCGTCCGGCGGGAGGACCATCGTAGCGCACATAAGCTGCCTTGCCCTCGACGCCTGGGATCCGGAATGGCGCAGGTTCCGGAAAAGCGATCACGGCGATGTCTCGATAGTAGTTCGCGACCGTAGGCGGCTGCGGCAAGGGTCCTGCTGGCCGCTGGCCGCCTTCGAGTACGGTCTCCGTCCACACGACCTTCTGCATGGCATGCTCCGGTCGGACCCATGGTCCGCCGCTCCCGTTCCAGCCAGCATCGTTGTTCATGTTCACTTCCAGTCCCAGCCGGTGGGCTTCGTTGACCACATGGTGGAACAGATCGCGCCATTGCTCACCGGCAAACGGCACCGGCCCAAGCGGTGCCCCCTGATCCACCTCCATGATGAGGACACCACCAATGCCCACACGTTTCATCGCCTCCAGGTCCAGCGTAATGCCTTCGCGAGTGATGTTGCCGTTGAGCCAAAACCAGTAGACCCACGGTCTGGCCCAGTTGGGTGGCTGCGCAAAGCCCCGCGCCAGATCCTCTCCTGCTCGTGCCGGTGGGCAGAGGAGAGCGAGCGTGGTAAGCGCTGCGAGAATGAGTCGGAAGCTTCGGATCACGGCCAGACCTCCAATGGCATGTGCGGCATATGCGCTACGTCTAGGTTCCTTCTGCTCGGTATGGTATCCTGCGCGCAATCATGGTTTGTACACCGCAAGGCGGAGGACGCACACCATGGATGCCCATGCCGTGGGGATGACGCGACGCGAAATGCTCCTCGCTGGCGCGTTCGCAAACCCATTTGTGGGTCGCCGGATCGCCGCTTCCCGACGCAGTTCCGTGATCGTTCTGTGGATGAACGGTGGGCCGAGCCAGTGGGATACCTTCGCGCCAGAACCAGAGCTGACACCGTTTCGGCTCGTGGCCACTAGCGCTCGCGGCGTTCAGTTCACTACCCATCTGCCCCGATTGGCCGACAGGGCCCATCGCCTGGCTATCCTTCGCGACGTCGTCGTGCCCGAGGCCAACCACCGTCGCGCCTGGTACCTCGTCCACACAGGTCAGCGCGCACCGCTCACGCTGGTCCCTCCTCCGCGTCCTGGCCCCATGCTGGACTCGCTCTGGACAACGTATCCCCGGGCCTTCCTCTCCCCCGTAAGCGAGGCCGCAAAGCGGCGCTATGGAGACAGTCCGTTCGGCCGCGGATGCCTCCTTGCGCGTCGATTGGTAGAGGAAGGGGCGCCCCTGGTGGAAGTCGAGCTGGACGGTTGGGACGTGCATTGCGACAGTCGGCTACGTCTGCCAGCTCTGCTGGACACCCTCGATGGGGCCTTCGCCGCGCTGCTGGACGACCTCGCTGAGCGGGACCTCCAGGACACGACTCTGGTCGTGTGGATGGGGGAGTTCGGAAGGACTGCCAAGCTGAATCATCTGGGAGGCACCGATCACGATCCAGCGCATGCGTGCGTGGTCATGGCAGGCTGCGGCGTACGAGGCGGTTGCGTACACGAGTCCTCGGGACTACGCATCGAACGCGTCCTTGCAACCATCCGTGAGCTGCATGCGCGCGTTCCCGAGCGTCGAAGCAGTGCCTGTCTGTCCGCCCTGTCTCGGAGCCTCACGGCGTGACTGCCTGGTTGCCGCTTGCCGTGATTGCGTCCTTGCCCTGCGTCACGGGGTCGGTTGTCGTACCGTATTCGCCGCGGGCGTGGATACCAGATAATGGCGATGCCCGTTGGGTACGTCCTACCCCCGTCGGTTTGGAGACGAACGGCTACTACATTCGGCGACCGAACACGGCCGCAGAGCGTGCCTCGTGGCGTAGCGCGTTGGAGCTCTTTCGCGAGGAGGCAAGGAGGCTGGCTAGAGAGCCCGCCGTCGCCGTGAACTACAAGGGCGTGCGAGCATGGATACGCCTCAGGACTTCTGTCGGCAGGGCACTGCGACTCCAGCCAGGCGAACCGGTGCGCGTCGTGGTGGAAGCACGTCTCCTCGCTGGGAATCCGGAGATCTGCATGGCGTTCGACCTGCTCGATGCACGCACCGACCAGCAACGATCATGGTCCACGGTCCTGGCCACCGCGGAGCTACCTTCGGATGGCAAGTGGCATACGCTCACCCTCCAGGCGCGGACGCCAGATTACGATGGAAGCGTTTGGCCCAACGTCATCGTCGGTCAGGACGCCACGCGGAATCCGTCACCCGGCCAGTGGGAGGTGCGCAGTATCGTCCTGGAACTCCCGGCGCAGAATGGGAGGCAGGTAGCAGCCGCGACAGCGCTGCAGGCGCTCGGCGCGCCCGGGTCCATCCATGCCCTCTATGACCGCAAGGACATGGCATGGGCCACCAGCAACTTCGCTTGCTACTTCCTGTTTCTCTACGACGAAGAGGTGTTCGACCGCGCAACGGGCCGCTATCGCGTACAGGAGCTGGTGGCGCGATGGATCCGGGAGTTCGGAGGCGTGGATTCGGTTGTTTTGTGGCATGCCTATCCTCGCATCGGTGTGGACGATCGCAATCAGTTCGATTTCTACCGCGACCTTCCTGGTGGTATTCCAGGTGTGCGTCGACTCGTGAAGGATCTCCAAAGCCACGGCATCCGAGTTTTCCTGGCGTACAATCCGTGGGATATGGGAACGCGTCGCGAGCCAGTGTCGGATGCAGAGACTCTTGCACGTATGGTTCGTGCCCTGAACGCCGACGGGATCTTCCTCGACACGATGGTGGAGGCGCCTGCTGGACTACGCAATGCTGTGGACCGAGCCAGAAAAGGGGTAGTTTTCGAGCCAGAAGGGTCGCCTTCCATCGAGCAGCTCGGCGAGTGCAGCTCGTCGTGGGCGCAGTGGTTTCCTGAGTACCCGGAGCCGGCGGTGCCAGTGCTGAAGTGGATCGAGCCGCGCCATATCCAGCACTACATCCGGCGATGGGACAGGAGCCACTACGACGAGATTCGTTCAGCCTTCCTGTGCGGCAATGGCATGCTTCTGTGGGAGAATGTTTTCGGTTCGTGGAACCCGTGGAATAGGGAAGATGCTGCGCTATGGAAACGCTTGGTGCCTATCCTCCGGCGGTTTGCGCCGGTTTTCCGGTCAGCAAGGTGGGAACCCTTTGTCGGCAACATGCATGGTGGGTTGACCGTCCACCGATGGGCCATGGATGGCGCGGACCTCTACCTCTACTGGGCGCCGGAAGGATTGGCGCCAACGCCGTACGCGCTGGGTATTGCAGAGGGCGTTTGCAATGGTGAGGACCTGCTCAGTGGCGAGCCAATCACTGCCCCTGGGCAGCCCCTCGACACCATGAGGGGGCTGGGTGCCCTGGTCCTCCGCCAACGGGCCGATGCAACGATTCCGCCGCCGAATCCCATGCCGTCTGTCCCCGATGCTACGCCTGTCGCGAAACCCGCTATTCCGCCAGCGTTTCAGCCCTCCGCTCCCTCGTCGGATGAATCGCCGACGCGCGGGATGGTCTATGTCCCTGGCGGTCGGGTGCACATGGCGTTGACCCATGAGAGGCGCGAGTGTGGATGCATTCCCGACCCGGGTTCTTCGCCAGAGCAGGCTGCCTATTGGGCGTGGGGAAACCCATTCAACGAAGCTCTCGAGCACGACTACTGGGTCACCGTAGCACCGTTTCATATGGACGAGTGCTTGGTGACCAATGGCGAGTACGAGCGGTTCCTTAGAGCAACCGGCTACCGGCCGAAGGAGCCGCACAACTTCCTGAAGCACTGGCGTGGGCGCAGGTGCCCGCCTGAACTGCGGGAACATCCCGTGGTCTACGTGGACCTAGAGGATGCGCGTGCATATGCTCGATGGGCTGGCAAGCGACTTCCGACGGAAGAGGAGTGGCAACTCGCCGCTCAGGGCACGGACGGCCGAAAGTGGCCGTGGGGAAATGACTTTGACGCGGCACGATGCAACAGTTCGGGCAAGTGTACGACTCCTGTACGTGCCTACCCCTCAGGGCGGAGTCCCTTCGGATGCTACGACATGGCAGGCAACGTATGGCAGTGGACGGAAAGCGAAACGAGCGATGGCCACACCCGGTCGTGCATCATCCGCGGTGGGAGCTGGTTCGACGCGCCGGGGAGCATATGGTACGTCCATGGCGGCCCGCAACCCCTGGACACGCACACCCGATTTCTCATGCTCTACCCTGGCCTCGACCGCTGCAGGACCATCGGGTTTCGATGCGTAAGGGATGTTG
>JBBIPC010000016.1:0-61731 GCA_037443035.1 Chthonomonadales bacterium
GCCGAGCCGGCTGCGCTACGGTCGGTTTTCTCGTAGCGCAGGCGTCCCGCCTGCAAAGCGTCGTCTGCGTGCAGCCGAGCCGGCTGCGCTACGGTCGGTTTTCTCGTAGCGCAGGCGTCCCGCCTGCAAAGCGTAGTCTGCGTGCAGCCGAGCCGGCTGCGCTACGCGAAACGTAACGCTGGAGGTAATCACCAATCGCAGACAGAGCCGTCCTGCTCGTCGTATAGCTCCGGACAGTGCCACAGTTCATCGGTCCGCTTGTCGGCTATCGCGTCCTCGTCCAGCTCGATGCCGAGTCCGGGTCCTTCAGGCAGTAGGACGTATCCGTCTCGCAACTCGAAAGGCCGCTTCAGATAGCCCTCCCCCAGAGTCACATGTTCCTGGGCCAAGAAGTTAGGGATGGCCGCATCCAGGTGCAAGCAAGCGGCCAGTGCGATGGGTCCGAGCGGACAATGGGGCGCCACTGCAGCGTAATAGCTTTCCGCCATACCTGCGATGATGCGGCATTCCATGAGCCCACCGGCATGGGACAGATCCGGTTGCACCACGGACGCGGCGCGCTTCTGCAGAAGGTCACGGAAACCCCACTTCGTATACAAACGTTCCCCAGCGGCGATGGGAATATGCGTTTTGCGTGCCAGATCGGCGAGGACGTCCACGTTCTGGCACTGAACCGGTTCCTCCACGAAAAACGGCTGATACGGCTCCAGTGCCTCGATGAGGAGCCCTGCTGTCTGGGGACTGATAGCCCCATGGAAGTCGATGGCGATATCCACGTCCTTGCCCACGGCTTCGCGCATGGCGGCGAAGCGCTCCTCCACGCGTTCCACGTAACCCATGGTCTCGATCATGCGTGCGGGCCGCCCGCCGCTCACCCCTGTCTTGATCGCAGTGAAACCTCGCTCCACGCACTGCCGAGCGCTGTTGGCCGCCTCCTCAGTGGTGGATCCACCGGCACCGGCATACATTCTTATTCGGTCCCGCGTGGGCCCGCCGAGCATGGCATACACCGGCAGTCCTGCAGCTTTTCCAGCGATGTCCCAGAGCGCTTGCTCGACGCCGGAAAGTGCACTCGTCAGTATGGGACCTCCGCGATAGAACGCATGCCGGTACATGGCCTGCCAGTGGTGGACAATGCGCCGGGGGTCCTTGCCGAGCAGATAGGGCTCGAGCTCTCGTACGGCAGCCATGCATGTGGCGACGCGTCCTTCCAGGATCGGTTCGCCAAGGCCCGTGATTCCCTCGTCCGTATGAACGCGCAGAAAAAGCCACCTCGGCTTTACGCAGAACATCTCGAGGCCAGTGATTCTTACGGCGGCGCCTCCGTTGACCTATTGTGCCCCACGTTCATCCGTCTTGTGCTTGTCTGAGAACTCCGTTTTCACGGTACGGTATCGGGGGCGGGACTGCTCTTCACCATCCGTAGCAGGTTTTCGATGAGAATCTCGCCGGTCATTTCGCCCAGACTGACCCTGGAGACGTACTCGTAGCGTGGGAAGCTCCTATAGTCCACCTTCGTAAGTATGTAACCGAAGGCATCGTTGGTCAGGCCGAAGAGCATGTTGTTCTTGCCACGCATGTTCCGCTTCAAATAGAAACCTATGTTCGGTAGAGCCTCGCCCGGGATGGTCAGCACCTGGGTGTCGCCAATGTTCAGCAGATTCAGGCGTGTTTCGATCGTCCGATCCGAACCGTGGGGATACTTCAGCGGCGAGAGTGTCACGACGGACCACAGCTCGGGCGATTCGACCGGGAACTTAACCACGGCGCTCCTACAGAACAGACCGGGCTTCTCCTGGACCTGCGCTCCCTGGATGATCCTGAGCGCTTCGTCTGCCATGGTGTTTCCGATGCGTAGGCACTCGTCCCACGTGCGACTGTCCTCCCAGTATGCGCGTTGTGGATCCTTGGGTCGGTCCAGAATACGGTTGTCCGCCGTGACCATTCCGCCCTGGGCACTGTTCATGAACATTGCCACGCCGCCGGTTCGCTCTTCGATGCGGTCGTAGAGCGGCCCGCAGAGATCGGGGCTGAGGATACCCACCTCGCTTCCCAGCACTTCAGGATGGATCGCGTAGTTCACGAGGGTGGCCATGGGCTTGCCGTCGGCTCCCACCGCCTGGAGCACGACCATGCGCCGGTCGTAGAGATCCGGTGCGTAGTAGTTGTAGGCAATCTTCCCCTGGGCCTCGCCGGTGGCAACACGAATACGCGCAGGACGCGCCGAATCGATCGCCTCGTTGATGGCCTCGGCCGCGAGCACACATACACGGTCCATGTACTTCAGATCGCCGGTGTGACCACCGCCTGGAATGGGAAATGCATAGCAGTCCGGAGCGCTGTGCGTGTGAGTCGAACCGATAATGATGTTCGTGGCAGGCAGCCTTGGGACACGGGCGCGCACGCGGTCGCAGAGCACTCCAGGAAAGCCCAGGAGGTCCAGGCTGACGATCGCTACCCCTACGTCTCCCCGACGTAGATAGAAGGCCCTGGCGGTGATGTCGCCCCGCTTCTCGCGAACCGGATTGGGGATGCCCATGCCTCCTGTGACGGGCAGGAGCGGATCGGGGGTGATGATGCGTTTGCCAGTCCCTACAAGGAAAGTTTCCCTTGCCTGCACGCCCGATGCCGGCATGCCAAGTGCCAGCGAAGCCCCTGCAGCGAGTGTTCCTCCCATGAGTTCTCTCCTAGTCATGCCGGCATTGCCTGGCGGACGTCTCTGCGGTTCGCCTTCGACCTGTGTCGGGTTCCCCGCCTCGTCCATGGTTTCCTCGCGCGCCATGTGGCTTACCTCCTATCCTCACGCATTGCCGAAATCGTCGAAGTTGCCGGGTCCCGCACTGAACCCATGTCTGCAACTACCTCGTCCCTGACGCATCGAACTCTAGCTCGCCGTGCTACCATTGTGGCCCTTCGGGGGCCTTGCGTACCATGCGCACGCGATGCCTGATGGCACGTCTGGTCAGTCGTAGTATTCCCTACGCATGGCACGTCGCCCTTCTGTGTACATGGCAGCTCCTGCCCGCTCGGCGCGGCATGGGCGCCCACCCCATGGAGGACGACTGGTTGGACGGCCGGTTCTGCGCAGTCTACGCGAGCATCAACCGCTGACATTACTCCCGAAAGCCCGAATGCGATGTTGGCGACTGAGCGGTGACCCTCCGGGCGGTGGTATGCTGAGGGTCAGGTAGAAGGAGGAGGAGCATGCGTATTCGAGTCAGCGCGAACAAGCGATTCCTTGTAAGAGAAGGCAATAGGCCCTTCTTCTATTTGGGGGACACTGCGTGGGAGCTGTTCCACCGGCTCAAACGGGAAGAGGCCGAACTCTATCTCCAAGATAGGGCGTCCAAGGGTTTCACTGTCATTCAGGCGGTCGTGCTGGCCGAACTCGATGGTCTGCACGCCCCCAATCCCTATGGAGATACGCCCCTCGAGGACGACGATCCCGCTAAGCCGAACGAACGGTATTTTCAGCACGTGGACTGGATCGTTCAGCGAGCGAATGCGCTCGGACTTCATATCGGCATGCTCCCGACGTGGGGTGACAAGGTCAACAAGAAATGGGGAGTCGGGCCGGAGATATTCACAGCGGAAAATGCTCAAGCCTACGGCGCGTTTCTCGGCAGACGGTACAAGGCTGAAGATATCATCTGGATCCTAGGCGGTGACCGCCCCATCGAGGCGGAACGCCACCTGCAGATCTGGCGTGCCATGGCTGCTGGTATCCGCCAGGGAGACGGCGGAGCGCATCTCATCACCTACCATCCCATGGGATGGCAGTCGTCCGCGCAGTGGCTCCACGCAGAACCGTGGTTGGACTTCAACATGATCCAGTCGGGCCATAGCAGGCGCAACACCCCCAACTACGAGATGCTCCAGAAGGACTATCAGCGCCAGCCTACCAAGCCGTGCATGGATGGTGAACCGAACTACGAAGATCATCCTGTCAACTGGAAGGAAGATGACGGATATTTCGATGCCTACGACGTCCGAAAGCTGGCGTACTGGGGGCTTTTCGCGGGTGCCCACGGTCACACCTATGGGGCTCAACCCATATGGCAAATGTGGGCGCCGCCAAGGCAGAAGGTCTCCTACGTACGGCGCACCTGGAAGGAAGCCCTGGCGCTGCCAGGATCGGGTCAGGTGCGGCACGCCAAGCGTCTGTTACTTTCCCGACCGTATCTGACGCGCGTACCTGATCGAACCATCGTGGCTTCCGATACTGGCAAGGACGGCGAGCACATTCAGGCGACTCGGGACGTGAAGGGCAGTTACGCTTTCGTGTACTTGCCAGTGGGTCAACCGGTCAGCGTGGATACAGGCCGTCTGAACGCCCGCCGCATCCGAGCATGGTGGTACGACCCGCGCACAGGTCGTTCCCAAGATGGAGGCGAACATGCCGCTGGAGGCACCATCGGGTTCGCACCTCCCTCCTCCGGCGCGGGCAATGACTGGATACTCGTATTGGACGACACGCAGGCCCGGTACAAAGCACCGTAAAGCCCCAGCGGGTACGAACCCACGCGGCCAGTTTGCCTAGGGCCTTAGGAAAACGCTGAGTGCTTGACCAGCGCGGAGGGTAACCGGTTTCTCGAACACGATAACGACCTCTTTCCCGCGATGTTGGGTGGTGACGGGCACCGTGCGCCTTCCTACCGTGACGGTCACGCTGCGTACCTGGCCACCAACCTCTAGGCTCAGGGATGCGACTTCCAGCTTGCCATGGACTACCTTGACAGTGTCCTTCTGGGTACCGGCCGAACGGCTCTGCGCGAACGTTCCCCATCCTTCAGGCCCGAGGAAGAACGCCCGCAGGTTGTCTGGCGTTACCCGAGGCACGAACTTCAGCGCTCGTCGCGGTGCATCGTACTCGAAGCCCGTTGCGGCCAACAGCAGCGACCAAGAGGACATGGCACGCGCATAGTGTCCGCCGCATTCGATCTCGTTCCATGGGTTACGCGGGATCGGCGGTCGAGGCACGCCGTCGTACCGTTCCCGTGCACCTCGGACGATCTCCATACCCTCCCGGACCATGCCTTCATAGATCAAGTGAGCCGCCACCTGGTATTCGATCCCAGTCCATACTTCGTCGGAGTACAGCATGACGTGCGGAGGTCGCCCGCCCTTAGGCCAGGTGACGATCATCAGCCCCTTGTCATGATCGCCTGCGAACGCCCGTGGCATGTGCTGCCAGCCGGTAAGATCGGTCATCCAGTTGTACTTGAAGACCGAGCGAAGCGCCGACTTGACCTTGTCCTCGGGAAGGATGTAGCCGAGACCGAGCTGATGCGCCCACCACTGGCCGATAAGCTGGTCGGCCATGCATCCCGGCCCGACTTCTCCTGGCATGGTCTCGTATCCGGGAAGGTTCTGGCGGAAGTATTCGCCCTCCCAGCATAGCTCCACGAGGCGCTGGCGTCCCTTCTCGAAAACGGCCCGAAACCGGTCCGCGGTCTCGATATCTCCCATACGGCGGGCCCACTCCTCGCCGGCGCGAAGAGCTGCAAGGTAATAGCCGCTGATGAACGTCGTTACGCCGTGGAGTGCCTCATCGTAGGTGTTCCACTGATCGTCTTCGAGGACACCGTCGGGGGTTCCGCCGCTTGTCGCAGCGTCGCGGTTGATGAGGTACTCCACCGCACGCTTGATATGGGGCCAGTACTCCGCCATCCATCTTTGATCCGGGCAGTTCAGTGCCTCACGATACGCTTTTAGAATACAGCTCGCATGGCCGTCTGCGAAAGGCTGCTCGCCGGTGGGTCTGGGCGGCGAAGGCACTTCGGTCCGATTGTTCACGCCACCGTCCTGGCGTTGCTGGTGCTTGAAGTCAATGCGGCGCATCATCCGCTCGAGGTCAGGAAACATGCGCGAGAGGGTCTGTTCGTAGCCCCAGACATGCGTGCACGTGGGCTGGCAGCATCCATTGGAGCCTTCCCATCCGAAGATGTCTCCATTGGCCAACCGGAACACGACTCCGACATGTCGGATAATGGCGGCGTTAGCGGTTAGGCAATCGAGAAACCAGTAAGGCAGCGTGCTGTCGTAGAACGTCTTCCGGAACAGTTCCGTCATCCGTCTGAGCTCCGCGAATCGGCCGACGATCTCCCGCGTGACGTCCTGTACGCTCTTCCACTCCTGAGCGTAGTGATTCCCTAGCGGTACTCCCTGTCGCGTGTACTTGTTCGGATAGCGCCATGTCAGCACGAATGGCACTTCTAGAGTCTCGCCTGGGCGTACCGTCACGGTGGTGGCCACGGCACCATTGATCGTCGTGCCCACAGGCGAAGGCGAGGATGCGGGGCGTTCGCTAGAGTCGAACCGACCGAGTCTGGTGAACCGGCTCCAGGCCGTGTCCCAATCGCGAGCATCCCTGAGGGCTGTGGATCCCGCCGTCAGCGCCGCTAGCTCCAACTCACCGACCCCGGGAGCCTTCGGATGCAGTCCTCGCGGCGCAACGTACTTCGCACCCACAAGGCCGCACAGGACCTCGTAGGCACGTTGCCGGGATGCCACGAACCCGGCACGCTGGGCGGGCAGGAGACCAGCGCACAGGAGAACGACCCTACCTTTCCCCAAGGGACGTGTGACAGCCGAGAGACCTGAGGCGGTCTGCTCTGTCGTCGCGCCTTCGACCAGCGAGAGAGGCGAATAGCGCACCGGCACTAGACCCGAAGTTGGGTCTGGAGAGCCAGCGCTGACGTCAGCGAAGCGCGCCGGCAGGATATCCTCGAGCACCTGTAGGGTTTCGGCATCGCCCGGAAGGTCCGAGAACTCGATCTGGTCCACATTGATGTGGCCCCAGCCTCCTGTCGCCTCGTCTACGATCTGGATTCGGGCTTCCTTGCCTTCGAACTCTGCAACATCCCACACAGCGGGCAGCAGTCTCTCGTCGTTCTTCCCAGACGCGCTTCGAACAACTCGGCCGTCCACGACCAGCCGGATCTGCGTCTGAGCTGATGCTCCTCCTCCCACAAGGAACTGAATGTAGCGCCGCTCGATCTTGAACGGCTTGCTCAGCATGCGCCCCGTAGTACCGTCGCCGTTCAAGTAGGAGTTGACAAGGCCTTTGCCGACAAAGCCGGACACACGCTGCTGATTAGGGAGGGTGCCCTTTGCGGGTGCCGTGCCGAACGCATCCCCTTCGACGGTCCAGCCTTCGTAGCTCCCCTCGAAATCCTCGAACACGATGGTAGGACGCTGGGGCGCATCCGCCAGCGCACGTCCGCGCGTGGCATAGCCGTAGGCTTTCAGCAGCGGAACGCTCGCTCCAGAGAACACGAGCGTAGCGCCCGCGCGCGCAGCCTCGGCCATGCGACGGAGCAGCGACGCCGGCAAGTCCACCGGAGGGTCTTCGAGCCAGACGATCGTCTTCTGTTGCGGCGCGTCGGGAGGGATCTCAGAGAGGTTCGCCACTGATAAGTTGTCCGGCCTGTCCCTGAACGGTGTGTCTAGAGCGCCGGCATCGACGTTCGTGTAGATGCTCACAGGTTGGTCCAGGCTCGGCACCGAGCCTAGCTGGGCGGCCATGCGGAGGACTGTGGCGGGACCTTCGCGTCGGACGGAGTTCGTATTGCCCCCGAACTGATCGTGACTGTTGCCGGAGGGTACGCCGACGGCCTCGTACCCCACGGGGTTCTGTATGAAACCCGCAAGGGATACCTGCTGAGGCGTCTTGCCCGAGTTACGGACACGAAAGACGAAAACAGCAGCCGGTATGGACGAGAGACGCGTCTCCAGAGGGGCGAAAGGACTGAATGCCTCGAGCTCCACGTGGACGGGCAAGGCGGGATCCGAGAAGGATAGGAACGCGAAGGGGTATTCCCCACGCATGGTAATCTTCTTCACCCGCGGCCAATCTGGCCCTCCCGTGGTCTGCAGGAGGCGTGCAACATTGCCCGCACGAATGGCGAAGTAGAAGGGGACGTGCCCATCCCGCAGGGTGTTGAAAAGCTGCCACGTGGTTAGCTGGCCGTCCGCACCGATCTCGAAGTTGCCCGTACCAATGCCTCCCAGGTGAAGTCGGGCGTCCGTGTGTGTGTCGGAAATGTAGACTCGGGGCTTACCCGGCTTCAGGAGATCGGTGCGCCACTTAGCCAGCGCATCGGGAGCCATGGCAAAGCGCTGGGATTCTGTCTGATCAGGCTTCGCGGAAACCTCTATTGCGCCGACTCCGGCCATCGCCAGAAACTGTCGCCGGGACAGCTCCAGCGCGGCCTTGCACTGTCCGCCAGCACAATTGCATTCACGTGGCATGGTGCTCTCTATCCCCCTCTGAGTTATCCGTCCCTGCCAGCCCTGCAACCAGGCCTAGGCGCCGCAGATCTCCCTGGCGCGTTCGGCGGCATACCGGTAAGTCTCCCAAGGAACATCGGGCGGGATCAGGTGATCGAATCCCGGTATGTACCTGCCCTTCGACACCATTCTTGCTGCCCTATCCATTTCGTGGTCCACAGCCGTTCGTCCCTCGGCAAGCGCCCTCTTGTCTAGTCCGCCTTCCATACCCAGGGTAGGGTACTGGGACCGGAAGCCTTCGATATCGTTTCCAGCCTGCACCTCGAAGGGAAACATCATATTGATGCCGTGCTCCATGAAGATGGGTATCAGCAGGCTGCAGTCGCCGTCGGTATCCACCGACACAATCCGCACGCCCACACGTCGGGCGAAGGCTACGATCCGGTCGTAGCAGGGCATCATGAACCGGCGTACCATGCGCGGCGATATGAGCGGCCCGTCACGCCCGGACATGTCCTCCCAGATATGGATGTGGTCAATCTGGACTACCTCGGCCACCCGTTCCCAGAGCGCTATCCACAAGGTCGTCAGATGGTCCATCATATCTGCCACGAGGTCCGGCTCGTCATGCATGGCGAAAAGGAGCCTCTCGACGCCCATGAGATCGCGAGGCGTACCGAAGACGCCGTACGGAAACCAGCCCACCTGCACCGCTTCGCCGGTGGCCTCGAGGCGCTGCCTGAACCGCGTCCAGTCCTGAGGAATGCGCCCAGGCGTGGCGGGGTCTAGGCGTGTAGCCTTCAGCGTCTCCCAGTCGCTGGCAGTCTCTACCGGATGCCGCAAGAACTCCGGCATGGAATGGCCGTCCCGCCGGTCCCTTCGTACGATTCCGCGCTCATCGCGGTGAACGATGAAACGGTCGTCCTGATCCAGAATCTCAGGAGTGAAAGGCGGGAAAATGCCTGGGCAGATCTCTGGTGCCGCGAAACTCGCGTCGAAGCCAAACTCGCGCGCGGGGTCGAGATCTGGGCGTGCTGTCTCAGCTCGCCAGCGTTCCAGCGTCTCGCCCCACGGCGCCCATCCGATGCCGACTCCATAGGGCACGCGATCCGTGGGTTCCCCCAGGAGGCACCGTACCACCCTCTCGCCAGGCCGCATGGAGTACGTCACTGGCCTCTGACCATACGAATGTACTCGCGAGCGACGCGCAGGTCCTCCATGGCTTCGTGAGCCTCGCACATGGGTGGCATGTCGCCCTTCACCGCTCGCACGAAGTTGATCGCCTGCTGGCGCATAGCGTGCACCCAGGGCAACTGGGGCACGATCGTCTCCGGCGTAATGCCGTTGCCGGGGTCGCGGAGGATCTCCACACGGCCCGGCCTGTTGCACGCGAGAGGTGCTGGTAGTACCAGTTTAACGTAGCCGTGCTCGAAGGCCACCAGTGCGGACTCCTGCCAGTCGATCGTTGTCGTGTAAGGGGACATTTCGATCGTTCCACAAATGCCTGTTGCGCTTGTCACCGCAAGTAGAACGCCCGATGGATCGGCATAGGCGACGGAATAGGGCTCGCCAAGCAGGTGCCGCATGAGGTTGACCTGATGGATGTAATAGTTGACGAACGCGGTGTAGGCTTCGAACGTCTCCTTATCCATGTCGGATGCAGGGGATTCCCACTCGAGAGGCGGCAAGGGCTCGTCGGAGCCGATGAGGTCCGTGAAGCCTCCTGCCACCCAGTCGCCTGCCGGCATGAGGATGCGTACATAGCGCAGTCTTCCGAGTTCCCCAGACGCTTTCAGGCGCTCGATCTCCTGCTTAGCGTACATGGTCGCTGGGTCGCTTCGCTTGTGATAGCCAACCATCTGCCAGATACCCGCTCGGTCCAGCGCCTCCAGCACTTTCTCGCCGGCTTCGATACTGCCGGCCAGCGGTTTCTCCGTGAAGATCGGCACGCCCGCTTTGGCCAGGTCTGGCACAAGCACTCCGTGCCGCGTGAAAGGCTGGGACGCGACGATGGCATCCAGCTTCTCCGATGCCAGCATCTCCTCCGCCGTCCGGTAGACCCTCGGCACTCCGTAACGCTCGGCGACGCGACGGCCTAGCTCCGGCCGCAGCTCAGCAAGCGCCACCACCTGGCAATCCGGCAGCGTGACGTAGTTCCGAAGATGGGCGCACTGCCCCATGCCGCCCACTCCGACGAAACCAATCCGCGGTCGGTCCATAGATTGCTTCCCCCCCGATCATCCTCCGTAGCGCAATGGCTTGCCGCACGGTCCGAACGTCGAAGTTCGACAGGCGAGTTCTTATTCCTGCACTTGTCAACGACACTGTGCAAGGCATCTGCAGGACGCATGGCCGCGGACGGCGAACCGAAATGCATACAAGACCGGCAAGAGCCAACCAAGGAGATCCAAGCGTGCGAGTACTGGTCACCGGCAGCGCAGGGAGAATCGGCGTCGAGGTCGTTCGTGATCTTACATCCCGTGGATACGTGCTTCGTACGTTCGATCGGCAAGCCGCGCCGCCGGAAGCCTGCGTGGATCACTGCCCAGGCGACGTGCGCGATGTCCTCGATGTACGCCGATCCGTGCAGGGCATGGATGCGGTCGTCCATCTGGCCGCCGTGCCCAACGATCGGCGAGGTGGAGCGGATGACGTGCTCGCCACGAACGTCCAGGGAACCTGGAATGTCCTGCTGGCGTGCCAGGAAGCGGGAGTCAAGCGCGTCGTTCTCATGTCGAGCATCAACTCGCTGGGCAACTTCGGAGGCCACAAACCCTCTGCCTACCTGCCCATTGACGACGCCTATCCCCATCATCCCATGACGCCCTACCAGATGTCGAAGCACCTTGCCGAGGAGCTATGCCGGATGTTCAGTCACGCCCACGGAATGATCACCATCTGCCTCCGTCCGGTAGGAGTGACGTTCCCTGACCAGTACGTGCGCTGGCGGGAGCATCGGAGCTCATGGCGCCGGGAGTGGGGAAGAATCGACTACTGGTCTTACGTCGACGTGCGGGATGTATGCGAGGCCGTCGCACGAAGCCTGGAGGCAGACCATATTCAGCACGACTGCTTCATTCTTGCAGCACCTGATACCTTCAGCGAGACCCCGACGGCCGAGCTCATCGCTGAACACTACCCCGACACGCCGTGGAATGTAGATCGGGACGAGTTTCTCGCTCGGTCGCCGTACATCAGCGTACTGGACTGCAGCCATATCGAGAACGTGCTAGGGTGGAAACCCATGCGATCATGGCGGGAGTTTGTGGAATGAACGAAGATTCCCTGAAACTCGGCATCATCGGATGCGCCGAAGGGACTCACGGCAAGGTTTGGGGAGAACTCCTGGCGAAGCCGGAGGGAGCCGCCTACGGCATGCGCCCGGTCAAGGTCTGGGACGCTCACCCCGAAGCGGCTCGTGCCCTGGCGGCGGTCACAGGAGCTGAAGTGGTGCGTCACCCGGCCATGACGGGAGAAGGTACCGACGGGGTTATGGTCACGGAGCTGATGCCTTACCGATACCTGGAGCTTGCCCGCCCGCTGTTGCAGAAAGGAATGCGCCTGTTCCTGAATCGGCCGTTCGCTGGCAGTGTGGAGGACGCTCACGAAATAGTACGTCTCGCCGACCGTCATGGCGCCCGCATCTACTCGGCATCCGCTCTGTATCACACCACGGAGTCCGCCCGTGGGAAGGAGGAGCTGCAGCGCATCCAGCCTCTCCGCCTCTTCAACGTCACAGGTCCATCGGATCACATCACGTTCTATCTACCCCACGCCATCGCGGCCATGGTCAGCGTGCTTGGCACGGGAGTGGCTCGTCTGCGGAGCCTGTGCCTCCGGACACGGCCCGAAGACCCCCAGCACGCCACGGCCCCGGTCGTCGTGTATCTCGAGTATGCGGACGACTCCGCCGTCGGACCTGCCGTGGGAACGATCCAGATGATCGGCCCAGGCGCCTCCTGGTACGGGTTCTCCATGAGCATGTTCGGTGCCCACGGAGAAGCTCAAGAGATACGATTCGGCGTCACCTACGAGCACCTGCTCCACGCCATGGCCCGGTTCTTCCGGACCGGTGAAGAGCCCGTACCGCGCGACGTGATCCTCGAAAAGACCTGTATCTTCTACGCTGCGCGCACGTCGGCCCGCAAACATGGTGCTTCCGTGGACGTGCGAGCACTTCTCAAGGGAGAAGGTCGCTGACATGGCACGAGGCTATGTCACCAATGAGCGTATCGAGTACACGGACGCCGTGACAGGCGCCAGGATCATCCAGCTCACGAGCTATCCTTCTCCAGCGGTACCTCTGTTCTACGCCAACATGAACTTCACGCCGGATAGCCAGCAGCTCCTCCTTCTCTGTCAGAGGGCTGCCTGCCGGACAGCACCGTGGGACCTCTGGAGTGTCCGCGTGGACGGCTCGGAGCTGCGGCAGATGACCGACGCCGACGGCTGCGGAGGATTCGTGCTCAGCCCAGATGGCGTTGCCGTCTACTTCCATCGGGACGGCGCTGTGTGGCGCCTCGACATGGGGAACCTCTCCGAGGAGCGGGTGGCCGAGCTAGGACCAGGGACAAGTGCCGGCGCGGGCTTCGTGTCTCCGGACGGCTGCTACTACTTCACGGCTAGTTACACGCCAGGCAACAGCGGGCGACTCTTGGATGGTCGCGGCCCGGTCGTCTACCGCGTACGCACCGATGGTTCCGAGGTTGTGTGCCACATGCCTGCGGAGGATGAGCCCTGGATTCTCCATTCCGTTTCACCCGGCGGCCATGGCCTGCTAGCCATCGCCCCCAGACCTTCTGGCAAGGAATACCGACTCCTGGACTACGATTTTGAGACGGTCGGCGTCTACACCCGGTCGTTCGACTTCGCCCACTCTACCTTCCTGGGCCGAACTGCCGAGATCCAGGGCTGCGGTCTGCCACCAGAGCATGCGCTCTTTCGTCTGCATCCCGACGAGGAGCGACCACGTACCATCGCCACAGGACCCTACTTCTGGCACAGCGCTTCCTCCCTGGACGGCGCATGGATCGTGGCTGATACGAACTGGCCTGACGTCGGTCTCCAGTTGGTTCACGTGCCTACCGGACGGTTTGGCGTCCTCTGTCTGCCGCGCTCCAGCCAAGGACATCCTCAATGGAGCCACCCTCATCCTCAGTTCAGCCCTGATGGAGGATGCGTGATCTTCACCTCCGATGCTACAGGCATTCCGCAGGTCTATCTGGTCCGAGTATCGGAGGAGATTCGCCAGCGTATCGAAAGCGGCCAGCTCTCCGTTACCTCGCGCCACCGTTAGATCGTTACCCTCTCGAGGCGCCATCGCGCGGCGCTGCGCCCCGCCGGGGATTGAGTAGAGGCTTGCGCAGGTACTGACTTTGCGGCTTCCGCTGCTGGTGCTTGTCGGCTGAAGTGCACGTTCGCAAGCCTCGTATCGAAATCCAAGGCGGGCGACGGATGGTGCACTTCTTGCCCGCCCCGGGGTTTCGACATGTCCCGATGGCCATCGGGACTACTCAACCGCCGGGGCTGCGTGGTCGCCACGTACGCCGGAGGTGCGTCGCAAGAAGCGACGGCTATACGCTGCGCGTGCTATCGCCAGGGGCGATGAGGTTGCCGATGGGTCGTACGCCGCGCGTCGTTACGGCCGCAGGCCGTGTAGCCGCGGCTTCTCGCCGCGCCATGTCGGTAACCCAATCGTCTGATCACCCTGCACCTCGATAATCCAGCAGAGCGCTTGAATGCCGACTACCCCGATCCTCCGTCAGACATCTCCGCATTTCTCCTTCTCCATTTCCGTTGCACAGAAGAATGTCTGTTCGACATGCCGGCCATCTCGTCGCTTTGAAGGTGAAGGTATGCACTCCGGCAAAGGCGGCGTGTTCCGGCGAGCCGTCGGCCGTTTGTGTGAGATCGTCAAGAGGTATCCGCGACCGGTCCTGACTCAGGCTGCAGCGGGACCGCGGGGGGAGCGGTGCTATAATGCCAGCAGGAGCCACATTGCATGCACTCGTCCGACCTGCGCAACCTCTACGTGGATTTCTTCAAAGAAAAGGGGCATCTGCATCTACCGAGTGCCCCTCTCGTGCCCATCGACGCCCTTGGAGTGGAGGACCGTTCCACCCTGTTCACCAGTGCCGGCATGCAGCAGTTCAAACCCTACTTCACCGGAGAGGCCGTGCCGCCGTGTCGGAGGATCACGACCGTCCAGAAGTGCGTCAGAACCGGTGACATAGACAGCGTCGGTGATTTCTCCCATTGCACGTTCTTCGAGATGCTGGGCAACTTCAGCTTTGGCGACTACTTCAAGGCCGAGGTCATCCCCTGGACCTGGGAGTTCCTCACAGAGCGGCTCCAACTGGACCCAGACCGTCTCTGTGTCACAGTGTACGAGGACGACGACGAGGCGTACGAGATCTGGCACCGGGCTGTTGGGCTTCCCCACGATCGTATACATCGCCTGGGTGGGGACAAGAACTACTGGCCTGCCAATGCCGTCACCGAAGGGCCGAACGGCCCGTGCGGACCTTGCACTGAGGTGTTCTACAGGGTCGCGGCCGAAAGCGAGATGAATCGCGACTCTTCCCTGACTCCCACCGAGCGCTTCAAGCTCGACGACGATGCGGGACGTTGGCTAGAGATCTGGAACAACGTCTTCACTCAGTACAACCGCTCGGAAGACGCGGATGGAACGCCACGCTTGGACCCGCTTCCGAGCAAGAATAACGACACAGGCGCTGGCTTCGAGCGTATCGTCTGTATCCTACAGGGCGTAACGAGCGTTTTCGACTCGGACTTGTTCGTTCCCGCGATCCAGCGTATCGAGCACCTCTGCGGCAAGCGATACGGCGGTACGATGAGCAAGGAGGACTTCGCTTTCCGGGTGGTGGCCGAGCATGCTCGCGCCGCGGCTTTCTGCATCGCGGACGGTGTGCTGCCGCTGAACGAGGGACGAGGCTACGTCCTGCGGAGGATCATGCGGCGCGCGATCCGATTCGGCAGAAACGTATTGGAGTTGGACCGGCCTTTCCTGCACGAGGTAGCACCCGCAACGATCGAAATCATGGGCGGCATCTATCCGGAGCTACGGGAGCGCCAGGCACATATTCTCGCCACGATGCAAAGCGAGGAGGAACGATTCCGGCGTACGCTGGATCAGGGTGTGCAGCGCTTCTTCGAAGTCGTGGAGTCCGTGCGCGATCGTGGAGAGGGAGGTGTGGTGTCGGGGAAGGATGCGTTCACCCTCCATGACACCTACGGTTTCCCGCTGGAACTCACCGAGGAACTCGCGCGAGAGCAAGGGCTCAGCGTTGATGTCGAAGGATTCCGAGCTGCCATGGAGGAGCGTCGGCGGCTCTCCCAGGAGACGTCGGGCATTGACCGCGATGTCTTCCGGAGTATTGGCGAGGCGTTGGGCGAGTTGCAGCGAAGTGGTTTCGAGACGCAGTTCGTGGGCTATAGCACCCTCGAGGTGGAAGGGGCCCGCGTCATCGCGATCATCCGGGATGGCCAGTTGGTGGACTTCGCCAAGACGCCGGCAGAGGTGGAGGTGGTGCTGGACCAGACCCCGTTCTACGCCGAGTCTGGTGGCCAGGTCGGGGACACGGGCACCATCGTTGGCGACAACGGCCTGCACGCAGAGGTCACCGACACATACAAGGTCGTCGGCGTCTGGCTCCACCGGACGCGGATCCGCCATGGAGAGCTGAGCGTTGGTGCGGCGGTCCAGGCGTCGGTGGATGGAACACGTCGGTTGAGCATCTTGCGCAATCACACGGCCACCCATCTGCTCCATGCGGCCCTGAGGCAGGTGCTGGGAGCGCACGTCCACCAGCAAGGGTCCCTGGTGGCGCCGGACCGGCTCCGCTTCGACTTCACTCATACGCATCCAGTTACACGCGAGCAGCTTCGGCGAGTCGAAGATATCGTGAATCAGCGGGTCCTGGATGATCTGGAGGTAGTCATCACTCCAAGCGTACCCATCGAAGAGGCGCGGCGGCGGGGCGCCATGGCGCTCTTCGGCGAGAAGTACGGTTCCACAGTGCGCACCGTAGAGGTCCCCGGCTTCAGTCTGGAGCTATGCGGTGGCACGCATCTGCAGCGCACGTCCCAGGTAGGGTTGTTCAAGATCCTCTCCGAGAGCGGGATTGCCGCAGGTGTGCGGCGCATCGAGGCCGTCACCGGCCTTGGCGCATGGCGACACGTGCAAGATCTGGAGGATCGCCTCCGCGCCGTGGCCGAAGTGCTCGGTTCTCCGGAGCGACAGGTGGAGCAGGCAGCGACGCGCCTCGTGACGCAGCGAAAGGATCTCGAACGGCAATTGCAGCAGCTTCGTCGTGCGGGCGCCGCAACGGATGCCGTGAGAGTCAACGAGGTGAACGGTGTGCGCGTGGCCACAGCGCGGTGTTCCGATCCCGACGCTGACACGCTAGGGGCCATGGTGGATCGGATTGTGCAGCAGCATAAATCGGTGGTGGCGGTGGTAGCCGGAGCCGATTCGCGTAGAGTGCTGTTCGTAGCCAAAGCGAGCCGTGACCTGGTGAGCCAAGGGATCCACGTTGGCAATCTCATCCGCGAGGTGGCCTCGATCGCAGGCGGCGGAGGCGGAGGCCGTCCCGACTTCGCTCAAGCAGGCGGCAAGAATCCTGAAATGGTGGACACCGCCCTAGACAGGGTGGCATCGCTCGTTGCGGCTCAGATTGGGGACAAGTGACATGTGGCAGGTGGATGCGAAGTGATTGACGTCCAGGTCTCGAGCACTGATGTCGTCATCGAACCGGGCAAGACCGCCCAGCTCGACGTCAACATCACCAACAAACAGGACGCGGAAGATCACGTTGCCATTGAAATCGAGGGTATTGACGTTGAGTGGTACGCGATTCCCGTGCCTTCCCTCACCATCGAGCCTGGCGGCACGCGCACAGCGCGTGTGCTCTTCCGGGTGGGCCGATCGTCCGACGTAGCGGCTGGCACCTATCCATTCATCGTGCGCGCACGAGGCATGGAGAGCGGGGAAAGCGGTCTCCAGCAAGCCACGCTCACAGTGAAGCCGTTCGCGGCTCTGGAGCTCGACCTAGAACCGAAGCGCGCGACCTCGACCATGTTCTATCGAGCGCCGGTCTACGATATTCGCGTTACGAATCTGGGCAACTGCGAGGAAACGCTCGAACTCACTGCTGGTGATGATGAGAATCACTGCGCCTACGAGTTCGAGCGGGACCGAGTGACCCTGAAGCCGGGCCAATCCGTGACCGTCCAACTGGCTGTCGAGCCCCGTTCCAGGCCGATAATCGGCTCGACGCACCTGTATCAGTTCACCGTCACCGTCACCTCGTTGAGGGACCGCTACGTCACAACCGCCGTGAGCGGGCAGTTAGAGCGCCGTGCTGTCCTCTCGACGGTGTTGGCGACGGCACTGCTCATCGTTGCACTAGCCGCCGTGGGGTTCTGGATGCTCCGCCCCCGACCTGTGAACGTACGCATGTTCACCGCAGATCCGATGCAGGTTGTTGCCGGTGAGCCGGTGACTCTGGCCTGGGACATCGAGAATCTGGGCGAGGGAACGTACATCAGTCCGGGGAACCTGCCGGTACGGAGTTCCGTGGGCAGCGTCGTCGTTACGCCGCAGGAATCCACGGTCTACAAACTCACGGCGCGCGGAGGTGGTCGCACCGTGACCCGAACGATTGCCGTGGTGGTAACCCCCAAGCCTCCGCCACCAAGAGCGCGTATCCTGGAGTTCCGGGCTGACCAAACCAAGATACATCAGGGAGACGTGGTCACGCTGGCATGGCGCGTGGAAGGCGCCACTCAGCTCGTGCTCAACCCCATCGGAACGCTCAATGCACGCATGGACCGCAGCCGACAGGTCATGCCGGAGACCACCACTACCTATGTCCTGAGCGCTCAGGGCGAGGATGGCGATGTCGTTACCAAGACAGTCCAGGTGGAAGTCGTACCGCCTACCGTCTGCATCGCGGAAATCACAGCTTTCCGCGCTGACCCGCCTTCCATACCAGCGGGATCGCGGTCGGTGCTGAAGTGGAATGTCAAGAATGCCGCCGCTATCGAGTTGGACAACGGCATAGGAAGCCAGCTACCTGCCCGTGGTCAGTTCGAGGTGTCGCCTGCTACCACGACCACCTACACGCTTCGCGCATCCGATAACAAGGGCAACACGGTCTCTCGGCAGGTCACTGTCACCGTGACAGAACCGGAACCCACCGGCCTGGAGGGCAACGCTCAGCCACCTGCTACAGTGCCGTAATACCTGGTGCCTACTGCGTAGAGTACTTGGAGCTGCGCCAGAGGTACGGTTGCCTTGGGTGCGGTTCCATCCATAGCAATCACGAAAGGAAACACATGCGCCCCGTTTGCCTGATTATCCGCGATGGATGGGGATACAACGAAGACCCGCTCGGCAACGCCGTCATGGCGGCCCGCACACCGAATGTGGATGCCTACAAAGATCGGTACCCCTGGACCCTGCTCCAGTGCTCCGGCGAAGCCGTGGGACTGCCCGAAGGATTCCAGGGCTCCAGCGAAGTCGGTCATCTCAACATCGGCGCTGGCCGCATCGTGATTCAGGAGCTGAAGCGGCTAGACGAGGCCATGCGAAGCGGCCAGCTCTACCAGTACGACCGCTGGAAGCATCTCATGGCAGACTGGAAAGCGAACCGAAGCCGGCTTCATTTCCTCGGTCTGCTGCAGGACGAGGGCGTCCACGCCCACCAGGACCACCTCTTCAAGCTCATGCGTCGAGCACGTGAAGAGAACCCCGAGGGCCCTATCGTCATCCACCCGTTCCTGGATGGACGGGATACGCCTCCTCGCAGTGCACTGGAGTACGTGGATATGCTCCGCCGGGTCATGGCGGAAGTCGGCAACTGTACGGTGGGAACCGCCATGGGGCGCTACTACGCCATGGACCGGAGTCGGAACTGGAACCTCACGGATACGGCCTACGCGTGCCTCGTATCCGGTGAAGGGCGTCGCCGCGAAGCCCTGGAACCGGCCATCATCCGGTCCTACGAAGAGGACGTGACCGCCGACGGCAAGCCCATGTTCGATGAGTACATACCGCCGTGCGTTTTCGGCGATTACGATGGCATGCACGATGGCGACTGCGTTTTCCATACCAACTACCGCCAGGACCGCGCCGTACAGCTCACCATGGCGTTCGTGGCTGCCGACTACCCAGGCCGACGCAGCGTCCGACCCAAGCTCACGTATCTGGGCTTCACCCGCTACTACGACGAGCTGGAGCAGTACCTCATGCCGCCCATGAGCGAAGAAGGCGGCATGGAGGGTCTGCTGGGAGAAGTCATTTCCAACGCGGGTCTGCGCCAGCTCCGGATTGCTGAGACGCAGAAGTTCCGTCACGTGACGAGTTTCATGAACGGCAAGGCCACGACGCCCTACCCAGGAGAGGATCAGGTCGAGGTCCCCAGCCGCTTCGATCCGGCAACGTTCGCCAGCCATCCTGAAATGGACGCCTACGGTGTCACCGATGAGGTTCTCCGGAGGCTCGAGAACAACCCGTACGCTTTCATTGCAGTGAACTTCGCCAACGGCGACATGGTGGGACACACCGGCGAGTTCGATGCGGCTAGGCGGGCCATCGAGGTGGTAGACGAGTGTCTCGGGCGTGTCGTGAACCGGGTGCTCGCGCTCGATGGACACGTCATCATCACGTCCGATCACGGCAACGCCGAACAGATGGTCTATCCGGACACCGGGCGCACGAAGACAAGCCACACGCTCTTCCCCGTCGAGTGTATCTACGTTGCTCGCGGTGCCGAGAACCATACGCTCGGTATTCTTGGTCGCAAGGGACGACTATCCGATATCGCCCCGACGGTACTGAAGCTGCTCGACCTGCCGGTGCCGCCGGAGATGACTGCCGAGAACCTCATCCGGTGAGTTCGTCGGAAATGCCGCCACATGGGACTGGTTCCAAGAGCGCCGGCTTTCCTCTCAGGACGTAAGCTGCGTTATTTCGCGGAGGATTTCGAGGGTTTCGGCCACCATACGATCGGCTGAGAAACTCCGCTGTACCCCGTGTGGAGCCGCATCTGCCAGTTTCGCTGACAGATCGGTGTCGTCCATGAGGCGCGCGATGGACGCTGCTAGCCCAGCCGGATCTTCCGCCGGGAAGGTAATACCGCCGCCGGTGAGTGTCAGCATCTCTGGGAATACTCCTCGATCGGGCACAATGACCGGCACACCAGCGGCCTGAGCCTCCAGCGCCACCATGCCTCGCGCTTCCGAGATGCGGCTGGGCATGCAGACGGCTGAGCAGGCACGGAGGAAATGGAGTTTTCCTTCGAAGTCCACCTCGCCTAGGTAACGGAACCTGCGGCCGTGGGAGGACGATTCCAGGCGCGCTGCCATGCGTCGCCAGTAGTCCTGTGCAAGGACCTTTCCTGCGAGCACGACTTCCAGATCCCGACCATCCTCCAGCAACCGCAATGCGGCGTCCACTAGGATATCAGCACCCTTGGCATGGGTAATGACGCCGAGATAACCCACGGTGAAAGGATAGACACGCTTTCGAGCTGACCGGCGAAACGGACGAGTGTCCACTCCCACCCGCACGACGCGGATTCGGTCCCGCGGAATGGATAGATACTCAGCCATGGAGTCAGCATAAGATTCGCTGGGGGATAGAAAGAGATCCACGATCTCTGCGTTCTGGCGGAGCAGCTTCCGCGCCTCTGAGCGGTACGGCTCTGTCGTAGCATCCACGAAACCATCTTCGCCCTGAAGCGCGCAGACTATAGGAACCTGAAGGGTGCGTTTCAACTCAGGCGCGATTCCCGCCAACAGCGTGTTCGTGATGCTCACAACGTCCGGACGTTCGCCCGAAACGATGTACTGCACCATTTCGAGCATGGACCGCCGCTGCTTGCCTGAGACGCCGCGGAGGACGGACACGAGCATAGGGCCGAGGTCCGAAGCCCGTGTGGATACGGCGAACCGCGACGCGAGCTCCAACAGCCTGGGGTTGTCTAGTGGCTTGCGTAGCCAGCTTGGAGCATAGCGCCAGAGAGCGACGTGTTGCTCGAGGTAGGCGTTGATGCCACCGAGCATGACAGGACCAGTTGGTAGCGGGTCGGTTCCATCGAACCGCAGAGGTGTGTACAGAGGGAGGATCTCGACGCTATGGCCGCGCTCGATGAGTCCGCGCGCCAGCGTGACGTCCCGCGCGCAGGCCCCACAGTACATGCCGCCGGCGCCCGCAGCGACATGGACTATGCGCATGATGTGCCTCGCTCTAGCACGGCGCAGCTGCCAAGCGTCCAGCTTCCTCGCATCAGTTGGCGCCTAGCGCCAGATGGAGACTAGCGAACACCCCAACTGCCGTCGGAAAGCCGGAAGGGCATGCCCCAGATCTGTCGGCGGCCTGCGTAAGGTCCGTCATCGGCAATGAGCCAGGACCTGATGGACTTTCCATCCAACTGCAGTCCTCCACGCTGGGATCCATCGGCGTCAAGTTCCGGGCGGACGTGCATGAGCTTGGCGTGACCATCGGCGAAACTAACATTGATGGACAGACCGTGTCGCGCCTGGACAGGCATGTCGTAGGTGGTGTAGTTCGCTGTACCGCCTTGCAGAGCGATGGTGGCATCGGCATAGGCGCCCGTGTCGGACGGATATTCCACCTCCGCCAGACGTCGCACCGGCCGACCCGTATACCCCGTGTACGGGTTGACCAGGAAATTCGGGTCTCCCACGTCCACCAGCCGCATGTTCGGCTGGTAGCTCAGCAGAGTGACAGGTGGAGCAGCGCTACACGGCGCGGGATAACCCATGAGAGCGCATCCGGCGGCGAAGTCCAGACGATTGGTGTCGGATGGGCAGAGCACAATCTGGGAGTTCTTCTGATAGGGTTGCAGGAGTTGGAAGGAGGTCATGATGCACGGCGTTCCAGAGTTTTCCCGGGCAGCATAGAATGTAATCGGATACGTCTCGTCGTAGTCCTGCACGTAGAGCGTCAGACCGGATCCCAATTGCCGATGGTTGCTGAGACACGATGCAGCGCGCGCCTTCTCCCGAGCCACGGCGAACACGGGGAATAGGATCGCCGAGAGTATGGCAATGATGGCGATGACGACCAGCAGCTCGATGAGCGTGAAGCCGGGGTACTTAGACAATGTCCTATCCTCCCTGTCCAGTTGGGGAAAGTTATACCTGTTGCGCATCTCTACGCAGCGGGAGGCGCCGCTAGCGCCAGGAGTCGGCATCCCTGTCTCGCGGCGGCAGTCGCCTCTCCATGTACCAGCTATCGTTCCGTACGCGGAAGGAGCTTTCGTGCTTCCGCCGGTAGCCTAAGCTTCTGTAGAGCGCTTCCGCACGATGGTTGGACTTGACGACCGTAAGGGCGGTCACTGCGATACGCCTCGCGTCCGCTACGGCCAGCAAGCGTTCCATCATCTGTCGGCCATACCCACAACCGACGATGGCATCGCGAAGGCCGATGCTCACCATAGGTACGCGCTTATCCAAACCGCTCAAGAAAGCGTGGCCCATGATCATGCCGTCGTTGTCCAGGACGAAGCTGATGCTCCTACCTGTCCGAACGGCCTCGAGGTGCTGCTCCACCGTGTCAGGAGAGACTGGTCCGGGCGGAAGAAACACCCGGGCCACCTCCTCTGATAAGGACTGGTAGAAGGCCAGGAGTTCCGAGGCATCCTTGTCTTCGATCGGTCGAATGATCATGCAGGACGTCCGCAGCAGTGCTTGTACTTCTTCCCGCTTCCGCACGGACAGGGCTGGTTCCTGCCGATGCTGCGCGTTATGGCTTTCCTCTGAGCGAGGATGCCCATGATCTCCGCAGGAGCCCGGTGCTGATGCAGAAGCTGTGTCATGATGTCCATCGTCGGGCGAATGTGCGTGAAGAAAAGCTTGTAGGAAGGACACAGGTAGTTCAGACCGGGCTCGCCATCAGGAGTTCGCATGAATCGGTGTTTGGGGCATTCACCCCGGCAGGCGAAGAGCACGTCGCAGCGCCTGCAGTAGCTCGGCAGGGCGTCCCGTTTCGCTTCGCCGAATCCGACCTGCTGGGGCGATCGGACCATATCCTTGAGCGTGGAGGTTCGCAGATTGCCCAGCCGGTACTCCGGATACACGTAGTGGTCGCAGGAGTAGACGTCCCCGTTGTGCTCGATGGCCAGGCTCTTGCCACAAGTCTCGGAAAACACGCAGAGCGAGGCCGGGAACCCCGCCCATATCCCCAGCGCCGTATCGAACGCCTGGACAAAGACCGTTCCCACGTCCTTCTCGATCCACTCATCGTAGATCGCACAGAGGAACCGCCCGAACTGCTCGGGCTCCACGCTCCAGGGGGCGACACTGACCCCGGTTCCTAGCGTTTCGTCGGTCTGGCTCGGAGGGCCCGCCAGCGCATGCCGATTCCGACTTCCGCTGTCCGCCGACTCGGATGATGCCTGTGCATTGTCGGGCACACGCTCTACGAGTGGTATGAACTGGAGGAAGCGCGCGCCGATACTCTTGAAAAAGCGGTAGACCTCGAGAGGATGACGGGAATTGACCCGGTTGACCACCGTGAGGATGTTGAACTCCACTCTGTGCTGCTGCATCAGCTCCACCGCACGCATAACCTTGTCGAAGGTCGGTCGCTGCCGCTTGTCTACGCGATAAGTGTCGTGCAGGTGGCGTGGACCATCGAGACTCAGCCCCACAAGAAACTCGTTCTCGTGGAGGAATCTGCACCACTCTTCGTCGAGCAGCGTGCCATTGGTCTGGAAGGCGTTGGTGATCCGCTTTCCTCTGGCGTGTCTGCGTTGCAGCTCCACAGCCTTGCGGAAGAATTGCACGCCCAGCAGTGTGGGCTCGCCTCCCTGCCACGCGAAGTTGACTTCTGGCACCTCTTGAGCCTCGATGTACTGGCGAATGTACTGCTCGAGGACCTCGTCGCTCATGGCCCAGCGTCGCGTCCCGGGGTACAGGTTGGTCTTGTCTAGGTAGAAGCAGTATGCGCAGTCGAGATTGCAGATGGGCCCGATGGGCTTGGTCATCACATGGACGGCCAAAGGGGCTCTGGCAGGCCCTTGCTGCTCGCGGTTCATTTCCGCGTGGGGGTCACAGGGAACTCCGGGTTGCCTGTGCGGGCGTTCTGCAGGAACTCCTCCATCCAAGCGGCTATCTCGGGATGCTGGTCTGCGATATTCGCGGCTTCTCCACGGTCGTTATTGAGAGCATACAACTCGACGGGTGCATGGGGTGAACGTTTCACGGCTTTCCAATCACCTTTGCGCGCGGCTTGGCTGAACCCGCCTTCGTGGAACTCCCAGTACAGAGGCGGCCTGTATGGGAGCTGACCGCCGCACAGCGCCCCAAGGACCGACACGCCATCTACATGCGGAGGCACATCAGCGCCGACAAGCTCGGCTACGGTGGGCAGGAAGTCCCAGAAGGCCCACGGCACGTCCGAGGTCCTGCCCGCCGGCACCTTACCGGGCCAGCGCACGATCATCGGCACCCGAATGCCGCCCTCGTACAAGTCCCGCTTGATGCCGCGCAGACCGCCATTGCTGAAAAAGAACGTCGGATCGTGCCCGCCCTCCCTATGAGGACCGTTATCGCTCGTGAAGAAGACGATGGTATCGCGCGTTAGGCCGAGGCGATCCAGACGTTGGAGAAGGCGCCCAATGTCACGGTCCATCCGTGTGACCGTCGAAGCGAAGATCTTCTCCACTTGAGGCCATGGCCTATCGCGGTACTCCGGTTCGATCTCAGGAACCTCCATCCTGCGCGCCGTGCTGTTCGCATGAGGCGCAGTGTAGGCAAGATACAGGAAGAAGGGGTGGTTGCGGTTGGCCTCGACGAATCGAATGGCCTCGCGCGTGAAGAGGTCGTTGGAGTAGGCCCCATTGCGGCCTCCTGCGTTCTGGGGTATCGCCTCGAGCGTCTCGTTGCGCCAGAGCGTCTCCGGGAAGCTGTTATGAGCCACGGCCTGATTCAGATAGCCGTAGAAGAAATCGAAGCCCTGCCTGTTCGGTGTTCCTGTCGTGCCGGGCTCGCCCAGGCCCCACTTGCCGACGATGGCGGTCCGGTAGCCGCGCATCTGGAGCATGCGTGCTACGGAATTCTCGCCGGCCCGTAGCGGCACGCGGGCATTGCCCCGCACGGTGGCGTGACCTGTATGCAAGCCCGTCAATAGACAGCAGCGTGACGGGGCGCAGACGGTGCTACCTGCGTAGCACTGGGTGAATCGCAGTCCACGGCTGGCTAAGTAATCCAGGTTCGGCGTGCGAATGTCTTTCTGGCCGTAACATCCGAGATCACCGTAACCGAGATCATCCGCCAGGATGAAAACGATATTCGGGGGACGGAACCTGGAGTCGGCGCGACTCTCTGTCGTAGCCTGCGTCGCCAGGGTAAGGATCGCCGCCGCTGTCGGAAGGGTCAGGCTCAAGGCAGGTTTCATGCTCAGAACTCCCTGCTGTCTCGCTGCGTCAGGCCGTCTGTGGATCGCCGCGGGAGACGACCTACGAGTTTCCGGCGTATTATAGCCGGTAACTCCGTGCTACAATGGCGGGTTTCACGAAGGTACGCCAATACGATGAGTGAGAGAATGGAGATCGCCATTGGCGATCGAGTTGTTCTGCGCAAGCCCCACGCGTGCGGTGGGTTCGAATGGACAGTAACCCGCACTGGTGCGGATGTGGGGTTGCAGTGCGCAACGTGCGGCCGGCGGGTGATGCTCGAGCGAGAGACGTTCGAACGGAGGGCCAGGATGATCCGTCGGTCGGCGGCGACATCGCCGCAGGAGGAGTCTTGCTAGGCAAACGCGCATCGCGCACTCTTGTACGAGAAGTAGCGTCGGCCGTTCTGTTAGCACTTGCGGCATCTGTGGTCCTGTTGTCGACGCTGCGCAACAGTCAGCAGGAAACGTCGCACGAACTGACGGTTGCCGGGCCGGTTCTCCTGCGGGTAGACGCCGCTCGCGAAGCGCAAGGACCCCATGAGCAAGCCAGTGTCGTGCTGCTGGGTGATGCTGCCGGAAGGGGAGAAGCTCCCTGGCACGGTTGGGTCTGGCTGGACGGGCCACGGCTCGAAGTCGAGACGGAGGGAAATGCAGTCCGCACCGTCGCTGCCCGGATACCCTATGGTGTTGCGATTGCAGTGTACAATCCCACCGAGTCGCCGCTGCCTCTCCGGCTCTCTGTGACGTTGCCGGGGGGACGCTATGTTGCGGAACGGCTGGTTTTCTCCGACGGCGGCAAGCGGCTCGAGCGCCTCCAGTGCGCACGTGGGCATTCCGAGAAGCCCGGCATGTTGCCGCCGGCCTCTGGAGCTGTCTATCGTTTCACGAACCCAATGGCACGAGCTTCTGCGGCGTATAGGCGCTCCATGCAACGCATCTTCGAGCTTCGTTCCGTACGCGCCGACCAAGCACGGAAGCTTGGAGCATCGCTCCACGAGTGTCCGTGGAACCTCACACGGGGCAGCGCTGCCTTGGCACGATCCGATCCTCGCGAAGCTCTCAGTTACATCCATCGGGCACTGCTCACAGTACGGCACGCCCAAGCGCTGTGCTCGAACGGTGTGGGGCTGCGGAGAATACCCCGACGTTCCGGTGAGCAGATTGCCGCCGAATTGGACGAGCTGGAAGCCGCCCTCGGCGAAGCAAGCGTGACCGCTCTGGACCTGGTCCCCTCGGCAACGCGGCAACATAGTCCCGAGGATGCGCCGAATGTGTGGCGGGTCTGCGTCACCGTCCGGAATGCCGGTACCGAGAGCATTGCCGCGATCCGGCTGTGGGCGACAGGAAGCAGCGACTGCAAGATCGAACCTGTGGATGCGGCAGTGTTCGATGTTCTCCGCCCGGGCCAGGCAGCGTCTGCAACGTTCAAAGCCACGGTGGAGACGGACGGACCGTGCGAGCTAGCTGGACATCTGGCGTACGTTCGGAAGAACGCACCTGCGCACGTGCGACTGCCGTGTTTCTAGACTGGAAGGGGATGGGAGACTCCATGCACTCGAAGATCGCTCCGAGGAGCTTACAAGTGGTAGGTTTCGCCTTCGCACTGGCGTTGGTGGGAGGACGCGGGTCCGCTGCCACCGTCGCACTCAGCGTTGCCGACGGAGCGAAGCTTTCCGACACGGTTGTCATCACCGCTCGAGTGACTGGCTTCGAGCAGACAGGCGTACGGCGCGTCGAGTTCTTGGTGGACGGCAAAGTGCGCTCCGAGGATACGAGCATCCCATATACGTTCGAATGGAATACGCTGGACGATGCCGAGGGCGAGCACAACGTCGAGGCCGTGGCCACCGACATGAACGGAGATGTGGCGAGGGGATCGGCCCGAGTAGTGGTGGATAACGAACTGGGCAAGGGAGCCGATTACCATGGCCGGATCGCCCTCGAAGCCCTGGCTGCGAAGGACACGGAGACGGCCCGCCGGCACGCACTTCGGGCCGTGAAAATCGACCCAACCAACCTGACTGCTGCTCGTGCCCTGGCCGCTATCCATACGAACGCCGGGGAGTATGACCAAGCTGTCGCTGTTCTCGAGCAGGCCAGTATCCCTGAGAAGGATGTGCTGGCTCGCCGAGATCTTATGTCGCTCTACGTTCTTCGAGGAGATGCTGGAGGCAACACGCAGTCGTTTCTGCAGGGCGTGACATCAGCCTACGAGCAGTGGAAGCTCCTGACGCAGGCGCGCGCTGCAGTGGCCGCCAACGGTACGCCCGTGGAGAAGGGCGACGCTGCCTTTGCCGCCCGCAAGTGGCGCGATGCAATCATGGCCTATCAGTCCGCCGGGGAACTCGCTGACATGCCGATCGAGACGATCAACCGTCTCCTGCTGAGCTATGCGCGTGCTGGCCGTTGGCGCGACTGCGACCTCTTGCTGCGCACCCTGAGCAGGGACGAACGCGGCGACGACGTCACGCAGGCCGTGCGCGGCTTCTACCTGCTCCAGACCCATAAGCCGACAGAGGCTCGCCAGGTTGTTCAGCGTGGTGTGGACGCTAGAGTGCTGCCATCCCTGATCGTTGCTGCATGCGCAGACTTGATCTTGAACGAGCGGAAGCGAGCGGAGGAGGAAATCACCGCAGCGGCGTCCATAGCGCCAAATGATCCCGGCGTTGCATACCTTCAGGCGATGGTGACCACCGATCCACTCGAAGCGAGGCGGCTCCTCGCTCGCGCCATCGCAACGGATCCATCCAACCCGGAGCTGTTGGTGCGGAAGGCCTATGACATCCTGTCTGGAAAACAACCCAACAAGCAGGAGGAAGCCGAGGCCGTCCTGGAACTCGCTCGCAAGTTGGACCCGGACAATCCGGACGTGCTGCTCGCGACTGCCTCGCTGCTCATGCTTCGTAAGCGAGCTGAGGAAGCTCAGCCGCTCTTCGAGAAGCTACTGGCGCAGGACAAGGACGCACCAGACGTCTTGGTGGGTCAGGCCCTGAACTTCAGCTTGCTGGACCGGAGCCGCGAGATCACGGACTTGCTCAACCGCGCGATGAAGATCGATGAGGATCGCTGGAACGACGTTTTCGTGCCGAAACCCCTCGACTACGTCAACCGGGTCATGCGCTACCGTATCACGCCCATACTGACACCCAGGACTCTCTACCCTCACGATTGACCTACCGTAGAGGATCCCCGAGATACTGACTAGGAGGTGATAGCCGCATATGGCCGCAGCAGACGGCGGAGCGAGACCCCTGGTGCTGTGCATTGGTGAGGTCCTCTGGGATATGTTTCCGGACTGCAAGCGGCTCGGTGGCGCACCATTCAACGTCGCGTGCCATCTGCGTGCTTACGGTGTGGACTCGCGCATCGCCAGTCGTGTTGGCGATGACGCCCTCGGCCTGGAGATACTATCGGCTGCGCGTGCGCACGGGATTCCGACGAACACCATTCAGGTAGACAACGAACTTCCGACCGGCACGGTTCTCGTCACCGTCGGTGCCCATGGCGTGCCTAGCTACCGCATAGAAGCACCAGCAGCATGGGATGCTATCGTAGCCGACGCTGAGCTGCAGTCCCTTGCGCGACACGCGAAGGCCGTCGTCTTCGGCAGCCTAGCGCAACGGCGCGAGCCGTCCCGAACCTCAGTCCGTACCCTCTTGCTCACGCCCGCGCTGAAGGTCTTCGATGTGAATCTCCGGCCACCGCACGACGTGGCGGAACTTGTCGAGCACAGTCTCCATCGTTCCGATTTCGTGAAACTCAACGTCGAGGAGATGGCCCGGCTGGGTGAGTGGTTCGAGTTGCCCGGGGAGCTGGAAACGCAGTGCCGTGCACTGGCGCTACGTTATGGACTCATTGGCGTCTGCGTGACGCGGGGTGCCGAAGGAGCTGTCCTCTGGTATCGCGGACGTTACTGCCAGCATCCGGGTTTCCAGGTGGAAGTAGCCGACACAGTGGGCGCAGGCGACGCATTCCTGGCGGCGCTCATCGCCGGCTTGCTGGCGGGCGAAGCACCCGACCGCGTTCTAGCGCGAGCCAATGCTGCAGGCGCCTACGTCGCATCCCAGCCGGGCGCCATACCGGAGCTCGACCTAGACGCCATCGCATCGTTGGCAGGAGTGTAGACCTGGAGGCCGGCATGGTAGTGTGGATTTGCACGGATATGGAGGGGCTGAGCGGGGTCTCCAGTTGGGATCAATGCTCGCATCCCGATGACGACTCCCCCGAGTACCAGCACGGCCGGGTGCAGCTCACCGAGGACGCCAACGCCGCCATCGCCGGCTGCTTCGATGCGGGCGCATCGGAGGTTCGCATCCTGGACGGACACGGGCGCAACCAGAATCGTGGCTTCATCAGCGAACGCCTGGACCCGCGCGCCAAACGCGTCTGGATAGAATCCCGAAAGCCGCTGCGATGGGAAGGTCTCGGTCCCGATGTCCATGCCGTGGCCATGATAGGTCAGCATGCACGAGTTGGCACGCTCGGTGCTTTTCTGGACCATACACAGTCGTCCAAAGTCATCTGCAGTTACCGCATCAACGGTTGCGAGCAGGGCGAGATCGGCCAGATGGCGCTCTACGCAGGAGCCCTGGGAGCGCCACTAGTGTACGTCTCCGGCGACGAAGCCGCCTGTGCCGAGGCACGAGCTCTTTTCCCTCACGTAGTTACCACCCCCACGAAGAGGGGCATTCGTTGGGACACCTGCGAGCTGTACGAACCTCGACTGGTTCGGACGGCTATCCGACGCGATATTGCGCTCGCTATTGCGCAGCTTCCCCAGGCGCGCCCATGGCGGCCGAAGCCACCGCTGACCATTACCGTGGAATGGTCCTGGACCGGTGCCGCCGACGGTATCGCGTCGGCACCTGGTGTCAGGCGGATCGCTCCGCGCACCGTGGAGTGGGACATTCAGGATCCTCTCGACATCTTCACCTGGCCCTGAACGGCTACCGCTCGAACCGACGTCGGTAGACGGAGGATAAGCCACTGATGGCGTCGAAGTTGCATCTGTGGTATCCGACGTAACGGGGTGAGGGACGGTCCCTCGTACCAGCTCGCCTGCCACCAAGCGAAACACAGACTGGAGGTCCGCATCGCCCGATGCGCATTCTGTTCCTCGATCTCGACACTCTCAGGCCCGATCATCTGAGCTGCTACGGCTACCGGCGCCGCACATCGCCTAACGTGGATGCCATCGCCGGGCGCGGGGTCCGGTTCGACCGGTACTACTGCACCGACGCGCCATGTCTCCCGAGCAGAGCGGCGCTCTTTACAGGTCGTCCCGGCATCCATACGGGCGTAGTGGGTCACGGAGGAACCGCTGCGGACATGCGTCATGTTGGCAGGGAGCGTGGCTTCGCGGACCGCTGTCGGTTCGATAACCTTCCCGCACGTCTTGCGCAAGCGGGCCTCAGAACGGTGTCGGTAAGCCCATTCGCCGAGCGGCATGGGGCGTGGTGGTTCTACGCCGGTTTTCGAGAGATGGTGAATCCGGGCAAGGGCGGTCTCGAGTCGGCGGAGGATGTCACACCCCATGCCCTGGACTGGCTGCGGCGCAACGCCAAAGCCGATAACTGGTTCCTCCACATCAACTACTGGGATCCCCATACCCCATACAGAGCGCCAGAGGATTTCGGTAACCCGTTCGCCGATGAACCGGTCGCCGAGTGGATTACCGAGGACGTCTTGGAGCGCCACCGACAGGCTGTCGGTCCCCACACCGCCTCGGAGATCAACATGTGGGATGACAATCCAATCCCACGCTGGCCGCGCCATGTACCGGCGGTCCGAACTATGGAAGACGTACGCAAGCACTTCGACGGTTACGACTGCGGCATTGCGTATATGGATCGGCACATTGGCATGATCCTAGACGAGTTGGATCGGCAGGGTGTTCTGGACGATACGGCCATCATTGTGACTGCGGATCATGGCGAGAATCAGGGCGAACTGGGCATCTACGCAGAACATGCGACGGCCGACGAGGCCACTTGCCGCATTCCCCTGATCATCGCTTGGCCTGGTGGTGGCTCTGGCTTGGTGGACGGCGAACTGCGATGCAACATCGATCTTGCTCCAACTCTTGCTTCCCTCGCCGGCGCTCAGGCTGCACCGAGCTGGGAGGGTCAGTCATTCGCGAGCTCCGTGCTCGGTCATGCTTCCCCGGGGCGCGAATACGTCGTGCTCAGCCAATGCGCTCATGTGTGCCAAAGAAGTGTCCGGAGCAGACAGTACCTCTATGTGCGGACCTATCACGACGGCTTCCATCTCTTCCCCGACGAGATGCTCTTCGCCATCGAAGAGGATCCCCATGAGCAGGTGGATCTTGCCGAGAAGGCCATTCCTGAGCGGAACGCCCATGCCTGCATGCTCGAAGCGTGGCATGCTCGCATGATGGCCACCATGCCGGACGGCTACGGCGAGGATCCGCTCTGGACTGTTATGCGGGAAGGCGGTCCCTACCATGCCCGGGGACACCTCGAGAGCTACTGCCAGCGACTCTACACCACGGACCGAGGTTGGGCGGTTCCGCTTCTCTGGGAGAAGCACCGTAGCGACCCGTCGGTTGCAGGACGGCCGTGCCCGGCGCCACCCGAGGCAGTCGCCGAGGAGCCGGCCTAACGATCACCACCCAAGAACAGACGACAACACGACAATCGGAGAGCGACTATGGAGAGAGTGGGACTCCTTCTGAAGGTGAAGCCGGACAAAATCGAGGAATACAAGAAGATCCACGTCAACGTGTGGCCCGAGCTATTAGCCGAACTGCGTGCGGCTGGTATCCGCAACTACAGCCTCTGGCTTGCCCCGGACGGCACGGAGTTCGGCTATCTGGAATGCGATGATTGGCAGGCAGCCTGCGATTATCTGGCGAAATCGGAGGTCCACGACCGTTGGCAGCAGTTCATGCAGAACTATCTGGACAGTCCCACCGACGCATCACAGGGCGGCCAGCCTGTGAAGCTGCTGGAGATGAGCTTCCTGATGGAATAAGACGGACTAGCTAAAGCGCCAATGCAAGCTCCAGGAGCCTATCCGCAAGGCAGCGGATGGTGCTCCCCATCGCCAGCCGTGCTAACCAGGTGTCCGGAATTGCACCACTGCCGTAGTATGCACCGGCGATCTGCCCACAGACCGCGGCAGTGGTGTCGGCATCGTCCCCCAGGTTGGCGGTTGGCGCAAGGCGCGTGACACTACCGCGCGTATAGCGTGGTCAGGCTTCAGTCCTGCTCCAGGCTAGGGAAGCGCCGAGTCGACGCATCACCCACGACGTGCGTCGAACAACGGCACATGCCGGTAGCAGCTAACTCGACGAGAAGCCAACCTTCCGGCATCGTCGCCGGGGGCAGGCCGAACGCGAGTGCCGGCGCCCCCACGAGTGGTGTGCCGTTCCAGTGTCGCAGCAACGGCTGATGCAGGTGACCAGTGACCACGAGCTGAAAACCGCCAGCGTCCAGGAGCTGGAGCAGCCGACGGCGCGGTTCCGGTTCGATGGTCCAGTAGGTACCGCCAGGCTCCTCAGGATCTTCGAGGAAGAGCGGGTAATGCAACATGAGGACCCGCCGCAGCGCGGTTGCCGTTGTAGCTTCCTCTTCCAGCATACGCCACTGGTCACGTTCCAGCGCCAAGCCGCTGCCGAGCAGCGTTGCATTCACTGTGACGAGCCGGACACCAGCCACGTTCACCGCTGAGAAGGACGGACCCATCGCGCGTTCGTATGCTTCGATGCGCTCCGCAGACGGTACAAGTCCGGTGGGCAGCTTCTTGTCGCCTACCTCGTGGTTGCCGGGAGCGAAGCACACAGGAATGGCCACATGCCGCGTGATTTCCGCAAGCTCTTGGAACTCCGCGTCGCACCCATTGTCGGTCATGTCGCCGGGCATGAGTATCAAGTCCACGTCGGCGCCCTGAGCCGCACGGAGCGCCTCCCCGAACTGGGCAAGCCGAGTGGCGTGCTCGGGATGGCCTGGCGGAGTGAGGTGGGCATCCGACAGGACGGCGACGCGCTTGGTGGACTCGGTTCCTGTCCGCTGCTGAGCCATGGCTCGCTCCTCATCCATGGGGCATTGTGGCACGATCCTTGCGCCGGCAGGACTCGCACGATCCTAGCCGGCCACCGCACCATCCGCCTTCCGAGACTTCCCAGACACCGCTGCGTATAAGATAGTGGAACATAATGACAGCTCGCCTGGCGAAAGGGGGGACGAGGAGCGGTGCGATGGTCGTGGAGGGTTGGTGAGTATGCTGGCATCGGTGTCTACATCCATGCCACATTCCTGCTGCTTCTGATCTGGATAGGCATCAGCAACTGGGTCGCGGCTCAAAGCTTGCCCGCTGGGCTGGTGAGCGCCGGTTTCGTAGCAGCAGTGTTCGGCTGCGTTCTGCTGCACGAGTTCGGTCACGCCCTGGCCGCCCGGCGGTTCGGTATCCGCACTCGCGACATAACGCTGCTTCCCATCGGTGGCGTCGCCCGACTGGAGCGCATGCCGGAGGACCCCCGCCAAGAGCTCTGGGTGGCTCTTGCCGGTCCCTTCGTCAACGTGGTCCTTGCTGCGGCCATCTTCGTGTGGCTCCTGCTGACGACTGCCCTGACGCCGCTTCAAGATATCAGCTTTGTCAGCGGTTCGTTCCTGACGCGCCTCATGATTGTGAACGTCATCCTCGTCATATTCAACATGATCCCGGCCTTCCCCATGGACGGCGGTCGGGTGGTCCGGGCGATTCTCGCCATGCGGATGGACTACACCCGCGCCACCCAGATAGCGGCGAACCTTGGACAGGGGGTCGCGATGCTTCTGGGCTTGTTCGGGTTGCTGAACGGCAACTTCATGCTGCTGTTCATCGCATTCTTCGTGTGGATCGGCGCTGGCCAGGAAGCGAGTGTTGTTCAGATCAGGCATGCCCTCGGCGGCATACCCGTCAGTCGCGCCATGCTGACGGATTTCCGCACGCTGTCTCCCACCGATCGCCTACAGGTGCCCGTGGACCTACTCCTGCAGGGGAGTCAGCAGGACTTCCCCGTGCTGTGGGCTGACGAGGTGCTCGGCATTCTAACGCGCGGAGATCTGTTGGCAGGTTTGGCGCAGCGGGGGCCTGAGGCTACGGTTCAGGAGTTCATGCGTCGGGATTTCGTCACGACCGACCCGCTGGAGATGCTGGAAAACGCCTTCGCTCGGCTGCAGGAGTGCCAGTGCCACACGATGCCGGTCATCCAGCACGGTAACTTGGTGGGCCTGCTCACATCGGATAACCTGGGCGAGTTCATGATGATCCAGTCCGCTTTGGAACAGCGCAGGCAGCGTGCTGCGGCCGAGGCATGACACACTGCACCTATCTCACCGCACCTTCGGAAGGTCTCTCATGAGTTCGACGGGACGTCCCACGGATTCCGGCACGCCGTCGGAGGTCGCGATCATCCTTCGGGGCGAGGGATACACCCTCGTACGAGATGGCGAACCGTACTTCGTGAAGGGAGCCGTTGGCCGCGCCCACTTGGAGCGTCTGCTGACGGCCGGAGGCAATTCGATCCGAGCGGGTGTTCATGATCTCGACCGTGCGCATGCGCTCGGTCTCACGGTGCTCGTAGGCTTGCCCTTCGGAAAACAGCGCTGGGGCTTCGACTACACGAACCGTCGAGAAGTGGAGGCTCAACTTGGGGAACTCCGAGACCTTGTCACGACCCACAAAGACCACCCTGCACTCCTCATGTGGGCCATCGGCAACGAGCTCGAGATTCACACGACAGCGGATCAGCGGGTTCCTCTCTGGGATGCCGTCAACGAAGCAGCCGAGATGATCCACCGGTGGGACCCTTACCATCCGGTGATCACGCCCCTGGGGTGCGACTTCATCCACCAGCGCATACTGCCGGAGCTCGACAGGCTTTGCCCTGCGCTGGATGCCATCGGCCTCAACGCCTACGACGACATGCTTCGTCTGCCGGAAGAGATCCAGAAGCAGGGCTGGACGCGACCGTACATCATCACGGAGTTCGGTCCGCGTGGGCACTGGCAGGTGCCCAGGACGCCGTGGGGAATGCCGATCGAAGACACGAGTACCGAGAAGGCGGCGTTCTGCCGGCGCGCCTATGAGCATGCGGTGGCAGGTCGGCCGAACTGCCTGGGTTCCTACGTCTTCCACTGGTCCCAGCACCACGAGAAGACCCATACGTGGTATGGAATGTTCTTGCCGGATGGTGGCCCCACAGAAGCTGTGGAAGCCATGCAGGAGCTATGGAGCGGCAAACCGCCTGCCAATCGCTGCCCGCGTATTGGTGCGACGGGGATATGCCTGGAACCTTCAGGAATCACCCGAGAGAGCCCGGGCGTTTTCGCACCAGGAGCCATCCTTCGTTGCAGCGTCGCGGCCCAGGATCCGGACAACGACCCGCTCGACGTTACGTGGGATGTGCGCCAGGACGTGGCAGACAATCCCAACGTCGGCGGCGATCGCGAGGAGCCGGTGGATCCCATCCAGGGATGTATCCTGGCAACCGACGCATGCTCTGCAACCATACGACTGCCATCGGAACCTGGTCATTACCGCCTCTTCGTCTACGTGCATGATAGCTGCGGCAACGCGGCGACGGCGAATGTGCCGGTGACGACGCGATAGCATTCCTGTCGTTCGACGTCGAAGCGACGGCTGCCGCTCGGCCGAAGCGCAACAGCGTCTACAATGGAACAAGGTGCGGACCAGCGGTGTTCCGCTGTCGAATGCGAAAGGACGACGGCAATGCGAACAGGTGACTCCACTTCGGCCAAGGCTAGCAGCCCATCGCCATCGGTCGCCAATCAGACCCACGAGTCGGCGAGCGATATCCTTCGACAGAGCCGACGGGGCATACAGGCGCTCTTCGCTCCCAAGGGGGTGGCCGTCGTTGGGGCGAGCGATGATCCGGAGAGCGTCGGCGTCACCATCGTCCGGAATCTCATATCCAGCCCGTTCGGCGGTCTCGTGTTTCCAGTGACCAAGGAATGCTCCCATGTTCAGGGCATTCGCGCCTATCCTTCACTCACCGAGCTGCCCGACAAGGTGGACCTGGCTGTAATCGCGACACCTGCACAGACTGTTCCGGAGATCATCGCACAGTGTGGTGCCGCCGGCGTGCAAGCTGCCATCATCGCGTCCGCGGGTTTTCGCGAACAGGGAGACGACGGGGCTGAGTACGGTCCGCTGGTACTTGCGGAAGCAAGGCGTGCCCGAGTTCGCGTTCTCGGTCCGGCAAGCCTAGGCGTCATGTGCACAGCCACAGGTCTCAACGCCACTTTCGCACCGTCCATGGCACTCCGCGGCTCCGTAGGCTTCCTGAGTCAGAGCAATGCGCTTTCGACTGCCGTGTTGAACTGGAGCTTGAGCGACCTCGTGGGATTCAGCGCCTTCGTCTCCGTCGGGAATATGTTGGACGTGGGCTGGGGGGACCTCATTGACTACCTGGGCAACGATCCCAACACGCGCAGCATCGTCATCTACATGGAATCCATCGGAGATGCACGCTCGTTTCTGTCGGCAGCCCGCGAGGTGGCGCTATCCAAACCCATCATCGTCATCAAGGCCGGCCGGACCACTGAAGCGGCCGAGGCATCCCAATCCCACACGGGAGCCTGGGCTGGCAGCGACGAGGTGCTCAACGCGGCGTTCCGCCGATGTGGTGTTCTTCGCGTGGACAAGGTCGCCGACCTCTTCTATATGGCGGAGGTACTCGCCCGGCAGCCGCGACCCAAGGGGCCACGGTTGGCCATCGTTTCCAACGCAGGAGGCCCGGGCGTCATTGCCACCGATGCGGCCGTCCAGTACGGGAGTCACGTGCCCTGCCTCTCGGAGGAAACCGTTCGCGCGATGGATCAGGCTATGCCGCCTGCCTGGAGCCGGAGCAATCCTGTGGATATCCTGGGCGATGCGGATCCGGACCGATACGCTACCGCTGTGGAGATTGTCTCCAAAGACGAGAACACGGACGGAATCGTGGTCATCCTCACGGCGCAGGCGCTCACCGATCCCACGCAGACCGCCGAACGCCTTCGACCGTTCGCGAAGCTCCAAGGCAAACCTATCCTCGCAACATGGATGGGCGGCGCAGAGGTTCAGGCCGGTATCAGCATCCTGAACAGCGCCGGTATCCCGACCTATCCGTACCCCGACAGCGCGGCTCGCGCCTTCAGCTACATGTGGCAATACACCTATAACCTCCGAGGCATCTACGAGACGCCGACGCTGTCTCCTGATCTGGTGGAGAAGGGGCCAGACCGCGAGAAGGCGGCCGCCGTGATACAGACCGCGCGTGCGATGAACCGCACGCTGCTCACATGGGGCGAAGCGGAGCGGCTGCTGGCGGCCTATGGCATCAAGACTGTCGAGAACCTGGTGGCAACCGAGGAGGATCAGGCCGTTCGGTACGCTCGTGCCGTCGGTTATCCGGTCGTCATGAAGGCTATCCGGCAGGCGGTCACCCAAGAGACTGGCATGCGTGGAGTCCAGCTCAATCTCGTCAATGGCGATGCTGTCCGGAAGGCATTCCGCACGATTCGCGACTCCGTAGTGGCGACGTATGGCGAACGGGGTTTCCTCGGCGTCAGCATTCAGCAGATGGTCCGACGCAGCGGCTATGAAGTCGTCCTGAGCAGCAGGATCGATCCGCAGTTCGGGCCCGTGATCGTTTTCGGCGCCGGCGGTCGCCTGGGTATGGCGCTGAAGGACCGGGCGCTCGCGCTGCCGCCTTTGACCGCGACGCTCGCACGACGGATGATGGAGCAAACGAGGGTCTACGCGGCGTTCTCCGGTGAACACGGGGATGAGCCAGTGGATCTGGCCGCGTTGGAGATGCTCATCGTTCGTTTCAGCTACCTTGTCGTCGAGCAGCGCTGGATCGAGGAAATCCGTATTGATCCACTGCTCGTGTCGCCTGAGGGAGCGCTCGTGCTTGGTGCACGCGTAACACTCCTCGACCCGTCGGTCAAGGAAGAGGACCTTCCAAGGCTGGCGATTCGGCCCTATCCTGTGCAGTACGTCGGACGCTGGACCATGCGCGACGGGACGGAGGTGCTGATCCGTCCCATCCGTCCGGAAGACGAACCGCTGATCGTGGACTTCCATCAGACGCTATCGGATCAAAGCATCTACATGCGCTATTTCCACGCCATGAAGCTCAGCCAGCGGGTGGCGCATGAACGCATGATCCGGATCTGTTTCAACGATTACGATCGGGAGATCGCTCTCGTGGCAGAGAACCGAGACCCCGAGACGGGCAAGGTCCGGATTCTGGGTGTATCACGGCTGAGCAAGATCCATGGCACGAACGACTCCGAGTTTTCGCTCTTGGTCAACGATGCCTACCACGGCCGCGGGCTGGGGACGGAGCTTCTGCGACGGCTTATCGAAGTCGCCCGCGACGAGAGACTGAGCTCTATCCTGGCGGACATCTTGCCGGAGAACTACCCCATGCAGCACGTCTGCGAGAAACTGGGCTTCAAGCTTCGGCGGGACATGGGCGCGGAGATGGTCAAGGCCAGGCTGGACCTCTAGGCAAAGAGCCACCTGATCGGCCACCACGAGGCTGGCCTACAGAGGCCTGGATCGGACGGAGGAGGGCGTCGCCGCTAGTCGCCCAGCGACATGCCGATGAGACGCGCCGTCTGGATCCACGGATGGTCCAGCGGCACTGTCCGTTTCTTGCCGGCAACCTTTTCCAGCGGCACGGGGAGCAGCTCCTCGCCCCTTATGGCCACCATGACGCCGAACGTGCCTTCGGCAATGAGCGTCGCGGCCTTGACACCCAACTGGGTAGCGAGCAAGCGGTCGGTCGGCGAGGGAACGCCGCCACGCTGTACATGACCCAAGGTCGTCACGCGCGTCTCCATGCCGAGAGCCTTTTCCAGTGCCACGGCCAACTGGGAGCTCGTGGTGGCCGTCACGTCCAGGTCTTCGTCCGACTTGGATGTTTCCTCAGTCCCGTGAGGTCGTGCTCCTTCACCCACGGATACGAGGCTGAATCGCCGGCCCCGTTCGCGGCGCTGCGCCACCGCGGCGATCACCTTGTCCAGCTTGTAGGGTATCTCGGGTATCAGGCAGACGTCGGCCCCTCCGGCCAGACTCGCGCCGAGGGCCAACCAGCCAGTGTTATGACCCATGATGTCCACGAGAATGACGCGCTGATGGCTGGACGCTGTCGTATGGAGACGGTCGAGGGCCTCCGTGGCGATGGACATGGCAGAGTCGAAACCGAAGGTCACGTCGGTCTCGGCGATGTCGTTGTCTATGGTCTTGGGCAGGGCGACGATATTGAGACCTTGTTTCTTCAGGTGCAGGGCGACTTTCATGGTGCCGCCGCCACCGATGCAGACAAGGCAGTCGAGCTCGAGCCTGCGGTAGTTCTCTACCGCTGCGCCTGTCATGTCCCGTGCGGAACCATCTGCACTGGGCATCCGCTGGGGCTTGTGGCGACTCGTGCCGAGGATGGTTCCTCCGAGAGTGAGCAGCCCGGACAGCTCGTGATCGGCCAGGCGGATGAACCGATTCTCCACAAGGCCAGTGAACCCATCCAGAAAACCGAACACCTCGATACCGTAAGCGCTGCGGGCCGCCTTCGCGACGCCGCGTATGGCAGCGTTGAGTCCCGGGCAGTCCCCGCCCGAGGTCAATACGCCGATGGCCTTGACTGCAGTTTTCCTTGCCATGATCTCCCTCGATCGCCACAAATGGCACCCGCTGCGTAATAGCAGGAACGGTAGGAACCGGGTCACCTGAAGCCGAATTCATTGGCATGATACCTGAAGGTCCCGGACGCAGACGGAGTACACGCATGACAACCATTCTATGCCTGGCCGGATCTGCACTCCTCGCTGGTGCAGCCGTTGGCGCGCTCGGACCCCCGGATGAGCCGGGCCTGCCACGCCTACTTAGGGCCGAGCGGACGGTTGCGGTAACTGGCGGCGGCTACTTCCCTGTGCTGATTCAGCTCGAGGATGGGCGGTTGGCTGCCGTCGTGAGGGGCGGTGCACCGCATCTCGGGAAAGGCGGGCGGCTGGACTGGATCGAGTCGACAGACGGAGGACGAACATGGTCTCCACCGCGCACCATTGTGGATAGCGAGTGGGACGACCGGAACCCGGCTGTGGGTCAGATGCGCAACGGTACGATAGTGGTGGCCTATGCCCAGTGTACTTGCTACAACGACCGCGGCGAGTGGGATCCCAAGGCAGGTTCTTTCCCCTTGTACTACGTCCTCTCGTACGACGGCGGTCGAGTTTGGACCCGTCCACGGCCGCTGCAAGCAGGTCCTATTGGCTCCGTCGGCTCTCCTTACGGCCGCATTGTCCTGTCGAAGGACGGCACGGCGCTCATGTCCGTCTATGGCGTCCCTGACCCAAACTACGAAGGTCCTGGGAAGCCTCCGCCAGGCTCTCATGGCGATATGGTGGGTGTTCTCCGTTCCACAGACAACGGCGAGACATGGGGCGATTTCAGCCTCATTTCTGCGGCAGACCATAACGAGACGGCATTGCTCCCTGTCTCGGGTGGACGGATCCTCGCCGCCATGCGAACGGGCAAGGGTCAGGTGGACGTCGCCGAGTCCTCCGACGGAGGCCGGACGTGGACAGCACCGCGACCGGTCACGGGCGGGCCCGACCGTGCATGGGCGGAGCATCCTGCCGACTTCGTGGCGCTGGGTGGGGGTAAGATCCTCATGGTGGTGGGACGGCGGCATGCACCGATGGGCGTCATGGCCGTGGTCAGTCGAGACAGAGGGCGGACTTGGGATTACGCGAAGCGGTTCCTCGTCGGCTGGACCTCACAGAACACGGACTGCGGCTATCCGAGCGCCGTGCGTCTCCGGAACGGCACCATCGTCTGCCTCTACTACTCCGTCGGCACGACGGAGCTGCCCGGCGCAGCACAGGCCATCGCGGTGCGGTTTCGGGAGGCCGATATCCCATGAGATGACCGTCGCCAGCTGCAGTTACCCGAGTGCCACGCGCTATGCCACGTAGAGCTACAAGGAGGGAATCATGATCAACCGACGTGAGTTCGTCCGCGACGCTGCCGCGACCGCGGGCATCATTGCCTTGGGAACAGGTATGGACGCTTCGGAACAGCCTCCTCGTAAGCTTCCGCAAGTACGCCTTGGCAAGTCGGGCATCCGGTGCAGCCTCCTTGGCATGGGCACCGGTACCATAGGAGCTGGAAAGGCTTCGAACCAGACTCGGCTAGGCCAGGACCGCTTCACCGCCCTCGTCCATCATGCGTTCGAGAAGGGCATCACTCTCTTCGACTGCGCCGACCAGTACGGCTCCAATCCCTTCCTCGGCAAGGCCATCAGGGACCTGCCCCGCAAGCAGATCGTCATCCAGACCAAGACGAACAGCCGGACCGCCGAAGGGGTCCGGGCCGATGTCGAACGTTTCCTGAATGAACTGCAGACCGATTACATTGACAGCGTACTTCTCCATTGCATGATGCAGGACGACTGGAATGTACAGCTACGGGGTGCCATGGATGCGCTGGAGGACCTGAAGAGGCAGAAGAAGATCCGTGCCCATGGTGTTTCCTGCCACACGTTCGGCGCACTCCAAACAGCGGCGGCCGAGAGATGGGTAGACGTAGACCTGGCACGCTTCAATCCGTGGGGTCGCATGATGGACGTACCGCCGGGGGAGAGCGCCAACGCAGCGCCGCCCAGGGTGCGCGAGGTCCTGAAACGCATGAAGGATGCCGGCAAGGGCATTCTCGGCATGAAGGTTCTCGCGGAGGGGCGGATGGCTCGCGGCGATGACAGGCTGGAGCGGCTGTACGAATCCGTGAAGTTCAGCATCGAGTCCGGCGTCATCGATGCCATGGTGATCGGCTTCGAGAGCGAGCAGCAGATAGACGAGGCCGTCGCGCAGACTCTCCGAGCGCTCTGACTACCGGGCTGTTGCTGCGTGCCTGTACTAGCTGGGCTAGCTACGACGTAGTCCGCGTGGGCAGTTCGGATGTGGTCTGCAGGTGCCGTAGATCTCGACGCCGTGCAACGGTCGTGTACTTATGGGCCGGGCCAGACGAGCGTGCCTACGGCGTGAAGAGGACCTTGATGGCCTGACGTTGCTCTAGCAGATCTATGCCCAGGCTGTACTGGTGCAGGGGCAAGGTATGCGTGACAAGCCGCGAGAGGTCCAGCTTGCCCTCGGTCATCAATCGGACTGCGTATTCGGCCGCCGCACGGGAGTGGCCCGGGTAGCCGATGAGCGCCAGGCCCGGGTGGTAGTGACGCGGCGCGAAGACGTAGTCTTCTCTCTGCACTCCGAACAGCGCCACCCGCGAAGCCGCATGATCCATGGCCCATTCCACCGATGCCTTCGCTCCGACGCAGTCCACGATGACGTCGAGACTGGGCACCCCGGGACGCGCAGGGAACCTGGCCGACAGGTCTGACGTCGGGTCGTAGGCCTCGTCCACCGCCCATTCCGCAGCGTACCGCCGTCGGTCGGTTAGGGGATCGAACCCGATGACGCTGGAGGCACCCTCGGCCCGGGCCATCTGCGCCGCTACCAACCCTGCCGGTCCCAGGCCGTTTACACCGACGCCGACACCCGCAATGCCTCCCATCCTCTTCAGCAGCAGGAAAGTGGCGCCCACGCACATGCCGAGTTCGAGAGGCGCCGTCGCCTCGACTGGCAGGCTAGGTGGTACGCGGATGACATTCGCCGCGTCGAGTCGGACGTATTCCGCATAGCAACCCCAGACGTGGTGGCCGGGATCGCGCCACGCGCTGACACGGTCGCCGATCTCGAGGTCGGTAACGCCCGGCCCGACCACCGTTATGACGCCTGTCGCTTCGTGACCTGGCTGCCCGGGAGTATATGGGTACTCGAAACGATGCCCTACGAACATGGGTTCGTCGTGCCGCAGGTGAAGGTCCCATTGCGGGCACGTGGTTACACCAAGCACTTGCATGACGACTTGGCCGGGCCCAGGCTCCGGCAGAGGCACCTCTAGCACGGCCACGTCGGGATAACGACCGATCTGCAGAATCTTCATGGAACCCCATTCTCCTCTCCGAGACCTACCAATCGAGCACGACGCCAAGCACTGGCTCGCGGCGAAGCAGGATGCAATCGTAGGCGGCAGGAGCCTCTGCGACCGGTACGCGATGGCTGATCAAGGGCAGCGTGCTCAGTACACCCTCCGCTAGCAAGCTCAGCGTCGCGTCCATCCGTTCCTTCGACCAGCCCGCAGGGGCATGCAGTGTCAGCTCTCCATTGCGAAGCATCTGGATGTCAACTTTGCCCTCATGCCCGTAGAAACCGGCCGAAGAGATATGCCCGCCATGACGCACGAGGGGCAGGAGGCGCTCCAATGTCTCCACAGACCCGACGGTGTCCGCCACGACCTGGAGACCTTCCGGGGCCCACGCGCGGATACTCGCGAGCCAATCTGCGCAAGCGCTCCTGTTGACAACGGCATCTTCCGGTCCGAGCCGTAGGAGTGCCAGCCGCTCGTCGTGCTTTCCCAGCATCAGCACATGGGCGCCACGGTGTTGCAGCGTCTGGGCCGACCAGTGACCGACGAGGCCATCGCCGATGACTACGGCTCTGTCTCCCGGGCGAAGAGACGGTCGCGTACCGACGTTGTAACCGACCTGAGTGAGCACCAGGCCCGACGCCGCCACGGGATCCAGACCCACCGGCAGCTTCCATACTTGGGAGCCATGCGTGACCGCCGGCGAGACATGACCTCCGAAATCGTAGAACATGCCTTGCACACGGGACACGCTGGCGAACACGACGTCACCCGGCTGGACATGGCTGATGCCTGGCCCGGTCCACGTGACCGTTCCCACTTTCTGATAGCCAGGTACGTGGGGAAAGGGCAACGGGTCCGTCCTGCCTCTGGGGGTATCACCGGCGATCCGTTCTCCACGGATGAAGGATCCCTCGGTACCATTGCTTATCCAAGAATGGGTAACCCGGACAACGACGTCCTCCATTCCCGGAGTGGGCACCTCGACGTCCCGTACCTCCACGTGCCAAGGCTTCACAGCCACTACTGCGCGCGCATGCATCACGCCGTCCCCTTCCCTAGACTGAGCCGAGCTGCTCAGCGATCCTCCTCACCCTTGAAATACTCCCTGAGTGCTTCGGCAGCCTTCCGGTTCATTCCTGGACAGGATGCTAGCTCTTCCACCGTAGCTTCCCGCATGCGAGCCACACTGCCAAACTGCTTGATCAAAGCACGCGCGCGTGCTGGGCCGATACCAGGTACCTCCAGCAGGGCACTGCGAGTGTGTTTCTTGCCCTGGAGCATGATGCGATACGCGTTGGCGAAGCGGTGTGCCTCATCGCGAATGCGCTGCACGAGAAACAGTGCCTGGGAGTCCCGTGGCAGGGCCACCGGAGTAGGGTCGTCGGGCAGGACGAGGAGCTCGAAGCGCTTGGCAAGACCGCACAGGGGGATGGCCAATCCCAGCTCATCCATGGCCGCAGCAGCCGCCGCCACCTGCCCCTGCCCACCATCCACGATGAGCAGATCGGGCATGGCGGCGAAGCGTACCTCCCCCTCGAGGGCTGCCGATAGTCGCCGCGACAGCACCTCGCGGATCATGCGGGGATCGTCCGGATGCTCCAGATGCATGCGTATGCGGAACCGGCGATACTCCGACTTCTTCATCTCTCCGCCTTCGCACACCACCATGGAGCCGACGAAGGCTTCGGATTGGAAGTTGGAGATGTCGTAGCACTCGATCCTCCGCGGAGGCTCGGGCAAGTGGAGATGTTCCGCCAGCTCGCGGAGGGCCTTGTCAGCGCTGCTCAGACGCGCCCGCATCTCGGCCCGCATCTGCTCCAGCGCATGGGCCGCATTCTCCTGGGCCAGCTCCACGAGCTTCCGTTTGTCACCGCGGACGGGCACCGTTATCTCCACTTTCGCGCCGCGCTTGTTCCGGAGCCAGGACTCCACGATCGTCGCCTCAGCGATGTCGCAAGGCAGCAGCACCTCCTGAGGTATCTCGGCGGCTGTTTGGTAGTACTGCTTCACGAACTCCTGCACAGCTTCGCAGGTGTCCGAGTCTTCGTCGGCCCCTTCCAGCACGAAATGGTTCTGGCCGACGAGCTTGCCACCGCGAATGTAGAACATCTGCACGGCCGCACTGCCATCCTCGCGAACGAACGCGATGACGTCCTGATCAATCATGCGCGAACTGATCACCTTCTGACGCTCCAGCACCTGTTCGACGGCCTGTATCTGGTCCCGCAGTTTCGCAGCGCGCTCGAACCGCAGCTCTTCGGCGGCTGCCTCCATCTCCTTCCGAAGATCCCTCAGGACATTCTCCTGCCTGCCGCTGAGGAACGCGACCGCGCTACGCACTGTCTGCTGATACTCCTGCTGCAACTCTGGCGTGGCGCCTGCGCAGGGTGCCGGGCACCGGCCCATATGGTGGTAGAGACACGGACGCCGCAAAGGTCGGCCATCGTAACGCTTTCCGCACGTAACGATGGGGAAGATGCGCTTGACGAGGTCCATCATGGCAAAGACTGCTCGATTGCTCGTGTAGGGGCCGAAGTAGCGATTGCCGTCCGCTCGGATGCGCCTCGTCATGAGGAGCCTGGGGTACGGCTCGGATGTGGTCAGGCACAGGTACGGGTAATGCTTGTCATCTCGGAGCCGGACGTTGTACTGCGGCCGGTACCGCTTGATGAGATTGCACTCCAGAACGAGCGCCTCCAGCTCTCCGTCGGTAAGTATCGTCTCGAGATCCCGCACATCGGCCACCATGCGGCGAACCTTGGGACTGAGCTGGGAGCTCTTCTGGAAGTAAGATCGGACCCGTTGACGCAAGCTGACGGCTTTGCCAACATAGATCACTGTGCCCGCAGCGTTCTTGAACAGGTAGCAGCCGGGCTTGGCTGGTAGTTCGGCGAGTTTCTCGCGCAATGCGGCGGTCCGAGCGGAACGCATGGGGCTGGTCCTACAGTGTTAGGCGAATCGCCCAGGCCGGCGTTCGGAGTGGCTCAACGAACGTCTTGTTGAGCTTCGTTGTGATCGGTGATTCGCCATTGTGCGCCATTTGTCTGGTAGAATGGTCCTCTATCATCAGGAGTACGTGTAACCGGTGCTTGTTGTCGGCGTCTCGTCTGGTATACGGCCGAGGCAATGGGCACATCGCACAAGCATACAAGGGGATACTACCTGACGGAGTGGGACTAGCTTTGGAGCGCCATATCTTGAGACGATGCCATGCCTTGCTGACATTCGCATTCGCCTGTCTTGCGGCTACTGCCCAGGCGGATGACGTTCTGGTCCTCGAGCTGCCGACACAGGAAGCCTACCAGGCATCTCTCTCAGCACGCGGTGCAGGGGAGAGCACTCGACGTACCGAGGAGCTTCCAAGCCGTCACGCAACAGCCCGGACGACAGCGGCTAAGCATGAGAACGTGGTGGGCAGACTTGGCGTGACTTCGGCACCGGCTCCCATCTATGCACAGGCGTCCACGAGCGCGCGCATGCTCGCCCGGGTCGAAGCTGGGACCTACCTGGCGATCTGCCGCACAGCACCTAGCTGGTACGCCGTGCTCATGTCCGACCGGTCCCTTGGGTGGATACCCGGTCACACGGTGAAACTGCTGGACTACGAAGTCGTGGCGCAGCCAGGATCCTCCCAATCTCCGCGGCCCGGTCTCGACAACCCGCTGCTGACAGCGAATCAGCGGACGATCATCCAGACCGCGTACAGCTTCCTCGGCGTGCCCTACCGATGGGGTGGGACGTCCGCCAATGGCATGGACTGCTCGGCTTTCGTCCAGCGCTGCTTCTCGTCAGTCGGCATCCGGCTTCCCAGAACCGCTCGGGAACAGTTCCAGTGCGGCATGCCTGTCGCCGTTGCACAGCTCCAAGCAGGCGATCGGGTGTACTTCCAGAACAAGGACGGCACGATCACGCACACGGGCATCTATATCGGAGAGGGATACTTCATCCACTCCTCCAGCAGTCGCAAGGGCGTTGCTGTCAGCCGCCTGGACGAGCCCATGTACGCCCGCATGTACGCGGGAGCACGCCGCTAGGCATTCACTGGCCTCGCATCCTCGGATCCAGCGCATCGCGAAGAGAATCGCCGAGGAAGTTGAAGGACAGCACGAGCATCGCCAGCGCAACCGATGGGTAGACCAATAACATCGGGGCTGAGCGAAGGTACGGCAGCGCATCGCTAATCATCCTTCCCCAGCTCGGGAAGGGGGGCTGGATGCCGATTCCAAGGAAACTCAGCGTCGCCTCCGCCAGTACCACATTGGCGATATCTACCGTCGCTGCTACAAGTATGGGACTCAACGTATTCGGTAGCAGGTGGCGCAAGATCACTTGCCAGTCGGGCACCCCGATGGCTCTGGCCGCTTCCACGAACTCCTTCTCTCGCAAGGCAAGCGCCTGACCTCGAACGAGGCGAGCCATGCTGGGCCAGTTCACCAGGGCCAGGGCCACAAAGACCGTCAGGAAGCTGGCGAACGCCGAGCTCGGCCGCAGAATGCCTACCAGCAGAATGGCAAACAACAGATCCGGGAACGCGAACATAGCATCAGTCACGCGCATAAGCAGCGTATCCCAGACCCTCCCTTTGTAGGCGGCGAGCAGGCCAAGCGTTACGCCGATGAGGACCTCGATGGCCTCTACGATGACGCCGATAGATAGGGAGACTCGTGCGCCGTACAGAAGCCGAGCCCATTGGTCCTGGCCCTGATTGTCCGTACCGAGGAGGTGGCCTCGCGTGGGCCCGACGAGGACGTGCTGTCGGTCCACGGAGTCGTAGGCATGACCGCTGAGAAACGGCGCGAAGACGGCGCCGAGAACCATGGCGCCGATGACACACATGCTCAGCACCGCGACGGGGTTACTCCGCAAGCGGGCCATCGCGCTGGGCCTAGATCCGGTCAGTTCAGCTCCGCTCACTTGACCGCCTCGTACCGCACACGCGGATCCACAAGGGCGTACAGAACATCCACTACAAGGTTCACGGAGATGAACAGCGTGGCGACTAGGAGCGCTACGGCCTGGATGACGGGATAGTCGCGTGCGAGGATGCAGTGGATGGACTCGTAGCCGATTCCGGGGATACCGAAGACGGTCTCCACGACGAACGAACCAGTCAGAAGGTAGCCGAAGCTGTTGCCAAGCGCAGTCAACACCGGCAAGAAGGCGTTCTTCAGGGCGTGGCGGCGGATAACCTGCGCGGTAGAAAGACCTTTCGCATAGGCCGTGCGTATGTAATCCTGCCGGAGCACCTCGACAAGTGACGAGCGCATGAGACGCGCCATGAGGGCCGCCGGACGTGCCGCCAGGACCAGAACGGGCATGACCCAGTATGCTGGTCCCTCCCATCCAGAAGCTGGAAGCCACTCCAGACGCAACGCGAACAGCAGCATCAACAGGGGGGCCAGTACGAACGGCGGAGTAGACACCAAGAGCAACACGCTGCCCATGACGAGACGATCGGGCAATCGGTTCTGATAGAGTGCGGCAGCCACGCCTGCTGGCAGTCCCATGATCATGGCGGTCACAATGGCCAGGCAGGCCAGCAGCGCCGTCGTCGGAAACTGTTCGGCGATCAGCTCGGAGACGGGCTTCTCGCCATTAGCGAAGGACCTGCCTAGATCGCCCTGCAGGGCGTTGAGCACGAACCGCTCATACTGGACCAGGGGCGGCAGATCCAGTCCATATTCATGTTCGAGCCGGCGGCGCACCTCCGGATCGCCGTGTTGGCCCATCAGGAGGTCAATGGGGCTCCCTGGCGCAAGAAAGCCGAGGAAGAAGGTGATGAACGAGACGACGATGAGCGTTGGGACAGCTAGCGCCAGTCTCTTGGCAACGTAGACAAGCACGTACGGAAGATACCTGACGCCAGCCCTCTTCTCCTACGGGCGAAGAGGACACTCCCACTGTCAGGGTCCTGTGTCAACAGCAGGAGAGCGCGGCTTCAGCAGGAATGGTTCCGTCGTCGGAGGACTACGATTACCAAGTAGCTGGAACCTCCGAAAAGGCCGACGAGGGTACCCGCTTCCGGTACCGGCGTCGGACCTCGGCGGCCTACGGGCGTGGCGCTGGAAGCGAGCCAGCCAGCCGCGCCCTTGGTCATGCGTGTGGCATAGTCATAGTCTATGTAGTTGGGCGTATCCACCGAGTCTGTGGACGTGTGATAGTTCGGATTCGACCAGACTGCGCCTTCGATGAGTAGCGCCGCCTGGAAACCGTTCCATTCGAACGGCGCATGATCGCTAGCATCGAGTTGCCCAAGGAGTGTGCTGCTGATCCCTCCATAGGTGCTGACCGCGGTTCCGAGAGCGGTCTTCAGAGGATCCGATGTCGTCCGCCCGTAGATGAGGGCAGTGTCGTGGGTACTTCCTGAGGGATTGAAGGCGATCATGTCGAGGGAGACCATGCCCCGAATATCCCAGCTTGCGTGCTCGTTGGCCCAGGCCGCGCTCCCTTTCAGCCCCTGTTCCTCCCGGTCAAAGGCGGCGAAGATTATGGTCCGTTCGAACGTATACTGGGACAGCGTCCGCGCTGCCTCGAGGACGCCAGCCGTGCCGCTTCCGTTGTCGTCTGCACCAGGATTGTTCACCGAGTCGAAATGAGCCCCGATCACGAGGTACTCATTAGGCTTCGTCGTACCCTGTAGAACGCCGATGACGTTGTAGTACGTCGTGCTGTTGTAGGTGAAGGGATGCAGGGTCGTCGTCAGGCCGAACGACTGGAATAGATTGTAGATGTTCGACCGGGCCAGGTCATGTTCGGCCCCGTACCCACGGTTGTTCCCGTTGTGTGTATAGAGATAGTCGGCCAGATAGCTTGTGTAGGACGACTGGCTGATGTTGCCCACGATCTCGCCAACAGTGGGAGCCTGAGCACGGGCAGCATCCAGAAGAACGAGAGCGCCCAAGAAGACGGCAGCACGACACACTGTCCGGAGCCGACGCATATCGAGCCCTCCACGAGCACTAAGAAGTGATGTGCGTACGTTTCCATTGTAGCCTACTCTCCATGCCCATGGCTACCGCATGCCAGACTTACTGTCATGGCGGTATGATGGTGCTATGCTGACCACGCAGGAGCCCCAGGAGCATGCCAGGCGACCATCTTAGGCGGCTTTCGTACCGAAGCGTCTTCATCTCCGACCTGCATCTGGGATCGGCAGCTTGCCATGCAGATCGCCTTCGCAGGTTCCTGGCACACGTCGAGACCGAAAACCTGTACCTGGTTGGGGATGTTCTCGACATATGGGTTGGCACCCATTCACGGAAGTGGAAGCAAGTGCACACGGATATACTCCGCGTCATCCTCGCGAAAGCCAATGCCGGCACCACCGTTCGTTACTGCCCTGGCAACCACGACGCGCTCTGCCGAAAGCTGTGCGGTGCCGTCCTCGGGAACGTCCTCGTGGACCATCGCTTCATTCATCAGACTGCGGATGGCCGCCGAATACTCGTCTTGCACGGCGACCTCTATGACCGGATTGTCTCACTCTTCCGACCTGTGGCATGGATTGGGGCCTGGTGCTACGAGTTCCTCTCGGTCGTGGGCGCGTGGCTACCTGTCGTATCGGGTGGCCGCCTCGGACACGGCACGAATCTGGCCGATCGTGCCAAGGAGCGTTTGAAGCGGGCGGTGCTCTACGTCACGAACTTCGAGGAGCGGATCACTGTGGATGCGCGCGTGCAGGGCTACGATGGTGTTGTCTGCGGTCACATGCACGCGCCGGCCTTCTCGACGCACGAGAGCGGCGCGATCTATGCAAACTGCGGAGACTGGGTATCGCACTGCACTGTGCTCGTGGAACATTGGGATGGACGCTTCGAGCTGCTGAACTGGGACGAGGTGGCGGACCGATGTCCCGAGGGTCGCCTGGCAAGCACTCTGCACGGGTCGTCCGGGCCACCAGGGTAGCGATGATGTCACAGCCACGATCCGTGGCGATATCGAGCGCGCCGTCTGCGCTGCGCCGGTTCGTGGATCTGTGGTGCGAGGTTGGCCCTGCGGAGCGTGGCGGCCGCCTGTACGAGCGGCTCGGCCTACGTCCCGTCTTTCAGTTTGTCGCGGGCCTATTCGGTGAGAGTCTCCCTCCTCCGTCGGCGGCCGCCGTGGCAGAGCCGCAGCCAGGCGAGTGGTTGCGAATATACGTCCTATCGCGCTATCACGAGATACTGAACCTTATCGCCTTGACGGTGTACACGCCGTTCCTCGTCCTGCTATGCCTTCGCCGCATGTACGGGTTCGCCATCTACTGCTTGATCCTCATGCTCACTCACAAAGCAGCCCTTCTGCTGGAGCGGTACAAGCGCGCGCGATGCGACGCGCTGCTCAGTGACGCGGGGATCGTGGAGAGATACCTGGATGCCCCCGTGATCTGGCGCCCCAAGCTCTCCGCACTGCCCCCTGTCCTCCGCCTCGGTCTGTGCCATTGGTACTTCACACCCCGTCGGTGGGAGACCGAACGCTTGTACACTGCTCTCGGCATGGGGGCGTTCCGGGCATTCGTCTTGCGGATCGTGCGTGCGACAGGCACCGCTCCGGAGACAGATATGGGGTACGAGCGCTTCGTGAGCGGAAGGTCGGAACTCCTCGCGTTCGAGACCCAGACTCGGGTTGCTGAGGCTACGCATCTTGCGGGGATCATCCAGCATCTTCCCTTCGCCATCGGCATGGCGGCTGCCAGGGACGTCGCTGGCGAAGTCTACGTGGCGTTCATGTTAGCGGTGAATCTGGCATGTGTGTTGTTGCAGCGATGGCACCGGGTGCGCGTGTGGCCGGTTGTGCAGCGCCTCCGAGCACGCGCCGACGCTGGCAACGCTCGCACGCCCTGAGCCTACCCCGTTCATGGTCGCCAACGCGCCCATATGGATCCTCCACGCTACGGCTGGAGAAGGGCATCGCCATGCTGCCCTGGCCCTTCAGGCAGCCTTTCAGCATCGCGGAGTGGAGGCGCACGTCAGCGATGCGCTGGACTTCGCGCCCCGCTGGTTCCGATGGTGGTTTCAGGGCGGGTACGAAACGCTTGTCAGGCGATTTCCGCGCCTATGGGGCACGCTCTACCATGGATCCGACGAGCCAGGGTGCTTCTACCGATTCCAGACGATGCTGGACCTTGCTTGCCTTCGAAGGCTGGACGGAGCACTGACGCAGCACTGTCCTGCGTGGGTACTGTGCACCCACTCGTTGCCGCAGCCTCGACTGGACCGGTTCTTGCGTCATGCTGCCACAGGGACCGATTGCCCACGCGTCGCTGTGATTGTCACGGATCTGCATCCGCACCGCATGTGGTTGCGCGGTCAGCCGGATCTCTACTTTGTGCCCAACGAGGAGTGCCGTCAGCGTCTGATAACACGTAGACCGGATGCCGCAGAGCACGTCATGGTCTCAGGGATCCCTGTGGACCCTCTCTTCGCGGAGGGACGGTCCCGTGCCGAGGCGAAGGCTGAGCTCGGTATCGCTCCGGAACTGCCGTATGTCGTGCTCATGTCCGGTGGTATCGGCGGAGGTCCCATCGCCAGGGCGCTCACAGCCGTCCTTGGTAGGGGCGCATCTCCCAGCAAGGACTTGCCCTTCCGCATGACAGTCGTATGCGGGCGCAGTGCTAGCGCCCGAGAGACCTGCCTCGCCAGCATCGCTGGCCAGAGCGTGGCCGTTGAGGTCGAGGGATTCGTGCCGCACGAGCGTATCCGCACTATGCTTCAGGCAGCGGACCTCCTCATTGGTAAGCCTGGCGGGCTCACGATGTCGGAGGCGCTGGCGTGTGGAACGCCCATGGTGGTGTACCGGCCCCTCCTCATTCCTGGCCAGGAGGAGGACAACGCAGCATACCTTGTCGCTCATGGAGCCGCCTGCGTGGTGCGAGACGACGGCGAACTGCGAGAAACCGTGGCGCTGTTGCTGCGAGATCGGGACACGCTTGAAAGGATGCAGGAGGTGGCACATCGCCTGGGACGACCGCGAGCCGCTCTGGACATCGCAGAAGCCGTCCTTGCTGCCAGCCACTCGAGCGTCGCGGGTGTCTGACCGAAAGTAGCAGGAGTTATGCATGGCCATGGCGCACTTAGCGGATGGATTCCGGGCAAAGGCCGCTGGCCTGCCCATGAGGAGGTCGAAACGTGACGAAAATACCCATCGGCGTGCAGCTCTTCTCCGTGCGCGAGGAGTGCGCCAGGAACCTGCCCGCGACTCTCGAGGCCATCGCGAAGATGGGCTACCAAGGAGTGGAGTTCGCGGGATACTACAACTACTCCGCTGCCGAGCTGCGGAAGATGCTGGACGCGGCCGGACTTCAGTGCTGCGGTACTCATATCGGCCTGGATACCCTGCTGGGCAACGCGCTCGAGAGTACGGTGGAGTTCAATCAGACGCTGGGCAACCGTTTTCTGATCGTTCCGTGGATTGACGAGGTCAAGCGCGCCAACAAAGCCGCTTGTACAGAGACTGCGAAGGTGTTCAACGAGATCGCCGACAAGCTGGAACCCTTCGGCATGAAGACCGGCTATCACAACCACCATGCGGAGTTCAAGCCTGTTGATGGGGAGACGCCGTGGGATAGCCTATTCCTCGCTGCAAAGCCGTCTGTGGTCATGCAGCTCGATACCGGCAATGCGCTGGCAGGGGGTGCCGACCTCATCGCAATCCTGAAGAAGTTCCCGGGACGCGCCACAACGATCCACCTCAAGCCTTACTCGGTGAAGGCCGCTCAGGCGGGGGGCATGGAGGCTGGATTCAAGCCCATCATCGGCGAGGATGACGTGCCCTGGCAGGAGATCTTCGGTCTCATCGAAGGAGCTGGTGGCACGGAGTGGTACATCGTGGAATACGAGAGCGACGCATTCCCCCCGCTCGAGGCCGTCGAGCGCTGTCTGAAGGTCCTGCGGGGCTGGGGGAAGTAGCCCGCCCCACCGTCATCGCGAACACGCCTAAACGACGGCCCGAATGCCTGGTCCCGGAGACGAGGTGTTCGGGCCATCTGACCACGGCTGCGCTGATGCCGTTATTCGCCCCTCTCCGACGGTAGACTCATCGGCATGACGAAAAGCGACCACGGAAAACCTGACAAGCGAGTCCTGGCGGCCCTGGAGGATGCACGTGCCCGGGAGATCCGCGCGGTCCAGCTCTACACTCTGCTGGCCGAGATGCAAACGGATCCCCATCGGCGGGATCTCTTCCTCCGCCTGGCCGACGCCGAGCGTCACCACGCTGAACGTTTCGCAGAACGTATCCAGGCCCTTGGCGGCACACCGAAGCCGGAGCCGCGGTTGCGGCCACTGGACAGGCTACTGACACGTCTGCTGGGCACGGAGACGATGCTAAGGCGAATGGAGGCGGACGAGGATCGGAACATCGAGAGTTTCTCGAAAGCTGCCAGGGGCATCGCCGCCGATCCCGAGACGCGACGTGCCTTCGAGGAGGTGGAAGCCGAAGAGGAAGCTCATGCCCACTTGCTGCAGAACCTTGGTGGCAGTGCTTCCCCCGCCTCGAGGCTGGAAGCGATCCTCAGAGGCGAGAAGTGGCACGTCAACACGGGATCATGGATCGGCGACGCCATCTACGGTGTCAATGATGGACTTGGCGCGGTGTTCGGAATCGTCAGCGGGATGGCAGGCTACACGGGAGCCGGTGCGCAGGTTGTGTTCGCTGGCTTGCTCGGCACTCTTGCAAGTGCTCTGTCCATGGGTTCCAGCGCGTTCTTGGCAGCACGCGCCGAGCGGGAGGTCCACGAAGCAGAGATCGGCCGGGAGAAGAGGGAGATCGAGGAGACTCCGGAGCACGAGCGCGAGGAATTGGCTCTCATCTATCAACTCAAGGGCTTGTCGGAGGAGGATGCCAGCCGGATGGCGGACGCCATCGCGTCTCAGCCTGAGCTGTTTCTCAAGACCATGGCACAGGAGGAGCTTGGGCTGTCCGAGAGCCGCATGCCAAATCCATGGGTGTCTCTCGTCTCCGCTACCCTTTCCACCGCTGTTGGCGGCATCATACCGGTGCTGCCCTTCGTCTTCAGCCGAGGCACGCAAGCCCTGATCCTTGCGGCTATTGTGAGCACGCTTGCCCATTTCGCAGTCGGTGCCGCCAAGAGCCTCGTCACCGCGCGCCACTGGTTCATCTCAGGACTGGAAATGACCGTCGTGGGTGTCGTGATGGGTGTGGTTACCTACGTCCTGGGCGTGGTGTTCCACATCGGTTAGCGCCGTCCGCCCGAAGAAGCCACCGTAGTTACCGACGCCGGCTGGGACCGGCTTCAGCTACGCTCCGGCAAGACCTTGCTCACCTATGCGCCCAGGCCCGTTTCGCCCAGGTCTCCATGGCGTCGTAGCGATCCTCCCACGTCGTGTACATGGCACCCACGATCCCTGGTACCGCTCGCGTGTTGGCCAGCCAGCGCGCGATGGCGTCGCCGCTTTCGTCGCTGTCGTAATAGCCGGCCAGGATCTGCTTCAGTCCCAGATCGGCGAAGAACTTGCAGTTCTTCCCTTCGAGACCCCCGTGCCAGTTCACGATGCCGACGTCCTTGTCCAAGCCCTTCCAGGACCCCTGCAGGGAGCCGTTGACGGCGTAGTAGTTGTCCACGGCGTTATGCATGGGATCGAACATGTCATTCCACACCCATATACCGGCGTCTGGGCGTACCTCGCGAATGATCTGCGCAGCCTTCCGCACATTGTCGGCGAGCAACTCTCCCGGCGTCATTTTGCGGCTCTGGCATAGGGCGCACCAGTTCATGACGCGCATCTCGTCATGCGACATGAGGAACGCCGAGGGTTTCAGAAGCGCATCCGCCTGCCTGACCTCCTCGCGCCAGTCGTCGAAGATCTTCGGCTCGCTCACGCAGCTCGTCAGCCGGTCTTCGTAGACGATGATGGGATGGTAATAGCTTACGCGGAGCCGCTGGCCTTCCCGAATACGCGAACCTTCCGTTAGGCGAATGACCGGGGCCTCGTGGTAGGCGATCCATGGATGCAGCATGGGGTCGCGGATGGACTGGTAGTCCTTGCCCTCATCGTAGGTGGTTCCGTCTTCTCCGCGGACTACCACCGGACATCCGGGGCGCCGCAGAACATTCACGAGACCGATCTCTTCGATGATCAGATCGTCCCACCAAAGCTTGCCATCTTTGCCATACCAGGAGCCGAGGTAGAGATTCGCCTCGGTGTTGCCGAAGCTGTTGAAGACAATGTCGTAGCGCTTCCAGTCCTGTGTGCTCTCGACATGGAACGTCTGGAAGTTGATGCTCCGCGAAGCGTCCTTGGTGAGCACCTTGACCTCCGGGTCTGCGGGCACCATATGCTCTGTCTTGACCCATACAGAGACGTGGTACTGGCGGAATGGCCGGAGCTCGATGGGCTGCATGATGCGACAGTGGCGGTACTGGTTCTTTCCGATGCTTTCCATCCGGAGCGATGCGCGCCCGCCATGCTTCACCTCCGTGTCGGCGAAGGTGGTGATACCCTCGTCGTCCTGCCACTGCCAACCGTTGAAGTGATTCCCCGTGAAGTCCTCGAAGTCACCGTTCCGCACCTGAGTAGGGTTGTCCTGACGCAACGTGGCAGCGCCATTCTGCACCACAAAGAGCGCGTCCTTGACCGGAACGCCCTCCATGTAGTTCCGATCGTGTGCCCCTCCCATGACGATGGCTACGATCTCCATGCCATTGGCCCGGGCTGCCGCTCGCAGTTCTGCCGCCTTGGATGGCGCCACGTTGTACGAGAGTACGACGGCATTGTATCCAGCGGCCTTGGCGCGAGGCAGTCGCTCGATGACACGTTCCACCTCGCGTGGGTTCGTCATGTCGCGCCAGACGAAGAGCCAGCGATAGCCCAGTGTGCGCGCTCCACCCGGCACACCTTGTTCCTCTTTCTGAAACGCCGCCGCGATTGGCCCACTAGCACAAATCGCCGCGAGCATAGCCGCAACTGCAAGGGTTACCCCACGAGCCGACTGTCCTCGATTGCTCACCATCGTCTCACCTCCGACGAACGGTCGCTGGCCTTCGGTGCCTTGCCGGGCACGCACGACTTGTCTTCTCGAATCCTCATCATGGATGTATGGCGCCGGCCGGTATCTCGTCGTGTGCAGTGGCATGAGGGCCGAAGCGAATGTGCTTCCCTCTGAACTCCACGGGCCGCGTGCCCCAAGTGGCCAGCGTCAGGCCCAGGCAAACTAGACAACACACGATGGCGCCCGGAATGCCCACCGTGATCGTTCTCCGCAGCATTCTAGTCCCGTATCCAGCCTCGGCCGCAGAAGGAGTTACGGACCCGGCGGTGATGAGCAGCAGCGCCGACAGCAGGGCGGCATGCAGGAGGATGACCCCCTCCGTCACTAAGCGCTGGGGTGCGAAGCTGACGACTGCCCGCTCGAAGTTCACTGCCACCATGCACCACAGGAATGTCAGGAACAGCAACTCGCCCTTAGCCAGCCATGAACCGGACAGGAGTGCAATCGGCTTCCGGCAGTGGCGGACGAGGACCCAAATCACTGCTGCTGCCAAAGCCAGGTAACCGATATTGAACCAGGTTATTGGCTGGAACCAGTAGAGGACCTGGGACATGGCGCCGGCCTTGACCCATTCCTCGGGGTTCTTCCGCGCATTCAGGTACGTAAGGAGGAGCACAACGCAGGCGGGCGCGAACCAGTCGGTCCACCGACGCACGGGAGGGTCATCCGAAACCTCCGGTGCGCTGCGTGCGCTGAGCCACATGGCCACGCCGATGCCGATGCCGTTGATCAGCCCGTACGTCTGCTCCAGGATGCTATGCCAGTTAGTCTGCCAACCTGTTCTTAGCTCTGCAATCTGCAACGCGGTGGCGAGAGAGAAGCCCACTCCGCCCACGAACCCCGTCACCAGCGACGCCAGCAACACGCCCGAGAGATTCCGCCGGCGCAGGTAGAACCAAGCCGCTCCTACCGCTCCAAGGCAGCCGGCCCAGTTGTCGCCTCGGGGTGGCGTCATACGCCAATGCAGCAGAACCGGAAAGAGCAGAAACCCCACCCACCACCCAATGGCCAGGTGGAGCATTAGCGCTGTTGCCTCATCGCGCTTACGTCTTGCCAGCCGATAGACGAGGGGTACGAGGATGCCGATGAGTGCCGTGGTCCAGTCGCTGTCGTACCAGTAGAGTGGCTCTTCCTGACGGTAGAGAGGATTCCCCGAGATCGTCTTGCCGTGGAGCCACCGCGCTAGCCAGACGTTGAGAGGATCGTAGGTGAGATCATGCAATGTGAGGATGGCAAAGAACCAGAGAAGTGGCGGGAAGAACTCCGTCAGGCGTTCGCGGTTCAGGTAAGCAGGGAGCGCAGTACCCAACCCACCCAGGGCGCCCCAGAGGAAGCCGATAAGATACAGCGACGCGAAGCCGTAGAGCACGTTCGGTGGATCACCGCAATGCGTGTAGGACAGGACGTGGCCGTAGGACATGGAGCCGCCGAAGGCCCAGCCGATGGCTCCGAAGAGAGCGAAGAACGCGATACGCCGATGCCAGTCATGCCGCCCGCTCACGAGGACAGCCCCCATGGCTGCCAGAGCGCCAGGGATCATGGCACCGTGCTCGTGTCCGAAGTTACCCCGAATCCCCCAGCCAATGGAGAGAGCCATGGCGGGTATGACGATCATAGGCCAGCGCATGGCCGCACGATCTGACCGCACCGACATGGGCCGAGCCTCCTTCCGAGGTCTGCAGTATCGTTCGGTGTCGTCCGGGCACTCTCCTACAGCGAGTGGGACGGCGACTCGGGGTGACGCTTAGACCTCGGCTGACCAGACGACAGCAACCTCGCTGCAATCCGCGAAACGGGAACAGTGCATGCACTCGGTCCAGACCTTCCTGGGTAGAAGTGCCTTGTCCACCCGGCGGAAGCCCATCTTCTCGAACAGCTCCGGTACGTACGTCAGGGCGAACACTTCGCGCACACCCAAGTCAGGAGCTTCGTGCAGACAGGCTTGCACGAGCCTGCGGGCATGGCCCTGTCCCTGGTACTCCTGGGCCACAGCGAGAGACTTGATCTCCGCCAAGTCCTTCCAACTCACATGGAGAGCAGCGCAGGCGACCACCTGCCCATCCGTCTCCACCACGTAGAAATCCCGCACCGTCTCGTAGAGCTGGCTGAGACTGCGCGGTAGCATCAGCTCTCGATCCGCGTAGGCATTCACCAAGCGGTGGATGGCTGGAACGTCAGCCGTCGTAGCTTTTCGCACCTGGGGAGCGGTCATAGGATATTGCAGAGGCTCGGTCACGGTTCGGGATGGGACAGGATCCTACCTACGTGGCGAGCCTATTCCTCCACTCGCAACCAGTTCTCGACCGAGTGAACCTCTGGTATGCCAGCCAGCTCGCTCAGTGCACGACGCATGTTCGCTTCCTTGACCTGATGGGTTACCCAGATGGCCTCGGCCACCCGCTGGGCATTGGCACGCACGGAGGCGATGCTCACGTCATGCCTGCCGAAGACGCCTGCAATGGCTGCCAGAGTTCCCGGACGGTCGCTGACGTACATGCGGACGTAGTAGCGGGTCTCGACGCTATCCATGGGCAAGATCCGCTTGTTCTCGAAGCAGGTGCAGGCGATGCGGCCTGTCGCGTTGTGAACCATGTTGCGGCAGACGTCCATGATGTCGCCCACGACGGCGCTTCCCGTCGCCATCATGCCAGCACCCTGACCATAGAAGATGACGTCCCCTACCGCGTTTCCACGAACGAGGATGGAGTTGTAAGGTCCGCTCGTGGCGGCTAGAGGATGGCCCACCGGAACGAGAGCGGGATGGACGCGGACTTGGACGGCATCCTCCCCTGCACTCTGTCCGATGGCGAGGAGCTTGACGACATACCCCATCTCGCGCGCGTGCTCGATGTCGTGGGCCGTTACCCGGCTGATGCCTTCTGTGTAGACCTGCGACGGATCCACGCGGCTCGTGAACGCAATGGAACTGAGGATGGCGATCTTGTACTGTGCGTCGTATCCTTCCACATCGTTCGTGGGATCGGCTTCGGCGTAGCCTCGCGCCTGCGCGTCCCGGAGTACGTCCTCGAACTCGGCGCCTTCCTCGGTCATGCGTGTAAGAATGTAATTCGTCGTGCCGTTAACGATGCCTTTGACTTCCGTGATGCGGTTCCCTGCCAGAGCGCTCTTCATGGCTTGAACAATCGGGATGCCGCCTCCAACCGACCCCTCGAACATGAAGTCCAGACCCGCCTGAGAGGCCAGATGCATGGGTTCGTGGCCTTCCTTGGCGATGAGCTCCTTATTGGCCGTGACGACCGACTTGCCGTTCTGGATGGCGCGCAGCAAGTACTCGCGAGCAGGGTGCACGCCGCCGATGAGCTCGCATACTATGCGAATACTCGGGTCGTCGAGAACCTCATGGGGATCGTTCGTCAGGAGGGCACGATCCACCTGGACGTGACGCGGCTTGTGCAGGTCCCGCACCGCGATCCGCTTGATGCGGATCCTGGCGCCGACCTTGCGGGCGATGGCCTCCTCGTTCTCCTGGAGCACTTTGACCGTGCCCGAGCCGACCACACCCAGACCCAGGATTCCAATGTCAATCGTGTCCGGCATCTTCCTCATCCTCTGGACGAATCGCCCGCAGGTACAGCAATGGCTGCCCAGGCTTCACTAGGTCCCCATCATCTACAGCGATCTCGTCCACGATTCCGGCCGCCTCACTGGGAATCTCCGAAAACACCTTCATTGCCTCGATCATTCCGATGGTCTGGCCGACCTCCACGCGATCACCGACCTCGACATAGGGGCGTTCGTTGGGTGCAGGCGAGCGGTAGAACACGCCCACCATGGGGGCCACCACAGCTACGCGTGCGTCGTCCTTCGACAGGTCTTCCTCGTCCGGGCCCACAGGAGCATCCGTTGGCTCGGGTAGAACGACCGCCGCATTGCCGCAGCCCCGTATCTCGTAGCGACAACCGTCTTCTTCGACGATGAGCTTGGCCAGTCCCCGGGTCTCCACCAGACGGATCAGCTCGGCCAGGCGTTCCAGGTTTACAGACTTGTCGGACATGGGCTTACCTTACCCCACGGCGCGGCAATGGCTGCACATCCGCGGAGGA
>JBBIPC010000016.1:61831-91110 GCA_037443035.1 Chthonomonadales bacterium
TGGATCGGCAACAGCTTCGGCGGTGGACCTAAGTGGGTGCAGAACTTCATCGAGGGTATCGCCGTGGCACCCGAGGGAACCGTCTACTGCGCAAGCACCTGGGACGAGGCCGGTAGGGAATACGGAATCTACCGAGACGGCGACGTGGTGGGTATGTGCGCGGACACCCATGGTTGGGGTGAACTCGGCGGGTCAGCCGTGGCCATCGGGAAGCGCCATGTCTTCATCGCTATGGTCCATGGCAACGAGGGTGGCCACCTGACCGGAGACGCGTATCCTGGCAAAGGTCTCGCCTGGTTCTGTGTTTCGAGGCGTACCCTCGGTGGGGATCATGCTCCCTTTCCTGGGGGAAAAGGGCGTTTCCGCGACCAGCTCGTCGTGCACGAGGCTCCGGAAAACGTGCCCGCGCATGTTCGCGGTCTGGCGGCGGACGGCCAAGGAAAGGTGTATGTGAGCGATCCCTTCGGTGGTTGTATCCGTGTGTTGGACGAGGAGACAATGCAGGAGACCGGCCGGATTGTGGCGCTGCATACCCGTCAACTGGCCGTGGATGGCCAGGGACGTCTCTGGGCACTGCACGCACCGGACGCTACCGCGCCCGTAACAGAGCTCCTGAAGCCCTCACGAGAGGAAACGGACTGGCACCTCGTATGCTATCGCACCGATGGGTCGCCGAGTAGTACTCTGTGGTTCCCCAAAGACGTTGTGCCCACGGCGCTCGCGTTCGATCGTCTGGGGCGGCTGTATGTGGCAGACAATGGTCCTGCGCAGCAGATACGCATCTATGTGAACCCGCAGCGATCCGCGGCGGCAGTCGGTTCGCTCGGTGTCAGGGGAGGTGTCTATGCGCGGCCGGTACCTGGCACCACCGGTCCTCTGCGGTTTTGCGGTCCTACAGCGGTGGGTTGCGACGCTGCCGGCAATCTCTATGTCGGGTGCAACACACCGGCTGGCGGCTCGGTGTTGAGGGCGTTCGCACCGTGGAAGGCTGGCTCCACGCCGAAGCTGCTGTGGGAACTGCTGGGGCTGGAGTTCGTGGACGGCGCCGATGTGGATCGAGGCGACGGAACCGATGGGCGTCATGTCTACACCACGGAAGGGCATTACGAAGTCGCCTGGGACAAGGCCGCCGGCAAGCAGTGGACGTGGCGTGGTTTCAGTCTCGATCCTTTCCGCTACCCCGCCGACCTTCGCCTGCACGAAGGTCATCACGGTCTCTGCGGCGCCCTCATCCGACGGCTCCACGGCCATCGCTTCCTCGTAGTGCGCGGCATGTTCCAGCACTTCTTGGCAATCTACCGCTACGATGGCGAGATCGCCATCCCGTCGGTCGTATTCTCGCGGGGTCACTATCGCGATGGGCGCTGGGAACCCCCAGGTCAGCCTCGACAAGGTGCATGGATGTGGCGTGACGCCAACGGCGACGGAAGGATGACGGCCGACGAGTACTTCGACGTCTCCCCCGAGAACGAACCGGAGTTCTGGGCGTGGTGGATGGACGAGAACGGCGGCGTATGGCGCGGCGATCAGTTGGGCGCCTCGCCCATCCGTTACTATCCGCTGCAAGGGCTGGATCGCCACGGGAACCCTCTCTACAGTAGAGCGGCCTCCCGCACGTTCTCCATGCCGTCACCTCTTGTCCATCTCCTGCGTATCGAGTATGACGCGCATACCGATACGCTTTTCGTCGCCGGTCATACATCCTCGCGCCCGAAGACCGGTGACGAGTGGGGCCAGGTCGGCAGCGAGTTCCTACGATACGACGGCTGGCTCAGGGGGTCACGGACCTTCCGTTACAGAGCGTCGCTGCCGTACGATCCGCGCAACAACGTCACGGTCAAGTCGCTTTGCGTGGCGGGTGATGCTGTCTTCGCCGTGGAGAGTCGGAGCGCACGGGTCCATGTCTATGACCGAGAGTCCGGCCAGCATCTGGGCGTTCTGTCGCCTGGTCCGGAGATCTTCCACGAAAGCGGTTGGGTGGACTTCCCTGACGCAATCCGGGCGTTCCGACGCAAGGATGGGGAGTACCTGATCTTCGTGGAAGAGGACTGGAAGGGCAAGATCGTCGTGTACAGGTGGAAACCGCAAACGATCGCGAGGTGAAAGGACATGCCGGATCGCTCTGGAGACGCCGAACGCCTCTTGGCATTCTTCCGGGGGACGGGTACCGATGACGCTGGTAGGTACATCTCGGAGATCCTCTCCTGGGAAGATAGCGCCCTGGAGTACCACCATGACTACATCCAGTGGCTCTTCCCTCTATGGCTACCGAGCAGCGTTCATCCCGAGGCGCCCATCCTAACCGACGATGTCGTGGAAGAGTTTCGTGGCGATGAGGCCCTGCGCGCCACATTGTCCAGGGCCCTCGAACGCATGCTTGGGTTCTACGGTCTCCAACGGCGACGGATGCCAGATGGAACGGTCATCATTGAACCGGGAGCACGCTTCGCGGAGCGGCAGAGGAACTGGTTGCGTCCCTACAACCACAACCACTTGAGGCTGACTCGCATCCTGCAATGCCTTGCCACGCTGGGATTGGAGGATGATGCACGGGCCCTGCAGCAATGCCTTCTCGACATAGCCGAGAGCCATCCGGGATCCATCACCCAGGAGACCATAGCCTTCTGGAGATGGGCAGTCTGAGTCTCGCAGCGTGACTCGTCCTGAACCTAAGCCCTGGGAATGAGCTGAGCGAAGGACGGCTGTAATGCCGGTAGCCCAGTAAGGAATCACGAGGCGTAAGACAACAGTCTCGCGTCAGGCACTTGACACTGGCGCATCGGATGTGATATGCTAACTATTCGTGCGTTGGCTCAGGAGGTCCGAATATAGTGCGCGAAGTTCAACACGCCTCGAAACGAATCCCTCACGCGACAAGCATACCCAATCTTATCGAATTACAGCTCGACTCGTACCGATGGTTCTTGGAGGACGGTCTACCTGAGCTCTTCAAGAGCTTCTCGCCTATCACTGACTTCACAGGCAACACATCGCTCACACTCCACAGCTTTACGCTGGGCCAGCCGAAGTATACCATCGCGGAATGCCGCGAGCGGGACATGACGTTCGAGTCGCCCATCAAGGTCCGGGTCAGCATCCGCCAGCCCAATCGAGAGGTCGTGGAATCCCACGTCTACATCGGCGAGCTGCCTCTCATGACGGACAAGGGAACGTTCATCATCAACGGCGCCGAGAGGGTCGTGGTCAGCCAGCTCGCACGCTCGCCAGGCGTCTACTTCGAGGAGCACCTAAGCCTTACGGGGCGGATGCTCTACAAAGCGCGCATTATCCCTAGCGAAGGGGCCTGGATCGAAATCGAGACCGATCAGGCTCACGAGGACGTCATCACCGTTCAGATTGGCCAGCAGCGGAAGTTCCCATACACAACCTTCCTGAAAGCACTGAACGCCTTCGACCAGGCGCGCGATCCTCTCCGGATCACCGTGCGCGCCGCTCGAGAGCACCTGTGGCTGTACCGGTCGGTGACCGAAGACGAAGGCCATGCGTGCGTGAAGGACCGCATCCTGCCTATGGCGTTGGCACAGGCTGTGGTCAACAAGCATACGGGCGAGATCGTCGCGGACCAAGGCGCACGCATCGTACTCACGAGGCAGGAAGCTGAGGCCCTGAACGAGAGCGATGCACTGCCCGATGGCGGTCCGGCCTGGGTATCGCTGGAAGAACTGCAGGCTCAGGTAGGTCCCGAGCACGTGCTCAACCTCGTTTCTCCTTGCGCCACTACGGCGGAAATCGTCCAGCTCTTCGGACGGCGGCAGGTCCTGCGCCACCCCGACACGCTGTCCCAGGAAGAGCAGGAAAAGCTAGGCGATGAGGGTCTCCTCACACCGATCAACCTGCTTGGTAAATGGGCTGCGAAGCCGGTCCTCGATCCAGAAACAGGCGCGGTCCTGGTCAGCCGCATGCACAGGTTCGACAAGACGGCGGTCAGCGCAGTGTTCCGGCACAACGTAACGTGCGTCGAGGTCTACGACGTGCATCGGTACATTGAGAGGACGCTGGAGTTCGAGGGGGAAAACATCGTGGGGCCTGACGAAGCTCTGGAGGATATTTACCGGAAGCTTCGACCGGGTGACCCGGTTACGCCCGAGTCCGCTCGCAACCTGTTCCAGAGCAACCTGTATGACCCGCGACGGTATGACCTCGGGCGCGTCGGACGCTACAAGTTCGCCAAGAAGCTCGAGCTTCCTATGCGAGGCGACCGTCCACCCATTGACAGCCGCATGATCACGCGCGAAGACGCCGTTCAGATCTTGCGGTACTTCCTGAATCTCGACCAGGGACATGGAAGCACCGACGACATAGACCACCTGGAGAACAAGCGGATTCGGTCCGTGGGGGAGCTGCTCTATAGTCAGTTGCGGCTCGGATTCCTGCGCATGGAGAAGGTGGCCAAGGAGCGTATGACGGCCCTGGGGCCCGATGAGAGCGCGAAACCCGAGAACGTCCTCTCTACCAAACCAGTCTCTGCCGCCATCAAGAGTTTCTTCGGTTCCAGTCAGCTCAGCCAGTTCATGGACCAGACGAATCCGCTAGCGGAGTTGACTTCCAAGCGGCGTCTTTCAGCCCTCGGGCCAGGGGGGCTGTCTCGCCAGAGCGCCAAGCTGGAAGTGCGCGACGTCCACCACTCGCATTACGGTCGCATCTGTCCCATCGAGACGCCTGAAGGACCGAACATCGGACTCATCGGCTCCATGGCGGTGCACGCGCGCGTGGATAAGTACGGGTTCCTCCAGACCCCCTACCGCAAGGTTCGGAAGGGCATCGTTACAGACGAGATTGTCTGGATGACGGCTGATGAGGATCACAAGTACCATATCGCGCCTGGCAACGAGCGGATCAATGCCGAGGGCCGCTTCGTGGATGAGTATGGCAACCCGAAGACGGAGATACAGGTCCGCTACGAGGACGAGTACCCGCTAGTGAAGCCGGAACAGGTCCAGTACATGGATGTGTCGCCCATGCAGATCGTCTCCGTAGCGACCGCCATGATCCCGTTCCTGGAAAACGATGATGCCAACCGGGCGCTCATGGGCTCCAACATGCAGCGACAGGCGGTGCCTACTCTGCGACCTCAGCGACCGCTGGTGAAGACTGGTGTGGAAAAGCGTGCGGCTCTCGATTCGGGCGCGGCCGTCGTGGCTCGCCGACCCGGCACCGTCAAGAAGGTCACCGCCAGGGAGATCGTTGTAGAGACGCGGGATGGCACGACGGATGTCTACCCATTGCTCAACATGTTGCGGTCCAATCAGTCCACCTGCATCACGCAGCGCCCAATCGTGAACCAGGGCCAGCGGGTGCGCGAAGGTCAGGTCATTGCGGATGGCCCTTGCACGGATCATGGTGAACTGGCCCTTGGCCAGAACATCCTGGTTGCGTTCATGCCTTGGGGTGGCTACAACTACGAGGACGCGATCCTCATCTCCGAGCGGCTCGTGAAAGACGACGTCTTCACTTCCATACACATCGAGAAGTACGAGAAGGAAGCACGAGATACCAAGCTCGGACCCGAAGAGATCACGCGAGACATCCCCAACGTCGGCGAGGATGCCCTCAAAGACCTGGATGAGAACGGCATCATCCGTATCGGTGCCGAGGTAGGACCTGAGGACATCCTGGTCGGCGAAGTGGCTCCCAAGGGCCAGAGTGAGCTTACCGCTGAAGAGAGGCTCATCATCGCCATCTTCGGCAAGAAAGCGGAGGAGACCCGCGATGTCTCCCTTCGAGTGCCCCACGGCGAGAAGGGCAAGGTTGTGGACGTCAAGGTCTTCAGCCGATTCAAGTACCAGTGCGATAAGTGCTCCAAGTGGTACGACTTCAGCAAGCGGCCAGACCGTACCACATGCACCGCGCCGGGTTGCGACGGCGTGCTCGTGAAGAAGACCGCTGACGAGCTCAGTCCTGGTGTCAACGAACTTGTCCGTGTCTATGTCGCCCAGAAGCGGAGGATCATGGAGGGCGACAAGATGGCAGGACGCCACGGCAACAAGGGCGTTATCTCCAAGATCTTGCCGGAAGAAGACATGCCGTTCCTGCCAGACGGTACGCCTGTGGATGTAGTCCTCAACCCCTTGGGTGTGCCCTCGCGCATGAACATTGGTCAGATCCTGGAGACGCACCTCGGCATGGCCGGCGTCCATCTCGGGTGCTCATTCGTGAATCCCGCTTTCGAGGGTGCGACCGAGAGCGACATTCGGGCGGAGCTGGAGTTCACTGCCTCCTACCTGCGTCGGCAGAAACTCCAGGACTACATCACGAGTGAGCTGAAGCTGTCCCTCGAACTGCCGGAAGATCCGGATTACTTCGAGCTGCGCGAGCAGTATGAGTCGCTGACGCCCAAGATGCGCCTTCAGGAGATCAGTCGCACGCTGGAGGCTGTCAGCGAAGAACGTCTCCGCCTCATCGAACAGTACTTGAGGACCCTGGATGCGCTGGAGCTGGAGCGCATCTCCAGGACCCTGGGCGGTCCACCCGTCGGCATTGAGTTCGAGGGCATAGCGAATCTCGATGAAGTGGAAGCGGACGAGACACTCCAAGCGGAGCTGCGGGGGACGCCGGTTCCCATGGATTACGATTACGGAGCGCTTGTCGAGCGAATCCGCGCGAACGCGTGGGATCGCGCCGGACTGGACCCTAAGACCGGCAAGTGCCGGTTGAGGGATGGCATGACCGGAACATTCTTCGACATGCCCGTAACCATTGGGTACATCTACATGATGAAGCTGGCGCACCTCGTGGACGACAAGATTCACGCTCGGTCTACCGGCCCCTATTCGCTCGTGACACAGCAACCCCTGGGTGGCAAAGCCCAATTCGGCGGCCAGCGGTTCGGTGAGATGGAGGTCTGGGCTCTGGAAGCATATGGGGCCGCCTACACGCTGCAGGAGATCCTGACCATCAAGTCCGACGACGTCCAGGGGCGCACGAAGACCTACGAGTCCATCGTGCGTGGCGAAACGACCCTGGAGCCAGGGGTGCCCGAGTCCTTCAAGATACTCATCAATGAACTGCAATCCCTGTGTCTGCGGGTGGAGGTCCTGGACGAGCAGAGTAAGCTCATTGACCTGCAAGACAGGGACGACGACGTGAACCCCAACGAAGACCCTGTGAACGCGGCCGCGCGGAGGCGTGCCCGACAGGGAATCGGTGCCAGCGAGATCACGCTGGAGGAGTAGACTGCCAGGCGTCCGTACGTCGCGGCGATTCTGCGATCTAGCACGCCTGTATCGGACGCCTTTCGATCGCAGGAGCGTACCGGCAGGTCGCTGCTGCGGAATACCGTCGGACAGACGACGGGAGGGAGCCAAGTGACGGATTCCAGGAATTTCGCGAAAATCCGCATCGGAATAGCCTCGCCGGAACAGATCCGCGCGTGGTCGCACGGCGAGGTCAAGAAACCAGAGACGATCAACTACCGCACGTTCAAGCCGGAACGGGATGGCTTGTTCTGCGAGCGTATCTTCGGCCCGGTCAAGGATTGGGAGTGCCACTGCGGGCGTTACCGAAAGCAGAAGTACCGGGGTGTCGTCTGCGAGCGCTGCGGTGTCGAGGTCACGAAGAACAAGGTTCGCCGCGAACGGATGGGCCATATAGAGCTGGCCTCGCCTGTGTGCCACATCTGGTACCTGAAGAGTCAGCCCAGCCCCCTCGCACTCATCTTGGACATCGCACCGCGGAACATCGAGAAGGTCCTTTACTTCAGTAGCTACATCGTCACCAGTGTGGATCGCCCCAAGATCGACGAGTTCCTCGAGCCCATGGCCGAAGCGCTCGAGGAAGAAATCGAGCGAATCCAGAAACAGCTCGAGAACGACCTCGCGACCATGGATGCCGACTTCGCTGCGGAGGTCCAGGCGCATTCTGCAGACGCTGTGGAGCAGTACAAGCGCGAGCATGCGGAGGACACTGAGGCTGGCGAAGAGGAACCGCTCTCGTCCGTCTTCTCGGCGGACTTGGGCGAAGATGACGCTGCCATCCCACCTGCGCGACCGGAAGTCCCGGAGGTCTGGGATCAGGCGACGATTCAGAGGAAGGCCAAGGATCTCGAGCAGCGGCGTCAGTTGGAGCGGAAGGATGCTGAAGAACGTATTGAGGAGCTCCGGCAGGCCTTGGCGCTCCTGCGGACCATCGAGAAGAAGCAGCTCATCACCGAGGACGAATACCGCGCCATCGAACGCCTTCTCATGGCCATGCAGAGCCATCTGGACGAGAGCTTGACCGAAGTCGTACAGGCGGGGATGGGAGGCGCTGCCATAAAGACGCTCCTCGAAGAAATCGAACTCGAGGAGCTGGCTCGCGAGCTTCGCAACGAAGTCGCTAACACGACGGGTGCCAAGCGGACGCGGGCGATCAAGCGCCTCGAAGTCGTCGAGGCATTCATCGCGAGCAAAGCACATCCCTCGTGGATGATCCTCGAGTGCATCCCTGTCATCTCCCCGGAACTACGCCCCATGGTGCAGTTGGACGGCGGACGGTTCGCAACCTCGGACCTCAATGACCTCTACCGTCGCATCATCAACCGCAACAACCGCCTGCGCAAGATCCAGGAAATAAGGGCGCCAGAGAGCATTGTCAACCACGAGAAGCGACTACTTCAGGAAGCTGTGGATGCGCTCATTGACAATGGCCGACGCAATCGCCCGGTGGTGGGATCGACGAGCCGCCCCCTGAAGTCCCTCTCCGATATGCTCAAGGGTAAGGAAGGACGGTTCCGCAAGAACCTCCTGGGCAAGAGGGTGGACTACTCCGGGCGGTCGGTCATTGTCGTCGGTCCTCATCTCCAACTCCATCAGTGCGGCTTGCCCAAAGAGATGGCCCTGGAGCTATTCAAGCCTTTCGTCATGAAGACGCTCGTGGAGCGAGGGTACACACAGAACATCAAGACGGCCAAGCGCATGATCGATAAGATGAGGCCCGAAGTCTGGGATGCCTTGGAGGAGGTGATCCGCGAGCATCCAGTCCTCCTGAACCGTGCGCCGACGCTCCACCGGCTTGGGATTCAAGCGTTCGAGCCAGTGCTCGTGGATGGCAAGGCGATCCAGATTCACCCGCTCGTCTGCCATGCCTACAACGCGGACTTCGATGGCGACCAGATGGCGGTCCACGTGCCGCTGTCGGCCTATGCTCAGGCGGAAGCTCGGGTGCTCATGCTCTCGACCCACAACCTGTTCTCGCCTGCCAATGGTCATCCTATCGTGGCACCGATCCAAGACATCGTTCTCGGTTCCTACTACTTGACGATGATCCCCGAAGGAGCCGAGCCTACGAAACCGCCCTTCGGAAGTCCCGATGAGGCGATCCTTGCGTTCGACAGCGGACTACTGGACATCCACGAACCCATCGTCGTACGGATCGAGCGTGACGGTCAGAAGATCCTCGCCGGGAAAGAACCAGGCCAACGCACGACCGTGGGGCGCCTCTTGTTCAACCAGATACTGCCAGAGAAGCTGCGGTATGCCGACGAGTACCTCTACAAGACCATCAAGAAGAAAGACGTCTCCGACGTCGTGGCGGAAGTCCACCGTCTGCACGGCGTCGAGACCGCACTCCGCTTCCTGGATGATCTGAAGACGCTGGGGTTCAAATACGCAACCCAGTCGGGCACGACCATTGCCATGACGGATATGGACATCCCGGCTGCCCGTGACGAGATCCTGCGGAAAACGGAAGCTGCTGTGGCCAACCTGAACCAGCAGTATCGACGCGGCGCTATGACCCAAGGCGAGCGCAAGGAGAAGGTCCTCAACCTCTGGACGCAAGCCAGCAAGGACGTAAGCGATGCCATCATGGCGGGGATTGGTCAGTTCAATCCCATCATGATCATTACTGACTCCGGAGCTCGAGGCTCGTCCAAGCAGATCGCCCAGCTATCGGGCATGCGTGGGCTCATGGCGGATCCTTTCGGCAACCTCATCGAAGACCTGCCCATCAAGTCGAACTTCCATGAAGGTCTCAGCGTTCTGGAGTACTTCGTCTCGACCCACGGCGCCCGCAAAGGGTTGGCAGATACAGCCCTTCGCACGGCAGATGCAGGCTACCTTACCCGCCGGCTCGTGGACGTGGCGCAGGACGTCATTATCCGTGCCGAAGACTGCAACACAACACAGGGCATCGAGGTGGGGGAGATCTATGTCGAAGGGAACCTCCTCGAGTCCCTCAAAGATCGTATCGCTGGTCGGTACCCCACGGAAGACATCACCAACCCGCTAACTGGCAGAGTGGTCGTGGAGGCCGACCAAGAGATCAGCGACGAGGCCGCAGAAGAGCTGGACCAGGTTCGGGTGGTGCACGAAGACATCGTGCTGCTTGTGGATGGCGAGCGCTCCGACCAGGTCGTGGCACGCGCCGGAGAGTACATCACGGCTGAGCATGCTCAGGAGCTCGTAGACAGGGGCGTGGCGCGAGCCGGTACCCGCAGAACCGTCAAGGCAGAATGTATCCAGGATATCACCACGTCCTTGAGAGTGCCCATCCGATCCGTGCTGACCTGCGAGCTTCGCATGGGTGTATGCAGCAAGTGCTACGGTCGAGACCTCGCCACCGGCAAGCCCGCCGAAGTCGGTGTCGCCGTGGGAATCATCGCGGCCGAGAGTATCGGTGAGCCAGGAACCCAGCTCACCATGCGTACCTTCCACACAGGAGGTGTCGCTGGCAAGGAGTTGGTGGGAGTTGCCAACGTTCGTCAGAAGCGACAGAACGCTCTCCGAGAGCTGCACGAAGACATCCGCAGTGGTCACGTCAGCTTCGAGCAGGAGGGTGGTACCGAGCGCGAGCGGTCTCGGTCGGTCCAGGCGGTCCTGAAGGTTCTCGAGGACCAGGTAGGCGGTCTGCTGCGCGTTGTCGAGCTTTTCGAGGCGCGCAAACCCAAGGGCCAGGCCATCATCACTAAGCTTGGAGGCGTCGTCTCGGAGATCGAGCGGAAAGGTCTGCGCCACGTGGTCATCGACTCCCGTGTCCGCATTTCCGAGCCGCCTATGAAGCTGACCGGTGAACTTGCCGGCGAGACCATTCTGGACCGGGATAGCGATGTCATCGTGAACGAGGGCGAACCGATCACGGACAAGGCTCTCAGACGGATGCAGCAGAACGAGATCGAGGAGATCACCATTCGCAAGCCCGTGCTCGTGCCGCACCGTGGCGATCTGAACGTGGACAAAGGCGACGTCCTCAAGCCTGGTGATCGCCTGACCGATGGTCCGCTGGATCCCCACGAAGTGCTGCAGCTCCATGGTCCGCGCGGTGTCCAGGAGTACCTCATCCAAGAGATCCAGCACGTCTATAAGTCTCAGGGTGTCGACATCAACGACAAGCATGTCGAAGTGATCGTACGCCAGATGCTCCGGAAGCGACGTATCGAAGACCCTGGTGACTGCCCATTCCTCCCTGGCCAGGTCGTCGACAAGTTCATCTTCGAGGATGCCAACAAAGCGACGATGGAAGCCGGCGGTCGTCCAGCCGAAGCCTCGTGGGTACTCTTGGGCATCACCGAGGCGTCTCTCGCCACGGAAAGCTTCCTCTCAGCCGCCTCATTCCAGAAAACGACTCGCGTGCTCACCGACGCAGCGGTACGCGGCAAGACCGATGACCTTGTCGGCCTGAAGGAGAACGTCATCATCGGCAGGCTCATACCTGCTGGTACCGGTCTGCCCCGTTACCGGAGCATCGAACCGGCCACGCCGGACGGCCACCGCATAGAGGTGCTCTTCGAACCACGTCCCAAGGAGGAATCCGCACGGGCGCGCGCACGTGAAGCCAAGGAAACCCTCGCCCTGCCGAGCGAGGACCAGGAAATCTCAGAGGAGCAGTTGGAGGCTGAGGTCATCCAGATGGAGCGCGAGCTCGGTACCCAAGAAGGGGAGGCGATTGCCGCACTCGAGGAAGTGGAGCAGCGATTGACCGGTGCTTCCTCCGGCGTCGAGCTTAGTGATGAACAAGTGGACGAGGTCTTGGCCGCAGCGGAGACGATTGCGCCGGAATATGTCGTTGAGCCGGAGCCAGAGCCCGAGCCGGAACCCCTCCCGTCGGCTGAAGAGGTCGGCCTGGCCCCCGAGGACATGGAGTACTTCGCCGGCCACAGGAACATCACCGAGGACGACAGCGATCAGAGCTGAGAACTACAGGAGGCAGCCGTTGCGTCAATGGCTGCCTCCGAAGGCTGGAATGTCTCCTCGTGGTACAATGATGACGTAGCTGAGGGTATAGCTCAGCCGGTAGAGCACCGCCCTTTTAAGGCGGGTGTCCTGGGTTCGAGTCCCAGTGCCCTCACCAGTCCCCCACGTCATACCGCCCACGGTGCGGCGGCATGCTTTGTTACCCTCCCCTGCAAGAAAGCGGCGGCCGCCTGGCCGACGCCTATTGCCGCGAGCGGACGATGCGGAGACCGAATACGCCTCCGGCGAAGTTCCCGGGGTGACCCTGGAATCGCACCGTGATGCGGTCTTTGGCTTCCAGCACAGTCGCTGGCAGGGCGTACACGCGATCGAAGAAACGGCCGGGATCGTTGTTCGCCAGCGTCATGGTATCGAGACGGTTTCCATCTACGAGTATATCGAAGGTTCTCGGCCCGGAATCGCTGCCCCAGAAAGTGACAAGCAGCTCGTGCGGTGCCCCGGGCTCGACCTTCAAGTCATATGAGAACCACCCGCCATCCACAGCGTGCCGCCAGTGGCGCTCACCCAGGGGACCGTCGCCGGTCTTCTCGCCGCGCAGGTTGTGCTCGGCCTCGGAACGGCGATCGCCTATGCGCACCATGTCTACCGTTCTTGCATCGAGCTCCCTGAGGCGTGCCTGTTCCTTCTCGTAGTCCTGTTTCATGGTCTGCCATGTCGCCTCGTCCACGGCGTCCCAGTAGACTGCATAAGCACGCTGATACTCGCGGAAGAACGGTCTGAAGACGACCTGACCGCCTCGATCGTCGAATCCTCGCCGGAAGAGGGATGCCGGCCCCTCGAAGGTCAGCGACTGCCCCGCCACGGGTTTCAGTGTACTCGCTAGCTTCTCAAGGTCACCTATGGCGTAGGCGTGGGGATTGCCAGGTTCTGTCTCCGCACACAGTACGATGGGGCCGTACAGAAAGGCAAACCTGCGCGGGTTGTCGCGGAAGCCCTCCGTCCGCAGGCGCATGGGGAGCGAGACTCCGAGCCTGTCGCCGCTGTTCCACGTGCGATCGAGCGCCACGAAGCCGTTCTGTTCGGACGTTGGCTGCACCTGCTTGCCGTTCAGCGTGAGACTGAAACCTTCTCCGGTCCAGGCCGGGCGACGTATGCGTACTGCCAGCCGCACGGGTCTGCTGCAATGGAACTCCAATGTCGTTGCCGGCTCGTCGGGGAATCGTGTCGTCTGCGTGACACGGATGCCCCGGCTGGACCAGTTCAGCTCGGACGCGATGAAGAGATTGACGTAGAGCGCCCGGTTTCCCTCGTGCCAGTAGATGCTATCTCCGTACTTCACGTGGTTTTCTACGCCCGTGCCTGTGCAGCACCAGAAAGAATCGAAAGGTTCGCTGAATCCGAAGGGGGTCTTCGCCGCTTTCGACGAGCCCGTCTTGAGGGGTACGTAATAGCTCATCATCCCCGTCTCGGGGTTTTGCGAAGCGAGGATGTGGTTGTAAAGCGCCCGTTCGTAGTAATCGCCGTCTTCGCCTTGGGCATTCCATGCGAAGATATGGCGCGTGAGTCTGAGCATATTGTAGGTGTTGCATGTTTCCGTGGATTGTGCGCCGATGTGTTTGGAGAGTTCTTCCTTCGGTGAAAACACCTCTCCGTCGCTGTTGCCACCGATGACATAGCTCCGTTCTCGAGTTACCACGGTCCAGAAGAACTCGGCCGCTGAACGAAACGAAGGATTGCCTGTCAACTCGTACTGGCGCGCCAGGCCGATGACCTTGGGAAACTGGGTGTTGGCATGGAGGCCCGTAAGGCGATCCTCGCCACGTGCCAAGGGGTCTAGTACCGCGTGATGATTGAACCGCGCGGCCAGCCGGAGGTATCTCTCGTCACCGGTGACCGCATAGATGTTCGCGAACACCTCATTGATACCGCCATGCTCCGTAGCCAGCACCTTCTGCAGTTGCTCGTCACTCAGCTTGTCGGTGCGCTGGATGGCCCATGCGCAGGCTTTCTTCAACACTTCGAGAGCCTGCTTGTTGCCTGTCAGCGTGTACATGTCCAGGAGGCCCTGATAGATCTTGTGGAGGGTGTACCAGGGCACCCAGACGCGCTCGAGGCGTTCCAGTCGGTCGAAGAAGCTTTCGGGGAAGGCGCTCAGGTAGCCTGATGGAAACCTGGCCTGGCACTCGGCCATGCCAGCCACGACTGCGTCGGCATGGGCCTTCAGCTCATGGTCGCCGCAAGCTCGATAAGCCTTGGCGCATGCCGTAAGATAGTGGCCGACGAAATGCCCGCGCACCTCGCAGTTCGGATCCTCCCAGCCGCCCAGCGGTTGCACCTTGCTCGGCAACCCAGCGTTCACTCGGAAGTTGTGCAGGAGTCGATCTGGCGGCAGACTCTTGAGGTACGCCACATCCAGCTCGAAGGCATGCAGGAACGGTCCGTCCAGGAGCTTCACCTGACTCAGGTCGAAGGCCTCCGCTTTGAGCGGTACCACAGGCTTCACGGGACTGTCTGCGCTGCCAGGTACGGCCGCCAGGACCAGGACGGCTACGACAATCGTCAGCGTGATGGTTAGCTGCATCTTGGACTCTCCCTGATACAGATTCGAGTACTCGACACGAGGCTTCCCCAACTACTCTCGCGAATCCTCGTTCCCTCCAGATACTAGACGACCACCTCGGCCATTTCCTTCTTCATGCGCTGGTACCACGTCCGGATGTTCTGGCGAACGAACCAAAGCCGCGTGAACGCTCGGTTGCGCTGTCCTGGCCCCAATGCACCGAACGATGATGCAGCGTGGATGCACGAGTACTCCATGTTCTGGAATAGGTACAAGCACGGCTTCGATGCAATAGCCACGACCCTCTGCCGGTCCTTGCTCTCGATGGCCAACCAGGGTTCGAGATGGACGGCGTCGGGAGAGCAGCGAAAGTTGGCCACGAACGGAATGTCTTGCCAACGAGGGCCGCCTTCGACCGCGTAGAGTTGAACGGTAGGACGCGGACCGAACCTCCGTGGAACCTTCAACAGGGGCAAGAGCCTTCCGCGGCTGCCCACCCAGTGCCGAACGCAGTCATGATCCCGTACCTCGGGTACGCCGATGGGACTGAAGCAGTTGAAGGCATGGCTCTGCTTCCACGGTCTGTCGCTCGAATTCGTTACCTCTGTGACGATATCTACCGTTTCGTCTGACGCGGTGAAAGTGACCGTGTACTCCAGCTCGCCAGGTTGGGAGCCTCTGCCTATCATGCGGCCGTCTTCGTAGGTCCACTCTGGGTGAATGGTCCCGAACCAGAACGAGCGACTGCTGTCGCCGATGGCCTCGGGGAACGAACCGCCGAAGACTCGTTGTGGAAAGGCCGGCACGTCGAGAATCTGTATGCCCATGTTGTGGGCAATGCCCCGCAATGTGATCGCTCCCATCAGCTCACGTCCTTTGCACACCGGAATCCGACGAACAGCGATTGATTGTTGGCGAACCCGCTCATGTTGCGCGCCGCGGGGCGTAGATTCATGGGCGTCTGCGTCATCCACGATCCTCCCTTGATGATCCCGCTTCCCGGTCCAGGGGATCCTTCGACCCATTCGGCAGCGTTACCGCATAGGTCCATGATGCCGTAGGGACTGGCACCTTCGGGGTGGGTGGTGACGGGAGCAGTGTTGGGATACGGACTGCGTGGCGGCACTTCATCTTTGTTCCAGTGGCATGCGTCGGCGATGAATCGGTTGCCCCATGGGAACATGCGGCCGTCGGTCCCGCGTGCTGCCTTCTCCCATTCATCCTCGGTGGGCAACCGGCTGCCAGCCCAGCGCGCGTAGGCTCGACAATCCTCCAGGTTAACCATCACCACGGGGTGATCCAGTATGGCCTCCGGCGGTTCCGGCCCCATCCAATGGCCGCGCGGAGGATAGCCAGTCGCCTTGCAGAACGCCGCGAACTGCCTGTTCGTTACTGGGTAACGGGCGATTGCGAAGGTTGCGACCTCCACGATTCGTTCTGGATACTCCCCGCTCAGCCACGTGATGTGACAACTGTAACGCTGCGCCAGCTTCTCAGCTTCCTGGCGTGTCGTCCCGAGACGGCACTTGCCTCCGGGTATCACGACCATATCCTCCTCGACGACACGTTCAGCGGCCCAGTTCATGCGGTTACCTCCCAGTGCGATGAGGCTCGCAGCCTTCGCAAGATCCCTCCGCGTCATGCTCATGGGCGGACCTCCTCTCGACATCTCTTGGCGGCGCTGACCCATCCCGTGACGCCGGCCGCCAGGACCGCCGCCAGCAGACCGGTCCCTATGCAACTGAGATAGAGTCCGAGGCAATATGAGGCAGGTGCATAGGTCATGATCACTCGACACCGGCCTGGCGGTACGACCACGGACCGTAGGATGCCATTCGCCACGATAATCGGTGCTTCCCTCTGGTGGCGGTCCGTCTCGACAATGGCGCGCCATCCAGGGTACGCAGGCTCACTGGTCACAAGTATCCCGCGTCCAGATGCCTGAACATCGTAGATCACGCGATGGGCCGAGAAATGCACCATCCGCACCGAGCCGGACGCACGTTCGTCCACCTGCGGCTGCGGGCCCTCCACCGTGGCACGCGATCCTATGTCGAAATCAGCCGCCTGCAGACGCTGGACCGCCTCCACGGGTCCCGCAACGGGAACGGCTCTGCCCACGATCCACGCAGGTCCCTTCGCTCGAGGATTCCGCCAGACGGTCAATTCTGCGTCTGCCATCCTCTGAAACCTCGACGGTGGCAACGCAGTCGGGGGTGCGGTAGTGACAAGAGCAACATCCAGTGCATCCAGCAGGGGATGATCCGCACTGCGCAGGCGTATCGTGTTGCCGTCAGGAAAAGCCGGTCGCTGGGGCGACATCTGCTCCGCGACCGTCTCCAGCGCCAAGTGATAGCGAAGGGAGTGGACGGAATCGGCGCCCTGAACTTCGCGGTAACCCACTACGGCGTTGTAGTTCGGAACAATGAGGCTCTTGATCCCTATGCCCGGCGTCTCGAGCGAGAGAACCCGCCTCGGCCAAGACTGTCGCAAGGTGTGAGTGACTTCCGGTGTACCTCCCAGCATGGCGGGATCGGTGGCAGGGTTGAAGCCACTCCCCCATACGAGCAAGTCTGCAGCACAGAGCAGCGGGACTCCTGCGAGCGCAACTCGCTGGAACCTTGATCCGGAAGTCGAGCAGGTCCATGCCAGGACTCCTGCGAGAGCCGCGACCAGCACCGCATGCCGCAATCCGGCGGCTTCGTAGGCGATCCAGCCCGAGGCGAGAACGTCCTTGTAGACGAGACCCATGAGGGGCCACGCGAGTGCTGCGGTGACACCGCAGGTCACGGCCACGCACACGGCCAGGCGGCCAATGCGTCTCGAACCGACGGACGCTGTCTCTAGCTTGGTGGAACCCGCCTCCGCCAATGTCTGGACGCCGAAGGCCGCTAGGACGCACAGGGCAAAGACGAGGAGACATACTGCGCGTGCAGGTGCGTGGAACTGGCTGTATCCGGGAACGAGGTAGTAGAATGGCGCGCCTACCCACGTGCCGAGCGCCAGCGCAAGGCCAAGGAGCGCCAGCACAGCAAAGAACCGCACGTGGGCAGCGGCGAACGCTCCGAACAGAGCGAGGAGGGCAAGGATGAGGACGGCTACGCCGGCGTAGTGGCAGTACTCGATGAAGTCGTACTTACCGATGTAGGGGTTACCTGGTTGAGGCTCGCCGTCAACGATCTTCACGTAGTCGCGCGGATTGCCGAGGATGTTCGGCAGGAGTAGTCCCACGAGGTACTCCGGCGGAAGGCGGAGCTTCACCGAAGCCTCGAAGGCCGTCTTGCTCGAACGGTGGTTGATCCGCGAGGCTTCCGCCACCGGAAAGAGGGTAGCACCTCCGAGCACGAACGCAGCGATGATCGTGGCGGGTACAGCCCAGAGCGCGCGCCTGGGGCTACGCCACAGCATATAGGCGACGCTCGCGAGCATGACATAGAACGCGAACTGAGGATGACCGGCCGTCGCCGTCAGCGCCAGGAAAACCGCTGCTAGCACGCAGCCCCGCCACGGGTTACGTCCATCGTGCCTGATAGTCCGCTCCCATGCCCACAGCACTCCTGGCAGCCAGCACAGCGTAGCAGTGGGTGTCTGGAACTCGGTCCAGACGAGCATGGGGCCGCTCAGCATCCATGCAAGAGATCCCGTGAGTCCGGCGACCGGTGACAGTCCGAGCGCACGGAGGAACGCATACATGAGCAAGCCCGTGATGACCGTATGCAGTAGCGTCACCAAGTTGATGCCAAGCCACAGCGGCAGAACATAGAGGAGCAGATTCGGAGGATACAGCACCGCCGACTGGCTATTGGCCAACAGAACGTTCCCGCTCATCTCCATCGGATTCCAGAGCGGAACCTCCCCGGCCCGCAAGCGCTCACGGGCCTGATACCGCCAGGAGTAATACTCGAAGATGGGGCCGAGCATCTGGTTCTGCGTGAAGCGGAACTCCGGAAATCGGTCCCGGGCTGCAAGGCCCCACGGTCGCATGAGGAGGACGACATCGGCAGGCAGCAAGACACGTCCGCGGACGATTGCCGGACCGTGGAGCACACACGCGGCCAGAAAGATGGTGACTAGAGCGGCGCAATCACTCCTGCGTTGCATGGAACTTCGCTGAGAAGATCTCCCTCGACCGAACCTGCATACCGCCCTCGCACGGTTCCTCGTCCAGACGCACGCGGACGGGTGCACCCAGCTCCCCCGCGCATACGCTCAACCGCGCCTCGACGGCCTCGTGACCAAGGTTCACCGCGCGGACCACCACACCGGACTCGTCCTCGGCCACCTTCAAGGCCGTCAGAACTAGGTCGTCCGGTGCGACGTCCACGAACGAACCTGCGGGTTCCAGAGGGCCACCATGCAGCCCTGTCTGAGCTGCTCGCATGGGGACGTTGAACGCATGCGCTTCCTTCCAAACGCGCGCCTCGTACCACGAACCTTTGTGTGGCAACACCGCTAGGCGAAAGGTGTATACACCCAGCATCTGACCGTCCACCTGCTCCTCCGGCAACCCCACGCCACCTCCAGTACAGCGAAGGAGAGTCACTGCTACCGTGCGCTGCTCGTCGTCCAGCACCTCGCACTCGGGCAGACCCATGTTCATGACGCAGAGGCCCTTTGCACCATCCGACACGTCGCACCAGGTCTTCTGGGGACCAGTACGCGGCTGCGGCTCTTTCCAGCCAGTGCAATCGGGCAAAGCGATCGGCCGACTCACGACGTCGTAGGCTTGTTCCACAGCGTAGTGGGAGGCACCAGTGGCACCCGATGGGAAGAGGATGCGTAGCCGGTGGTCGCGTGCCTGGTTGTCCACCCGGATATCGAAGTCCAGACGCGCGGATTCAGCACGCACGATCGCCCTGATCGTGATGTCCAGAGGCGTCTGCGTCGTGGCATCTCGCGTCTCACTATCTCGGCCGGCCGGAATGAACCACCGATGATGCACGGTGATGCAGCCCTCCATGGGCGTAGCTGTGGCTTCCGCCGTCCAGTCCGACCCCCTAGGGGGTGGCTCCGATGAGCAGAGCACCATATCATGGCGAGGTGGAATGTAGTTGTAACCGTCGCCAAAGTCCCCGCCATCCTCCAGTGCGGCCAGTCCCTCATAACTCAGGCCGGTCCGAAGGTCCCGCATGGTCAACGTACCGTCGTCAGCCAGGTCTACCCGAATAACGCCGTTACTCACGTACTTGGAGCCCGCCTTGATGGCACCGCGCCCGGGTACTGGCAGGGCGATAGCCCGCCGCGCCACATGGTAGACCTTGTACCCGAAGGCTGGAGCATCGGCCACAAACCGAAGCCGGAACCGTTTCCACGCCGTGCCCACAGGTATGTCATGTGGCGCCTGCGTAAGTGTGTGGCAGTCAGGCATATCCTCCACGAGACAGGGCACCGACCTATCGCCATCCCACACACCCACGCTTGCGGGTGCACTGTCCCGGGGGACGTGCAGCACTGCGTCTACCAGCTCACCGGAGCGGTGCCACGACAGAGGATTGAAGACCACCAGGGCCGCTATGGCACCAGGGCGGTCGTGATGCTCGTGATCCTCTGCCGCCGTCGGCGCTTCCTGCTCTGTGCGGATCCATCCCGCTAGCGACGAGAGTGATCGCGCCGTGATAGCTTCGCCCACCTGGTCCACGGCGTCGAAACGGGGCAACATGTCACGGTGGACCTGGTCGATCGAGCAGCCGCAGATGGAGTCATGGGGCTGGTTGAGAAGGAGCGTTTTCCAGGCATAACGCAGCATGGCCGCAGGTGAGGACGCCGTATGTTCGGGGAGACGATCGGGCTGGCCAGGAGAACCGAACCGCTTTGCCAGCATCCAGACGAGAGCGCTGAAGGGCTCGGCCCACCGCTCCAGCAGTATCTCGCACGCATGGTTCCGCTGCTTCAGGTGCATCCGAGAAGAGGCCACATGGGCTAGGAGCGCTTGCAGCTTCCACTTTCTGTTGGCCACGCGCAGTTCGCCGGTGACCACAGGCAGATCACGGGCCTCGGCAAGGACTGCGTCCACATGCTCGCGCAGGGAAGCTGCCCGGACGCGTACTCGGTCCCCCATCCGCTCGTTGAGAATCCGGATAATCTCAGGAGTCCTGGGCTGCGGAAAGATATGGTCTACGCCATCCATCCACAGGATGTACCTGGTCATGGGCCGTTCGGCGAGAGAATCCTCCAGCAGAGCGCTACCCTCCTGGATGACCCGTTCCACATCCAGGGGTACGCCTCGATCCGTGTCGGCCAGCGTCCGGCGGAAGCGGTAGAACCAGTTGCTGTAGGCGTTGTCGTCTGGCATCTTGATGCACAGGACCGAGGATCCGTCGGGGCTCCGCCATTCGAAGTTGGCCGGTACCTGGTCGGCCGTGACGCCGCGGAACAGAACGGCGTTGTCAATCCCGAATCCTCGAAGGATCTGCGGCATCTGACTGATATGGCCAAAGGTGTCGGGGGCATATCCGATGGCAGCACCGGTTGCCCATGCCGCCGCCGTGCGTCTGCCGAGCAGCAGGTTTCGAATGATCGCTTCGCCGCTGACCTGAAACTCATCGGGCTGGACGTACCAAGGGCCTGCATAGAGACGCCCTGCGGCGAAAGCACGGCGCAGCCGTTCGGCATTCTCGGGACGGACCTCCACATAGTCCTCCACAGGACGCATCTGTCCGTCCAAGTAGAAAGGCCCGTAGGTCGGGTCCTGGTCGAGCAGATCCAGTAATGCGTCCAGAACGTCTACGAGCCTCATGCGAAAGACTTCGAACGGGCGGTACCACTCGCGGTCCCAATGGGTATGAGAGATGACGTGGGCAGTGTATGGTGCTTCGGGCAATGCTAGCTCCTTGGACAACGGAGGCTGCGCTGGGCAGGAGCCCTAGGCAGCATGCGGCGGTTGTTGCAGGAGTATAACACCTTACTGCACGGCGGAAAAACCGCGACGAAGAGAAACGCCGCAGCTGTTGCACGACGGTGCCAGAAGGCTGCGCTATGATGCATACTCCGTATCGTGTGCATTCCACTAACCAAGTCAGAGGTAAAGCCATGCCAGTCAATCGTCGTGAGCTTCTTGCGAGTACGGCCGCGGTGAGCCTCGCCGCTGCCATGCCGTCGGCATCAGGCCAAGCGAAGACCAAGGGCGTGCTCCGCCTATCCAGCCAAGAGGGCATCATTCCCGGCCGCGATCTTGCCGAGAAGCTGGCCAAGATGGAGAAATGGGGCTTCGACGGCATCGAGGTCGGCGGCGGCGGTTTCCCAGGTCGGGTGGAGGAGCTGCAGAAGGCCCTCGCCAATACGAAGATCAAGATCAGCGCCATCTGCGCCGGCACACCGGGCGGACCGCTCGTCAACGAGGATCCCGAGGTCCGCAAGCGGGCCGTCGAAGCCATCAAGGAACTCCTGACCTGCGCCGGACAACTGGGCTCCACCGGCGTCATCATCGTCCCGGCCTTCAACGGGCAGACCAAGCTGGGGCATGTCGAGGCGCGGAAGGTCCTCATGGACCTGCTGCCGGAGATCGGCGAGCACGGCGCCAAGGTGGGGGGACGCATTCTGCTGGAGCCGCTGAACCGCGGCGAGGCCTGGTTCCTGCGCCTGCTGGCCGATGCTGCCGCCATGTGCCGCGAGGTCAACAGCCCCGGCGTGGCCATGATGGGCGACTTCTACCATATGAACATCGAGGAGCCCAGCGACATGGGCGCCTTCATCTCGGCGGGCAAGTGGCTCCACCACGTGCACCTGGCCTCGCGGCGGCGGGTGCTCCCCGGCCAGGACGAGCGCGACTTCACCGACGGCTTCCGCGGCTTGAAGATGATCGGATACCAGGACTTCTGCAGCTTCGAGTGCGGCGTGGACGGCGACCGGGAGGTGGAGATCCCCAAGAGCGTCAAGTTCCTGCGCGAGCAGTGGGCTAAGGCCTGACGTTTCCCCCGAAAGGAGCCCGACATCACCATGACCCCGCGGGAGCGCTTCATCGCGGCGCTGGAGCGGCGGCCGCTTACGGGCCGCGTGCCGCATTTCGAACTCGTCTTCTTCCTGACCATGGAGGCGTTCGGCAAGATCCACTTTTCCCAGCGCCACTACGCGCAGTGGGATCAGATGGAGGAGAAAGAGCGGCAGCTGCACCGCGACGAGATGGCCGACCTCTACATCGCCACGGCCGAGCGGTACGAGCATAGCGCCATCTTCCTGCATCCTAACCCGGGCACCTTCGAGGAGACCGTGCGCCTTATTGACCTCATCCGAGAGAAGTCCGGTGACCGCTACTTCCTCATGCTCCACGGCGACGCCACCTTCGGAGTGCCATCCGGCAGCCAGATGGAAGCCTTCGCAGCGCGCATCGCCGACGAGCCCGAGAAGCTTCACGCCGAGGCCACGGCCATGGTAGACAACATGCTCCGCTACGCCGAACGGCTGCAGAAGCACGGCGGGCTGGACGGCTTCGCACTCTGCTCCGACTACTGCCTCAACACCGGCCCGTTCCTCAGCCCCCGCCTGTTCTCCTACTTCGTGACGCCCTATCTGGCGCGGCTCATCCAAGGCGAGCGGGACATGGGCTTCTACGTCATCAAGCACACCGACGGCAACATCATGCCCATCCTGGATCAGTTGGTCCAGGCCAATCCCCACGCCCTCCATTCGCTGGACCCGCAAGCCGGGGTGGACATCGCCGAAGTCAAGCGGCTCGTGGGCGACCGGGTGTGCCTGATTGGCAACGTCAACTGTGGCCTCCTGGACTCCGGCACCGACGAGGAAGTCGTCGAGAACGCCCGCTACGCCCTGGAGCACGGCATGCCCGGCGGCGGCTACATCTTCTCCACCAGCAACTGCATCTACACCGGCATGCGCCTGAGCCGCTACGAGCTCATGCTGGACGTATGGCGGCAAGACGGAAACTACCCGGAGGCTTGAGGTTCCCATGATCCTCGCACCGCTTACCGTGGCCCTCGTCGTGGGCTTCGGGAACATCGCGCCATCCCAGGCGAACCCCCGCGCCTCGGACCTGGACGTCCTCTTGAACGGCGTCTCGGAGGTGGCCACGCCCGGGTGCGTCGTGGGCCCCGTGGCGGTCTATAGCGAGAAGGCCTTCGTGATCATGACCGGCAAGTCCGGCGCCAATCGGCTGCCCATCCTCGCGGCGGCCCGCTACGGCAAAGGCCGAGTGGTGCTGGCCGGGCATGGCGGTGTCTACGTGGGCGGCACTTCCGCCGACAAGGCCCGCCTCGTGGTCAATATCGCCACATGGCTCTGCGGGGAACGTAAGACGCGCCGCCTTCTGCTCGTGGATTTCAAGGAGCTAACGCCTGTGCTCCGGGGCGCGGGCTTTCGGGTGCAGACGGCCTCGCTATCGGAACTTCCCGCGGCGTTGGCGAATACCGACGTGCTCGGCTTCTCGGGTGGCCACCTTACGCCGCCCGAACGCAAGCCGCTCCTGGACGCCATCGCCCGCTTCGTCGAAGCCGGAGGAGGGCTCTTCGACGGCGTGCCGGGGTGGGGCTGGCAGCAGCTCAACCCGAACTTGTCTCTGCCCGTGGACTACGGCGGCAACAAGCTAACGGCACGCATGGGGCTCGTTATCGCGGACGGAATGGTGGCGCCGACGGGCAAAGAGGGTTTCCTGGCCGATCGCAGCGACCTGGAAATGACCCACGCAGGGGCCGCGCTCCAAGCGCTGACGGATCATGCGACAGGCACCCGCCAACTCGACCGCAAGACGATCTCCCAAGTGGGCGTCACTTTGAGCAATGCCGCCGGGGCGGTGCCGCCGGACGACGCGTTCCTCCTTCCCAAGCTCCGACGGCTGACGGAGCGCGCTGGAGCGAGTGCCATACCCACCGAGAAACAGCCTCTCGGTCCCGAGAACGCCGTGGGACGCATTGCGTGCGTGCTGCAGAACATCGAGATGCGCCGAGCGCCGTTGGAAGCCCTACGCGCCCACCCTGCCGCCGCCGACTTCCCCGGGTCGGTGCCCGCGGATGCGCCCCGCGCGGATACCCGCATTACCGTGAACACCGCCGTGCCCGACTGGGCGAGCACCGGTCTCTACGCCGCGCCCGGTGAGCCCATCGAAGTGACCCTCCCCGAGGGCGCCGAGAAGGCGGGCCTGTGGCTGCGCATCGGACCCCACACGGACACGAACTGGCACCATGAGCGCTGGACCCGCTTCCCCGAGATCAGCTATGCCACACCGCTCACCCAGCGGACGACTCGGTACGGGAGCCCGTTCGGCGGGTTGATCTACATCGTCGTGCCGCATGGCTGCACCCTCGGGACGGTGGAGATCGGCGTCAGAGGTGCGGTCGAAGCGCCGCTTTTCGTGCAGGGCAAGACACCGCTGCACATCTGGCGCTCCTCGATTCGTCACCGTCCCGCGCCGTGGGCCGAACTGGCCACGAGCAAGATCATCCTCACCATCCCCTCGTCGGTGGTTCGTAATCTCGACGACCCGGAATCCCTCATGGCGGTTTGGGACCACGCCTTGGACTGCATCGCCGACCTGGCCGCCATCCCCCGCGAACGCACGCACCCCGAGCGAATCTGCAGCGACCGGCAAATCAGCGCTGGCTACATGCATTCGGGCTACCCGATCATGACGTTCCTCGACGTGCCGCCGGTCATGGTGGATCGCGACAAGCTCATCAGTGGCGGCTCGAAGGTCTGCTGGGGGTTCTGGCACGAGCTAGGCCACAATCACCAGCGCCCTGAGTGGACGTTCGAAGGTACGGGCGAGACGACGAACAACCTCTTCAGCCTGTTCTGCTGCGAGCGGGTCAGCAACGAGACCGTGCCTCGCAGCGCCTGGCTCGATGTGGCGAAGCGCAACGAGCGGGTGCGCAAGTATCTCGCCGACGGCTCGAAGTTCGAGGAATGGAAGGCCGACCCTGGCCTGTCCCTCATGTTCTATGCGCAGCTCCAGCAGGCCTTCGGCTGGGGCGCGTTCCAGCGTCTGTTCGCGGAATACGGTGCTCTGCCGCCTGCCGAGCGCCCTCGGACAGATGACGAGAAGCGCGACCAGTTCCTCGTACGCCTATCCCGTCAGGTGGGGCTGAACCTGGGACCGTTCTTCACCGCGTGGGGTATACCTACCTCTGAAGCTGCTCGCCAGTCCATCGCCCACCTGCCCGAATGGACGCCCCCGAACTTCCGGGACGGTATCCTCGCTCCTTCGGCGGATGCCAAGCCGTGAGGCTTCTCGAGGAGGCCATTGTCGTGGCGACGCGTGCGCATGCTGGGCAGAAGGATAGGTCCGGCGCACCCTACATTCTTCATCCCCTGCGCGTCATGCTCCGGCTGAACGATCCCGTGGCCATGGTGGTGGCCGTGCTACATGATGTCGTGGAGGATTCCGCTGTTACGCTCGAGGACTTGCGCGATTCTGGTTTCCCCGACGACGTTCGAGATGCTGTGGACGCCATGACGCGAAGGACCGGGGAGGACTACTGGACATACATACGCCGAGCTGGAGCCCATCCAGTGGCGCGCTCGGTCAAGATCGCCGACCTGCAGGACAATCTGGAGCGCACCGAGTCGCTGCCACCGACGACCGAAAACGCGGCCCGCGCCGAACGGTACCGCAAGGCGCTGAGCCTACTGACTACAGAGGAGGGCTGAGCGCAGTCCTTCGCTCCAGCGAGTCCACGTGGCTTCTCGAGGCCAAGTCCTGGACCGTAGAGCTTACGGATCAGCACGCAACGCAGGCCACCACTTACGCCTACTAGAACCAACTGCGCTGAGTGGTATTGACGAATGGCCGCGAGTGGCACCTCTACGATAGTCAGAGGTCGACGTTCGACGACCGTCTTGTCCTGCGCGCCACCAAAGATGAGCCAGAAGCCATGGAGGCACTGCTCTCCGCCTTGAGCAAAGCACAGGTTCTCGGTGAGGGCATCGAGACGGCTGTCCGAGTGCACCGTCTACGTGGCCACTTGCACTGCGCCCTACAAGAGGACGGCGCCGTGACGAAGGCCATCCGAAATGCCGTTCAGAAGGTCTCCAGTCTGGAAGGTGTCACCATCCCAGAAGTCATCTCTGTGTTGAAGGCGATAATGCGACCTCTGGAGTATCCGGCGGTGCCGACCGCTGCCGAAACCACGGTTGCAGAGCCTCCAGCCGCGTCGGCACCTCGGACCGAGGAAGGGTGGTACGCCATCAACGATCCCGCGCTGGAGCCCAAGGGTCGCAGACCCAGGGCCGCCCGATTTCGCAATGACACGTTGAGTATCAACTCCTGGGCCGAGCTCTGGCGCGAGGGCGTCAAGTGGCTTGACAAGCATGCCCCCAAGCCTCTGCCAATCCCGTGGCGAGCTGTCCCGAGATCGAAAAGACGAATATGGATCAACAGAGAGCCACAGATGGCGGACGGCGCCAGTATGCGCGCGCCCTGGCAAGTGGAAGTCTCATCGGGTGCTGTCTACCTGGAGACCCGCGGACCTGCCTCCGATCTCGTCTCCTTGCTCACACGCCTCTGCCATGAGCTCGGCGTCGACCCAGGAGAGATCCGAGTGAAGATAAGGTGACGCGCCTGGCGTCGCTACGGAAACTAGAAGCACCGAGACCCAGCCCATGCCCTTGCCTGGTGGGTCTGGACGAGTAGGTATAGGAATAATCTCTGCGAAGTTCGGTCTGAACGGTGGGGGAGGGCCCGGCGCAATGACTACTGCGTTTGGAGGGGAGTGGTCGAGGCGAAAGCTGGAGGTCTTGCGCAAGTACCTCGAGGCATACATGGTGATCATGACAAGGAACCCCCACGCTCAGCATTTTCGGACGTGGTACGTAGATGCATTCGCGGGGTCCGGCCGGATCTATATCAAGAAGCCACAGGAGTTCGACGCGTTTGCGAATGATGGCGGCGAGACGACACGGTATTTCGATGGTAGCGCACGAGTCGCTCTACGCGTAGAGCCTCCGTTCAGTCGCTACTTGTTCTTCGAGCTCAACCGCAATGCTGCCCAACAGCTAGAGGCGCTGCGAACCGAGTTCCCACACAGGACCATCTGTGTCAGAGTCGGAGACGCCAACAGACATCTTCAGGATTTCTGCCAGCAGATGGAAGAGAACGACAGAGCAGTTGTCTTCCTCGATCCTTTCGGCACGGAAGTCCGGTGGAGCACCGTCGCGATGATCGCCAAGACGCGGAGAATAGACATGTGGTGGCTCGTGCCCTACGGGCTTCTGGCTCGGGGGCTACCGACGAGTGACGTGCCATCGGATGCGAACTCGGCCCAGCTCACTGCGTTCCTTGGCACGGACGTAGTCACACAACGAGAGGCACTATCCGTCGTGGCAGCCTTCATCGCCGAACGTCTAGAACGCGTCTTCGCTGGAGTATTGGACAAGCCAGGCGTCCTGTGCAACAGCAAGAACGCTCCCATGTATCTCCTTTGCTTTGCCGCAGCGAACCCTAAGGGGGCACATACGGCCGTCAAGATTGCACGGTGTCTCGTGAGGAATCTGCACGATGTCCGATAGGAGCCGCATAGAATGGACGCAAGCTACCTGGAACCCGGTCACGGGTTGCACGAAGGTCAGTGCTGGCTGCAAGCATTGCTACGCGGAGCGGATGGCGCACAGGCTGAAGGCCATGGGTGTGAGCCGCTATCGCAACGGATTCCAGCTAACTACCCATCAGGATCTTCTTGACCTACCGCATAGCTGGCGGGAGCCGCGTCTTGTCTTTGTCAACTCCATGAGCGACCTATTTCATGAAGAGGTGCCATTGGAATTCATCCATCGTGTCTTCACCACCATGGGCGAGTGTTCGCGTCACACGTTTCAGGTACTAACCAAGCGATCGGGCCGCCTGCGCGAACTGGCTCCGTATCTCGACTGGCCTTCCAACGTTTGGATGGGCGTTACCGTGGAAGACCGGTCCGTAATCCATCGCGTGCGCGATCTGCAGGAGATACCCGCGACGATTCGTTTCCTCTCCTGCGAGCCGCTGCTTGGTCCGCTTCCAGAGCTGCCTCTTGAGGGCATAGACTGGCTGATCGTTGGTGGGGAGTCCGGCCCGAGAGCGCGCCCAATGAGAGAGGAGTGGGTACTCGCGATTCAGCGCCAGTGCGCCGCCGAAGAGGTTCCATTCTTCTTCAAGCAGTGGGGAGGTCCTCGAAAGCGTCGAAGCGGACGCCTGCTTCGAGGCCTAATCCATGACGCCATGCCTTGCGTCGGCAGCAAGGCTCTTCCCCAACCCGTCGAGTCTCGCTAGACTAGGACCCGACCTGGATCGATCCTCCCAGCGTTCGTCTCGTAGCACCCATCGCCTTCCTCTGCTGTCTTCCGCCCTCAACGGATAAGCCGACCCATATCGAGGTGAGGGACGGGAGGGAGCTGCTATGCGCTATGGTGAAGCCCGGCGCATGGCTGCGCTTCTGGCGGATCGGGTACTATGAGATGATGCGCTCGTAGCTCAGTGGATAGAGCATCTGACTTCGGATCAGAAGGTCGGGGGTTCGAATCCCTCCGAGCGCGTACGCAACACGTAACGAGTGTGCAGTTCCCCATGCAACGCAGGCGTCCTCGCCTGTATTGTTCTATTTCGCGGCGATGCAGCCGAGACGGCTGCGCTACGCGTCGGCAGCTTAGACGCCTTCCGGACGAGGTGCTGCTCG
>JBBIPC010000017.1:0-90059 GCA_037443035.1 Chthonomonadales bacterium
GGGACGTATCGAAACCACCGCCGCTGCGTCCAGGCTTCTCTTCTCTTGCCGGTCGTTTCGATACGCCCCGACGCGTTGCGCCGGAGCACTCAACGACCGGCATAGCTACCTACGAGTCCACGCAACGACCGGCTGCGTGACCAGGTGCGCTCGACAGACGAGTAACGGCTGGTGGTCTCGGCAGGGAGACGGGCTGGACGCACGGGCTAGGGGATCTGGCGCCGGAGGATGGTTCCAGGATGGCCCACAGCCTGCAGAATGAGGCGATAGATAAGGCGGTTCGGTACATACCTCACGAAGAAGTCCTCATCGTGACCATTCAGCCAGCGGGACAGGGCGGCAGCGATGCCCGCAGAGCGAGAGATACCTGCCTCGCACTGGCAGATGATCAGGTCGGCCATCGTCCGCTTCTCGGCCACGAATCGGACGATCTGCTCGGCATCGTCCTCCGCAGGAGCACGAAAGCCTGCGTAGCTGGTATCCACGTCATCGAATGCCAGGCGCAGGACTCCCATGCGCAGGGGGTTCTCGGCGATCATGGCCTCAGGGCGGAGCGGATCGGTAACCGAGATGACCAAGTACGGCACGTTGGGCTTGACCCTTGCGACACGCATGCGGCTGAGGACGAGCAGCCACATGTTCGGTCCGCCGAGGACATCCGGTTCCAGTGGAGCAGACACCGCGGCTACTTACCCCCTAGTGCTCGCGAATCAGCAGAATCTAGTACGCTCGTCCAAAGAGAACGACCTGCCGGGTTTCCTTGCCTGTTAATACACATCGTCCTGGCTTCTCCGGCTGGTCGAAGGGTATCAGACGGATCGTAGCGCGGGTTTCGGCTTGAATACGCGCTTCATCTTCGGAGGTACCGTCCCAGTAAGCGCGTGCGAAGCCTGACTCGATGGCTTCCTTCAGCTCGTCGTAAGTCGAGACATCCACGGTATGGTCCTCACGGAACCGGAGCGCTCGCTGGTAGAGACTGTCCTGAATATCGTCCAGCAGAGCCGCGATGTGGTCGGCAAGACCCTCCTGTGGAACGAACTGCTTCCCGGCCTTGCCGGGCACATCGCGTCGCGCAACGGCGACAGTGCCCTTTTCCACGTCCCTGGGACCAACCTCGACGCGGACGGGCACACCCTTGCTCTCCCACTCGTTGAACTTGAAACCCGGTGTGACCTGATCTCTATCATCCACTTTGACACGGAACCGACCATCCCACTGGCGAACGATGTACTGGATCGCCTCCAGAACTCCAACTCGCTCGGATTCGCCCTTGTAGATCGGCACAACCACCACCTGAATAGGTGCCAAGCGTGGGGGCACCACGAGCCCTTCGTCGTCGGAATGCGCCATGATGAGCGCGCCGATCAGGCGCGTAGAGACACCCCACGACGTCGTCCAGACGAACTCCTCGCGGTTGTCGGCCGTCTGGTACTTGATGTCGAAGGCACGGGCGAAGTTCTGGCCCAGGTTATGGGAGGTTCCGGCCTGCAACGCGCGGCCATCTTGCATCATGGCTTCGATGCAATAAGTCCGCAGGGCCCCTGCGAACTTCTCGTTCTCCGTCTTGCGTCCCTTGATGACAGGGAGGGCCATGACCTTCTCGGCAAAGTCGGCGTACACTTCATGCAGAATGCGGAGTGTTTCCTCTTCGGCTTCTTCCTCCGTGGCGTGGGCGGTATGGCCCTCCTGCCAGAGGAATTCGGTGGTACGCAGGAAAAGCCGCGGCCGCATCTCCCAGCGCACCACATTGGCCCACTGATTGATCAGCAGCGGTAGATCGCGCCAGGAATGGATCCACTTGGCGAAGCTGTGGCCGATGATAGCCTCCGAGGTCGGTCGCACCACCAGAGGCTCCGCAAGCTCTTCGCCTCCACCGCGTGTTACGACGGCCACCTCCGGCGCGAAACCCTCGACATGCTCTGCTTCCTTCATCAGGAAGCTCATGGGGATGAACAGCGGGAAATACGCGTTGCTGTGACCGGTCGCCTTGATCCTCTCATCCAGTGCGGACTGGATGCGTTCCCATATGGCATAGCCGGTTGGCCGGATGACCATACACCCCCGAACCGGCGCATAATCGGCCAGCTCCGCCTGAGCGATGATGTCCAGGTACCACTGAGAGTAGTCCTGGGACCGCGGTGTAATGGTCTCCTTGGGCATGCGTGCGTCTCCGTGTCGGTTCTGAGGTGACAAGCTTACCCTATGGCGACGGCTCTCCGAGCCCTGACAAACAACGCCTCGGCCTGCATCCTCCCCCGGGTGAACGATCTTCACACGCTCTACGCGGTTACGGACGTGCTGCCTCGACGTCGGGGCCATGATGTGAAGGACAGCCATGTGCCAGCACACACGCATGGCATTCGGGTGATCGTGCTCGGCAGATGCTCCGTCCGTGCCGGATCAATGCTACGTGGAAGCGATAGACGAGATCCTTAGGCACCCTGGCTCCAAGGATGTCATGTGCTTTCTCAGCGCTTACGCCCGACGGAATCAGCCCGAGGCGTCGGCTGACGCGGTGCACATGGGTGTCCACGGGAAGAACAGGGCGTCCCATGGCGAAGCACAGTACGATGGCCGCCGTCTTCCGACCCACGCCGGGAAGTCGGAGGAGGTACTCGAGCACCTGGTCGGTGGGAAGATCCCGGAGGCGCTCGAGCGTGAGATCGCCTTCGAGGTCCCGGATGGTGGCCAGCACCCGCCGTATGGCTCTGGCTTTGCTGTTCGCCAGGCCACCGGTCCGGATAACGGAGGCCACAGTCGCGTCGTCGCTGTCGAGGATGTCCCTCCAAGTGGGGAACCGCGCGCGCAGGTGGGAGTAAGCGGCGCTGGAGTTGCGATCCGATGTGTGCTGGGAAAGAATGCACTGAACGAGCGTTTCCAGACACGGAGCAGGCTCCCGCCGTACCGGACGTCCGTGAACCGCCTCCAGGCGTTCAACGAGGTTGCGTATGATCATCTCCATGGGTGTTGGCGACCGTTCACTCGGAGAGCGTGAGACTGCGCGTGCGGGAACCATCCAGGTCTTTGGTGAATGATTAGGACTACATCCCGTCGAAGGAGCAGGCCATGAAAGAAGTTGCGATCGAGTTCACGGAGCGAGGAAGGGCAGATCTCGTGGCGCTGGGGCCTCCGCCTGAACCGACGGCAAGCCAAGTGTTGATAGAGACGCTCTTCACCGGTGTGACGAACGGCACGGAGCGTCACGCGCTGTTGGTCGAACATGGCTACGGCGGTGGCGCTTTTCCGAGTCGTCACGGGTATCAGCATGTGGGGCGTGTGGTGAAGGTGGGCCCGGAGGTGCGGTCTCTGCGCGTCGGGGATGTGATCTTCTGCGGGGACTACGTGGGACACCGGGGATGGCACATCACCGACGAGAACGGGCTCGTCATGGTATTGCCCTATAGCGTGGACTCTGCGCTCTGGGCGCTTTCTGGCGTCGCGGCGGTTGCGCTGCGGGCCGTGCGGCGCATGCGCGTGGGCGTCGGCGACAGAGTGTGGGTCGCCGGCCAGGGGCCGATAGGCCATTTCCTGGGGCAGTGTGCTCGCGCCGTCGGTGCTCACGTCACGGTAACGGACGTGGTGGAACGACGGCTCGAGGCCGCGCGCGAAGGAGGAGCTCACGTGGTTCTCCATGCGGCGGCCAGCGATGCATGGAGCGTACTGGAGCGTGGCGGGCCCTACGACTTCATCTTCGATGCATGCAGCGCTCCGCGTCTGCTGTTCGACGTATTCGACAGGAAGCTCTTGGCCTACGGGGGGTGTGTTGGCATGATGGCGGTGCGCGGTGAGACAGCCTATCCGTGGTCCCTGCTGCATGGGACGGAGGCGCGCATAGAGACATCCTGTCACTTCAGTCGTGATGATCTGCGTGTACTGCGCTTTCTTGTGCAAGAGGGGCTCGTCAGATTGGAGCCTGTGCTGTCCGACCTGACCCCCATCGAGAACGCACCGCAACTCTACAACCGGCTCGCCGAAGGCGATCCCTCGTTGCTCGGCGTTGTCTTCGAGTGGTGCTAGGCAGAACGGTAGGCTGGAGAAGCAGGACGAGGTACGAAGTAGCAGAGCGCTCCACATCAGCTACCGCGGAGCCGGCTGCTTAGGCCACGCGCTCTTCAACGTGCGTGCTGTCATCGCCTCGAGACGGGCACCGTCTCCTTCGGCGAAAGCGCTAACACCGCGCTCCTTTTGATGGAACAGCACGCAGGAGGTCATGGAAATCTCCCCTCCGTTGGCAAAGACCTCCAGCGACGTTCTGTCGGCGAGCACGCGGAGTCCGAGACGGCCGTTGCGGAGACTGACCGGTGCTGACCGTCCTGCGCAGGTGAGGGTCTGCGACTCGCGGTCCCAGACGATGACCTCGCCACGCACGATGAGACCTATGCGCCGAGCTGCTCCAGGCCGGAAGGTGACAGTTACGTCCCACAGCTCGTCTTCGAGACCGGGTGTCACTGGGACTCCAGATGCCAGAGCACGATTGCGTATGACTGCAGTCCTATCGTAGAGACGCGAGATCTCCTGGCACGGCCATCGGTGGAGTCGAAAGCCACCGGGCGTCTCATGGAGTGTAAGGACACATGGAAAGCTCATCTGCTGGTTGAACGGCATCTTGGGATAGGACCCACCTGCCATCCACGCGATCTGGATGCGGCGACCGTCTCGCGGAGGGATGTCGCTGTAGGTCTGTACCGCGTAGAAGTTAGCTCCGTAATCCACCTGTTTCGGGACTCCGTCCGCCACGAAGCGGGTGCCGTCGAAGTCGCCGACGAGGTACTTGCCGTTGGCCGCCGTGAAAATCCATTTCCTCACGTCGGGCTTGCCATCTACGGCGATCTCGAAGAAGTCCGGACATTCTCCGCAGTCCGGCATTGTCAGGGAGTGGAGCTTCTGCCAGGTCTTCAGATCGCGCGAACGAAAGAGGGCATACTCGTTGCCGTCCAGAAAGAGGGCCATGATCCATTGGCGGGTGTCACGATGCCACACGACCTTTGGATCGCGATTCTGGGCGGCAATATGCCCCAGAACCGGGTTGCCTTCGAATTTGGTCCACGACCGGCCGCGATCCACGCTGTAGGCGATGCACTGAGTGAACGGTTCACCCTGGGACTCCGGGGACGTACCCCCCGCTGCCGTGTAGATCGCGATGATGGCTTTCTCTCGACCGGATCCGAAGCCCGTCGTGTTGTCGTGGTCTACGACGGCCGAGCCGCTGAAGATCGTACCCAGCCTGTCTGGTTCAATGGCATTGGGCAGATGCTGCCAATGGACTAGGTCGCGGCTCACGGCATGCCCCCACGTCATGTTGCCCCACTCGGTTCCGAATGGATTGTGCTGGTAGAAGAGATGGTATTCCCCCTTGTAATAGACCAGTCCGTTGGGATCGTTCGTCCAGCCTCTCAATGGTGTGAAGTGGAACTGGGGCCTGTACGTCTCGTCGAGCAGCACGTCCGTCCGTACCTCTTCGGCCATCTTCTCATCGCTCATCGTGATGTGATCCACGTTGATGTGTCCCCAGCCTCCTGTCTCTGCGTCCACGATCTCGATCCGTGCGGTCTGGCCCTCCAAATCCGCTACGTCCCAGCTCGCCCACTCCAGGCGTTCTGTGCCACCGGGACGGTCGTTGGGTCCAGTTGCACTACGTGCCACTCTATCGCCAACAACGAGATTGACGCAAGTTCTTCCAGGGTGCATGCCGCCCCCGATGAGGAAGTTGATCCATTTCCGCTGGATGCTGAACTCCGGAGAAACGAGTCTGCCGACGCTGCCGTCTCCTCCGTAGTAGGTGTTCACGAGACCCCTACCCAGGAATCCCGTGACAGGCATCTGGTTGGGCAGGGTGCCGCGTGCTGGACCTGGACCGAACGCAGTACCGCTTGCATGCCACTCCCCATACGTCTCGCCCTCGAAGTCCGCAATGAGGATGTCGGCGCGAGGACGTCCTGTGCTCTGTCGGTGTAACACGCCAGATGCCATGGTGGCCATCAGAATCGTGGACATGATCACAACGAAGCCATGGCAGCGGATGGCCGTCCGCGCGGCAGAATCGCAACGACAGGACGTCTCGCCTACGCTCGGTCGCTGCCACATACGTCAGGGCACCAGCACGATCTTGAGGGTGCGTCCTGGTCCGTATCGTAGCTTCTCGAAGGCATCCTGACCACGCTCCAGGGGCATGACACGGACATGGTTGGCGATATCCAACGCACCCATGGATAGCAGCTCCAGGGACGCGGCGAAGTCCTGGCGCGTGTAGGCGAAGCTCCCTGCCAGGGTGATCTCGTTCCGAACCACAGAAGCGTAGTCCGTCTCGGTCGTCTGGTCATGCAGCCCCAGAAGTATCACCTTTCCGCCTTTACGCACTGCACGTATGGCTTCCTCCCGTGTTGCCGATGATCCCACCGCTTCGAGGACGAGATCCACCCCGCCATCGCTCCACTGACGAACCGCTGGCGCCACATCGGTGACGTTCGGATCCACGCACAGGTCGGCCCCCAGTTGTGCGGCGAGTGCAAGACGTTCGGCGTTGGTCTCTGCTACGGCAAGACGCTCGACGCCTGCACGACGGGCAAGCGTGACTGCAAGCGTGCCCTGAGTGCCGGCTCCGATGATGAGCATAGACTTTGGAGCACAGGCACGGACCATGCCCATGACGTGCACAGTGTTGGCGAGAGGTTCCACCATGACTGCGAGCTCCAGCGGCATGCTGCGAGCGATGGGGAAAACATTGGATGCTGTCACGACGACGCGTTCGGCGAAGCCGCCTTGTTCGCGGTCCATTCCTAGCAGCTTCCAGTCAGCGCACCGGTTGGTGTGCCCCGAGCTGCAGGCTGCGCATTGACCGCAAGACTGCAGCGGATTGACGACCACGCGATCGCCCGGCTTCACCGTTGCGCCAGGAGGCGCCGCCTTCACGAAACCAACGACTTCGTGTCCGAGAATGAGAGGAGGTACCCGGCGACTACTCCGGCCTAGGTAGCCTGCCATATCGGATCCGCAGATACCGGTTCCTTCGATCTCCAGGAGGACCTGGTCTTCGCGTGGCTCTGGCTCCTGCCAGTCCATGAGCTGTAGACGGCAAGGCTGGGTGTAGACAAGGGCTTTCAAGCCAGGCACCCCTCCTTCGTACGGTGCGGGTGATTCCGTAGGATGATGTGGCCGCCGGCGACAAGGATGAACATGCGTTTGCAGCATACTACTATAGCATGGCCGAGGACTCCCACTCGCAGGAGAAGGTGCTGTCGCACGGAAGGACGGACAGGGCGGTCTTGCGTCGCCCATACGTTCTTCTGAGCGTGGCGGTCAGCCTTGACGGCTATCTCGATGCTGCCGGACGCACGCGGCTCCATCTCTCCTCCGATGAGGATCTCGACGAAGTGGATGCGCTGCGTGCAGCCTCGGACGCTATACTCATCGGGGCAGGGACGGCACGACGGGATGACCCGCGTTTGCTTGTCCGACGAGCGGCACGGCGGCGCGCGCGGGAGATCTCTGGGTGGCCGCCCAGTCCCCTGCGAGTAGTTGTGACCAAGACGGGAGATCTGGCGCCTCATCTGCAACTCATGGACACGACTGCGGCCGCGACGCGTGTCTACTGTCCTGAGCCGTGCAGAGCAGGACTAAGGGAGCACCTGCCAGATGGCGTGGACGTCGTCGGTCTGGAGGCATGTTCCATGGCGGCTGTTCTGGAACACCTAGCGGCGGACGGCGTGGGGCGGCTGCTCGTTGAGGGCGGTGAGGTGCTCAGCACGACAACGCTCCACGAGGACCTTGCCGACGAACTACGCGTTGCATATGCCCCTGTCGTAGTGGGGGATCCTAGAGCACCGCGGTTCCTGGGCCGTTTCGCTCTCGAGCAGCCGGAGGTCCTTCCGCTCCTGCCGTGGAGAAACGCCACGCTCGGAAACATTGCAGCGATTCACTATACACGTCCCGCGGAGAACGGCGCAAGACCCAGTGCGTTCCTCCCAAGATCGGACGCGCAGTGGCTGGCAGAAGCCATCGAACTCTCGCGACGTTGTCCCCCGAGCACGAGAGCGTACTCGGTCGGGGCCATTCTGGTCGGGCAGGATGGGCAAGTGCTCAGCACGGGCTATAGCCGCGAACTGGATGCGCACGTTCACGCCGAGGAGGCGGCTATTCGTAAGGCGCAGGCTGCCGGTCTCATCCATAGCGGAGCATGCCTCTACAGCTCGATGGAGCCCTGCAGCGTTCGTCTCTCGGGCCGCGAGCCGTGCACATCGCGAGTCCTTGCGGCGGGAATCAGGCGCGTTGTCTATGCCTTGCGCGAGCCAGATTGTTTCGTGCAGTGCGAGGGGCACGCCACACTCGAGCGCCACGGAATCAAGGTCGTCCAGATCCCGGAACTCAGCGAATACGCACAGGCGATCGCCATGGGAGCTTTCCGCAACACTGGAGACGCTGCGAGTGCGGAAACGGCTTGACGCCCTCGGAAAGTGCCTGTATAATGTAAGAGACCAGTGTATCTGGTGACTCCCGTCTTGAGGAGTACACAACCGTGCCTGTAGTGATGCGCAAGTCCGGGCAACAGGACCGGCCCAGTCCTGAAGGTGCCAGCGACGCAACTCCGGCTATCACACGCGCTGCAATTCCGACCCCGGTGTTCGTCGCAGTGATTCTCCTGGTAGTGCTCGTCGTGGCGATCCTCGCTTACCGCTCATTTGGTCCCCCGCCCAAGTGGGACAATGCCCGTGAGGGCCAGCCGGTGGATCGTTCCGTCCTGTCCGCACCACCTCCGGTGGCACATCATGAGGGAACCCCAGGGAAGCCTGGGGCCGGCGACCAGGGAACGCCACAGACGCCAGCGGGCACGGAGCTACCGCCCGACGTTCGCTAACCGAACCGCACCCCAACTCAACCTTGCAACGTGACTGGATGCCACGAGAGGAGGAACGATGGTAACGAGAAAAGGATTCACTCTCATCGAGCTGCTGGTGGTCATCGCCATCATCGCGATCCTGGCGGCCATTCTCTTCCCGGTCTTCGCCCAAGCGAGGGAGAAGGCACGGCAGACCGCCTGCAGCTCCAATCTCAAGCAGATAGCCACCGGCATGCTGATGTATGCCCAGGACTACGACGAGACGATGGTCGTATGGACCGGTGGCTACAGCTGGAACACGTGGGGCACGATGTACCCGCGGCTCGTAGACCCGTACATAAAGAGCGGCATCAAGTACAACGCCTCGGACAACAGCACGGAAATCAAGGACGTATGGGCGTGTCCCACGGCCAAGAGCCAGTTGTCCATCCTGAGCAACACCTACGCCTACAACTACTGGACACTCGGTGGCATCAACCTGAGTGCCAACCCAGCCGCTCGCAGCAGCGCCTACGGGCCCTGGCAGGATCCTACTTACAACCGGCCCGCGCCGCTGGCGACTCTCCAAAAGCCGGCCGAGACCATTATGATCGTCGAAGGAGCTCAGCTCTGCCGCCCGCCGCAGGCGAAGATCGGCAACATCGCGCCGGATCCTTACTATGTTGCCGTCTGGGGACCGCACCAGATGGGCTCCACCAACGTGCCTACGACGGTGACGTCGAACCCTGCCATCAAGAAGTTCATGTCAGGCCGGCAGACGGTCTGCTCCTACACAGACGGCCACGTGAAGACCTCTGCCACCCAGAGCTTCTACCATGTCAGTTACGTGTTCGAAGGTGGTGCATGGGTGGGCGCAGCGACAGACAATCGCGGTTGGCCACGGGACTGGTAGGACACGGCACAGCATCGCGCAAGCGGCGCGCCGTCGGTTGACAGCCTTCGGCGCGCTTTGCTATAGTAGCGCGGAAATGCGGAGCGATGTCCGAGCTGGTCTAAGGAGCACGACTGGAAATCGTGTAACGGGGTAATACCCGTTCGTGGGTTCGAATCCCACTCGCTCCGCCAGGTATCGGCCGCTTCATGTCCATGCATGAGGGCACCTCCGCTGTCCTTGAGGAGTGAAGAACACCTTGACTCAAAGGCTCTTGGGCCGAATCTTGGCTGGTGGTCTCTTCCTGTACTTCCTTTGGCTGACGGTTGCTGGGGCTGCCTACTGGTGGCATGGCCGCGAGGCGGAGAGAGGTACCGTAAGCCGTTTCCGGCCGGCATCGGCCCATCTGACTTCGTCTCAACGCATCCTCATTTTCACACCGCATCCGGATGATGAGACGCTGGGCTGCGGCGGCCTCATCCAGCAAGCTGTGAACGCAGGGGCAGCGGTTCGCGTCGTGTTTCTCACGAATGGTGACGCGTTTCCCCACGCCGTGGAGCGGGAGTACAGGACTCTACGGCCGAACCCAAGCGACTTCATCAGGTTCGGCGAAACGCGCATGCAGGAGGCCAGGACGGCTTGCCGGTTCCTCGGGCTTGCCGACTCTTCTATAGTGTTCCTGGGCTTTCCAGACGGCGGCCTTTCGGTGCTTTGGCGCGACCGCTGGACGCCCGATGCGGCGCTGACTGCGAAGTTCACGAAAGTCAATCATGTTCCGTATGCTCGAACGCCTGATCCACGGACACCATACTGTGGTAGTGCGCTTCTGGCAGCCGTCGAACGGGAGATAAGCGCGTTCAGACCTACGGACGTCTTCACACCACATCCTGCCGATGACCATTGGGACCACGCCGCCGCATCGGCCTTCGTCACGGCTGCCTTGGGGAAGTTGCGCGACGCCGAGGCGCTGCCAGCAGGAGGTTGCAGACTGCATTACTACCTTATCCATCGTGGCAACTGGCCGCAGCCCCAGGGTCTGCATCCGAAAACCCGCTTGGCCCCGCCGTCGGAGATGTTCGGGCTGGACACGCACTGGAGTGGAACCGCGTTGACACGGGGCCAGGTGCTCAGGAAGAAGCGAGCCATCGAGTGTTACCGAAGCCAGATGAACATCATGGCACGCTTCATGTACTCGTTCGTGCGCACAAGCGAGTTCTTCGGCACCATCCATCCTGCTTCGATAGAGTCACCCGCCCACGATGCCCTGACAGCAGGAGTCGCTCCAACCATCGCGCTGATCCCGGATGCGGTGGCGGACAACTTGGTGAGAAGCTGGCGGCCCGAGGGGGACATCGCAGCTCTGAGGATCACTGAGCGAGACGGTAACCTCGATCTCCGAGTGTTGACCTCGAAAGGTCCGGACAGAAGTGCCACTGGACGCGTCTATGTACGGTGGTTCGCCAGAGGTGCCGGGAGCATGACAGGAGCGCTGACAGTCCAGCAGACACGATCGGGTGAGAATGCCAGCTCTCGGTGCACGCTCAAGAGGGAAGCGGACGGGTTTGCGGCGGTCCTGCCTGCCTCCGAAGTGCGCCATGCGGACGCAGTATTCGTGGATGCCGAGGTGCGCGCCTCCGGCGTCATGACCGATCGCCTTGGTCCTCACCAGGTGCTCATCAAAGGCAGACCGCGCTGAACGTGCGAGTTCTCATAGCAACGGAGCTTGACAGCGACCATCTCGACTGCTTGCGAGCTTCGTTCCCGGAAGTGGACATGAGGGTTGCGGGGAGGCATGAGGCAGCAGATGACCCAACCTTCTCTCCCGAAATCCTCTTCTGCGGCCGACTGACCGCGGAGCTGCTGGATCGCTTGCCAGATCTCCGATGGGTTCAGGTGCGCTCAGCAGGGGTAGACCATCTGCCGCTAGCCGAGCTGGCTCGCCGCAACATCATCCTCACGAACGGAAGCGGTGCTCACGGGGTACCTGTTGCCGAGACGGTCATTGCCATGATGACTGCGTTCGCCACGGGACTGCCCGCGCTCATTCGCGCGCAAGACAGGAAGGAATGGGTTCGGCCGGCGGTGGCGCCGTGTCGGTTCGAGCTGGAGAACCAGACGCTTCTCGTTGTGGGGCTGGGTGATCTTGGTAGCGCTCTTGTAAGGAAGGCGCGCGGGCTGGGTATGCGCGTCGTGGGGTGTGACAGGCAGGAGGTCGCCGGAATCGCCGGCCTGACGAGGTTCGTCATGGTCAACGAGCTCGACAACTCACTGCCATTGGCGGACCACGTTGCTCTGTGCCTGCCTCTCACGCGGCATACGGCGGGCATCATGAACGAACACCGCATTCGCCTCATGAAGAAGGGGGCGTACCTCTACAACGTCGGACGCGGTGGCCTCGTGGACCAGCAGGCACTCATCGAATCGCTCCAGCGGGGTGATCTGGCAGGTGCCGGTCTCGACGTCACAGATCCCGAGCCGCTGCCGCCTGACTCGCCGCTGTGGTCCATGCCCAACGTGCTTCTGACACAGCACGTCGGCGGCGCCAGCCCCCACAACAGCAGGCGCGTGGCGGATCTCTTCAGTGAGAACCTTCACAGATACATGAACGGGTATCCTCTCCTCAACGTCGTAGATCTCGAGCTCGGATACTAGCGGTATCTGCTAGCGCGATATCGAACGAACGACGCAGTATTCTCCCCGAGAGGAAGACCACGTTGGACAGAAAGTACTTTCTCGACCTTGCCGCAAGGGGGGCACGGTTTCCCATAGGTGCCGATCTGGTCCTGCGGGAGCACTCCGACCATGCCGAGATCCTGCTGAATGGGAACGAGCTGGGCGCAGTAGTTGCTGAGGCTGCCAGGCGATACGATACGCCGTTGGCGATCCCGCTCATGGACCTGTCCGTGGAGAAGTCCCAGTTGCTCGCGGCGCTGGGAGTGCCGGAAGCCGAGCGGGACACCTACCATCTGCCGCGACCGCTGAGTGCCGATGACTTGGAGCAGATTGCGCGCTACTCTAGAGCGACGGCAGTGCCGCGGCTGCAAGCCAACATAGACGCGGTCCGGTATGTTGCCGACACCACGGATCTCGTCCCGTGCGCCATGGCGATAGGTCCTTTCTCGCTCATGACCAAGCTGCTGGAAGATCCGATCACACCTGCGTATATGGCGGGAACCGGCCTGACCGGAGCCGACGATGACGGAGTGCTCCTGATGGAGACAGCTCTGGAAGCTGCAACCAGGGTTATCCTCGCGTCCATCGAAGCACAGGCTGACGCTGGCGCCAGACTGTGTGTCATTGCCGAGCCCGCTGCAAACCTGGTCTATCTTTCGCCGAAGCAGCTAGCGCGTGGCGCCAACGTGTTCGACCGGCTGGTCATGGTCTACAACCGCCGGGTCGCCGACCTGCTGGAACGGCGCGGCCTCGATCTCTTCTTCCACTGCTGCGGAGAGTTGACAGACCAGATGGTGAGCGGTTTTGCTTCGCTGAACCCGGCTGTGCTCAGTCTGGGCAGTAGCCGCAAGCTCTGGGAAGATGCGCAGCTCGTTCCCAAGACGACGGTGCTCTATGGAAACCTGCCGACGAAGCGCTTCTTCTCCGATGAGATCAGCGAAGAGGACGTCATCGCACTGTCGCGTCACATCGTCAGTTCCATGCGCGACGCAGGACATCCGCACATTCTTGGGTCGGAGTGCGATGTGCTGAGCGTAGAGGGGCGCGAGGACGTCATACGCTCAAAGGTTCGGGCCTTTCTCACCTGCGATCTGCACTGACTTTGCGGCAGTCCACTCGATCACTGTCAATGAGAGGGGGCGGAAGTCCAGGGCTAGCCCATCATCTCTTGTCCTCACGGATCGTGACTTCGGGCTGATCCGCCGTGGGAAGTCGAAGGAGTTGGCGACATCGGGTTCGCCGGCATTCTGGGAATCGGCGAGGATGGTCAGGCGTACATGGCCATGCTTCACCCCCAGCGAGCGCATATCGAAACGCGCGGGGATCGGATCGAGCGTGTCATTCACGATGAACATAGCAACGCGTCCGGTGTCCGGATCCGCGGTGGCGCTAATGTCTAGCCTGCCGTCAGTCGGACCGCTTACGGGTAACGGTATCGCGCCGGCCTTCGTCGCGTAGAGCTGCTGGGCATAGTAGGTCGGTGTCAGGTAGAGCTGACCGGGGCGCGTCTGGATGATGCCTGCGCAGAAGCTATTCACCAGGTTACTACGGTTGGCGATCTCGACGATATCTGCGTGGCGGTGTAGCAGGTTGTGATACCTGGAACAGGCCAGGGCATTCTCCAATGTCCATAGCATGGCGCGCGAAGGCCCCCAGTCGCCGGCGGTTGTGTTCCATTCGGTCACCGCGATCTTCATGCGAGACTCAGGGGCAAGGCGTGCGATGGCGCTGCAGATGCCTGCGATACTGGCTTCCATGGCAGTGAGGTCGGCGCAGCCATAGTGGTGAGGACACAAGTATTCGACCAGCCCAGCACCCGTTCGGATCACTTCGTCGGTTGGATCGGATGAGAGCAGGTGGATCGTGGGATCGGCCTGTTTCATGGCCCGTGCGAAGTCCGCCATGTGCCGATCGTAATCCTCGTTCCTCACCTCGTTGCCTATCTGCCAGTACCGAATGCCGTACGGTTCCGGGTGGCCGTTCCGGGCCCGCAGCGCACCCATGGGAGTGCTCGTGGCGCCGTTGAAGTACTCGACCTGGGCAGCCGCCTCCTCCGGCGTGCTCCCAAGGAACCGCACGCATATCAGAGGCTCTGCACCGACAGCGCGGATGAACTGGACGATTTCCTCTAGCCCTGCAGCGGCTGGCTGTAAACCACCCCACGAGCGAAAGGGAACGCGCTTCTCGACCGGGCCGATCGTCTTGCGCCAGTCGTAGTCGCCGTAGCTGGGGTAATCCACAACGCTTCCTCCGAAGCGAATGACGCCGGGCCTCAAGGCCCGGACTGCCTCCACGACGTCGCGCCGCCAGCCGCCGATGGCATCTTCCGGCATGAGCGACAGGCAGTCCAGCCACAGGGTTCCAGGACCTCGAAAAGTGATCTGGAGTACCCCTCGATCCGTGGTGGTGACGGGAGCAAGCGTGAGGCCTTGCCTGGCCCATTCCGTTTCCACGTGTACAGTTCCCGCGGCAAGGATCCTCCCGTTGGCCGTTAGCTTGATGGCGACAGACCTAGACCTGTCGCTCTTGAAATAACCGGAGAATGTGCATTTCACACCGCGCCGTATGGCTATGCCTGCCTGGGCGATGCCGACGGTACACGGTGGACCTTCGGGTGCGTGGATGCGCATGGACCGGCGTCCCTGAACCTGGTCGGTTTCGTCAGGCTCGCACACCGAACGGTTCACTGCGGCGCAGGGATACCAGGGGCGCATCCTCCAGTCCGTTTCTCTGAGGAAGACGAACGCGTTGGGCGTGATCCCCTCGAAGCTACCGTCATCCAACAAGTCGGCCCACATACCGGGCACGAGATCGCAGAGGTACTCGATGAACTGCCCGTACTGTAGCGGGCTGATGCGGGGCGCGGTTGCGCTGGCAGGCGTGATCCTGTACTGAAGAGGCATCGGTGCTTCCGTGGACGCTGCTAGACCGGTCGCCAACAATAGGTAGCCAGCCATCACAGCAAAATGGATTCGTTGCATGGCATACACTTCGCCGTGGGTGCCATTCCTACCTGTCAGTTCCGAGAGGACAGCGACGAACAGTGTCGAAACGTGGATGGAGAACACGTGCAAGGACTGCATCCAATGGACAAGAAGAGAACACTTCATGCAATCGGCAACGCCCACATCGATCCCGTCTGGTTGTGGAGATGGCCCGAAGGACTGGAGACCATACGCGCCACCTTCAGGTCGGCACTCGATCGGATGAAGGAGTACGGCGACTTCGTCTTCACTTGCAGTTCTTCGGCCTTCTACTCCATGCTAGATGCCGTCGAGCCGGAGATGGTAGACGAGATACGAATCCGAGTGCAGGAGGGTCGCTGGGAACTGGTGGGAGGATGGTGGGTAGAGCCTGATGTGAACGTACCTTGCGGCGAGTCCCTAGTGCGACAAGGGCTCTACGGTCAGCGCTACCTCCAGGACAGGTTCGGAAAGCGAGCCAGGATCGGCTACAACCCAGACACGTTCGGGCATCCGTCTACGCTTCCGCAGATCCTCCGGTCCCTGGGGCTAACGCGCTACGTCTTCATGCGTCCCGGCACCCACGAGAAGGAGCTACCAGGCCACATTTTCCGCTGGATGGCACCGGACGGAAGCGAGGTGCTTACCTTGCGGATAGCACGCTCGTATGCAACGTGGCCTGAGGATATCGGGGAGCATGTTCGGGCATGTGCCGCCGAGGCTCCAGCCTACGTTCGGGACTATGCCGTGTTCTATGGCGTCGGCAACCACGGAGGCGGTCCGACGAAGACGAATATCGAGTCCCTGCACGCAACGGGTGAGGTGGAACCCGGCTTCGGCGTGAAGCTGAGTAGCCTGGCTGAGTTTTTCGCGCGGGTCGAGGAGGAGATGCAAGCAGGTGCGAGCGTCCCCGTCGTGTGCGATGAGTTGCAGCATCACGCCAGAGGGTGCTACTCGGCACACAGCGGCGTCAAAGAGGGGAACAGCCGCACCGAGCGATTGTTGATGATGGCAGAACGGATGGCGGTCATGGCGAAATTCACGTGCGGCCTTCCCGCACCTTCAGAGGAGCTGGCTGAGGCTTGGCAGGCCCTTCTCTTCTCGCAGTTTCACGACATCCTGGCGGGAACGAGCCTGCCTGAGGCCTATGAGGACGCTCGTGACGCTCATGGTTTCGCGTCCCACATCGCGAGCCGTGCACTGCACGCCGCGTTGCAGAAGCTTGCCGGCCAGGCCGATACGCGTGGTGACGGGGAGGCCATCCTTCTTTTCAACACGCTGCCGTGGGCTGTACGGATGCCTGTAGAGATCGAGCGCGGTCCAGCCGGAGTGCGAGCCTCCGACGGTCAGGCAGTGGCGACCCAGGTTGTACAGTCCTCTGTTACCACGAAGCAGCGACGCACGTGCGTCGTGGCCGAACTGCCGCCCATGGGTTTTCGAGTCTTCTATGGAACCGCGCAGGCAGATCCTCCCTCGGAACCGGCCGGCGAGCTGTCGGCTGCAGACGGGGTGCTGCAGAACGCATGGCACAACCTCAAACTGAGTTCGACAACAGGGTTGCCTGACGAGCTGTACGACCGAAGGAGCAGTGCTCAGCTCTTGCGGCAGCCAGGGATGCGGCTGGCCGTCATGCACGATCCCAGCGACACCTGGAGCCACGGCGTTCCTGCGTTTCGGGATGAGGTAGGCGAGTTCCGCATGTCCGGTGGCCCCGTCATCGAAGAGTCCGGTCCGGTCCGCGTCAGCCTGCGGACCCACATGGTGTTCGGCGACAGCGCAGCGATCCATCGGCTTCGGCTGTATCGAGATCTCCCTGTGATTGACGGCAAGCTCTCGATCACGTGGCTGGAGCGGCAGAAAGCTCTGAAACTCTGCATACCCACATCCATCTGTGACGCCGAGGTGGCGTACGAAGTGCCGTATGGTTCTATCACGAGACCCCAGGACGGTGAGGAACACCCCGGACAGCACTGGGCCGACATGTCAGGTGGTGTGCAAGCAGCAGGCTCGGTGGTGCCGTGCGGACTGGCGCTGCTGACAGAATCCCAGTACGGCTACGATGCCATGGACGGCGAACTGCGCGTGACGCTCCTGCGCAGCCCGGTCTATGCCCACCATGACCCGACGCAACTCGAGGCCGGGGTTGCCTACCGCTACATGGATCAGGGGGAGCACGTCATCCGCTACAGGCTTGTGCCGCACCTCGGCACGTGGCGAGACGCCGATATCCCACGACGCGCCGCTGAGTTCTTGACACCAGCTCTGTGGGTAAAGGAGTACGCCCACTCTGGTCCTCTGGGAGCGGAGTTCTCGTTCCTCGAGGTACTGCCGGCAAATGTCGTGGCCATGGTCTGCAAGACGGCGGAGGATGGCGATGGCTTCGTGGTGCGTGCTGTCGAGACCCACGGCGAGCTCACCGAAGCAACATTCGCAGTGAAGCCACTGGGGATTCAGTGGACTGCAATGCTGACGCCTTACAAGATCGCTACCTTCCGTATCCGACCCGGCTTATCGCCCCAAGTGCGCGAAGTGAATGCCCTGGAGGAGCCGACCGCGTAGAAAAGCGGCTGCTGTCACATCTGTCGCTGGACGGTGTCTTACCATGTAAGGACGGCTGACCGCGTCGAGGGTGCCGGATGTTGTGCGGGCAACATGGCCTCCTGAGGAGGTTGTCGGGTGGTCAATCTGCTCCGCGTTGCACGGTGGGGCGACCTAGCTTCCGACCGAGATCGGGACCTGAAAGAGCAGTTCGAGGAAATACTCGATCTGCACTATCGGCACGTGTTCCGGCTAGCGTACCGCATGGTCCGGGACGTCAACGACGCAGCCGACCTGACCCAGGAGACCTTCCTCAGGATCTATCGGGCACTCCCACACCTCCGGCACCAAGAAGCTTCGTCGGCGTGGGTTCGACGGATCACTGTGAACGTGTGCGTGGACTTCATCCGGCGGAGGAGGCGCAGTGCCGTTGTGGCCAGCCTGGACGCACAGCCTGGGGAGTCTGGTGCAGTCCTGGACGCTCACTTGCCGCACGATGCCACCGTGGATCCCTTTGCCGTCGCAGAACAGCGAGACCGGCAGCGCACCGTCCGTCGAGCCATTGACGAGCTACCGCAGACATACCGGACCGTGCTCCTCATGCACCACATTCACGAGATGCGCGTCGAGGACGTAGCCGAGGAACTGGGCGTCCCTGTGGGGACGGTGAAGTCGCGCCTCTCGCGCGCTCGCCGTGCCCTTGCGAAACGCCTCGCACCTCTGCTCTACTCCGGATAGTCGCTGCCCTTGCCTGGAGCGCCCCGACGAGACGCTGGACCCAGGCGCACATTTCACGCACACATGGCGTCCTTAGGTCCCCGCGCTGACGACCAAGTCGAGTGGTGCAGTCCGTTCCCCGCCGCTGGCTCGACCCGGCCATGGAGGAATCCCGACACAGCCGGCCAAGGATGAGAGGACACTGCTAGACGCCGAAAGACAACACAGCACCCAAACGAGCGGATGAGGTAGCCATTGGTGAGGCGCAAGAACAGCACTGGTAAGTCGAACTCGACCTCCGCCACCGTCGGCTACGAGGCCGAGCTCTGGCAGATGGCCGACGCGCTGCGGGGATCCATGGATGCGGCCGAGTACAAGCATGTCGTCCTAGGGCTGATCTTCCTCAAGTACATCTCCGACGCCTTCGAAGAGCAGCACGCGAAGCTCGTCGCCGAGTGCGATATGAGCGCCGACTCGCCGCGCTGCTGCCCAAGCTTATCTCTGGCCAGATCCGGGTCAAGGATGCGGAACGGATCCTGAAGGAGCGCGGGTTGTGAAATACGACCCTGGGCAGCGCCACCGCCGATCCATTCGTCTACATGGTTACGATTACACCCAGGCGGGGGCGTGTTTCATCACCGTTTGCACGCACAACCGCGAATGCCTGTTCGGGGATGTGGTGGATGGGGAAATGCGATTGAACGAAATCGGCCTGATCGTCCAGGATGAATGGATGAAAACGGCCGTATTGCGTCCGTGCGTGGTGTTGGATGCATTCGTCGTGATGCCCAATCATGTTCACGGCATCATCGTATTGACCGGTGATTGTAGGGGCACGTTGCAACGTGCCCCTACCGACCACCGTGCCCCTACCGCCCATGGTACCCATACGATCGAACAATTCGGCAAACCCACATCGAATTCCATTCCGACGATCGTTCGTTTGTTCAAGTCCGCCGCGACCAAACGCATCAACGAATACCGCCGGACGCTCGGAGTACCTATCTGGCAGAGGAACTACTACGAACACGTCATCCGCAGCGAAGAGTCGTTGAAACGCATCCGCGAATACATCGTCCATAACCCATCGCGATGGGCGATGGATCAGGGGAATCCCGCCCGTGTCGTCGTCGCGGCGACCATCCGATCGCCCCAACAGGACGAACCATGGTGTACTTGGGCGAATCGGAGGTCGAGAACGCTGCCCTCGCTTGGCTAGAAGCCATCGGCTGGACAATCAAGCACGGCCCTGACATAGCCGCAGACATGCCCCCGCGCGGGTACGCCCTCCGTGTAGCGTTCGAAGCGCTAGCGGGGAGGCGGAAGTCGCCGATCAGGGGGTCGGTGAAGGTGACGGGGGCGATGAGGCTCCCACGTTCGAGACGGAGGTCCTTCCGCACGTAGTCGAGGTTGGCGTAACGCTTGTTGCGCATCCAGGGGGCGGCCCAGTTGAATAGCCCCTCCCCGGACTCGACGGCGTAGACGTTCTCGGAGAACGTGAGCGCCAACGTCTCGAGGCTCAGACCCTGCGGTGCACCGGCATCGGCGGCGGCCTGGTATTCGCGGGCCAAATCTGCTTCGGGCACGTGCGAAGGCCGCTCGCGGCGGTTGGTCTGCATGCACTTGGGCCAGTGCCGCTCGTCGTAGGTTGTCCACCATCCCCAGACCTGCGCGTCACGGTTGTAGACGATGAGGTTGCGGCGAACCGTGTTGTGGTGATTCCATACCCATTCCTCTGGCGCGCCTTCCTTGGCTCCGATGCGGAGCGTGCGGCGCATTCTGCTCGCTTCAGCTTGGGCCGTCCACACCGTTTGGGGCTGCGCTCTGCCGACCAGCGCGTCCACCGCGCGTCGCGACGCTCTTGACAAGTTGTCAATGCTATGCTATCATGTGTCATAATACTGCGCATATGTGACAGGAATGAGGCTAGCCATGACAGATAGCGCTGGCGCGCGTCGGTTTGCGCTTCTCGAGATGCTCGCTGAAGAACAGCAGGGCATGACGCTGGCTGAGGCTGCCGAGCGTCTTGGCGTGGATGAACGCACCATTCGGCGGGACGTGGAGGCCATTCAGTCGGTCCTCCAGCAAGTAGGCAACGTACACCTAGTGCGCGGGCGGCTGGAGCCTTTCGTCACCGATCCCACCGTGCTTGGATCTGGCAGCCACAGACGAGCGGAGTTCGCCGCCAAGACAGCCATGGCGCGAGCGGCAGTTCGGCGCATTCCAGACGGCTCGGCGGTGGTACTGACGGCTGGAACGTCTACGCTCGCGGTGGCCGTGGAACTGAAGCGGGCGCAGATCCAGCATACCCATCCAACAGATCTCATCGTCTTCTCCAACAGCCTTCCTGCTCTCTTGGAGCTGGTTGCAGGTGGGGTATCCACAGGCGTGCTTGGCGAAGTCTACAACCCTAGAGACTGCGCCTTCCACAGCCATGAGCTGCGGACCAGGTTTCATGCCAGCATGGCCATCGTTGGTGCCAGCGGCGTCATTCTGGAGCCGGCCGCAGGCAGCCTGAGCCTGTGTTCCGATCGGATCGAGGAAGCGGCGTTCATGAGGCAATTGCTGGGACCGGTTCCGGAGATCCTGTTGGTGGCAGAAGCAGGGAAGATTGGCCGCCATCATCCGTGGTCGTTCACGTCCGACGGCCTTCTTGTTGGCAAGAGGCTGCACATTGTGACCACGCCGCTGGAGCGATGGCAATCAGATGGCCTGGCGGCTGTCGCCGACAGTGCTCGACGCTCTGGCATCACCCTCTCGTTCGAGGAGGTAGCAGTATGTGTGGAATAGCTGGGTTCGTTGGTGCGGCCGATGCTGTCCAGCGCACTGTGGAATGTCTTCGAAGGTTGGAGTACCGGGGTTACGACTCCGCTGGCGTTGCCTACGGCAGTGGCGAAGCGCTGGTTATCGAGCGATGCTGTGGCAAGGTAGCCGATCTGGCCAGCCGTCTGCAGGACGGTCGGACGGCGCGAGCTGCCATCGCGCACACGCGCTGGGCGACGCACGGTGCGCCAACGGAGGCCAATGCGCACCCGCACCTGGACTGCACAGGCCGCTTTGCCATCGTGCACAACGGGATCATCGAGAACCATGCGGAGCTTCGGAGTGAGCTTGCGGCTCGTGGACACACGTTCCGGTCCGAGACGGACACAGAAGTAGTCGTGCACCTGCTCGAGGAGCAGCTGGTCGGCCACTTCGACGCGGATGCGGTCGCAGATGCCATTCGGAAGGTAGCAGCGCAAATCGTTGGCAGCTACGCGCTGGCTGTACTGAGCGCCGGTGCTCCCGACACCGTTGTCGTCGCGCGCCACGAATCTCCCTTGCTCGTAGGGTTCGGCAAGGACGGTGCCTTCGTCGCCTCGGATATGCCTGCTCTCATCGGACGGGCCGAACGCGTCGCCGTGCTGGAGAATGGGGACGTCGCCATCCTCCGTGCAGATTCGGTTACCGCGACGGACGCGAGCGGCCGCCGCCGTACGCTGGAGTGGCTCCCTGTTCACCGCGACATACACGCAGCCGAGAAGTGCGGTTACGCGCACTTTATGCTGAAGGAGATACATGAAGAGCCCGTGGCTGTCGCGGAGACGCTACGTGGCAGGATCAGCGCCGACGGTACCGTCGTATTGCCCGAGATACCGGGGGAGCTCCTCGAGATACTCTGCCATGGCGACGTGCACTTCGTGGCGTGTGGCACAGCCTACCATGCGGGGCTGTTCGGCCAACGTCTGTTCCGAGCCCTCCTGCGCAGAAGAGCCGAGGCAACCGTTGCCTCGGAGTTTCGATACGACGATCCCCTGGTGGACGATCGGACACTCGTAATCTTGATCAGCCAGAGTGGCGAGACAGCGGACACGCTTGCGGCGGCCCGCGAAGCGAAACGGCGGGGCGCACGAACGCTGGCGATCGTGAACTGCGCCGGCAGCAGTCTGGCGCGAGAGGCGGACGCGGTGTTGCTGACACGTGCTGGACCAGAGATCGGTGTCGCCTCGACCAAAGCTTATGCTGCTCAGATTGTCGCCATCGCCTTGCTGGCAGGTGCGGCCGGGGAGGAACGCATCGCATCGCACCTTCGTGAGTTGCCGGAGGCCATACGCGACACGCTGGCGCTCGCAAGTACCATCGAGGCTGCAGCGCGGCAATTGTACGAGAGTAGCTGTTTCTTCTTCCTGGGTCGTGGTTTCGACGCCGCCGTGGCGGCCGAGGCCGCACTGAAGCTCAAAGAGATCTCCTATATTCACGCGGAAGCCTATCCCGCCGGTGAAATGAAGCATGGACCGCTGGCGCTCATCGAACCGGGAGTCGCTGTCGTCGGCATCTGTACTCGAGGCGACACCCACGCCAAGATGGCGTCCAATCTGATGGAAGCGCGTGCGCGCCATGGCACGGTGCTTGCCGTCGTCCGGGCCGATCTACCGCGGCCAGACGCTGCGGACTACGTTCTTTCTGTTCCGGCCCTGTACGAGCCACTCATGCCTGTAGTGACGATGACGGCGATGCAGCTCCTGGCGTATCAGATCGCGCTCCTTCGGGGCTGTCCCATCGACCAGCCGCGCAACCTGGCCAAGAGCGTGACTGTAGAGTAGTGTATTTAGTGTAGCGAAGAAATCTGTTCTCGATTCGCAACTCCGTGCCCGCGCACGGCGTAAAGGTCTATGTACATCTCGGTCGCTCCTAGCCCGAGGACCCTAGTGAGAACAAGAAGGAGTTCCATAGAATGCCAGAGTTCACGTTGCCGCCGCTCCCGTACCCGTACGATGCCCTGGAGCCTCACATAGACACGCTGACCATGCAGATTCACCACGACAAACACCACCAGGCTTACGTGACCAACCTCAACGCGGCGCTCAAGGATCATCCCGAGCTTCAGGCCATGAGCATCGAGGCTATTCTGCGAGACCTGAACACGATACCTGAGGCCATTCGTACCGCGGTTCGGAACAACGGTGGCGGTCACTACAACCACACGCTCTTCTGGGAGATCATGAAGCCGGGCGGGGCAAAGGCTCCCACCGGCAGTTTGGCCAGTGCTATAGAGGCGACATTCGGCAGCCTCGACGAACTGATCAAGCAGGTCAGCGACGCTGCAATGAAGCGCTTCGGAAGCGGATGGGCGTGGCTTGTCAAAGATCCGTCGGGTCGCTTGCTCGTCTACAGCACCGCCAACCAGGACTGCCCGCTGACCGACAAGCATATCCCTCTGCTAGGTGTGGACGTGTGGGAGCACGCGTACTACCTCAAGTACCGCAACCTGCGCGCCGACTACGTCAAGGCCTGGTGGAACGTAGTGAACTGGGACGAGGTCAGCAAGCGCTTTGCGGGCTAGACATCACCCGATGCTGCACTTCACGCTGGTAGGGGCGCCTGTAGCTGGCGCCCTGTCCCGTTTGGATGGCGGGCACTAGACCTAGAGCGTCCGAATGTACGTACCCCCAGGTTGACGGCGCACAAGACCTTTCAGTTCGAGGATGGTGAGCACTGCGGACGTCTGGGCCGTGGTGAGCTCCACTTCCGCGGCCAGGACGTCAATGTGTTTGGGGATGAGTCCGAGATGGGCTAGGATCACCCGCTGATCTTGGCTGAGTTCGGCAACGGCTGCGGCTTCTCGATCTTCGGCGGGTATCCTGTGCACCGTTACGCCAAGCTGGTGCACCACATCTTGAGCGCACGTAACCAGCCCCGCTCCGTCCATGATTAGGGCGTTCGTGCCGACGCTTCCCGGACGATCGACATTGCCTGGCACTGCCATGACGTCACGGCCTTGCTCAGCAGCAGTGCTTGCTGTGATGAGCGCGCCGCTCTGCTGACCAGCTTCGATGACAACCACGCCCATAGAGAGGCCGCTGATCAGCCGGTTTCTGACAGGGAATCGCCAGCTCTCTGGTGTAGCGCCCAACGGGTACTCCGACACGATGGCACCCTGGTCGTTCTCCACAATCTCGTCGAACAGAGGCTGGTTCAGAGCGGGGTAGGGGATATCGAGACCGCATCCCAGCACGACGATGGTGCGTCCTCCCGCCTGGATAGCCCCGCGGTGGGCCGCGGCATCTATGCCCATGGCGCCACCACTTACGATCGTGAAGCCCATCTCCGCCAGGTCTCGACTCAAGCTGGTGGCGACCTCGCGACCGTACGGTGAAGGCCTGCGCGTACCTACGACACCTACGGCCGTATTGTCGCGGTCATCGAGTCTGCCCCGCACGAGAAGGCACGCGGGACGATCGGAGACCTCCCGAAGCAGCATGGGGTAGTCGGGGCTATCGCTGGGAATCAGGGTCAGGCCGAGCTTCTCGAACGCGGCGACCTGCTTGTCCGTAGGGATTCGCGACTCGTCCTGGAGTCGGGTCAGCTGGTCTGGTGATAACTCAGGGACCCCAGCGAGTTCGTCAGGAGGAGCAGCGAAGATACGCGCTGGGGTTCCATACCTGAGCAGCAGTGCATGGGCTACACGCGGACTCAGCTCGACATTGGTGAGTCGGAGCCAAGCCAGCTGTTCATCAGTCACTGGAAGCGTACGTCGTACGCTGGAGACACCGCCAAACTCGTGCGTCGGCGTCTCCAGCGTCCACTCCAAGCTGTCTAGCGATCGGCGCCGCCGGCACCGCCACCGAAGCCGCCGCGCCTGCCGCCTCCAATACCACCACCACGGCCACCACCGATACCACCGCCGCGACCGCCGAACCCTCCAGCTCCAGGGGCACCATAGTTATACTGGTCACTCTCGGGCTTCTTGCGGGGCAGCTTGGCAACAGTGTTATCCACGATGAACGTCCACGACTTTTTCACAGTATTGCCGGCCCAGTCCGTGGCCATGACCGTCACCGTGTGTCGTCCATCGGGTAGCGGTTTCACGAGAGAAGCGGTCTGCGGTTCTGGAGTACGATAGGTAAGAGACCCCTTGCGCAGGTCGAAGTAGTATCCCGGGTCGTCTTCGTGCTCTGGTCCTTCCGGCCGCCGAGGAACGCCCTCTCCATCGCGCAGCAGACGCACCGAGGCTGGATTCACCCCGGACCCTTCGTCAATGATCTTGGCTTCGAAGTAGATGGGTGGTAGGCCATTGATGACCACACCCATCTCGGGCTCGACGATGGTTACCTCCGGGGGCGTTGTATCCTCGACCTGTGTATCGAAGGCAGCCAAAGAACCGTCATCGGTCAGAACGAATAGCTTACCGTTGGCAACCACCGGGCTTGCGGCGATATTCGTCCAGCGGGCTATGGCGTCTTCCACCGACGTAGATGGCTGCGTCTGATACAGCCACTTGACCTCTCCGTTCTGCGTATCGATGGCGTAGACGGCCCCGAGAACCGTACCAACGAAGAGATGGCCATCGGCGAGCGTCGGCGCTGCCATAACCTCGTAAGCTAACTTGGGTGGGTTCTTCCAGCGTGGCCGACCAGTCCGAGGGTCGAAGGCGTAGACCGTGTTGTCCGCCGTGACCACGTAGACGCCGCTATCGTCCACGGCAGGAGACGCGACAATATCATTGGGCAGGAGCAAACTCCAACGTGGGGTTAGATTGCGCCCCATGAAGCAGTGGAGGCGAGAACCACCGGCAGCGTAGACGTAATCGCCCCAGACGACAGGGGACTGACGCAGCACCGTACCGCCGAGCCTAGCCGAGTAGCGCTCCTTGCCCGTCGCGGCGCCGATGGCGTGGAGGACCTGATCGAGGGAGATCACGTAGACGATACCATTGGCGACGGCTGGTGCGCCAGCGATCTCGTCCTGCGTCTTGAAACCGCCCTTCCAGCTCGGCACTTCAGCGCCAGTGCGCGTATCGATGGCGAAGACGCGTCCGTCGGCAGCGCCAAAGTAGACCACACCGTCAGCGATGGTTGGAGCGCCCCCCACACTCGTTCGCGTGTCGAACAGCCACGTGCCCTTGCCCGTCTCGGTATGCAGTGCATAGAGCCGTCCGTCGTCCGCACCAAAATACAGCATATCATCGAGAACGGCCGGAGTGCTGCGTATGCGCGTCGATAGGGGAGCGTCCTGAGGAAAACGCCACTTGAGAGCGCCGGTCTCGACATCCAGCGCGTACATTCTGTCCCCGCATGCAAAGTACACAGTGTCTCCCGAGACCACAGGAGCAGATGGGTTGTTGGTATCGTATGTTGCAGTGTATTTCCAGGACAGCGACAGAGGGAGCGTCAGCCGCTCCGCTCGAGAGCTGGCAACCGCCGATGCGGCAAGTACCAGCACCATCACCGCAGCGAGGACACACCAGCCATGCCCTCGCCGGAGCGCAGTCGAGTGGACCATCGGCGAAAATGCCATAGCTTGTCGTACTCCCTTCATGACATTCGAGACGGGTACGCGGGTACTGCTGCGGACCCCGACGGATGAGACAGTCCGAACCCTGTTACCCCTATGCGAGTATATCGAAACGAACGGCTGCTGTCAAGCCACGTACGTGACTGCCGCCTGGCAAGTGGGCTAGCCCTCTTTGCTTCCAGCCGCGGTTGACGCAGTGGCTCGGCGGAGGAAGCATACAGCGTGGGCGTCGAATCCTTTCCTGACTCCGTGATCTCCAACCGGCTGGACTCCATTCTCGCGAAGGTTACCAAGCCTGCCCGCTATGTGGGAGGCGAGGTCAATGCCGTCGTGAAACCGAGCGGCACATACGATACACGCATAGCTCTGGCGTTCCCCGATGTATACGAGGTCGGCATGAGCAACCTCGCGCTTGCCATTCTGTATGACGTTCTGAACGCTCGGGAGGATACATGGGCTGAGCGTGTCTTCGCGCCCTGGCCAGATGCGGAGGAGCTATTCCGTCAGCATGCGATACCGCTTTATAGCCTGGAGAGCCGGACACCAATCCGGCAGTTCGACATTCTCGGGTTCAGTCTGGCTTTCGAGCTCTGCTACACGAACGTGTTGAACATGCTGGATTTGGCGGGCATCCCTGTCCACTCAGCGGACCGTACGGAGGATCATCCCCTCGTCATTGCGGGTGGCCACTGTGCTCTGACGCCCGAGCCGATGGCACCCTTCATCGATGCCTTTGTCATCGGCGACGGCGAGGAGGTGGTCCACGAGATCGTGGACGTCTATCGTCGCGTCGGTCGCACTTCGCGTCCACGGCTGCTTCGCGCACTGGCCAACGTCCCGGGTATCTATGTGCCCGCGCTGTATAGGGTTGTGGATGCGTCCGTCGCACCTCCGGAACCGGCGGCGGAAGGAGTTCCCGGGCGTATCGAGCGGCGGCGCGTGGCCGATCTCGACAAGGTACGGTTCCCGGTCAAGCCCATCGTACCGCTCGTGGAGGTCGTTCACGATAGAGTTTCCATCGAGGTCATGCGGGGATGTACGCGGGGGTGTCGGTTCTGCCAGGCTGGCATGATCACCCGACCTGTCAGGGAGCGGAGCGCAGCTCAGGTCGTTCGTTTGGCGGAGCAACTCTTGAGAGCGACGGGGCACGAGGAGATCTCGCTGGTGTCGCTATCCACGTCCGACCACAGCGAAGTGGAGCAGATGGTGGATCGCCTCATTTCGCAACATGGAGGGCGCGGCATCGGCGTGTCGCTGCCGTCCCTGCGGGCCGATCGAGACTGTGTTCACCTGGCTTCCCGTATACAGTCGGTGCGCAAGTCTGGCTTGACCTTCGCCCCAGAAGCAGGTACGCAACGGCTTCGTGACGCCATCAACAAGGGCGTGACCGAGGACGATCTCATGCGGGCTGCCGAGGCGGCATTCGAGGCTGGTTGGCGGCACATCAAGCTCTACTTCATGATTGGGCTACCGACGGAGACCGACGACGACGTGGTCGCGATCGCTGACCTGGCTGGACGTGTGGCAGCTATTGGCCGCAGGCACGCTGGCCGTGCAGCGAGCGTTGCCGTCACCGTGTCCGGGTTCGTTCCGAAGCCGCACACACCATTCCAGTGGCGGGCTCAAGACCCACCGGAGGAACTCATGCGCAAGCAGCGCCTACTGCGCCAGGTCGTGCGCGACAGGGCGGTGACGCTGAAGTTCCACGATCCGAAGGTCTCGTGGATAGAGGGGGTACTGGCGCGCGGGGGCCGGGCCGTTGCCGGCTCGGTTCTCCGCGCTTGGCGCATGGGGGCGCGTTTCGATGCGTGGGATGAGTATTTCAGCTTCGACCGCTGGACAGAAGTGTTTCGTCAGGCATCGGTGGATCCCCACCTGACCACAGGCCGTGTTCGCGGGTATCATGAACCGCTACCGTGGGATCACATCGATGCTGGGGTGGCGAAGGCGTATCTTCGGGCAGAGGATCGTCGGGCCGAGCGTGGCCAGCGTACCGAAGACTGTCACACGGGACCATGCACCTTCTGCCTGGCATGTGACCGGTGGCTCGCGGAGCGCCCTGCGAGGGGTACTCACGACCAGTCGCGAGGAGGACGCACAAGTGAGTAGATTCGATAACATTCCAGACGAAGACATCAGGACCGTGGAGCGGATCTCGAACGTGGCCACATACTGCGCAGACAGGCTACCGTCCTCTGCCCCATCTCCTTGGCAGGCCGTGGCCTACGAAGCTATCCTAGAGGCGTGTCTTCGTGACTGGGTAGATGCTGGTACGGAGTTTCTGGACAGCGATGATGCGGACAACCTTGCCAGCATCGTGGCGGCTGCTGCCGAGACGGCGCTCCAGCAGCGTGCCGACCTGCGCGACGTTGCATTCCGGACGATTCTCAGAGGCTGGTTGTCGGACTGGGTGCAGAACTGGCGAGGCGAAGAGTAGGCTCTCCATGGCGCGCGTTACGACACGGCGGAGTGCTCGCCCGACGAAGCGTCTGTCGCGCATCGGCCGAATCGTGAGGCAGCTAGATGAGTAGCGAGCACAGTGGCCTTCCACGCCTCCAGTTGCTCCGCATCATGGAAACGGCGCGGCAGGGCGACCGACGAGAAGGCATTCTCCTACGGCAGAGCAAAGGCTGGTTCGCAGTAGGGGGCATGGGGCAGGAAGGGATGGCGGCCCTCGCGTACACCATCCGCGACGATGACATCCTCTTTCCCTACTACCGCGATCGGGCCCTCTGTCTTGCGAGAGGGCTGACCACCTACGATCTGGCGCTGGCGTTTTTCGCCGCAAGCGACTCCATGACAGCAGGTCGTCAGATGCCAGGCCATTACGGCCGCTGGAGCCTGGGCATCTTCTCTGTCGCAACTCCCACGGCAAGCCAGTGTCTTCCTGCGGCCGGGGCCGCCTGGGCCGTGAAGCTGGAAGGCAGCGACCGCGTGGTGCTGTGCTCGGTCGGTGACGCCGCATTGCGCCAGGGTGAGTACTACGAAGCAGTCTCTTTCGCGGTACAGGAGCAGCTACCGCTCGTTTTCGTCATCGAGGACAATGGCTACGGAATCAGTACGCCGACGAACCGTCACAATCCGTACCGACTCGGGATCTTCAACGACGCCAACGTGATTCGTGTGGATGGAAGGGATGTCCAGGCGGTCTATGCAGCTGGATGCGAAGCCGTGAGCCGGGCCCGTCGCGGGCAGGGGCCGTCCGTGCTCTGGTGCGAAATGGATCGGCTATGTTCTCACACGTCTTCCGATGACCACCGTGTATATCGAGACGAGGCGGAGCTCCAAGCTATGGAAGCTCGCGATCCCATTCGCCGTTTGGCAGCAGAGCTGATGCAAGAGGGCATTCTTACGGCAGAACAGTGGGCGGTCATGCAAGCCGAGATCGCGCGCGAAGTGGAAGATACGTATGCGAAGGCATGGCAAGCGCCCCGACCGTCGGGACAGGACGTCGTACGCCACGTGTACGCCGATAATGCAGACATTCCGTCTCTGCCGGAGGAGGTTGCAAGCAAACTACGAGCCGAGTCGCCAACCACCATGGTGCAAGCGATTGTGGAGACGCTGAACGCGGCGCTGGCGAGCGATGCCAGAGTGATCCTCTTCGGTGAAGATATCGAGGACCCCAAAGGGGGCGTCTTCGGGCTCACGCGTGGACTGAGCACCAGCTATCCCGGTCGTGTCGTGAACTCGCCGCTGGCGGAAGCGACCATCGTCGGTCTGGGAGTTGGTCTGGCAGCGTGCGGATGGAAACCGGCTTTCGAGATCCAGTTCATAGACTTCATGGGCCCTGCGTTCAACCAACTGGTCAACCAGGCGGCGACCCTTCGATGGCGCACAGCCGGAGATCAGGCGTGTCCCATGGTGCTCCTGGCACCGGCGGGAGCATACTTGCCAGGTGGTGGGATATGGCACAGTCAGACGAACGAAGGCCTCTGGACACACGTGCCTGGGCTTCGCGTCTGCGTCCCTAGCACCCCAGCAGACGCGGCATCCATGCTGTGGGCTGCACTCCATATGGGCGATCCGGTTCTGTACCTCATTCCCAAGCACCTGTTCCGCAAGCGGATGCCGTTCGATACTGTGGAAGCATGCGAAGTCGGCAAGTGCGCCATTCGGCGTACGGGCAGCGACGTAACACTCGTTACGTGGGGCAACGGGACCGAGCTGGCTGAGGAGTGCGCCAACCTTGCCAAGGCCGAAGGAGTTTCCGTGGAGCTCCTGGATCTGCGGTGGCTCGATCCGTGCGACTGGGACGGCATCACGGCTTCGCTGGAGAAAACGGGACGGCTGGTCGTCCTGCACGAGGACAGCCGCACTGGCGGTTTCGGCGATACAGTTGTTGCAGAGATGACCGCTCGGCCGGAACGATGGAATCTTTTCCTGGCTCCTCCTCAGATCGTCGCGCGTGAGGATACGCCCGTTCCATTCGCACCAGTGCTGGAATACGCCGTGCTGCCCGATGTCGAACGTGTGATGCAGGCGATACGGGAGGTCATGCGTTAGCCTGCTCCAAATCCTGAGCGAGTTGGGATGGCACTCTAGACCATGGGGATCTATAACGTAACGGTACCGCAGATGGGCGAAGGGCTTCAGGAAGCGCGATTGGTGCGGCTGCTGAAGCAGCCTGGTGAGGTCATCGCACGGGACGAGCCGATCTTCGAAATGGAGACCGACAAGGCGACGATGGAGATCGAGTCGCCGGTCGCCGGTACCTTGATCGAGTGGCTGGTAACAGAGAACTCAGTTGTCGCCATCGGCGCCGTCGTTGGTAGGATCGAGGCCGAAGGCACGGATGTGCCTGCTTCCGTAGGCAGGCCGGAGCGCGAATCCGGAAGGGTCGGTGCGGAACCCGTCCCGGCTGGGGCGGCGGCATCCGCGCGGAACGCCCTCATACCGCCGAGGACGAGAGCGTATGCACGGGAGTGCGGCGTCAGCGATGCGGAGCTGGTGGACCTTGCCAATCGTCTAGGTACGCGAGTGATGCCTGCAGACGTGGACCGATATGTGGCAGAGCGGCGACCAGAAGCTGTGGTACCGGCATCTCCCGCGGCTACGCAGGACCTTATGCCCTTGTCACCGAGCCAACGCACGCTGGTCTATCGCATGCAGCAACGAGCCGGCGAGGTGATTCCCGCTACCGAGGAGACTGTCCTTGCCTGGTCGCCGGTGGACGCAGCGAGGACATCTCTGAAACGCCAGGCGCGGACAAACGGGATGCCCGTGCCAACGCCGTTCCTGTTGGTCGCATGGTGCGTCGTGCGTGCCGCTGCTCGTTTTCCCGTGCTTCGCTGTTCCTACGCTGGCGAGGGCATGCTGCGTAGGCATCCACACCTCAACCTGGGTCTGGCAGTCGCTCGCGGAGAGGATGAATTGCTCACTGCTACGATTGGAGCCGCTGATACATTGTCGTTCCGGGAGTTCGTGCTGACGGCAGTGGACGCCGTCAAACGTGCCAGAGCCGGCGAGGACCAGGCCAACAGCAGCATACAGTTCACCCTCTCGAACCTAGCGGGGCATGACATTGTGCGCGCAACGCCGGTGATCGTTGCGCCGGCCATCGCAACGCTGTTCATCGGGTCTGTGCATCTGGCTCCGTTCGCCAGAGACGACGGCTCCGTCTCGTTCGAGCGTTGCGCGACCGCCACGCTCACATTCGATCACCGAGTGATGAACGGCGTAGGAGCAGCCAGCTTCTTGTCGGAGTTGCGACGACAGGTAGAAGCCTTGCCCACAGCGTCGCTCACTCTGTGACGTGGGCCGGACGACCGCTGCTGTGAACGTGCGGTCCGTCGAGCGAAGAGGACGGAAGGGGAACTGGACTGACGCCCCTTTCATCCTCACTAGGTCTGCAGCCGTCTCGGCTCGCGACTAGCGCCCTAGCAGAGCTTTCACCTGGATGACAACGTTCTCGGGCGTGAAGCCGAACTCCTGGAGAAGCTTCTCTGCGGGCGCAGAGGCGCCGAAGCTGGTCATACCGATTACCACACCGTCGGAGCCAGTGTACTTGTGCCAGCCGAGTGGCGATGCTGCTTCGATGGCAACGCGTGGTGTGCCGGGAGGCAAGACCGCCTGTCTGTAGGGCTCGGGTTGGCTGTCGAAAAGCTCCCAGGACGGCATGCTAACGACCCGTGCCGGAATCCCTTGCTCGAGCAGCAGCGTGCGTGCCTGCACCGCTATGGAGACTTCGGAGCCGCTCGCGAGAAGTAGGACGTCCGGCTTGCCGTTCGGTGCGTCGTACAGGATGTAGGCACCGCGACGGAGATCCTCGGCGGTACCTGCGACGGTCCTGTCGAAGTTCGGAAGCTTCTGGCGGCTCAGAACAAGCGCCACGGGGCCATCCTTCCGCTGGCAAGCCACACGCCAGGCCTCCGCGACCTCGTTGGCGTCTGCGGGTCGAATAGTCACCAGGTGGGGTGTGGCACGCAGAGCGGCCAATTGCTCGATGGGCTGATGCGTAGGTCCGTCCTCGCCCAGCGCGATGGAGTCGTGGGTGAAGACGTAGATGACCGGCAACTCCATGAGCGCAGAAAGCCGCAGCGCGGGCTTGAGGTAATCGGCGAAATTGAAGAACGTCGCCACGAACGGACGGACACCCCCGTGGAGGGCCATGCCGTTGGCCGCCGCAGCCATGGCATGTTCTCGTACCCCCCAATGGATATTGCGACCTTCGTAGCCCCATGGTCCACCGACGGCGCCTTCGGCTCCGGCTGGCAGATCGGGCGGCTCGAAGTCGCCGAGACCCTTGAGAGCAGTGTTGGTCGAGGGGTTGAGATCGGCCGAGCCACCCACAAGAGCAGGGTAGCGCGGAGCAATCGCATTCAAGACCTTACCGGATGTCGCACGCGTTGCGGCTGCGTCGCCGACGCCGAATACTGGAATGTCCTTGTCCCAGCCTGCCGGAAGAATGCCTTCTTGAGCCTCATGCCATTGCCTCGCGAGGTCTGGATTGGCGGCTGCCCACTCGCGGTGCAAAGCCTCCCAAGCGTGGCGGGCGTTCTTGCCATGGTCCAGCGCCATGCGAAAATGCGCGAGGGCTTCCTCTGGCACGAAGAATTCCTTGTCCTCGGGAAAGCCTAGTGCCCGCTTCGTGGCCGCTACTTCGTCCTTACCAAGGGGGGAGCCGTGGGACTCGGATGATCCAGCCTTGCTGGGTGATCCGTATCCGATGACCGTTTTCACGACGACCAAACTGGGACGCGAAAGGTCAGCACGAGCTTGCCGGAGAGCAGCGTCTATGGCGTCGATGTCGTTGCCATCAGCGACATGGACTACTTGCCAGCCGTAAGCCTCGAACCGCTTACCTACGTCCTCCGTGAAGCAGAGGCTAGTGGACCCAGCAAGGGAGATGTCATTGCTATCGTACAGACAGATGAGTTTGCCAAGACGCAAGTGGCCTGCGATGGATGCAGCTTCAGCAGCTACCCCCTCCATCATGTCGCCATCCGAAGCGAGGACGTATGTGAAGTGGTCTACGAGCCTGTGAACGGGCGTATTGTAACGCGCTGCAAGGTGGGCTTCCGCCATCGCCATGCCGACAGCAGTGGCGAACCCCTGACCCAGAGGACCAGTGGTGGTCTCGACGCCCGGTGTGATGCCATACTCGGGATGGCCGGGTGTCTTGCTCTGCCACTGACGGAAGGCTCGAAGGTCGTCGAGACTGACATCGTAGCCGGTAAGATGGAGGAGGCTGAACAGGAGCATGGAGCCATGCCCGCCGGACAAGACGAACCGGTCGCGGTCCGGCCATCGTGGGCAGGCTGGATCATGCTTCAGGTGGCGCGTCCAAAGGACATAGGCCATGGGCGCAGCTCCCAAGGGCAATCCCGGATGTCCGGAGTTAGCCTTCTGGATGGCGTCTATGGAGAGGGTGCGAATGCTGTTGATGCACAACTCATCGATCGTCATGCTGTTCTCCGTACAGAGGGCTTGCACGCGCTGATGCGCATTGTGCGAAACAATGCACAGTATACCTTCGGCGAGGATCGCATGGCCAAGGAAGCTAGCGAGCATATCCAGGTCTCCCATTGCGACCCACGGCCTCTCATGGTCAGGAATGCCGAGCGCGTCCTTCGTCCAATCTTTCGGGTGCTACTCCGGGGATTGCTGGGCTGTCTAGGTGGCGTTCGCGTGGAAGGACTGGAGAGAGTGCCAGCGACTGGTGGCGTCATCCTGGCACCGAACCACCGGTCCCATCTCGATCCGGTTCTTATTGGCGTCCTGTCGCAGCGGCCGGTGTGGTTTCTCGCTACCGATGAGCTTTTCGACATTCCCGTCATCGGGTCGTTGTCCGCAGTCTTCCGCGCCTTCCCCATTCGCCAGGACTCGCCCGATCGAGCAGCCTTGCGACGAGCGGAGAGCCTCCTACGTGGTGGCGAGGTGCTCGTGGTGTTCCCCGAGGGGCATGAGAGCCTGGATGGCCAGTTGCAGCCGCTGCAGGGAGGCGTCATTCTATTGGCGGAGCGTGCGTCGGTGCCGGTCGTGCCCGTGGGAATCTCGGGATCGGAGCGTGTCCTACCACCGCGAGAGTGGCATCCTCGGCACGGAGGCGAACCGGTCGTTGTCCGGTTTGGTGAGCCAGTGTCGGCCGAGCTGCTCACCGGGAATCTCAGGGGTAAGGCTGCCTGGCGCCGGGGCTCCGAGACACTGGCCCGGGCTATCGCAGGGCTCGCCGAGCCTTCGATGCTGGAACGAGAGGGAAGTATGAGCTGACCAGAATCTCCCCCACGGTAGGGCATCCTGCAGGAGTCAAGGGGTAGAATGACGAAAAGCTGTCTACACCGATTGTGAGGAGATCCTGTAATGCCTTACGTAATCTGCGAGCCCTGCATCAATGTGAAGGACAAGGCTTGTGTCGCCGTCTGTCCGGTGGACTGCATCCATGAGGGGGTGCTAACGGACGACGATGGTACCGAGTACGACATGCTGTTCATCAATCCGGACGAATGCATTGACTGCGGGCTCTGCGAGCCGGAGTGCCCGGTGAATGCCATCTTCGCCGACACCGACGTTCCCAGCAAGTGGGAGAAGTTCACGGCGATCAACGCGAAGTTCTACCAGCAGAAGAAATAACCTCCCACGTTCCCTGAGCGAGCTGCCGTCGGGCCTCTCATAGGAGAAGGCACGGAGCAGCTCGTTCGTTTCCAAGGTAGCATGCGCATCTACAGTCGAACTGGTGACAGAGGTACCACCGGTCTGCCGGGTGGACACCGAGTGGCGAAGAGCGATCCACTTCTCACGGTCTGTGGCGACCTGGACGAGCTCAACGCCCAGCTGGGCCTGGCGGCTAGTCTGACCGACGATGAGACACTGCTGGAGGCGATAGAAGAGACGCAACGGAGCGTGTTCACCCTCTCGGCGGATCTCGCTGCACTGGGAGGCAAGATGGCGAAGCAGCGGATTTCCCAGGATCAGGTTCGAGAACTGGAATCGCACATTGACGCTGCAGAAGCCAGTCTGCCCCCGCTGAGCTCCTTCGTGTTTCCAGGCGGAACACCGGTGGCGGCTGCCCTTCATGTGGCGAGAGCCATCTGCAGACGTGCGGAACGATCGCTGGTGGCGCTCAGCGAAACCCGAGAGGTGCCGGCGCCGTATCTGGCCCTGACGAACCGGCTGTCGGACTACTTGTTCGTGCTGGCGCGTGTTGCCAACGCAGCGCGCGGCGTCGGTGATGTGGTCTGGTCGGGTGACCCAGGAGAGTGTGGCGATGCTTGAGTGGTTGGACAGTCTGAAGACCGCGCTGTCCCGTGGCACGTCCGTGGTTCGTGACACGGTCGAGCGGGAGACGATGGCGCTGCTGGTGGGGCTCACGGCCGGTCGTACTGTTCGCGATAAGGCCGGCGTTACCATCGTAGAGCCGGGTATGGTTATTACGCCCGAGGTCGCCGAACACGCGAGGCAGGCGGGCAAGTTACAGGCTCTCTTGGCTGCCGTAGCAGCAGCGAGTATGCAGGACCTGCAGGAGCGGTGGGATCAGGTCCGACGTAGCACTGCTGAAGGTAAGGAGGACGCAGCCATGGCAACCATAGACGAGTACGCCATGGCTCGGCGCTACGTAGGGCGCGTTGCAGTCCTCAACGTCACGGATGTTCGCGGCACGGTCATCATTCCGGCTGGCAAGCGGCTAACTGAAGAGGATATCCAGATGGCCCGGGAACATGACCTACTGCTAGCGGTGATCCACAGCGCTACACAGCCTCAGGCGCAGTCGGCTGGAGGTCAGCAACCCGAAGCACCACTGCGCGAGGAGGACACGGCTGCCGATCCATCCCGCCGTCCTCGGCTACCCTTGGTGGAGATGCCTGCCGAGGAAGAGCCCGCAGATTGACGGACCCTTTTGGGCCGATCTGCCGCTAAGGCGAACTGACTGGGCCTACGCGGCGGCCTCCGCGCGTTGCTTGATGGCCCGCATCTGCGCCTCTAGATTCTCTGTCATCTTCTTCTTGATGAGTGCCTTGATCATGGGGCCGATGAGGGGAACGTTGTACTCGTAATCGAGTACACATTCGAAGCGCGTACCGTTCTCCGTCGGGATGAACTGCCAGTACCCGACCATACTGTCGAGGTCGCCCTTGATCAGACGGAAGTCGTCACGGTAGCGTGCAGGATCCCAGACATCCTCCTGCACCCAGCGTATCGTCATGCGAAACTCGCGGACGATCCCAACCCACTCCGTCACCGTCCTGTTGCCGTCGTCGCTTCGTTCGAGGACGGTGAGGGACTGCAGATCCTCCATGAACGTGGGGAAATCCTCCACCCGCCTAGCGACAGCGTAGACAGTATCCACGGGGGCGTTCACGTCCAACGTAATGGCAATCTTCGGCATGACGCGATCCTGTTCTCGCATAGAGAAGGCCCTCCCCAGATGGGGAGGGCCTCGGTCGTGATCAGTACACGCTGATCAGTAGATGGTCAGAGTGCCGTTACCCGAGCCAGCAGCAACCCATGCATCGCCAGCGAACTCGCAGGTGATGGTGTGGGCGCCCGCGGCCAGGCCGGTCGTGTCGTAGAAGTACCGAGCGACAGCGTTGGAGTCGGTGACCACCGTCGCCACGTCCGTTCCGTCAATCTTGAAGGTCACGGTCTTGCCGGTCTGCTTCGCTAGGCCGGGCAGTCGGCGGAAGTACGCATAGAGATTCGCGATTCCACCAGCCGGTACGGACTTGTTCATGACCCAGATGTACGGATCGGCATGGAGAACGGTCAACGTGGCTGTGCTGGTGGATCCCAGATAGCCAGCGTTGCCAACCCACTCGGAGAGGATCGTTCGGTCTCCAGCCCCAGACCCGTCGGGTACGTCGTAGTACGGATAGCTTGCGTAACCGTCGGTGTTCGTGGGCCTTGTGATGACGAACGTGCCGTCTACATAGAAGTTGATGTTCTTGTTGTAGAGCGGGACGTCGTCGCTGCGGAGCAAGCGAGCCTTCAGCTCCGTCCGTCCGCCGATCTTCTGCGTCCGGTCGAAGCCGACCAGCTTGGTGGACCAGACGACGGCCGTCAGCACGCCATTTCCGCTGGAGCCGTTGTAGTTGCTATCGCCAGCGAACGCCCCGGTGATCGTATGGGTTCCCGCCGTGGCATCGATCACCCAGTTGTAGTCTGCCCGGCCGTTGCTATCGGTGACACCGGAACCCACGCTAGTACCGTCAATGCTGAAGTCCACGGTCTTGCCGGCTAGCCACGCCATGTCCGTGGTCCGGCGGAGGTATCCGCGTAGTGTCACGGTCTCGGTCACCGTGCCGCTCCGGTCGAGGACGAACGTGGAAGTATCGGCCTTCTGAACGGTCAGTGTTCCGGTGCCCGTGCTGGCGTTGTACAGAGCCTCACCCGCGAACTCAGCGGAGATGGTCCGGCTTGTCGCACCGTCAATGACGACGTACGACACCGTCGCGGTTCCGGTACCGTCGGTCACGCCCGAGCCGACCGTCGTGCCGTCCACCTTGAAGGTGAGCGTCCGGCCGCTCAACGGGCTGCTGTCATTGTTGGCGGTCAGGGTTGCGGACAGGCTGATCGTCTGGCCGGGCTTACCTGATGCCGCGGCGACGGCCACCGTCGTATCGGACTTGACGGTGAGTGTGCCGCTAGCGGAGGAAGGATTGTACGCGCCGTCACCAGCGAACTCGGCCGCGACTGGATGATCGCCGACAGCCATATTGGCAGGAATGGCGTAATCCAGCGAGTAGTTGCCCGAGTCATCGGTCACGGCCGTACCGACCACCGAGCCGTCAACCTTCACGTCCACGTTCCGGCCCACAACGGGCGTTGCCGTCAAGGAACCGGTGAATGTTACGTTCTGGCCGGCGGTGCCGGTTGGGCTGTTGATCGTCAGAGTGGTATCGGCCTTCTCCGCAGTCAGAGTGCCCGTGCCGCTGGAGCCGTTGTGCTCAGCGTCGCCGCTGGAGGTAGCTCCGATAACACGGTCGCCTGCGCCAGCACCCTCTGGGATGACGTAGGGCACTGTCGCCACACCCGAACCGTCGGTTACAGCCGAGCCTGCCGCTGTGCCGTCTACGGTGAAGTCAACGTTGACACCCGGCACGGGGCCATTGTCTGTATTCCGAGTGACGGTTGCGGAGAGGTCCACCGTCGAGTGAATGGGACCGGACACGTTCGCAACAGCAGTCGTCGTGTCGGCCTTCTCCACCGTCAAAGTGCCGCTGCCGGACGACGCACCGTAGACAGCGTCACCCGCGAAGGATGCGCCGATGGTTCGCGCGCCGGTGCCGCCACCAACGGGGATCACGTAGTTCACTGTAGCAACGCCAGAACCATCCGTGACACCCGAGCCAACGCCCGTGCCTTCCACGGTGAAGTCTACGGTTCGACCAGCCACCGGTGCGTTGTCGTGGTTCCGGGTCAGAGTGGCTGTAAGTGCGACTGTGGCCCCTACCTGGCCGGTCTTGTCATCCACTGCGAGAGTGGTCGTATCCGTCACGGTCAGGTTGCTGGCACCAGTGCCCGGATTGTAGGCGGCATCGCCAGCGAACACGTACCCGATGGGATGCACACCAGGCTCCACCGCTACGGTGTAGTCGAAGTAGGCCATGCCGGAGCTGTTGGTCACGCCTGTGCCGACGTCGGTGCCGTCAATCTGGAAGGTCAGTGTCCGGCCCACCACCCATGCGAGGTCGGTGGTGCGGCGGAGGTAGCCCTTCAGCTGCACGACACTGCCGAACGTACCGGTGCGATCGAGGCCGGAGATGGTTGTATCGGCCTTGTTCACCGTCAGCGTGCCGCTGCCCGTGCTCGGGAAGTAGGTTGTATCGCCCAGGAAGTCCGCCGTGATGGTGCGGGTGCCCGCCCCGGCTCCTTCTTCCACGCGATAGTTGTAGGTAGCCTTGCCGTCGGCGCCCGTAACACCGCTGCCGACCACCGTGCCCTCCACGCGGAACTCGATGGTGCGTCCGGCGATCGGGCCGCTGTCTGTGGTCCGGTACAGATAGCCGCGCAGGTCAACAACCGCCCCGATGGTGCCGGTGCGGTTCGTGGCGTAGGTCTTGGTGGTGGTCTTCTGGACGGTCAAGGTACCGTTGCCGGTGGACGCGTTGTATTCGGTATCACCAGCGAAGGAGACCGTGATCGTCCGATCGCCAACACCCGATCCTTCGGGGATCGTGTAGCTCAAGGTAGCAACGCCGGACCCGTCCGTCACCGCGGAGCCAACGCCCGTACCGTCCACGGCGAAGTCGAGCGTCTTACCACTGACCGGATCGCCGTTGTCCGCCCGAGTCAGGGTGCCCTTGAGTGTCACGGAGACACCGATCATGCCGGAAGCATTGTCCACGGCGATAGAGGTGTTCACGTTGACATGGAGGGTTCCGCTACCGGTTGTGCCGTTATAGTTCGCGTCGCCAGCGAATGCCGCTCCAATGGTGTGATCCCCAACCGCCATGCCATTCGGTATGGCGTAGCTTACCGTGGCAACGCCGCTTCCATCGGTTGTCGCGGTCCCCACGGCGGTGCCATCTACGGAGATCTCGACGGTCTTGCCTGCCAGTGGCCAACCAGCGCCGACAACCGTGAGCGTTGCACTCAGGTCAACGGAAGTGCCAACGGTGCCGACTACGTTGGGAACCGCAAGGGCCGTGTCGCCCTTCTCCACCGTCAACACTGCGTCGTCGGTGCTGGCGTTGTAGTCGCCGTCGCCTGCGAACTCGGCTGTGATCGTCCGTGTGCCGACTCCAGCACCTTCTGGCACGACGTAGTCAACTGAGGCAACACCCGATGCGTTCGTCACGCCGGTGCCAACCTCGGTACCGTCTACCTTGAAGGTCACCGTGCGGCCCACGATCGGTGCGCTGTCATGGTTGCGGGTGAGTGTTGCAGTCAGCGCGACCGTCGTCCCGATCTTGGCAGTCTTGTCATCGGCCACGATCGTCGTGTCCGCCTTGGAGACTGTAGCCGTCGCCGTGTCTTCGCTCGGGCGATGCACGCCGTCGAAAGCGAAGATTCCCCGGATCTCATGGTCTCCAGCGCCGATGCCCTCCGGTATGACCACGGGCAGCACGGCCACTCCGTTGGCGTCGGTCACGGCGGTGCCAACGGTGTTGCCGTCGACCTGGAAGGTGATGGTCTTGTCGGGTATGCCGAGGCTCGTGTCGTTATCTACGAGCGTAGCGGTGAGGTTCACCGTCTGACCGATGACCCCAGCGACGTCGTCCACCGTCAGGGTCGTCGGTATGGCGCGGATCACCTCGAACGCCCCTGCAGCCGTGGCTGTCTGTCCGTCTGGGTTCGTGACGGTGACGTCGCGCAGGCCAATGGTCGCATCGAGACTCACGTCGAACTTGACGGTCACCGACGTCGGGCTATTGTAGGTAACCACGTAGTTGCTGATACCGTCACCGGACAGCGTCACGTTGATATGGTTGGGGAAGCCGGCACCCGGGTCGAAGAACCGCGAGCCGGTGATGTTCAACGTGACATTCGTCATGCCTTGGACGGCGCTGCCGGATGCACTGGTGATCAACGGCGCAGGAGCGAGAAGCCGTGCGATCCAGGTGCCCCAGTTGTCGGTTGGCAGGCCCTCGGCACTGGCTGCGTACTCCTGGACCGTCCAGATGGACATATCATCGTTGGGGTCGAGGCTCGTGTAACTGTAATTGCCCCAACGATTTCGGCCACCCACGAGCCGTTCGTAGGACGCCTCTCCGGCCTTGACCTGCATGACGCCCTGCATGGTCCCTGCCGGATCCGTTGCCAGACGACCGCAGGTATAGGCACCCACGTACTCGCTAGCTTTGGAACCGGAGAAGCCCATGGCCACATGGCCCTGGCCGCTCACCATAATGGACGGATAGTAGAAGAACATCCAGTCTTGAGCGCCGTTGTCGAAAACGCGTCCCTGCTGGTTCAACGTCAACACCGGTGCTCCCGCCGTGGAAAGCTCGAACCACTCTGCAGCGGTCCGGTCCACAGTCCCCGTGCCGCCGGACGCCGTAACACCGACGTTCCGCGTTCCCCAAATGCTGCCGTTGCGCTGAACAGCCATGAGAACTCGGTCATCGCCGACGTCTATGTTCACAGCGCTACCGAGCGCGGGAGCGTCCACTGGCGCACCATAGGCAGCGGTAAGGATCTCCTGAGTCAGCGATAGCGTCGGAACTCCCGACATGGCCCACTGGAGATTGCGGAATTCGATGTTCGCGTAGACTGTCGTAGACGACGCCAAGAAATACGCGAAGCCGTTGGACGCAACGGGGTCCAGGTTGTGCACAGGACACGGCGTTGCCATCATGTCGGTGATGAGCCGCCAGTAGTAGACGGTGCTCAAGGACGGCGACGCTGCGAGCAGCGACGCCTTCTTGGTGGCGGCGATCTTGGCGAATGCCGCACCTCCCGAGGGGATCATGGAGGCGCCGAAGTAGACACCGTTGTCATCGGTGCCGATCATGATCTCGTCGGTGAGCGTGTTGCTCTCACCGATGGTGATCGCGTACTTTTGCCATGTGCCCGTTGGATCGTTCGTCGCCGATACAGCAAGGATAGCGTGGTTGGCCGCGCCGCCGTTGGTCTCCAGCGCAACGGCGAACCAGCGACCGCTGCGGCGGTCGAAGATGACCCTGGGGCTATAGCAGTCGCCACGCGGGTAACTGCCCGTCGTGAAGAAGCTGTTGAGCGTGACGTGGCTTAGCCGTGTGCCGGTCTTATCGTAAATGGCCACGGAGCCGCGCAGCATCTCCACGAAGTGGTTGGGACCGACGGCGCCCATGGTGTCTGGAGGCCAGAATCCGGTGCCGAGATCCGTGAACTGATCCTGCAGGCTGATACCTGCGAAGTTGGTTCCCATGTTCTGCGGGGCGTTTCCCCCTGGGGAACCGAGGGTGCTGCGCGAACCATTCCCGGCGCGCTGTGCCGGCTGGAACACCGTACCGTCCGGCTGAACGCCTTTGTTGCGCCAGCGATAGCGGGTAACGCCTGCCGCCTGGGTGAGGTCCGGCCGCAACCCAGCAGCAATATCGTGCCGCAACTGGACGTCCCTCAACTCCATCTGGCGGACTGTGTCAGTGAAGGGTGCTCCGCCGTTCTGGAGCACCTGGCCCGGAATCCGAGAGTTGTCGGCCCGGACCGTCGAGGCAAGGCAGGCACCAACGACCAGGAGTAGTCCGGCCATTAGTGGCCCTGCCCTTCGAGTGTACGTCTGGCGGTGAGAAGGTCTCTGATCCACCATAACGGTGACACCCCCCTTTATGTGGGATTTGAAGGCTCTACACATTATAAGGCAAGAGTTGCCTGATACGCAAGGGGTTCACGAACAAATAGCGGGCAGTTCTGGTATGCGGACGACCTCGACGACCATCTTGTGCAGTCCGGTGCTGTAGCAGACCTCCCAAGACCGCGAAAAGGTACCAATACAGTGTAATCTTATGGGCCAGAGATGACGCGAACACACTGGGCGATTGACCTCGGCACGACAAACAGTCTCATAGCTCGTTGGATGGGTACACACGCCGAAACGGTCCGCCTCGACGATGTCTGCGAACTGGATCCGGCGTGGAACACGCCGCTGATCCCTTCTGTGGTCTGCTTTCAGGACGAGAATCGTGGCTTTATCGGCAAGCAAGCCGTGGCTGCCGAAGAGGTCCTACGGGCGACCTTTGCAGGGCGGCTGACTCCTCTGGCACGTGCATTCAAGCTGGCACTTGCGAGGGACAGTCGTCTGAGTGTGGCCGAAGCGGACGGTCAGCCCATTTCAGCACGCCAATGCGCCACGGTCTTCCTCCGCGAGCTTGTTCGTCTGACGGAGGAGCGCGAGCGGCAGCTTCGCGATGAGAAGGCGGACGGTCTCTGGACAAGGCTGCTGAGGTGGTTACGGCGCCAGAGTTTCATTCGTGACCTGACCATGACAGTACCTGTAGAGAGCTTCGAGGCGTACCGCATGGAGCTCCAGAACATCGCGCGCAAGTTGGGCGTTCAGCACTTCCGCACGCTCGACGAGCCGGTTGCAGCGGCTTTGGGTTACGGCGTAGACCTCACCGAAGACCGAAACCTCCTAGTCGTGGATTTCGGTGGCGGCACGCTGCATCTTGCCCTTGTCAGGACGTTGTTGGGGACGTCGCCCGACAGCAAGGCGAGGGGCGTAGGACACCGGAAGGCCGAAGTTCTCGCGGCTCGTGGGTTGAACATCGGCGGCGAGACAGTGGATGAATGGGTCACCGATATGGCGTGCGCCCGGCTCCGGGCGCATGCCGACAAGCTCCGTCCTGTCCTGCGCGCTCAGGCGGAACAGGTCAAGAAGGAGCTTTCCGGAAAGGTCCTCAAGACGGATGATACCGTCTTCTTGCTGCCAGGTGGCGAGGTACTTGCGGTAACGCGTGAGGAGTTCCTGGCGACGCTGGAAGCCAAGGGCCTGTATCGCAGCCTCGACATGGTGACCGACGCTGTCCTGGGCGACGCGCGGCACCGGCTCGCAGCGATGGACATAGATGCGGTGCTGCTAGTCGGTGGATCCACGCTGCTGCCCGGAGTGCGGGACCTCTTCGAGCGGATCTTCGGGGCCAACAAGGTGCATTACTGGAAGCCGTTCGAGGCCGTGGTGGAGGGCGGTGCGATCTACGGCGCCGGGTTCTACGTGGATCAGATCATCCACCATGATTACGCCATACGCGTCCTCAACGAGAAGTCTAATACACCGCAATACGAGCTGCTGATCCGGCGCGGCACGGCCTATCCGACACCGAAGGGTTTCGAGACACGTTACTACAAGGTAGCGCCGAGACAGCAGCTCTTCAGCCTGCCAGTCTGCGAGGTCGGTCTGGCGGGTCGCTTTTCGCTGCCGTGGCGCCGCCACTCCAACGGCCACTATTACTGGCAACCGCAAGGCACGGAGGAGGAAGAGTGCGTTGTCGTGCTAAACGAAGGCGATGCCGTGCGCCTCTACCCGCCGGGTGCCGGCGATCGTGCTAGGTTGCGAGTGGATTTCACCATAGACGAAGAGCGCTGGCTGTGCGCGACGGTCTACGACCTGTTGCGCCAGAGGGACATCCGCACGAACGACCGCGTCATACGCCTGCGGTGACTCTGCATCTTCGTGCTAGCTGCTGACCCAGGCATGCGGCAAGGGCCAATGCACCAACGCAGAGTAAGTAGACACCTACTCGGGAGGACGCCGGTTCGTAGCGGAACTCGACGGTGTGGCGACCAGACGGTAGCGTGACACTTCGGAAGACACCGCCGGAGCGCCCGATGCGCACCCGCCGACCATCCACCATCGCGTGCCACCCGGGCCAGTACTGGTCAGCCAGCTCCAGACGGCCAGGAGCCGGCATGGTTATCGAGAGCGTCACGCGCTCAGACTCATCCCTGGAGTACTCCGCTGCCACTGTCCTGCCGTCCTCAGTTATCCCCCTGGCCCGCGGTATCGCATCGCGCCGAACGTAGATCCACATGTTGTCTCGGGACAGCACATCGGTATGCGGCAGCGCAAGAGGATGTGCGCTCAGCACGATCTTCACGCCCATGGTATCGAGCAACGACAACACTGGGCGCTTCACGAAGACCATGTTGCCCACCTCGGGCGGACTGGGGTCTGTGCCAAGCTGGTCGCGTAACCACAGTTTGTACTGTGCTGGAAGCAAAGAGTCGTACCCCTGCGCGTCGCGGATGCCCGAGTTCGTGGCCATGTTAGGCGGCAGGACAGCCTCGGGACCTGCGAAGCTCCAGGACGTGTTGATGGGGGCTATCCTCTCGTGCCCTGCCAGCGCCTGCAACTCAGCGATCGTGCCCTGGGCCGCTCGCTCGTGCTCCAGTGTGGTCGGGGTGTTGTAGGGAACACCGTGGGCAAGGAGATCGGCACACACGATCGCTATGGATAAAGCGAAGGCGATGTCTCGACGTGTTGGATCGGGCAGCAGCACTCCAACGCAGAACGCGGTCAGCACGAAGACACCTGACTGCCGAACGATGTCTTCGGCGGACCAAGGCACAGATCCCAGAAGCCGGTAGGCCGATACAGCACCTATGGTGATTGCCACAGCCGCGAACACGAGCATTCCGATCAGCGGCGCTAGACGAGAAAGAGGGCTGTCTGCAGAACGTGTCAGCGCGTCATAGCCGAGACCAGCGAGCCATGCAGCCGCGAACTGCCACAAGACAAGAATGCGTCCAGGGGAACCGGAACCCGAGAACCCAGGAACACCGAAATACAGCATGGCTGCAACCGGAGTTCCCAAGGCGATCAGCAGGGCGAACAAAGCCAGGACCGCCGGCAGGCGCATGCCACGTGCAGACCTCAGCTTGCCGATACCTGCGACGACCAAGACCAGCGGCAGGAGGCCCACGTACATCGCTCCCTCTGCATAATTGTAATACATGCCTCCTCTAGAGAAGCCAACATAGGGCCGGTCAGGAGATGCCGGATTGCCGAAGAGGTCCGGAAGTACCAAGGTGGCGAGGGCGGCCGGATGCGTCGCGTAAGCCACGTAAGCCTTGTACCCTTCACTCGTTGCCCCTCCGGCCCGATGACCATGGGCGATCTGCTCCATTGTAGGCAGTAATTGCGGCCCGGCTAGCAGGATGGCCACGACATACGCGGCTATCACGCGGACCGCGAATGGCGAGCGATTGGTGCGCTCACGCCACAGCAGCCAAGCCGCAAGGACAGTGGTGGTTCCCAGGACGTAGAATGCAATCTGGAGGTGTCCTGCGAGAAGCACTAGGGCGACGACGACGGCGAAAAGGGCGGTAGTGGTCCAGGCAAGGTTGCCCCGCAGGCGCACAAGCACCGCGCCGAGCGCTGGCAGCCAGCAGGATGTTGCCACGAACGGCGGCAGGTGGAGCCAGGCTATGTGCCACATCGAGAAACCGTACACAGCACCAGACAGTGTGGCTGCCTGCTGGGAAGCGCCGAAGCGCATGAGGAACAGACGCATGAAACATGCTGCCAGGAATACGTGAATTGCAGCGAACCAGCCGGCCGCTGCATCCGGACCAAGAAGAACGTGCAGAAGATTGCCGGGGTAGTAGGTGGCCGATACGTTATTCGCGACGAACGGCGTTCCGCAGGACTGATAGGGGTTCCAAAGAGGCAGTCGCCCCGCACGCAAACTCTCCGTGGCGTATATCCGGAAGACGCGGTATTCGGCAACTGAGTCGTAGTGCAGAGGATTCCACGCCACCCTGCGCTCTGGTGGTACGTACGCAGACCATGGAGCCGCGTAAGCCAGTTGCCCCATCGGATAGAACGGCTGCCCCAGGACCAAGCTGCGCCACAGGAGGATTGCGGTGCATACCCCGTAGAGTACGAAAGGACCAAAGCGGCGGAGCATCATTCTGAGTGTTTCGGCCGCAGGAAAACGGTGCGGGGGCGGACCTGGGTATGTCGGGACCGATACCCCGGACCGGCGCTCCATGTCCGCCATCCCGGTACCGCGATCAGCATGAGACCGTTGCGTCGCGGGCCGCTGTGCAGGATGCGATAGGGCGGTCTGTCGGGCGCCGAACCTGGAACATCACTGGTAGTAAGCGAGGTTCTTGCGAGCGACGTCGCTATTGGGGTCCAGTCGCAGAGCTTCCTCGAAGGCGGCCTTAGCGTCGTCATCCATGCCGACCATGGCACACGTCAGGCCCAGGTCGAGCAGGATCGGCACGGAGTCGGGAGCCAGTTCGGAGGCGCGGCGGAGCTCCTCCACAGCGAGCTCGAACTCCCCCGTGAATCCGTACACGAGCCCCAATTGGTGATGAGCTTCTGCACACTCAGGATCGGCATCCAGGACGGCCTTGAGATCTTCGATGGCGAGAGAGTACTCTCCCGCGATCTTGTGGGCGATACCGCTCTCCAGCCGCTTCACAAGCTCACTCATGGTCCCAGCACTCCCTTCGTGGGTGGTCCGGGCCCCTGGCGGTCGGTCTTGCAGTGCCGATGCCCGTGACCTCGACGACTGTCAGGCTTCCCGTGGACTCATTAGCAATGATAGCATCCCCGGCTGGCTCTGCTAGCAAGAACGGTCCTTCATGGGCACAGGAGCCTACCGCACGATTCGCACGTGACGATCGAGCCGCTCTCCCGGGCAGCCAGGACGGTGTTCTTGGGTAACACGGTCTTGCAGGCGCCGCAATGCCCGGCCTCGATGCGGGCAATGCCGACGCCGCCCTTCGTGGCACGTACCGTCTCATACCGCCTGAGTAGAGCTGTGGGAACGGACTTGGCCCTGTTAGCTCGGTCCGCCTGAAGGCGCTCGATTTCATCCTTGAGTGTGCGAGCCGAACGTACATAAGCCTGTGCTTTTGCGACGTATGCCTGTCGCGCGGCTTCGCTGGCTTGTCGGAGTTGAGCTTCGCGCTGTTTCAGCTCTTCTACGTTCTCCATCAGAAGCAGTATCCGCTCGTCCAACGTACTTCGGCGCCGTCCCAGAGCCTCCACCTCATGCTGGAGTGCATCCAGTTCTTTCGGGTTGGCGATGCGTCCCGAGTAGAGGCGACTGGTGTGGTCTTTTCGTTTGGCTTCCACAGCCTCTAGCTCCAGTTCGGCATCCAACAGTGTGGCCTCGGCCTCTTTCAGCTCATGCGCGGCCGCTCGATGTGCCATCTCAGCTTGTTGGAAAGCCTCCTTTTCGGCGGCTCCGTTATCGAGGCTCCGAAGTTGCCTGGCACATTGCATGAGCGCTGTGTCCACCTCCTGGACTGCATAGAGAGCCGTCAGATCCTGGTTCATCGACCCGTTTTCCCCCACTGCCGAAATTGTAACCGAGACAGGCCCATCCGTCAACGACTTTGGCAGGTACTTCTGTTGGTACTCCTGGAGCTTGTTACCTCTTGGTGGGTCGGCAGGTATCCTGTCCAGTGCCATGACCGACCTCGTTCACCTGAATCGCGCGACAGTCCAAGTCGAGCACGTCCACCTCGCGGCGTTGGTCTACGAACCGACGGTGCCTCGTGATCTTGTGGTAGTGCTGGCCCACGGATACACAGGATCCAAAGAGACGATGGATGTTCCTGCGGGCTATCTCTGTTCTCGCGGTTGGCCATGCGTCACGTTCGACTTCAGAGGGCATAAGCTGGGCGGCAGCACTGGCGCAATGCTCCACGCCAGCGACGGCCTCGAGGACCTGCGGGCGATCATCGGCTTCGCAAGGCAACGCCTTGGCCAGGAGCGGGTCGTGCTCGTCGGTCACTCTTTCGGTGGTGCGGTCGCTCTGGCGGCGGTCACCGAGGAGGAGAGCATCGCGGGAGTCTCGGTGTTGGGCACGGGTCTCTCTTCCTATCATGGCTTCGACACGCCTGCCGGTGAGACGCTCATGGCCTTGCGTGGTGACTATGTTGTCGGCGCGCCGGCAGCCGCGATTCTGACGGAATCGAGTGCCCTGCCTCTTCCCGAGCGCTCAGACGTCCCGGCGCTCTTCGTAGCTGCCCGAGGCGACATCCTGGTGCGTCCGGAAAGGGTGCGGCTTCTCGCAGAGCACTACGGTCCTTCTGCCCGAACAATCGTGGTGGACGGTAGCCATGCGGAGCTGCCTGTCCGGGCGCGAGGTCATCTGGCGACGTGGCTAGACAATGTCAGTGCGTGATTGCCACGATCTCGTAACGCATCAGACCGCCAGGAGCCTTGACCTGCACCCGATCACCCACCTTCTTCCCTAACACGGCGGCGCCAACAGGCGACTGGATGGACACGCGGTCCTCCGCAGGGTTCGCCTGGACAGGATCCACGAGTTGGAACTTCCACTCCTCACCCGCATCGAGGTCCTGGACCGTGAGGATACTGCCTAGCTGCGCCTCTTCCTGAGCTGAATCGGGTCCGTCAGTCACGATCGTGGCCGTTTCTATGGCGCGCTCCAACTCGGCGATACGGCCGTTGAGGATGGCCTGTTCGCGGCGTGCCGCATGGTACTCGAAGTTCTCCGAGAGATCACCGAAAGCCCGTGCCTTCCGCAGTGCCTCGGCGACTTCACGGCGTTTCACTGTTCGAAGGTACTCGAGCTCTTCTCGTAGCTTCTGCAGGCTGCTTTCCGTCAAGACCAACCTATCTGCCATATGCACTCTCCTGCCTGGAACAGGCACTCTAGTTTCGTGTTCAGTTTAGCTGCGGGCGGTACTTACCCGAACACTCGCCATGAAGTCAAGCACTCATGCTGCTGTGCAAGCCTGCGCCTGGGGGGCGTCGCCGGTGTGCTATCATGGGCAACTTTCGGTTCTAGAGAGCCTTCACCGATCAGGAACGAGACTATGCGTATACTAATGGTGACGTGGGAATATCCTCCGAGAATCGTCGGAGGGATCGCCCGACACGTGGAAGAGCTCTCCTGGGCGTTGGCCGACAGGGGCCACGAAGTTCATGTGGTAACTGCAGCCTTCGGCGGGGCGCCCGCAGAAGAGGAGTACAACGGGGTTCGCGTCTATCGCACAGAACCTTACAGCCCCGTGCATGATTTCGTTCACTGGGTCCATCAGCTCAACGCCGCGATGTACGATCGCGCCGCGAACCTGATTGGCGACTGGTTGGCTGCCGTGCCTGACACCAAGCGGCTCGATGTCAGCCATGGACTGCTCCTGCACGCCCATGACTGGGTCGCGCATTTCGCGGCCGTGCGTCTGAAGCATGCCTTCCGAGTACCGATGGTAGCGACGGTGCATGCGACGGAGCATGGAAGGAATCAGGGCATACACACCGATCAGCAGCGGTACATCGCTTCGGTCGAACAGGAGCTGGTGACGGAGGCATGGCGTGTCATCGTGTGCTCGAGTTTCATGCGCGACGAAGTGCAACGCGCCCTGGGAGCGCCCTGGGACAAGATCGATGTGATCCCTAACGGTATCCGTGCAGAAAAGTTCGACTTCGAGTTTCCAGCAGATGAGGCCACGGCCTTCCGCCGGAACTACGCAGCACCCGAGGAACACCTTGTTGTCTTCTCGGGGCGCATGGTGAGAGAAAAGGGTGCCCATCTGCTGCTGGAGGCAGCGAAGATCTTGCGACAGACGGGTGTGCCTGTCAAACTGGTGGTCGTTGGTGGTGGCGAGCGCTCGCACCTCGAACAGCAAGCGCAAGAGCTCGGCATCGCATCGGCCGTCTACTTCACAGGCTTCGTGCCTGATGACGTTCTCCTGCGTTTGTACCGCGTGGCGGACGCTGCGTGCTTCCCGAGCCTTTACGAGCCGTTCGGCATCGTGGCCCTGGAAGCGATGGCGGCGGGCACGCCGGTGATAGTGTCCGATGCAGGCGGGCTCCGAGAGGTCGTCGAACATGACCGCACGGGCACCGTGGTCTGGAGTGGCAATGTGGACAGCCTCGTGTGGGGACTGAGGCGCATTCTCACTGACAGAGTTCACGCACTGGCGATGGCAGAAGCAGCGAAGCAGGCTGTTCGCGAGAAGTTCACCTGGAAACTGGTGGCGGAGCGTACCTCCGAGGTCTACGCGAGGATCTGGGGCGAGTATGTCACCTCTCCTTGGTAGGAGGCGCAAGATGGGACGGGTTGCGACCGTGCCTTGGTGGGTCATCCTGATCGGTGTCGGAGTGCCCCTGTACGCACAGCAGGTATCTCTGCAACTGCCGGAGCGCAAGCCCATCGTCGGCATGAATACGCCGGCCCTGTCTCCAGATGGAAGCAAGGTCTGCTTCAGTTACAGAGGTGACCTGTGGACCGTGTCCGTCGAGGGCGGTGAGGCCACGCGCCTGACAGTCCATGACGCCCACGACGCCTATCCACGCTGGTCGCCGGACGGAAAGTGGATCGCCTTCGCTTCGGACCGGTACCCGTCCGCTTCCATGAACTACGACATCTTCGTCATGCCAGCCGCAGGGGGCGAGCCGCGACGGCTCACGTATCACACGAGCAACGAGTACCCGTTCGATTGGTCGCCTGACGGCAAGAAGCTGCTTCTGCAGGCCATTCGTCAAGGAGATGCATGGCAAGCCATCGAGCTCGATGTGGCGAGTGGCAGGACCCGTGCGCTGACACGAGGCAGGGCCTTTGTGCGTTATGCTGTCTACTCGCCGGATGGAAAGCGCATAGCCTACTGCAGGTGCGCCCGTACTGGCAACTGGTGGAGACCCCTCTACCATGGTTCGGCCAACATGGATATCTGGCTGAGCGACCTCTCCGACGGCTCTGTCCAGCGTCTGACATCCTATGACGGAATGGACATGTGGCCCCTATTCTCGAGTGATGGGAACACTGTATACTACGTCTCGGATGTGTTGACGCCTGGCGCACCGAACCTCGTAGCGGCCTCGATCAAGGAGAAACGACCCGTAAGCCTGACGCGTTATCCTGAGGGTTCAGTCACGTGGCCAGGCATTTCGCGCGACGGCGCCGCGATCGTCTACGTTCACTCTGGGGAGCTGTACATCTATTCGATGAGAGACCACCGGAGCCGTAAGGTAACCGTGTATGCCCCGACGGATAGCAAGGTGAACCGTCTACAGCGCATGACACTGACGAACGGAGCATCGGAGCTGGAGATCGCGCCGGACGGCAAGACCGCGGCAGTGGCTGTACGTGGGGACATCTGGGCGTTCCCAACCGAGGGACGTGGAGAAGCGCGGCGTCTAACGGCGGATCCGGCCAATGACTACGACTTCGTCTGGTCACCAGACGGTACACGCATCGCGTTCGTGTCCGACCGCAAGGGGGCGTTCGGGATCTACATCGTGGATGTGAAAACGCTTGCCGTCCAGGAGATCGCAACGTCGGAACATGACGCGGGCTCACCCCAGTGGTCACCGGATGGCAAACGGCTGGCATACCTCTCGAGCGGTCCTGCCGGAGGGCTATACATTGCAGAACCGAGCAGCCCAGGCAGCGCTTATCGTGTGGCCGCCTCGTCTGGCAACAACCGCTTTGGCGTTGGGATCACGGCTTACTCCTGGTCACCCGATGGCCGATGGCTCGCGTTTTCCCGTCGCGATGTCCGGAATACGACGGACATCTGGGTCGTTCCGGCGGCTGGGGGAGATGCTGTCAACGTCACTATGACACCTGGCTCGAACGACAATCCCCGCTGGACGTCGGACGGACAGAATCTCCTATTTGCTTCGACGAGGGACCGGCTTCAAGGCGCGGACCTATACGTCTTGTCATTGCAGAAGCCAAGCGCCCGCGAGGGCCAGCCGGGCGGTGCAGATGAGCAGCTATCCTTGGGTAGCGCAGTCCTGATCGATTTCGACGAGATCGATCAGCGAGCTAGACGGCTGACAACTACGGGCGTTACCGCGTACGGGGTCTCGCCGGACGGTCAGACCATCTACGGTGTGACATCCTTTGGAGGAGGTCCCGATCTGTTCGCGGTGTCCTTGCGCGGCGGGCCTATCCAGCGCGTGACTACCACTGGCGACATCGCCGGACCGCCCCGCTTCGCGGCCCGTGCGTCAGGCCGGTTCTGGTGCCTAGTGGCTGACGGCGCCGTTCGCTCCTACGCACAGCAAGGGCCATCGTGGACTGCTTCGTCGCTTTCGTTCGATGCTAGGCTAGAGGTTGACCGGGAATCCGAGCGGAGGCAAGCGTTCCGAGAGTTTTGGCGGAGCCTGAAGTCAGGGTTCTATGATCCGAAGATGCACGGCCTCTCGTGGGATCGTGTCCGTGAGCGCTACGAGCGCTTACTAGAGGGAGTCGATACCGTCGAGGAGTTCGCATTCTTCGTGTTAGCGCCGATGGCGGGCGAGCTGAACGCGTCGCATGCCGAGGTCAGCCCGCGGGTGACGGGCAATGAACCTTCCGTAGCCGATCTCGGCCTCGAATTCGACGAGGAATATGCCGGGCCGGGTGTGCGCGTTAGCGGATCCATCCGCAACGGCCCCAACGAGGGCAACGGTCCGCGCATCAGATCCGGTGAGTACATCCTGCGCGTTGACGGGAAAGACGTAACGTGGGGGGAGACGCTCTGGACTGCGCTGGCTGGCCGGGCTGGCAAGGAGACCGAACTTCTCGTGAACTCGGAGCCGAAGGTCGAGGGTGCACGCAGCGTGAAGCTGACGCCTGTAACCCCAGAGCGCATTCGCGACCTGCAGTATGAGCAGGAGGTGCGGAACGCCCAAGCGGAGGTAGCGCGCCTCTCCGATGGACGGATCGCTTACGTTCGCGTGCGTGCCATGGTTATGGAAAGTGTGCGGCGGTTCGAGAGAGATCTGTGGGGCAAGCAGGCCGACGCCGAGGGTGTCATCCTGGACATTCGAGACAACGGCGGCGGCTCCACGCACGATCAGATCCTGGCTCAGTTGGCACGTGTAGCCTACGGTGGCACGCGTCCCCGCGATGGGGAGACTTCGACGCAGCCGTGGCGCGTCTGGAACAAGCCCATCGTTCTCCTTGTGAACGAGAACTCTGCATCAGATGCGGAAGTGTTCGCCATGGGATTCCGCAGACTTGGCCTCGGGACGATCATTGGCGCACGGACACCGGGCTATGTCATCGGTACCTATTCGGCGACGCTCCAGGATGGGACATCCTACAGAATCCCCATGTGGGGCTGGTTCACCGCTGACGGACAAGACCTCGAGAACGTGGGAGTAACCCCCGACATCGTGGCCGAGGGACCAGCCGAGGCACTTGGTTCTCCGGATGATCATCAGCTTCACGAGGCGGTGAGATACTTGCTTTCGAAACTACCGGAACGCTGACCTGGCATTGACAAACAGAACGAGTCGTGCCATACTTCGGTTGTAAAGCAAGTCCACCATCATGATGCCCCGGTATTTCAACTCTCCCGTAGTGTTCAGTGTCATGCTGCCGCAACGCATGTCCGCGCGCCCGTGCAATGGCCGACGCCGCCAGGCGTGATGTCATACCAAAGCAAAGTGAGAAGGAGGTAAGTGCGTGAAGAAGAGCGTTCCTCCTGCCGTCGCCGCCGCTGTTGTGATTGTGGCGGTCATCCTGATTGGCTGGTTTCTCTACCGGCGTACGATGGGATCAGGATTATCGACGGCGGAGGAAGAGAAGTACCTGAAGCCATTGCAGCTTGGCCCGGGCCAGCAGATGCCAGCGCCGCCCAGACCGGGTGGTCAGCTCGGTTTGCCGGGTCCAGGGCCGGGAGGGGCAGGAATGCCCATGCCACCGCCGCCCCGTTAGGCGGCCTGTCTACGGCGAGGGCGCCATCGCCGGGCGCCGCGCCGCACTGAACAAGTGCAACACTACCGAAGGAGTGCAGCATTGAGAATTCGAGGGTTTACGCTGATCGAACTGCTGGTCGTGATCGCGATCATTGCGATCCTCGCAGCCATCCTGTTCCCTGTCTTTGCTCAGGCGAGGGAGAAAGCACGGGCAACGAGCTGTCTCTCGAACATGAAGCAGATCGGCCTGGCGTTCAGCATGTACGCCAGCGACCAGGACGGTTGTTATCCGTCCGTCTACGACGACAGCCTAGGCTATCCGGCGGGCCGGATCATCTGGGCCGACAAGATCAGCCCGTACATCAAGAATCGCCAGATCTTCGCATGCCCCGGCGGACCCAACAACGTCAATGTCGATCCGGTGGCAGGAGGCTGGCCGAATAACCTGCAGGGGACCCGCTACTCCATGAACATGGTCCACGGCTGGCACTGGCCCGAAGGGACCCTTAGTGGAACGGGCTGGGCGTCCATCGAGTATCCGGTGCGGGACAGCATGTTCCGACATCCTGCCGAGACCTCGCTCATCCAGGAGAGCTCCAACGCCTGGTGGTGCCACTGGCTCTGGCATCCTGGGTGGAACAACTACAGTGTCAACCAGCAGGGCGAGACGATCCTCATCGGCGTGCTGGGCGAGACCATCTATCCGCGCCATAGTGGTGGAACGAACATGACCTTCGTGGACGGTCATGCCAAGCACCGCAACACTGCGAGCTTGCTCTCGGACCACCGCTGGTGTACCATCGAGTACGAGGACTGACGAACGGCAGTCAGTAGGCAGTGGCAAGACGGGGGCGCCGAAGCCCCCGTCTTGCTTTGTGCCGTCGCATCATGGGCCTACTCGTCGAAGAGCGTTCGACCAGGCTCGCACGGTCCAGCGGAACCCCGGTAGGGCTGGCCGATGTGGTCGCAGGCTGGACGGGTAATGCATCTGCCTCTTGGCGTCCGCTGAAGGAATCCTAGCTGTAGGAGGTACGGTTCGCAGAGGTCTTCGATCGTGTCCCGTTCCTCGCTCAGTGCCGCCGCCAGCGTCTCGACCCCCACCGGGCCGCCGCCATAGTTCGCTGCAATGGCATGGAGATACCGCTTGTCGAAATCATCCAAGCCCAGTGCGTCAATGCCCAACATGGACATGGTGGCCTCCACTGTCTCGGGATCCACGATGCCATGAGCTCGGACCTGCGCGTAGTCACGGCAGCGTCGGAGCAGCCGGTTCGCGACCCGCGGAGTGCCTCGAGCACGACGACCGATTTCGGTCGCTCCTGCAGCAGTTGTTGTGACGCCCAGGATCTCCGAAGATCGGAGTACGATGGTAGCAAGCTCCTCCGGTGTGTAGAACTCGAGGTAGTACTGCATGCCGAACCTGTCCCGCAGCGGGGATGATACAAGACCTGCCCTGGTCGTCGCGCCAATGAGGGTGAAACGGGGCAGGGGAAGCCGCATGGTGCGTGCGCTCGGTCCCTTGCCGATGATGAGGTCCAAGGTGAAGTCCTCCATAGCTGGGTAGAGAACTTCTTCGATGGCCCTGCTGAGCCTGTGGATTTCGTCAATGAAGAGAATGCTGCCGGGTTCCAGGTTTGTCAGGATGGCGGCCAAGTCCCCCGGTCGTTCGATGGCAGGACCGGAGGTGGCGCGGATGGGAGCCTCCATTTCGTTCGCGCACACATGGCTCAGCGTTGTCTTTCCCAGGCCAGGGGGCCCGTAGAGGAGCAGGTGGTCCAGGGGTTCGGAGCGGGCCCTGGCGGCCTCGATCGCGACGGCAAGGTTGTCTTTGAGGCGCTGCTGCCCAATGAACTCCCTCAGCCGCCTGGGCCGCAGCGAAAGCTCGTCGGGATCCTCTGGACTGCGCCGTGGATCCACGAGACGAGTAGGATGCTCACCATCAGCCATCGTTAGCGGCATGTCTCAGGCGAAACGGCGCAAGAGCTCATCCAGGAGCGACAGATGGTCGTCTTCACCCTCAGGATGTTGCCATCTCCTGCGAAGGAATTCCTGCTCGTCCACGATGCTCGGCTTTGACGGGTTCCGATAGAGGACGCCCAGCGGGTAGGCATCCTGTTGGGAGGCCAGGGCGAATGCTGCGAGCTTGTCCGTGGGATCATGGTCTGCTGGAATGTCGTACGTCCGGTGCCGGTAGAACTCCTCGGTCTGATCCTGATTGAACGTCGGACAGGGAGAGAAGACGTCCACCAGGGCGAATCCCCGGTGCTGGATGGCCTCGACGAGAATGTCGGCGAGTTGATTCGGTCGGTAGGAGAACCCACGAGCCACGAACGAGCAGTCCATCGCTACGGCAAGCGCCACGGGGTTGATGGAGTCCTCTGTGCTGCCGTATGGTGTGGTCTTCCACCGCTTCGGGTCAATCCGCGGCTGGACGGACGCCAGGGGGACCATAGATGTTGGTGACACCTGGCCCTTCGTGAGGCCATAGGTGTTGTTGTTCATGATGAGATACGTGACGTCCGGATTGCGTCGCGCAGCATGGGAGAGGTGACCACCGCCAATGGAGTAACCGTCGCCGTCCCCTCCGACGCCGATGACGTTCAGGTCAGGGCGTGCGCACTTGATGCCGGTGGCCACGGGCAAGACGCGCCCATGTACTCCATGGAATCCGTAAGTCGCAACGAAGCCTGGAAGGCGGGAGGAACAACCAATGCCCGAAACGATCACCGTCTTGTCCGGATCTAGATTGCAGACGCTGAGGGCCTTGAAGAGAGCGCTGAGGACGCCGAAATCACCGCATCCTGGGCACCAGATGGGCGCGAGGTCACTCTTGTAGTCACGCGGTGCTAGTTTCCGGTCGGCAGCGACAGCTAGGTTACTCATTGGTGATACCTCCCCTCGTGTGGCGTGTCAGCAAGTTCACAGATACGTCGGTAGATGTCGCTCGAGAGGAATGGGAGACCATCGTCCTTCCGCAGGGATGCCACGGAGAGGTTCGTGTTCACTTTGATCCAGTTGGCGAGCTGTCCGCTCCATGTGAGTTCGGGTACCAGCACCGTCCGGCACCGGGCGGCGAACTCCAGGACCTGCTGCCGGGGAAACGGCTGGAGCAGCCGCAGATGGAGATGCGCCACCCGAATCCCTTCGCTCTCTGCTCGCTCCGTCGCCTCCCTGATTACGCCTTCCAGCGATCCATAGGCAATGATCCCCACGTCAGCCTCATCCGGAGTACCCCAGTGTCGGACCAGCCGATTCGCATGACGTTCCAGCAGGGCTGCCATCTTGCGGAATCGCTTGGCTTTCATGCGCGTCGCTAGCTCGGGTGTGTAGCCAGGATCACCGACCTCGTCGTGCTCGATGCCTGTGCTGGTGTAGGCACCACCAGGGGTGCCAGGGATCGCCATGGGAGAGATACCGTCCTCGGTGTCCAAGTAGCGCTTGTAGCCGTTAGCGAGCTCTTCGTCCGTCGGTGTACGGCGGTCTACGAGTTGGAGGTGGCTGACGTCGGGTGGAGGAACGGTGGAGCGCCGTGTCGCCATGGACTGATCAGAGAGGAGGATGACGGGGCACTGAAACTCCTCCGCTAGGTTGAATGCTTCGATCGTTGTCCAGAACGTATCTTCCACCGACGAGCAGGCCAGCACCACACGCGGGGATTCGTTGTGCATCCCGTAGATCGCCAGATTGAGGTCACCCTGACTCGTCTTCGTTGGCAGGCCAGTGCTGGCGCCGCCACGTTGGACGTCGGTGATCACCACAGGAATCTCGGCTTGGCCAGCGAGGTTCGCCAACTCGACCATGAGGCTGAGCCCTGGCCCCGAGGTGGCAGTCATGGCCCGCTGGCCGGCGTAACTGGCGCCCAGGCACATCCCTAGGGCTGCGATCTCGTCTTCCGCCTGGATGACTGTCCCGCCGAACGCGGGAAGTTCTCTGGCGAGGAACTCCATGATCTCGGAAGCCGGCGTAATGGGATAGCCTGCGTAGAACTTCAGACCGGCCGCAATGGCACCCATGCTGAGCATCTGATTGCCTGTCACCATAAGGCGACGCTGGCGCTGCTCGACGGGATGCACAAGCACCGCTCGGTTCGGACCGAGCTGTTCCATGACGTACCGAGCGCCTGTCTGCAGCGCGCTAACGTTCATGCGTACGACGGGTTCCCCTTTACGTCCGAACACGCGCTGAAGATACACCTCAGCCGGTTCGAGCGGCGCACCGAGTAGAGCCATGAGCGCACCCAGACCGACGGTGTTCACTGGCGCCGGCAGCCGCTTCAGAATCTCCCCCTCCAACTCGTGACGAATGGCTTCCTTCTGTTCACGGGCCAGCGTCGTGATGGGAAGTGCGATGTCTGTTCGGTTCGAATCTGGCGGCGGCGTGAACGCATCCGAGTTGTAGAGCAGGATGGCATTCTCGCTCAGACCAGAGCCGAACAACGAGAAACCCTCGTCGTTCAATGCCACGAGAATATCCACGCTATCGCCCGGCGACAATGTCACACCACTCTTGCCGCGGAGCTGGTACATCACCGTACCACCCTTGATCTCAGCAGGAAAGGTCTGAAACGTGTAGATGTCGAGGCCCATCTGGGTGAACATTTCGACCATGACATCGCCGAGGGTCACAGTACCCTCTCCGGACTCACCCACGAGGCGGATCACGACGTCGGTCGCGGTAGACAACGCTGTCTCCTGTGTCATTCGGTATCCCTCTCAATGGCGAGCTGCGGCTTCAGAACGCGGCGTGCTCGTCGAGTAGAATGGTCTCATACCATAGGTTACCTCTCTTAGCACCGAAAAACGCCTAGGGCGCATCGGGGGTTCTGTATTGGGGGAGAAGAGTACGTAGACCAGCGCCCGCTGGCGCTCCAGGGAGGCACGGATGAGACATAGGCATACAAGGTTCTTCCGGTCTTATACGATGGGTTTGTTGCTCGGGGCCGCGTGGCCGGTGGCCCCTGCGACCCCCCAGTTAGCCGTACGTATCGAGAATGCTGGAGATTCCCGGATGCTGATAGCGCGCATGGTCATTCCTGGTGCCGTCCAGCAGCGCCTTGGGAATGCGGACGGGACCTGCAAACTCGAGCTTCAAGGGTCTCGGGGCCAGTCTGTATGGGCCTTCCTGGTTCCCGACCCAGTCTCTTCGCAGCCACAGCGAGAGGGCACGCTCGTGTTCGTGGACGCAACGCTGCATAAGCGGGGGGTGTTCAGGGTTGGCCGGATAGAGACGTGTCAGGCCCGCTCCGTGACAGGAGCGCTGGACGCAACTACCGGTGGCGCCACATGGACGTTCGACGCGTCGAAACAGGGAGGATTGCCGCACGCTATCCGGTTCACGGAGGCAGGACCGACGAAGGATGTCCAACCCGTTACGAGCTTCGCATGGAATGACCGAGTTCATCATGCGCAGCGGGGCGGGTGGCTACTGCGCAACGACCGTGCAGCCAAGCTGACCGTGTTGGTAGAGACGCCCCAGCTGACGGTAGTGCGCGTCACGGCCCGATACTGTGGTGGGGACGGCACTCCAGAGCCCGGCGGTGCTAGGGCCGTATACGATTGGTATCTCTTTCGCAGCACGCCTCGGGTCCTTGTCCAGTCCTTTGTCGAACAGCGGTACGCACAAGAGTGGCACGAGTTGCACCATCTGGAGTTCAACTTCCCGGACACGCGATTCGTTGCTTGGACCGGCGGTGCAACGAAGGGCGGGGTTTTCCAGGCAGACAAGAAGGGCTGGCAGACAACTGGCTGGGGGGCGTTGATGGATGGTGACACCGGCCAGGCGCGGTCGGTCCTGGCTTTGCTTGCCCCAGTGGTGCGGTTCTATGACGGGCGGGGCGAATATGGCACGTACATCCACGGGTTGTGGGATCGGTGGTCCACACGAAGTAGGTTCCTGACGGCATGGCTATGGGTCGGGACATCGCGGGCGCCAGAGGAGGTCTTGGCGAGGGAAGCGGCGCTGCGGCCCTCCATGGCGATGTTCACTACCGAGGCGCTGGAGCGTCGCATTGCGGCTCTTCCCTCCAAAGAACGCGGCCAGTGGACAGCCGCCGTGGCTGAGCGCCTCCTGGCAAGAGGAGAACTGGAAATGGCGGAGAAGGTAGCGCAGGCTGGGGCCACGCCGAGTGCCGCATTTGCGGGTCTCGTCATGGGGCGCGCCGGAGATGCCGGACTGGCCCTCCGTGTGATGGCTGACGGCGTCCGCATCCACAGCTTCTACGATCATCGTGCTCGGAAGGAACTGGCGGCTGATAGGCAGCCACCTCTTATCCGCGTGCTCCTCCGTCGGACGAGCGATGGTGCAACGGAAGAGATCACCTCCGACAGCGGTTGGACAGGCGTCGAGTGCAGTAGATTGCCCAACGGTACCCTCAGTCTGCGCCTCCACACACCGGCCGACAAGCGATTCACCGGATTACGCGTTGTCGCGTCGGCACGTCCCGATCCTATTGCGGCCGCGTGGCGGTGGAGCCTACGTGTCGAGAACTCGAACACCGAGTGGGGCATCGAAAGAGTGGCGTTCCCGCAGATAGCCGTGTTGGCGCCGGATGAGAACACCGTGGCGTTCTATCCCACAGGAGCCGGCGTGCTCACCAGGCTGCAGCGTGGCTCCTCCATTCAGAAGGAGAGCCTCTACCCGAACGGATGGTGCACGATGCAGTATATGGCCGTGTACTCCGAGGGTCGTGGGCTTGGCATGTACGCCGGTCTCCACGATCCTGCGGCATCCACTAAGAGCCTCGTCATGTCATCCGATGACGGCGCTGCCGTCACACTCTCCTTCGATTCTCCCGTGCCTGATATGGGGAAGCCCGGGACCACTTTCGCGATGCCGGGAGAGGGGGTCTGGCAGGTTCTCAGGGGCGATTGGTATGACGCAGCTCGTATCTACCGAGCCTGGATCCGCAAGAGCGCGCGATGGTTCCCGAAGCTGGGTCCGAATGGGCGCCTTGACACGCCGACGTGGATGAAGGAGCTATGTGCGTGGGCGCAGACCGGAGGCAGTCCCGCAGATTGTGTGGCAGCAGTCAAGAGCATGCAGCAGGCGCTTGGTGTACCCATCGGATTCCACTGGTACAACTGGCACGAGATCCCCTTCGATAACGACTATCCCCACTATTTCCCGACGAAGGCGGGCGTTGCCGAGGCAGTCTCGGACCTGCAATCGCATAATGTGTTCGTGATGCCATACATCAATGGCCGTTTGTGGGACACGCGGGACCGCGGTACCGAAGACTACGAGTTCACGTCCAAAGCACTTCCTGCCGCGACGAAGGATCGTGCCGGAGCGCCGTACGTCGAGACGTATGGGAGCAAGGAAGCGGACGGTAGCCCCGTGAGACTCGCGGTCATGTGCCCCACCACAAGACTCTGGCAGGACACGATCCGCACAATCGTGCTCCGGCTCATGACAGAAGTGGGCACGAAAGCGGTCTACATTGACCAGATCTCGGCAGCGCCTCCCGTGTTGTGCATGGACGCTTCCCATGGTCATCCACTGGGCGGGGGGTCATGGTGGACCGTGGATGGTTACTGGCCGTTCCTGAGGGCGATTCGGAGCGCCATGCCGCCTGACCGCATGATCACGTCGGAGTGCGCCGCGGAATCGTACGCGGGCATGCTGGATGGCCAGTTGTCCTGGGAGTGGCAGTACGACGGCATGGTACCGGCACTGCCGGCGGTCTACGGAGGCGCCGTGCAATACTTCGGGCGCAACTATGGTGCCGGCGCGAGCACCCGGGACCTTGCGCTCTGCATGAAAATGGGACAGCAACTTGTCTACGGTGAGCAGATTGGCTGGCTGGATCCTCGCATAGCTACGGAAGCGGTCGCTGGTGCGTTCTTGCGGCTGGTAGTGCGGACCCGCCATCGTTTCGTACGGTACTTCGCCGCCGGCGAAATGGCGCGCCCGCCGAAGCTCCAGGCAGGGGTTCCGTCGGTTCGCGCCGACTGGGCATGGTACGGCGAGACATGGGTAACAACACCGGCAGTACTGACGGGGGCGTGGGTCTTGCCGCATGAGCGACGTCTGCTCCTACTGTTCGTGAACGTCAGCGACCGGGAAGTGCGAACCGACTATCAGTGGAACGCCACGACCTATGGCATCTCGTCAGGTCGCGTGACATGCGCAGTGATCCGAGATCCCGATGAACCGCCCGGCAGCCCAAGACCACTGGCTTCTCGCGCCAGGCTTCCCCTCGTGCTGGGGCCGCGCAGCCTCGAGGCCTGGGAAGTCCGCTGGTAACTGCAGCAGAAGACCTAATGAGCCAGCGGAATTGTGACCGGCAGTCGCCCGCATGGCTGGAAGCGACCCAGGAGCGCATCAGCCAGAGCGCGTAAGCTGCAGCGCTGGTAGCCGTACGTGCACAGGTAGGTCCCGATCTGGGGGAATCGCCTGATATCGAAGGGTTCGCGGATAGCTACAACCACTAGCCGCTCTGGGTGCAGAGCGTGGATCTTGTGGATCAGTGCGGCCTGCGCGACTTGGTCAATCGGCCGGGTGGCCCAGGGCTCGCGAGGCGCAGTCAGTGCGAGGATTCGGTCTGCCTGTGCTACATGTGCCAGTGCCTCGTGCATGGCCACTCCAGACACATCCGGATCGAAAACGATGGGAGTTGTCCGGACACCCCGTTCCGCGAGCAACTGAGCTACATCGCCGGCACCGTGATGCATGGCGACGACGGCCACGGAGGCACTCGCAGGGAATGGCACGGCACCACTGTTTCGCACCAACGTGATGGACTCTCGGGCTATCGCCTCCTCGATCCTGTCATGTTGCGGATGCAACCACACGGGATCGCTCGACCTGCTGGCGCGTACGTATCGGCGCTTGGCCGCCAGTACTCGGCTGGCAGCCTCGTAAAGACGATTCTGCGATAGGATGCCGCTCTCGACGCTGTGCCTAATCGTCCGGACGGTCTCTATCTGAACGTCCAACGTGTGGCAGACGAGTACGACGTCAGCGCCCGCCTGAAGAGCGCGGACCGCGCCTTGGGGCGTTCCGATAGTCTCTGCGATGGCAGCCATCTCGAGGCAGTCCGTAATGACAATGCCGCGGTAACCCAGAGTCTCGCGTAGCAGTCCATCGAGGAGGACGGGTGAGATCGTTGCAGGTCGTTCTGGATCGAGCGCGGGAAAGAGAATGTGGGTCGTCATGACCGACCCCGTTCCTTCTGCCACCGCTGCTTGAAACGGGGGAATCTCGACGGCATGGAGCGTCTCGAGGTTCTTGGAGACGACGGGCAATCCTAGATGCGAATCGACGCAGGTATCGCCATGGCCTGGGAAGTGCTTGGCACACGCAAGGACACCCTCCTCCTGCAGCCCCAAGACGGCTTCGACTCCGAGTGCTGCAACACGCTGTGGATCCTCGCCGTAGGATCTCACGCCGATAATGGGATTGTCGGGATTGCTGTTCACATCCACGCACGGTGCGAAGTTCCAACTGACACCTACGGCACGAAGCTCCCTTGCTTGTGCTCGTGCCTGGAGACGAGCCCACTTGTAGGGATGCGAGGTGGCTCCGAGTGCCATGTTGCCGGGAAACGCATGAAGCCCGTCGGCGAAGCGGCAGACCATGCCGCCCTCGTGGTCAATAGCGACGAGGAGGGGTATGCGCGCTAGTCCCTGCAGCTCATGCAACATCGCCCTGGTGCTGACCGGATCGGACACGTTTCGAGATAGGAGGACGACCGAGCCGACGCCGAGCTGCTCGACAATGAAACGTGCGTGTTCGTTCACCGTATGAGCGTCGGTACCGCTCCAGCCGAAGCAGCACACCTGCCCGATCGCATGTTCCAGATCCAGCTCGCTGACGTCTGGTACCGACCGCCTAGGCGCGTCGCCGTGCATGGTATGACTCCTCCCGGTGAATGTGCTGGCATCCTTTACAGCCCGGAGTGTAGATTTCCTGCCGCCGAAGATGGCGCTGGCACGCAGGACCGCCGCTGCCGCGCATGGAATAGATGGGGCGTTGGACCGTGGCGGTATGCCTACGGCCTGAGGTAAGTAACTAAGGAGGTATCGAACAATGGCATCAGCAGCACCGCTTCGGGTGCTCGTCTGGGACGAGGCGCCACCGCATGCTCCAAAGGAGGTCTATCCCTCGAGCATCAACGGGGCTGTGGCGGAAGGACTGCGCAAGTTCGGCGGAGCGTCTCTGATAGTCCGGACCGCCAACCTAGACGACCCTGAGCAGGGGTGTTCCGAGGCTTCGCTTGCCGATACAGATGTCCTTCTATGGTGGGGTCATGCCCGGCACGGCGAGGTGACAGACGAGACTGCGGAGCGGGTGGTTCGGCGCGTTGTAGAGGGCGGCATGGGCTTCGTGGCTCTCCATTCGGCTCATTATTCGAAGCCCTTCCAGCGCATACTGCAAGCACCTGGCCATCTGAAGGGTGGCTGGCGAGAGCTCAACCCCATGGAACCCGAGGAGATCCGCGTCTGCGCACCTTGGCACCCCATCGCGGCCGGTATCACCGACTTCACGTTGGCGCACGAAGAGATGTACGGTGCGCCGTTCGACGTCCCGCCGGCTCTCGTTCTCGTGTTCCAGTCTCACTTCCCCTACGATGGCAAGACGTTCCCCAGCGGCATATGCTGGACCGTGGGCGAGGGAAAGACCCCCGGATTCACCTCTGGACCTGGCGGGGGCGTGGGAGAAGGTTTGGGGAAGGCTCGTGTGTTCTACTTCCGTCCGGGCCACGAGACTGTGCCAACCTATTACAGCGAAACGGTGCAGCGGATCATCACGAATGCCGTCTTGTGGTGTGGGCATCGCACTTAGGCGAGGCGTGCCAGTCACGGGAGTACCTAATGGTCGGGAGCGCGAGAAGGATGAGCGACGTGTGTTCTGGGCGCTCCCACCGCATTCTCTGTCTCGAGGTGACTTGAATGCCTGTTGGAGTGGACGCCTACGTGCAGGACGCCCGGACCTGGCTTCCAGAGGTTCTGAACAGGATTCCGAGCCTCCGTGTTGCTGTCGTCGGGGATTTCTTCCTCGACAAGTACTTGGTCATCGATCCCGCATTGGCCGAGGTCTCTCTGGAGACCGGGAAGACTGCACACCAGGTGGTAGGAGTACGCTCGAGCCCCGGTGCAGCCGGCACGGTCATGAACAATCTGAGCGCCCTGGGCGTAGGCAGACTGGAAGCCGTCGGTGTTATCGGCCAGGACGGAGAGGGCTATGAGTTGCGTCGTGGCTTGGAACAGGCACGCGTGGGCATGGACGGCCTTGTCGGAAGCCCGTCGCGATTCACCCCGACATACACGAAGCCCATGCTCCGGCAGGCCGACCGCGAGGAGGAGATGGAGCGGTTGGACATCAAGAACCGGTCCCCGCTGCCGGCGGAACTCGAGGAGCTGGTGCTGGAGAACGTGCGGAGGCTAGTGGTCGGCGAGAAGTTCCACGCCATCATGATCGCCGATCAAGTGCAAGAGGCGAACTGCGGCGTCATCACGGAGCGTGTGCGGGCAGGTCTTCAGCGTCTTGCACAAGAGCACCCCGAGACATTGGTCTTCGCCGACTCGCGGGTCCGCATTGGCGCATTTCGCGATGTGATCGTCAAGCCCAATCGTCTCGAAGCAGCCAGTGCCATGGGATACGCTGAGGAACGCATGCCAGACCTGGCAGAAACCGGCGTATTCGGTCAATCACTGGCGCGACGCAATGGGCGCCCTGTATTCATCACCCTGGGCGGTGACGGGATCATGGCCTGCACCGCGAGTACAGTGGCGCACATTCCAGCATTGCCGCCGCGAGGACCGATAGATATTGTGGGTGCGGGCGATAGCGCCTCTGCAGGTATCACCTGCGCCCTCTGTGCCGGGGCTACGGTCGAGCAGGCGGCGCTCATGGGCAATCTGTGTGCCAGCGTGACCATTCATAAGCTGGGTACGACCGGCACAGCATCGCCGGAGGAACTGCTGAATCTGCTCGCCTAGTCGCCTGCAGGTATAATACCGGAGACCCCACATATGGCCGCCCACGGCGACGGCGAAGGAGCCTGTCGTGTGATGGGCGGTGCCACGGAGCAAGTCATGCAGAACCTCGGAGTGAACCCCAGCAGGCACGGCCTGGAGAACCACGGTATCAAGGATGCTCTGTTCGTTCACTGGAATCTCGGTACCGCGGCACTTATCGAAAACGCTCTTTCCCAGCGCGAGGGTCTCCTCGCGGCAGGTGGTGCCTTTGTTGTGCGCACCGGTCTGCACACGGGCCGGTCGCCGCGAGACAAGTTCGTGGTCAAAACGCCTGGTCTTGAGGACGACATCTGGTGGGGCGAAGTGAACCAGCCCATGGCTCCTCATCAGTTCGATCTTCTCTACCGGCGCGCGCTAGCGTACCTCCAGGACAAACGTCTCTACGTGCAGGACTGCTTCGCGGGAGCCGATCTCAGATACCGAATCCCCATTCGTGTCATCACTCAGTTCGCGTGGCACTCACTGTTCGCTCGGCAGCTCTTCGTACGTCCCGACTGGACGAAGACCGGCGACCATGTGCCGGATTTCGTCATTCTGTCCGTGCCCGGGTTCCATGCTGACCCGGAGGTGGACGGCACGCATTCGGAAGCCTACATCTGTGTCAACTTCGACAAACGGATCGTTCTCATCGGTGGCACCGAGTATGCGGGCGAGATGAAGAAATCCGTCTTCACCATCATGAACTACCTCCTTCCCGCCAAGGGTGTACTATCCATGCACTGCTCGGCGAACATGGGACCTGCCGGCGATGTCGCCCTGTTCTTCGGGCTGAGTGGCACCGGCAAGACCACGCTTTCGGCAGACCCTGAGCGGCGGCTCATTGGCGACGACGAGCACGGGTGGAGCGACGACGGGATCTTCAACTTCGAGGGTGGGTGCTACGCAAAGTGTATCCATCTCTCCAAGGAGGCTGAGCCCCAGATCTGGGATGCAATCAGGTTCGGCACCGTGTTGGAGAACGTTGCGATCAACCTCTCGACGCGGCTGCTCGACTTCGACGACGACACACTCACGGAGAACACCAGGGCGGCCTTCCCTCTGACGTTCATCGCAGACTCGGTTCGACCTTCCGTCGGCGGGCATCCCAGGAACGTGTTCTTCTTGACCTGCGATTCCTTCGGTGTGCTGCCCCCCATATCGCGCCTTACGCCGGCGCAGGCCCGGTATCATTTCATTTCTGGCTATACCGCCAAGGTGGCGGGCACCGAGGCTGGCATCCAGGAGCCGTCCGCTACGTTCAGCACATGCTTCGGAGCTCCATTCCTGCCGCGGCATCCAACTGTCTACTCGAAGATGCTCGGTGAGAAGCTTGCCCGTCACGGGGCACGGACGTGGCTGGTGAATACGGGTTGGACCGGTGGGCCATACGGCGTTGGCAAGCGTATCGGCATCAAGGAGACGCGAGCGCTGATTGCTGCTGCTATCTCGGGTGCGCTGGATACGGTGCCATACCGAAAACACCCTGTATTCGACTTGGATGTGCCAACCGAGTGCCCGGGAGTGCCAGCAGCGATCCTCTCACCACGCGATACGTGGGAAGACAAGGCCGCCTACGACCGGACGCTTCGACGGGTCGCGCAGCTCTTCGTAGAGAACTTCAAGAAGTTCGAGGCTGAGGCGCTGCCGGATACGCTTGCTGCCGGGCCCAGACTCGACGGAAGCATCTAGCGCCCTCTGCCGGTAAGCTGACGGATACACTGAACTTCGGTCGGATCGTAAGGACTGCCGTCAGGTTTCAAGAGGTCGTGGAACCATATCTGGGGTTCGGGAGCGCCTGGCGGCGAACCCCACGGGTAGATCGTCTGCGTCTTGCCTGCCACGAGACCCCATTGGATGCACCCTACGTTATTCTCCTTGAAGATGGGCAGATGCGTAGGGATCGTGCTGGTAGGCCGCGCCATCCATTCGGTACAGAGGAGCGGCCTGCCGTAGCGCCTGAGGTCGTCAATCTGCCGCCGCAGGGCGTCAGCGTCGCCGTAGCAGTGAAACGTGACGATGTCCGAATGCAGGATCTGGAAGCCATTCAGACGAGCATCGTCCATCCACACTCCCGCGGAGAGTGGTTGCACCGGCCGAACCTCTCGGGCCCACTGAAAAGCACGGCGCAGTAGCGGGAGGGATCGAATGCCCTGCCCGCCGTTGCCAGGCTCGTTGTAGAGATCCCAAAGCAGGATGCGCCTATCATTCCGGAAGCTGCCGATCACGTCCTTCACATAGGCTTCGAGACGATCCCATCTCGTTGCATCGTTTACCACGTCAGCGCCGGGGCTCTGCAACCACCTCGAGTTGTGGACGCCCGGAGTGGGTGGTTCTTGGGGACCGGCATGTGGAACAGGATTCCAGCAATCGTCGAAGAGAACGAATACGACCCGGATTCCGTGGGCGGACGCTATCGCCAGAAACTGCCGAACGCGGTCCCGGAAGCCTGCTGGGTCTATCGTCCAAGCGAGGTCATGGAGGTAGACACGCCCGACGTTCATTCCAACGCTCGCAGCCCAGCCCAGCTCCCTGTCCACGGTCGCTGCATCGAAAGTCTCCGCCTGCCACATCTCGAGCTGATTCGACGCCGTGCTCGGAATGAAGTTGCAGCCTACGAGCCATGGCAGACCTGCATACCACTTCGTTGCTCGTTCCGGCGTCCACTGACCGGCTAGGAGGTCTCTTGCGTTCTCCTCCTCGAACCGAAGAAAGCCGAAGCGCTCCGGGACATGATAATCTGCGGGCTTCTTCAGTGTGGGAGACCATGCCTGGTAGACATCCCGAGCACCGCGGTCAATGCGGTAGAAATTGACGCGCCATTCCGTGCCGGGCACAGGCCGTGCCTCGGGCGGCAAGCACTCGAAGGGGATGGCGAGTTCTACGGTCCACGTGCCGCCGGGACCTCGGACTGCGCGCTCGACCGGTGCCGTCGTGTGAACCGGCGCGTCGGCATGAACAGCGGTCTCCATGCCCGGCCAGGACCAGTCGAGGTCGGTGCTCATGGTGCGCCGGTGCAGGTCCGGACTGTGTATGGCTGCGTCGAAGACCACGTTGCGAGGGCTGATTTCGATCTCGTAGTAGCGTGACAGAACGCCTGTGGGGCAGAGGAAAACCTCCACGACCTCCTCATCGTACAGCGGGTCGTCGTGTCGAGCAAGCGTTCCCCAGATGTCATCATCCTCGCATTCGAAAGCCAGGTAGAGATGACTCTCTGTCCAGCAAGCGCGCACGGTGGTCAAAGGAGCGACCGTTCGTCCGTTGGACGCATCGGCAAGTCGCACTCTGGGCGTCAGCAACCAGGTCTCTTCATCGAGACGGCCATCCACGCGCATGGTCTCCGTGGTACGAACGCACTGGTAGACTGGAGGATAGGTTGCTATCATGTGCCGACCTCCTGCGGGTTCGGTGCACGGCGACTCGCACGACGTTCACGCAGGTAGGAGAAGAACTCGCGTCCTTCCCTGAGCCGCCGGACAGCCATGTGTGGATCGCCCGCCATCTCTCGAACGATGCGGAGGATGGGTTTGAGCCGGAAGTAGAAGCGCCGGTACATGCGTTCTACAGCCTCTTCCATTTCGTCCGGCGTCAAGTGGGGGTACCGCAGGACGGATGACTGGATCCCGCTGCCTGATACGAGCGTCCCACCGGCAAGCCACCCGTTCGCTTCCGCCTGCCTGTAGAGCTCCGTACCAGGATACGGCGCAGCAATGGAGACCTGGATGGTGTGTGGGTCGAGTTCCTGGGCGAACCGGATGGTTTCTTCGATGGTCTCTCTCGTCTCCAATGGCAGGCCTATGATGAAGGTGCCATGAACCTTGATCCCCAGCTTGTGGCAGTTCCGCATGAAGTCCCTGGCCATCTCGAGCCGCAGCCCTTTGCGAATGCGATTGAGTATCTCTTGATTGCCGCTCTCGAAACCTACCAGAAGCAGGCGGAGGCCGTTCTCTTTGAGCTGCCTCAAGGTGTCGTAGTCCAGGTGCGCTCGAGCGTTGCAGGACCAGGTGAGCTTCAGCCGTTTCAGTCCTTTGCTAATGGCGATGGCGCGCTCCTTGTCAATGGTGAAGGTGTCGTCGTCGAACATCCATTCGCGTACTTCGGGGAAGAGGTCCTTACCTTCTTCCATCTCACGAATGACCACATCCGGCGACTTGGCACGGTACCGATGCCCCCCGATAGTCTGTGGCCAGAGGCAGAAAGTGCACTTCGCAGGACAGCCGCGACCCGTGTAGAAGCTGATGTACGGATGCAGGAGATATCCGATGGCGTACCGCCGGATGTCCAGGTCGCGCCGATAGACTGGCAAGACGCTCGGCATGGTGTTCCAGTCTTGAACCGGTTCGCGTTCTGGCGTGTGGCGTATGCTGCCATCCGGTGCCCGATAGCTTAGTCCGGCGATGGTCTCGAAGGGTCGGCCCTGTGCGAGTTCCAGGCACGTGAAGTCGAATTCGGCTCGGCACACGAAATCCAGCGCAGGGGCCTGACGCAGCGTTTCCTCGGGGAGTACTGCAGCGTGGGCGCCTATGAAGCCCACCAAAGTCGCCGGATTCCGCTCTTTGATGGCGGCCGCACAAGCCGCGTCATTCAACAGCGACGGAGTGCTGGTGTGCATGATGACGAGATCGTAGTCCGCTGCGATCTCGAGCACGTCCTGAACCGAGAGACCATGGGGTGGCGCGTCTAGCAGCCTGCTTCCCGGAACTAGCGCCGCCGGCTGCGCGAGCCACGTCGGGTACCAGAAACTCGTGATCTCCCGACGGGCCTGGTAACGCGAACCTGCGCCCCCGTCGAAACCTTCGAAGGAAGGCGGACCTAGGAATAGGGTACGCCGAACGACCGATGCTGAAGACGTCTCTGGAACGCGCAACGGCACAGTGCTCATAGGTCCAGGCCGCCAGGAGGTGGAGGAACCTCTACGGGGACACCACCGTTGCGCAACGAGTACGCACCTGCACAGCCTGTCGCAACGCTCATCCGGCCCGCCAGTGGTGTGGCTACCGGTTCCTTGCCGTCCAGAATCATGTCGAGAAAGTCCTCGCAAATGACGGGATCCGCGCCTCCGTGGCCCCCTGCCGACGGTTTGACAATGTAGTCGCGATCCGCCAGTTCACGGTACGTGTTGGATCGGCGCGTCTTCACCCATACGCGCATGTCGGGTTCGGAGTTCTCGACACGGCCCTCGGTCCCGATGAAGACGTAGTTGCGGTGATAGTCCGGTGTGAAATGGCACTGCAGGTAGGCTGCCTTGATGCCTCCGCCCAGTTCCATGATCATGACCTGATTATCTTCGACGTCCACTTCCTGGCGGAATGCACACTGGCGTCGGGAGCTATGTGGTTGCGCTTCGGTACATGTACGCACATCGGGGCACGTGTCGCAGGTCAGGTCGTTGGACCTGTCCCCGCCGAAGTAGTCCAGGCTTCCGAATGCTGCCACGCGCTTTGTGTAGCGTCCTGTGATCCAGTGGATCATGTCAATGTCATGCGATCCCTTTTGGAGCAGCAAGGAGGTCGTGTTGCGGCGGCTGGCATGCCAGTCGTGATAATAGAAGTCACCGCCGTAACCAACAAAATGCCGAACCCAGACGGCCTTGACCTCCCCAATGGCGCCGCTGTCCACGATCTCTTTCACCACCCGGAAGATGCTCATGTAGCGCATATTGAACCCGATCATCATCTGCTTGCCCGAGCGCTGCCAGGTCGTCAGGACGCGGTCGCAACCCTCTGTCGTAATGGCCATGGGCTTCTCGAGAAAGACGTGCTTGCCGGCCTCGAGAGCAGCAACGGCATGTTCTTCGTGGCAGTAGTCCGGCGAGCATACAGCGACGGCATCCACGTCCGGCCGTGCCAGGAGTTCGCGGTAGTCGGTCGTAACGAATGGGTCCATGCCGTTCGCCGACCGAAAGGCGTCCAGAGCACTTGTTGACACATCAGCACCCGCCACCACAACGGACCTGCCGTCGTTCGGCCGGTGCCAGTGGTGCCACAGACCGCCTCGGCCTCCCACGCCTATCATGCCTATTCTAAGAGGTTCCATGGAGTCCGTTAATCCCTTTCGTGCATTCTAGTGGGCAGCTCTCCCACTGCCTCGCCTGCCGTCGCGCCTGCTTGGTCGCGTGTCATGCCCTATGAATGTACCGCCAGGAGCACCGGTCGCAATCGTGTAGGCGCAAGGAATGACAATCAGTGTAAGTACAGAGGACACGAGAAGGCCACCGATGACCACGATTGCCATGGGAGCTCGAAGCTCCGAGGCGGTGCCGATTCGAAGCGCGACCGGAAGCATGCCGAAGAGGGTAGCGAGGGTCGTCATGAGAATCGGTCTCAGACGAGTAGCCCCTGCCTCCACAGCAGCCTCTGCTGGCGAAAGACCGCGGGCCCTGAGTGTGTTCGCATAGTCCACCAGCAGGATCGCGTTCCTTCCCATGAGGCCAACGAGCATGATGATGCCTATGCCCGATACGAGGGACAGCGTCTCTCCCGTCAGCGCTAGCGCCGCCAAGCCGCCGATGAGGGCCATGGGCAGTGTCAGCATGATGATCAGCGGATAGAGCATCGAGTTGAAAAGTGCAGCCATGACGAGGTACACGAGCACGACGGCGAGAGTAAGGGCGAGCACGAAGTGGGGGACGTTTTCCTCCATGACGCCGCTCTCACCGCCGAACGTCATCTCTACACCCTTCGGTAGCTTCCCGTGAACAGCTTCCTCGATAGAAGCTCGGACAGTGCCCAGCGCGCTGCCTGGAGCCAAGCCGGCGGTAACGGTCGCAAGGCGGTCCCCGTCGAGGCGCGTGACAGACGCCGGACTAGGGCGTCGAACGAGGCGTGCCACATCTCCCACGAGAACGGCGCGCTGGTGACTATATCCGATGGGTACCATGGCGAGCAGGTCCTGCGAGTGAAGATACTCCTCGGCAACACTTATGCGAACAGGCACGTTTTCGTCCTCCAGGTGGAGGTAACCGACGTTGGCACCCGCCATGGCGTCCCGCAGGATGGCCCCCGCTTGGGCTGGCGGGATGTCAGCGGCAGCCGCCAGAGTCCGATCGAACTCCACCTGTAGTTCCTGTTGCGCTGTGCGCAGGGACATGTCTGGGTCCAAGACCTGGGGGAGCTTCGCGATGCTGTTTCGCACGATCGTCGCTGCCTGCGTCAGGCTCTCTAGGTCTCGCGAACGCAATTCGATCTGAACGTCGGGACCAACGTTGGCCACAGTGCGAATGGGTGCCACACGGATTCTCGCGTCGGTCACTCCGGCAAACGCCCTGCGCAGGTCGGCTGCAACGTCCTGGTCGCGACGTACCCGCAGACCACGTGCTGCTCTGCCGAAGCCCCACAGGTAGTGCTCGGTCCTGGCCCGTTCCCTTAGCCGCACGCTGACCTGGGCGTACTGTGAGCCACGCTGCGGGATGGCTCCGAAGCCTGCGACGATCTCTCCGACGGTGGTGAGATAGTGTTCGACATCCGGATCCGCCGCGATCTGCCGTTCCACACGCCGGGTCACGGCATCCGTCCGAGCCAGCGAGGTGCCAGGTGGTGTCTCCACGGTAACGGCGAGCTGCCCTTGATCGCTGGCAGGTAAGAACTCGAAGCCCAGAACAGGTATGGTCGTCAGGACTACGGCAGCCAAGACAACCGCGCTCCACCCTATGGCCCACCAACGACGCTCGAGCATGTATCGGAGTACGGTCCGATAGGCATCGAACGCCCTGGCGGAGTGATCCTCACGGTGCGCCATGAGCGTACGCCGTCCATGCCAATGAGCCGAAAGCGTAGGTGTGATGGTGAAGGAGACCACCAGGGAGAAGAGCGTTGCGGCAGCCACGGTGAGACCGAACTCGCGGAAGAACGCCCCTACGATGCCGCCCATGAAGGCAATGGGCAAGAACACTACCACATCCGTGAGTGTCAGAGCGATGCTGGCGAACCCGATCTCAGTGCGTCCATTGAACGCTGCTTCCACCGGGGCTTCGCCCGAGCGGCGATGGCGCGTAATGCTCTCGAGGACGACGATGCTGTCATCCACGAGAATGCCGACGGACAGAGAAAGGGCTAGCAGCGTCATCTGGTTGAGGGTGAAGCCAGCGAAGTGCATGACGATGTAGGTCGCAAGAATGGAGGACGGGAGCGCCAGAGCGATGATGACCGTGCCGCGCAGGTCTCGGAGGAACACTAGCACGACAATGGTTGCCAGAAGGGCTCCTAGGACGAGCGTGAGGTTCACGTCATGGAGGGCATCACGGACGAACCTCGCTTCATCGCGTCCGATGACTACCTCCGTGCCTGGTGGCAGTGTGCTCCTCTGCGCAGTCTCGAGGATGAGCCGTGCCTCCTCTGCAACGGCGATGGCGTTGGCGTCTGGCGCTTTGGCGACTATGAGGGAGACAGATGGCTGACCATCGGCACGCGTCAGGACCGCGCCGCGCGCTGGTGCGACGACGACGTCAGCGACATCCCCTACGAGCAATGGACCGGCGGATTTCGACCGGGCAGGCAGCCCAGGAAAGGGGATATCCGGGATGAACGAGTTGGCCATGAGCTGGAGGTTCAGGATCTGCGCCTGGGCGATCTCCTCTGGCGAATGAAACTCCGCAGCGGTTCGTACGCCGATCTGTGTCGAGGCGTCCGTAAGATCGCCGGCGGGGATGTTACGATGCGCACCGGAAATGGCGTTCACAACGTCCTGAACTGTAACACCCGCGTTGGCCATGCGCTGCGGATCGGCGAGCACACGTACCTCACGTGCTTCGCCGCCCGTCACCGTAACGGCCGCCACACCTTCGATGCGAAGGATCCGCGGCTTGAGCACCTTCTCCACGGCGGCCCGCACGGCTCGACTGCCAGCAGGCGAGGTGAGGGAGGCGTAGAGGACCGGCTGAGCGTTGATGTCCAGTTTAGCTACCGTGGGAGGCATGGCTTCTGAGGGCAAGGCAGGCCGCACTGTCTCAACCCGCTCGCGAACCTGGGCGAGAGCTTTGTCAACGTCCGTTCCTACCACGAAATCCAGACTCACGATGCTCACCGAGTCCTGGGAGCTGGAATACACATGCCGCACACCACCGGCCGTACCGACTGCTTCTTCGATGCGTTCTGTGATCTGGGCTTCGACCTCACGAGGAGGTGCACCCGGATAGACGGTGACGACCGTTATCGTCGGTACAGAGGCCCGAGGGTTCAGCTCAGTTGGCAGCCGATAGTAGGCCACGAGCCCCAGGACTGCCACTGCGATCATGGCGGTCCAGATGACTACGGGACGGCGGATGGCTAGGGCTGTCAGCCACATGGCGCAGTGGTGAAGGTCGTCCCGCGGCTGGTGGTTTCCGTCACTGTCCAGACACCTGGACGGCGTCCCCATCCTGCAGAGAAAGGCTGGGTGCTACAACGATGCGGTCCTGGGGCGTCACACCCCGCAGCACCTCCACCCGAGAGCCTACCGTGCGGCCGAGAACCACTTCTCTGGACCGTGCTTTGCCATTATCGACAACGAACACGCTGGGGCTGGCACCGTCGTAACGAACGGAGCTATAGGGGATGAGCAGATAGGGCCGGGCATCCGTACGAATGTCCACGCGGGCTCCCATGCCCGGACGGAGGAGTCTGGGGGATCGACTCCGATTGGTGATCGCCAGCCGGACCGGTACCGTCCGACCGCCGGTCTCAGTGTAGGCCCCAACCCGGCTGACCCGGGCACTCAAAATCGTGGGCGGATCGGTCCTCACCGTGATGTCTGCTTCTTGGCCGGGGCGTACGGCTGCGGCTGAGGCTGATGGCACCTGTGCTTCCACATGGACATTCCCGCGCGATACAATGCGCATGATCGGGAAGCCGGGCTGCGCGTATTCGCCGGCATGTGCATCCAGCGAGGTTACGACCCCATCCACAGGGCTGGTCAGGCGCCCGTTACCCACGCTCGCGACGGCTTGTGCATACCCAGCACGTGCCTGTCGTAGCTGCGCATCGGCAGCCGAGATGTCCTGGTCGGCAATCCGCAGCGCCTCGGCGCGGCCCTTCCTCGCGATGGTCAACGCGGCCTCGGCCAACTTCACACCCGCCCGGGCCGCTTCTACATCTGCCTCACTGACAAGGCCACGACGTTCTGGAGTATCGCCGCCGGCGGCTGCGAGACCTGCCCGGGCAAGCTCGAGTGCCGCCTTGGCTGTCTCATAGCCGGCTTTCGCGATGGCGGCTTGGGTCCGCGCACCCTCTAGATCCACAGCGGCGACTCCCCCATGGGCATAGAGGTACTCCAGACGCTTCACTGTGTCTTCCGCCTGGCGAAGTCCTGCTTCCGCCTGTGAGAGCCCTGCTTCGGCCTGTTTGACCCCAGCGCTTGCCTTGGTCGCGTCGGCCCGCGCCTCCTGGCGCACCAGCGGCAAGCCGAGTTCTGCCTGCCGCAACTTTGCACGCGCGACGGCGAGGTTGCCCTCGGCTTGCGCAATATCCGCCTCCATTTCGATAGTGCGAGCATCTTTGCCCCGCCGTGCTTTGCGAAGCATAGCCTCGGCTGCTTGGACGCCAGCGCGAGCAGCATCCACCTGGGCGGCAAGATCGCCAAGGTCCAGAAGCACTAGCTCTTGCCCACGGCGTACGGAGTCGCCCACAGATACGAGGATGCGGAGGATACGGCCGGGGACCTTAGGGCTGATGGCGATCTGCTCGGGACTGCAGATGGTACCTGCCACGGACAAGAGTCTGAAACGCTGCCCCTCGGTAGCGATCTCGGGCGTGCACGTGTCTACCACGGCGACGACGGACGCGACGCGGGCATGGCGTTCGGCTCGCTTCGTGGTTTCGAGACGTCTATTGTATACGACCGCCGCGGTCAGAACGAGCACCATGGCCAGCGCACCCACCACCTTCCTCATGGAAGCGCGACCTCCAGATCCATGGCGCAGGCATGACGACAATCTAGCAGGGCCGCGTAGAGATCGTTCTTCGCCTTGACCGCTGCAGCCCGAGCGCGCGTGACAGCCAGGCGCGCCGCCGTAACCTCGAGAAGCGGTGCCGACCTCTGCTCATACCGGAGTACGGAGATCTCGAGCGCTTTTTCGGCAGCCTTCGCCTGCTGTCCGACGGTGTCCAGCCGAGCACGGGCGGAGCGCACGGCCGCCCAGGCAGACTGGACATCGAGCCTCACACCGGCTTCGGCTTCTTGGAGCAGTGCCCGCAACTGCTCGAGGCGCGCTCTGGCTACTCCGGTGTCGAGCGCGGTCTTGCCTCCGTCGAGGAGTGGCCATTGTAGCTTGAGTCCCACCGCGTACCATCGGCTGTTCGTGAAGGCTGATGGAGTCTGCTGCTGAAAGGAAGCACGGACGGCGATGGATGGCAAGCTCTGCACGCGCGCAAGCGACGTTCCGGACGCGGCCGCTTCGATCTGCTGACGCAAGAGAACGAGCTCGGGGCGCTGGTTCGACGCGAGCGCGAGTGCCTCGTCCAGAGATGCTGGTATGGCAGGTTCGGTGTCTGGATACATAACCTCGACTGCGTCCGTCAGGGGCCGGCCGAGAAGCCGATTCAGATTGCCAAGTGCGAGCATCGCTCCGTCCGACGCCTGGATCAGACCTTCGCGAGCTTCTGCCGATTCCGCTTCTGCTGCAGGAAGATCTCTCGCTGCGGCAAGCCCCGCGTCCACCATCCGGCGAACCATGGCAACATGCGCTTCCGCAAGCTCCGCGCCCTCTCGTGCGACACGTTCCATTTCGCGGGCAGTGATAAGGTCGAGGTACGCCTTGGATACGTCCCGGATAAGGTCGTTTGCGGCTTTGCGCAAGTTCTCTTCGGAGGCGCCCACCAATGCGCGATAACGACGCCACGCGGCCTGAGTGCCTGCTCCGAAGAGGGGCTGCTCGAGTACAAGGCCCAGCCGCGAGTACCGATCTGGCAACACCGTGGCATCTTCGGATCCACGCGGAAACGTGACGATCGGGCCCTGGAGAAGCGCCTCGGCCTCCAGGTTCAGGGTCGGGCGAGCGATGGGTTTGCCCCGTGCCGCCTCAGTGACCGAGGCTGCAAGATCGTAGCGGGCCGCGCGGAATCCCGGGTTCGACCGGAACGCTTCTCGCACAGCCTCAGCCATCGTCAGACGCGAAGGCGGTGCCGCACTCGCTATGGATCGTGCAACGAGAAGCATGAGAGGGACCATCAGCCACTTCATGGCTACAGTACGGGTCCGGAGCGCCGAAGGTGGTGTCGTGTCATGGTAGCAGCAAAGGGCGGGAAGTCCCGCCCTTCGTTAGGGTAGCGCCACGGGGAATCGAACCCCGGTTTGAGAGCTGAGAACCCCCTGTCCTGACCTCTAGACGATGGCGCCACGATCACTCCATCGAGCGCATTGTATACCCCACGCAGACGGTACGTGTCAACGGCGATTGCGGTGGTGCTATAATCCAGCTGGCCGTGAGCGGCCGTGGAGGACCGATGTTCTTGCAACAAGCGTATGCGCTGATGCGCCGCAAGACGGTGCAGCAGTTCGCGAAGTTCTGTGTCATCGGCGCGTCCAGTGCCGTCATAGATGTCGGCCTTCTGAATGTCTTCACACAGATCTTGCACTGGCACTGGATCCCCTCGCAGGTGCTTTCCTTCTCCCTGGCCGTTACCAACGGTTTTGTATGGAACAACCTCTGGACGTTTCGGGGCATAGCTGGGGCATCAGCCCGTACGCGATACGCTCGCTTCTACGCCACGAACGTCATCGGTCTCCTCCTCAACCTAGCAGTAATGAAGCTTGTCATGTTCGCGTTGACAGGTAAGCTCATCCATCCAGGTAATCCACCAGCCGTTATCCTCAACATCGCTAAGGCGGCGGCCATCATTGTGGTCTCATTCTGGAACTTCGGCGCCAGCAAGTACTGGACGTTCCGGCCGCACAGGATGACGGAGGCGGCTGCACCGACCTCTCCGGGTGGCACACTCAGGGAAGGGGACACTGGCCCCTGAGATTGGGCTAAGGGGTCACGCTTCCTACCCCCGATTCGGGGAGCCTGATGCCGGAGCGAGGCGTCTGCTGTAGCTGCCTCTCCAGACGTTCGATCTCTCTACGTGCTTGCGCTTCTAGAGGATCGGTGGCCGAAGTCTCGCCACTGTACGGAGCCAGACCTCGTTCCCGCACCAGACGGTCTTTCAGAGCATTCAGTCTGGCGGCGGCCTCCTGGGGCGATGGAGTCGTATGGGCGTTCCACGCGTGCATCAGCAGGAAGAACGCTAGCGTCGCTGCCACCAGTGTGCCGACGAGCAGCGCGATCAGCTGCCACACTCGCGGCGGACCGACCTGCCTCGGCAATGTCTGCGGCGTAGCTGACGGTGGCAGCTGACCTGCAGACTGAGTCAGCACCTCCTCCGGAGGAGGCAAGGGGCCATGACAGCGCCAGCATTGCGGACCACCAAGGAAGTTGTTGGCGCCACAGCGGCCGCAGACGATCCTCCTGGTGTCGCTGTTGCTCATGCGGTGATAGTCAGCCGTTCACGGCGTGGGCCTCATCGAGCATGGCCAGGTAGTTCTCCACGGGGACGTAGCTGGGGATGGAGTTGCCCGATCCGATGGCGTAGCGTCCACGCACACCGCACGTCTCCATCAAGAATCGCGTGTGGCGACGTACGTCCGCACTGGAGGACGCGGAGAGGATGTTGAGGTCCATGCCTCCTAGAACGGCGATCCTCGCCCCATACACCGCCTGAAAATCCTGCACGGGCCAGATGGCGTCTTCGAAGGAGTGTTTGCCGTCTATGCCCACGTCCTCGATGAGATTTTCCATGATGGTCCGCAGGTTGCCGCACGAATGCAGGAAATAGGGGCGCCCGCTCTCGTGAGCGATGGCAGCGAATCTGCGATGCCACGGTAGGCAGTACTCGCGCAGGGCGTCTGGATGGATGAGCGTCCCCGATCGGAAGCCCATGTCGTCTCCAGGGAAGACTGCCACCAGTCTGTCGAGCGTCACAAGATGTCGGTAGAACTGCTCCATGAGAGCTCCGATCCGATCAGCAACAGCACGTACCAGATCGGGCTGCTCGTAGAGAGCCAGACTGAGCCCTTCGAGCGACATGATCCACGAAAGATGCTCGAAGATGCCGCCACCGTGGCACGAAAGGAGACCCATGCCATCGGGTAGGTGAGCGTTCAGATACTCGAAGGGATGAAAGTCGAATTCCTCGATGGTGGGCCATCTGTACCGCTCGAAGCTCTCCCAGTCCGTGATGGCGCCGGTGTGCTCGTCAGCCCACGCTCGCTGATGTGTGGCATTAGGGGCCGTATCGTCCGCGAAGAGCCGATGCTCTGCGAAGGCGAATCCCGTTTCGAAACGCACACAGTCGTAGCCCAGACGCAGCCAGAACTGGATGACCATATCGAGGTACCGCTCGCAGGAGTCACGATCCACCACCGGACCCGGCCACTCTAGACCCAGCAGGTCCTCCACGATGGGCCGCATCACGGTCTCGTCCACAATGTACTCGACGGGAGGAACGCGTGTCTGACGCGTGCGACCAAGCAGGATGTCCACGAACTCCTGGCCGTCTGGCCTGGGTCGTTGGATAGGAAGGTGGGCATAATCGCGCATGTTAGCGTCCTTCTGCTTTCCAGTAGGCTGCCATGGCCGCCTCCCATACGCGCGCGACCGGCGCTGCGCAGGCATCGGCGGCCTTCTTGACGTCATCATACTCCGGCATGGCCTTCGCTACTGCGTTTCCCCAACGAGCGACCTTCACACGGATCTTCCCGTAGATAGTATCTACTTGCACCCAGTCGCGCGCCATGCACCGTCGCTGAACATTGCAGGTGCGTACACCGAGGGTGGTTGTCTGCTCGAACAGCAGTGATGCCATCCGATCCACCAACTCCGGAGGACAGAGAACGGTCAGAAGCACTGCCGGCCGGTTCTTCTTCATTAGGATAGGCTGGGTGTAGACGTCCAGCGCGCCCGCGGTGAACAGACGTTCCATGACCGATTCGTAGAACTGTGGGGACAGGTCATCGATGTTCGTCTCGACTACGGCAATGGTCTCTCCGCGGGGTTCCTCCACCTCGCCTATCAGCACTCGGAGGAGGTTGGGGCGGTCCGGCAGTTCCCGGGTTCCGGCGCCGTAGCCTGACGCTGTAACTCGCATGAGCGGCTGAGGTCCGAAGTTGGTGGCTAGAGTTGTGAGAAGGGCGGCGCCGGTGGGAGTGACCAGTTCGGCTTCCACGTCAACACCGTATGTGGGGATGCCTTTGGTTAGCTCGACGACGGCCGGGGCAGGAAGCGGGATCCTGCCGTGCATGCAATCTACAAAGCCGCGGCCCATGGGCAAAGGAGAGGCGACGACCTGGTCTACTCCGAGTTGCTCGAGCAGCAAACAGGTTCCGACGATGTCGAGTATCGCGTCGACGGCGCCGACCTCGTGGAAGTGGAGCGACTGTATGTCCGTTTGGTGAATGTGTGCTTCGGCCTGTGCGAGGTTGCGGAACACAGCGATAGCCGCCTCTTGTACCTTAGAGGGAAGAGCGGCTTGGGAGATGATCTCCTCGATATGATGAAGGTGGCGTCCGTGGCTCGGATCTTGCGGAGCCTTCAGAACAACGTGCAGGGCGCCAATGCCGTGGCGGGAGACCGGCTCCACTTCGAGCGACCAGGCGCCGATGTCGAGGCCGCTCAGCGCCTTTTGGAGCTGCTCCGGTGCTATACCACACGCAAGGAGGGCGCCAAGCGCCATGTCCCCGGACACTCCTGAGAAACAGTCGAAATACGCAACGCGAGCCATGATTCAGTACCTCGGGTAGGTGGGTGCGGCGGCATCCCTACCGTGGAGAGCGGCTGAGGAGCGCAGTTGGGTACGTGGTTCCATCATCGCTCACCGATGCGTCGGCCGTAGATTGCGACGTCCGTCTCGACGCCGCTGTCCCGAAGCAGACCGCCCAGCAGACCCTCACGCAGGAAACTGGCATGCGCATAAGCCGCCGCGCGTTCCTCGTCTGTTACCGGCACGAACGCGATGTGCTTGCCTTCTCTCCTTGGAAGAGCACCGAGTGCTGCCTCCAGCTTGTACCGATGGAGGCTGTGGGCGAAGGCATCCACGAGCCAGACACCGGGCAACGACTTGCCTGTGGATCCGACTTGGAACGGCACCATCGTTGTGCATGCGACCGCGGCGCCTGTCTCCGAGACCGCCACAACGCCCGCCGCTTCGCCGCGCCGGACCTGCTGCATGAACGCGCAGTAGGCGGACTCCAGGTTGCCTATGGACCGAAGTCCCCATGCCAGGCTGCGGAGCCCTGTGTGGTCCGTACGGGCACCCAGCATCGCCACGAGGGGCCAATGTTCCCAACGCGCCGCACATATCGTTGCAGGCTCGAGACGGAACCAATCGGCGTCGAATTCGTCCATCGGCTCGCGGAGGTACTGCATGAATCCGCCCTCCAACGAGCGGAAGCCGAAGGACTCGTAGATGCGGTAGGCCACACTCTCGAATCCCGTCCCTAGCAGCAATGCTCGCCCACCCCGGGCCCGGAAGTCCTCCATCAAATGTGTCAGGACCGCTTTGCAAAGACCTCGTTGCCGCTGCTCGACTACCGTGTAGACGTGCCCGAGAATGCCGACGCCATGCCGCTCCACAGTCATGGCATTGGCAACCGGTACTCCATCCAGGCATGCGAGATACCACCGTGTTTCGAGCGCGTCCGTGTCACCGTCCAGGGCAAGCCTTAGATGTTCGTCCCAATGACCGCCTTTGTGCGCTAGCAGACTCAGAATGGGCTGACGGTACTCGCTGTCGGGTCCTTCCACGAGGACGATGTCTGCGGCGGTGCCGTCCGTCAGGCGAACCGAATCAAGAACGCGGTGCATAGTGCTTACTCGAGAAAGGACAGGTCAGGCCACACGAAATGGGGACGCCGCTCCTCTGGAGCCGCCTCAGCCTCCTCCCGCGTGCTGACACCTGTCAGGACCAGGGCAGTCCACGCCCTCAGGCGACGTCCGAGAGCAACATCTGTGTCCAGCCTATCACCAACGACGAGACATTGCTCTGGCGCGCTGCCTGTTCGGTCCAGGATCCACTGCAGTGTGTACGGTTCCGGCTTTCCAATGGTGCGCGGTTCGACACCGGTGCTGGCGGCCACTGCGGCGACGATGCTCCCACCGCCCGGGAGCGTTCGGCCGCCGGCATCGGGGTAGGTGACGTCCCGATTGGTCGCGATGAACGTGGCACCACCTCGGACGACAGCTCCATGGGCCTGGGCCAGTTTCTCGTAGGTGAGACCTCGGTCCCACCCAACGACCACGTAGTCCACCTTCTCGCCTTCGCGATAGGGGACTACGCGAAGCCCCGCAGCGGTCAGCTCGTCCCGCAAGCCGTCTTCGCCGACCATGACAACGCGCCCGGAAGGTCTCTCCGCCGCCAGGATCGCGGCCGTCGCCTGGGCGGATGTGACCACCTCATCGCGTGACGCGGCAATGCCAAAGCGGGCCAGCTTCTGCACATAGGAGTCACGCGTTCTCGACGAATTGTTCGTCAAGAAGAAGACCGCGCATCCAGCACTGCGGCATCGCGCAACAGCTTCGGCAGCGCCAGTGATGGGCTCGTCCATCGTCCACAGTACGCCATCCATGTCGAAAACGACTACGCTGCAATCGGCTAGAACTTTCACCGCGTTCGTTCCACAGCGTAGTCTGCCAGTTCGCCGAGCGCGTCGCGATATGGCGACGGGCGGAGTACAGAGAGAGCGTCTTTGGCCATTCTGGCACGAACGCGAGCGGCTGCCGCCGTCTCATCGAACGCGCGCGCCAAGCGCAGCGTCTGCACCACCATGGACATCGAATGGTTCGGAAGAGACGCGTCTCCGAATGCCGATAGGAGCATGGCTCTGTGTCCATCGGACATGTTTCTCAGCCCGAGCAGTAGCGGCAGGGTCGCGCGACCTTCCCGGAGATCATTCCCTACGGGCTTCCCGGTCAGCGCTGGATCTCCTGTGTAATCCAGCAAGTCGTCGGTGATCTGGAATGCCATGCCGATATTCAGCCCGTAATGCCATAGCGCTTCTTCTTCGTCGGACGAGGCTTCGGCGAGGATGGCTCCGCATCGGCAACAGCCTGCGATAAACTCCGCCGTTTTCTTGCGGATCAGTTCGAAGTATGCCTCATCCGTAAGGTTGGGGTCTCCGCTGGCGACCATCTGCAGAACTTCGCCCTCGCTCATCTGGACGGTGACGTCCGCCAGCGTATGGATGAGCCGCATATTCGTCTCGCTGGCGAGCATACTGACTGCTCTAGCGAGAAGATAATCCCCAGTCAGGACCGCGACACCGTTGCCGAAGACCGCGTTGGCGGTAGCGACCCCGCGGCGGACACGGGTATTGTCCACGACATCGTCGTGAACGAGGGTGGCGGTGTGGACAAGTTCCATGGCCGTGGCAACTGCAACAAGCCGCCTTGCGTCCACGTGCTCAGATATCGCCCTCGAAGATAGTGCGACGCAGGCCGGCCGGAAGCGCTTCCCACCGGCAAGGAGAACGTGGCGTCCGACAGCGCCAACTTCGTGGACGGTCGAAGCCGCAGCCTGTTGAAGCTCGTCCTCGACCGCCTGCAGGTCGGGTCGAACGATTTCGAGGAAAGCTGTCGCACCGTTCTGGATGATGGCGGTGTCGGTCGGCGGAACGGGATGGCTCACGGCTTCGTCCCCACATGAGCATAGACACTCGAGGCATGCATGGCCGTTGTCCGGACAGACGACAGACCTGCGCTCGCCATCATCCCACGAACATCCTCCGGCCGTGCGAACGCTTTGATCGAATCCCGAAGATACTCGTACGCCTCACGTTGCGAGAGCCACCCTCCTACGGTAGGCACGACGTAGCATTCATACAAGCGCACTAGCGCAGCACGAAAACGATCGGGTGGCAGGCCAAACTCCAGACAGACGACACGTCCACCGGGCCGCACCACACGCGCCATCTCGGCGAAGACCTCTCGCGGTCGCGCTACGTTCCGTATTCCAAACGCGATAGTAGCACAATCGAACGCACCTGAGGAAAACGGTAACACGTGGGCATCGGCCGCCGCGTACGCAACCAGCGTCCCATCGTTCCGTTTGCGCCGGGATTCTGCGGTCTCTAGCATCGGTGTGCAGAAGTCCACGCCAACGGTCAGCCCTCTTGCTCCGCAGTGGCGCGCCAGTAGCCGCGTCAAGTCGCCCGTACCGCAGCACACGTCCAGCGCCTTCCCTCCCGGAGGAGGTGCAGCGAGGCGTACCGCGACTCGACGCCAAGCTTGGTGCCGTCCGAGGCTCAGGATTGTGTTGAGAAGGTCGTACCTGGGGGCGATGCCAGCAAACATGCGGCGTATGGTGTCGGAATCAGGATGATGGCGCATGCGAAGGCTGGTCAATCGCGGTATGAGAAGTCACGGCGAGACGACATCAGGCAAGTGTTATTGTGGACCCATTCATCCTTGGCTGTCAATGCCGTTGTCTGGCAGTGCGCGCAGGCTGGCGACGCCGCAATGGCGCTCGGATAGGGTATACATTACTCAACCCGTAACGGTCTGTCAGGCAGAGGAGTGGGCGCAACCTGGAGAGCCCAGGTCTTATCGTGCCGACCGAAGCGGGCGAACAATTCAGACGGGAGGATGTGACATGGTGAAAGTGCTGTTGTCAGCGGCATGTGTGCTCATGCTGGCGTCGGCGACAATCGGGGCAAGTGCGTCGGCGCAGGTTCTGACCACTGGTCGGCAGCCGTACGGGACGTCGGTCATGCCTGTCACGATGAGCTTGCGTGGTGGAGCCATGCTTGCGCCGCGGAGTGCTGGTCTCGCCGGTGTGGATGTGGCCGTGCCTAGCGTAAGCCTGCTGGACGGGTGGGAAGGTCGGCTGGACGCGGATGTCATCTTCAAGGCCAACTTCGCCGAGATCAACACGGTGGTACCCGTGACGTTCTCGCAGATACATTACCTGCAGGACATGTCCGGACGATCTCTGTACTTCGGTGCCGGTGCTGGTGCCCTGCTGGGTGGCAAGGCGAAGCTCATCGGCAAGGGTATCCTCGGAATCGAGCTCAGCGCGCGTCTCGGTGTGGAAGGTAACGTCATCGTCACCAACGACAAGACCATGGTGACAGTCGTGGGCCGCTTGCACCTGTAACAGGGGCTACGGCTCCGTAAGTCCAAGGGCAACGGATCGCGGACCGTTGCCCTTCTTTCTTCGAACTGTCGTGTGGCCGCGCAGGTCGAAGAAGCTTGCTAGATTCGCTCGGATGCCTTCTGCACCAACGCAGTATCCACTGGCACTCCGGGTCCCATTGTGGAACTCACCGTTACCTTCTTCAAGTAGCGACCCTTCGCAGACGATGGCTTGGCCTTGAGCAGGGCGTTCACGAGTGTGCACAGGTTCGCCGTGAGGTGTTCGACAGGGTAGCTGGCCTTGCCGATGGGGCAGTGGATGATACCCGCGCGCTCGACCCGGTACTCCGCCCGCGATGCACCCTTGATATCCTTCACTACCTGCCCAACGTTCGGTGTTACCGTGCCAGACTTGGGGTTTGGCATACGCTGTTTCAGGATGCTACCAATACGACCGACCAGTGGCATCATGTCTGGTGAGGCTACGAAAATGTCGAACTGCGTCCAGCCTGGCCAGCCCTTCTGAATGCGCTCGACGAGATCCTCGGCGCCAACCTCGTCGGCCCCGGCCGCACGAGCGTCGTCGGCCTTCTCACCCCGCGCGAAGACAGCGACCTTGCGGGACTTGCCCGTACCGTAGGGCAAGTTGACTGTGCCACGAACGACCTGGTCACCGTGCCGCGGGTCTACACCTAGGTTGATGGCGGCCTCGACCGTCTCATCGAACTTGGCTGTGGCAAGCTCCTTGACCTTGGAAAGTGCTTCCTCTGGTGGGAGTGGTTCTGTAACGCCGAGCTGCTTGGCAATCTGTGAGTAGCGCTTGCTGTGTTTCGCGCGGCCAGCTCTGGCAGCGCGTCGCTGAGTGGTGCTGATTCTCGGTCCGGGCATACGTATCTCCTGTGGTAGTGGCGGGGCCGGTGCCCCTCCCACGATATCGGTATTACTCCTCGACTGCTACACCCATGGATCGTGCGGTTCCGGCGACGATATGCATGGCAGCCTCGATGTCGTTGGCGTTCAGCTCCTTCATCTTGCGCTCGGCAATGTCGCGGAGCTGGTCGCGGGTGAGCGTACCTACGTGCGTCTTGCCTGGGGTGGCCGAACCCTTCGGTAGCGCCAGCGCCGTCTTGATCAAGTCCGCGACAGGGGGTGCCTTGAGCACGAATGTATAGCTGCGGTCCTCGTAGATCGTGACGACGACCGGCACGACCTGACCAACCATGCTCGCCGTCTGCTCGTTGTAGTTCTTGATGAAATCCATCATGTTGATGCCGTAGGGGCCAAGCGAAGATCCCACCGGCGGCGCGGGTGTCGCCTTGCCGGCCTGGATCTGGAGTTTGACCACGGCAGTTACCTTCTTCGCCACGTATTGCCTCCTGCCTGGCTATGCCTTCTCGACCTGGTTGAAGTCCAGTTCGAGGGGAGTATCACGGCCGAAAATCGAAATAAGCACGCGCAACTTCTGCTTCTCCACGTTGACTTCCTCGATCTTGCCTTCGAAGTCAGAGAACGGCCCTTCCGTAACGCGCACGATATCGCCCCGTGACCACTGCACTTTGGGGCGCTGACCAGTCGCTTCCTCGGAGTGGAGTATGGCCTGTACCTCCCGTTCCTGCAGAGGTACAGGCTTGTTGCCTGAGCTGACAAACCCCGTGACGCCGCTCGTGGACTTGACCAGATACCAGGTGTCGTCGTCTAGGATCATATTGATAAGGATGTATCCGGGGAAGACCTTTCTGCGGTATTCCGTCGTCTTACCGCCGCGACTCCGGACTTCCGTCTCCGTGGGGATGCGGATGTCAAAGACCTTATTCCGCAGGTTCCTTGCCTCTGCCTGTCGGAGAATGCTCGTCAGGACCTTGTTCTCGTGTCCAGAGTAAGTGTGGACCGCGTACCATTGAGGCTGCGAACTCATCCCTGCACCTACCTGAAAAGCTTGAGACTGATAGTCAGTCGTGTCAAGATGAAGTCTATGATGCCCACGTACACGGCAACGACGACGATCACGGTAAGAACGACCATGGTGAGTCGCCATGCCTCCCTAGGCGTCGGCCAGGTCGTTTTTTTCAGTTCTACGATTACCTCTTGGATGAATCGTGTAGCGCTGACCAGAAAACCTGGTGCGCGAGTGAGTGTCGTCGTCTGTTTGTCGTTCGTTGTAGCCATCTACCACTATCCTTCTGTGCACGCACAAGCGGCGGCACGGCTGCGGTTCGGTGAGTCGAATAGGATGCGTGGGTACCGGAACGAGCGTGGCGCCATCATAACGTGCCCGGTAGCCGGACCATATGCATGGCAGGGGTGGCAGGATTCGAACCCGCGACCGCCCACTTTGGAGGCGGGTGCTCTACCAGCTGAGCTACACCCCTGCGTCCTGGTGGTTGCCTGCACTGCAACGGCGGCGCAGTGTGGGCGTACGCACCAAGCTCCGTTATCTACTCTCCCGATGCGACACGTGCCGCCTGCATGTCGGACAGAACTTCCGCAACTCCAGCCGTTCCTGGTGCTTCACACGATTCTTGGAGGTCGTGTAATTGCGCGACCGACATTCCGTGCAGGCGAGAACGACGATGATCCTGTTTTCCTTGGCGGCCATGAAGTGCTACTCCAGGATCTTCGTTACGACGCCTGCGCCGACGGTATGTCCGCCTTCGCGTACAGCGAAGCGGAGACCTT
>JBBIPC010000018.1:0-71959 GCA_037443035.1 Chthonomonadales bacterium
GGAACGACAAATCCCGTCCGAAAGCCTATCGCTGGTGGATTGGGAGCGGGTCTATCTGGAGCTGCTGGACTACAAGACCGGCCGAGGCTGGCGCAATCTGATCATCCGCCCGGAGACGCCGCGTCAGCTCATCGGGCAAATCGCCTATACCCTGATTGCCGATGAAGCGGTAGTGAGTCCGAGAACATTTGCCGAGCGCGAACTGCTCCAACAAGCCGTGAGCGCCATTCTGCGCAAGTACCTCGACACCTTCTACCGCCGCCGCCGCGAGCGCTGGGAAAAACAGACACTGGAATATCGCCTGCTGGACGAAAACGACCCCAACCTGGCCTTCAACCGCGACCAGGTGAAGGAAGGCAAAGCCGCGTACATTGTGAGCGTCAAGCGTTCGGATACAGCGCTGGTTGCAGCCCTCCAGAAGTTGTTAGCGGAACCTGAGTGCATCTACCGGCAGGAAGACCGAGACATGCCGCGTATCTGCTTCGACCGACATCTCTACCTGCCCCTGCTGGTGCAGGACTCGGATAAGTTCTCGTCCACACCTCCTGCGCTAACCCAGAGTGAGGCGCAGTTCATCCGCGACTTGAGAGACTTCTGGCAGAAAGAAAAAGACGACCTGATGGCCGGTAAAGAACTGTATGTGTTGCGCAACTTGAGCCGCGGCAAGGGTGTGGGGTTCTTCGAGAACAGCGGTTTCTTCCCGGATTTCATCCTCTGGGTGGTGGATTCCGACAAAGGGGAACAACGCATCGTCTTTGTGGAGCCGCACGGCATGTTGCACTCGAAGGCCTATGAGCACGACGATAAGGCCCGTCTGCATGAGCGGCTGCCGCAGCTGGCCTGCGAGCTCAGGCAGAGGAGTGGCAAGACGGGCATATCCCTGGATTCGTTTGTCGTATCCGCAACACCGTATGAAGAGCTCCGCGAGCGCTACGATGACGGCAACTGGGAGCGATCGAAGTTCGCCGAGAAGCATATTCTGTTCATGGATGGCGATGCGACGCGAAAGAGAGATGATTTCTTGAGGATCCTGGCCCTGCAGAACGCGTGACCGAGCGCGTCCAACAGACTGGAGCGCCGCCGTTCCTTTCTGAGATCACGCTCGCCCTTCCTCTCCTCCTCCCAGGCATCCAGGTACAATCCGGGCCGGTATGGATGCAGTAGCCGAGCCGTTCGTCCATATGGCAGGGATCACCAAGACGTTCGCCACGGGCGTGGTGGCGAATGATGACGCGAACTTGGCGGTCCAGCGCGGAACGATCCATGCCATCGTGGGGGAGAACGGCGCCGGTAAGACGACGCTCATGAATGTGCTCTACGGGCGCTATCGTCCCGACGCCGGACGCATTCGCCTGGATGGCCGCGATGTGGAGTTCCGCTCGCCTGCCGACGCGATCAAGGCTGGTATCGGCATGGTCACCCAGCATTCGACGTTCCTGCCGGCCCTGACCGCTATCGAGAACGTGCTCCTCGGACACGAACCTGCGGTTCTGGGCGTTCTCCGGCTACGCGCTGCGATGGAGCGAGCCGAGGAGATCGCTGCGAAGCTGGGCATTACCCTCGACTGGCGTGCCCGAGCCGATACCCTCTCTGTGGCCACGCTGCACAAAGCCGAGATTATTCGTGCGCTCTATCGTGGTGCGCGTATCCTCATCTTGGACGAGCCTACGGCCGCCCTGGCGCCACAAGAAGCCTCCCAGCTCTTCTCGCTCCTTCATGACCTTGTCCAATCCGGCCACACCGTGCTTCTGATTACGCACCGCCTGCGAGAGGTGCTGGAGCATGCGGATCGTGTGACCGTCATGCGTGCCGGCCGTACCGTCGCCGACATGGCCAGCGATTCCACGACGGCCGCAGAGCTGGCGTCTGTCATGGTGGGTCCATCCCGCAAGGTCTATCTGGCGGCCGAACCAGCCGGCGAGACGTTCGGGGAGGAGCCGACGCTGGCCCCCTCTGACCGTGCGGCATTCGCCGTGGTCGAGAGACATCCTCCCCACGCAGCACCGCTGCCGGTCCTGGAGGTGCGACACCTCATAGTACCGGGTCAGCATGGGCGACCAGGTCTGCAAGACGTATCGCTGACTCTCTACGCCGGGGAAGTGCTGGGCATTGCGGGCGTGGATGGGAGCGGTCAATCGGAGCTGTGCGAAGCGATTGTCGGTCTGCGCACGCCGGCCGCGGGTACGATCCTGCTGAACGGCAAGGACGTCACCCATCGCCCACCGGCTTACCGTCTCCGGAAAGGGTTGGCCTATTGCCCCGAGGACCGCCAAAGAGACGGTCTCGTCTTAGGATTCTCGGTGGCTGAGAACCTGCTACTCGGCCACCATCGAGAACCCGAACATGGCGGGGGAGCGATACTGAATCCGCAACGCCTTCGCGATGCAACACGGATGGTGCTGCAACTCCATCACATCGAGGCACCCTCCCCTGAAACGGCCGCTGCATACCTTTCAGGTGGCAATCAGCAGAAGGTTGTCATCGCACGGTGCCTGCTGGGCAAGCCGTCGGCGCTGGTAGCCATGCATCTGACGCGCGGGCTGGACCTCGCCTCCGTGCGCCGGCTCTACAGCATCCTCGAAGCGGCTAGAAGCCAGGGTCTGGGTGTGCTGCTGGTGTCCCTGGATCTGGATGAGCTGACCGAAGCTGCCGACCGCATTGCCGTGCTCTTCTCCGGCCGGTTGGCGGGCATTGTCACGCGCCAGGAGATGGACCGTGATACCCTTGGCCGCATGATGACGACGGGGGCGGCACACTGATGCGCGCCACATGGCGGAGAGTCGTGATCGTCTTCGGTCCGCTATTCGGTGCGCTCGCGGCTGGATGGATGATCATCGCGCTCACCGGTGGCGACGCCAACGGAGCCATGTGGCAGCTCCTTGTCGGGGCGGTAGGAGATCTCCCTGGAGCGACACACACCTTCCTCGAAACGGGCCGGGTAGCGGTACCCAACGAGCTACTCCGTTCTCTCGCCAAGGCCACCCCGCTCCTCTTGAGCGGCCTTGCGGTGGCCCTGGCATTGCGCGGCGGCCTGTTCAACATTGGAGCGGAAGGGCAGCTCATGGTGGGTGCCCTGACCACCGCCTGGGTGGGATACGCCGCTGCGGGACTGCCCCTGTGGATTCACCTGCCGCTGGCTCTGGCGGCCGGCGCTTGCGCTGGTGCGGGCTGGGCCGCCATGGCCGGTGCACTCAAAGCATGGCGCGGTGCGCACGAAGTCATTGTCACCATCATGCTGAACTACGTGGCCATCCTCCTCACCCATTGGCTCGTGAACGGTCCCATGCGAGACTCCACGAGCCTAGCTCCTGCCACGCCGCAGGTACTCCCTACCGCTCGGCTGTGGGCTGTGGAGGGAGGTGCCAACTTCTCCGCAGGGTTCGGCATTGCCCTGGCGTCGGCTCCCCTGGTCGCGTTCCTCCTCCGGCGCATGGCGTTAGGGTATGAGATTCGTGCCGTGGGAGCGAATCCCCAGGCGGCACGCGCGGCCGGCATTCGCGTCGGGTGGATAACAGTGACCGTCATGGCGCTATCCGGAGCGCTGGCGGGTCTGGCTGGCGCCGTCGAGGTCCTGGGGGTGCATCGGCGCTTTCTCGATGCGTTTTCGCCTGGATATGGTTTCGATAGTATCGCCGTCGCCCTCCTGGGGAATCTCAACCCCGCGGGCGTCGTCTTTTCCGCGCTTCTTTTCGGCGCGCTTGGCAGCGGCGCAGTGCACATGGAAGCATTCACCGGCACCGCGCGTCAGATCGCCGGCATCATTCAAGCTCTGGTCATTCTGGCGGTCGGTGTTCGCGCCTTCCGCATACCGTGGAGGGATCGAAAGCCATGAACAGCGAGTCGGCACTTGCCGTCGTCGGTGTCATGGCGGTGAGGCAGGCCTGCCCTTTGATCCTGGCGGCCATGGGTGGCATTCTCTCGGAGCGTTCGGGCGTCGTGAACATTGCGCTGGAAGGATTCATGCTCGCAGGGGCCTTCGTGGGAGTGTGGGTCGGATCCACGGCAGGCATTTGGGCCGGCATTGTAGCGGCGCTTGTGGCAGGAGCAGCATTGGGCGCCATCCACTTCATCCTGACCCAGCGCCTGCACATGAACCAGATTGTGAGTGGAGTCGCGCTGAACCTACTGGCTCTGCATGCCTCGACATTTCTCGTTCGCACTCTCTTCCATCAGGCCAACCCGCCGCGAGACGCCAAACTGATGGAAGCAATCCCAGTAATCTGGTTCATCATGGCCGCCATCCTCCTGCCCCCGGTTCTCCACGGCGTTCTGTATCACACGGTGTTCGGTCTTCGCCTGCGCGCCACGGGTGAGAGCATCGCCGGTACGAAGATGGCTGGCATCAACCCGCTGGTCATGCGGACTTGGGGGGTCGTTCTCTCTGGAGTGCTGGCAGCCGGCGCTGGCGCATACCTGTCCATGGCGCTTGTCGGCCGGTTCACCGAAGACATGGTCAGTGGTCGAGGGTTCATTGCCCTTGCGGCAGTCGTGTGCGGAAGATGGACTCCCCTCGGATCGGCGCTTGCGTGCGTGGCATTCGGCGCGTTCGATGCACTGCAGCTGCACCTACAGGGCACGGTGGCTCTACCGGCGGAGTTCCTCAGGGCAATACCCTACGTTCTCACTATTGTCGCGGCTGCCCTGTTCCGCTCCAGTCCGCCTGCCGACCTGGGAAAGGATCCCGACGAGTGAACCAGTCATGCTTCAGGCGGATATGTGACACCATGTACGTGGTCGGAGCAAGCACTTCTCTCAGACACGATAACGGAGGCCAGCCATGCCCGTGATAAGGGTTCGCATTGCAGCACGTACCGCTGATCAGGCCCGAGAGCCGATACTCTACCGGCTGGGAAAGGACTTTCACATTGTAACGAACCTGCGCCGCGCCAGTCTTTCGGAGGAAGGCGGATATGCCGAAGTAGACCTGGAGGGGCCGCTCGAGGAGGTTCAGCGCGCCATCGCCTGGCTGCACACCACCGGCCTGCACGTGGATGCCTTGCAGCGGTCCGTTGGGGACGGCAGCAACCTGTGACCATGGGCGCCGTGGAGCGTCTCGACACGGCCATGGTTCGGCGCGGTCTGGTTGCGTCCAGAGAGCGCGCGCAGATGCTCATCCGTGCAGGAGCCGTTACCGTGGATGGTGTGTTGGCCCGGAAACCGTCCCAGCACGTTGGCACGGAAGACGCCATTCTTGTAACCGGTGAAGTCCTTCCGTATGTGAGTCGCGGCGGTCTGAAGCTCGAAGCCGCGCTCCGGCATTTCCGCATTAACGTCAACGGAGCACGATGTCTGGACGTGGGAGCTTCCACTGGTGGCTTTACCGACTGTCTGCTCCAACGGGGCGCATCGCACGTCGTGGCGGTGGACGTAGGTCGAGATCAGTTGCATCCTTCACTCCGCGAGGACTCGAGGGTTACGAATCTGGAGGGGGTCAATGCCCGCTATCTCACACCCGAGCAGGTTGGATCGGACTTTCACGTGGTCACCGTTGACGTTTCCTTCATCTCCGCTACTCTGGTTCTGCCAGCGCTCGTGCCGCTGCTCAGGCCAGGTGGCTTCCTGATCGTGCTCGTGAAGCCGGAGTTCGAGGCAGGACAGGAAGCCGTCGGCCCCGATGGCGTGGTGCGCGACGAAGACGGCCGCCGTCGAGCACGGGACCGGGTCTCGCTGGCGGCACGAGAACTAGGTCTGAACAAGCTCGGCATGATCCCCTCGCCTATCCGTACTGGAGGCAACCTCGAGTATCTCGCGTGCTTCCGCAAGCCCAGGGAGGTGACCACACCATGATGTTCCTCGCACTCTCGTCGCTACTAGCCGCTGCAGCGCCCGTTCGTGGCACACCGCCGAAGCTGCCTGCTGGGCCGATCCCCGACGGTCTCGGTGTGAACATTCACTTCACGGACCCGCAGAAGGGCGAGATGGAGATGATGGCCGCCGGCGGTTTCACATGGGTGCGCATGGATTATGACTGGAACCAGGTGGAGTACGAAAAGGGGAAATACCGCTTCGATGCCTATGACCGCCTGATGGCAGCTCTCGAGGCCCACCGTATGCGGCCGATCTTCATCCTGGACTACGTACACCGCTTCTACGACGATGCGCAGTCGCCGCACTCCGACGAGGCCATCGAGGCTTTCGCTAGGTTCGCCGCCGCCTCGGCCAAGCACTTCAGGGGCAGAGGCATACTGTGGGAGATGTACAACGAGCCGAACATCTTCCCGTTCTGGCGTCCTAGGCCGAATGTCAACGACTACATCCGGCTCGCCACGGCTGTGGGCAGAGCCATCCGCACCGCCGCGCCTGGAGAAGCTTACATCGGACCGGCAACGTCCACGATTGACTTCGCGTTTCTCGAAGCCTGCTTCAAAGCAGGGCTTCTCGAATACTGGGACGCAGTTTCCGTCCATCCATACCGTTCTGCTCCACCGGAGACCGTGATCCCGGAGTACAGGCGCCTGCGTGGGATGATCCGCAAGTACGCCCCGAAAGGCAAGAACATACCGATCATCTCAGGCGAGTGGGGATACTCATCGGTATGGGGCGGCATGGACCCAGAGACCCAGGGCAAGATGCTCGCCCGCCAGTGGCTGACGAACATTGTTTCCGGTGTACCCCTATCGATCTGGTACGACTGGCACGACGACGGGCCAGATCCGAAGGAGCCCGAACACCACTTCGGCACGGTTCTGCATCCCTACAAAGCCGACGCGTCCCCCGTGTACGACCCCAAGCCCACTTACTTGGCAGCACAGACATTGGCGTCGTATCTGCGGGGCTATCGCCTCTCGAAGAGGCTAGTTGTCGGAGGCAACGAGCACTTCGTCTTGGTGTTCCGCAAGGGGAAAGACGTGAGGCTGGCCGCGTGGACGACAATCCCGGGCGGAGCAGAAGTTCTGATTCCCGCCAGCCCCGGTCGCTTCGAAGGGACGAACCATCTCGGCCATGCCGTGGGTACGCTAGTCGCGACAGCGCAAGGGCTTCGCTTGAAGCTCACCGATGCACCGCTGTATCTGCGACCGCTGTCCCCCAATACGGTCCTCTCGCTGGCGGCAGTATGGGAGACCTTGCCCTTGGATACTGCGGTGCCGTATCGCCCAACGTTGGCGCTCAGAGCAACGCTGACGAACGTGACCGGTAGGACTGTGAGGATTGACGACGGTACCAGCACCGTCACGCTTACGCCCGGCCAACGTTGCCTGGTCAGCCGGACAATCAAGCTAGAGCGGACCGCAGCCCCGATGCCAGCGCAGTTGTCGTTCCGTGTGGATGGATCAGCTCCCGTGGTCCAGGAAACGGCAGTAGTTATCACCAATCCACTAGATCTGCTCATCCTCCCCCCACATGGCAACACAGTCAGTATGATCCTCCGCAATCCATCAGGCGAGGCGTTCGGCGGAACCGTCGTGCTCACAACCGCATCAGAGGACGGCGTCTCCGCCCGACTTCAGGTACCGGTGAGGTTGGACCGTGGTAATACGGAGGTCGTCCTTCGGGGTGCCCTGCAGCAGCGGCTGGCAGTCTCCACCGTCGGGGGAGAGTTGCGCGACGCGCGTGGGATTACGCAGATCAAGCTCAAGCCCAGGACGTTTCTGCCAGTACTGGAAAAGCTCCGGGCTGCCGCCGGCACACTCCAAGCTTCACTCCAATTGATCCCAGACGGCGATGCACGGGTGCACTCTGACCAAACCCTCGCCGAGACCACCCCACCCGAAGGAGCGCCGGAGCCAGGGATGGCCACGCTTTGTCTGACCTACCGATACGACGAGGGCTGGAAGTTCGTGCGCGTGGCGCCGGCCTTGGACGTGAGCCGATCTATCCCGGACCGCCCTGCAGCTCTCGGCCTGTGGATCTACGGAGATGGCAAGGGCAACATCCCGCGCGTCAGGTTCGTGGATGCCACGAATCAGACCTTCCAGCCCGACGGCGAGCCAATCACGTGGAAGGGATGGCGATACGTGGAGTTCCCCATGGACGGCACGCGTGCTGGACGGTGGGGAGGTGCCAATGATGGGATCGTCCACTATCCCATACGCTGGGACACCCTGTTTCTTCTCGATAGCGCAGGGGGCCGAGCTACCAGCGGCGAAGTGTGGTTCGCCGGATTGACGTTCATTTACGATTAGATTCGGAGGAGTAAGCAACATGCCAGACGCTTTCAATGGCCTGGGGCTAGGGCTGCACAATATCAGCCGCCTGTCGAACGCTGTAACCCGCTCCATCTCCGCAGAGAACCCTGACGGAAGCAAGGGCAAGGGTGGCATGGCCATGCCGCCTACCGATGCCCACGGCAGACTGGTTGGCGCAGCCAGAGAGCTAGGTCAAGGATGGAAGGTCCGCCCGTGCATCACACTCGAGCCCCTGAAGTCGGTGTCATTGGCGGATATCGAAGGTCCGGGGGCCATTCAGCACATCTGGATCACGGTGCATCCTGACTGGTGGCGGCGACTCGTGGTGCGGTGTTACTGGGACGACGAGGAGACGCCTTCCATCGAGACTCCCCTCGGCGACTTCTTCTGTATGGGCTGGTGTCAGCGAGCGAACGTCAATTCGCTGCCCATCGCGGTGAATCCAGCAGGCGGATTCAACAGCTACTGGGAGATGCCTTTCAGGAAGAAAGCGCGTATCACCGTCGAAAACCTCTGGGACGAACCGTGCCACGGTTTCTTCTATCAGATCACGTACGCCCTGACGGATGTTGCAGACGATGCGGCGTACCTCCACGCCCAATGGCGACGAGACAACCCGCTTCCCTACGCCACAGTCCACACGATCCTCGACGGCGTCCGAGGACAGGGCCATTACGTCGGCACCTACATCGCCTGGCAGACCAACAACTGCGGCTGGTGGGGCGAGGGCGAGGTCAAGTTCTACCTCGATGGCGATACCGACTTTCCGACGATCTGCGGTACGGGCACGGAGGACTACTTCGGTGGTGCGTGGGATTGGGAACAGCCAGCGGGACAGTACTGCATCTACTCGACTCCTTTTCTCGGCATGCCCCAGGTCATCTCCGCTGGCGCGGAAGGTATGTACCGGAGCCAGCAGCGCCACGGCATGTATCGCTGGCACATCATGGACCCCATTCGCTTCCAGAGTGACATCCGAGTGACAATTCAGGCGCTTGGATGGCGTTCAGGTGGCCGCTACTTGCCGCTCCAAGACGACATCGCTTCCGTAGCTTACTGGTATCAGGCGGAGCCGCATGCGCCGTTTCCAGAGCTGCCCGATCGGAACGCATTGGAGGTCATCTAGCGCTCCTCATCGGACGGTCGGAGCCGAGCATCAATTCTAGTGCAGTAAAGCGCACTACTAGGAAGGGAACATGGCACAGAAACTCAAGGTTGGCGTCATCGGAGTGCGAGGCATTGCCAACACCCACTTTCCAGGCTGGAAGGAGAGTCCCTACAGCGAGGTCATTGCTCTCGCTGACGTGGATGGGGAGGTCCTACGCCGGCAGGGCGAGGCCCAGGGCGTCTCCCTGCTCTATGAAGACCCACGGGATCTCATTGCGAATCCCGATATTGACATCGTGGACATCTGCACGCCCAACATGTATCATGCGCCTCTGACGATTGCCGCGCTGGATGCCGGCAAGCATGTCCTCTGCGAGAAGCCTCTCGCCCCCACACCCGATGAGATCCGGAGAATGATCGAAGCTCGGGACCGAAGCGGCAAGCTGCTCATGACGGCCCAGCATTTCCGGTTCGACGGAGCCGCCAGGGCGCTGAAGGCTGAGATCGAGAACGGCGCGCTCGGTGATGTGTACCACGCACGCTCGTGGATGCTTCGCCGCTCAGGTGCACCCACTCGTCCCACATTCGTCGAGAAGAAACACAGCGGGGGCGGACCGTGCATAGACATAGGTGTGCATATCCTCGACCTCACGCTCTGGATGATGGAACATCCTAAGCCAGTAGCCGTCTCCGGCGTCACGCAAGATCGGTTACGCCGTCTGCCCGGAGCCTTCAGCAACTGGGGAGGACCGATTCCGGAGAACTGGGACGTCGAGGAGTTCGCTGCAGCGTTCGTTCGCTTCGACAACGGCGCCACGCTTGTACTCGAAGTAGCCTGGCTGCTGAATCACCCTAAGACGCATGGCGAGGACATGCAGATGTGGCTCTATGGCGACCGCGGCGGCGCACACTGGCCACAGAACCTGATCCTGAAGACGGACAACACGACAAAACAGCACTTCGACATCCAGCTCCAGAACAAACCCGGCGGCGAGCCCCATGCGCTGGAATGTATGGCCTTCGCCGAAGCCGTTGCTACCGGCGCACCGTCACCAGTGCCGGCAGAACAGTCGTTGGATGTGATTACCATCCTGGACGGTCTCTATCGAAGTGCGGCCATGGGGGCCGAAATAAGGCTGTAGAGTCAGGAGACGGCGTGTCGAACCCGCCCGTCGTCCGGGCAGGACACGGAACAGGTCGAAACGAGTCGTAACCGTACGGCACGCCAGCATCCTTGCGTCCATCGGCTGCAGCACTCTCCGCAGCGAAGGCGTGATGCGCCGGTCGGCACCAGAGAACCGGGCGACTCGGCTGGCCCGAAACTAAGCGCTGACCGGCCTCGCACTGCCGGGCGCCGTGTGACTGGCGCGAACGTTCCTAGCTTTCTCGCATGGCATGGACGCAGCATCCGCCGCGTTGGCATCACGCGCCTGCACGCCCCTGGGGTTTCCTCGTCCCCTCCATCTGGTGCTCGAGCATCTCCCGAGTCCATGTCCGGCGCCGCAGCTGCATCGGAATACACCACCAATGCACCCAAAGTTGCTGGAATATCTTGCATGCTCTGGCAGATTACGGTATAATATGATAGATTGTGGTGATATACGATGATGTTGCCCATGAGGACGCTCACATGAGGCCATCAGAACGCATCCGCCCCGGCGAGGGTCTGCGCAGGCATCTCCTCGGCCCCGAACGTCGTCGGCGCATCGCCGCGTGGGTGGACCGACATGGTGCTGCAAACGTCGGGCAGTTGGCTGAGGCTCTGGGTGTCGGCGCCAACACAATCCGTCGGGATCTGGACGTACTCGCCCAGGAAGGCAAGCTCATTCGCTCCCATGGTGGTGCCGTCGCCTGCGAGAAGCCTCTGACGCGACTCCCGTATGTGCAGGTTCGTCATGAACATGCCGAGGAGAAGAGCTGGATTGCCCGCGCGGCTCTCGAGCTCTTGCCGGAACATGGCTCTGTGTTCCTTGCAGATGGCACCACGGTTCAGGCGTTCGCTCTGGAAATCCCCCGTGAGACGCAGGTGCACGTGGTCACCAACTCGGTGCAGATAGCCGTCCGCCTGATCACCGAAACTGGCGCCACCGTGGAGCTCCTAGGCGGCAAGGTCCGCCCGGAACTCCTGGCAACCGACTGCAGCCTCGCCACCGAGGCCCTAGAGACCCTCTTCTGGGACATTGCATTCGTCGGAGCGGCGGCTTTGGACGTTACTTCTGGCATTACTGAACGAGATGCTGTCGAAGCCAGACGCCAGCGGAAGTTCATGGAGCGCGCCACTCGTGTTGTGGCGCTGTGCGATTCCTCGAAGTTGGGTCGATGCTCTTATGCCCGTGTCGGTCCACTTACCCTACTGGACGTAGTTGTGACCGATTGGAAGGCCCCGAAAGAAGTCGTGCGTGCCTTTCACGAGGCCGGCGTCGAAGTGGTCCTCGCCGAGCCTCCAACAGCACCTGGAGAGTGATTCTGCCCACCAACACTTACCATGCGACACAGAAAGGAGTGTGCTATGGCAAGGCGTCAACAGGGGTTTACACTCATCGAATTGCTCGTCGTCATTGCGATCATCGCCATACTGGCGGCGATCCTCTTCCCGGTTTTCGCACGAGCGCGCGAGCAGGCGCGAACGGCCAGCTGCATTTCCAACATGAAGCAGATTGCTCTCGCTACGCTCATGTATGCCCAGGACTACGACGGGTACTTCCCGTGCCTCGATGTCAATCTTGCCTTCAGTACAGGGGACATCTACTCAGACATGTACAAGGGTGTGGTGGCGCCGCCGGATGCCGGTTGGCTCGACTACGTCCTGAAGTACGGCCTGGGCACTCAGTTGTACCCCTACATGAAGAACCGAGAACTCTGGCGGTGTGCCAGCGACAGCAACGCGCGGGGTACGCCGCAGATCGGCTACCGGAGCTCGAGCTACCTGTACCAGTTCATGGCCTCGAACGCTGGAGCAGCCCACACCTGGTGGGGAGCGGCCTTCCCGTACCCGTGGCACGAAACCAGCACGAACTACCCATCCCAGTTCAAGATGTTCAGCGAAATGAACCCGTGGCACGACAATCGATTCGTGCCCAATCCATGGGACTGGTATGCGTGCTGGCAGCCCGATACGAAGATGAACTTCGCGTTCTTCGACGGTCACGTGAAGACCTATCCGGTGGACAGAGTTCTGTGGCGGTATCCAACAACCGATCCCTATCCGTGCTACGACTACATCTGGCCGAAGTACGGCTGGCCAAATCCACCTGAGTTTCACGACCTTCAGTAGGCTGACACCATCTAGAAGCGAGGGCGGATGGGTCGTCCGCGAGCCGTACCAGCAAACAGGAGTGAACCCGAATGCCCTCCGTCCTCGCGCGTATCTGGACCGGGAAGGGAGATGATGACGGAATTGCGGAATAAGGAGATTCCTTTGCCAGTGGCCATTGGCATACTGGTGGTGGTCTTGCTCATCGTTGGAGTTATGTTGTGGAGCAGAACCGGTCCCGGGGCCCAAGCCGAACAGACAGAACGACGATTGCGAGCAGCGTTCGGAGTGAGTCGCCCAGGCCCAGGCGTGGCGCCTCAGCCAGGCGGACGTCCCGCGGGCCCAATGGCGCCAGCTCCAGCAGGCGGTGCGCCGATAGGACGCTAGAGGGACCAGGACTGCGGCTACGGTCTGTCGGTCGAAGCGGACAGCGCTAGGGCCGCGGTCCACGGCGCGCTGGCCGATGATGAAGGAGGACATGCTGACACGCCGGCGGTCCTCAGGTGACACCGGCAGTGTCTGACACAGGGAGGAGCGCATTGACAACTCAGACGATCCCGTGGTGGCGAATTGGAGTGGACTTGAGCAAAGTGCCGAATATGGTCACCGAAAGCCCAGGTCCCAAGTCGCGGGCTATGCACGCCCGTGCCGCGGATATCATCCGTGGTCTATCCTCGCAGGTCAAGCTCCATCCGGTGTGCTTCGCCGAAGGTTACGGCGTGGTTCTCAAGGATGTAGACGGCAACACTTACCTCGACTTCTCGTCGGGCATCTATGTGACGACGCTCGGCCATTGCCATCCCAAGGTCTCTGAAGCCGTGGCGAAGGCGGCGCATACGCTCATGAACTGCCATGACTTCACCACTCCCCTCAAGACCGAACTCCTGGAGAAGCTGGTCGCGATCATGCCGCCAGGGCTGAACGGTGTCCAGCTCTACGACTCCGGTACCACTGCTGTCGAGGCGGCACTGCGAGCGGCTCGGGCGTACACGGGAAAACACGAGTTCCTGAGCTGCTACATGGACTTCCACGGCAAGACCGGCCACGCGGTCAGCCTCGCTAAGATGAATCCCACGAACGGTTCGGCACGAGCCCAGGGTTTTCATCTCGTGCCGCGACCGAATCCCTATCGTCCCATCTTCCGCAACGGTGACGGCACAATAGATACAGACGCGTACATCGCCTTCTACGAGGACTTCATAGACAACGTGACGACAGGTCAACTCGCCGCCTTCGTTGTGGAGCCCATCCAGGGGTGGGCCGGCTCCGTCATGCCGCCCGATGACTTCTTGCCCAAGCTTCGGGCCCTGTGCGACCGACGGGGAATGCTCCTCATCGCAGATGAAGTACTCACCTGTATGGGCAGAACTGGCAAGTGGCTAGCCATGGAACACTGGAACACTGTGGCGGACATAACGACGCTGGGCAAGGGCTTCGGCAACGGTTTTCCTGTGACCGCCATGGTTGCCCAGGAGGACATCAAGCCCTCTTTCGACAAGATCTCCGCCTCCACTAGCTACGGCGGCAATCCCATGGCGTGCGCCGCCGCACTAGCATCCATCCGGGTGATCGAAGAGGAAGGGCTGCTCGAGAACGCGCAGCGTCTCGAGAGCTTCTTCCTAGGGCGAATGGAGCGCATGAAGGAGGCCCATCCCATCATCGGCGACGTACGAGCGAAAGGGTGTCTGCTGGGGATCGAGCTAGTCAAGGACCGCACAACCAAGGAACCCTTTGACGAGGCAGGGAAGGTGGTCTACCGAAAGGCATTCCAGAAGGGCCTTGCTTGGATACCCGCCGGCCACATTCTGCGCCTTTCGCCACCCATCATCATGGACGAGGAGATCGCAGCCAAGGGTATGGACATCGTGGACGAGGCTATCTTCGAGACGGAACGAGAACTGGGATACGCATGACGACGACCGGAGCCGACTGGACAGCCAGCTTCGAGCTACAGGGCGCGGAACGTGAAGCCGCCATCCGCGAGGCCGAGATCATCATCGCCGAGTGGGGGCTGACAATGCCTGCCGTAGAGCCACTTCCCCTCCACTTCGGCCTCGGTGAGTTTCGCCGGATCGGTGAGACGGAGTGGTGGATCGTGAACGACACTGAGAATAGGTACTGTGGCAAGTTCCTGTTTCTGTTCGAAGGCCAGCGGTGCCCAGAGCACTATCACCGCATGAAAGACGAGACGTTCTTCGTCGTCCGCGGCTCGCTACAGATGGACGCTGGCGGTACCGCCGGCATTCTCCGTCAGGGAGATGTGTTCCGGGTCAGGCCAGGCACTCCGCATTCATTCATGGCTGTCGAAGGCCCGGCCCTAGTTCTCGAGGTGTCCTTGCCGTCGGTTTCAGGTGACAATGTGTTCTCCGACAAGCGCATCGGCAACGACGGCGTGATCTAGGAAATGCCTGGCACGTGCGTTCTTGCGTTGGATCTCGGGACAACTGCATTCAAGGCAGCACCGGCGAGCACGAGCGGCCTCTGCGGTCCCGTGAGTGTCGTACCGTATGCCGTGGAGTACGGCCCAGATGGAACGGTAGTCTGCGGGGCCGACCTCTACAAGCGCCTGGCATTCCGGGCCCTCAGAGCTGCTGCGCGGACTGCTCAGGAGCTGGGATACAGCGTAACGGCCATCGGGATTTCCTCCCAGGCACAGACGTTCGTACCCGTGGATGCTCGGAACCGCCCCACCTCCCACGCCGTCGTGTGGACTGATACTTCCGCCGTCCAAGAGGCCGACAGCGCTGCGGCGTCTCTCCCGGATTTCGCCGAGACGTGCGGCTTCCTACGCCCAAGCCCGCTCCAGTTCCTGCCCAAAGTGGCGCGCTATCTCCGAAACTGTGGCCGCTGCCATCGCTTCCTGCTGCTGAACGAATGGATCGCTTACTGCCTGACAGGCCACGCGTTCGGCGATGCGTGTCTTCAGGGAATGGGCGGTTTCTGGGACATCCGTCGAGGAACATGGAACGAGCGGGCGCTGGCTTGGGCTGGTATTGGATCGCAGTGTCTTGCACCGGTCCAGGGCGCAGGTATTCCAGCCGGCCTCGGCCTGACCCAAGCCGCAGCCAAGACCCTCGGGTTGGCGCACGGTATTCCTGTCTACTCTTGCGGGAATGACCAGTCATGTGCCGCTATCGGTGCCGGTGCGCTACATCCGGGCGATGTCTTTGCCAACATGGGCACGGCCATGGTGGTGTACGTTGTCAAGGACGAACCGCCTGTACCGACGCGTCTGGATCAGATTGCCGGCGTGAGTCCGCTACCCAACAAGTGGTACTTGCTCGGTGTCGTGTCCGAGTGCGGGAACGTCGTCGAATGGCTTGTAAGGCTCCTCGACCGTCGTGGCGACATCGGGTTAGCTTTGGAGCGTGCCCTAGAGAAGCGCATCCGAACCGGGCTCTCAGCGTCCGTGCGCCTACACGGCGGCGGCATACTGGACCTCCGGCACTTGCAGGTGGGCATGGAAGCACCGGAAATCCTGCGGGCTGTGCTGGACTACTATTCCAGACGATTTGGTCAGCTGCTAAATGGCATCTGTCCTCAGCGCCCCCGACGGTTGATCGCCGGCGGCGGGTTGTCGCGCAGCCCGTCGTGGCTCCGGCATTTGACCCAGCAACATGGAGTCGAGATGATTCCGGCACCCATGGAACATCCGGGGCTAATGGGCATTGCGCGGGTGGTATCGCTCTTAGGCGAAGAAACCACCTAGCATCAGGGAGTGTGTCATGGAGCATAGGTTCGAGTACCTCACGTCCGAGCAGCTCAAGTCCTTCATCCAACAGAAGGCGCTCCTGATTCTGGGTATCGGCACTGTCGAAGAGCATGGCGCGCATCTGCCGACAGGCACGGATTGGTTCATCACCCAGCGGTTCATGGACGATCTGTGTGCGTACCTGAAGTCCCATGCGAGTATTCCGTTCCTATCGCTACCGGCCATCTGGACGGGCTACTCCGCCGTGGAAATGCAGCGCTGGCCTGGAACCATCCGGATGAGCACCCGGACGGTCATGAACATGATGCGGGAGATACTCGGATCCCTCTGCCAGATGGGCTTCGACAAGATCCTGATCCTGAACGGCCACGGTCATCACACCGAGCTCCTGAGAGTGGTGGCCAGAGAGATTGCTGATGACCACGGCGTCTACCCTGCAGTCTCCAACTTCCTCTACCTCGGAGCCGACGAGTACAACGCGGTTAGGAGAGGAGCCTCAGGAGGCAGCATCCATGGTGGGGAAGACGAGACCTCCGTCATGCTTTACTATGGCTATCCCGTGGACGTCTCGCGGTACACAGACGTTGACCACGTGACCTACCACTCCGAGTTTGTTGCAGGTGACAACTTCATAGGTTCCACCAAGGTCTTCTGGTCCACGTGGTACTACCATCCGAGCAAGACGGGCCTCCTTGGTGATCCGACGCCTGCATCCGCCGAGACCGGTCGCATTCTCATGGAAGCCTGCGTACGCAAGCTCGCGCGATTTGCCGAGGAATACTGGAGCCACCGCCCGCAGCGCAACGACTCCCCCGTGCCATGACCGAACGCCAACGCCTGCAAGCCGTCTTGTCGGGCCGGATACCGGACTGCACACCGTGGTACGGTGACCTGAGCTGGTGGTATGCAGCCCATTCGGCTCGTGGTACGTTACCTGAAGCATACAGCGGCGACGAAGGCTATCTCCGCATGCATCGAGACGCAGGCGTCGGTATCTATCTTTTCGCGCCGATGCTGTGGACGGAGACCTACGATGACACGGTCGAGATGGTGGTGTCCCGCGAGGGCACGCAGACCGTCACCGTTCTTCGAACACCGGTGGGCCAGGTGCGCAGTGTTCTGGAAGACTTGCCCGAGTCGGGCACCTCCGCCTACGTGGAGCACTTCGTCAAGTGTCCCCAGGACCTGCGGGTCATGGAGTACGCGTTCACCCATCGTCGCATGGAGCCGGCCTACGCTGCGTTCCAGGACTGCGATTGTCGGTGGGGAGACGCGGGAATGGCTGCCGTCCTGACCCCCGTGTGCACGTCGGCGCTCCAGACCCTGATGACTCGATGGGCCGGGGTGGAGACGACTATTGCTCTCTGGGCTGACGCTCGGCCAGACCTGGAAAGAACTATAGGCGTACTCCAGGAGAGCGACGATCCCATCTTCGATCTGATCTGTCACGGCCCGGGGCGGCTCGTGGTATTCCCCGAGAATCTCTCGGGCGAGATCACCAGCCGGTGGATGCTTCGGACTTATGCGTTGCCATACTGGCGCAGACGTCTGGGGCAACTCCATGATGCTGGCAAACTCGCTGGCATCCATAACGACGGCACCCTGCGTGGTTCCTTACCCATCCTGATGGAGGCCGGGTTCGACTTCATCGAATCTGTGACGCCAGCGCCGGTCGGTGACATGACGCTGGAAGAGATCCGCGATGCCACGGCTGGCTGCGTGCTCATTTGGGGAGGTCTGCCCGGAGCGCTGTTCTCGCCCATCACTTCCCATACCATGTTCGATGAGTTCGTACGCCACGTGCTGAGCACTTTTCCCCTAGACTCGCGATTCGTGCTCCGTGTAGCTGACCAGGTGCCGCCGGATGCGCACTTCGAACGCGTTTGCAGAGTCAGGGAGATCCTGGATGGGTTGCGATGAGACACTGCACCCCATCGTTACCATCCACCTTCCAAGCTATCGCGCTCGCAGCGCTTGCTGTTGCGGTGACCAGCATAGCAAGCCGAGATCGAGAGAGGCTGACGATGCCAGGCACCATGCACGGGATTCAGGACACGAGCAACGCCGCTCAGCAATCGAAACAGCTCCACCGCCTCGAGATCACAGGTCTCTACGTGACGCCACCTGACTCAACCCATGGGCACTATCTGGACTTCTACCGTGCGTGCGGCTACAACTACCTAGAGTTCTGCGAGCTGGGCTGGTCCATACGCCCCGATCAGCACTTCTCGTACTATGCGGATCTCGCCTCTAGGATCGCCAGCGCCAAGAAGCGCGGCTTTGCCGTCTGGATTCTTCTGTTGGCAGGCATGCGGCAGTGGAAGGGGCCCGAGACCAAAGGAGATCCGGGGACCTTCAGCGCACTGGAGAAGGACGCGCTGGAGGAGCGGCTCTCATATATCCGCCGTGCAGTGCGCAGCCTTCCTCAGGCGGATGGATTCGTGTTCTTTGCTGGGGACCCAGGTGGCGATCGCCAGGGTAGGAGCACCATCCGTGATTGTATCAGCTTTGCCCAACGTGTTCACGAGATCGTTCGGCAAGAAGCGCCTCACGCGGGTTTCGCCATCAACCTCTGGGCAGTAGCGGAGTGGGCCGGTTACCCGTCCGCCTTCTCCGCAGAATTCTGGCGCAAGCAACCGCAGCTCTCGAGGATCGTTGCCGAGGAGCCAGGTCTGCTGGGGCCAGGCTGTGGCGTGAGCTTCTCCTTGGATAGCTATTACCGGTCTCTTGCCCTCACGTGCTTTTCGGACTTGCGCGAGACCCCTCCGCTCTATCCTACGGCGTCGGATCTTGCGCATCTGCGCAAGCGCGGCGTGGCACCCGTCTTGGGTTGGCCGTACTTCCTCGTAGACGAATGCGACGACGGCTTCGTCACTCCGAACAACGTCGCCACGGGCGGACAGAGCCAATCCGAGACGCGTTACATCCACGACATCATCCAGCGCGGCAGAGACCTGGGCCTGGATGGCATGGTGGCGAACGCCGCTTATGTCGAGGCGGAGCAACTGAACATCTACGCCTTTGCGCAGATGTGCCACAATCCCAGGCTGACGCCTGCCGACGTGCTGGATCGCTACGCTCGCTTCGTCGCTACGTCCTCCACAAGAAGGGCACTCAGTCGGGTTCTCCGCTTCATCGAGAACCACTCGAGCTGGCACAACAGCCTGCCACCTGCGTACCGGCTTCCTGACCTGGACTGCGGCGACCTGAACAGTGCGGAACAGGCACTGACGTTGCTCGATTCCGTGCGTCCACGCCCGAACGCGCCCGACCTTCTGCCGGAACCGCCAGCGACCTATCTTCAGCGGCTGAAGCGAAGATTGCAGGCCATTGCCGCTGGCAATGTTGGTGGACCTAACCCGCACTACGTTCCTCAGAGCCGACCTGCACGGTAGCCACGCGTGCCATGGTGTCCCCTTCCCCACCGTGCAAACCGCGAACACCTGGCCTCACGAGCGCTGGCGGCATCACAGTCCGAGCGCTGGTGCTGGGACTCGTTCTGATGCTAGTCCATACCGTCTGGTTGATTTACGAAGAGCTCGCGCTGTCCCACATTGGTACTCCGAGCATCTTCACTCTTGTCCAGACCGTCATTGGCACGATGTTCGCGCTCATGCTGCTGAATTCAGCTCTGCGGCGCTGGAAGCCGAAGTGGGTCTTGACACCGCCGGAGTTCATGGTCGTGTTCACCATGATGACGATAGGAGCGGTCGTAACATCGGTCAAGCTGCTCCACTATCTGTTTCCGACGATCCTGTGGCCCTCGTACATGCCGATCCAGAGCGGCGGTCCCACCGCTGCCTCTAACCTAGCATCCTTCCTTAGGCCACGTGAACCCCGAGTCGTCGAGTGGTTCTTCGTCGGGACGCGGAGTTTCTGGGCTTTTTTTCGGCCCGAGATCCTAAGGGCGTGGCTGGTGCCGCTCGGCTTCTGGGCCGCGTTTTTCTTCTTGCTCCTGTGGACCATGCTCTGCCTTGCGTCCTTGGTCAGGAGACCCTGGGTGGACCAGGAGAAGGTCCCGTTCCCCGTCATCGAGCTACCCATCATGATGGCCAGAGACAACGACGCCAAACGGCTCTTCTCCAATCGGTTGCTGTTGCTGGGATTCGTGCCGACTGTGTTGTTACTCTCGGAGAACTACTTGGGGTCGCTCTTCCCTGGGTTTCCTACCATCAAACTGGCAGAACAGGACATCGGCACACCGTATCTCACCTCGGCGCCCTGGAGCAGCGTCAACCCTTTGTTGACGGTCTGGTGGCCGTATGCTCTCGGCCTTTGCTACCTCATCCCGCTGGACGTCCTGTTCAGCTGCTGGTTCTTCTTCGTGGCTTTTCGCCTTGTTCTCGTGATAGCCACCGCGGTGGGTTGGCGTTCTCCCGGTAGTGCGTGGGATCTGTCTCAGTTCCCGTACGTCGGCAACGCCGCCGAGGGGGCGTGGCTCGGCATGTTCTTGGCGATCGTGTGGAACGCCCGGCGATTCGTGTCTGCGTTAGTTCGCGCCATGCTTCGCCGACAGCCCGTACCAGGGGACGCAGAAGAGGCGATGCCGTACCGCCTGGCGTTGATCGGTACGGCGGCAGGCTACGGCGCGCTCGTATGGCTTGGCGTCCTGGCAGGCATGCGCCTGTCCGTCTCTCTGCTGGCATTCGCCCTGTTCTTCCTAGCGATAGTCGTGCTTACGCGGATGTACGCTCAGGTCGCCATGCCAGTGTTCTGCATGGCGTTCTTCAGTTTCACGTCGTGGACAACTGCCCTGTTCGGTACGGCCAACCTGACGCGACCCGAGATGGCGAGCCTGACCACGTTCTACTGGTTCGACAGGACGTACGAAACCATCCCCATGGGCCATCACATGGAGGCTTTCGTCTTTGCCGACCGGCTACGTCAGAGTAGACGAGCCATGTTCTGGGTTGTCCTGGGAACTACCCTGGTTGCCGTCGTGATCGGCATGGTGACGCTCCTGCAGATCTTCTACGACCGCGGCGCTGCATCCGCACGAGTGTCCCAAGACTCGACATGGCTCGCGGGCTATGCGTGGTCGCGGTATGCCGAGTGGACAGCCAGCCCGAAATCCTTCGAGGCCGCTCCAATTCTCCGCGGAGCTGTGTCTGCGGCCATTGTCTTGCTGCTCAGCTACGCGCGAACCTTGTGGATCGGCTTTCCTCTTCACCCCATCGGTTACCTATTCACGGTCAGCTTCGCTCTCGAGTGGGGTATGTGGAACATCGTCTTCGTGACATGGCTTGTCAAGTGGCTCATCGTACGCTACGGAGGTCTGCGCGCCTACCGTAGCTCCGTCTCGTTCTTCCTCGGCCTTGCGTTGGGTGACGCCGTTGCCCACTTCGTCTGGGGGGTGGGGCTGAGCCTGGCTGGCGCCAGAGGCGCCTCGCCATACTGAGAAGCATGACGCCATGAATACTCGCCCCCAGCCTCGCGCACCGGATTGGGAGTTGCGCTTCGAAGATGTCTCGGATGAAGTGCTCTCGGTAATGCCCGGCGAATCCACCAAGACAATCGTGGATCCTCTCATCGAGCGGGAGCTTCGCTGGGAACAGGACGTCTATTGTCCAGCCTTCACCATTCACGAGGATCGGATCGTTGGCCTGTACCGGGCATATGGTGAGGACGAACAGTGGCGACTGGGTTACGCGTGGAGCGAGGATGGTCTGACGTTCCAGCGGTCCGACAAGCCTGTACTCTACGGTCGGCCGGAGCATGCTTTCCTAGCGTCCATCTGTGTCGACCCAACGGTGAGTGTATCGTTCGGCGATCCTCGAATCGTGGCTGGTGAGGACGGACGCTACTACGCGTTGTTCAACGTTTTCCAGCACACGGTGGCGCAGCAGCAGGAGCTCTTCGTGGCCTCATCCGCCGATGCGCGAGAGTGGGTCATCCATGGTCGCGCGTTTGCCAAGACTGCCCCCACCGACTGGGAGGTCGTACCGGAGAAGAAGCCGTGGCGCTTCCCCCATCCCGCCATCGTCACCCGTCTCGTTCAGGGACGCTTCGTAGCGGCGCGCATCCACGGTCGTTACTGGATGTACCTCAACTGCCTCTCCACCATCGGCCGACCGTGCCTCTGCGTGGCAACCTCGGATAATCTGAAGGACTGGGAGGTGCTACGGGATAGACGAGGAGGTCTTGTGCACCCCATGGCGCCACGTCCACATCGGTTCGACAGCTTCTACACAGATACAACAGCAGCCATCCTGCGTGAAGACGGCATCCTGTTGCTCTACAATGGCATCAATGACGACCCGACAAGGCTCGGTGATCCGGGCCTGATGCAATACGCTCACTACCCAGCACAAGCACTGTTCGAGCGGGAAAACCCGCCAAAGCTGCTCCGCCGCAGCGAGCACCCGTACCGGATCCACGTAACACGCTTGGAGTGCCGTCCGCGCGTGTTCTGGCACGCGCCACTCTACGAGTCGTGGTGCCTCGTCCCGTGGAAAGATCACTTGCTACTCTACTGGAACCATGGATTTGGGCGGCGCGCAGTTGGTTTGTGGCGCAGTCCGCTACCCGCACGTCCGCACGCGCTCGACGTAGGAACGTGGACATGAGCCTGCGACGGGAGGCAGGCGGCCACATACACCTATCCTCCGACATGCGCGTGCTCCCTTCATGAATCGGAAGACGCATCCAGTACCCGGAGGACTAGAACATGATGCACCCTGACGGAAACGAGAACAAGATCGTCGGCATGTACGTGCACCAGCATTGGCCGTACAATCATCCCTACTGTGCTCGCACCTGGACACTCGAAGACTGGCACGGCTACGCCGACGGGCTCTGGAAGCTTGGCTACAACGCGATTCTCATTTGGCCAGTTCTCGAGACCATACCGGACCCTGCCACGCCCAGCGATGTGGCACATCTCGAGAAAACCGCCCGCGTCATTGACATGCTCCACGATGAGTTTCGCATGCGCGTGTGGCTTGCCCTCTGTCCCAACGTGGTGCCCGACGATGAAGCTGCCGCCTGCTCCACGTACGAGCGCAGGCACTTCTTCTCCTGCGATAGACGGGCGAATCCAGCCGATCCCGCAGCAGTGGCAGACCTCTTGCGGCGGCGTCGCAGACTGCTCGGGTATCTTCGGGCAGCCGACGGCGTGAGCATCATAGACAGCGACCCAGGAGGCTATCCTGGCTCGACGAACCAGGAGTTCGTGGACCTGCTCATTGCGCACCGCGAGCTTCTGGACGACCTCAGGAGCGGTATCGAGCTGATCTACTGGATGCACGCAGGGTGGCTCGGTTACAACCGCTTCTACGAGACTGGCGTCCTCTCGTTCTCCACGGACGAGGAGAATCTCGACTGTCTTCGCCGCCTGCTGGCCGCCAATCCGGAACCGTGGGGTCTGGCGAACGGCCTGCCGCTTGCCGAGCACTTGGGTATCGCTGACCGTGTCATCAGTTTCAACTATGGCCGCATCGAAGGCGAGCCGTCGTTCCCTCTCACGAACTTCGGTGGCTCTGCAGCCTACGACGGGGGAGCTGCGCCGGGGCCGCGCGGCGTTATGGGCAATGCCCAGACCCATTGCGTTCAGTTGCCCAATACCTTTGCCTTCGCTCGGGGTGCCCAGCACAGACCCGTCACAGAAGCGGACTACGTTCAGTTCGCGGACGACCTCGTGCCTGGCCTTGGTACCACCATCGTCGAGGGCTGGAAAGCACTCGCATCTGAGGATAGCAGGACGATGCTCGAGGCGACGCGAGCGCTCGAACGCGCAGCACAGCGCTGCCACAACCCCGGCCCTCTCGGCGGTCTACTGTTCGGCAATCCGGAGCGGTTCGTTAGCGATTTGTGCATGCAGCTTCGCATGCGCGCACCCTGGGTGGAAATGATGCACGCCGCAGGTACTCCGCCGAGAGGCACCATACGCGCCTTTGCGGAAGCGGCCTCGGCTTGGCAAGCGCGCCACGGCTACGAGAACGTTTGGTGGTGGCCGAGTCTGGACGAGACACTTCGGAGGATCGGTTCACCGGAAATCAATGCCGTTCTGGATACTCTCTACAACCCGTTCGGTCCCATGCCGCCAGGTCTTCGCCAGTCGCCATTCGAGTATGTTGCCTACAAGCTCAGAGAGGGTGAAAGCTTCACACCACGCCTGCTGCACGCTCTGCGTCGGACCTCGGATGCGTGAGGCTGCAGCTACAACTCCAACCATGGGCATCGCTAGTCCAGCCGACCGACGTAGGTACGCCGCGATGCTAGCCTGCGTCGTGGCGGCCGCATCCCTTTCGTCCTCCCAGCCGTCCGATGGAGCATCGACTATGAAGGAACGCTTTGTCCCGTTGCGCGGCATGACAGTTGTTGGTCCGGCTGTGCCCACCGATCCGGAGTGTCTTGCTGCAGCCCGTTTCGTCAGGGAGATCCGCCGCACTAGCGGCCTTACGCTGCCAGTCGTATGGGATGACGCGATGCCCACGGGGCCAGCAATCCTCGTGGGCAACCGGGCCACGCTAGGGCGCCTGCTGGCGGCGCATGCGTATCCGAGTCCCAAGGAACGCGATGGAGAGGATGTCGGCCGGCAGTCGTATGTTCTCGACGTCCTGTCGGGTCGCGGATCTCGGCGGCCGATCGTGCTTGCGCTTGGACAGGGTCTGGAGCGTACAGCCCGCGGGCACTTGGGCACCAGTTATGCCCTCGGTGAGCTCCTCCGTCGCCTGGACGTGCGCAAGGGGGTATGGGGGTTTGCGCTTCCTGCTGGTCCTCTGGTGGCCTCACCGCACGTGCCGAACCGTACCCTCTACATCATGAACAGCAGTCTCAAGAATCCCGGACTCTCCTTGGAATACTTCAGCGATGAACAGCTGGAAGAATACGTTGACCGCCTGGTGGAAGCGCGTTATTCGCGGGTCTGTTTCTGGCAATGGTCCGAGTACTACCTCTACCCCGGCAATGTGCCGACCGTCCGCGCCGAGAGCGAGCGGACCCACCAGGTCATGCGCAAGTTCTTCGCCTACGCCCGACGTCGCGGTCTCGAGACCTATCACATGCTTACGCCATCACACGTAAAGGCCGAACTGCTCCCGAACGAAACAAGGTTCCGAGCGACTGGCTACTACGGTCCGTTCTCCATCTGCTGGAGCCAGCCAGAAGCGCGGGCGCTTGCACGAGAAGTCGCACGCACGGAGATGGAGTATTTCGGACCAATGGACGGATACATGGTCTGGTTCTACGATCCCGGAGGCTGTTTTTGCTCGGAATGCGCTGCCCATCAGTCCGAACGCATCTTCGATCAGTTCACGACCGTGGTGGACCTGGCGCGCACCATCAGCCCCAATGCACGGTTTCAGGCGGCTCTCTGGCCCACGTGGGCTTTCGCACGCCAGACCGAAGGTATCGGCCATCCTGGGCGCGGCTATACAGAGACAGAGGTGCGCGATATGGTCCGGGACTTCCTCAGGCGGTGCCTGGAGCGTTTCGGACGGCGCAATTTGACCATCATTGACAGTTGCGAAGGAGACGAAACCAACATCTACAATGGCAATGTGGACCCGGCCCAATTCCGCCGCTGCGCGTTCATGTACTCGGTGCTCGGCATGACCAGTGAGCAAGCGTACCCGTTTCCTCACTTTCGGCTGAAGTATCTCGCCGACCAAATGAGCAAGGCTCGCGACCGTGGCTTAGAAGAGGCCATGCTATTCTTGCAGTACTCCGCCACGAACTTTCCATTGGTCTACACATTCGCGGATACCCTGTACGAAGGCGGTCCGGACTGGACAACGACCGCAGACCGTCTTGCTGCTACCTACTCCAAGGGTGATGCCCGCTCAACGTTCAGGCAGTTTCTGCAAGCCGAGGAAGATCTCTCCACAGCTCAGTCAACGCAGTCCATGGTTTCGGCTGTCGAAAGGCTCGAGCGATCTGCCACGAAACTAGTTACTTCCGATGGCTTCGTGGGCGACCGTGAATGGCTCAGGGGATACGTCCTCGCTCAGCGCTACTACCTACAGATGGCGATGGCCACGAGCGACGCCGATCTTGCTGATACCCTTGCCCGCTTCAAGCACGCTCTCTCTTCGATACCTATGTACCGGGACTATGCACAGCGAACTCTGGACGCTTCACTCGTCCGAACTCACCTGAAGGCTCTCTGGAATACAGCATTGGCCCACGGGAAGCCGTGACCAGCGGAGTCGAAGCTAGAGCAGTGGAACTGGCAAGATCGTCCCTTGTCGTCACACGAGCGGTGCTGACAGATCCATGGGATGTGGACCAGCGACAACCTCGAGGTCCTGTCGCTGCTCCACTTCTTCCAAGAGCGGTTCGGACACTTCGAGCAAGTCTACCTGCTCCGTATTGCGAATGCGTGCGAGCCGTACCGCTTTCCGGTCACCTCGACCACACATGCCAATGGCCGCTCGCACAGCAGCTTCCGGCGTCTCCAGAACGATGGGTATGCCTCCCCGATATGCTCCGCCTTCTTGACTCGTCCGATGGTTCGTACAAGTCGCCGACAAATCCACCTGCTCGAGAAGATGGCGGGTGACGATGTCGGCGAGATGGAGACCGGCAGCATTGCCGTGGGTTTTCTCGGTAAGCGAGAGCGTCACGACCATCCGCACGTTAGGACCGTCCCATTCAGTCTCCGGGATGGAGGGCATGCGAACTCTGCCAATAACGTGCGTATCCATGCCCGTACCGCTGATGTCCTTCCCCATCTCATCCACCACGAGGACATCGAGATCGTCGAATGCCAGTCGCGGGGCGAGATCACGTGCACGATCGAGAAGGCGCTTCTCTCCTTCCCTACCAATCTCGCGCGCTGTCACCGCGTGGATTTCGGCTGTCTGCCCGTATGGATTTTCGATGATCCCGATCCCACCGACGACGGAACCGGCTTCGACCAGGCGCCTGCCGATCTCCGGCATGATATGGCGGAGGCCATCTGCTCCAAACCGATGGATGCGCTCTGCGCCCTGGCGCTTGCCAAGCCCGATCGCGCACATCTTGCATAGCCCGCTCTCGATGGGTCCTTTGAAATCCGTATGGTGCTTGATCCGATTCACCACCACCACGGCGTCCGCTTCGGAGGCGTAGCGATCGAAGAAGATCGGATAACCATCATCCAAGGCGCCGAGCTGGACAACCTCCATGGTTGCCCGAACCGGTACCCCCATGATCTCCTCGCTGATTCCATAGGAGGCGAGGATGCCCGCCTGGCCTTCGGCTGTGGCGCCACCGTGGCTACCCATGGCCGGGACGATGAACGGGCGGCAGCCATGACCGATCAGTTCCGAAATCACGGACCGCACAACCGTCGCAATGTTCGCGATGCCGCGGCTTCCGACGCCAACGGCAACCGACGCCCCTGCACGTAGGCGAGGATCGGCCAGAAGCCGCTGGAGCGCCCTTCTTGCCGCGCCTGCGACGTCGTTTAGCGCTGGAGGTGTGATTCGATGCCGCACCCGCCAAACTTCCGGCAGATGAAGATCGGGGAAATCGAAGGCATGTGTGTCGAGGTTCAGTGTCATGTCTAGTCCCGGCAGGATCGCGCAGTGTTCCTGGAGAACCCTCCACCAGAATGGACCGGACCCGGGCTCCGCAGTATCATCGAGATTACCTTAGATCGTAGCGGTCTCGGCATGCCCGCGCGGGGCACGTGCTCTGTTCCATATCCCGCGGCCGAGCCAGAACCCGTAACGCGAATGCCGCCATCGAATGGAGAAGGTTGACGTGTTTGTCCGAAGAGCGTTCACGTTGGTGGAGCTGCTCGTTGTCATCGCCATCATTGCGATCCTCGCCGCCCTCCTCTTCCCCGTCTTCACCCAGAGCCGCGAGAGGGCGCGTACGACGTCCTGCATCTCCAACATGAAGCAGATCGGCCTGGCTCTCCCGATGTACGCACAGGACTACGACGAAATGTACCCCCGACAGGATTCCTGCATTGCGCCGCAATCCAGTCCGCTCAACCCCGTGCCTTCTGCCTCTTCAGGATGCTTAGGCCCATACTTCGGCCAGCGACTGAACCACTACAAGTGGGAGGCGTGGATCCTGCCATACACCCGCAATGTCCCGATATTCTTCTGCCCCAGCAGACACATTGACAACGAGTCCTGGGCGCGCAATGGGGAGATCTACAACGCCTACGCTCTGAATCTCTCTATCACCGGATCCACCAACACCTACAACCGCCCCCCAACAGCATACGGCTCGTACCGCAACGCTTTCACGGGTGGCGGCGTTGCAGGGGTGCAATCCCCGGCGGAGACCTTGCTGGTCATGGAGCATTTCTTCCCGGGCGTCTGGTCCTACGTCACCCCCAACGCTGCCATCCAGACCGCCTATCCGCTGGCAACCCGGGAAGTCTGGGAGCGAGCACTCAGACCTCTAGGACAGATCGACCGAAGGGCGGTCCCGCACCAAGATGGCTTCAACATCGCCTACTGCGACGGCCACGTGAAGTTCCTCAGCGTTGGCCAGTTCCTGAGCCAGTGTCCACCTCAGGCCGAGTATCCCGTAAGCAGCGTGCCGAACCCGTTTCCTTCGAGTATGACCTGGACCGTCATGTCAAGACCCATCTGGTACCGTCCGTGGCCGCTGTGGGGGCTACAATGATGCGGCGCTGGGCCGCCATTGTCGCGTGCTGCCTCATGACACTATCCTTGGTTGGATGTGACGACCGTATCTCCGCCGAGGACGTGAAAGCGAAGTACCGTCAGGGCGCGAAAGACCCGGCCGCGCAACCCGAACGTCCCGACACCCTGTCCGATAAGACACAGGACAAGTCTCGCTAGGGCGACGGGGCTGATGCTGCTCCATGCGGAGAAGCGGCAGGTCTACAGCGTGACGTAGGCTCCTTCCCGAACGCATACGCCTTCCGCCCGGCCCACGGCGTAGATCCATGGGCGCTTGCCAGGCTCGAACCCCTCTCGCGTGGCAGCGGCACCCCAGTTTCCCGTCCGATCCAGTGCCACGCATGCCGCGCCGTGACCCTGATGACCGGGACGCTTGCGCAAGAGGTAGCGTATCGCGTTTTCACATGCCTGCTGGGGACCCGCCCCACGCTCCATCTCGAGAACCACTCGATACGATAGGCACACCTTCATCATCTCGTCGCCGTTGCCGGTGGCAGCCGCAGCACCGATCTCGTTGTCCACGTACAGGCCAGAACCCACGATAGGCGAATCGCCCACACGTCCGGGGATCTTCCATGCAAGACCCGAAGTGGTACAGGCAGCGGCGAGGTTGCCCGCCACGTCCAACGCACAGATGCCGATCGTATCATGCACGCGATCGTGCGATTCGAAGTGAGCCACATCCGGTGGGCGGTTCTCCAGGACCCACCGGCGATAGCGCTCTCTGGAATCATCGGTTAGCAGGTCCGCATCCTCCCATCCGTTCGCCAGTGCGAAGCGGCGCGCATTGCCACCTGCAAGCATGCAGTGCGGCGTGCGCTCCATCACCATGCGCGCTACCGACGCCGGACGCCGAATACCCGACAGGGCGCCAACAGCTCCGGCTCCGTGGCTGGCGCCGTCCATGATGGCTGCATCCAGCTCTACCACACCAGCCCGATTCGGCAGCCCACCGTAGCCTACCGATAGAACCGACGGGTCCTCCTCTGTTACGTTGGCTGCCACCTCCACTGCATCCAGTGCCGGACCGTCAGCAAGAAGCACCTCGAGGGCGGCGCTGCACGCTGCTTTGCCGAACGGCCAGGTAGCGATGACGACCGGTTCCATGAGCAATCTCTCCAGAAGGAATGCTATTCTTCCCAATAGAATGCAAGGCTAAGTAATGCATGCATTGACATGCCTGCCAGACAGTGTTATACTTGCGCAACTTCGTAGAAATAAAGCCGCGGCAAGCGGCGGGGAGGCCCATCCGAGCATGCCTAAAGGTCGAGTGAAGTGGTTCAATGATGCCAAGGGGTATGGCTTCATTGAGACCGCTGAAGGCAAGGACATCTTCGTACACTTCTCTGCAATACAGATGGAGGGGTTCAAGACCCTTACGGAAGGCCAGGCAGTGACCTTCGATATCGTGGACGGCGCCAAAGGCCCCCAGGCGGCTAACGTCCGCATCGAAGCTCCGGAAAGCTAACGTTCGCCAGTTAGAGTACCTCGCAACACTGTCCTCAGGCATTACCGAACCGCGCCGGCGCCGCAGCAGAGGAAACGTTGTCGTGCGCCGGCCGTTTTCATCTACGGCCTATGTGCTCGGTCGGCCAGGGCCCATGCGCCCACGAACGCCGGGAACACCATGTTGCCACCAAACATGAGCACCGGCGCTAACGCGTTTTGCACTACGGCCGCGAACATGGTTACGAGTATGGCGCAGATCAGGAACGCCAGCAGAATGGACCGTGAAAGAGCCTCCTGTGTGGCAGCCACCGCGGCATACAGCAGCCCAGCTAACCAGAAACAAGCCACGGATAGGAGGACCAGTATCACCCCCATGGGCACCACCGATCTATTGCGCCGTGAACTCGATGTCACGAGGAGCTCGCTCCTTGCGGGACGGAGAATCCCTGCATAGGAACAGACCCCACCTGCGATGGCGCCTGCCATCGGCAGGCCGAGAAACACCGCCGGAGTCCAATCCCATGGTATCCACTCGCCTGACGTTGGGGGTACCGAGATCGTTGACACGGTTGCCACTACGACCGTGATCATCCCGAGGCCAAAGATCAGCGCCAACGCCTGTTTCATTGGGGACGAACCCTGACCCGTCGCCATACCGTCATGCTGCCGGGCGAGGTCCTCAGCCGCCGCGCGCTCGAACTTTGCGCGCAGGCGGGAGTTGCGAGGGTCCAACTGGACCGCAATGGTGTAGTGTGCCAATGCGGCTTCTACATTGCCCCGTATGCTGCATATGTCCCCAAGAATCTCGTGTGCGGTGGCGTTGCGCCGATCGAGACGCAGCACAGTCCTACAGATTTCCGCGGCCTCGTTCAACTGCATTCGCTGCATGGCTATCTCCGCCTCGTGCAGCATGCGGTGGACACGTTGCGGCGAGGAGGGATCCACGGGACGCCGAGGCGGACCGGACGATTGGCCGCGAGGTTTGCTGCCCCCAGTTCCGTGGCTAGCTTCGGTACGAGGTCTACCCGTCTGCGGTGTTCGTCCTGGACCTGCTTTGCGCTGGGCCTCGAGCTGAAGCTCGGCATCGTACTGGGCGCGCGATTGGGCATTTCCGAGTACGCGGTACGCCTCGTTGATCGCCTTGAAGCGCTCTGTGGCGTCTGGAGATGTGGCTACATCTGGGTGCCATTTCCGGGCGAGATCCCGGAACCGGCGCTTGATCTCCTCCGTCGTCGCCGTACGCGCAACTCCCAGCACTTCGTAATGAGTAGGCATGGCGCGAACTTGGCCTCTCTCTAACCACCGTACCCAGAAGCGTAGCCCATATAGAAGCTCACGACCGCGAAGCCCACAAGCAGAGCCACCAGCAGGTAGACACCCACAGAGAAAACGTGCGCATACTGATGCGCCCGCGTTTCGGCATCGCTTTCGAGATAGTCTGCCGCCTTCGTCACCATTGTGTCAAGGTTCCCGGTCTGCTCGCCTGTGCGTAGCATGTCCAAGAACATCGGGTGAAACGCGCCGGTCCTGCCCAAAGCAACGGATAGCGTCTCCCCTCGGTCCACAGCATCCATCGCCCTGCGGACACCAGTAGACAACACTGCACTTCCGCTTGCATCCGCGGCAGAACGCAGGGCGCTGGCTAGCGGTACGCCCGCATGGTACATGGCGCCGAACGCCCGTCCGAATCGGGTCAGGGCAAAGGCCCGCGCCACGCCACCGATGCCGGGCACCATGAGTTTCAGCCGCTCCCAGGTTTCTCTCGCATCGGCTGAGCGATAGAGCAGGACCCGCGCTGCACTCACAATAAGCGCGTACACGAAACCCAACCCGATCAGCAGAAGCGCAGTATCGGTGAAGTAGTTCCATCCCGTGTAGTTCGTACGACCCAGCGAGCCAACGATGAGCTTCGAGAATGCGGGCATTCCGTCGCTGAAGAACGACCGCCCAAGAATGAACAACGCTGCTAGAAGCACCAGTTTCGGGTAGAGCGTCAACCGGCTTATCATGCGCCTGAGGTTCAGCTCCCTCTCGAGGTAATCCGCAAGCCGAGTGAGCGTGTCCTCCAGTGTGCCCGAGTGCTCCGCAGCGCGAATCATGTCGCGCTGTAACCCAGAAAAGACGTAACGATGCCGCTCCATGACATCGGACAGGGTGCCGCCGTTCATGACATGCACCTGGCCTTGTGAGAGTATCGCCCGGAGTCGTGCATTGTGTGTCTGCTTCTCGAGCGCCACCAGCGCTTGATACAGCGGCATGCCAGCAGCGATGAGCGTTGCTAACTGCCGATAGAACAGTGCGAGGTCCTTCAAGGACACTCCAGGCATCGCCGGCAGAAGCGTCTCGCGCAGCACCCTTCCCGCTGCACTGTCATCTCCACTATGTCCCGACGGCAGCGCCTCGGATGCCGGCCGTATTCTCTCGACGTTCAGGCCCTGAGCCCGTAGTCGAACTACGGCGACAGCGGAGTTCTCAGCCGCTATACGCCCTTCGATGAGCTCCCCCGAAGGGCTTCGAGCTGCATAGACGAACTCCCTCATCTCCGCACTCCACGGCACCTACCGAGTGCCGCCGTGCCTCTTGAGGACTTGCACCATCTCGTCGTCGCCTCGCTCCTCGGCGCGAGCCAGCGGCGTATTGCCGGATTCGTCCCTGACGTTGACCAGTCCGGGCTTCGCGGAAAGCAATCGGTCCACGATGGCCGCATCGCCGTCATCCAGAGCGTTCCGGAACTCCTGGACTTCCTGCTGACTCGGTGGAGGAGGAGGCGACTTGGCGCATCCGATGCCCAGGATGCCAAGGACGACGACCATTACGAAGAGACCGAACCCGCGCTGGAGCCTCCGTATGGCTCTTGTTGACCTCACGTGCCCATTCCTTCCTTTCCGGGCTCGTCTACGCACTTGCGCCCGTTGCTTAGAACGCGTGCCTGTTCCCGCTCAGCGACACTCGAGCGTACTCACTGCTGCCGCGCCGTCTCCGCTATCCGCAGATTCGTCTTATCTGACGCCCTTGCGACAGTAGTTCCCGTGCGGACGCTGCCTATATCGCCGAGAGCTCGAGGTACGCCTGATTCTTCTCGGATAACGCCCTGAAGACCTGTGAGCCCGCCTTCAACCACCACCACCGACACGAAGTCACCAGCGGACGGGGTACGATCCCGACCCGCTGGATCATCCGGCATGATGTGCACGGTCTTGAAGGTCCGCGTTAGGCCGCTCGCGCGCGAAGGCTTCCGAGGACTTGGTCCTTCGACGAGGACCTCCTGCACGGAGCCAACAAGACTTGCGTTGATCTCCGTCGTAATCGCGTTCTGGAGTTCGATCAGCTCGCTCAGCCGCCGGATCTTGACGTCGTGAGGTACCTGGTCCGGCATGGACGCGGCGCGCGTACCCGGACGCGGCGAGTAGGCGAACATGAAGGCCGAGTCGAACCTGACTTCCCGCACAAAGTCGAGGGTTGCCTGGAACTGGTCCTCGGTCTCACCCGGGAAGCCCAGCATGATGTCTGTTGTGATGGCGATGCCTGGCACACGATCACGCAGCTTATCCAACACCGTCCGGTACTGCTCCACGGTGTACCCACGTTTCATCCGGCGCAGTAGCTCGTCATCGGCGGCCTGTAGCGGCAGGTGTACGTGCTCGCACACTTGCGGCACGGTCGCGATAACCTCGATCAAGTCATCATCGAACCCGCAGGGGTGCGGCGAAGTGAACCGAATCCGCTCGATGCCTATAATCTCGCCCAGGCACCGCAGTAGGTCAGCCAACGTCACCGGCGGGCCTGGCAGATGTCTCCCGTACGAGTTCACGGTCTGGCCAAGGAGAGTTACCTCCCGCGTACCGGCTCTCGCCAGGGCGCGTACTTCGGCGATGATGTCATCCATGGTCCGACTGCGCTCGCGCCCCCGCGTCAATGGAACAACGCAGAAGGTGCAGTACCGATCGCACCCGTACATGATGGGCACATAGGCTCGGAGCGCAGCCGGGCGTGCTAGGGTGCGCAGGGGAACATCCGTGACCACAGCACCCTTTCTGGCAGGGAGGTCGAGACGCATGAGAGGGAGCTGGTCGGATCCTCCTCGAAGGCGGCGTTCGCGCACCATCTCGATGAGACCTGGCACCTCGGCATTGTGACCCGTTCCGCTGATGAAATCTACATGGGGAGCCCGACGGGCGATCTGCTGTGCTTGAACCTGCGCCATACAGCCGCAGACCCCGATAATGATATCAGGGCGACTTTCCTTGAGTATGCGGAGCTCACCTAGCTTGCTGTGGACCTTGTCCTCGGGCTTCTGGCGCACTGAGCACGTGTTGAGGAGGATGATATCGGCATCGTCTGCAGACGCGGCCGGCAGGTAGCCGTGCTGTTCGAGGAACAGCCCCATCTGGCTGGAGTCTTCCTCGTTCATCTGGCATCCCCAGGTCATGATGAAGTATGTGGGCGCTTTCGTGTCCATGGACCCGTGATTATAGCCTACGTCCGTACCTCTGCTCGAAGCGGCACGGGCGGCTGGAGCGGTATAATGTAGCAATGCACAGTCGTCCCGCAGGATCATTTCGTCTGTGACCACGACGGCGAACGTTCAGCAGCTCGTCCATGAGCTGAAAGCCCTGCTCGGTCCGTCTGGGGTGCTCACTTCGCCGGGCGATCTCCTCGCTTACGATGGCGATGCCTATCCGGTTGCGCGCCAACTGCCCGCCGCGGTTGTGCTGCCCGAGACAACGGAACAGGTGGCCGGTATCGTCCGTCTGTGCCTGCATCATGCGATCCCCTACGTCCCGAGGGGCGCAGGTACGGGTCTTTCCGGCGGTGCGACGCCACTCCCCAACAGCGTTGTTGTGTCTCTTGCGCGGATGACCCGGATACTTGCCGTGGACGCACCCAACCGCCGCGCCGTTGTCCAATGTGGGTGTACGAATCAGGCCGTCTCGGACGCTGCGAGACCCTTCGGTCTTCACTACGCACCGGACCCCTCCAGTCAGGCTGTGTGTACCATTGGCGGCAACATTGCCGAGAACGCCGGTGGACCTCACACTTTGAAGTACGGTGTGACAGTCAACCATATCACCGGCGCAAAACTGGTGCTCCCGACTGGCGAAATCGTGGAGCTCGGTGGCGTCCATGAGCCGGACGGTCCCCTGGACTTGCTCGGCCTGGTTACGGGGTCCGAAGGTACTCTTGGCATCGTCACCGAAGCCACCTTGCGCCTGACACCTCTGCCGGAGGCAGTGCGAACACTGCTAGCAGTGTTCGACACTCCCGAGCAGTGCACCGCTTGTGTGGTTGACATCATCTCCCATGGCGTACTGCCGTGCGCGCTGGAAATGATTGACCAAACGATCCTGGTCGCCATCGAAGACGCCTTCGCGTTGGGTTTCCCACGGGATGCCGGAGCCGTCCTTACCGTGGAGGTCGACGGCACCGCGGAAGAAGTAGAAGAGGATGCCAACGTCGTCTGCGAGGTTCTGGTCACGCATCGAGCACGTGAGGTAAGAACCGCGGCCACGGCCGAGGAGCGTGCACGGCTGTGGCTTGCCCGCAAGAAAGGCGTGGGTACGACCGGACGACTGGCCTCCAGCATCGTCACTCAGGACGGAGCCATACCACGCAGCAAGCTCCCGCAGGTACTGGCGGCCGTTGCAGAGAGAGCAAGGCACCACGGTATTCGCGTCTGCAACATATTCCATGCCGGTGACGGGAACCTCCACCCCTGCGTGCTCTACGACCAAGCGGACCCGGATGAAGCCGCGCGCGTCCATGCGTTCAACCAGGATGTCCTTGCCCTGTGCGTGGAAGCGGGAGGTACCATCACCGGCGAGCATGGGGTGGGTATCGAGAAGCGCGATGCCATGCATCTCATGTTCAGCAAGGCCGACTTAGCTGTCATGCACCGCATCCGCGACGCCTTCGACCCTGCGGGACTGTGCAATCCTGGCAAACTGCTACCGCAATGACCGCCCAAGCCACAGAGCCTCTGACCGAGCCTTCGAGCACCGCTGCGTCTTGCCTGGGCGGCGTACAACCTAAGGCTACGTATGCTCCAGCTACGGAACAGGAATGCGCCGAGATCATCCTTGAGGCGCAGTCCGCTGGTTACGGCGTGGTCCCCGTGGGCGCAAGCACGTGCATGGACATGAACCTGAGCCCTCGGGGCAGTGCCTATGCCTGGCTACATACAGGGCGTCTCGGCCATGACGTGCAGATAGCAGCAAGCGACTCTCTGGTGACTTGTTCAGCGGCAGCTCCGTTCGCCACCGTGCAAGGACTGCTCCGGCAAGCGAACCAGCGCATAGCCGCCGATCCTCCATACGCTGCCGAAGCGACTGTTGGTGGCGTGGTAGCTGCAAACGCCTACGGCCTCCTTCGTTGTTCCTCGGGTCCAGTCGGGGATCTCGTCGTAGCCATGCGCATGGTCACTGGTGCCGGAGAGGTCATCAAGGCCGGGGCGCGCGTCGTGAAGAACGCAGCAGGCTACGACCTGTGTCGCCTGGTCGCTGGTTCGCGAGGCGCTCTGGGAGTGATCACAGAAGTCACGTTCCGTACGAACCCAGTGCGCCAGAAAACCCTGGAGCACGCCGCGGATGTGCCCGACCTGACACAGGGTCTGAGCGCCGCTTGGGCGCTACACGAGGAACTGCCGCGTCTGGACTATGTGGCGGTTCTCGGCGGGCAGGATCAGCCGAACTCGTGCACGATCCTGTATGGAGCGTCAGGAAGCGCCCAGTATCTAGGCAGTGTGGAGATACAGGCAAGCGCCGTACTCGGAAGGCACGGAATCATGGCGTCCGCTAGCGACCCAGAGGCTGCTTCCGCAGCCGAGGATGCGAGGAGGTGCCTCCACGGCTGCGGCATGGGTTCGGCCATCCGTCTCTCGGTGCCGAGAGCAAGCGGTCTGGCAGCCGCGACGTACGTGGCGGCGCGATCGGAACGATGGGTCTGGCTGGTACCGTGCGGCATCCTAGCTGCTGGTGCTCTTTCCCGTTCGGACACGGCTGCATCACGCCTGGTGGAGATGTGCGGTCTCGTGCTCGAGCGTTCGCACCAATGCGTCTGGCTGCGCAAGCCGCTGGATCCTGGCCTGGCCCGTCGGCTTCCAGCCCTGTCGCCTTCGGTGAGACGCCTCATACAAGGGCTCAAGTCCGTTTTCGATCCTGTAGGGGTGCTGTCTCCCGGTTTGCTGGACGGTGCACAGTGATCCGGAAGATACTGGAGCTGTCGAAAAGGTGCATTCGATGCGGCTTCTGCATGGAGGCATGCCCTACCTACAAACTCACTGGCAATGAGGCCGCATCGCCACGTGGCCGTATCCGTCTGATAACGTCTGTCGTCGGGGAGGGCACGCCCCTCACGGCTGATATTCTGCATAGCATTGATCTGTGCCTCGGCTGCAGAGCCTGCGAGACGGCGTGTCCTTCGGGAGTTCGCTACGGAGCCATCGTCGAGGCCTTTCGTGCGCACGTCGAGGAGCACGGCCTGCGGCAACGTCTGCAAGCGGCCGCGAAGCGAAGTCTCCTTGGCATGATGGAACGCCCTGGACTCTTCGCGGCTTCCTTGGCGTTATCGGCTGCAGCAGCGAGAATCAAGGGACTAGGTCCCGTGCCATCGCCGCTTGCGCGTGCGTTGACGGGCGGTGACAGCGAACCCCTCATGCCGGTGACGGACAGTGCAACCCATGTGGGCTCGCTACCGGCTTACAGCCCGGCTTTCGGAGAACGCCGCTTCACCGTCTGTATGCTCCAGGGTTGCGTCATGCGCGTTCTGTATGACCGAGTCAACCGTGCCACGGTCCGTATGCTTCAGCGTGCGGGATGCGACGTGATCTGTCCGCCAGAACTTGGGTGTTGCGGAGCACTGGACCTGCACGCCGGACTGCATGCACGGGGCGCTGAGCTGGTGCGTGCGTTCCTCTCCACGCTTCGCCAGCGTGGTTTCGACGCCGTCATCAGCAACTCGGCCGGGTGTGGCTCCACTCTTCGCGAATATCACGAGCTTCTGGCTGAGGACCCTGTCTGGAGCCATGACGCCGCTGAACTCAGCGCCCGCGTTCGAGACGTGTCCGAGTTTCTGTGGGCCGTCGGATTGCCTGCGCCCCAGGCACCTTTCGAGGCGACCGTTACCTACCATGACGCCTGTCACTTAGCCCATGGACAGGGCATTACCGAAGCTCCGCGAGCGCTTCTAGCCAGCGTTCCAGGGATCACGCTCGTTCCACTCCAGGAGTCGGATATGTGCTGCGGTAGCGCAGGCACCTACAATCTCACACAGCCAGACATGGCTCGGCGCCTCCTGGAGCGCAAGGTGGACAACATCGCTGCCACCGGCGCCTCCGTAGTCGCCATGGGGAATCCCGGCTGCATGGCATGGATCGAGACTGGCTTGCGCGATCGAGGACTGCCCATCAGGGTTATGCACGTCGTAGAGATTCTCGATGAGGTCTACTCGCACGACATGCTCCTCGGTGCTGTGTCCTCACCGACGACCACGAACACGAGCGTAAGGTGACCACGCGACTGCTCCCACACCGTTGTCAGCCCGCAAGGCAGACGGCTGATTGCCAGTCTTCCAAGCAGGCGCGAGTATTACACCTAGGACTGGAAGTATGCCTAATGCTCAACTGATCGCCGCGGTGCATCAAGCGAGAGAGCAGCGTCTCTTGAGCGCCGAGGCCGCAGACAACCTCGTCCGTTGGCTGACCGAGCCAGCATATCGGGCCAGCGTACCGGAAATCGCTGCGCTCATCCACTCGCAAGCGTGGGATGTACTCGAGGATGGCTTCTATACGGTTCTTCCCTTCGGCACGGGCGGGCGCAGGGGGCCACGCGGAGTCGGCCCGAATCGGATCAACGCCCGCACGATCGCCGAATCGGCACGAGGTCTGGCTGACTGGACAATACAGCACCACGGACCGAACAGCTCTATCGTCATCGCCTATGACACGCGCCACGCCTCGACGGAGCTATCTCGTGTATGCGCGGAAGTCGTCGCCGCTTCTGGGCTGACCGCGTACCTCTACGATGGATTCCGACCAACGCCGCAACTGTCGTTCACGGTGCGGCTGCTGGAAGCCGGGGCAGGGATCGTCATTTCTGCGTCCCACAATCCGCGCAGCGACAACGGCTTCAAGGCCTACGGACCCGACGGCGGCCAGCTCGTACCGCCCGTAGACGCGGAAGTGATGGATGCGGTGGAGAGAACCATGGGCAAGGATATCCCGCGTCTACCCCTCGAAGAGGGTGTCCGCCAGGGGTGCATCCGGATGCTCGGGGAGCGCGAGGATGTCGCGTACCGAAGTGCAGTCCTTTCCACTTCGCGAAGCACGAGGCGTGCTGCGCGAATCGTGTATACACCGCTTCATGGTGCTGGCATTCGTTCCGTGCTACCCATCCTTCATGCGGCAGGCTTCGAGGACGTCCACCTGGTGGAGGCCCAATCCGAGCCTGATGGTGACTTCCCCAATGTGCGCAATAACATCCCGAACCCAGAGGAGCCTGCTGCCCTGGCTGAGGCCGCGGAACTGGCTGCGCACCTCGGGGCTGACATAGCCATCGGGACCGATCCCGACGCAGACCGCCTTGGCTGCGTCGCCAAGCGGGTTAGCAGCGACCAGACCTGGGATCGGCTGACCGGCAATCAGATCGGTGCGCTGCTGTGCCATTACGTCCTGAGTGAACTCAGCCGCCAGGGCCGCCTACGACCAGACAACCTCGTCTTGACGACAACGGTGACGTCTCCTATGATCGGCAAGCTGGCACGATTCCACGGTGCTGGTGTCATCGAGGACCTGCTCGTCGGTTTCAAGTATGTCGCCTGTGTCATGGCGGACCTGCCGGATCCTGGCCGCGTCGTGTTCGCATGCGAGGAAAGCCATGGATATCTAGGCGGTTCCTACACTCGCGACAAGGATGGAGCGGGGGCCGCTCTTCTCCTCGCCGAGGCGACCGCACGCGCAAGGGAGGAGGGCGGAGACCTCTGGCGGACTCTCGACCGCATCTTTGAAATGGTCGGATATCACTGCGATCTCATGTACCCGCATCTCAGCCCTGGCAAGTCCGGCATGGAGCATATTGCTCGGATGCTCGCAGGTCTGCGAGCGTCTACGCCCAGGAGCCTCGGGAGTCTTGACGTCCTGCGCGTGACCGATAGGTTGGATGGAACAGTCTATGACGTAGATGGCAACGTCATTGGCCGATTCGAGCCGATCACGGACCCTGCTACCGGCGTCGTCCTTCAGGGTCTGCTTCCGGCTACCGACAACCTGCTCGTCTATGACCTGGCCGGAACCGGTTCACTTGCCGGCGTCCGGGCTGCTGTCCGTCCGTCCGGCACGGAACCAAAGTGCAAGTTCTACGCCTCGGGATGGACGCTACCTGGGCCAACCTCCCCGGCAACGAGGCGCCAAGTGGATGCGCAGACGCAGCGTGTGGTGGATGAACTGCTGGCCTATGCCCTGGCAGTGGCCGAAACAGGCTAGCCCTTCACGGTTGCAGCCGCCACTCGAGGATGCCTCCGCTGAAGCCAGGCTTGAGTTGCACTTCCAGGCGCACGGCACTGGCGGTCACGGGCTGTAGAGTGACCGACGAGAAGCCATCCCGCCGTATTTCGTAGGTGCCCTGGATCTGAGCCTCGCGCCACGTTCCGTCGGCCATCAACAGGATCTTCCAGGATTCTGGGAGCCGACAGCGACCACCGACTGGCTCATCATCGAACCAGTACACCGCGCACCCGCTCACGACACGCGGCTTGGCGAAGCTGTATTGCACCCACTCGCGGGTACCGAGATGATCCCACCATGTGAAGCGAGGGATCGTGGTATCCGCCGATGACTTGGGGAGAACGCCATCGCCCAGCGCTGACAGCGTATCTGCAGGGTTGACCCACGACGCCGACGCTCCGGGCGGCGCATCCGGCCAAGGACGTGAGTCCTTGCCGAGTCCGATGATCGGGAACGCCGAGATTCTCAGACGTGCGCAACCCATGGGGATCAGCGTTGCCTCCACCTCGGGCTCACGGCTCAGTATCGGCCCGCGCTGAACCTCTCCGACCAAGTTGTTGCTTTCGAGGCGCCAGTTCGGAATGGGCCGCACCCGCGTACGGAGGAGCACGGGCGCTCGGTCCCACCGGAAGGGCTGTTGGCCGTCTACGAGTGGACTACCCTTCACCACGGTGAAGCTCCGTTCGGCTTGGCGGGAGTCGATCACTAAGCCCACGTTCCACAGGGTGGCCGGCCAGACCTCGAAGCCTGGCCACGATCTCCCCGTGTCGTACCGTTTCCATTGCTCGGCGATGCGGAGCGAATACGTGAGCGGTCCGCGCTGTACCGATGCCGTGTTGCGGTTCTCCGGCCACATGATCACCCTGATGCGCATGGGAAGCGTCAGCCGTACCGCATCGCCACTACGCCACCGCCTGAGAAGCCTGATCCACTTACCGGCAGCCTTCCCTCCCACTCTCCAAGCGATGCCATTGACATGCACCGTAGGAGCCTCGCACCAACCTGGCACGCGCAGGTAAAGCGGGAAGTCGGTGGAGCGCGTCACCTTGACTCTCAGGGCTATCGTCTCGCCGAAGGGGTAGTTCGTCGCACTCTCGAAGGTGGCGACCGCACCGTCGCCAACCTTAGCAGTCACTCGCGAGGGCGCGTACAGCACGGCCGCCAGACCACGATCCCTAGTAGCCATCCACAGGTGCTCTGCATAATACGGCCACCCGAACGCAACATTGTGCTGACAGCAGCGGTATTGCTCGTACGGAGTGTACGAGAACATATCACCGCTGTTCTGAATCATGGGCGCTTTGTTGGACCGGTCCAGCACGACTTGATTAGGGCACGTCAAGTAGTGTAGAGCTTTCAGGTCCGGTGCAAGCGAAGCGGGAAAGGAGTTCAGTGCCACGTCTTCGCAGCGGTCCGCCCAGACCGTATCCCCCGTAATCCGGACGAGTTCCTCGCAGCTGTACATCATCTCCACGAACGAGCATGTCTCGGTGCCTTGGCGTGGACCGTTGTAGCCTGGACGCGCATTCTCGTCGGCACCGTACATGCCGCCAGGTACCTGGCCGTAGGCGCGTCGCATCTCCTCGTAGTTGCGGATCGTTGCGGCCAGGTGACGACGGTCATGCGACTGCTGGTAGTACTGCGCAGGCTCACGGAAGCCCTGTGCGAAGTTGACGCCGTGGAGGCTTGCAATCCCCTTCTCCCACGGCGCCGTGCTCTCGTGGTTTCTCCTGGCTAGGTCCAGGAGCCATGACTCGCCAGTGCGGTTGTAAAGCCAGTAGATGCTGTCGAGATTGTCCCCTCCGCGGACATGCTGCCAACTCGCCGCAAGAAACTGCCCCGCCGGCAGGCTTGCCTGCCAGCGAAAGTACCGTTGCATGAAGGGAATGACCCGCGGATCGCCCGTCGCTTCGTGTAGCGACCTCAGAGCGAAGAGCACCAGCATGTTCGGCCACAGGTCGAGGCTCTTTCGATTTCTTTCTGGTCCAAAGTAGCCGTCAGGGCGCTGCGATGCGAGGATTGCATTCAGCCAGCGCATGGCACGGGCACGATGGGTCGCATCGCCAAGAACGAAGGCCAGGTCCGTGTAGCCTTTCAGCCAATAGGGCATTTCCTCCCAGCCGTACTGCCCTTCCCCGTCTGGGTGCGCCCAGGCGCTTTTCTCGAAATCGCACCAGGGGCTGATCTCCTCCATATGGCCTACCATGCCGTCACGCTCCAGCACGAGTTGGGTTCGGAGCCAGCCCAACGCCGTAATCGCGCCGATGGGCAGTCTTGCCAGAGGCACTGGCGCGAGCGGCGGGCGGTTGGAGGGATAATGGGCTGCCCGTGGTTCTGCAGGAGGCGTCGCGACCAGCACAGCACGTTGTGCCCTCCCCTCCGGAGGCCGAACTGGGGACAGGGCAAGCTTCCTACCTGGCGCAAGTACCAGGCAGCCAAGAGCGACAGCGACCATCCTTGGCGCGAATGATGTCATGCTCGTTCTCCCGATAGGATCGTTCCCGTGGCAAACGAACGGTACTGGAGGATGATATTAGTTTCTGCGGCATCGCTCGAGGTACCTGCGTGTGCAGCGGGCACGCTCCGTTATCGCTGGAGGTTCCGTAGGCTACATAATGGGATCAGGACACGACAACAAGGAGACATGTCATCATGGCTGAGACGGTGTTCAGAGCGAGCATCCCGGGACTAACGCCGATTTCGTCGGGCAAAGTCCGAGAACTCTATGATCTTGGCCCCACAGTGCTGATCGTAGCAAGCGACAGAGTTTCGGCGTACGACTCGGTGATGCCGACTCCCATCCCTCTCAAAGGAGCGGTGCTCACGTCCCTGTCCCGATTCTGGTTCCGAAAGCTCCGGCCATTCGCAGTAACGCACTACATCACGACGGACACAGATTACATTCTTGGCGAGCTGGAACGGGCAGGGGTCTCGCCGACGGTGGAACTGCGTACGGCGCTGGAGGGACGTTCCATGCTGGCCGTGAGAGCTGAGATGCTTCCCGTCGAATGTGTAGTAAGGGGATACATCTCAGGATCGCTGTACGCCGAGTACTGTGCAGCAGACGGGCCCAGGAAAGGTGCCGTTGTCCACGGTCTGAGGTTGCCTGCCGGCTTGAGCGAATCGGACCGTCTTCCCGAGCCTCTCTTCACGCCTGCCACTAAGGCGGCAACGGGACATGACATGAACATCAGCTTCGACCAGGCTGCGGACATCGTCGGCAAGGACCTGGCCACGCAACTCCGAGATACGAGCATCCGCGTCTACGCAGAGGCCGCTCGCATAGCACTGGAACGTGGCGTCATCATCGCCGATACCAAGTTCGAATTCGGCCTGCACAACGGTGTCCTTACCCTTGCCGACGAAGTGCTAACTCCGGACTCCTCCCGTTTCTGGGATGTATCGAACTATGAGCCGGGCAAGTCGCAACCATCCTTCGACAAACAGTACCTGCGCGACTGGCTCGTTGCATCCGGGTGGAACAAGGAACCGCCTGCGCCTGAGCTACCGCACGACGTCGTCGCAGAAACATCGCGGCGCTACGTCGAGGCATGCCAGCGCATTACAGGGCTGCCACCGCGTACTCGCTGACCTCGGTACCATCTTCCAACGTATGGACACGACGCTTTGAGACCGGAAGTTGCGTGGTTGGGGTGGGACAGGCCCCTGCTCCAAGCAGTTACCGACTATCTGGCGCAGCAATGCCCCCCGAAGCATCACGAACGTATGCCGGAGCTGGCTCCCCAGTGGGATCTCTCCAGCGTTGTCGTGGCTGCCCCGAGCGCGCGGATGGGCAGACGACTTCTGGACTTGCTTGCAGGCCGAGCGCAACACTCCTGGGACCGTGTCGCTCTAGCTCCTCCACACACCGCCACGATCGGCGCGCTACCCCGTGTGCTGGGGCGCTGGACCTGCCCCGCAGCCAATCGCTTCGAAGTCCTCCTCGCCTGGACCATTGCCATGAAATCGCTGCCTGAGGTGACGGCAGCCGTGGTGCCGGCAGCAGCGACAGTCCAGGGCTCGGGCGATTGGCTGTCCATCGCCAGAAGGCTGGCTGCATTGCACGACGAGCTTGCCGTCGAAGGATCCAGCATGCCGGGAATTGCGCGCTACTGCAGCAAGCGACCGGACCGGCGAGACGAACGGCGGTGGAGCGCGCTGGCCCGATTGGAGGAGCGCTACCTCTCGGTGCTTTCTAGCCATGGGTTCTCCGATCCTGCGGACCTCGCATCCCTGGCAGTGGACGCTGGCGATAGCGTCCGGACGGTCTTGATCGTCGGTGCTGCCGAGATCCCGCATGCCATTGCGCAGTTCCTCCGGCGTCTGCCAGTACCCGTGCGGTTTCTCGTGCATGCGCCATATGAGGAGCGATTATCCTTTGACGAACTCGGCAGCGTCCGGCATGAGGTCTGGCTCCATCGCCAGCTTCCTATTGCAGATGACCACATTCGCCAAGCTGAGCTCCCGCGCGATCAGGCACTGGAGGCGCTTGCCTTCCTTGGCGACTTTGCTGATTCTGTAGGGCCCGACGAATGCTCTGTTGGTCTCGGAGACCAGCGACTTCTCCCGTTCGTCAAGAGAGCATTCGCGGCTGCCGGCGTGCCGATTCATGCCGCTTACGGCAATCTCCTGCTGCAATCACGGCCGATGCAGGTGCTCGGACTTCTCACCGACTACCTTACCAATCGTGACGCAGAGAGCCTGGCAGCCCTGGTGCGTCATCCCGATCTAGAACGCTTGCCTAGTGCCCGCTCTGGCATGACCAACCTCTTGACGCCTCTTGACCGTTACCGCAAGGAACATCTTCCGCCAACTCTTGCCTCTCATCCACCTGACGCACCGGAGGCTCGGGTCAACGGCAAGCTGGACGCCGTTTCTGAGGTAGCCGAGAGCCTTGTCGGACAGCTCGGCGAAGAGCGCCGACCTTTGAACCGATGGGCAGCGCCCCTCGCAGACGCTCTCGCTATGATCTACGACACGCTAGGAACGGATCCTGCCGCGAGCGAGGTCGAGAGCGGCGCGCGTTCGCTCGATATGCCGACTCTCCTCGCGGAGAGCCTGCAAGAGACCGCGAACCTCCTAGCGGAGATGGCAAGCACGAGCGACGACCTGGCCCAGGCTGAGCCCATGGGCGCTGCCGATGCCATTCGCCTCGTCCGCCGACTGGCTCTGGACGTTGCGGTACCCGACCCTCCGCGTGAACGTGCGGTCGAGGTGCTGGACTGGTTCGAAATGCACGGAGATGACGCCGAGATCAAGGTAGTGCTTGGCATGAACGAAGGTGCGGTGCCAGAGCCAATGACGGGTGATCCGTTCCTGCCCGATAGTCTGAGGCGGGACGTTGGCATACCGAGCAGCGAGTCCCGGTATGCCCGCGATGCCTACCTGCTGACCGCCATGGTTCAATCCACGCCTCATCTTGCTCTAGTCGCAGGGCGAACGTCCGCAGACGGCGACCCTGTCTCACCGAGCCGTCTACTACTTGCCGTCGCTGGGGAAACCCTTGTCCGCCGCGCCCAGCGACTCTTCGTGAGCAGCACGGATTCGCCGACGAGGATCTCACTCCTGTTCGCGCCGAAGGCCACCAGCAGCTATTCTCCAGTTCGTCCCGGTTCCGGCCCATGTCTCCTCCAGCGCCTCCATGTGACTGCATTCCGGGACTACCTTGCCTGTCCGTACCGCTTCTACCTGAAGCACGTTCTCGGACTCGAATCGGTGACTGATCGTGCAGAGGAAATGGACCCAGCGCTGTTCGGTTCCCTGCTGCACGACGTAATCAGCATGTTCGCTCAGGAAGATCATTCCGGCGCGGACGTAGATGAAGTTCGGCATCGGCTTCGACAGATACTGGACGAGTTGGCCAACAAGCGTTTCGGCCACTCACGGCTTAGCACCGTGGATCTGCAGCTTGCCCAGGCCGCACGGCGTCTCGATCGCTTCGCAGCGTTTCACTGTGCTCATAGGGACAAGGGATGGCACGTGCTCGCCGGAGGAATCGAGCGGGAGCTGGTGTTGGATCTGGATGTGGATGGTGAACCGTGCCGCATCGAGGGGCGAATCGATCGGATCGAGCACAACGTCGCATCCGACGAGTACCTGATCCTGGATTACAAGAGCCCAGACAGCAGACCGGATCCAGATGCGTCGCATCGCCGCAAAGAGGCCGAAAGCTGGAAATGGACGGACCTGCAGCTACCACTCTACCGGCTCATGGCAATGCATCACCTCCTGCCTCCTGGTTCGCGAGTGAGGGTCGCTCTTCTGTGGCTACCTCCGCAGTACACTGGTCCTGATGGTATGTTGGTGGAGGCGCGCTGGGGCGAAGAGGACTTCGTCTCGGCAGAGAACTGTGCACGCGAGGTTATCCGCAAGATTCGCCGCGGCATCTTCTGGCCACCTGCTCAGGAACCACCGCCTTTCGAAGACGGTCTCGCAGGGATCTGTATGGACCGCTGTGCCCAGCGCCTTATGCTGCATCGCAACGCGGAGCCACCATGGAGCGAGGCGTGAAGAACCTTGCCATCCGCGCTTCGGCAGGCACGGGGAAGACCTACGAGCTGGCCGTGCAGTTCATCGTTCGTCTCGTTGCCGGCGCTTCGCCAGCCGACATTCTAGCGACGACGTTCACGCGAAAGGCGGCAGGAGAAATCCTGAGTCGCATTCTGAGCCGAGTGGCCGGCGCGTCGCTAGGTGGAACGGCTCTCGAGAACCTCAACACGGACCTGAGGAGGGTCTGGCGAGAACGCCGTGTCGACTACCAGCCACTGAGCCTGGAAGACTGTCGTGCGCTTCTCGGCCGCATGTGCCGATACCTCCACCGGTTCCATGTCTCAACGATCGACGCTCTGTTTGTCCGCACCCTCGGCGTCTTTCTCCTGGAGGCAGGAACAGCGGACTTGCCGGCAATGACCGACGACGCCTCGGCGGAGATCCGTCGGGCGCGCACGCGGGCGATGGAAACTGTGCTCGCAAGACTGGCCCGCGACGAAGTTCTATCCATGCTCGATGCTCTCGTTGGAAACAAGAGCGTGCGCACCGTTGCAAGGAGAATGGACGACGTCGTGGCGGCACTCCACTATCTCTTCCGAACCGCACCGACGGATGCATGGGACACACTCGTTGTTCCAGGCGCGCCCCCTGACCTGGATGCAGCCCTCGTCCGTATGCCCGCTCTAGCCAATGAGGTGGAGGACAGCAGTCTCGGGCAGGCGTTACGTGTCCTCGAGTCCCGGGTACGAGAACGCGACTGGAGCGCAGTACTCGAGGCTCAGATCGTCAAGAGCGTCCTGACGGGGGATGCCACCTACTACCGCAAGCCTATGCCGAGCCAGGTCGTGGAGGTGTTGCGAACTATCGCCGAAGCCTCCACCCATCACGTTCTTGCTGCAGTCAAGCACAAGACTCTTGGCATGCGCCAGCTGCTGGAAGCGTTCTCGCCTGCATACCTCCTGAGTCTGCGAGACCAGAACTTGCTCCCCTTTTCCGAGCTTCCGATCCTCGTCGGGAGCGTTCTGGAGACACTCGACAACCAGGACCTTGCCTATCGCCTGGATATGAACCCGTCCCATCTGTTGCTCGACGAGTTTCAGGACACGAATCTGGAGCAATGGCAGGTCCTCCGGCGGATGTTTCGCCTCCACGATGGACACCAGGCGGATGCGCGGCCGTCCAGCGTTTTCTGCGTTGGCGATACGAAGCAAGCCATCTACGGGTGGCGTGGGGGCTGCGCCGCCATATTCGAGCGGATTGACGAGGATCTGCCGGCAGTGGTCTGGGATAGCAGGCATACGAGCTACCGCTCGAGCCAGACTGTGCTCGACTTCGTGGATACGGTGTTCACGAACCTACGCGCTGATCCAGATCTGGCGAAGTTCGAAGCGGTTCTCCGACAGTGGGAAAGCCATTACGAACGGCACATGGCGTTTCACAAGGACCTGACCGGCTACGTAGAGGTGTGCTTCGCTCCAGATGCGACGCGTGAGGCCCTGGACGACGAAGATGGGGGTAATGACGCCAATGGAGACCCAGCATCTGCTGCACCTGGCTATGAGGTCTGGGTGGCGCACAGAGTCGCCGAGCTTCACCAGACACACCCTGGCGCATCCATCGGTATCCTCATGCGGACCAACAAGGCTGCTGACGTCTTGGCTCTGGCTCTCCAATCCCTCGGACTGCCTGCGAGTCAGGAGGGTCCGGGAGTGTTGTGCGACGACCCGGCAGTCGATCTAGTTGTCTCTGCCATGCACTTGGCCGATCACCCCGGTTCGACGGCGGAGGCGTTCCACGTGTACCATTCTCCGCTGCGGGATCTACTTCACTTCCAGGATAGGTCGCTGCAGACATGCGAGCGGGTTTCTCTCGCACTTCGCCGTAGGCTCGCGACACACGGCTATGGCGACACGGTAGCGTGGCTGGCCGCGGCTCTCGCAGAGTATGGCGATCGCCGCACTTCGTATCGCCTGACCCAACTAGTCGAAGCCGCGGACGAGTATGACCGCCGGGCCGGTACTCGCCCCGCCGATTTCGTTGAATGGCTCCTGTCCACGACGGTCACGGACTCTGTACCCGCTCCGATTCGGATCATGTCCATTCACCAGAGCAAAGGTCTGGAGTTCGACATTGTCGTACTGCCTCAACTCCATCATCCGATCGGTGCTACTCCGCCGAGCGTACTGGTAGTACGTCGCGGGGAGACAGGCCCTGTCCAGGAAATCCACGCCTACGCTGGCGGGGCCATCCAAGCAGTATCGCGGCAACTTCAGGATGCGTATCGTCAACATGCGTCACGGGAGCTGCAGGATGCGTTGAACCTGCTGTACGTGGCGATGACCCGCGCACGCCGAGGGCTTCACGTGTTCATGCCTGCACGCAAGCTCAAGAAGAATGGCGAACCGACGAAGCTGCGGTTATCTGCTCAGAGCATCCTGCTTAGCGCTCTGCAACAGCCAGGTGCGGCATCCGGCACCGTGTACCGCGCTGGTACCTGGGACTGGGACACGCCGGCTCATGAGCGAACGCCCAGATCTTTGGAACCGACGGATGTTTGGCCGACGAGAATCCGTTTCAATACAGCACGGCCGCTCCGTATGTGGCCGGAAGCCTCTCCGTCGGCAGCGGGCGGCGCACACGTGGTTCGTCCGGTCGAGATCTTCCGGCTCGACACGGCCGCTCGAGACCGCGGGTCCGTCTTGCACGCATGGTTGCAGCGCGTCTCTTGGTTGGACGAGCCCCTTCCGACGGACATAGAACTGCTGACCATTGGCAATGCCATCGCTCCGCGCAAGGACCGTGCCTGGTTTCTCGAGCTCGCCGAGGATTTCAGGCGGAAGCTACAACAGCCGAATACTGCCAGTGTGCTCGCTCGGCCTCAGGGCGAGGTCCTGTTGCAGCGAGAACAGCCCTTTGCTGTGAAACTCGGCGACCGTATGGTCCACGGCCGTATGGACCGGCTGGAAATCCACCGACTGCCTCAGGGTGCGACGCAGATCATCGTCACCGACTTCAAGACCGACGCAGTCCCCAGAGAAGCCGTTCCTACTAGAGCTGCCCACTATGGCGAGCAGATGAGAGCGTATGCGGAAGCAGTCTCGGTCATGCTGAACGTACCGTTGACTAGTATCACGGCCAGGCTCCTCTTCGTCGAACCCGACAGCGTGTACTCCTTCGCGTTCGGCAATACCGAGACGACGAGGACTTGACTAGTCTGTGAATGATGGTACAATCTTCGGTGCCGGTGAAACTGAGGTGCGTTCGAATCTCGGTCACGCGGATGATGCTGCGCATGGCCACCCAATAACGAAGAACTCACTGCAGTCCGAGGAGAACTCAGCATGAGCTTGTTGCAGACACCCGTGCAGGTCGGAGCAGTTCAGTTACGGAACCGGATCGCCATGCCGCCGATGGTTCGGCTTGCACCCCACGTTTCGCCAGAACTTGCGGGCAATAACGGCGAGTTCTCGGATGCATTGATCGAGCACTACGCTCAGCGCGCACGAGCCGGTACCGCGCTGATCATCGTCGAGGCGACGTGCGTAGACCCGGCAGGTCGCGTCTGGCGGCAGGGTCTCAACGCTTACGATGACAGTTACACCGCGGGTCTGGCACAGCTTGCCAGCGCCATTGCCGATGCGGGTGCGGTTCCAGGTATTCAGCTCGTCCACGGTGGACCACAGGCCGATGCTGCGCTGTGTGGAGGGATTACCTACGGGCCGTCGGAGGTAGCACCGTCGGTTGGCCAGCCGGAACCCATCGCTCTATCACCGCAAGGCATACTCGAGGTCGAGCAACGGTTTCTCGACGCGGCCTTGCGCGTAGCTTCGGCGGGCTTCCGCTTCATCGAGTTGCACGCTGCTCACGGCTACCTTCTCGATTCCTTCATCTCCCCCATCCGCAATCACCGGACGGACGCTTTCGGAGGTTCACTCGAAAACCGGATGCGGATCATCACGGACATCCTCCTGCGGCTCAAGGTGCTGCTCGGCAATGCGACGGCTGTGGGCGCCCGTATCAGCGTGTTCACCCACATTGCGGATGGTTTCGGAGAGCCGGAGCTCCGGAGCATGATCCAGATACTGGAACAGGCCGGCTCGGACTTCGTGGATCTCTCCATGGACAGAGTCTTGCGGAATGCCTTCGGAACCTCTCGAACGATGGGACAGATGGCACGTGCTGCAGCACATGTGCCCATCATCGTCGCGGGCGAGATCAAGACACCGGAGGAAGCCGAACGGGTTCTCGCCGAAGGCCATGGAGACGTTGTTGCCGTCGGCCGAGCCATGCTTCAGGACCCGCGGTGGGCCGAGAAAGCACTCGCCGCCACCGACTAGAGCCGGGGAGGCCACCTGCTGATCAGCGGCAGCACACCTCCTCCACGGGTATCATGCACAAGAAGACGAGCGGCTGATCACCCACACACTCGAAACGGTGGAGCTCATTCGGCGCGACCAGCACTGCATCGCCCGCCGCCAGTGCTTCCTGGCCATCCGCGAGCTGCAGGCGACCGTTGCCGCCAAGAATGTACACCTCGTGCTCCCAGGGATGCTGGTGGAGAGGTGTGTGTCCCCCTGGCTCCACGACGAACTGGCGCATGGCGAAGGTAGGCGCACCCTCCCGAGAGGTCAAGATTTCTCGGATCGAGCACCGCTCGGCGCCTTCGGTGACGACCGGCTTCAGCTCGACGCATGCAGTGGGCACTCTACGCACCAGGAGTGCCTCCCGTGTCGCCGTCGCCACCTGTTTCTCCCGATCCACTCGTTTCTGGCGCAGGACCGACGCCATCACTCATGGGCTCATCGGAAGTCGGGGGCGTCTCGAGGGCATCCGTCGCTGGCTGCGCCCCCTGATCCGCTGCGGAGGGTTTGGGCTTGTTCGGAGCTCTTCGTGCCCGAGCTGAACGGTACCGGCCATTCAGCCTCGCAACCGTGTCAGGATCCGGCACGTCTATGGTGATCCGGGCTGTGCTATCTGGGAAGAAGATCCGCCGGATCACCTCCTCCGCTTCCTCTCGCTTGACGCTGACGTAGCTGCGCCCCTCGACCGACGGCAGAGTCTCGAGGTGCACGTTCTCCTTTGGCAGCGACCTGGCGAAATTCGCAAGGGCGAACATCTGGTCTTCAGAGAGATTCGGGGATCGTTTCAGGCTGTCAGCCAGTTGGTCTACCGCCCCAGGAAGGCGCAGGAACGTCGAAGGATGCTTCAGCTTGACGCGAACTGCTTCGAGGAAGGCATGCTGCCTCTTGGATCGCATCTCATCACTGTCCGAATGGCGCATGCGCACGTAACCCATGGCTTGGTAACCATTGAGATGCTGGTAGCCCGGGTAGAGGTTCACATGCAAGCCACCCCAGTTGTCGTCGTACTTCAGTCGCTTCTCCACATTGATGTCGACACCGCCGATGGCATCAACGACCTTGCAGAACCCATCGAAGTTGATGGTCACGTACGCATCCGTCGGGATCCCGAAGACCGCCTGAATGGTCTCGATGGTGAGCGGTGGTCCGCCGAAGCTATGGGCGGCATTGATCTTGTGGATGCCTCGACGACCAGGAATGTTCACTGCAGTGTCACGCGGGATGGTCAGAGCGTGAATGGTGCGGCTGACGAAGTCTACGTGCGCCATGAGGATCGAGTCGCTCCGGCCGTTTGTTTTCATGGGCCTTCGCTTGTTATCGAGGTCCCGATCCACACCGAGTACGAGGACGTTCAGACTACGAACGCCTGGAAACTGACGTTCAGGAGTCCATACCTGCAGTGGGTTCTCACCGAGATGGCGCAGAAAGGCATTGCGAAAAGTCTGGCTACCCCAATAGAAGGTGCCAAACACCGTGCCCGCAAGCAGGAAGGTGACAACGACGAGACCTATGCCCAACCAGCGAACAACCCTCCAGGCGAGGTTCGGACCGTCCGGTGTCCGACCCTGCCGCCAAGAGGTGGTGTCCCCTGTCTCACTTGTACTCACTACACTAGCACCCTGTAGTTCCTTGAGATCCGCCTGCAACCGTTCACAGCAACCCCCATCCGTCGCAGTGCTCGAATATAGCATCCGCTGGGAACGAGTGTCAATCTACCATACGTCGTGTGAGCACGGCTTGTCAGCACTCAGACACTAGAGCCGCAGACCTGTCAAGTCCAGAGGGAGGCGCCGATTCTCGCGGAGAATGGATGCCATCGTGAGGCGGGTGCGCCGGAGAGCAGCCTCGCGTCCGAGAATGGTGGTGAGCGCTCCCGCAACGGACCGCCTTACCGTAGGATTGGATGCGTCACCCGAACAGATGGCAGTATGGAAGGCCCCTATGTTTCGGACGGCTCCTGCCTCGTAGAGATTCTCCACCTCGCGACTGAAGGCGTCGTCGGCGCTCACGAGCTGCGCACGGGCGCTGTAGCTCAGCCAAGCGTAACCGGCATCTCCATGAACGTAGCAGCCGCAGAAATCGGCGGTCGAGTACTTGTCCGGCAGATGCTTGGCCCGGTGGTTCAGGAACAACCCATCAGCGAACTCGTACGTGATGGACAGGACGTCGTGGCTGTCTCCATGCGGATCCGGCCGCCCGATACGGGACAACCCCACCGCGGCCACCGGCACACGCCCGAGCACCCACAACGCGGCGTCTATGGCGTGAATGCAGGCGTTCCCATGGTAGCCGCTCCCGATGGCAGTGTCATTCACCCAGATCAGATGCTGAAGCCTGTCTTCGATCGTCTTCGATTTCGGTGGATCGGGCCATGACCCGGCTAGGTAGTAGGTATGCGCCGTCGCGATTCGGCCGATGGCGCCCCGATGCACAGCCTCGACCACGGCACGATTGCCAGGATCGGTCGGCATTTGGTAGTCCACCAAGAACACCAGGCGTCGGTCGGTGGCGCGCTTGGCCACCTGCTCTATCTTGCGGCAACCGGGCACGTCCACCGCCACGGGTTTCGCCATGAAAACGTGAAGGCCTGCGGCTACGGCAGCCTCGGCATGCGAGGGGAAGCAGTATGGCGGAGTTTCCAGCGCCACGGCCTCGACTCCCGACGCCATGAGCTTCCTGTAGCCATCGAGCCCGGAGAAACGCCGAGCAGGTGGAACGCCCAGTGTCTCGCCGCACCGATTCACCACATCCGGGAAGTAGTCAGCCACGGCGTGGATCTCGTAGCCGCCGTGCCGGGCGAACAGAGAGGCGATCCACGCTCCACGCTGGCCGCAGCCGATAACGCCCAGGCGGATCGTACGGCGCGGTTGCTCCTGCTCGTTACGTGCTCCTAAGGCAACCGCCGCAGCTCCTTGCAGGAAATCCCTGCGCCCCAGTTCGTTCCTCATGCCAGGCTGCGCCATTCTAGCACCTCCGCTCGTCTCGGCCCGATCGGGCCTCCCTCGCTTACGATACCACACACGGCGATGACCGCTGCCCTCAGGTCTTGGGTCTTGCCCCCACAGCCGTTTGGCGCGTACAATGGAGCGCTTGTCGTCTCGGTTCTGGCTTCCGAGTCATGATGTGACCGGCATGCCGCGCGACGTGACACGTACCGAGACGCGCCAACATCCTTTCGCCGAGTGTGACGGGCGATGTGAAAAGGAGCGCTGTCCGTGGTTCTCTACGACCTCATTCAGCAAGGCATGTCGGAGTACCCAGACCGCACCGCGATCCTCTACAGGGATACGACGGTAACGTATGGCCAGCTTGCTCAGATGGTGCAGTGCTTTGCTTCTGCGCTGGGTGCGCACGGTATTGGAAAGGGTGACCGGGTCGGCATCCTACTGCCGAATATCCCGCCCTTCACGGTGGCCTACTACGGAGCCGCCGCCATCGGGGCGATCGCTGTGCCCGCGAACCCGTTGCTGAAGCCGGCAGAGCTCGAATACATGTGGCGCGATGCCGACGTGAAGCTCGTCGTTACGATCCCGCAACTTCTCGAAGGCGCCCAGGAAGCTGCACGGCTGGTGGGCATCCAGCACATGGTCTGCGTCGGCGAGCGCGACGCAGTGCCGGAAGGCGTTCGCACGTTCAACGAGTTCCTGGCCATCGGTGCCCAGTCCCCCATGCCGGACTCCCGCCCGGACAAGCATGACCCTGCCGTGTTCATCTACACCTCGGGTACCACTGGCCGGCCGAAGGGCGCGGTATTGTCGCACAACAACCTGTTGGCGAACTGCAGGCAGATCCAGGGCGTCTTGCACTACACTGCTGACGATAACCTCCTCTGCGTTCTTCCGCTGTTCCATGCATTCGCCGGCACCGTTTGCCAACATGCGTCACTGTTCCGCGGCGCGAAGTTCACCTGCCTGGAGCAGTTCCAACCCGCTCGTGTGCTGGAGACCATCGAGAAGCAAGGCATCACCATCTTTCCGGGCGTGCCGGCCATGTTCGCCGCACTGCTGCAGTTCGCGTCAGACCGCGCCGACGCGTTTCGTTACGTGCGACTGTGCGTATCCGGGGGAGCCCCCATGCCCTTGGCCATCATGGAGCAGTTCGAGAAGACCTTCGGCACGATCATTATCGAGGGCGACGGCCCCACAGAGTGCAGTCCCGTGACGTCGGTGAACCCGCCTTCGGGCATTCGCAAGGTAGGCACAATTGGTCTGCCGCTACCAGGCGTCGAGATGCGCATCGTTGACGATCACGACAATGAGCTTCCGCCGAACGAGGTCGGTGAGATTGTCGTACGCGGCGAGAACGTCATGCTGGGCTACCACAACCAGCCTGAGGCGACTGCAGAAGCCATGCGCAACGGCTGGTACCACACGGGCGACCTGGGCAAGATGGATGAAGACGGCTACTTCACCATCGTGGATCGAAAGAAAGACATGCTTATCGTCGGTGGCCTGAACGTGTACCCGCGGGAAGTCGAGGAGGTCCTGTACTCCCATCCGGCCATTGCGGAGGCCGCGGTGATCGGTGCGCATGACCCGCTTCGCGGAGATGAGGTCGTGGCCGTAGTGGTACTCAAGCCAGGCACGTCGGCAACGTCTGGCGAACTCCGCAACTATTGCCGGGAGTACCTCGCGAACTACAAGGTCCCTCGCCGCGTAGTGTTCCGCGATACTCTGCCACGAAGCGACACGGGCAAGATCCTCAAGCGCCTCTTGCGTAAGGAAATGGAGCTCGACCCCAACGGCGGTGGCCTTTGAGGCAAAGCCATGGCCGCCTCGCGCCGTCCACGGCGGATTGGGCAGCTGACCGTCATCACCGGATGTATGTTCTCGGGCAAGACGGAGGAACTCATACGTCTCGTGCGACGGGCGATGCACGCGCGCCGTACCGTACAGGTGTTCAAGTCCTCGCTGGACACGCGATGCGAGACGCAGGTCATTCGTACGCACGATGGTGTGACTCTCAACGCGGTGGCCAAACGTACGGCCGCCGACATTCAGGCCGCGCTATGGCCCGATGTGGATGTGGTGGGCATCGAGGAAGTGCAGTTCTTCGATGAGGCGATCGTGTCGCTGTGCGTGCGATTGGCAGACCGCGGGGTACACGTGATCTGTGCTGGCCTGGACCAAGACTTCCGGGGGTTGCCGTTTCGCTTTATGCCGCGCCTCCTCGCAGTGGCCGACAACGTGGTGAAACTCCACGCGATCTGCAAGAGATGTGGCGAGCCGGCGAGCCGGACACAGCGCCTTGTGGACGGCAGACCAGCGGGATGGGATGACCCGATGATCCTCATCGGAGCCGAGGAGACCTATGAGGCAAGGTGCCGACGATGCCATGAGGTCAGGCGTCGCCCCAGACACGTTGAGTGGTAGGCCGTCCCCAATACGCGTCAGTTACCTTGATGCACGCAGGGTGATATGTCTACCGCTGACAACATGTATAGCCCACCTGCGTGGGTCGAGCGCCTCCGCCGTGCGGGACCCGTCAGTCAGCCCCTCGGTTCATCGTCGCGCTCGTTCGAGCGAGGAGCATTGAGGCGAGGCCACATCATGAGCAGGATTCGAAAGGAATAGACGATATGTCTAGCGACTCCGTCACCGCCGCCTTGACTGCTATCGGCTTCCTGGCAGCGTTCGTCTGCTGCGCCGCGCCGCTTTCGGCAGAGCCGCGCAATCCCAACACCGACTGGTTCTACAAGGCTGGCTGCGGGGTGTTCGTCCACTACCTCAACGGCCTGCAGAACAACCGCGAGCAGATCCACAGCCTCGGCAAGGAGACGAGCTGGGATCAGTGTGTCCGGGAGTTCGACACCGAACGGTTCGCCGAGACCATGAAGCAGGTCGGTGCCGGATACGTCATCTTCACGGTCATGCAAGTGACTCGCCACATGATCGCGCCCAATGCTACCTATGACCGCATCAGCGGCTACAAACCCGGCGAGGCCTGCGCCACCCGTGACCTCGTCCTGGACCTGCACAAGTCCCTGAGCAAGCGTGGCATCCCCCTCATGCTCTACTGGACCGGCGACGGACCGCGGGCGGATCCCAAGGCCGGACCCGCGTTCGGCTGCGGCACACCAGTGACCACCGAGTTCGTACGCAAGTGGGCCTCGGTGGTGGAGGAGTACGGTCGGCGCTACGGTGACAAGGTCGTGGGCTATTGGGTGGACGGCATGTACCCCTTTATCGGCTACGACGATGAGAAGCTGGGCATCATGGCGCGCGCGCTCAAGGCGGGCAACCAGAAACGCATTATCGCCCTCAATCAAGGAGTGGACCCGAAGGTGATGTCCTACACCCGCCATGAGGATTTCACCACGGGTGAGCAGAACCGGTTCTTCGACATGCCCACGGGCCGGTGGATCGACGGCGAGCAGTGGCACATTCTCTCGTTCCTTGGGCCTACGTGGGCTCAGCCGGGCTGTATGTACACCAAGACCGAGCTGGCCGACTACGTCAGCGAGGTCCACCGACGGGGCGGCGTCGTGTCCATAGATGTACTCCTCTACCGCGACGGCAGCCTGGACCGGTCCCAGGTGGAACTCCTCAAGGCAGCCATGGCCGCCGTGCGAGCCCGCCGCCCGCGCACCCCCGTTCCTCCGGGCAACCTGGCCTACAAGTGCCCCTCGCGACTACTCAGCTTGGACGGAAGCCACGAGCTCGTCCCCAGTGGGAGCAATGTCGCGCGTTACGGGGTGGACGGTCGTTTGGACACCGCTGCGCAAGGCGCTAATGAATGGCCGTGGACGTACGAAGTGGATCTCGTGGACACGGTACCGCTTCGGCGGGTGAAGGTGACCTTCGGCCCCCGTTACGCCACGAAGTTCGCCATCCGAGTCTCAGCCGACGGCAGTACATGGCAGACCGTGCTGGAGAAGGACAATCACGATGGCAAAGCGGTGGAGGTAGCTTTCGAGCCTGTCGTGGCGCGCTATGTCCGAGTCCTCGGCCTGAAACCCGACGGGCCCGGCCAGCCAGGCGGCCAAATGTCCATCGCAGAGCTGGAGGCGTACCGGTAGGTCGCCGGCGCCAGCCCGTAACTGCTCAGACGAGGTGGAGGGCTGTCTGGCGGTCACATAGGAGCCGACAGCCGTCCTGGGTGTAGACTACGTCCTCTTCGATGCTCAGGCGAAGGGGCGCGTCGTGCCACTCCGGCACCGGGGCGGTGACCGATAATTCCATGGTGAAGGCGTTGCTGTAGTCCAGCCGCACGTCGCCGCGGCCTGGGCAGCACTCCTGTTCCCACGGCAGGCCGATGAGGGGGCCGGGCTCGTGGAGCATGTATCCCAACGAATGGGAGTAGACGCGCGGATTGGGTACGTTCTGCGCTCGTGCTCGTGTCAGGATAGCTCGCAATAGCTCGTTGCCCGTCATGCCGTGGCGGAACTCGTCCATGAAGATATCCTGCAGGCGGTTCGCCTCGGCCAGGACCTGGCGCAGTCCCTGGGGTGCGTCGACCTCCCCGTCACGCCGGACGTAGGCCCACTGCTGATGATCGGAGTTCAGGCGCATGTACCGGATGCCCACATCGCAGTGGATGAGATCCCCAGGACGGATGACCTTGTCCAAGGGATCGTGCTCCGCGGCATCCTCCGGCGAACGGCGGATGCCGAAGTACGGCTTGAACGACACCTCCAGGCCGTTGTCCGCACAGATTTGCCAATAGCGCCACTCCAAGTCGTCCGTGGTGGTGACACCAGGCTCGATGGCTTCGCGGGAGTAGCACGCCGCGATGATCCGCTTGGCCACGCCAACCACGTGTTCCATGGTTTGGATGTCTGCCTCCGTCAACTTTGCCAGCCAGACCGTCGCAGCCTCTTCGGCGGAGACCAGCCTGTCCTCGAAGCCCGCCGGGAGCGCTTGGAGCAACTGGTTGTACAAGTTCCACGTGAGCCCTCCTGCCGCCCACTGAACCGATCCGATATTGATGCCGATGCGCCTTGGCGAACGCTCCTCGACGAGACCATGGAGGAGGCGCCACTGTTCGTCGGGCTTCTGTCCGCGATAGGGCCACAAGTACAAGCCGTGCGTGTCCGTACCAGAGATGTTGATTCCCTCGACGCCATCGGCTCCTCGGTCGTGGAACACGAGGATCTGCAGAATGGGGCACCAGGTATCCATGGGGATCATCGTCGAGAATACCGGATCGAGGTTGTCTTCTTGGCAGACGAGGATCCACATGTCCAGCTGCGCGGTGCGCATCGCCTTGGGTAGGACGACCTGTAGACGCTCCTTCAGATTGCTCTCGATACGCGCGGCCCGCTCTCTCATGGGCAGCACTTCGGGCAGGCGCGTGGCGTGGCTATGCTCGTGTTCCATGGCCGGGTTTCCTCCGATCTCGACCTCGATGCATGCAGCGGGGCTCCCGCGTTAGCCCTTCAGATACCGCTCGAAATGGTCCCGCACATGTTGCCACATGGCCTCGCTCAGCACATGACCGGCATCCTCTTCGATGAAATAGCTGAACCGCTCGGCGGCATCGTGGGCGGCATAGGCCTGGGCGATGCGGGGAAGGGCCGCTCGAACCTCCTCGATGGGGCTCCCATCGTCCAATGCGCCGAAGTTCAGATGGAGCGGCCGCGGCGCGATGAGGGCCACGATGTCGGGGATGTCGCCATACTGCCGCCAGCCTGGAATGTAGTTGGGGAAGCAGTGGATGAGGTTCGTGCGCTCCATGGCGGCATAGGTGGGCATACAGCAGTTCCCGGCGAGCGCACGCAGGCGCGGCTCCCATGGGCCGACCAGCCACGTGTGCGTGGACCCCATGGAGTGGCCGTAGCATCCGAGCCGTTCCCTGTCCACCTCAGGCCGGCTCGCCAGGTAGTCCACAGCCCGGCGCATGTCCAGGATGTTCTTCCAGGCCATGCACTTCCCTGCCGCAACGTACATACCGAACAGATAGTGCTCCAAATCCCGGCCACGCAGGTCCCTGGGAAAGTCCGGGTTGGGGCGCCGGTTCCGATCACCGAAGCCTGCTGCGTCCGGGCAGAGGACCGCATATCCCTCTTTCGCCAACGCCACACCGGTCCAATGCATAGTGCCGAACTGGGTCTCGCGGACGCCCGCAGGTTCGTCCTTGCCCACGTCGTACTGACCGGCGTGCTGATGCCAGACGCAGATACCCGGAACCTTGGACCGGTCCGACGCGCCATCCGGCATCAGGAGCCACGCAGCGATCCGCTCGTGAGGTTCCACGAGGTAGCTCACGCGCTCCAGTCGGTATCCATCCTTGGCCTCGACACTCTCGGTGCGTGCCTCGAGCCGACCGCAATCCGGCCAGGTACCTCCCAGACAAGCCTGGAGCTTCGTGCGCATCTCCTCGAACCGAGCGAGAGTGTTGTAGGATCGTCGTTCCACTGATGCTTGGCTTGGCTCCTCCAAAGTGATGCTCGCAGCGTGCGTCCGAGTGGCTCTAACCCCGCCTCTCGCGCACTTTTCGGAGCAGGACTCCGTGACTCCTGCGTTGGCATACGCCCGCGCCGCGTCACAGTTGTGCTCGACGTACGTCTCTTAGGTGTAGAGGGCAACGAAGGGGAGAGAACCGGGACTCGCGTATGGCGCGGAGGACAGAAACATGAAGACAGAGCGTGCAACTAGCCTGCAAAGACTTCTGGCCGGCATCCTCTGCGGTCTGGGGCTCGTGCTGGCACAAGCATCATGGGCAGACACACTTCGCGTGGATGTCGAAGGACGTACCGTTCGGTTTCGCAGGGATGCTCGGCCGTACATGGATCGTGGTGTCTGGATGCTGCCTGCTCGACCTGTTCTCGACGCAGGGCGCATCTGGAACGAATGGGATCCGCGGCAAAACGAGCTCACAGTGTGGACGACCTTCGACAGGCTGACGGTTAGCACCAACAGCTACACGGTCGCGCGAACCGCCGGCCACCGCTATATCCTCTCGCGTCCTGTAGTCGTGCGGGGCGTTGAGCTTTTCGCACCGGTGGACTTTCTAGAGCTGTGCCTCGACCTGAAGGCGTATTACGACCGACGCGCCGAGGTGCTTAGCTTCGGCCGCGCAAGTGTTCGCTGGCACGGGGCCGAGCCATGGGATCGATGGCGAGACAATCGCCGCTACGACGATTGGTGGTCACCACGTGATGAACGACGCCGGTTTCCGTCTCTTACGGTACAAGTGCCAGCGTTCAGCTATTCGCGCAACGTGCGCGTTTCAGGGCAATGGGGCGGCACCTCTGTGCGCATCCGACTCTACCGATCGGATGGAAGAGAAGCCATCAACCGTACGGTCGCCGTTCGTGACGACCGCTGGTTCGTGGACCTCTCGCTAACCCGGGACGAGTACCGCGTCGTCGTCGAAGGTCTCGTGGACCGTTTCGTGCGTGAGACGCGCGAGGCGAGGTTCAGCGTGCGGTAGCAGGAAGCACGGGACGATCCTCCATTCCATAGGCCCGCCATCCCCCGGGGGACGGCGGGCCGCTTCTTGCCTCAGTAGCATGTATCCGTGCAGGAATCCCAGGTCTGTATGGCGTACCGTCGGTGAGAACTTGTAGGAGGTCAACGAATTGCGCACTTACCGAGCTCTCATTGTTGGCGCAGGCGGCATGGGTCGGGCATGGGCCCGCAATCTGAAGGAGTACGACCGAACGGAGATCGTCGGATGGATAGATATTCGTTCTGGCGTCGCTCGACAGGCAGCCGGGGAACTGGCGCTGGATGCCATTCATACTGGTGAGGATCTGGCAACCGCCATCGAGTTGCTTGAGCCGGACTTCGTCGTGGATGTCACGGTGCCCGAAGCCCATCGCGACGTAACGGTGCTAGCGCTCGAGATGGGAGTACCCGTGCTGGGCGAGAAACCGATGGCACACTCCATGCAGGCCGCAAAGGAGATGGTGGCAGCGTCCGAAAGGACTGGCCTTCTGTACATGGTCAGCCAGAGCCGCCGCTACGATGCTAGGATTCATGCATATAGGGACCTAATTCGCACTGAACTCGGGCGGCTGGGCATCCTCAACTCTGACTTCTACATTGGCGCGCACTTCGGCGGCTTCCGCGACGCCATGGATAGTCCCCTTATCCTGGACATGGCAATTCACACGTTCGACGCTGCACGTTTCCTGACCGACGCCGACCCCGTCGCTGTGTACTGTGAGGAGTTCAACCCTCATTGGTCCTGGTACAGCGGCGACGCGTGTGCCACCGCGATCTTCGAGATGACAGGCGGTCTCCGCTACACGTACCGGGGAAGCTGGTGTGCGGAAGGCATGCACACCTCCTGGGAGTCGGAGTGGCGCGCCGTGGGTGAGAAGGGCAGCGCGGTGTGGGATGGCACCGGGGCACCTGTAGCTCAGAAGGTCGTAGGAACGGGCGGATTCCATTCAGAGTTCGAGACCGTCACGGCAGAAGTGCCTCAGGGAGTGCCGTCCGGTATCGCCGGGTCAGTTCGGGATTTCGTGCGGGCATTGGATACCGGCCAGACGCCGATGGGGGAGTGCCACGACAACATCAAGAGCCTCGCCATGGTGTTTGGCGCGATCGAGTCGTCGCGGTCCCGGGCGCGTGTCGCCATTGACGTCTGACCACAGCGTACGCGCTGCTGCGCGGCCGTCTCCTACAGGCAGACCGCTCAGACCGCTCGCAAGGCTGGGTGCTAGCCAGACGCGCGACGGGGACATCTCCTGCCCTCATCTCAGCCCAAATAAGCGAGACGTGGCTTCGAGCGGCCAGAGATGTCCCCGGAGATATAGGGGGCAAGGATTCGAAGTCTAGCGCTTGCTGAACTGGAACCCGCGGCGGGCGCGCTTCCGACCGTACTTCTTTCGCTCTTTCACTCTGGGGTCACGGGTCAGATACCCCAGACGCCGCAGCACGGTCCGCAATTCCGGATCCGCCTCCACCAATGCCTTGCTGACGCCGTGCCGAATGGCGCCTGCCTGGCCGCTGAGGCCACCGCCCGTGCATCGCGCGATAATATCGAACTTCCCCAAGGTCTCGGTGACTTCGAACGGTTGGTAGATGAGCTTGAGCAGCACATCACGGCCGAAGTATCGGTCGCCGGGTCTCTCATTCACGGTCAACTGCCCTGAACCAGGCACGATCCAGACCCGTGCAACCGCGTCCTTGCGCTTACCAGTTCCGTAGTACGAAACGCCCGTTGGCACTCTTTACTCTCCCGCTTGGCCAGCCATACCCATCCATGGCTCAGGCTTCTGCGCCTGGTGCGGATGGTCCGGTCCGGCATAGACTTTCAGCTTGTTGATCATTGCATCGCCCAGCTTGTTATGCGGCAGCATTCCGCGAACGACGCGTCGTACCGCCTCCTCCGGACGACCAGCGAGCTCTTCCCCACGTGAGCGACTCTTCAGGTTCCCCGGCCAGCCGCTGTGCCAGTACAGTGGCTCGTCCTTCTTGCCACCGGTCAGCACTATCTGAGACGCGTTGACGATGATCACGAAGTCTCCGGTATCCACGTGCGGAGTGAATGTGGGCTTGTGCTTGCCGCGAAGTAGCTTCGCTGCCTCGACGGCGACCCTTCCCATGGGACGCCCCGCGGCATCGATCACCCACCACGCCCGCTCGATCGTCTCCTTTTTCGCCATGTAGGTCTTCATAGTTTCCCTCAATACCTCACGCGTACGAGGCATAGCCCATGGGCTGGTGCAGTCGGTCCAGCCAACGCTCGGTCGCGTGAATCGGTTATCTCTGCAATCTCCTCCGGCTTCCGCCGGCCGAGGCCCACCTCCACCAGCGTACCCACCATATTACGCACCATGCCATGCAGAAAGGCATTAGCTTCAACCATCAGCAACACTAGCCGCCCCCGCCTTCGCACCGCACAACGCGCCACTCTCCTTACCGTCGTTTTCGCCTCCGCCACGCTGTTGGCCCACGCAGCGAAATCATGGTCACCAACTAGTGCCGTAGCACCTCGTGCCATGGCATCCACGTCCAGCGGTTGACGCACGTGCCATGCGTACCTGCTCAGAATTGCGGACGGCCCCTCGCGGTTCAGCACAAGGTAAGCATACACCCTCGACTTCGCGCTGTATCGCGCGTGGAACTCCGGCCCGACCACCTCGCTGCTCACCGCACGGATGTCCGTCGGCAGGACGCTGTTCAGTGCCCACGCCAGCTTTTCACCCGGTATCGTTGTATGGCAATCGAAGCTTACCACCTGCCCCAGGGCATGCACCCCGGCGTCAGTACGACCGGCTCCTGCCACTCTGCTGGCTTCCCGCGTCAATCGGCCCAACCCCTCTTCCAGTTCGCCTTGCACCGTTCGTTGGCCGCGTTGGTACTGAAACCCGGCGAAGTGCGTGCCATCGTACTCGATGATCAGCTTGTAGCGGTTCGCTCCTGTTTCCTTCGTCCAAACCACCCCTTGCGCGGAGCAGCGGTTTCCTGTTCCGCCGGCTGCGGCGCATTCGTTGCCTGCGCCCCCTCTACGAGCTCCAGCACCACCATGGGTGCCGCGTCTCCTCGCCGTGTACCTATGCGCGTAATGCGGCAGTAACCACCAGCGCGTTCCGAGTACCGCGGAGCGATGACTTCGAACAACCGCGGTACGACGTAATCAGGGTTGCGGGCCACCTTTCGCGTAGCGGTATTCACACCGAACTCCGGTATGTTCGAATCGATGTAGCGCCGCACCAGGCGGCGGGCGTGAATGTCGTTCCGCCTGGCGATCGTGATCAGCTTTTCAGCGATCGGCCTGACCTCCTTAGCCCGAGTCTCCGTAGTGGTGATACGGTCGTGCAAGAAAAGCGACCGTACAAGACCCTTCAGGAGCGCGCGGCGCTGGTCGCTCGGCAGGCTGAACTTACGACCACTGACTCTGTGTCGCACCGTTTGCTACCCCCTATCATCCGTGTCATCTTGCTCGCCGTCCTCGGCACTCTCGTCTTCGAGAATCCTCGTTACACCGAGTGCCTCGAGCTTGGCATGCACCTCGGCCAGCGACTTCTGACCGAAGTTCTTGATTTCTAACAGCTTCTTGTCCGAAGTTGCACGAAGTTGGCCCAGCGTACGTATGTTCGCCTTGCTGAGACAGTTCGCTGTCCTCGCGCTGAAGCGAAGCTCGGCAACCGGCATATCATCGTTGCTTCCCACCTGAGCTTTCTCGATGACTGCCACTCGCGCTTCCTCAGGTGCGAGTTCGATGAACTGCTTGTAGAATCGGTCCAGGATCATCGAGGCCTGGCTTATGGCCGCACTCGGTGTGATCGTGCCATTGGTGGTCACCTCGATGACTAGCCCTTCGAGATCGGTCTTGAATCCCATGCGCCGGGGCTCCACCACGTAGTTCGCTTTGCGCACGGGTGTGAAAGCGGCGCCTACGGGGATGGTGCCGATCGGCTGAGCAGCGGCCGCGTCCTGTTTCTCCGCGAGCACATACCCTCGCCCTATCTCGACGTCCATTTCCATCTCGAGCGAGGCGTTCTCCTCAGCGATGGTCGCAATGTAGCACTCGGGGTTGACGACGGTCACTCCGTCCGGACATTCGATGTCAGCGCCGGTAATCCGGCCGGCTCCGTGCCGGTTCAGCCTGAGTACATGCTTGGGGCTGCGTGCTGCTGCGCCTGGCTCCACCTTGATACAGACCTCTTTCAGATTGAGCAGCAGTTCCGTCGTGTCCTCCTTCAGACCCCGTATGGTCTGAAACTCGTGGAGCACTCCGGTGATCCGAACGCTGGTAATAGCCGCCCCTTGGATGGACGACAGCAGGACGCGCCGCAACGAGTTGCCGAGCGTGACTCCATAGCCGCGCTCCAGCGGTTCCACCACGAACTTCCCGTAGGTGGGCGTCTCCTCCAGCCGCTTCATTGTCGGTAGATTATCTTCCATCAGCCACTCCTGATCCCGCATGGCAGGACACAGGGCAGCGCACGCCCGCCCTCGCCGCATCGCTTCCGACGCGGTCCGGCGGGAGCACCGCCCCGGCGCTTACCGTGAGTAGAACTCCACGATGAGTTGTTCTTGAACCTCGGTGTCTATCTGGCTTCGCGTGGGCATCTGGAGCACTTCCGCTCGAAGCTCGTTAGCGTCGAGAGTAAGCCACTCCGGCACCCGACGGTGGGACTTGGCCCGCATGCTCTTGACTATATGTGTATCGTTCTTGGACTCGTGGACCGCGATCACGTCCCCTTGTCTTACCTGGTACGAGGGAATGTTCACCCGCTGACCGTTCACGGTGAAGAACCGATGGCTGACGAGCTGCCGGGCCTGTGCCCGGGATGCCGCGAGGCCGAGGCGGTACACCACGTTGTCCAGCCGCGTTTCCAGTAGTTGCAGGAGATTCTCGCCCGTAACGCCACGCCGTCGCATAGCCTCGTCTACGTATCGGCGGAACTGTCCCTCGAGAACACCGTAGATGCGTCGCAGCTTCTGTTTCTCGCGCAGCTGTGTACCGTATTCCGTCAGTTTCTTGCGCAGCACGTTCTCGCCATGCATGCCCGGTGGATGCCGAGGGTTCTCACCATCCAACGGACAGTGAGACATGCAGCGGTCGCCCTTGAGGAAGAGCTTCTGTCGCTCGCGCCGGCACTGGCGGCAACGAGGTTTGGATGAACTTGCCATGTGTCTATGATGCTCCTTCTGGTCCTGACCAGTAAGTGAGAGCCCTCAGGCTCCTGGGAGTTTACACACCTTGCGGCGCTTCATCCTCCCGCGATCGTGACCGGCCTCGCCTAGACTCGTCGTCGCTTCGGCGGCCTGCAACCGTTGTGCGGTATCGGGGTCACGTCCCGGATCAGCGTTATTTCCAGGCCCACGGCCTGTAGGGAGCGTATCGCGGTTTCGCGACCGGGTCCCGGCCCCTTCACGAATACCTCCACACTGCGCAGACCATGCTCCATTGCCTTCCGCGCGGCCGTTTCCGCAGCGATCTGTGCTGCGAACGGAGTACCCTTCTTCGTGCCCTTGAAACCTATGGCTCCGGCACTGGACCATGAAATGGTGTCGCCGCGCACGTCGGTGATTGTTACCAACGTATTGTTGAACGTCGCTTGGATGTGCGCGACACCGTGGGCAATGTTCTTCCGTTCCTTTGCCTTCTGGCGGCCCGTTGCGCCTGCCGTCTTCTTGTTCGCCATATGAGCTCCTTCTGCCGCCTACTTCTTCGCCTTCTTCTTGCCGGCAATCGTTCGTTTGGGTCCCTTGCGCACGCGCGCGTTCGTCTTCGTCCGCTGACCGCGCACTGGCAATCCCCGGCGGTGACGCTGGCCTCGGTAGCAGTTGATCTCCACGAGTCGCCGAATGTTCATGGAAACCTCGCGACGCAGGTCTCCTTCCACTCGGTAATCACGCTCGATGATCTCGCGGAGTCTGCTGCTTTCTGCCTCCGTCAGATCACGCACCCTGGTGCCGGGATCTATACCCGCCCGAGCGATGATAGCTCTGGCCCTGGAGATACCGATACCGTAGATGTACGGAAGGGCATACTCAATGCGCTTGTCGCGCGGCAGGTCAACACCCGCTATTCTTGCCAAGACGTTCCTCCATGCAAATCGGCTGCACAGGAGCTGCCATGCTGGGCCGCATCCCGTTGCTCATCCCTGACGCTGCTTGTGCTTGGGATTCTTGCAGATAACCCGAAGCACACCCTCGCGCTTGATGATCTTGCACTTGTCACAGATCTTCTTTACAGATGCTCGTACCTTCATCACTCTCTCCACAGGGTTTGATCCTGTGATTCAGATGCTCTGTCTCACATTCACTTGTATCGGTACAGGATGCGACCCCGCTGCAGATCGTACGGCGACAGCTCCACAAGCACTCTATCACCCGGCAGGATGCGGATGAAGTGCATCCGAATCTTGCCCGAAACATGCGCCATCACCTCATGCTCCTGCCCGCCGCTCTGTACCTTCACTCGGAAGGTGGCATTCGGCAGATTCTCCACCACGACACCCTCGACCTGAATGCCTGCCTCCTTGCTGTCATCTTTGGCGGTTCCGTCCGTGGCACGAGCCTCCGGTCCCGGACGCGGGCCTTTGCCGCTGCTGCTCTTTCTGCGCTGCGGACCAGTGTTTCTGTATGACCGTTTCGGTGGCATTCACTCCCCCTGCGTCAGTATCCGAGCACCGTTCGCGGTCACTGCGACAGTATGCTCGAAATGTGCAGCCGGTCTCCGATTGCCTGTCACGATCGTCCAGCCGTCTGCCAATACCTCGATGCTGTTACCACCCATCATGACCATGGGCTCAATGGCTAGGGTGGCGCCTGCCTCGAGCATTGGCCCTCGCCCCGGTTTGCCATAGTTGGGCACCTGCGGCTCCTCATGAAGCTTCCTACCCACGCCATGCCCAACCATCTCCCGTACAACGGTAAGGCCGTTTCGCTTTACCACACTCTCGATGGCGTGACCAATGTCCCCCACGCAGTTGCCGGCTTTCGCCTGTTCGATGCCTGCGTAGAGAGCCTCCTCGGCCACGCGCAACAGTTTCACCTTGTCGGACGAAATCCGCCCCACGGGAAACGTCCACGCCGCGTCCGCGTAATAACCGTTCAGCCGCACACCGACGTCACAGCTCACCACATCCCCCTCCTCCAGCACCCTTTTCCCAGGGATGCCGTGGATGACCACCTCGTTCACAGAGATGCACGTCCACGCAGGATAGGGGGGATGACCCGCAGGAGCATACCCCAGAAACGCCGATGTTGCGCCATGCCGCGAAATCTCTTCTGCGGCTACTCGCTCCAGGTCGGCTGTTGTAGTCTTCCCAGGCACGATTGCGTCACGCATGGCCTCGAGTGTGCGCCGCACAACGGTACCTGCAGCCCGGATCTTCTCGATCTCCTCTGCGCTCTTGATGAGTATCATGCGACCCAGACGCGCCCCGACATTGCCTACGCAACACCCATGGCCGCCAGAGCGCGCACGAACACCTCGTCGGGCGTTCCGTCGGCGTCCACATTGCGCAGCAACCCGCGGCTCTCGTAGTACTGGAGTACAGGTGCCGTTTTCGCCTGGTATTCCCGAAGTCTCGTGCGGATGGACTCCGGCGTGTCATCCGAACGCTGCACCAGCTTCGCTCCACACTGGTCGCAGACGTTTGGCTGCTTGGGCGGCACATTCGTGACGTGATAGGTCGCACCGCACTGCGGGCACACTCGGCGCCCCGACAACCGCTCTATGAGCACCGACTCGGCGACGTCGAAGTTCAGGACGCCGTTCAGTTCGATGCCTGCTTCATGCATCATCACTTCTAATATCTCGGCTTGCTTGATGGTGCGCGGGAAACCGTCCAGCAGAAATCCCTTCTCGCAGTCCGGCTGCGACACCCTGTCTTTCACGAGCTGTACCACCACCTCGTCGGGAACCAGCATGCCTTTCTGCATGTAGTCCCGCGCCACCAGTCCCAGCGGCGTGCCAGCCGCGACGTTGTCTCGGAACAGAGCGCCCGTCGAGATCGTGGGTACGTTGAGTCTTTCAGCGATCCGCTCGCCCTGGGTGCCCTTGCCAGCACCAGGAGGGCCGAAAAGCACGAAAACCATTAGCGCATGTCTCCTGTCATGGCGTGCAACCTTGGCAACATTCTGGCTGTTGATCGCCTGCGCCGACGCCAGCACACATTCCCAGCGAAGGGCCAAGCATGCCTACACCGACACGCCACTTTGCTTGATGAAACCTTCGTAGTTCCGCATCAACAACTGGGCTTCGATGGCCTGCATGGTCTCGATAGCCACTCCTACCACGATGAGCAGTGACGTGCCACCGATCAGCGTGAAGGACGAGACGCCCGTCAGCGCAGGCGCCACATACTGGATAACTGCCACGCCAGCCAGGAAGATCGCACCGGCCAGGGTGATGCGGCTTACCACACGGTCGAGGTAATCGAACGTGGGCTTGCCTGGTCGAATGCCGGGTATGTAGTTGCCGTACTTCTTCAAGTTGTCTGCCATGTCCTGGACGTTCATGACGACCGCGGTGTAGAAGTACGTGAACACGATGATGAGCCCCACATAAAGGACCATCGCCCACCAGCTCGCCCCTGGACTGAACGAGTTGGCAATAGCCCGCAGACGAAGGAACCATTCCGCCTTCGACGGTATCGAACTGAAGATCTGCGCTGGAAACAGAACCATCGAGATGGCGAAGATGATCGGGATGACACCAGCAGTGTTCACCTTGATCGGCAGGAACGAGCTGCCCGCGGGCGTCACTCGCATGCCGACCACCCGCTTCACGTGCTGGATCGGGATGCGGCGTGTCCCCTGCGTGATAAGAACGATCCCATAAATAGTCCCCACGAACAGGACTAGGAGGGTGATGACCTGAAGCGGCGTCACGAGGCCGCCCTCCACTGACTTCAGGATCAGACTGCTCTGGTAGGGGAGGCTAGTCATGATGCCTGCGAAAATCACCAGCGAGACACCGTTTCCGATCCCCTTCTCGGTAACCTGCTCGCCAAGCCACAGGAGGAAGGCAGTGCCCGCAGTCATGATGACGACCATCTGGAGGACTCCGAGGAAGCCGGTCGTGGCTGATCGGAAAGTGAAGCTGAAGCCAACCGCCTGGAAGGCGGCAAGAACGATCGTCAGGTACCTAGTGATCTTGGCGATCTGCTTCCGTCCGGCCTCCCCTTCCTTGCTCATCGCCTCGAGTTGCGGTATGGCCAGCGTCAGCATCTGCATGATGATGGAGGCGTTGATGTAAGGCGTGATGCCCATGGCGAAGACGGTCATCTTCCTCAGCGCTCCGCCGGAGAAGACGTCCACCAATCCCAGGAAACCGCCGCCGCCGAAGAGTGCTTCCAGCTTCTCGTGGTTGATGCCAGGTACAGGGATGTGCGCCCCCAGTACGAAGATGGCAAACATGATCATGTTGAAGTAGATGCGCTTCTTCAGCTCGGGGATCCGAAACGCCTGCATCAACGATTCGAGCACTTCAGAGCACCTCCGCCGTACCGCCTACGGCCTCGATCTTGGCTACCGCACTCTTGCTGAACTTATGCGCCCTGACGGTCAGTTGCTTCGTCAGCTCGCCGTCGCCCAAGACTTTGACCCGCTCGCCAGCGCTCCTCAATAGACCCATATCGTACAGTGTGTCGGGAGTCACTTCCGCCCCGTTGTCCAGACCGTCCAGGTCGCAAACGTTCACGACCGCGTAGGTGATATGATGCCGCGCCTTGAACCCGCGGACTTGGGGAAGGCGACGATGGAGCGGGGTGTGGCCACCCTCGAATCCCAGAGGCACTTGCCCTCTGGCCTTGTCACCTTTCGTTCCACGGCCGCACGTCTTGCCGTGCCCCGATCCGATCCCCCTACCTACACGCTTACGCCTGTGCGTCGCTCCTGGCGCAGGTTTGAGCTCATGTATCAGCATTCTCTTGCTCCTCTGCGGGGACGTTCCCTGCCTCGTCGGGTATGGTCTCCGCCCGGTTCGCTGTCACAGCCGTGGATTCGGCTGCCCCTGC
>JBBIPC010000018.1:72059-83800 GCA_037443035.1 Chthonomonadales bacterium
TCGGCTGCCCCTGCGTCTGCCTGTCCTGCGTCTTCTTGGGCCGCCGCTCCGGCCGCGGCTGCGGTTTCGATAGGCATCGCCTTGGTCTCCACCGTCTCGACCGTCACGAGGTGCTTGACGGCGTTGACCATTCCGCGCACCTGGGGATTGTCGGGATGCACTACCGTCTTGTGCATGCGGCCCAGGCCAAGTGCACGTATGGTCCTCTTCTGGCGCTCGGCAAAGCCAATGGGGCTCCTCCGGAGCGTCACTCTAAGCTTCGCCATGTTCCGCCTCCACGACAGGTGCCGTCTCCTCGCTTTCTGCAAGCCAGGGCACCATCTGCCGAACACTCTTCCCGCGCATTCGCGCCACCTCTTCGGGTTGCTTGAGCATCCTGAGTGCGCGCATGGTGGCCCAGGCGATATTGATCGCATTGGAGGACCCTAGGGACTTGCCCAGTACATCGTTGATCCCAGCGAGCTCCAGTATGGTACGCACCGAGCTCCCGGCAACTATACCGGTACCGGGCGAAGCGGGTTTCAGGAGCACTTCTGCAGCGCCGTGATGCGCCAGCACCTCATGCGGGATGGTTGTCCCCGCAATGGGCACTTCGATCATGTTTTTCTTTGCGTCTTCCACCCCTTTGCGTATGGCATCGGGAATGGCACGCGCCTTTCCCAGGCCGGCGCCGACCCTTCCATTGCGGTCGCCGACAACCACGAGCACATTCCAGCTCATTGTCCGGCCGCCCTTGTGGGTCTTCTGGACCTTGTTGGTGCGCACCACGCGTTCTTCAAGGTTCAGCGTATCTGCAGCGATCCTCGCCATGTCAGAACTCCAATCCGCCTTCGCGCGCGGCATCGGCCAAGGATTTCACGCGGCCATGGTACTTGTAGCCACCCCTGTCGAACACCACGCGGTTGATGCCCTTCTCGATGGCACGAGCTGCGATCAGCGCGCCCACCTGTCTCGCTCCTTCGATATTGCCACCTGAGGTGGAACGGAGCGATGGATCGAGTGACGACGCTGCTGCCAGCGTCACACCCGCATCGTCGTCGATGAGCTGCGCGTAGATGTGCCGGATACTACGGAACACGTTCAACCGCGGCCGCTCTGCCGTGCCGCTTACTTTCGCTCTGACGCGCCTATGACGCTTCAGACGCAGTGTCTGTTTCCTATTCATGCTTCAGCCTGTCCTCGTCAAGCAGATTGCCGACCTGCCTGCCTGTGGGTAATACTCGACGCGAAAGGTAAGTATACCTTCGACCGCAACACCGCTATGGGGCATCCGACAGACCATGGGCGCCTTACTTGCCACCGCCCTTGCTGGTCTTGCCAGCCTTGCGCCTGACCGCCTCGCCGCGATAGCGGATCCCCTTGCCCTTGTAAGGCTCTGGTGGACGAAGGCCACGGATCTGGGCCGCGATCGTCCCGACCAGCTCCTTGTCTATACCGCGAATGACAACAAACGGAAGACGTGTTTGCTGTTCCTGACCGGCCTCGAACTCGATGCCCGGCGGTGGGGCGATTTCGATTCCGTGCGACAGTCCCACAGTAAGAGCAAGGTTCTTGCCAGCCATACTCGCTCTGTAGCCGGTGCCATACACCTCCAGGATGCGCGAGTAACCGTTCGTCACCCCTTCGATCATGTTTGCGATGAGGGTGCGAGTAAGCCCATGTGCCGCCCGAGCAGCTTTCGAGTCGTCACGCCTCTCGACGAGCAGGGCATCGCCCTCCTGCCGCAGTTCGATGAGTGGCGACATGGTGCGCGTGAGGATGCCCTTCGGTCCTTTCACGGTTACCTTGCCGACCTCATGGGTTATCTCCACCGCTTTGGGTACGGGAATGGGACGCTTTCCTATACGGGACATGGGTTTCTCCTTACCAGACGTAACAGAGGACTTCGCCGCCTATGCCCTTGGCCCGTGCGTCTTTGTCCGTCATGACGCCCTTCGACGTCGTCAGGATCGCGATACCCAATCCACGAAGGACGCGCGGCAGCTTGTCCTTTCCTGTGTAGACGCGGAGGCCAGGCTTGCTCACGCGCTTTAGGTCTGTAATCGCGCGCTCCCGCTGGGGACCATACCGGAGGTAGATCTTGATACGGTCCTGCTTGGGATCTCGGGTGATATCGAACCCCTTGATGAACCCTTCCCGGTGGAGGATCTTCACAATCTCCAGCTTGAGCCTACTACTGGCGACCTCGGTCGACTCGTGGTAGGCCATGTTGGCGTTCCTGATGCGCGTCAGCAGGTCGGCGACGGGATCGGTCGTGTATGCCATGCCGATTCTCCCCTACCAACTCGACTTCGTGACGCCGGGAAGCAGTCCCCTCAGGGCCATTTCCCGGATGCAGATGCGGCACAAACCAAACTTACGGTGCACCCCTCGCGCTCGGCCACAAACGGAACAGCGCGTATAGGCACGCACGCCGAACTTCGGCTTTCGCAGCGCTTTAGCGATGAGACACTTCTTTGCCATGGTGTATTCCCTCCCGTCGGATCCCGGCCATCAGCCGGAATGGTAACGTGGCGGCTATGATTGCTCCTTGCTCTTCTGGTATTCCGCGATGATCTGCTGGGCGATGTGAGCCGGTACCTCTTCATAATGGGACGGCTCGATCTCGAAAACGCCGCGGCCACGGCTGATGGAGCGGAGGTCAATGGCGTACCTTAGCATCTCCGCCTGTGGCACGTTCGCTTTGACCTTCACACGTCCCCCGGGCACCGGCTCCGTGCCGAGGATCCTGCCCCGCTTACCCGAAAGATCGCCCATGACGTCGCCCAACATGCTTTCAGGAACAGTCACAGTCACGGTGACAATGGGCTCGAGGATTACGGGGTTCGCCTTCGGCGCAACGTTGTTGAACGCAATGATCCCTGCCATCTTGAAGGCTTGTTCCGAGGAGTCCACTTCATGGTACGAGCCGTCATAGCAGGTGCATCGAATGTCCACCATCGGGTTCCCAGACAGGACCCCGTTGGCCATGGCCTCCACAACCCCCTTCTCCACCGCGGGTATGTACTGCCTGGGGATCGCTCCTCCAACGATGGCATCCACGAACTCGAAGCCTGCCCCCCGAGGCAACGGCTCCAATCGGATGTGGCAATCGCCATACTGTCCTCGTCCGCCGGTCTGCTTCTTATGCCGTCCTTGTCCTTCGGCCTTGCTGAGGATGGTCTCGCGATACGGGACCTTGAGGGGCACGAGATCGACATTGGCGCCGAACTTGCGCAGCTTCTCCACGACGATGCTCAGATGGGTCTCTCCCATGCCGCTAAGCACCGTCTGCCCCGTCTCCTGGTCACGACGGTAAGTGAAGCTGGGGTCCTCAGCAGCCACACGCTGAAGGGCAGGGCCGAGCTTGTCCTCGTCCACCTTTGTCTTTGGCGTCACTGCCACTTCGTAGATCGGTCGCGCGAACTCCACCGGAGGCAACACGATGGGCTTGGCCGCATCGCAGAGGGTATCGCCTGTCCGAGTAGCCCCGAGCTTGGCCACAGCGCCGATATCGCCCGCACCCAGTTCGGAAACAGCCTCTTGGTTCTTGCCGCGCACAACGTAGAGCTGTCCGATACGCTCATCCTTGCCGCTAACGGAGTTCAGCACATGGCTGTCCGAACGAACGACACCGGAAAAAACCCGGAAGTAGGTGAGTTGACCGACGAACGGGTCCGCCAGTGTCTTGAAGACCAGCGCGCAGAAGGGGTCGTCGTCGGAGGGATTACGCACTGTCTCGGAGCCGTCTCGCGTCGTCCCTCGAACCGGCCCGGCTTCGAGCGGACTCGGACAGGCCGCAACGATGAAGTTCATCAGCGCCGCCGCTCCCATGTTTCTCGCAGCAGCACCGCACAGCACGGGTACTACCTTTCCCGCCACCACGCCGGCTCGAAGCCCCCGGATGATCTCCTCGTTGGAGAGGTCCTCGGTCTCGAAGTACTTCTCGATGAGTTCGTCATCACCCTCGGCCGCAGATTCCACTAACATACTGCGGAAACGAGCTACCGTGTCTGCCATTTCCTCGGGTATAGGCACCTCGTTGAACTCGCGACCGACGCCCTCGTATGCCTTCATCTGTATGAGGTCCACGATTCCCCGGAAGCGCTCTGCCTGACCGATGGGGATCTGCACAGGCGCGATGGCGCTCCCATGCACCTCGCGCAGCTTCTCCACGACGGACATGTAGTCGGCGTTCTCCCGGTCCATACGCGAGACGAAGACCACCCGTGGTCGCCCTGCCTCCACGGCGTGTTGCCATGCGATCTCGAAGCCGACTTCGATGTCCCCCTGAGCTGGCGTGACAAGGACCGCTGTTTCCACCACCCGCAGAGCGATCCGAACTTCGCCCTCGAAGTCAAGGTAGCCCGGAACGTCCACGACGTTGAGCTTGGAGTTGCCCCACTCGCAGGGCGCCAAACCGATGTTGATGCTGATATTGCGGCGTATCTCTTCGGGGTCGAAGTCCGTGGTGGCAGTTCCATCATCGGTACGCCCCATACGATCGATGGCGCCAGCCGTGAGCAGCATAGCCTCCGCCAGCGTTGTCTTGCCGCTGCCTTGATGTCCGAACAGACCAACGTTGCGGATTGTCTGAGCGGGGTGTTTCCTCATGAGCTAACCTGTCCTTGTTCGCTTCGAGACTTCGTCGTGCACGCTACTTCTGACGGAACGGCATGCCGAGGCCACGGAGCAGAGCCCTGGCCTCCTCATCCGTTCGTGCCGATGTGCAGATGATGATATCCATGCCGCGCACGCGGTCAATCTTGTCGTACTCGATTTCGGGAAACAGCAGCTGCTCGCGGACGCCTGTGGCGAAGTTGCCCCTGCCATCGAACGAGTTGGGGCTGATGCCCTGGAAGTCACGAACTCGCGGCAGTGCCGTCGAGATGAAGCGATCGAGAAACTCGTACATCCGCTCGCCACGCAGCGTAACCTTGCATCCGATCCGCGCCCCTGCACGTATCTTGAAGTTCGATATGGACTTCTTTGCACGAGTGACGCAGGGTCGCTGACCGGCGATCAGGCTCATGTCCCGCATGGCGTTGTCGAGCAGCTTCGGATCTCCGCCGGTTTGGCCGGCCTGCCCAACGCCCATGTTCAAGACGATCTTCTGCAGCCGCGGTATCTGCATGACGTTCTTGTAGCCGAACTCCGCCATGAGAGCCGGGGCGACTTTCGTCTTATACAGTTCCTTCAAACGAGCCATATTCGGTAATCCTTCGATGTTCGCCCTAGTCGAGCGACTTGCCGCAGTCGGGATGCTTGCAGACCCGGTACTTGCGATGCGCAGGCTTGCCCTCGCCTGGATGATAGGCGTAGCCTACACGGGTCGGACGCTGGCACTGCGGACAGACAATCATTACCTTGGGTGCGTACAGCGGCGCTGGCTTCTCGATCCGGCCGCCCTCCTGAAGCTGCTGGACGCCCGAGCGTGTGGTCCGGCCACTCTGCCTAGCCTTCTGGTGCTTTATAATGATGTTCACACCTTCGACGAGGACCTTGTTCACCTTTGGATAGGCATGCAGCACCCGTCCTCGTTTTCCTTTGTCCTTGCCGGCAATGACCTGAACCTCGTCGCCACGTTTGATACGCAGCTTCGCGGCGTACTCGCCCGGCTTATACTTGGTCGGCATCAGAGCACCTCCGGAGCAAGCGAGATGATCTTCATGAAGTTGCGGTCGCGCAGCTCTCGCGCCACCGGGCCAAAGACGCGGGTGCCACGCGGCTCGCCGCTGTTGTCCAGCACGACACAGGCGTTGTCATCGAACCGAAGCACGGAGCCATCAGGCCGCCGCACAGGCTGTCGGGTCCGCACCACAACGCACTTCACGATGTCGCTCTTCTTGACTTGCTGGCCCGGCGTGGCGGACTTGACGACCCCCACGATGATGTCGCCCACCCGCGCCGCCTTAGCGTTGGAGCCCTTCAGGACGCGCACGCACATGATCTCACGAGCGCCACTGTTGTCGGCTGCACGCAGCCGTGTGTATGGTCGTACCATGTCGTCCTCTCAGATCACTTGGCTTTCTCGACGATGCGCACGACACGCCAGCGCTTCTCCTTCGAGATGGGCCTTGTCTCCATAATCTCGACACGATCGCCAACGCTGCATTGGTTGCCCGGGTCGTGCGCCTTGAAACGAGTCGTGCGCCGAACGATCTTGCTGTAGAGCGGGTGGCGCATACGGGTCTCGATGGCGACCACCACCGTGGAGACCATGCGGTCGCTGATGACCGTGCCGATGCGCGTCTTTCGGCGCCCGCGAGCCTTCTCCGGCTGGTTCACGCCTCCGCTCATCTCGTCTGTCGTCTCCGCCATGTCTTACTCGCCTCCGGCCGCGCGTGCACGTTCGCGCATGATGGTCAGTATTCGAGCAATCTCCTTCTTGCTCTCCGGGATTGCCGCCGTATTCTCGAGCTGTCGCGTCACGTTCTCGCGCCTCAATGTGAAGAGCCGCTCGCGCTGCCGCCGCAGTTCCTCGGCCAGTTCTCGATCGGTCAGATTCCTGAGCCTCTCAAGCCTTGTCCGTCTCTTCTCCTCGGCCATCGGGCGCCTCCTCTCCTGTATTCTCCGAAGCTACGTCGTCTGATGCCACGTGTTCTTCCGTGGTTCGCTTGACGAACTTCACGTCAATCGGCAGCTTGTGGGATGCCAACCGCATAGCCTCGCGTGCCGTCTCTTCTGGAACGCCGGCCATCTCGAACAGTATCCGGCCCGGCTTCACTACGGCTACCCAGCCCTCGGGTGCCCCCTTGCCGGACCCCATGCGGGTCTCAGCGGGCTTCTTGGTATAGGGCTTATCGGGGAATATGCGGATCCAGACCTTGCCCACGCGCCGTACGTACCGGGTCATGGCAATACGCGCAGCCTCGATTTGGTTGGCCGTCAGCCAGCACGGTTCCAGGGCTTGGAGTCCGTACTCGCCGAAGTGGACGGTGTTGCCGGACGTAGCCTTGCCGCGCATGCTGCCACGATGTTGTTTCCGGTACTTGACGCGCTTTGGCATCAACATTATTCGGTTCCTCCTGTCGCACCGGTACCCCGACGACGACCGCGAGCGCTGCTACCCCGGCCGCGTCCGCCTCCATCGCCGCGGGTGGTTCTGTCCGCCCGCAGAGCCTCTCTCTTGGGCACAATTTCCGACTCGGTCAACCGTTCGCTGCCCGGCAACACGTCGCCCTTGTAAATCCATACCTTGATGCCGATATTGCCGTAGGTCGTCGCCCCCTCGGCGAAGCCGTAATCTATGTCGGCGCGAAGGGTGTGCAGGGGTATCTTCCCCTCACGCATGTGCTCTCTGCGAGCCATCTCTGCGCCTCCCAGGCGGCCGGCGCATGATACGCGAATGCCCTTCACTCCAAGCCGAATGGCGCGGACAATCGCCTGTCGCATGGCACGTTTGTAGGCCACTCGCTTGCTGATCTGCTGCGCGATCGAATCGGCGACAAGTTGGGCGTCAATGTCGGGATAGCGGATCTCTCGGATATCCACATGGACGCTCCGTTTGATGAGCTTCTCGAGTCCAGTGCGTACGTCATCGATCCCCTTTCCGCCCTTGCCGATGAGCATGCCTGGCCGCGCGGTGTGGATGATGACAGACATGGAGCCGCCTTTGCGCTCTATCTCGACGCGAGACACACCGGCTTGCGAGAGATTCTTGCGGATCCACTGCCGGACCATGTGGTCCTCGCGCACGCCATCCGCGTAGCCCTTGCCACGATACCAGCGGCTGTCCCACAGGCGAATGACGCCTACGCGAAAGCCGATCGGATGTACTTTCTGACCCAAAGCGTCTCTCCTTCTTACCCGACCTGCTCAGTCTCGCCCTCGGCGGGCTCTGTGGCTTCTGTGCTGTTCGCTGCTGGTTGTTCTGCAGCAGTTACTGTTTCCGTGCCCACAGCCTCGTCAGTGGCCTCCGTCACGACCGCAGCCGGCGCTTGTTCAACGGTTGCTGCGGGTGCGACTTCCGCCGGGGCCTGTGTAGCCGTGGCTACCCGTCCCGCCGCCCGAGCACGACGGGCTGCAGTGACCCGCCGAGGCTTCGGCGGCTTTGGCGCAGTTTCCTCGAGCACCACGCTGATGTGGCACATTCGCTTGAGGATGCGATAGGCCCGTCCCTGGGCCCGAGGCTGGATTCGCTTGATGCGTGGCCCCTCATCCACCTGACCTCGAACGAGCTTCAGATTATCGGTATTGAGCGGCGGCAGTGCTCTTCCTTGGTCGTCGTATGGCCTACCATTCTCGGCGTTCGCAACGGCTGATCTCACCACCTTCTCGATAGCCCGCGCCGCGAAGTTCGGCACGAACCTCAGTGTGGCCAGCGCATCGCTCACGTACTTCCCCCGAACCGCATCCAGCACCAATCGGGCTTTACGCGGTGGGACCCGCACGAACCGGGCCGTGGCCCTCACCTGATTGTCCTTCAGTTGTCGTGGCTTACTCGATTTGCCCATAGCATGTATCCTTGGCTATCGCACCTGGGTCCGGCGTTCGACTTGCTGCCCAGCATGGCCCCGGAACAGGCGGGTCACAGCGAACTCACCGAGCTTGTGGCCGACCATGTTCTCTGTGACGAACACAGGTACGTGCTTGCGTCCGTCGTAGACCAAGAACGTGTGCCCGATGAACTCGGGGAAGATGGTGGACCTACGCGACCAGGTCTTGATCGCCTTCTTCTCTCCGGTCTTGTTCATCTGCTCTACCTTCGCGAGCAGTTTGGGATCGGCATACGGTCCTTTCTTCAGCGAACGACCCATGACTGTGCTCCTGCCTACTTCGCACCGCGTCTGCGGACGATGTACTTGTTCGTGGCCTTGTTGCGCCGCGTCTTGTAGCCTAGCGCCGGCTTGCCGGCCGGTGTCGCCGGTCCTTTCTTGCGACCAACCGGCGATTTGCCTTCGCCACCACCATGCGGATGATCGCGCGGGGTCATGGCAACCCCACGCACGTGGGGCCGCTTCCCTGCCCAGCGTGTCTTGCCAGCTTTTCCGGCCGACTCGTTCTCGTGCTCCACATTGCCGACCTGACCTACAGTGGCGACGCAATCAATGAGCACCCGACGGACTTCCGTGGATGGTAGCCGGACTTGGGCGTACTTACCTTCTTTCGCCATGAGCTGGGCGAAGGCACCAGCGCTTCTGACCATCTGGCCTCCCCGGCCAGGAGTCAGCTCCACGTTGTGGATCACCGTACCCACAGGTATGTTGCGTAGCGGCAGGCAATTGCCCGGCTTGATATCGGCATCCGGTCCTGCAAGGATCGTGTCACCGACCTTCAGTCCTACAGGCGCCAGGATATAGCGTTTCTCGCCATCTGCGTAGTGGATCAGAGCTATCCTCGCAGAGCGATTGGGATCGTACTCGATGGTGGCAACCCTACCCGGTACGCCTACCTTGTCCCGCTTGAAGTCTATCCTGCGGTACTGCCGCTTATTGCCGCCGCCCCGGAACCGCGCCGTAATCTTCCCCTGATTGTTGCGTCCGCCGCTGTGCTTGAGAGGCTCGAGCAAGGAACGCTCGGGCTCTGTGGCCGTTATCTCCTCGAACGTGGAGACCGAGCGAAAGCGCCGACTCGGTGTCGTGGGCTTATAGGATCGGAGTGGCATATCAAAGTCCCTCGAACATCGTGATGGTCTGGCCTGGCTTGAGCGTGACGATCGCCTTCTTCCAGTCGGACGTGCGACCTTCCGGCATGCGGCCGACTCGCCGCTTCTTGCCGCGCACCTTGATGGTGTTGACCTTGAGCACTTCCACCTTGAAGATCTTCTCGACAGCCTGCGCGATCTCGATCTTGTTGGCATCCATCGCCACGCGGAAGGTGTACTTTCCCGCATGGCTCAGGTCCATGCTCTTCTCGGTCAGAAGCGGGCGCTCGATGATGAGATAGGGATCCTTCATTTGCCCAGAACCTCTTCGATCTTCGGCACAGCGTCTTGCGCCAGGACGATCCGGTGTGCTCGTACCACATCACGCACGGAAAAGTTGGGTGCATACCGTAGTGTCACGTTCGGGATGTTGCGGCACGAGCGTAGCAGCACCATGTCGTAATCCGGAACGATGATCAGGACGTCGCACAGGACACTCTTGGTGCCGGTAATCTGAACGACTTGGCCTGCGTTCTCGCCATTCTCCGCACGCTCCCAGTGCTTGGTCTTCTTTTCCCGCGACAGGGGAAGCGCGCTCAGCATGGAAGTGATATCTTTGGTGCGTATTCTCTCCAAAGCGATGCGGTCGACGCCGATGACTTCGCCATCGCGCACTTTGGCCGACAGGGCTGCTCGCAGTGCGCCGCGCCGCATTTTCTTCGGTAGGGCCACACTGTAGTCACGCGGGTGCGGCCCGAACACCACGCCTCCATGCGTCCAATGAGGCGCCCTGGTGCTGCCCTGCCGTGCCCGGCCGGTGCCTTTCTGGCGCCAAGGCTTGCGCCCGCCACCGCGTACGTCCCCTCGCGTCTTCGTGGCAGCTGTGCCCTGCCGCTCGTTCGCTGCATTCGCTACGACTGCCTGATGGATCAGCGCCGGGTTGGGCTCGACACCGAAGACGGATTCTGGAAGCGGCAGCGTGCCGACCTGCTCGCCCTGCATAGTGTAGAGTGGTATTTCTGGCATACCTGTCGCCTCCTAGATCCGCGTAATCCGCACCAGCCCACCATTGGCGCCGGGCACTGGTCCTTTGACCAGCAGGACATTCTTCTCAGGCAGTATCTGCACGACACGCAGTCCGCGTACTGTGACGGTCCGCGCACCCATATGCCCGGGCTTGCGCGTTCCTTTGAACGTCCTCGCGGCGTCCGTCGCCCCACTCGACTGCGGTTTGCGATGCACCATGGAGCCATGCGTCTTGTCACCGCCGTGGAAGTGATGCCGCTTCACTGCTCCGGCGAAGCCCTTACCCTTGGAAACGCCGGTCACCTTGACAATATCGCCGACCTCGAACACCTCAGCCACGGTGATCTGCTGGCCGACTCGGTACTCCGAGATGTCCTCGGTCCGCACTTCCTGTAGCGTCTTGCGCGGCGGCACGTTCGGGTGCTTGGGCTGCTGAAGTCCGCCCCGAAAATGCCCCAACATCGGTTTGTTCACATGCTTGGGCCGGATCTCACCGAAACCGACCTGGACGGCGGTATACCCATCCGTCTCCACACTCTTGAGCTGCGTGACAATGCAGGGACCTGCCTCTATCACGGAGACCGGCGTCACGGATCCATCTTCGTTGAAGATCTGGGTCATGCCGATCTTCTTGCCCAGTATCGTGTCTATCACCTCTGAAACTCCTTGTCCTGCAGTAACCGACAGAGCGGGTTGCGTATCTCTCCTAGAGCTTCATGTCGATGTCGACCCCGCTTGGGAGGTCGAGTCGCATGAGCGCGTCTATGGTCTTGGCGCCAGGCTCCAGAATGTCAATCAATCGTTTGTGCGTCCGCATCTCGAAGTGCTCCATGGACTCCTTGTCGATGGTCGTGCCACGGTTGACGCACACAATCCTCTTCTCGGTCGGGAGAAGCACCGGTCCGCTGATGCGCGCACCCGTGCGCCGCGCCGTGTCCACGATCATCTCCACTGAGTGATCGAGAAGCCGGTGGTCGAACGCCCTCAGGCGAATACGCACCTTGTTCCGTTGTGCTGCTGCCATCTCGTTCTCCTGATTACATCGGGGGCCCAGTGGTGCAGCCCCCCGACAACCCCTACTCGATTATCTTCGTCACGACGCCTGCGCCGACGGTATGTCCGCCTTCGCGTACAGCGAAGCGGAGACCTT
>JBBIPC010000019.1:0-56825 GCA_037443035.1 Chthonomonadales bacterium
GTCGTTTCGATACGCCCCGATGCTTCGCGTCGGGGCACTCAACGACCGGCTGCGTCGTGACGCTCGAGGATCGACTGTCGGATCGCTCAGCGAACGCGCATGGCCTCGGTGCACGTTGCTACCGCGCGGCTACCGTCGGGCTGACACCGTCATCTGCGCACGCAGAAGCTCCAGTGCTTTCTTCAGCTGAGTGTCGTGCTCCTTGTCCTCGAACTGCTGATCCACCCAGTCGGGCGACTGCTCGACGGTGACGTCGGGCTTGATGCCCCCCGTTCCGAAAATGGGCCGGTGTTCCTCATCGTACTTGTTGTTGATATCGTGACCGCTGGGTGTGAAGTACTTCGAGGTCGTAAGCCGCAAAGCCGAACCATCAGCGAGGGGGTAGATCGTCTGCACAAGCCCCTTGCCGAACGTATGCTTCCCGACAAGGGTGCCCCGCTTGTGGTCTTTGATAGCACCCGCCACGATCTCCGATGCGGAGGCGCTACTCTCGTTGATCAGCACAACCAGAGGGATGTCGCCGATCTTCGGCACCCGGGAGGATGCGTAGAGTGTGTGCCTCTGGCCGTTCTTCTCCTGGACAATGACGAGGGGGCCCCGCTCTATGAACCGGCTGCCGATCTCTACCGCCGTTTCGAACAAGCCACCTGGATTGTATCGCAAGTCGAAGACCAGGGCCTTGAGCCCCTGTCGCTTGAGATCGTTCCAGGCTTTCTCGAACTGCGCATCAGCACGCTCGTTGAACTCGTTGAGCACGATGTGGCCGATCTTGCGCTCCTGGTCTTCCATCCAGTAGCTCACCACTGGCGGTTCGATATGCTGGCGGATGAGCACGAACTTGAGAGGTCGCGGCGAACCATTCCTCAGGACAGTCACGGTTACTTTTGTGCCCCGCGGACCTTTGATGAGCTTCACCACATCGTTGATATTCATGCCCAGCGCGGGTGTCGTCTTGATTAGCTTGCCCGTATTGGTATCGTGCGTACCCACACTGAAGATGATGTCGCCTGTTTTCAGTCCAGCCTTGAACGCCGGGCTTCCTGGCAGCGGGCGCACCACCCGCACGTCTCGCCCGAACGGCTCGAGAACTGCCCCGATACCCTCGAAGGACCCCTGGGTCATCTGTTGCATGGACTTCCAGTCGTCGGGGTCGAGAAAGCCAGTGAACGGGTCGTTCAGGGCACTGAGCATGCCCTGGATGGCCGCGTACGTAAGCTCGCGCGATTTCTTGGCGTCGATGGTGGCCAGGGCATAGTCCTTCTTGAGGACAGCCAGCGCTTCTTCGTAGGCCTCGATCGGACCTACACTATCGTCTGCACGGGCAGCCCCCGTACCAGCGAGACTGTGGACCCACTGGGACAGCGGGCCATCATCGTATGACGGCATCGTACCGCGCAGAAAGCCAGGCGCGCGGAGCGGCGGGCCGGCAAGACCAAGGACGAGGCCCACGCCTACTGCGAAGACCATTAGACGACGGAATACGGCGGGTCTTGCTCTCATGCCCCGCCTCCCTTTCCTGCGAGCAGGGTCACTGCTCGGCTGACGACCGGGTCGTTCACCCCTGCCGGTGAACCGGCGCTAACAGCTATGTCAGGCGCGAGGCCCGTAGACGCGATGGGCCTGCCGCCTGCGGTAAGCCACTTCCCAGCGGTGAGGGTCATGGCCCCGATCTTCAGCGGAACCAGTTTCTGATACGCGCCGTCCCCTCGCGTCGTACTACCCACGATACGTGCTCCGGCCAAGACACGTGCCGCTTCCGCAGCGACTTCCGCCACGTTTGCTGTGCCCTTGTTCGTCAGCACAACCATCTGCGCTGGCTTCTTGCCATCCGAGGCAGCCGTCACCCGGCGCTTTGTCGTTCCCTTGGCAATGGCAGCGATCTGCCCATGGATGCCAAGCGCCTCGAGGCTGGTCGTCATCGAACGCACTACCGATCGTGGGCCTTCGTAGTCGGGGCCGCCAGGATTGTCCCTGAGGTCCACGATAAGCCCATTCAAGCGGCCCTGCTGGGCCAGCGCGTCCTTGATCCGCTGTGGAGCAGACTGGGAAAACAGCGCAACCCGCAGGTAGCCGATATTGTTCTTGAGGGTGCGGAACTCCACTGGCTGAACGCGGGCTGGCTCTGGCTTCACTGTCACATGCAGCGGCTGTGCCGCGCCTGGGCGCTCGATCGTGAGCTTCAGCTCCGCATCCTTAGGCTGCAGGAGGGTCTCCAGAGCACGCGGCCATGAGATGCCGTCTGTTAGCTTCTTGGTTGCATTGCGCAAGATCTTCCGGTACTCGGTATCGGGCATCGTACGCAGCGTCAGTCGGTTCAGATCGAGCCGCGGATCATAGGCAATGATCCATCGCCCGCCGATTTCGGTGATGTAATCGCCGGACCGGATCCCTGCGCGTGCCGCCGGCCCGTCAGCGACCGGCGCCACCACCATGACGCGCCGCTGTTCCACGTCGTTGCGCTTGATCTTGGCGACTGCGAGCACGGCGCCAATACCCGCATACTCACCTTCGAGTTGCTTCTTGAGGATGTCGAACTGCTCGGGCGACCAGTAACGCGTTGCCGTGTCATCCAGCGCATAGAGCATTGTCCGCACCGCGCCGGATGCCAGCTTCGTCTCGTCCGTGACTTTCTCGACGTATTCGCTGCGAACCATCTCGATGACGTCGCGGAACGTCTCTACAGGGGACACATCAGTGGCTGCCTCGGCACTGCCGAGCTGTGCAGCACTGGCGCCCACGCGGGAGTCCGTTATCTGGGAGAACCTGTGCGGCCATGCCGAACGACGGTCTACCCACCCCCGCAGTCCCATGCCGACATACAGCGACACAGCGAAAACGACTGCTGCCAGCGCAATGCGTATGGCCCAACGCAGGATATGCCTCAAGTTCTCCCTCCGTAATACTGAACGTGCGTCCAGGTGGCAACACACCGCCTGGGGTCCCGATTCCAGCGACATTATACACCTGCCAATACGTGCCGAACCGTCATCTCTTCACCGGACGCTACCTAGAAGGCATCGTGACTTCCGGGCGGCAACTCTTGCCTCCTTGACGCAGAATCGGCGAGGCCCTATAATGTCCCTACGGCACGGTGACTCGGAGGGTGTCACCGCTGGCCGCAGAGGAGAAGGACTGATGAGCGCACTGGCCGCAGCACTACGACAGACGGGTGTTGCCGCACTCAAGGCTGGCCGACTTCGAGAGGCCGTCGAGGCCCTGCTCAAGGCTGCAGAAGCCGATCCCGAGAGCTTCGAAACATGGTCCTACCTCGGTGCGGCATACTCCCACCTTTCGGACTACGAGAACGCGCGGAAAGCGTTCGGTCGGGCCATTCAGCTGAACGTTCAGTCGCCGCGCGCTTGGTACAACCTCGGCGTGGCACACCAGATGGCAGGCGACGAGGATTCCGCACGGACGTGTTTCGAGCGAGCTCTGGCTCTCGATCCTTCCCACCAGGCCGCCCAGGAGGCGTTGGCCAAACTCGCGCCGAAGCCCGTCTCGATGTCGGAGCTCGCCTCGGCCGGCGGCAAGATACGGCTACCTGGAGCCCACGCCGAGTCGCTGCAAGATGAGCAGCAATCAGCACCTGCCGAACCCAAACGGCCCCTCACTCCGCAGGAGATCGCCAGGCTCGCCACCCCGGAAGGCTCCTTCCATATGCCTGGAGCACAGGCCTCGGAGTTGGGCGACGCACCAGCCAGTGAGGACAGCGCGAACAAGGAGACGCCGTAAGACATCGCCCAGGTGCAACGATTGCCCGACCTATCGCGGGCTAGTCGAGACCGAGGAACTCCAGAGTCCGTCCGCCTTTGCCGTCGGCGCTCGCCGTCAGGACCAGGAAGCCTGGCACCTTGCCGTTCTTGGGGTCCAGACCAAGTGTAACGTCCAGCACCTTGCCGCTCAGCGGCTCGCTAGACCACACAGGCTTGATCTCCCCACCCCCCATGATCCGGCCTGGATCTACGAGCACAAGCTTGCTGCCCTTGGTGTCGCTCCATACCGCCCAGGCTAGTAGGTTGCCGTCGTTTCGGGCATCCCACATCCCGATGGCGGGGCTCTTCGCGACCTCGGGCGGCCAACCCAGCGCGGCGATGGCGTCTGCAGGAAAGCGCGCCACCACCCACGAGTAAATGCCAGATGCCTGGTCTGGCATGACCATGCTCTGGCCGATCGTGAGAGGGTTCGCGGCGCCAAGATTCACTCCGAACACCGAGGGTTCGTTCATGCCGTCGAAGTGGAAAACGCATTCCTCTCCGTCCACGAACCGCACCACGCCGCTGATCGCCGTTAGAGCCGGAGCCTTGACCTGGGCGGCCGCGTCGCCTGACCGATAGAAGATGGCACCAGGGACCGCGACCATGGCAGGCTTGTCTTTCTGAAACACCCCGACCGCGAACTCTGTGGCCCTGGGGCCAAGTTTCACTGTCGTGACCTGGTTCAGCGCGGATTCCGTGACTTCGTAGACGCTCAGCGCGTCCGTGGGTCCCAGCAGCAGCACCTGCGGTGTCTTCGTACCCAGCACGTCACCCAATCCAACACGGCGCGCTTCCGCCGGCGCTTCTAGCTTCCAGAGGCGCTTGAACTCCACAGGTAACCCTTTCAGAGTGTGGTTGTTCCGCGCGTAGTACTGTCCGTGGGCATTGCGCTCTCCACCTCCAGCCGGATTGACGTGGCAGAAGGAGCATTCCTTCTTCTCTTTCTGTGCGTATTCCGGTTTCGCGGTCGCAGTGCCCTGCAGTACGCAGGCCACCACCCAGGTCATTGTGATGGCGACACTGCCAGTGCTAAGTCGCATTGCATACTCCTTTGCAAACAGTGGCGTACGAGCCTGCCGCCTTCTCGCTTGGGTCAGCGACTCGACTTCGCACTTTGCCTTCGGCGTACGGTAGGACCATTCCTCCTGTCCCCCGAAGAGAAGTTCACTGAAAGCCACCGGGAGTCTAGCGTCATGCGCAAGTACGTGTTCTCGATGAATGCCACTCTCCTCTGTCTCTGCGTTAGAGGACCTTCCGTGGCAGATCCCGCGAGACTCGTGGATCCCACACGACCGGTCTGCGAGCTGGGTAGAAACTATGCAGTGCTCCAGTGGTTCACACGCACGCCATGTGAAACCCGCTTGCAGCTTCGGCCAGGCACCATGCCGTGCAACACACCAGGTCCGGACGGCAAGCCTCTGCCTGTTTGGACTGGGAAGTCGGTACGCACCATAGCGGGACCACCGGGAAGACGAACGTGGCACGTGCTGCGCATCACAGGTCTCGAGGCCGGCAGACGGTACAGTTTCCGCATCTACGATCCAGGCGCCGACCCGTCGGGCGTGGAGCGCCGCTGGGGCGCCGAGAAACCGTGGCGCAGGGAGTATTCGTTCAGCACACTCGCGCCGAAAGGTCGCAAGACGATCATCCGCATACCGGTCAAGGTGCTCCTCATGCCGAACGTATGGAACGTGGCATCCGCCTACGTCGGAGACGCTGTAGCACCACCGCCACCACGCATGTCATCCGCAGAGATCCAACGCATCCGAGATGAGTATCTCGTGGCTTCCCGCTTCCTTTTCGTCAACAGCGGAATGCGCGTGTGGTACGACTTCCGCATCTTCGTGGACGATCGGGTCCAGCGGTGGGGTAACGAGCCTGACAAGGCTACGGGTCCGTACAAAGGACTTCCCTTGTGCCGCAGTTATGGTGGACAGGACTTCGTGGGACCAGGCGGCGGGGACTTCACCATCGTCGACACAGGGAATGTCCACGTGAAGCGCACGACGCCCATCTACGAACGATTCCCTTATGTGGGACAGATAGAGCAGGCGTTCCCGCGCCGATGGAACCCCACCAAGAAGGCATGGGAGTTCTACGGCAGCGGTGGTGGCACCTACGGCATAGATGAATGGTCGGCTGGCATTCCAGGGCGCTCCCAATACCTTGGCGGTAGTGATACAGCCTGGTTGGCCACCCATGAGTACCATCACCAGATCGAGTCCCTAGGAGCTTTCTCTTTGGCCAATCGGGAGGACGATAGGGTCATTTTCGACCACTTCTTCCCCCGCAAGAGGGAGAAGAAGCCAGATGGCACCTGGGAGGAGTGGGTATGGTCCACAAGCTGGAAGCATGGCGAGCACTGGGATGGAATCGCGTACTTCGACCGGATGCTGACGCCAGTCCAGTGGCTTCGTTTCCATTTCGGCGAGACGATGACGGTCGCCGATGCCGATGAGGATGGCGTCCCCGATGACGATCCACGCCTTCCCCTCGATGAGAAGCGCTTCGGCAGCGATCCGCGCCATCCCCGCACAGATGGTCTCATGCTCGACCTCGCCAAGGTCCAGCTCAGCACCTGGGCGCCTGCGCCACTGACGAATACGTGGGACAAGGCACCGCTGAAACTCGTGCGGCCCAACCCTCGCAAGAAGGACAGCGACGGCGACGGCCTGCCGGACACGGTAGACCCCTATCCTCTCTACCCGTGGCAGCCATTCATCTGGCCCGCCACCATGGTCCTGGATGGCAAAGCGGACGACTGGGACGGCATTCCCTTGTCTGGTCGAACCGAGGGACATGGCGTCACCATCGAGTTCCGTCAGGCGCACGACGACGCAGCTTACTACGCGTGCTTCACCGTCCACGGGCCGTGGCAGCGGCTGTGGGTAGGTCTGGACGGTGAAGGCCAGGGCTACTACACGACGAACTCCACCTATGCTTTCGAGATTCGTGCGGGTACCGGCACAGAACTGGCGACAGTGAGACCGTCTGGGGCCAACGGGTGTCCGGGTATGCGCTGGAAGGCTGGCCGCGCAGGCGATGGTGTTGATTTTGTCGAAGTCGAGATACCCAACCGCGGCGCAGCTCTATGGTTCTGGCAGGGAGGTGGTCGTGAGGTGGGTGCGTCGGTTAGCGCATGGACAAGGGACGGTAAGCCCCTAAGCATCTATGAACCCTATGATCTCTTCTACGCGAGAATGCTCGAACGGCATGGGAAGGTCGCCCTGCCAGGCGGCGCACCTGCAGAGCTGGCGCCAGGACCAGGCGTCACTGAGTACCGCTTCTCGGAGAACCACGAGCCCTGGAAGGTAGCCGGTGAGGGTTGGGTACTCCGGGACGGGGCCATGCGTTACGTAGGCGGCCCTGACACCACCAATCAGCTTCTCCTGACAGATCTGAACGCCGTAGCGTTCGACCTCTGGGTCGAGTTCGAGGCTGCCAACGACCTGCATCTGGGAGCATGGCTGCCAAGCACGAAGGTACCGGATAACATGACCGACTACGTAGTGTTTCTCGGCGGCTTCGGCAACGCACGATCCGCTATTCGTGCATACGGTGCCGAAGTTGGAGCCGAGGAAAGCGGCATCGGTACTGGCATCCACCGCGCTCAGTTCACCCGACGGGCTGGCAGTCTGTGGGTGCTGTACGATGGCAAGCCATTCTTGTTCGGTCGCGATCCGACGCCTGATGTGCGCGTGGATCGTATCGGCTTTCTCGGCGGTTGGGGTGGCGCCCAGGTAATCCACCGCGTCCGGCTCCGAGTCGAATGACGGCATGCCAACCCGCACGGGTCTCTTGAGCTGCCATCCATCATCCATGTCCGGCATGGAGGTTCATCATGCTCGCGATGGTCGCCATTGCAATGTACGCTGACATGCCGCACGCAGAACGCTCCCTACCCCGCATCGCCGTACGTAGCGGCCGATTCGTCGTAGCCGCAACGGGTGAAGAGTTCCGCCCTCGGGGTTTCAACTACATTCGGTTGCGTCGGACGGCTCCGTCCGGAGGGCACCTCTGGCATGACACGTTGAACCCTGCGACCTACGATGGGACCCGCGCCGAACGCATGTTCGCAGACCTGCACCAGCGAGGATTCAACGTCGTCCGCATCTTCCTGGATCCCCTGCCTGGCGCAGGCTTCGTGGAGAAGGCAGGTGCCGCCGATCTGTCAGCGGGCTATCTGGGGTGTCTGTTCGACTTTCTAAGCCGTGCTAGGTCGCACCGTGTGTATGTGATCCTGTGCTTCTGCTATCTGCCCGACCGACAGTCCTACAACGTCGGCGCTCCGCCACCGCATATTGCCGGCGGCAACCAGCAGTACCTTCATCCCGGGTACGTTCAGGCGAAGGCTCGATGGATGGCTGACGTATGCGCCGCCATCGAGAAGCACGATCCCGAGTTGTCGAGCACCGTCTTCGCTTACGAGCTGGAAAACGAGTCCCACTATGAGGCCACCGAACCGCCGTTCTCGCTGACTTCCGGTGTCGTACGCTGGAATGGGAAGACCTACGATGCATCGAAAGCCGAGGATCTTCAGCGCCTGGCCGACGACGGCATCGTCTACGCCATCAACGCAGCACACGAAGCGGTACGCAAGGTCGATCCCCGCGCCCTTGTGGGAGCGAGCGTCTTCACTTTCCGGGCGGTTGGCCGTTCGGGACCCGGTCGGCTTCGCGACGACAAGACCCAGGACCCCAGATTCCCTGCACGTGCCTTGGCCATAGCACGCTCCAAGTCCGCCTACGTGGACGTCCACTTCTACCCAATGAACGACCGGAACCTCGACGAGGACTACGCAAGCATCGAGTTCGAGACGCTCGAGACGGAATGCATCAGGAAAGGCAAACCACGTATTGTGGGAGAGATCGGGGCCTTCAAGTTCGCCTACAAAGACCTGGCGAGCGCGTCGGCGGCTATGGAGCGCTCTTTGCGACGCCTTGACAGCGACGGCTGGGTGGGCTTCCTGTACTGGACCTACGACAACGAGGAGCAGAGCGACATGTTGTGGGAGGCGACTGCTGGGGACGGTCTGATGTTGCGGACGTTGCAGAACGCCGGCAGATAGGCGCACCTATCTCGGCCCATTACGTCAGCTCAGCCGGCCACGGGAGCAGAAGGAAGTTGCGTCCGTCGCTGTTCATGACGACCAGCATCCCGTAGGGGAACTTGCTCCCCACGCGCACGGACGTCGCCTCGATGCCATTGGTCTCGGAAGCTGGGGCATCGAGTACTGCGACCTCGCGGTGTTCATGCGCATTACGCAATGTGCCATTTCGTTCGAACACATGAGAGGGCAGCGCCCCCCACGCCCCCTCCTCTCGGTCCTGCGCTAGGGACAAGGATCGTTGGCCGGCGCGGTCCACGGACCACAGTCACCGGACTTACCACCACCTCCCGTAGGCGGTTGGCCCCAGTTGGCATTGACACACGGGTTGTTGTTCCCGAAGACCGCCTTCATCCACTTCGCGTGGAAGTCAATGTAGGTCACATTCAGGCCGCCGGCGTGGTCGAAACGGATCTCGGTACAGGAGGCGCGTCCTGGGTCGGAGAGCTCGTCACCCTCGACATCGCTGTCGTTATTCTCCAAGAAGAGATAGGTCCCACTGGGGTCCTCGTAGCTGGCAAGCACCGGCCACTGGTCGGGTACATGCTCATCGATGCGATAGCTCGCCCAGTACGGATATCGCCCCTGTGAGTCCATGACGAGCCCCCAGGTCCGGGCTGGTTCGGGCGCAATCTGGCTTGCACTGCTCCTCGATTGTGGGGCGCGATGTCACAGCATCCGATGCCCTGATAGCACCCCAATGATGTATGGCGAGTGTTGGATCGGTCTTATGAGCAGGCCAAATCTAGATGAAGACGCTGGGCTGGAAAGAAGCTCAGGGTATCGCGACGGTACGGACGCGCGTGTGAGAGGTCAAGACAGAGCCGATGTCGCTAGCCAAACGAGCCGTCTGCCGATGTCAATCCAGACACAGTGCTCATCACTTACGGTGGTGTACAAGCCACACAGGCGAAGGATCACCGCAGACAACAAGTCCTGGGGCCAACATGGGCATGATGGAGTGATAATGGATTGCATTGTCCTGTTATCTCATAGCCTTACGATGCGTGACAAAGATGCCGTCGAGAAGAGCTCTCTCTTCCGGATCGGGGAAATCGCCGGAAGGACGTTTGGGCTGGCGGGACGGTACTAGAGACCGCTCGAAGGAGGAACTGCCATGACGATTGGATGGCGAACACGGACGTTGATCATGACGTTGCTCGTTCTGTTCTTTCTCTCGATGTCCAGTGCGGTGAACGCCCAAGTCGAGGATGTGAAACGCTTAGAAGAGCAGGTGAACGCGCTGCAAGAGCAGCAGACCAAGCTGCAACAGCAGATCGAGGCTCTGCAGAAACAGTTGGCACAATTGAGAGAACAGCAAGCGACGAAAGCGGAAGCCGGCAGGAAGACACCGGCGCCTGTCACTGCGGGCTTCGGGAGTATCCAGTTCGACGGCCTCATGCAGCAATGGTTCGTCGGTGCGTTCGGGAACGGTGGCACCAATACAGCCCGCATGCGCCGTTTGGAGCTCAAGTTCAGCGGTCAGGTCCGACCCGATGTCCGGTGGACGGTGATGGTGGACCCTGCCAAGACCCTAAGCGTCAACACGACGTCTCTCGGCGGTACCGTGGTCGCAACAGGTATCAATCGAAGCAGCGCCATCCTCCAGGACGCGTATGTCAGTTACACGCTGAATCCGCAATTGACTATCAATCTTGGGCAAGAGAAGGTGCCTCTCTCCATGGCAGCCCTACGCTCATCGGGGCAGCTTCTGACGGTCGAGCGTCCCCTGATGAATGTCGTCCCAGCGGCCAACGGGAGACTTGGGGACATGCGTGACGTGGGCGTCCAGGCGAAAGCGAGGGTTGGGGGCCATGGCCACGCTCATGGGCGATCATGGTACCCGCGCCCATATCACGCCCACTGCGGCTGGGCTTGCCCTCCACACGGGTAAGCCCAGTCACGTACCGCCCCTACGTAGGGCGGCACCAGCGATCGCTCCGTACGGGAGCTGCTACGTTGCTCGAACTACGTGGATCAGCGGCGGCCGCATCGCCACCATCAGTTGGCCTGAAGCAGCTCCAGCATAGCTCGGTCGAGCTTGTGGCCCTTCCAGTTCTCGTACTCGACGTCCGTGCGGCCGCTGTCGAGAACACCGAATGAACCCCGTAGGTTCCACAGAGCCCATCCCCAGCCTGCTTCCTTCCAGTTGGCAAGGCAATCCCGCATCCATGCCAGCACCACACCATGAGGCGTACGGTTGAACGCACCGAACTCACCGACCATGACACCGACGCCGCGGCTCTCCAGTTCCTTCCAAGGACGGATGAAGAACTCGCGGTGATACTCGCGGTCCCAGAGACGGTTACCCTCTTTCAGCGGATACGTCGGCTCGGGCCAGCGATCGCTGCCTCCGACCCAGCTCGCATGCCAGTGAGATATGGGCATGGGCTGGTACCCTCTCGTGGCAGCAGCCACGTCGAGGCCCACTAGCTCCACGGGAGCGGTGTTGCCCCACTGCCGTCCGTCGCAGATGATCAGTCTTTGAGGATCGTGTTCCCGGATCGCTTCCGCCATGCGGGCCACGACCTTTCGATGTACATCGGGGGCAATAACTGCCGGCTCGTTGAATAGGTTGAAGCTCAGTCGTCGGTTCGGGATGCCCTTGTACCGGCGTGCGAAGGCGGCCCAGTGCAGAGCGCACACGCGCTGGGCTTCGTCGTCGGTCCACACGCTCTTCTCCTCAGGCGGCTGAGCCACTGTGTAGCCCGGCGCACGATGGAAGTTCAGGCAGACATGAACGCCGTACTTTTCGCCAAACCGCACCGCTTCGTCAATCTCCTTCAGGATCGGCTCGCGCAGCTTCGTCCAGTCCCCGGACTCGATCCAGCACCGGTAGTCCATCGGCAGTCGTACGAAGTTCATGCCCCATTCTTGGATCCACGCGAAGTCTTGCTCGTCGAAGCGTGACTGGGACGCGACTTGGAACTTGGAGAGGAGGTTGAAGCCCCGCCATCGAGGCAGCTTCTTCGGCGACGGATCGGGCAAGCGACGTTGTTCCTCCGCCTCGCTCTCTCCTACTAGCGCAGCTGCCGAGGTCGCGAGGACCATGCCAAGCATCTCCCTTCGTTTCATGATGTCCTCCCTTTGTCGAGCGTTTTCGGTACGGACAGAGCGCGTTCCTGCCGCGACGCGTCGTTGCGGGGTACCATACAATCCAGCCCAAGCCGGTGCCATCCATCCTTTGAGTCCCTTCGTCCTCTTCGGCATTGCCATCAGCCTGGCCATGGACGCATTCGCGGTAGCGATCGCGTGTAGTACGTCACTCCGGCCTGTCCACCCACGACAGGTGTTCCGATTGGCGTTCCACTTCGGGCTTTTCCAGGCGCTCATGCCGCTCTTAGGATGGCTTGCTGGTCGCTCAGTAGCTGATGCAGTGGCGTCCTACGACCATTGGCTTGCGTTCGTCCTGCTGACCGTCATTGGGCTCAAGGCCATTCGTGGGGGCCTTGTCGCGAATGGCGAGGAAGGCACGGCCGCAGGGGATCCCACGCGCGGAGCGAGCCTTGTCGGCCTTTCGGTGGCGACAAGCCTGGATGCTCTCGCAGTAGGCGTGTCGTTCTCGTTCCTGCGCGTACAGATTTGGAGTGCTGTAGCCATCATCGGCCTGATTGCCGCTGCAGCCACGCTGCTCGGCATGACGATCGGCAGTCGGCTAGGCTTGCGTTTCGGCAAAGTGACGGAGGTGATCGGAGGCATGGTCCTCGTTCTCATCGGTCTGCGTATCGTCCTGGACCACACCGGCGTGTGGTGAGCGAGGTGGGCGTGCCATACTAGCACTCCGAGTCGTGACGGTTTGCACACAAAGGAGGTTCTGTCGTGAAGAGATTGCTGCTTGCCGGATTCATCCTTGTCGGAGCTACCACCTCGACGGCCCAACCCGGGAAGCCCTCACAGCGACCTAAGCTCACCGCGGAGCAGATCATGGACCGTGCCGCTGCTGCTCTCGGCCCCAAAGCGGCATGGGATAAGATCACCAGCTCCGTCATGGAGGGAACGATCACGGTCAAGAGTCGCGGCATCTCCGGCACCGTGCTTCTCAAGGCAAAGCGCCCGAACCGGTTCCTGATACAGCAGGCCATCAAAGGACTCGGCGTGACTCTGCAAGGCTACGATGGAAAGGTGGGTTGGTCGAAGGATCCCGTGCAGGGACTGCGGAAGCTCGAGGGCGCAGAGCTTGCTGCTGCCAAGCGGGCCGCTCTATTCGACGCCCACATCCAGTGGAGGAAGCTCTACCGCAGATGGGAGCTCGTGGGAGTGCGGAAAGTGAACGGGCGAGACGCTTATGCGATCAGGCTCTCGCCTGCCATCGGTCGTGCCACCATCGAGTATCACGACACCAAGACCTTCCGCCTCGTGCGGACCGACATGGTCACGGAGACGCCCCAGGGTCCGCTCTCCATGGAGATCTACCCTTCGGACTACCGCACAGTCCGCGGCGTTCTGGTCCCATTCACTGTCCTCCAGCGTCAGCGCCATCCAACCGGTTCCGTGGACGTGCTCATTCGACTGAAGACGGTGAAGCCGAACGTGCCCATACCAGACAACACGTTCGCCATGCCGAAGTCATGAGCTGCGAGGTCCAGCAATGGCCCGCCGGCGGTCGGCTTGCGGCGCAGCTCGCCTTCGTGCGCGAGATCGACAGAGTGAAAGGTATCTTCCGCCAGACGCTACTGACCGACCGGTCGCGCCGTGAGAACGACGCTGAACACTCCTGGCACATCGCCGTGATGGCCGTGATCTTGCGCGAGTATGCGGACGCATCCCTCGACCTGCAGCGTGTGATAACGATGCTACTGGTTCACGATCTTGTCGAGATAGACTGTGGTGACGTGTTCTGCTATGACACGGAGGGCATGATCGGCAAGCACGAACGGGAGGCTCAGGCAGCAGATCGGATCTTCGGTCTGCTGCCACCCGATCTCGGCGTGTCGTTGCGAGCCTTGTGGGAGGAGTTCGAAGCGCGCGCTACCCCTGAATCCCGCTATGCCAATGCACTCGACAGGCTCCAACCAATGCTCCACAACTACCTCACGGAGGGCGGAGCCTGGCGAGAGCACGGCGTGACCGCCGACAGGGTGCTGCGCCGCAACCGGATTATCGCAGACGGTGCCCCGGTCCTATGGAGGTTCGCGAAAGACATGGTCGCCGATGCCGTCTCGAAAGGCTACCTCGAACCAGGTCCTGACTATGAGAGGGAGCTAGCGCACGGCTGAGCGCAAGGACAACCGACACGGTCATTTCTTTGCGCCTACCAAGATGCCCACGTCAATGAACTGGCCTCCGACGGTCTGATGGCAGTGGACCGCGAGCGTATTGGTCCCAGGACGGAGCACCTTCCGGAGGACCTGCGTCAGCTCCCGCACGAAATACCCCGTCACATACCCAGAGAACGACGCCACCTGAACGCCGTTGACATAGACCTCCGCGTCCTCGTCATGATGGATCTCCAGGGCAGCATAATCCCACTGAAGCGAGGGCAGCTCGAACGTCCGTCGCAGCCAGATGTCAGAGCTCTTCCATTCCGTGCCAACAACAGAACCCGGAGTGCCGCGAGTGCCAAAGCCACCTAATCCGACGGACCATTGCCTATCGTCGTAGCCAGGCTTCTCCCAACCGGGTGATGGCGCGGTCAGCGTGTAGCGCCACTGCTGTGGCCTTTCTCGGGACGCAGGGGCCACGGGACTCCAGCCAATCCGCAAGATGCGCGGCCCCATGGTCTCGTATGCTGCGGCGCGCGCATTGATAGCTCGGACCAGGGCGGGGTCATACTTCGATCGTCGGTCGTAGAAGTAGATGCCGTTTTGCTCTTGCTCCACATCGGTAAGCTGGGTATAGCAGAATCCGCACATGTTAGGGTTGTCGAGCAGGGCGTCGGTCAGGCCCTTGTACCGCTGCAAGAACTCCTCGAGGTTGGCCTGTCCATAGCCCCAGCCGTCTGTTCCAGTCTCTCTGTCCGTTCTGAGACGGATGCCCCCGTACTCGCTCACGAAGTACGGCTGGCCGCGGTACGTGCTGCGTGCATCGGCTGCGTTATTGTTCCACGGGCCCGTTCCCGTCAGGCTGAAGGTCGCGAACCTGCCCTGGAATGCCGCAGGATTCTGCTCGTAATCGTGGGAGTCATACACGTCCGTCCGTGGGTCCAGATGCACGTAGCCGCTCGTGTCAAGATAGGGCCGCGTCGGATCCACAGCCTGCGTCAGGCCAAGGATCAATTGAGCAGCAGCAACGCCCTCGCCGGCCCCAGTCTCGTTGAGGGGGCACCAGCCAACGATGGAGGGATGGTTACGATCGCGCTCGAGAACGGCGCGCCATTCGTCCGCCACATGCGCAATGGCTGTTTGGTTCGTGAGATCCACGCCCCAGCTCGGATACTCACCCCACACAATGTAGCCGAGCTTATCCGCCCAGTAGAGGAACCTCGGCTCGAAGACCTTCTGATGCAGCCGGGCGCCGTTGAACCCTGCGGCCAATGACAGCTCGATATCGCGGCGGAGATCGGCATCGCTTGGTGCGGTGTATATGCCATCAGGATAGAAGCCCTGGTCCAGAACAAGACGCTGGAATACCGGCTTGTCGTTGATCAGGAACCGGTTCCCGTCGATCGTCACCTTCCTAAGGCCGAAGTAGGAATGCACAGCGTCCGTAGCTCTGCCGTTGCGGAGAACCTCCACGACGAGATCGTAGAGGAATGGTTTGCCGGGCTGCCATGGCTTGACCGTACTCAGCTTCAATACAGCATGCGTTGCACGCCAGTTCGCAGGAACCGTCTCCTCACCAACGAGTTTGCCGCCCGCATAGGCCCGCAGCCGGAGCCTAGTTCCTCGGGCAGCTCCTTCCACCCATCCTTGAAACAGGAGCCGTCCTCCGTCCAGATCCGGTGTCATGGTCATGCTCTTCAGGTAAGCCGAGCCCACCGCTTCGAGCCACACTGTCTGCCAGATTCCCGTCGTGCGGGTGTAGACGCATCCCTCGCTGTAGCGTGAGTGTGCCTGCTTCCCGGTCGCCTGTAGGCCCGACCTTGTGTCATCGTGGGCGTGGACGACGATCTCGTTCTCGCTGGCCGTCAAATGGTCCGTAACATCGAAAGTGAACGGTACATACCCGCCCCGATGCTCGCCGGCGAACTTGCCATTGACCCAGACTCGTGCATACCAGTCCACAGCCCCAAAGTGAAGGAGGATGCGTTTGCCACGCATCCCCGCCGGCAGACGAAAGACCCGGCGGTACCAGACGTCCTTCATGAAATCCGTCTGGCCAATGCCGGAGAGCTTGCTTTCCGGGCAGAAGGGCACCACGATGCTCTGCTTCAGCTTCACGCCCGTGACTAGTCCACGCTGTTCGCCATTGCCTGCTTCGTCAATCTCGAACTCCCATCGCCCGTTGAGATTCAGCCAATTCTCTCGACGGAAATCAGGGCGTGGATGCTCCGGCCTAGGGATGTTCTCGGCGTACATCGCCATGGAGACGGAGAGCGCGATTGCTACGAAGACTATGGACGCAAGAGGTGACGACACGGTTGTCATTCCTTTCATGGTCTTACAGTGCTACGGTAGAGGGCTCATGGACGCTGCCCGCTACGCTCTGCAGCGAACACCTGGACGGCGATGATGCGCGAATAAGCGTCGTCGTTGGACGCGTGGATGACCACCCGGATGCGGCTTGTGCGGATGGCGGGTATCCCCACCGTTACCGACGCTTCTTCGTTGTCTCGAACTTCCCCGCAGAGAATCCATTCGGATCCGCGCTGACAGAACACATCGAAGTCGCGAATGCCGTAGCGTTCTGCCGGTTCCAGCGTAAGGATCTTCACGGCCTGGACGATGGCGGGCTCTGCAAGGTCAACTTCGATCCAATCCGGGAATTCGCCTTCCGTACCATCGTTCCATCCACCACCCCTCGCCCACCGCTCACCAGTCGTGTGGCCGGCGACGACGCTATCAGCTAGGTACATGCCTGAAGCATGCTCGGATGATGCTGTGACCGTGGTGCCGCGGTCAGCAAGCGCGACATTCACCAGCCCGGTGACGTCCACGCGGGCCGTAGGGAGGGCATCACCGGGAAGCAGCCTCACGGGACCATACATCCCGGATGCTTCTTGTCCGCTGTACACATAGGGGGTGGGGTAGCCTGCTCCGAAGTAGGGCCCCAACGTGTTGTAGACGGTTACCTCGAGGCAATTGGCGCCGGGTCGGAGCAGGCCCGTAACGTCGAAGCGGTAAGGACGCCAGATCCGAACTCCTGCGCTGCGACCATTGATGGTAACCTGCGCGGTACCCTTGACCCGTCCAAGATCGAGGAGGAGGGGCGCATCGGCATAGGCGGCAGGCAATTGCAGTGTCTGCGCATACGTAAGACCACCGGAGTAGTGCGGCAGCCCTTGCTTCGCCCAGTTGCCAAGCTGTATGACGCCTGTACCGACGGTGAAACGTACCGGTGCCAGGAAGGCAGCCCCTTCGTACCTGCCCGCAGCCTGTTCCACGCGTACGGCAGCTAGCAGGCTCGGTCCTTGGAGGTCCAGCGGTACCTCGACAATGTTGTTCTCGTCTGGAACGCACTCGCGGCCTTCGATGAACACGCGGTAGCGACCTACAATGGAGAGCCGCATGCTCGTCGTTCCCGGCGGCGTTCGGAACCGGTACCAGCCCACAGGCTTCGCGATGCCTGGTTTCGCATCAAGAATGAGACCCGGAATCCAAGGCAACACCTCGCCGTTGAGCCAGCCACTGTCCGGCAAGATAGCGGGTTCCACCCTGCGCAATCCGGCCACTACACCCCACGGCTCGCATGGGTACTTCCCCACGACGGTAGCCGTCTCCCACCGGGAGTCGTCGTACACCGGCAGCGTCCAGCCAAGTCGCGGGCCGTTCGGTTGAACACCAGTCACACGCCAGGAACTATCGGTCGCGACTCTCCTCCATTGGCCGCCGGCCCCCGTGCCCGTCGTCCATGACAGCACTGCGGCGACACCTGCCGCTCCACCTAGGTTCATGGCGTGTATGGCAAGCACGTTGGGACCTCGCCGGAGGTACCGGGCAACCGGATAGCGCTCCGCGACGCTCCAATGCTCGGTGCCCACCCCGATGTCCCGTCCCAGCCGAACACCATTCAGGTAGACCTCGTACCCGTTGTCGGCCGTAATGCTCAGTACCGCACGCTGCGGCACGCTGTCCAAGGTGAACACCTTCCGGGCGAAGCAGTCGGAGAAGTCCGCTCGCGCTCGCGTCCATATCCAGTCAGGCCCTTCCACCGAATCTACCAGGGGCCCTACATGCACATAGGTTCTCAGATGGCCGGTTGCCGGATGCCGTAACTGCACTGTTAGCGCGTTGTATCCGGCCAGCAGATGAGCCACAAGGGGTTGTCCCGCCGGAAGCCACTTGCTGTTCACAGCGACGCGCGGGTCACCTGAACCACAACGGATCAGTACATCGCAGGGCTTTTCGACGTGCAAGAAGGTCACTGCGAAACGAACTGTACCAGGCGCCGCTACGCCGAAATCCAAGTACTCGTCAGGAATGCGCCCCTTTGGGCCCAGCCACTGGCCGTAGATGGGGTCTTTCTCGATGCCCAGCTTCATGGAAAACACTGCTGGCTGCCAGATTGCACGGTCGGGACGCCAGTCACCATCTTCCGGACCGGGAAGCTTCAAGTCTCCCTGGCCCATTCCGGGCTTCGTGATCCACCAGTACGTGCCGAACGTCGCGGTCACCGTGCGCCAATCGTCGTCTTTGGTCTTCGGAGACTGCCACCCTGCGGCCATCCCGTCTTCGCCCGTGGCCTCCTCGCGATAGGCGAAGCGCCGACATTCTACCGGCAGGGTCCCAGAAGCTGGCGGCAGCGCGAAATCTCCCCAACGATTGTCCATGGTAGGCACCAGCGTACTCTGCCAGTCCCGATCCAGGGTGATGGAGGGCAGCGATGGCATGCTGCGTGTTGCACGGGATGGCCTTGGCGATGCCGGCGACACCTGCCCACCGCCAGACGTCGCAACCGTGCGTGCCCCGGAAACCGGTCTCTGCCGGATTGCCTGACCCAGCACTACGAAGGCAGCGCGGCTCTCGCTGAAGTCCACGGCGACTCCCACTCGAGATGGTCCAGCCGGGCGAGTTGGTAGAGGAACTGCGCGCCCTGTCCAGGGCAGCAGGAGCATTGCATTTCCACGACCTCGCAGGGTAATGGGCTGCCGACCACTGGATCCGCTGATGAGGTAATAGACATCCGTCTCGCCAATACGGCGGTGAAGGAAATGATCCACTCCGTCGGCGTGCTTGGGCATGCGCGCGATGACCGCGTCTAGCCAGCGGCCAATGCCGTCCACCGCAATCGAAGTGCCCTTGGTTCTCGTAATCCGGCAGATAGTAGTGTCCTCAGCGCTTTCGCCGATCACTCCGAACAACGACCGAACTGCCGCCCGGATCACCGCATCGTTCGCCCCGTATTCCTTCGAGGCCGATGGTAGACGGCCTATAGCGGCAACCATTCCCCCCGTCCGAACGAGGTCCACCAGGCGCTGGACGCCTTGCCGGGGGAGTGTCGTGATGGACGGCAGGAGTACACACCTGTACCGTTCGTCGGCCACGCGCAGTTGGCCACCTCGCACGCTCCCGTGGAGGAGCGAGGCCTCGTCCAGGATATCGTAGTCCACCCCGCGCTTCTCGAGCTCCGCGCAGAGCTGCTTGTAGGCGTCGCGCGCCTGCCGGGCACCTTCATCGTACGCTCCGACGTGGGTCCCACCTGCGTGGATGGTGCTCGACGGATAGAGGACGGCGATATCACAGACATGACTGCCCTGGCTGAGCACGTAGCTCATACGGGCGACATAATCGGCGAACAAGGGATAGTGCCGCCAGTACGGTTGGCGGAACGATGTGCACGGCGGCGCCCATTCCCACCAGCCGCCCAGCGTTGTGTAGTACCACGCGTGGGGATTGTACAGATTGGAGCCCTGACTGTAGAACTCGTGGATGCGTCCGGCAATCTCCTCCAGAGTCTGCCCCCAGCCTGAGTTATAGAACCCCTCCAACCAGATGCGCGGGCGTCGGTAGAGATGGGCCAATGAGCTATGCGGCCTTGCCAGACCGGTCTGGTCATTGCCAGGAGCCTGGAACCAACGCATGGTCCGCATGTAGTCCACGTAGTACCGATTGGCCTCGATGGGATCGGCGTCACGCGTCATCTGGTCATAGGAGCAAATCATCTTGTGCCGCTCATGCCATTCGTAGAGAGGTCGAAAGAACGCCTCCTCGAGCAATGCCGCCTGGACATCCGCCACGTCGCAGCGAACCTTCACCGTCTTCCCACCGAGGTCGTACCACAGCATGGGCAACCGGGGACGAAGGTCGTAGCCCTTACGTCTGCGGAACTCGACGAGGAATCCGCGCGTCCACCGGTTCATGGCGGGCAGTTCGTCCTGAAACGTGCCTGGCACCGTCGTGCCAAGGTGATCACCCAGCTTACGCTCGAACTCTCCATGGACGTAGTTCAGGAGCTTGGCCGCGGCGACGGGGTTCATATAGTCGAAGCCACCGGGTGCCTCGTAGAACAACATGATGCGCCAACGACCTGCTGGCATCTGCTTGTTGAGATAACCAGCGCTGAGGCTGGACGTCAAGTGTGCGATGGGATCCGTCGGGCGTCCTCGATCGTCTAAGCGCAGGGCACAGGCTGCCACAGCTTTGCCCGGAGATGCGATGCGCACGACTGTGGGGCCCGCGATGTCACGCTCCAGCACACGTAGATCCGGGGCACGCCAGGATGGCTCCCGGTCCATGAGCCGGTCCTGAATATGGGCCGTAGAGAAGCCGAGCTGATCATATAGCCAGACGCGCATGCCACGCGCCCGCGCACGGTTCAGCACACCTCTGAGAATATCCCACCATTGCCGCGAGAAGAAGGGTGGGCTGTCGGGCTGGGATCCGTAGAGGGGACCTGATGGAGCCAGGTTCAGAATGACCGTATTGTAGACGTGCCCCTCCAGCATCCGATCCATCTGCCACTCGAGCCGGCGCATGGTTAGTCTCTCCCCGCTCCACCACCAGATGGGGACAGGGCTATAGGCCCGTGGAGGTTTGGGGAAACCTCGCAGTAGGTCCGCCAATGCGCCGGAGTACGGCGTTGGCTTGGCAACGGCGCCTGTACCTAGTCCCGGATTCGCCTGGGTGGATGGCAACGTCTTCGAGGACGGCGAAGGTAATCTGCTCTGCGCTATTGCGGCCACAGTCCAACTGACAAACAGGACACACAGGCATGCCATTCGAAGGCGTCGCGGTGAAAGCTTCACGTGCAAGACTCCCGGAGATACGGCTTCGTTCATCTAACTATGATAGTTCCACCATGGAACGCGTTCGTCCTGCCCCACTCCATATCCCACGGGAGACTGGTGAACGGTACACTAATCTGCGGAGAGGAGATCCACCATGACGAATCCCATTCTTCCCCGCTGGGACCTTACTGACTTGTTCCCATCCCTGGACTCTGGGGAGTTTCGGCAAGAGTTCGAATACGTCGTCGCTGACATCGGTGCCTTAGCGGCTCTCTTCAATCGCCACGACGTTCGGCGGCGCACGAGCCGCACTGTAGGTGTCGGCACCGCGAAGGCGTTCGATGAGGTCACCACGGCGCTCAACGCTCTGCTAGAGCGACTGAACACCGTTGGTTCGTACATCTACTGCCATGTCTCTACCGACGCCCGGAATGATGCGGCCCAAACTGCGCAGTCCTCATTGATGGCACATAGCGTTCTCCTGCAGCAACTACGGGTCCGTTACACGGCCTGGGTTGGCAGCATGGACCTCGAGGCGCTCCTACATGCATCGTCTGTCGCCCGTGATCACGAGTACATGCTACGGCGAGCGCAGATCGAGGCCGCCCATCAGATGTCCGAGGCAGAGGAATCCCTTGCTGCTGAGCTGGCACCTTCCTCCATCATGGGTTGGTCTCGCCTGCACGGCAACCTGACGTCCCTTCTCACAGCGGAGGTAGAGCTGGAAGGTACGAGGCAGACGCTGCCCATGAGCTCTGTCCGAGCGCTGGCATCCCACCCGGACAGGGAGGTTCGTCGGCGCGCCTATGAAGCAGAGCTGGCCGCGTGGGAGAGCATCGCTATACCGATCGCCGCCGCACTGAACGGCATCAAGGGCTACCAAGGGGTCCTCCGCACCCGTCGGCGGTACAGCGACGATGTGGAACCGACACTCCTGCGGAACGGTATTGATGCCGAGACGCTTGCTGCCATGCAAGAAGCATGCGTGGAGAGCTTCCCGGACTTCCGGCAGTACATGGCCGCCAAGGCACGCTGTCTGGGCATTACCACGCCTGCTTGGTATGACCTCGGGGCGCCGCTTGGTACGAAAGCAAGAACCTGGACCTGGACAGAAGCCACGGAGTTCATCGCCTCCAACTTCGGCGCTTACTCCGACCGCCTCCGGAACTTCGCAGAGAGGGCGTTCGGTCAAGGCTGGGTGGACGCCGAACCACGCGTTGGCAAAGAGGGTGGCGCCTACTGCACATGCGTGCGGCCGGGTGAGTCTCGCGTCATGATGAACTTCGACGGCTCGTTCACTAGCGTGTCTACTCTGGCACATGAGCTCGGCCACGCCTACCACAACCTCAACCTTTCCAGTCGCACACCGCTACAGCGAACTACTCCCAGCACCATGGCGGAGACCGCTAGCATTTTCTGCGAGACTCTGGCATTCGAGGCCGCTCTGGCCCGAGCAGACCGTGCGGAGCGGCTTGCCCTGCTCGATACAACCCTTCAGCGCGATCTCCAGGTCGTGGTGGATATCCACAGCCGGTTTCTGTTCGAGAAGGCCGTCTTCCAGAAGCGTGTCGAACGGGATCTGACGGTCGCCGAGCTGAAGGAACTCATGCTCGATGCACAGCGCCAGACATATGGAGACGCCGTGGATCCTCTGCATCCTTACATGTGGGTTGTCAAGGGTCACTACTATGGGCCTACGTTCTACAACTATCCGTACACGTTCGGCCTGTTGTTCGGTATCGGTATCTACTCGGTGTACCGGCGAGACCCGGACCGGTTCAAGCAGCGGTACGACGCCCTGCTCTCGTCCACAGGCATGGCTGACGCCGTGACCCTTGCATCCGAGTTCGGGGTGAATGTTCGCGATACGGAGTTCTGGCGGTCGAGCCTCGATGTCGTCCGGGACCATATCCGCGAGTTCCTGGCATTGACCACGTGACACGGTGACTGATTCGACGCCTCATCGTTCGGCCGAGGAGAATGGCACCGGAGTCGCATGGTTTCGCCACCATCTCCTCGATGAACTGATTCCGCGATGGTGGGAGGCGGCACGCACGCCAAACGGGCTGTTTCGTCCCCATCTGGACCGACAGTGGCGCGTGGTCTCGGATGCGCCAGTCACGCTCGTTTCCCAGACGCGCCTGATCTACAACTTCGCGGCAGCATATCGCCACAGCGGGACCACTCGGTACCTCGAAGCCGCTGCCCAGGGCGCCGACGCCTTGCTCGGATTCTTCCGAGCGCCGGTCTCTGGCGGCTGGCGGTGGTCCGTGTATCTGGACGGCACACCTGCTGATGAGCACCTGAGCCTTTACGGCCACGCCTTCGTGATCTTCGGCCTTTCACACGCTGCCAGCGTTACAGGGGACGATCGCTACAGGCAAGCTGCGCTAGACACAGCGGGCTACGTGCTGAGAGCGTTCAAGGACGAACATGGCGGTTTCATACCAACGCTGGACGCAAGCGGCAGGGATCTCGGTCACACGCGTACACAGAACCCCATCATGCACCTATTCGAGGGTCTCCTGGCACTGGGTTGTCGTCCACAGCAGCAGGCAAGCTACCAAGACGCCGCCGCCGTCGGCGATTGGGTACTGAACACCCTGTTCCGGTCGGATGGTCTGCTGCCAGAGCTCTATACTCACGACTGGCAGGAACTGCCGGAGGCTGCCGGAGGGCGTGTGGACATCGGTCACCAGTTCGAGTGGGCCTACCTCCTCTCTCGTGCCGTGGAACTAGGCGTGTGGAGCGGCTCTGCCGCCGATCACGTGCTCGCGCAAGGCGAGCGTCTCCTGGAAAGCGCTCTCAAGCTTGGTTACGATCGGGCGCAGGGAGGCGTCTGGTCGCCCGCTACCCCCACAGGGCGTGTTCTGAGCCACACGAAAGGTTGGTGGGAGCAATGCGAGGGCGCCAGGGCGCTTCTCCATTACAGCAGAATCCGCCAGCGATACGATCTCGTTCCGTTGTTCAGACAGACCATTCGGCTCTGCCGGCAACGCCTAGTGGATACCGAATACGGGGGCTGGTATTTGCGCGTAGATCCCGAAGGTACCATACCGAACAGCGACAAGGGGAACGTTTGGAAGGTGGATTACCACGTCGTGGGTCTCTGCGAAGAGGCGCTTCGACTACTCGATGTCCAGAACTAGCGCCGTGAGTTCCCGGTTCTGGCTACCAGTCTATCTGCCGCCCGATAATGCTCAGGAACTCCGCGCGCGTGGGCGCGTCATCATGGAAGCTGCCTAGAACAGTGGACGTCTGCATGACGGAGTTCTGCTTCTCGACACCGCGCATCATCATGCACATGTGGCGGCACTCCATGACGACTCCTACACCTTCGGCCTGAGTAGCGTCCCGTACAGCTCGAGCGATGTCGTGCGTCAGACGCTCCTGTATCTGCAGGCGCCGCGAGTACACTTCGACGATGCGGGCGAGTTTGCTGACGCCGAGGACCTTACGTCTGGCGATATAGCCAATATGGCAGCGTCCGAAGAACGGAAGCATGTGGTGCTCGCACAGGCTGTACACCTCGATGTCGCGAGCGATGATCATGTTGTTGGACGTCGCGTCGAACAGGGCGTTGTTGATGACTTCGTTCACGTCCATGCTATAGCCGCGACATAGAAACTCGTAGGACTTGGCCACGCGCATGGGCGTCCTTCGCAATCCCTCTCTGTCGGGATCCTCGCCTATCTCGATAAGGAGTTCGCGCACGAGTGCTGCGACCCGCTCCACGTTCATATCTCCAACATCCTCCTCAAGTGCTCAGTCAACTCGGGTAAGGGTTCCATGTCGTCCCGCATGGACGCCACGGGCAGGTCCGCCAGGCGCGATTCGGTGCCCGGGAGAACAAGGTCGGGCATCAACTCCAGTAGCGGTACGGCAAGAAACGGTCGGCGCAGGATGTCCGGGTCGGGTAACGTCAACCCAGGTTCCCGCAGGACGACGCTGCCATATACGACCAGGTCCAGGTCTATCGGGCGGTCGGCATGAGCATCGGCTTCCCTCACCCTACCCAGCCTTGTCTCGATGCCGCGCAGGACATTGTACTTCAGCGTGCTTGGATCCAGTCCAGTCTCGATGCACCACACGCCGTTCACGAAGGGTGCCTGATGTGGCCGGTCCAGAGCCGGGGTCCGATAGAGAGTGGAAACAGCCGTCACGCGCACGTCCTGTTGCAGCAGAGCGAGAGCCTGAGGCACGTTACGGTCCGGATGGATGTTGGATCCAACCGCCACTGCTGCGACGACAGCTCTCTCACCGGTCGCAGCTTTCCATCGTCCCAGGGCAGCCATAGCTCACCGGGCGGATGCGTGGACGATGAGAACGACGTCCCCCACGTTGCTTCCTGTCGGACCCGTACGCACCAAACCATTCACGGCGTCCAGCAACGGATAGCAATCGTTCCTGGCTAACGCATCCTCCACGGATAGGCCAGCCTCTCGCGTCTGGCGAAGCGTATTCCCATCCACGAGTGCGCCCGCTGCGTCCGTGGGACCGTCCGTTCCATCCGTTCCGGCAGCCAGAAGCGCAACGTCGGGCACGCCTTGTACAATCGTGGCTGCTGCGCACGCCAGCTCCTGACAGCGTCCCCCACGACCATCGCCGCGGACCGTAACGGTCGTCTCACCCGCGAACACCAGCACGTCGACTCCACTGCTCTCGTAACCCGTCGGCAGGTCGTGAGCTACGCCCCCCAGCAACCGGCCGATCTCGCGCGCTTCGCCTCGCATGGAGGCCGTAACCACGAACGGCCTATGCCGCGCCTTCACCGCGGCCCGAGCAGCGGCCTCGGTGGCGGTGTGGATGTCGCCGATGATCTCGTGCTCGACCCGGAGATCGCCGGGCAAGCGGGATGCTCTGGACTCCGTGGAGACGAGGCAGCGACGTACAGACGAGGGGATGTCGTTTTCCAGACCGTACCGGCGCACAACGGACCATGGATCCAGCACGCCCTCGACGCTTATCCAACACGGTCCCGAACCGATGACATGCAGCGGGTTACCCAGCACATCGGACAAGACAAGGCAAACGACCCGCGCGGGAGCTAGCAGGCGCGCCAAGCCACCCGCCTTGATCCGCGAGATCGCAGCGCGTACCGCATTGAGTTCGTCTATGGTGGCTCCGCAGCGGAGCAGCGCATCGGTGGTCTTCTGGAGGTCGTTCAGCGTTACCCCGCCGACGGGCAGCTCCACGAGAGCCGAAGCGCCACCCGACAAGAGCACTAGCGCCAGATCATGCTCGCCCAGTGCCGATGCCGCCTGCGCAATGGCTTGGCCCGCGGCCAAAGACTGGGCATCCGGAACGGGATGACCGGCCTCCAGCACGCGGATTCGCTCTGTCGGCTCAGCATGTCCGTACTTGGTGACAACCACGCCACCAGCGATGCGTGACCCGAGGATGGTCTCGAGGGTCCTCGCCATGGCGGCCGACGCTTTGCCGGCCCCGAACACGTTAACCGAGGCGAACTCCGACAGGTCTATCGCGCGATCCCGGATGAAGAGGAAGCGTTCGTCGCAACGGACGGCCTCACGCATAAGGGTTTCCGCGTTGACAGCATGGAGCACGTGCTCATAGATGGAAAGCGCGACGCACTTCGCAGGCGTATCTCTAGAACCCTGGGTTCTCATCGTCACTGCACCAAGAGTTGTTTCTGCGCGGAACCACTCCGGTCCTGCTGCGAAACAGGTCACCGGTCCGAGACTCGAAGTTGCGGCCTGTAGGTCTATCCGCTATAATCCGGCTGAATGGAAACCAGCGGGCCGGCCCACGCGTAAGCTCACTGGTTCCATGCAGGGGAGGTACCCATGAAAAGAGCCGCGTTCTGGTGCGTCGCTGCTGTTCTCTTACTCGCCACCAACCTCCGAGCCGATCCCTTCCGCGAGGGTCGGGATCTCTACAAAGCGGGCAAGTATCGCGAGTCTGTAGCGAAGCTCGAAGAGGCGACCCGACTCGAGCCAGGCAACGCCAAGGCCTGGTGGCAGCTCAATTTCGCCTACAACAAGCTGCAGCGTTACGGAGACGCATTGCGTGCGGCTCAACAGGCTGGTCGGATCGACCCGTCCTACAGCTTCGCATCGTCACCGGCGAAATACCGGGAGACCGTGGACCGTCTCCGCAGCAAAGCCGGACGGCAACCGCGTGGGAGCACCCAGACGTCCTCCTCACAGCTCGGGCCACTCTCTGGACCAGATGGAACCATGAGCGAGCAGCTCTTGTCCCGCGGAGTGTTTGTGCAGCACGGCGCCACCGTGGACGTGGACCGGCTCGTAAAGGTCATCCAGGATCTGAAGCCCATCGAGGTCCGGTTCCTTGTCTTCGGCAGCAATGCAGGTTCGTCGGCGCTGTCTCGAGAAGCCGATCGGGTCCGACGATACCTTGGTCTGCGGGAGGGCTATGTCATTGCCTGCAGTCGCGCAGGAGTCGCCGCATCTAGTGAGAGGCTGAACACGGCTACCCTGCGAGAACTGACGCGCCAGGCTGCAGTACAGATGGAAGCAGGAAACTACACCGGCGCCTTGGAGCAGCTCGCGCGCGGTCTTGTGGCAACAAGGGCCCGTCAGGTCGCGACCGCGCGAGTCACGTGGTCCACCATCCTTGGAACGCTGGCGGGGGTGGCCGTACTATGGATCGTACTTCGCCGCGTTGGACGTGCCAAGGCAATGAAAGCTCGCCGCAGCGTTCTCGAACAGCGGAAAGCCGAGGTCATAGCTCAGATGAACTACCTCGACGATTCCGCCGGTGCCATCCCTGCAGCCGCCGCCGGCATCGCCCGGCAGGCACGGCAGGAAGCTGGAGCGAAGCTCGACGAAGCAGCACGTATCATGGTCAAGGCCAGGGATGAGTACGAGCTCTCCCAGGCTCTCGATCTCTTGGATAGCGCCGCGGCAACGACGCAATACGCACGCTCGGTCGTAGACGCCGCGCTCTCAGGCAAGCCCCTGCCTACACCGCCTGGCCGCGGTTCGATGCCGCCTGTCTATCCTGAAGCGGTATCATCCGGAGCTCAGACAAACTGGGATGAAGTACCTGAGACTGAGCGCGGCGTGTGTTTCTTCTGCTCGCGTCCGTCGCTGCTGGGGGAGCTCACGCCTGTGACCATTCAGCTTGACGGACAGGAGCAGAAGGTCCTGGCGTGCCGGCAGGACTATGAGGCGATCCGCGAGGGTAGACCTCCGCAGATTCGCGCGTTCCAACGGGAGGGACGGTACGTCCCCTGGTATGCGGATCCTGACTATGATCCCTATCGGGACTATTACCGCCGGGGCTATGACAGTGGAGACATGCTCCGGGACCTTGTCATGCTCAATCTCATCGATCGAATGTTCTGGGACTGGCACAGCCCGTCCTGGGGATGGGGTTGGGGCGGCGGCCATGGCACGAACTGGGATGGGTACACGTTCTGGCCGGACCATCACTACTATCACGATTACCATGCGGAACGCGCCGCAGCAGGAGCCGACTTCAGCGATGATCTTGGCAGACACGCAGCGGGGACGGACTTCCTGGACAGTGGCGGCTTTTCCGACGACGACCGATCCGGAGGGGGAACCGATTTCCTCGGCGCAGACCAATCCTGACCGCGTCGCCCTTGTACGTGCGCTACCGAGAAGAGGCACGAGGGAGACCCCTTGAGGTACCCCAGGATCCTCTTCTACGCTGTTGACGGGCTGGGGCTTGGCCACGTCACAAGGCTTCTGGCCATCGCTCGCAAACTGCGGGGTATCCGCCCGGATGCGGAGATCCTCTTTTTCACGAGTTCGGAAGCCGAGGACGTCATCTTTCGTGAAGGTTTCGCCGCCGTCAAGGTGCCATCGAAGACGCTCCGCTCGCAGGCACGGATTCGCCCGGCCACCTACGCGAGGGTGCTGCACACGCTCACGCTCAACCTAATGGCAGCATTCCATCCCCACGTCCTCGTGGTGGATACCTTCGCCGCGGGTTGCTTGCAGGAACTGCTACCGGTGCTGCGATGGGATTCGAAGAACGTGTTTGTGTTCCGCGTCCAGCGTCCAGAAGTGTCCCGCGCTCCCCTGATGCAAAGTGCCCTCCAGCTCTACGATCTCGTCATCGTGCCGCATACGCCGGGCGAAGTGGATGTGCCAGTGCCTGAGGGTTGTGACACTTTGTGGACCGGACCGATCCTGATTCGCGACCGGGACGAGGCTTTCAGCCGTGAGCGGGCCCGTCAGCTGCTTGGATTGCCAGCAGACGCCAAGGTTGTCTACATCTCGTTCGGGGGAGGTGGCGATGCGGACATGGACGCCGCATTGGCACTATCACTGGATGCACTCGCCGGCGCGGGCGCACACCTGGCGGTTGCCGAAGCGCCGTTGTACCGAGGCCAAATCCTACGACGGGAAGATATGACCGCCGTGGCCCATTATCCCATGGCCGAGATGTACCAAGCGTTCGATGCCGCGGTCAGCGCAGCGGGCTACAACAGTACGATGGAATTGATGCACCATGGCATCCCCTCGGTATTGGTGCCTTTCCCGAGACAGGTGGATGATCAGCTCGAGCGCGCTCGTGCCCTAGCCAAAGCCGGAGCAGCCTATTGCCTCGAGACGCTCTCTGCAGACAACCTACGCCAGGCAGTCGCCCAGCTCTTGGACGAGGGCCGGGCTGCAGAGCTAGCTCAGGCAGCGAGCCGACAGGTTCCCACGAATGGCGCCGTACGGGCCGCTGAGGCTATATCGGAGCTTCTCCCATAGCGGTGTCTTCTGTCACTGACAGAGGCTAGCGCAGCAGCGACCCTTGGATGAACTCGGTCACATCGGCTTTGAGGCGTGCCAGCGACTCGCTGTGGACATACATCATGTGCCCCGCTTCATAGTATCCCGTGCTGATGTTGCCGCGAAGCTCTGGATCCAACCCCATGTGGCTGAGCGTGTACTGGGTCGCGAAGTAGGGCGTGGCCAGATCGAAATAGCCCGAGGCGACGAAGACCCGCATATGCGGGTTCTTGGAAAACGCCGAGCGGAGCGCATCGCTCGTGTCCGGATAGCCATCGGCAGCCGATCCCCAGTCCCAGGGACTCTTGATCCCAGTACCCAGCACTTGGTAGACGTCGTCGGTCTCATACCGCAGCTCACGGCGCACATAATCGTTGAACGCCGACGTGTAGGGCGGCATGATTGCGGCGATGGCGGGATCGTAATCCGGCCGCTCCGTTACGGCGATGGCGTCAATACCCTTGAACCGGCTATCCAGGCGTCCCACGGTCCTCTTCTCCCTGCGGAGGAGCTCCTTGCAGAACCGATGGATCTGGATGCGAAGGTCGCTCTCGTCCACGTACTCCTCCGATAGTCCCGTGAACCGTGCGAGCTGACGGATCACCTCACGGCGCTCTGCGTCTGTCAGCATGTCTCCTCGTGCCAACGCTTCGGCGTAGGGTCCTGCCGCCCATGCTTCGACCTGCCGCAGCGTGGTCTGCAGGTCCCCTTGCAGATCCTCTGGCAACCGTCTGTGGTACCACGCTGTCGCTGTGTACGTCGGCAGAAACAGGACGTACGGAAGGTCATTCCCCTTCGCGAACCTCGCCGTCTGGAAGTTGAGGATAGAAGAGACGAGGACGATTCCGTTCAGGGCGATGCCCCGGTCAATGAGATGACCGGCCAAGCCAGCCGCGCGTGTTGTTCCGTAGCTCTCTCCCACAATGTAGAGCGGCGATGACCACCGACCGAAGCGTGTGAGGAACAGCCGGATGAACTCGCCCACCGACTCGATATCGCCTTTGAGGCCCCAGAACTTCTTTCCGACCTCTGTGTTGCGAGGACGGCTGTAGCCGGTTCCGACGGGATCGATGAACACGAGGTCTGTTGCGGCCAGCCAGGTGTGCTCGTTCGGGATGACGCGATACGGAGGCGGCGGCATGCCGTCGTCCAGAGTCTCCACGCGTTTCGGCCCCAATGCCCCAAGATGTAGCCACACAGACGCCGAACCTGGTCCACCGTTGAACGAGAACATGAGAGGGCGACGCGTCGGGTCCTCGACCCCCTCGCGTAAGTAAGCCATGTAGAAGATACCGGCCTCCGCTTCGCCTTCGTCCGTGCGGATCGGGAGCATGCCCACGTGCGCTCGATACTTCAGGGACTCTCCTGCCACAGAGACCTCGTGATCGGTCATGACGGGCCGCTTGTCGAAGGCACTCGACGTCGTGGGCTTCCTTACTTTCCTGCGCGGTGTGCGAGTCACACTATCGGGCATGGTGCAGAACCTCCGTACGATGCTGGGTGAGCTGCCGTGGAGTATACCGGTTCGCCAATCAGCGGGAGCCTCTATCTCTTCAGTAGCCAGATTTCGCAGACTTGGCAACACCGCCCATTGCCGCCTCCGCCAGGCTCCGCCATGAAACGCAGCTCCAGCGAACCATCCGCATAGGCTTGCCGTGGAATCTCGAATTCGATCGGCTGCTGCGGCGAAGGCTTCAACATCCAGCCGTGCACTTCGAGTTCGTTTCCCGTCACGAGCCGAACCTTTCGCGTCATGCCGTCTGGACCGTAGACGACGCGTACGACGTATCGCGCGTTCGGATCGAGTCCTGCATAGTGGAACCGCAAGGGCGTGTCATAGAGTGTCTCGGCGTAGCGGGTCCACGTGAGGCGTGGGGGATTGCCGCTGAAGCCCACCCGCACCGACTCGTAGCAGCCGGGGTCCTTATCGAATCCAGGGCCCACCACCAAATGGGGGCGTCGGAGCGGGTTACCAGGTTCATCATAGAAGCCGCCTGGTCCCGGATCTGTCCAGTGAACGATCTGCTCGATGCGGCGGAGCTTTTCGCCTGCACTAGCGAGTGCCGCTATCTCGGTGAGCTCCTTCGCTAACCACGGACGGTTGGTGAAGGGTGCGTCCACGCTATCCAGGTTGGCCCCCCGTTCCACGGCAATGGCGTGGTACCGCGGTACACTAAGCTGCATGCGGATGCTCTGGTAGAGCGCTTCTGCAAGCTCGAAGATACGGGCCCGTAACTCCGGTGCCACTGGGTCTGTTGCCTTGGCCAGCTCCGCTTGGGCCCTGGCGATAGCCACGTCGGCCCCCAGCTCCCGTGCGCGCGCCAAGACTCCTATTGCCGCGTCCTCGGCCTGTGCCTCGGCCATGGCCCTTCGCCGGACATAGGCATCGTAATACGCTCGGTACAGAGCCTGTTGGAACCGCCAGTTGAGCTTCTCCTGCGGTGTGGACGTCTGCTCCATCGTCTGGAATAGGGCTAGCGTTGTGTCAATGCCATCATTGGGTAGGATCGGTCCCCGCCAGTTCCGCTCGAGGGCCAGGAGTCCCTCGGCAAAGGAGTTCTCTCTGGCTGGTCCGATGAAATACCGGGCGTATTCGCGCAGGATCTGCCGAACGTCGGCGTCCGGATCCCACCCCAGCGCACTCCAGACCGCCTTGTTCACATCGTCATTGCATCCCTCTGAGTACGTGATGAAGCCGATGGTATGCGGATTTGTGTTGCGGAAGATCATCGCCTGATCCACCGGACGGGGATTGATGGCCTCGCGTCCCTCGGTCATGGCATAGGCGAGATCCCAATCTGGCACGGTGTACTGGCACTGGCGCATATGGGTAATGTCCGGATAGTGGCGTATCGGGTACTGAGCAGGCACCATCTGCCGCAGCTTCGCCACCGGAACCCGTACTTGAGGACCGAATACGACACCGGTGAACCACCTTGGATGCTGCGTGCGAAGGATGGTGATGAACTCGTCCAACCACTCCGTAGTGAACCCTTGCGGGGCGACCCAGATGCCGGCCTTCGGGTGCTTGCGGTGAAGGACCGGAGCCATTCTCTCGAGGAACCTCATGAGAACGCTTGGCCTGGTATGGCCTGGGTCGCCGCCAGGCACGAAGAGGGCATCCACCCTCGGGAGACGATCGAGCACGCTCGCCCATTCCTTCAGAGCCGACTCTACCGTCTCTGGCTTCGAGTAGTCCGGGTCCAGTGCCGGATACCAGATCCACACATCCAGCCCGTAGCGATTCAGTAGGCCGGACATACGTACCATCATCTCCATCTGCGGCAGCGGGAAGTGGGGACTGTCGGGTGCATCGTCGGAACGAGGCGGGATCAGCTCCACTGCATTGGCCCCGAAAACGACCAGGTCCCGGATGTACTGCTCCCACATGGCCGGTGTCCACGCATCGTAGGAGTTCGTTTTCGGCCTGTAGCCGAGTTGATGACCTCGAAGTGTCACGCGGGGAGCTGTGCTGATCCTGAGTCCGTCCGGTATGCTCACCTCGTCGCGTCGCATCTCCAGTAGCCTTAACAAGCGTCCCGCGCCGAACAGCACGCCACGCGCATCGTTGCCCACGACCAGCACGACAGGCTGGTTACCGTTGCGAAGCGTGACGATCCGATATCCATCCGCTCCTTGCACTCTCGCCGGCAGAAAACCCGCGAAGCGAGGAAACCGGCGGGGCAAGCGCTCGGCGGTCTCGATGATGACGACACCTCTCGTCCCACTCGGCTCCCTGCCTGTTCGTGGCCAGCGAATGCGTGTGCGTTTCTCCAACTCATCCAGCAGCATCGGGACTGCTTCAGCCTCGGGACCAGTTCGCGCAGATGGCGGCACGACGACGGCATCCCGCAGATCCAAGGTAGCGACCTCTGCTGACGACAGGCCGAAGGCAGCGCTAGCAACCAAGATGAGAGCAAGGCACCATGGTATCCAGAGCGGGTTCATGGGATTCACCTCCTGAGGCAGAGACGGTACGACGATGACTTCGCTTTCCCAACGCACCGCTCCTTCCGGAGAAACGTCCACATAATGGGAACGAACGACATCCGTGCTACGGATATACTCTGTATGCAGAGAACATCTGCCGCGAAAGGTTCGCACATCGCCTTGCCACGATTCCGTAAGATCGTACTAGTAGAGCCACGTGCTCCGGGTTTCCACGTCTACAGTAGAGTCCGCTTGCCCCGCCTGGGTCTCCCACTTCTGGCCGGCATCCTCAAGTCCCGCGGATATGACGATGTAACCGTCTACTGCGAAGATATCGCTCCCATCAACGTGGAGGATGTCTGCCGGGCGGACGTGGTGGGCATCTCCACAACCACCTCGACTGCGCCGGCCGCGTATCGTCTGGGGAGTCTGGTGAAGAAACGGAATCCCAAAGCCGTCGTCGTCATCGGCGGCGTTCACGTAACATTCATGCCGGACGAACCGTTCCGGGAGGACATCGCAGAACGGTTTCAGGCCCCACTGCCGATCTGCGACCATGTCATCCGCGGCGAGGCTGAGTATAGCTTCCCCAACTTGCTCGCGGATCTCGAGAGCGGCAAGCAGCCGGAACCCGTTTTGGGCGTTACCCTTCGCAGCGGCCCAGGCGCTCGAATAGACTGGCGGCTCACCACACAGGGGCTAGACGACCTACCCTTCCCGGATCTGGAAGCTATCGTCGGTCATGAACGTATTCACATCGCGCCTGTGGCCACTTCTAGGGGGTGTCCCTTCGACTGCAGTTTCTGCTCCGTCATCGAGATGTTCGGCCAGCGCATGCGGTACCGCTCCGTCGATCCAGATCATCCGCGCAGTGTGATCTCGGAGCTGCGCGCACTGAAGGAACGCGGTCTGAAACAGGTCTTCTTCTACGACGACAACTTCTGTGCCAACATCAGCCGTACGAAGCAACTCCTGGAGAACATGATCCGTGCCGACGTTGTTCCCAAGATGTGGTCGGCGCAGGTACGTGCGACGGAGGTTGTGCGGGACAAGGAGTTGCTGGAGCTCATGCGGCGCACGAACTGCGTCATGGTCTACATGGGACTGGAGTCGGTCAATCCACACACTCTCGAAGAGTACAACAAGAAGCAGACGGTCGAGCAGATCGTAGAGGCCATCCAGGTGTTGAAGCGGTACGACGTTCTCGCACATGGCATGTTCGTGTTCGGTGCGGACGAAGACACCGTCGAAAGTCTGCGAGCTACCGCCGACTTCGCCATCAAGCATGATATCAGTACCGTGCAGTTCATGATCCTGACACCCCTACCAGGTACTCGTTACTTCGAGGGGCTTCGCAGCGAAGGACGCATCTTCGACTACAACTGGTCGCACTATGATGCGCATCACACAGTCTTCCAACCAAAGCAGATGTCTGCTGCGACGCTTCAGCGCGTAACGTTCGAAGCCATGGCCCGCGTCTACGCCTACACCCGTTGCATTACGCCGCTGCTGCGGGGCAACTACCTCACGGCGTTCTTCCGCCTCTACGGTCATTCGCTCATTGCGAAGCATCTGCGAGCGACTCGCGATTATCTCCGTTCGCTGGAGTCCATGCAGCCGCTACGAAGCCAGGCGTAGCTCACGTTATCTCACGGGATGTCCACCTCGCTCCGAAGATGGGCGCAGAGTCCTCGACGTACCGCTGGATCTTAGCCAACCAGGCAGTCGGAGAGTAACTCTCGCGCTTTCGCGTCGTCGTTTGTCGAGATGAGAACACTCGCCCAGCCGCGGTCGCGCCGAACGAATCGCATAGCGTTGATGTTGATGCCTGGCTCACGGAATCGCGCGGCGATTCGCGCCAGCGCCCCCGGCTCGTCCGGTATGCGGATCAGCAGCACATCCTCGCCAACAGCGTTGTAACCTCCCTCGGCGAGAGCACGCAGTGCTGCGTCGTACGGTTCCGCGCGCAGGACAATGACACCGTGGACGTGATCGTCCGTGGCATCTATGTCCTCGATGTTAACGCCCCGCGCCGCCAGCCGCTCTGTGACGTCCGCCAGCGTGCCTGGCCGGTCCGGCGGCGTGATGATGGTGATTTGCTTCATCCCTCGCCTCCCTTGCTGGCGCCCAAGCACTCCGCCGCTTGCTCGACCAGACGATCTACGGTTGATTGCGTCACGTGGGGCAGCGTGATAATGTGGGCAATGCCCCGCTGCGGCGCCATCTGCCATCGGCTGATGATCTCCATGCCCGGATTCGGGAAGACAACCGTGACAGAGTTCCGATGGCGCCACGCCTTGATCCCGTGATCCCGGAACCGCGCGACCGCGTAGTCCGCCATAGCCAGAGACCTCTGGGCTCGCCTGCGGAGCCCCTCCTCTCCCCAGCGCTGGATGGCACTCCAGAGGATGAGCGGGTTCAGCGCGTTGCGACTGCCGGCTATGGTCGTATCCATGCACCCGACGTACTCGACGCTTCTCGCCACGCGATCCACGTTGCGCCGCACCGCAAGTGCTACACCACATGGTATCGGGGAACCGATGAACTTGTGTCCCGACACTGCCACGGAATCCACTCCCGCATCGAAGCCAAACGGCTGAGGATCCTCCACCCAAGGGAGGATCATGCCAGACAACGCCGCATCTGCGTGGATGTAGAAGCGCGTGATAGCGAGGTCTGCGAGCATCGCACGGATGGTGCGCAGATCGTCTACAGCCCCATGCATGGTGGTGCCGATGTTCGCCATGATGATAGGCGGCACATCCCTGCGCAACTTCAGGGTCTCGTAGAGATCGTCGTAGTCCATCTCCCCATCCGGTCGACCGCGAATCATGATGCTGCGTGCCCCAAGTACGCGCACAATCTTCGCGACCGAATAGTGCGTATGCTCGGAGTAGTAGACCACGCCGTCGGGGAACAGCTCCCGTCCCAGATACAAGCCGTAGAGGTTTCCTTCGGTGCCGCCAGAGGTCACATAACCCCATGTGAGCCCTTCCGGCGCCCGGAGATGCTTCTGGAAGAACGCAACCACCTCCCGCTCGAACTCAAAGGTATTCTCGCGGTAGATGGAATCAGCGAACGGATCGCCGACGTTATTGAGCGCATATCGCAAGAACGGGTGGAGATTGGTATGATCGAAGTCCTGGCTGCAGGGATAACCGATGAGCGTCTCGGCGATACCCTGGACACGCTGGAGAAATGCCTCGAGACGTTCTGCTGCCTCCGGCGGTAACGGTGGCATGGGTTCGACGGCGTCTGTCGGCGCAATCGTAGGAATCTCTGTTACACTCATGGGCGTGCTCCGTTCACCTCGCTGTGTCGCGCCAGCTTCGTTGCCGTGCCTACGGCACGTCTGAGTGGTTCTGCTTGCACCTGCTTATACGACGCAAGTGCGCTTGTTCCTTCTCTGCCGTAGCCGAGAGCATCCGTCCGCTTGCCAAGCGCTGGCGCCAACACGCCTCGGGTACCATCACTCGGAATCGAGGCCATGTGTGGAGGCTAACTTACTGCTAGAACAACCGTTGGTTCGTGCCTATCTCGAGCGTCTGCGTCGACTCGTGCAGCACCTACCTCCGGCGGAAGCTGACGAGCTGAGGGCCAGGGCACTGGCGGAAATCGAGCTGGAAGCTTGTCTGCGATATGCCGAGGCATCGGATACCGAAGCGATTGCAGCAGTCCTCGCGAGGTTGGGACCTCCGGAAGCACTGGTCGCCCGCCTTGGCGCTTCTTGCACAGAGTCTGCGGGCGGTCGTACCAGCTACAAGTCTGGGATGTGCCACACATGCGGCAAAGTAGCTAGCCGTGAGTGGGTAACATGCCCTCACTGCGGCTCTCCGCAGCCAGCCCGGCGCCGTTTGGCTGGAAAGGGCTACGAGTGGAAATCGAACGCCACCTCCGGAGGCTGGCCGCTCATCCACATCACCTGGGGCAGCGATGAGAATGGGCCCATCCGCGTCGCGCGCCGGGTAATCGCCATCGGTCAGTTCGGAATCGGGCTTCTGGTGGGAGTCCGCCAGATCTCAGTCGGTGTATTCGCAGCCGGAATGAAGGCGTTCGCGCGGTGGACTCGGTCGGCCATCTGATACGTGGCATGCTGACCTGCAGGCGATTGACACGAAGCCTAGGCTTCGGTACACTCTCACGCGCCTAGCGATGGAAGCAGCTTCCCCCAGGATTTCGCCCTCTCAGACGGATGTTCCTGACCGTCGTCGCCTTACTGCGTCTACCTGGTACAGGCTCGCGTCTCAGCGCCCGCCAGCATTGCGTCGCACATTGACCGCCATCTACGGTGCGTCGTCACCTGTTGTTGAGGATCGCGTTCAGCGCATCGCACATCTGGCTGCGGCGTATCTGCAGGTATTCGGCGACAGCCCCGTAGTCGTGAGCCGCGCGCCGGGCCGAGTGAATCTCATGGGCCGCCACGTGGACCACCAGGGCGGCCACTGCAACATGCTAGCCATCGAACCTGACGTCACTGTAGTGGCGGGTTTCGCTAGCGACCGAACGCTCGTTCTCCACAACCTGAAAGCCGAGCGCTTTCCAGTGGCACGTGTGGATTTCGACGAACTCCTCGCTGGCTTCACAGGCGGTGACTGGGCAAGTTATGTGGACAGTGAAGACGCTCGAACACGGGCAAGGAAGGCGAACGGCGCATGGCACTATTACGTTCAGGCTGCCGTCGCCCGCCTACTGGCGAAGTATCCCGAGGTAGGGACCCGGGGTCTACAGGCAGTCGTGGACGGCGACATACCGATTGCCGCTGGCCTGAGTTCGTCGAGTGCGCTCGTCGTCGCAGCCATGGAGGCACTAGTCGCCCTGCATGGCCTGGCCGTGCCAGCGGCGCAGTTCGTGGAGCTATGTGCCGAAGCAGAATGGTACGTCGGCACTCGCGGCGGTGCTGGCGACCATGCCGCGATGACGTTCGCACAACGGGACAAGGTTGTGCAGTTGGCGTTTCACCCTCTTACGCTGGAGCAATCGGCACCGTGGCCGGCGGACTACGCTCTCCTAGTCGCCGATAGCTGTCACGAAGCGCGAAAGTCAGGCGCCGCTCGTAATACGTTCAACCAACGGGTGGCGTGTTACCATCTCGCCAGGGAGATCCTGCTGCGACGTAGACCGAGGCTCCGATTCCACGTGCAGCACTTGCGCGACCTGACCCCCTCCGCGCTCGGCCTGCCGGATCACGAGGTCGTGGCGCTTCTAATGGACCTGCCGGAGTCAGTCTTCCGAGATGATGTAAGCGCCCTCGTCGACGGAGCAGTCGCCGAGAGGCTGCTGGCAACCCACGATTGTGGTGACCTGCCGTACCGGATCCGCGGGGTGGCGCTCTTCGGATTGGCAGAGTGCGAGCGGAGTCGACGATGTGCGAATCTTCTTGTGCAAGGTGACATGATCACACTCGGTCGCTGGATGCAGATCTCCCACGATGGCGACAGGGTCTCCTCGCTCGATGGATCGTGGAAATGGCCGTACGGCATACGCTACGCCGATGAAGACGTTGCGGACCTCGCGATGCGGTGCCGCGCTGGACACCAGCTCGTCCATGAGCCTGGTGCTTATGCGTGTAGCACGCCAGATATAGACGCCATGGTGGACCTCTTGCTTCGGGTTCCTGGCGTCGTGGGTGCTCAGCTCAGCGGTGCAGGACTGGGTGGCAGCATGATGGCGCTCATGCGCAGAGAAGCGACAGACGCTGCTCGATCCGTTCTGGAACGGGAGTACTACGGACCGCGCGGCCTAGAGCCTCGCGTCATTGTCTGCCGTCCGGTGGCTGGCTGCGGGGTTCTGCTTCCATGACGCGTCGTCACCGGAGCCGCGAACTCGCACATTCGCCAGAATACCGATGCTGGTCCTACCGCATGTCGGAGCCACGTGCGTGACCCAGGACCCGCTCGAGAGGAATCCACCGCCCTCACCGCCGCACGTGCCGACGGACGCGGAGCTTGTTGCCGGCTGTCTTCAGGGCGACGCTAGTGCGTGGGAGCTTCTGCTCCATCGCTATGCGAATCTCGTAAGCTCGATAGCCCTCCGATCGGGACTATCCAGGGATGACGCAGCCGACGTATTCCAGCTTGTGAGCATGTCCTTGTTGGACCACATCCAAGACTTACGCGACGCCAGTCGGCTCGGTGCCTGGATTGCCACCACAGCACGCCGCCATGCCCTGCGCATCAAGGAACGCGAAAAGCGTCAGTGCTCACGCATATCGAGCGAAGAACTGCGCCAAGGCGCTGAGCATGCCAGCGCCTCGACGGAAAGCATTGACGATGCCTTGATCGCCTGGCGCGACCAACAACTGGTCCAAGAAGCTATGGCGCGTCTTTCGCCCCGTTGCCAGCGCTTGCTGGAATTGCTGTTTGCCGAAGGCGAGAGCGTCAGCTATGCGGACATTGCCGAGAGACTGCATATGCCCGTTGGCAGCATCGGGCCCACACGTGCACGTTGCTTGGAACGCCTAAGACGCATTCTGGAGGAGCTCGGTTTCTAAGCCGGGCGATGCGTCTTCCTACCGAGCGATGACTTGCTTACGTTCGAGGAGGAACCATGACCATATCCGTTCAGCAGCTCGCGAAGATGATCGATCACTCGTTGCTCCAACCATTCCTGACGGACGAAGAGCTGGAGCGTGGGATCCGGCTCGCCATAGACTACGATGTGGCCAGCGTATGCATCAAGCCATACTATCTAGGCCGGTGCGCCCAGGCGCTTCGGGGCACGTCTGTGGCACCGAGCACCACCATCGGCTTTCCACATGGCGGCCATACCACCGCTGTGAAAGTAGCCGAGGCGGAACAGGCACTTGAGCACGGCGGCAAGGAACTGGACATGGTGGTGAACATAGGCAAGGTGCTCAGCGGCGATTGGAGCTACGTGCAGGACGACATTGCCGCCGTCGTGGAGGTCGCTCACACCGCTGGTGCCATCGTCAAGGTCATCTTCGAGAATTGCTATCTCAGCGATGAGCAGAAGATACGGCTCTGTTACATTTGCGGCGAGGTCAAAGCCGATTTCGCTAAGACGTCTACGGGTTACGGTACCGGAGGAGCTACTCTGGAAGACCTTCGCCTCATGCGTCAGCATTGTCCGCCGCACGTCCAGGTCAAGGCAGCTGGCGGCGTGAGAACTCTGGAAGCGCTTCTAGAGGTGCGCGCGGCCGGAGCTACGCGATGTGGCGCTACGGCGACCGCCGCGATCTTGGAGGAAGCCAAGCGGCGTTTCCCCTTCACGGCGAGCGCGTAGCGCCACTTCGCGTTCGATCTCGGCGCTAAAGTGGGGCCTAATGCGCGGCCTTCTGCTTCTTTAACGCCAGAGCAATCTTTTTCTGCTTCTCAGCTTTGGAGAGCTTGTCGAACGCTGGCTTGCATCCGGGGCAGCAGAAGTGCACCCGATACTTTCCGACGGTGGAGGTGCCGCCGCCAGCGCCCTTGACAGGCTCCATCTTGATGGGGCAAACGTTGACATCTACGACCTTGGGGGCATTGCCGGACTGCTTGGGGCCCGCCACAGCCACGGTTGCCAACAGAAGCGCGGCTGCCAGGACTGCGAGAGTTCGCTGAAGCATCCGTTCTCCTCCTTCGAGGTATTGGGGTCGCACGGTCGTCGCCGACACACACGACACTTCCTATTCGTTAGCTGCGCTAGGTTTTGTTCCCGGTTCGCAAGTCGGCGCAGGCTTGACAGATCGCCGGTGCAGGTCCTAGAATAGCCTGACACTACATCTAGGGCTGCTCCAGGCTCTGAGTGTCCATATCTTGTGATGTCGTCACCGGTTCCAGTTGGAGAGACCTACACACCGACGAGGATCTCACCGCACGCATGTCGCACGCGCAGTTTGTACATCTTCACACCCACTCGGATTACTCCCTGTTAGATGGAGCTGCTCGCCTGGACTTGTTGGTCAAGCGCGCTGCCGACATGGATATGCCCGCACTGGCACTCACCGACCACGGTGCCATGTATGGGGCCATAGATTTCTACATCGCCTGCAGAGCAGCCGGCATCAAGCCCATCACTGGGATGGAAGCCTACCTGGCCCCAGCCGGTCGGCTCGCCCGCGGTTCGCAGGAGGCTCGCAAGAACCGTCATGTAACCCTCCTGGCAGCCGACAGAGAAGGTTACCGTAACTTGCTCCAGTTGGCGACACTCGCCAGCCTCGAAGGGTTCTACGACAGACCACGCATCGACCGAGAGGATCTAGCGTCCCACTGCCGTGGCCTCATCGTCCTCAGTGGTTGCATAAGCGGCGAGCTATGCGTGAAGCTGCTCGAGCACGATTACCAGGGTGCGCTGGGCATCGCCGGCACGTACAAGGACATCTTCGGGCCGGACCACTACTTCATCGAGCTTCAGAACCACGGTCTCGACCGTCAAGCCGTGGTGAATGACGGCCTGCGCCGCATAGCGCGGGAGCTTGGGCTGAAGACAGTATGCACCAACGATGTGCACTATCTCACCCAGCAGGACGCCTACGCGCATGAGGTGCTCCTATGCATCGGTACCGGGAAGACGATGCAGGACCCAGACCACATGCGTTACGACTCCGATCAGTTCTATCTCAAGTCTGCCGAGGAGATGTCGCTCGCGTTTCCCGATGACGGCGACGCGATCGCCCGGACAGCGGAGATCGCTGAGCGGTGCAACCTCGAGCTGGAGTTCAATCGGACGGACTTGCCGCAGCCGGATATTCCGGAGGGAATGTCTGCCCAGGAGTACCTCAATAAGCTCGCCTGGGAAGGGCTGGAACGGCGCATCGCACGCCCGACCGATGGGCACCGTAACCGGCTGCGCCACGAGCTCTCGGTTATCGAGAAGACCGGGTTCGCCGAGTACATCCTCATCGTTCGGGACTTCGCAGCCTTCGCCCGCAAACAGGGGATTCTGTTCGGTGTGCGTGGTTCGGCTGCGGGTTCTCTCACCTCCTACTGCGTCGAAATCACAGACGTAGACCCCGTCCACTATGACCTCACCTTCGAGCGGTTCCTCAACCCTGAACGAGCCGAGATGCCCGACATTGACATGGACTTCGAGGATGGCCGCCGCGCTGAGGTCATCGAGTACGTGACGCAGAAGTACGGACCCGAGCATGTTGCCCAGATCGCTACCTTCGGTACGTTGCAGCCGAAGCAGGTCGTCAAGGACGCCGGCCGCGCCCTGGGGTTGCCGTTCAGCCTTGTCAACAGGGTGGCCGGGCTTATCCCGGCGCAGGGTGCACACCTGACCCTTGCCGAGGCAGTGGACAAGGTCGGCGAGCTGAAGCGTCTGTATGAGACCGATACGTCAGTCCACAGGCTCATTGACACCGCGCAGCGTCTCGAGGGTCTGGCACGCCACACATCCATTCATGCCGCAGGGATCGTGATATCCAGGACACCTCTCGTCGAGCACACGCCGCTCCGGCGAACGGCCGAGGGTAACGCTCGTCAGACGCAGTACCCTGCACCGGCTCTTGCCAAGATCGGCCTCCTCAAGATGGACTTTCTCGGCCTCATCAACTTGTCCATTCTGGGACGCAGTCTCGAGAATGTCCGGCGCGTACGAGGTGTGCAGCTCTCTCTCGATAGTATCCCACTCGAAGATAAAGCGACATTCGAGCTTCTCGGACGCGGCGAAACGGTGGGAGTATTCCAACTAGAGAGCAGCGGCATGCGCCGCTATATCCGCGCACTCAAACCCACGTCCGTGAACGATCTGGCGGCCATGGTGGCTCTCTACAGGCCCGGTCCTATGGAGAGCATCCCGGAGTTCATCGCCGCAAAGCATGGGCGGAAGGAGGTCCGTTTTCTGCACCCCCGCCTGGAACCTCTCCTAGCCGAGACCTATGGCGTCATCGTCTATCAGGATCAGGTTCTCACGGTTGTTCGGGAGATCGGCGGGTTTACCATGGGTCAGGCGGATCTCTTTCGAAGGGCGATAAGCAAGAAAATCCAGAGCGATATTGACCGCATGCACGATCAGTTCTTGGAGGGTGCTGTAAGGCAGGGCATTAGCGAGAATGTCGCCGAGAGAATCTACGACCTCATCAAGCCGTTCGCGGGCTACGGCTTCAACAAAGCCCATGCTGTCTGCTACGCACTCGTGGCGTACCAGACGGCGTACTTGAAGGCCCACTACCCGGTCGAGTACATGGCTGCGCTGCTCGCCTGCTATGCGGGCAAAGCCGACAAGATGGCCGTCGGTCTGGCCGAATGCAAGCGCATGGGCATCTGCGTTCTGGGTCCGGACATCAACGCCAGCGCGTGCGACTTCGCTCCTGAGGGCAGCGCCATTCGCTACGGATTGGCCGATATCAAGAACGTAGGAAGGGCAGTGGCCGAGGCGATCGTGGCCGAGCGGGACGCGCGTGGTCCCTTCCAGTCTTTGCAGGACTTCTGCAAACGGCTCTACGCCGCAGCAAGCATCACCAGGCTCACCGTCGAGACCCTCGTTAGATGCGGCGCGTTCGATACGCTCCATCCCAACCGCCGCGCCATGTTCGAATGCATTCCAGACGCACTCGCCTTTGCCGCGTCCGTGCGTCGCAGCGCTGAAATGGGCCATGCCAGCCTATTCGGCGACGACGAGATATCCAGCGAACCAGTGCTGCCCATTTCCGATGCCGGTCCGGATTTCCCCGTGCAAGAGCGCCTGAAACATGAGCGTGACTTGCTCGGTGTGTTCCTGTCCGGCCATCCGCTCGAGAAGATGCCTGACCTCGCGAACGACCCGTCTATAGCTCGGGCTGCAGAGCTGCGCGAGATGAGCGACGGCGAGACAGTAACTGTCGCGGGCATCGTCGCGGATGTGCGGCAATTGACGACGCGCCTCAAGCAGCCGATGGCCTATGCGAGGCTCGAGGATCTCACAGGACCCATAGCGGTCACGTGCTTCCCCAAGGTCTATGCTGCCTACCGCGACGCCCTAGTAGAGGACGCTGTGGTACGGGTATCGGGCAGGATCAGCGCTCGCGAATCCGATAGTTCGAGCGACGGTGGCGACAGCAGCGTGGAAATCATCGCTGACCGCATCGAGCGGATTCAGTGGGAGGAGTCACATCGGACGAGCCGTAAGGCCCTCCACATCCGTGTGACCGGCGAGATCCAGTCGCGCCTCCGGCTCTTGCGCTCCGTCTTGGACATGTATCCTGGCGATAGCTCCGTGTTCGTTCATGTTGCGACGGACACGGGCGGCGGCACGATCCGCAGCAGCGTTCACGTGGACCGCAGACCGGAGCTCCTCGAGGCCCTCGAGAGACTACTGGGTCCTCAGTCCGTCTGGCAGGAGTAGCCCGCACAGGCAGTCTGCGCGTGGTAAGCTCATGGCATCGGACTTAGCTTCTGCGGCATTCGTTCAGACGAGAGGAGGCTATGGTGTCATCGAACCGTGGCGGCGCACCGCCAGAGATGCTGCGCAAGGACTTCGCCATCCTCGATTCGCGGGAGACCCTGCGCACGAACTGGGCCATCGAGGAGATACTATTGATCCAGTCGGTCCAGGGTCACGCACACGAAGGCCACGGGATCTTTCGCGGCCACCGTTTCCCCAATACGACGCTGGACGACGTTGTCCAGGCACTTAGGCGCGATACGACGGCCGTCAAGGGAGCGCGCCAGGCTCTGATAGACGAAGTGAGAGGCTATGCAAGGAGCGCCGTCATAGGATCCGGCCAGGCAGCGCTCGTGGATGATCTGGGCAATCCGCTCCTAGGCGTTTCTACGCTTCGTTTCCTGCGCGTGAACCCGCTGGACGTGCTGCGTGGCCTGTACCTCGGTGGGCTCCGGGACGATCCGGACTTGAGGGCGGAGACCGAAGCCGAGACTGGACTGCGTATCGGAGGCGGGCGCAGCTACCATGTCGATTTCGCTGTTCTCGATGAACTTGGGCTGACAGCCGATGACCTTGCGCACGGAGAATGGGCAGGTCGGATCGACGACTTCCGCGAGCGTGGACTCATCGTCGAGGGCCGCGACGCGGAGAGACGCACCGTGCACTATCAATACGTCCGTCACCGCAGAGGCTGTGGCGCTTCAGATGACGCTGCCATCGTTGGTGCCGGGTTCGTCTGGGGGCTGGGCGTTGCGCTGGGGGTGTTCTTAGCCGATGCGGTGGACACTCTGGAAAAGTACGTGCCTCGGTACAGTGACCAGGACGAAGACATCGCCATGGAGATCGAGCACGAAATGCCGGACCTCGGCGTCGCACGACACGACGTGAAACGTCTTATCCGGATCGCCGTCGGTGACGATGGGAACGGCAAGGATCTGCCAGATAGCTCCCTCCGCCATCTGCTCTCCGTAGATCGAGACACAGATCTTTGTGCCCTGGAGGCCCACATCTTGGCGGTGCAGGGGACGCCCGCTCCCACTATAGGGCTGGGTCATGACCGCGTCCCGAGTGACCGGTTCTACGAGACGATCCGCGAGCGTGCACAGAGAGTCGGCGCATGAGGCCTTGCTCGACTCTGTTGTGCATCCTGTTGGTTGCAGGCGTAGCTGCCGCTTGGGAACCTGCGCAAGTCGAGCCGGACGCACGCCGGGTCCTCCAGGAAATGGTACGCGCTTACCGTGGTCTCCGATCTCTGGAGATGGAGACGAAATACTACGGTGACTCCGGCGGGTTCAACAAGCCCGTACGCTCCAGACTGGTATTCCAGCGCCCCAATCGCCTCCTCTACGAGGTCTGGCAGAATGTCCTAGGAATGGGGCGGACGACGGTCAAGCGATACCTGTGTGACGGTCGCCATTTCTATGTCTACGATGAAGCGGAGCAGTACTACACGCGCGACAAAGCACCCAGGGATTTCAAAGGCCTGGGGCTGTTGGGAGCCGGTATCGAGTTTGTAGCGATCTCGGGCATGAATCCTTTCGCCAATCTCGAGCAGCAGGTCCGAGCAGCTCGTCTCAGCGGTACAGCCGAAGTCAATGGCGAGATGGCGGATGTCGTCGTGCTGGACTCCGGAACGGCCGACCGCACTGGTGAGGCACGATTCTACATCTCGCGGACGCACCGGCTCATACTGCGCTTCAGCTTCGAGTCCGTTCCTCTCTCCAAGCCGGCGCAGCACTACGTGCCTCCCCCGGAACCTCTGAATCCTGACGACCCGCCGGAACAAGAGCTCAAACCGTTGCCGGTCAAGTTTGGCTACGACAATCAGGCGAGCATCAACCCTCGGGTGCCTGCTTCCGTGTTCGCGTGGACCACACCGCCTGGCTCGCTGCTGTACGAACCCCTGAACCAAATGCTCGACCGACGCAATGCCATGGACAGACCAGCCTACGTGATCGTCGGCAAGGACGGGAAGCCGGTCAAGCCGGTGACTTACCGACAGCTGTTGGAAATGGCGCGAAAGAGAACCCGCAACAAGTAGCGACATGTGCACCTCGCCGCGGGCTTTCATGAAACCACTGCTGTCTGGCGACCGTCTACGGAAATGCGCGCGGACCAGCCGTGAGCCCCCTGACGCCTCAGTACGTGTGAGCCGCTCGTACGCTGAAGAACCTGCATGAGACCTCGTCGCCCGATCACTGTCGCCACCATTGCCATCATCGTCGGCGCCGCTTTCTGGTGGCAGCTTCGGGTGAGGAATGCGCCGATGCCTGTCTCCGTATTCGCGGCCGTCGAGGGGCCTCTGGAGTTGGAGTGGTCGGCGGTTGGGTACGTAGAGTCGCAGTCGGCGACTGTGAGTGCGTCCTCGATAGGTCGTATCGATCAGGTGCTTGTCGAGGAAGGAGACAACGTCCGAGCGGGACAGGTGCTTGCGTGCCTGACAGCTACGGCGGAGCGTTCGGCAACCGAGGCGCAGCAAGCTGCCGCCCAGGGAGCAACCATCCAGATCCGCAGTGCACTGGCCCTCGAAAGAGAGGCAGCTTCCGCACAGTCAGCGCGGGAACGCCGAGCTGCGGCTGAGTTGGCTGCCGCGCGCATGAGGGCCCAACAAGCGCGTGTGGCTCTGGCAAGGATGAGGAAGGCGTACGACGCCGCTCTCCAGGCAGCGCAGTCCGAATATGAAGTCGCCGTGATGACAGCACAGGACCTGGAGACTGGCGGCCGGCCTGAAGAGATCGAGCAGGCGAAGGCCGAGATCACGGCCGCCGAAGCCGCCCTGAGCCTTGCTGACAGCGACCTTCGACGTGCAGAGGAGCTGTTCGCCTCCGGAGCTGTGGCGCAGCGCGATGTCGACATCGCCCGCGAAACGCGGGCCCGGGCTGCCGCTGTGCTCCGGGCCCGACGGAAAGCCCTGGAGCTCTTGCAGCAGGGTGCACGTCCGCAGCAGATTCAGGCTGCCCGGGCGCGCGTGCGCTCCGCAGAGGCTCGCGTCAAGGCCGCTGAGGCCGATCTGGATTCCCTCGCTGCCGAGGAACAGCGGGTTCGTGAGGCTGATGCCGCAGTCAGCGCTGCCACGGCCGCCTATGCTGAGGCTTTGGCCGGACGCCAGCGACTCGCTGCGGCCCGCGCTGACGTCAACAGCGCTACGGCTCGTAGCAGGCAGGCATCGGCACTCGCACGCCAGGCGCTAACCCAGCTCGCTGAACGTTTGGTCCGCGCCCCCTTCGATGGCACGGTGGGCAGGCGCTACGTGGATCCCGGCGACATGGCCACTCCACAGACCCCACTCTTCTCCATCGTCGACAGCCAGAAGACGTGGATCGTGGCGGAGGTGGACGAGCAAGACCTTGCACCAGTAGCCGTTGACCAACGGGTGACCATCACGGCACCAGCCTACGCCGGAAGAGAGTTCCAAGGCCGAGTGACGCAGATCGGTGGCGAGGCCGTGCCGCAGACCGAGGTGCGCACCGGCGCTCGGATCGTGCGCGTCCGCATACACCTCGTGCCGCGCACCAGCGTGGAAAAGAGAATGCTCAAGCCTGGGATGGAGGTGCATGTGCGGGGGCGCGCAACGATCCATCCCCGGGCGATCTTGATTCCCAGTGACGCCATCGTGAGCAGCGGGTCGCGCCAGGCAGTGTGGGTGGTCCATCGTAACCATGTCGAGAAACGTACCATCGTCACAGGATTCGCTGCCCCCGAGCGTACCGAAGTGCTGTCGGGTGTCAACCCCGGCGAGCTTGTCGTCGTCTCCGGCAAGGAAGGGCTCAGCCAACACCGCGCCGTCCGCATCTTGACAGGAAGGGACGAATGAGTTACGGCAGCCATCCTCCGAACTCGCACCGGCCGGCAGGATGCAACGATCTGCCGCGCGTGGGCGATGAACCCCAGGAGACGGACAAGGGTTACATCGTCCAACTGCGTCATGTGGAGAAGGTGTACGGTTCAGGGGATGTTGCCGTCCATGCGCTCCAGGATGTGAGCCTGGAGATACCTGCGGGCGAGTTCGTCGTATTCGTTGGTCCGAGCGGCTCCGGCAAGACGACGCTGCTCAATATTATCGGCGGACTGGACTCGCCGACGTCCGGTGACGTGGTCGTGGCAGGTCAGTCCCTGGTTGGCATGGGAGATAGAGAGCTTACGCGGTTTCGACGCGATACGGTGGGCTTCGTCTTCCAGTTCTTCAACCTGGTGCCAACGCTGACGGCACATGAAAATGTCGAGCTTGTCGCGGAGCTCGTACGGGATCCCCTCCCGCCCGGCGAGGTTCTACGCTCGGTCGGGCTACAAGACCACGCCGACCGGTTTCCTGCGAACCTCAGCGGTGGCGAACAGCAGCGCGTCGCTCTTGCGCGAGCTCTTGTCAAGAAGCCCGCCCTCATCCTTGCCGATGAGCCCACAGGCAGTCTGGACTACGAGACAGGCATTCGCGTTCTGGCCGCCATGCGCGACGTTACTCGGCGCTTCGCTCGAAGCGTTCTCCTTGTCACGCACAACAGCGAAATCACCCGCCTGGCGGACCGCGTCGTGCGGCTGCGAAGCGGACGGGTCGCAGAAGTTCAGGTGAACCGTTCTCCGGCCGATCCTACAGAGCTGCGATGGTAATGCTTGTGCCACTCGCGACATGACGAAGCTCAATCTCAAACTCCTGCGTGATGCACTGGCTGCAAAGTGGCAGTTCGTGGCGATCTCCTTCGTTACGGCTCTGGGTGTGGCAACCTATCATGGCTCTATGACCTCGTACGAGCGCCAGAAGGCCTCCTATCAGCTTAGCTACGACCGGCTGCTGTTCGGTGATGTCTGGATAGGTGTGCGCCGAGCACCGCGGGCCGTCGTGCCTACGATTGCTCGTATGCCCGGGGTGGTGGCCGTAGAAGGAAGGGTAAGCGAGTACGTAGAGCTCGAGCAGGAGCCGCCACGACGCCCGCGAGCCATCGGCCGCGCGTTTTCTGTGCCTACTGGACGACCGCTGCGCGTCAACCAGCTCCTGCTCGTAGCCGGGAGGCCAATAGGCCAGACGAGCCGCCGGGAGGTATGGCTCGACTGGTCCTTCGCGCGAGCCAACCGCTATCAGCCGGGAGACCGTATCTTTCTTCGGTTCAGCGGCCGTCGCGTCGCCTTTCGCGTTGGCGGCATCGTATGCAGTCCTGAGTTCATCTACCCTGTTATGGGTGGCACGCTGGTGTTGCCACTCCCCGAAGTTCTCGGCGCCATGTATGTCGCCGAGGATGTTATTGCACCGCTGCTGGGAACGACCGGACAGATTACCGAAGTCGTGTTGCGGACGGAGCCGAACAAGAGCGAGGAGGTCGCACGAGCTGTCCACAGCCGACTCAAGGCCTACGGCCCGCAGACCCCCATCTTGAGACCGGAGCAGCCCAGCAACAAGCTACTCCAATCCGATCTCGAAGGGAACAAGCCCTTTCTCATCGTCATGCCGTCCCTCTTCCTTGCTTCAGCCGCCGTCGCCACGGGCATCATGCTGGCAAGGTGGGTTCAGGTCCAGCGGAGCCTCATCGGGTTTCTACGCGCGTCTGGGTTCAGCGCTCGCACGGTCCTCTTTCATTATCTTGGGGCTGGCCTAACCCTCGGCGTGTGCGGCGGCTCTCTCGGTGTAGTCTTGGGGCGTCTCTTGGGCATGTGGATGGCCGCCGCATACGAAAGGGTCATTCGAACGCCACTGACCGCCACGGACGACCGACCAGACATCGCCCTGACGGCTTTCGCGCTGGCGGTGGCGTCATGTCTAGCTGGAGCCTGGCTGCCGGCTCGGGCAGCAGCGCGCATTGCACCCGCAGAAGCCATGCGTGGTGCTGTTCCCAGCCAGCCCGGTGCGATAGCTCGCCTACGCCTCCCGCTTTTTCTTGCTATCGCCACTCGGAATTTTGTGCGCCGACCGCTCCGAACTCTTGGCACCGCTTCAGGTGTGGCATCGGCTGTCTGTCTCATGATCATCGCTGGTTCGTTTCGCGATAGCATGAAGGCAGCCATCGCCGAATCGACGGCGGACTTCCAGCGGTATGACATCACAGCCGTGTTCGTGCCAGAGCGAAGCGCGTCCATCGTGAGGGCCATTCGCTCGTGGCCCGGCGTACGAGCAGCGGAAGAAACGCTGGACGTGCCAGTCCGAGCTAGTCGAGGCGATGCACAGAAAGAGACCGTGGTCATGGGATACGTGCGCGACTCGCGTCTACGTCTCTTGCACGATGTGTCCGGACGACCGGTCAAGCTGGAAGAAGGCGTGGCCTACTACAGCGATCTGATGGCCAGCAGGCTTCGCTCCGAACCAGGCGACACCATTCGTCTGGACTACATCCAGAACGTTCACGGACGGAGCGCGACTGCACACCTGCGCACCGGTCCTCGCCTGCGTCTCCCGGTTCCCCTCCCCATCTATGTCGAGATGGAAACTCTTCGCCGGTTGTTCGCGAGACGTCTCTGGATGCCTCCAGACGCAGTAGGTGGCGCAGTCGTTGCAGTACAGCCCGGATACGAGAACCAGATCATGGATCGCTTGCACCGTACTGACGGTGTGGGGCTGGTGCTCGGTCGAAAGGACGTGACGCGGCAGATTGACGAAGTGACTGCTTTCGCCAACACGTTCATCGCCATCATGTACCTTCTTGGTGCTGCCATGGCGTTCGCCGTTGTCTATACTGTCACCGACGTCGTGTTGTGGGAGCGTACACGGGAACTCGCGACCATGCGCACACTCGGTTTCGGCATGCCGAGTATTCTGCGACTGGTGACCCTGGAGAATCTGCTGCTTGGCGCGACGGGTTCTGTCCTCGCTCTCTATCCCGCGCACCGGCTGGCCCAGTATCTCATGCAGGCTGCGAATACAGAAGGCTTCGTCATGACGCTGGCAGTAACGCCGCAGACCTATGCCATGGCCGTCGGAGGCGCGCTGGTCGCGGTCCTCGTTGCCCAGTGGCCGGGTCTTCGCCGCGTGCGCCATATGGACCTTGCGGATGCCATTCGGTTGAGGGAGTGAGAGTCAGTCGGGACGCGGCCGGTGCGCAATCGTTCTTACGTGGGCTGCCGGTCGGCAGCTCTCCACTCCAACCGATCCGTGAACCCGACCATTTCGGTCGTGTCGGATTGACGCCTCTCCGAGATCGCGACGCTCACGAAGCTCCGCTAGTCTCGATATCTTTCGCGTGATGCACAGATCACAAGACGATCCGAATGGGTATCGGCCTGTGATCTAGGTCTCGCTCTGGGCCGACGAGACTGCCGCCGCCTTCACGCGCTCCTCCAGCTCTTCCAAATCGGAGTCGACGTGCCAGCATCCTGCCCTCTTGGCCGCCATCAGAGCCGCACGGGCCCCCTTGAAGTCCCCGAGCTCCATCAGCGCTTGTCCCACCGTTCTCTTGTAGAAGGGATCCACACTCTTGAGGGACTCGCCGAGTTCCAGCATCTCCCGGAAACGTACAAGAGCCTCATCCTCCCGTCCCAATGCACGGAGCGCTCGCCCGAGAAAGCCGATGATCCCAGGTCTCGCAGGTGCCATGGGATAGGCGATCAGCTCGTGGGCTCGTTCGAACGCCCTGATCGCCTCCTCCGCCCGCCCCACGTCCAAAAGCATCGCGCCATAGTTAGCCCAGGCATGACACGCCATCGGATGCCTTTCGACACAGAGGCGGCTCAGTGCGACGCATTTCTCTGGATCTTCGCCGAGTCGTAGGAGGTTCGCCGCGGCGACGTGCGGACCATCCCAGTACGTGCTGAAACGTTCCAGGATCTCCTCTGCCCACCGACGCGCTTCGTCCCGATAACCTGCCCGCAAGAGGATGTGCGTGCCGCGCCAATGGATATCGAACATGAACGGATTCAGGGCATGTGCCTTTCGGTACGCTTCAGCTGCCTCCGTCCATTTCTGGAGGCGACCGTACGCCGTACCGAGGAACATCCACCCCCGCGCGCTGTCTGGGTGACCGCTGAGGAAATGCTGCCAAATGGCCACAGAGTGCTCCAGATCCCCACGCACGTCGTAATACCGGCTAACGGCATCCCAGACGTCGGCGCTATCCGGGTCACGCTCGATCGCCCTCTTCAGTATGCCAAGTGTCCGCCGGCCTTCCTTACCTCGCACCAGCCCCATCATCGCCCGTCGGTCCGCTAACAGCTTGGCGGCATAGGTGTAGTTCGGGTCCAACTGGAGGGCCCGCTCCAAGCGGGACAGAACGATGTCGTACCGCCCGAGCGCCGTCAGAGCATTGTGACTACGCGCAAGGGCGTACACGTCGTCGGGATCCACCGCCAGTGCCATGTCATAAGCCTCAGCCGCTTCATATGGACGACCCTCCGTGTCGTACGTCGCCGCCAGCTCGTGGTAGTGCTCCAGGCTCTGAGGCTCCAGTTCAATGGCTTTGCGAAACTCGTTCGCGGCTGCGGAGAAGTCGCGACGTGCGCGATGCAGCAGGCCTACCACGTGGTGGCGCTTCGCAGCAGTCTGCACGTAGGGCAGGACCGCCTCGTATACCACTGCGGCCTCAGCGGCCCGCTGACCCAAGCACAGGATCTGCCCCAATGCAATGGCTGCTTGGAGACAGCCGGGCTTGCGCTCGAGTACTGCACGGAACTGGACTTCCGCTTCGGCTACCTGGCCGTCGGCGAACAGCAGGTTGGCGAGCTCCAGGCGCTTTCTCCATCCCGAAGGGTGCCGATCCACATAGGACTTCAGCGTTAGTATGCGCTGCCCGCGCCGCCTGAGGCTGTCGCCGAAGACCGCATGATACTCGAAGACACCTCCCGATGGCAGCGGTATGCGCACGACCCGCGTGTCAGCAATCCGCGCGCTGATGTCCTCGAGCAGTTCGTCGAGACTACGCTGGCGTCGAGGTCTTGGCGGTCGCGAGCCCGGCTGCTCTGGTTCCGGGGACGATCCACCGTCGTCCGTATCTTCTGTGTGGTGCTCGCTACCGCCCCCAACGTCCGAGGCCTTACCTGCTAGGACGTACCGCAACCTCTGGAGAGCGGCTTGCCGGCAACGGCGCACGGTCTGGTAGGAAACACCAAGCCGTTGGGCAATGGACGCCTGGGACTCACGGTGAAGAACGTTGCTGACCAACGCCTCTCTTTCCATTGGCGGCAGTTGGTCGGTTGCAGCGACGATGCTCTGATACGCTAGACGACGATCGATGGCGTCCACGACGGGCTCGGGGTCCACCACACCGTCCAGAGTGTGCCATGGAACAGCCCGAGCGTACCGGGTCTCCCGTCTGCGCAGGTCGTGGCAGACGTTCCAAGCCACTCGTGCCAGATACGCTTCTGGGTCCCTGGCGCGCCTCACACGGTCCCAACAATCCCACGCCCGAAGGTAGACCGTCCCCAGCGCATCCTCGGCCATCTCCGGAAAACCACCAAAGAAGTGGTGGCAGATCTGCCGTACACGAGGCTCGAGACGCGGCCACACCCCGTTGAGTCCAGACTCGTCTCCCATTGTGATCCCCCTCCACACCTGCTAACTGGAGCAGCATGACTGCCGAAGCAACTAAGTATTCCGCGATGGTGCGCGTGATTCCTTCTTGGCGATATCGCTGCGTCTCGCAGTCGAGCCCATACCCCGGCGTTTCTCATGCGCTAGCCATGGAGCGGGCTGCACCAACGCTATCTTTCCCTGAGCAACACCGGCGTGCTGGTGAGGGTGATGGGAATGTGAGCGTTGGCGACGCTCTGCGTTTCCCAACTCGCATCTCGCCGACCGATACGTGTGATGATGGAAGCGCGCAACACCTGATGTGCCGCGGTGGGAATGCTGACTCGCTTCATGGGTGGCGGATCGTCGGGCAGGTGTCCCTTGCCATCGTCGTACCAAGCCACGATCGTCGAACGTGCAGCGCTGGCGTCGGTTGGGGCGGTGAACCGATAGGCGTAGATTCCAGGCCCCAAGGACAGCCGCTCGTACCCCCTGTAGGTGCCCAGCGTATTCACTAGCAGCTTGATGGTCCAGAAGGCAGGACGAGGCTCGAGCGGCCTGCGGTCTTCGTCCAAACGGTGTATGGGAGCTCGATCTATCAGTCCGCAGAACGCGGTGGTGCCTGTGAAGCTGGGCGCCAGAGCGAATATCTCCCAGTCTTCTAGGTTGCCCATATTGATGCCCGCAAGTCCTTCGCCCATGGCGCAGACGATCTTCTTCGCTGTGAAGGAAGCCTGCTCGGCGCGGAACCAGCGCAGCGCCAGGTCGTGGCGCGCATCTTGTTTGTTCTTGAGAGCCGCTAGCCACCGCCTTATCCTTGGCAACTGATCTTGTGTGTAGGGATAGTTGGGCATGTTATGGTAGATCATGGGGTTGAGGCTCAGGTTCACATCGCCAACCCAGATGGGTTTCTCTATACCGAGCTCCCGCATGACCGATCGCAAGTGCCGTGCCATAGTGGGTATTTCCGTATAGTCGCTGAGCGAATGAAACTCCACGACGTCGTACAGCTCGGGGTACCGTAGCGTCTGGGGCATCAGCTCGAGCACAGCCCTCCGCGATTTGCCGAATAGCGCGTGGGACAACCGTTGCTGCAGCTCGGCAGCGTCGGGCTCCCCTTCGAAAATGCCCCAGATGATGTACCCCTGCAGGATAATCCGTGCCCGAGGGTCGGCCTCCCGCGCTGCTTGCCGCGCCACTCGCAGGAGGTGATGGTACTCCTCGATCGTGCCTTTCCAGAACGTGCCCCACTCCGCCTCGATTTCCCAGTAGCGAATGGGATAGCGCAGCCCCGGCATGTCGTCCTTGCCGTCACAGTCGTAGCGTTCCACCATCGCCCGGACGTAGGCAGCGTAGTCATCCATATACTCCGCCTTTGGGGGATACGAAGGGTGGCCAGTCGCCGGAAGCGGCTTTGACGAGGCCCACCTGTTCCGGCACTGCAGATAGATATGGAAGTTTCGGAAACCGGCTTCTTGCCACTCGCGGATAAGGCGGTCCGACCAGTCCCAGCGGTACGCGTGCTGCCCGTTCACAGGTGGCTTGGGTTCGATGACGTCCCAGTCGAAACCCGCCGGCTGTGTCTTCCCCCACGTCACGCCGGTCGCGGCGTAAGTTCTGGCGAGGCCTGGGACGAGGTACTCAACTCCGAATGCGAACGGTTCCTGGCGGATGCCGCTCTGGGCATGCGAGGGTATTGGACGGTCGGATGGCAGCAGCGTGCTGGCCGCCATCAGTGATGCCAGAAGGAGAATCCCACGCATAGTCGCCTCCTGTGCTGTGATACGGGTAGGACGAGGCGGCGTAACTCGGGGTTTCGGGCGTACTTGCTCAGGCCACCACCAATCCCTGCCGTCATTCTCGGTAGCGCCACACGAACCTCCCCAACGGCGCCGCATCCCCGCTCAGGTAGAAGTCCATGATGTCGCCGGGCTTCTGCACGTTATCGGCCCATTTAAAGGAGATGTCAACCCGGTCGGTGGGCTTGAGGCCGAGGAGCTTGCGCGGGATGGCGACCTCGAGCCGGTTGCCTTGGACGGCATAGCGAACTTTGCCGACGGGCTTCCAATTCCAGCCGCCGGTGCAGACCTCGAGGACGCCGGGGGCGGTCCGATTCAGGATGAAATGGAAGCCTTCCCAGCTAGGCAAGGGGCGAGAGGAAAGAGGCAAGGGGGTCGAGGGCTGAGAGCTAAGAGCTGATGTCTGTGAGCTGAGAGCTGAGGGCTGAGGGCTGAGAGCGGAGAGCGGAGAGATCGCACCCGACGATGAATCGTCGGGCTGGGAGACGAATCCTGCCTTCGCAGGATCA
>JBBIPC010000019.1:56925-74893 GCA_037443035.1 Chthonomonadales bacterium
ATCAGCAGCCACATCCAGTTCGGGTCCGTGGCCGGCGTGATGGGGGCGGCGCATTCCACCATGAAGTAGATGTTGGTCTTGTCGCGGGCGACCTTCGCTCGGACGATGTCGTTGCGACCGGTGTCGTCCTTGTAGTGAGTGGAGCCGTAGCCCTGAGCGTCGCGTGGCTTGGTGTTGCCCGGCCATGAGCGGTATTCGGGGCCGACATCGTCCCATTGCGACGCCGGGCCGCCAAGTCGGATGGTTTTCGGCGCCGAGGCTCGGGGCTGCTCGCGGACGCCCTTGAACCGGCGGATCTTGTCCACCATCTGGTAGTAGTAGTTGTCCCCATGTCCGCCTTTCATGGGCTCGATGTCGCGGCTGTGCTCGGTGTCGTACTCGTCTGGGAAGGCATTGTCTTTCATGCCCCAGTGCTTGTGGCGGCCTGCCACCCACTCATTCCAGCCGGTAATGAATACGAACTCCGGGTCGAGCTCGAATGCCCGGTCCCATTGCTCGGCGAAGTTCAGGCCGTACATGTGCGCGTCGGGCCTGCGGTCGTGGCCCTTGCGCTTGGTGTAGCTGCGGCCGTAACTGTCGGGCAGATTGAACGCCGCGCAATGGCCGCCGCTCGAATCGCAGGCGTTCTGGGCTACACCGACAGGTACCTGCTCATAGCCTCCGCCGGGAAGTGGAACGTAGCCATGCTGCGGGTAGATCTCCAGCCACCCCCACTGATCCGGTCGCGATGGTCCGTTGACGTAGTCGGGCTGGCCGGGCCGGAACGTGAAGAACTCGCGGATCTCACGTCGAAGCTGCGTCTCTGCCTCGTCGCCGGGCACATCGGTGAGGTTGTCGGGATAGGCCATGATGAGCGGCTTACCCTTCCAGAAGAACCACAGGTCGCGCCACTTGCCGGGCTTGTAGAGGTCCGTGTAGAGGTGCTTCAGGCTCGTCAGGCTGTCGGGGCTCGGGCCGAAGGGGAGCATGAAGACGATCTGCGGCGTCTTTACGCCGTCCTTTCGGGCTTCGGTCCATACCTCGCAGAGCGTCTTGTACTGATCGTCCCAGGTGAAGGTTCCGTTGGTGCAGTCGAAGAAGACTGCATCCACCTGCGCAGCGGCGAGCATTTCGGCGTGTTTGCGTAGGACCCAGCGGTCCGTGCTGCGGTAGAAGCCGAAGAGCGGCTCGTTCCAGTGGTGCGGCGCGAACCACGGCCCCCAGGCAGGATGCTCGTAGTTCGTCAGTGCCTCCGGGTGCTCGGTGATAATCTTCGTGACGTTGTACGGCTCCGAGTTGCCGACGTGCCATGTCCAGTAGAAGATGCCGACGAACTTGCCCGGCCTCGGCGCGGGCGCCTCACCACGTGTGGCGACCTTACGACCGACACCGTCGGTGGCCTCCCACGTGTCTGGCATGGCATCGGGAATCGCGGCGAACGCAACCGACGCCAGGACGGTGATCCCGACTACCCATAGCACATGATCCATACTGCCAGTGCCCCTCTGCCGAGACCTGGCCCCAGGACGGGCTATCCTGCCCAACGGTGTGCCTCCTCGATCGCCGCTCGCAAGTTTTCCCACGGCGTATCAGATGGCACCGTGCAATCGGCTGCAAGAATGTAGCGATCTGGCGCCTGGCGCAGAGCCTCCCGTGCCGCGTCCCGGGCATCTTTCATGGTACCTGTGGCGATCTTGCCCAGCCGCTCGACACCGCCCATGAAGGGTCGCTGGAATAGGCGGCATATCTCCCCGCCACTGAGGCGCTTGCCGCCGACGAGGGGATTCACGTTCACGACGCTACCGGGGTACTCGGGGAATGGCTCCAGATCGTCGTACGGAGCGTGGTAGTCACAGATGTGGAGGACATTGAAGAGGCAGCGGGCGTTGATCTCGCTCATCACGTAGAGGTCCCATGGCTTGATACACCGATGGAAGAGCTCCGGATCGGCCAGGCGCCCCCTCTCATACCCCTGCGTCGAGTGATAGAACCCATCCACTCCTGCTTCGACGCACGCGTTCACGAAGTTCATGAGGCTCTCCGTGACGATCTCCATGCCCTTGTTCACTGCATCGGGATCCTCGGCCATGTGCGCCGCCAACCGATCGTTGCCGCCCACGTGGCCGGCACACATGAATGGCGAGTAAAGCGTGACGATCACCAGGGCTTCCTTGCCCACGGCTTTGACCAGCCCCTCTACTGCCTCGACCATAGGCTCGAAGAAATCCGACTTCAGGACTGCCACTTTGGCCCAATCCTTCGGGCGCAGGATGCTCTCGTCCGTGGGAAACTTCCGCTCGTATTGGATCTTTACGAAGTCCATGCCCGTGTAGCGGAAGAACTCCAGGTGCTTTTCCACCGCAGCCTGGCCTAGATGGTATTCCGGCGGGAAATGGAGGAAGAAAGCTGCTGGTATATAGGTCTGCGGCCTGGAGCTATCCAGCACGCTTAACACTGCGTCGCGCTTGTTCATGGTATGTCGTCCTTTCTGCCGTCTTTCGAGTGTGCCAGGGTCCACGTCACCGCCATGCCCGTCGCCTGGCCGGGCTTCAGTCGAACCATCGGGCCTAGCACCTCCATCTCCATATAGGGTAGAGGATCCGGGTTGGAGTAGATCTCCACATTGCAGCCTCCGTCAGGATATGTGTCAACTGTCCGGTTGGGACCATGCAGGCCGAAAACCCAACCGTTCTTCTCGCACCAGATGGAGGACCGCTCCGACGCCGAGCCTATCTTGTAGGAAGCTCTTGGATCGCGTCGAGCGTGGATCTTGCCATCGTGAACCGATACGTTCGTGCCAGGGCCTGACGGCATGTCAGGGAATACCCTGAACCCGCTGTCGAATCCTCCTCTCACGCTGGCAGGCATGATCACACGCTCGGGGTCATCTACCTGCGCCACCTCCCAGATGGCCCACTCCACTGCGTCCTTTCCTCGGTTTTCAAGAACGTTTCGTATCCGCACCTCGCCACGGGCGGGGTGCAGCATAACCGTGCGTCGGAACCGAAGTCCGGTTCTGGTACTCACCGGGCTTTCCATGACCACTGTGCCGGCTCGGTACACCGACACCTGCCACGGACTTCCGTCCAGCCATGGGTCTGGCGGCCATCCCCATCGCTCTTGAGGCGCTGGCCATAGCTTGTCTCCACCGAAGTTCAGCCAATCTCGACGGTCCTTGGGGTGCGGTGCAAGTTGTCCCCAAAGCTCGGGATTCTCCCAGAGCATGTTGGGACCATGCCGCGGCGCGAAGCGCATGATCCGTCCAATCGCCGGCACGATGATCAGCTCCGATACATCGTTTCGAAGACGTACGCAACCTGTCCATCCTCTGTACACAGTCCGCGCGACTTCCACGGTCCCTGGTTGGCTCTGGGCCGTGGTGAACCAGGGGCCCACGAGCGTTGTCACGAGGCCTAGCGCCGCGACGGTGCTATGACGCGCCCAAGTAGTTGCCATAGCCGACCATGACGATCGAGAGGATGAGAACTGCCAGTCCTGCTGCCATGACGGAACGTGTCCGGAGGCTGGTGCCCCGCCACTCGTGGAGAGCGATGCCCCATAGGGTACTGAAAAAGACGATGGCCGACATATGAATGGTCCAACTCGAAAAGTTGTAGGCGCCCATCTGAGTGGTGCCCATGCCATAGAACATGAACTGCAGGTACCAGGTCGTACCGCCTACAAGGCACAGTACGTAGTTCGCTAGCAACGGGTACCTGCGCTCGGCGAACTGGCCAGTAGTACCATTCCGATTGGCGAGAATCAGGCACCAGACGAAGTTCGTCAAGAACCCACCAAACAGAATGACGATGAAAACCGGTGTGTTCTGCCACAGCGTGGTTGCGCCGCTGGCCAACACGCGCTTAGCGATAGGTTCCCCAGCCTGGATGGCGAAGGCCATACATGCGCTCATGATCCCGGCAAAGGTTGCCACCGCAAGCCCCTTGCGAACATTCAGTTCTGGCGTCGAAGCATCTCCCGGTAATTCGCGTTCCTTCATTCTGCCCGCTGCACCGCTCACCGCGATGCCACCCAAACAGACGGCCACCCCGAGAAGCACGACGCGTCCCCCTGAGGATGCCAGCATCTGCACGAGCTTGCCGTTGGGGATGGCTGGAATCAGCGTCCCGAACGCGGCACAGAAACCCAGCGCCACGGCGTAACCCAGAGATATGCCCAAGTACCTCATGGAGAGACCGAACGTCAGGCCACCCACACCCCACAGAACCCCGAAGAACCACGGCCAGAAGAGCACATGGAGAGGCGTCGTGCGCAGCACTTCGAGGGGATTCGGCGTTGTCAGCAGGGCCACGACAAGCGGAGCGACAATCCAACTGAAAACTCCGCCCACAAGCCAGAACGTCTCCCATGCCCATCCGCGCACACGCTTGTAGGGGACGTAGAAGCTGGCAGCCGCCAGACCACCGATGGCATGCAGGAACACACCCAGGAACGGGTTGGGGGTCATTGCTGTAACCTTTCTGTCATCCGCACCTTGTCCTCGGAATGGAGCTGTGCCGTCTCAGCAGATGCGGTGGCATCCGATTCCCAGGAGCGCTGCGAGCTTCTCTATGCGATTCGCGATGTGGCCGACACCGATAGCGCAATGGTGGGCTGGTCCTGCTTCGGACCAAGCATTGACGAACGCCCTGGCTCCCACCGAGAAGCGGTAGCGGCTATTCGTGTTGCCGATGTGCAGGATCGGCCCCGGCACTGCCTCTCCTTCTGCGGTCAAGAGGCTCAGCTTGCCGTGACCATCTTGTACGAGTGACAGGAGGGTGACCGGTCCATGCTTCACACGCATCTCTATGGACAGTCCTTGCCCGGGCTTGCCATGGTACACGGGTAGCGGCACGAGCTTGACCCGACCATCAGCGATGGCCATGTGCCCCGGCCCGTCGTGGCCCAATAGCACGACATCGTCATCGAAGTCCATGAGGTAGAACTCGGAGAAGGATCCGCCCACACCGAACAGATCCATGATCTTCATGGCCTGCACGTTCTTGATTTCGCACTCGCCCGCCACGGGCACGCCGTGGGCAGTCAGTAGCGAGTTGCCGGCGATCACTGAGGTCACGATGTCCTCGTACTCGTTGCCGGGCTGCCCCTCGTAGTAGTAGGCCATGGCCCCCAAGCGATGCGCTTTCACGAGACGGTCCAGGGCGCAGGATGTTCGTGCTGCCCTGACCAGCTCCTGTTCGGAACACTCCGGTGACACATCGAACTCGGCCCGGAACTGTTGAATCTTCGCTGCAATCTGGGGTTCCGTCGTCTCGTCTCGGTACCGACGAAGCTCGCACATCTCCAGGAGGTCGAAGTGGCAACCGAAAACAGCCGCCTGCTGCGTCATGTCGCTGTAGACATCCAGCATGCCGCAGTAGTAATGTCCGAGAACACCCACGCGGTTCTCGCGCATTCCGACACGCACCTGAGCGGCCGCCACCCAGTCCTGAATCTCCTTCCACGCATCGGAGTCGTCCAGTGTGCCGGTCACCAAGTGGTAGGGAATACCGGCTCGGTTGAAAACGCATGCGATCTCCGGAGCAGCGCACGCCTGGCAGTGGGCCAGCCACTCGCCCGTCATGACACCACGATCCCCCAGCGCGTTGAACGCCGCATAGTCAATAGCACGTACCGGCTGCAGGTTCAGTACGACGACGGGTACGCCAGTCTTCTGGACCACCGGCAGGACAGTCGAGCTCAATGCATAGGTGGAGACGTAAAGGAAGATCAGCTCGACATCCTCTTGCGTGAAACGGGTTGCAGCTTCCCTGGCCCGTTCAACACTATCCACCATGCCTGCGTCCACGACTTCCACTCCACACGTGGCCAGGCGGTGGCGAATTCGTTCACGATAGCCTTCGAGACGTTCCTTCAGGCCTTCGAACTGTGGCCAGTAGGTATCCAGACCGATGGCGAACAATCCGACCTTTACACTGCTTTCCATATGGCTCCTCCCCGAGTATCTTTCGCGTCTTCTCGATGCGTCTCCTGCGACGCGCCAGCGGTACTATGGATGCGTCACCCAGCGACGGGCAGGAGGCAGGTGTCGTGATCGTCATGTTGTGGCTTGCCGTGCAACTGGCTTGGCCGTCCCGTGGCCCCGAGATGGCCGTGGGCTTCGTCAATCACTACCCCATGATCTGCCACATGGACGATCGTTTGGCCGAGAGTGGCGCCAATGTCATCACCATGCGTGCGCCCTGGCCATTGATCGAGCCGACGGAGGGCCGGTTCGACTTCTCCGTCCTCGACCAGCAACTGGAGCTCGTCTCACGACAAGGCATCAAGGTGGTAGTCCTGCTCGAAGCAGGCCCGGCCCATGCAGCTAATGTGCCGTGGCTCATGGACAAGCTCCGTACGGCCGGTCACACACAGGTAGATCCGGATGGCAACCCCTGCAAGGATCCATCCATCTTCTCCCCCATCTACAAGTCCTACCTTCGCCGGTACCTGCGGCGCGTAACGGCCTATCTGAAGTCGCATCGGTTGGCTACGGCTGTCTACGGCTACAACAACGGTTGCGAGTGGTGGTACCCGATCTCGCAATCCTACGGTTCACTCGCCGAAGAAGCATTTCGCGGGTACCTTCGAAGCCGCTACCGCACCCTGAGCAAGCTGAATGCTGCCTGGGGAGCACACGTGACTAGCTGGACGGAGATCCGCGCTCCGAAGCTGGCGTGGCTGGGCAGCAACCGGTCCAGTCAGGCGTGCATGGTCCCGTACTCGGCCAGGCTCGACGCCTGCTATGCGACCACCGCAGCATCCCACGTGCCGGTGAGACCCGGTCAGACCGTCACGTTCACGGTCCAATGGAAAGGATCAGCCATGCGAGCCGGAGGCATTGTTGCTGAGATCGCATGGCTGGACGGCAAGAAGCCTCAGCCCTTGGACATAGTGCAGTCGCCGCTCTGCGTGGGTGACGCCCCGGCCGTGTGTCGGGCAGTTGCGCCACCAGGGGCGGAACGGGCATGGCTGTTGGCGAAATCCATGGCGGTTGGCGAGGTGACCTTCACACGTCTGAGCTGCCTGGACGAACAGGGAACCGAACTGGCTCCGAACCCGGAGCTGGACCCGACCCATGGCGGATGGCAGTTCATACAGTGGTCCGCTGGCGAGCCCGATCGTGTCGCCCATTCCTGGAATGAGCCTGGCGCGGCCCGTATACGCTACGACTCGTCTCTTCGGTTGGAGACGCCTTGTGAGCTTCCACTGGCTGCAGTGTGTGATTGGACGGATTTCAGGGCACGCGCCATGGCAAAGTTCATCGATTGGATGGGTGCTGAAATACGAGCGTCCGACCCCTGCCGACCGGTCGTCAGTTACCTCACCTTCGCCTTCGCCAACCCGTTCGAATGGGATTACGCCCAACAGATGGCCATTCAGATCGAGCACTGGGCTCCAGCAGCAAGGCACCAGCAGATTCTCGGCATGCAGTTGTCTTCCGGCGAGGGTGACTTCGACTCCGTGACCTGTGCGCTGGACATAGTCAGGAAGTATGGCAAGCCCATGTGGGCCGTGGACCTCCTCGATTTCACCCGTGGCACTGCGCTGGGTGCTGGCCCGCTGACAGCCTTGTCGAAAGCCGTCGTAGACCACGGCGGTACAGGAATTCAGTACTACTGCTGGTGGGGCACGCCGCACTACGACTACCTCGATCTGGGCATGGAGGCTCTGTCGCGTATGATCCGGGAGACACGCGCCTACGCGACGTCACGGCGACCTCATCCGCTCCTTGCAGATGTTGTCCTGGTGCTGCCCCGCATGCCACTCTACGGCGCACTTCCCGAGCCGCCTAACGATTGGGCCGACTTCATGGGCTGGTACAAGCTCCTTCGCAGGCTGGACGTTCGAGCGGACGTCTACACGCTGGAAGAACTGACACGCGATGACCTGACTCGACATCGTGTCATCATTGTTCCGGACTGCGCCTACATCCGACGGGACTCCCTGGAAGCCCTGGCTCGCGCCGCCAAGAAAGGCGTCAGGCTCATCAGCTCTGGACGACTCGGCCTCTACGACATGCGTGGAGTGGCCCTCCATTACCCTGCAGAGAACCTTGGCGCCCGACGTTTCACAGCACCTCTGGGAGCTGAGCTTCTCGGCGAGGCCTATCGGCAACCGACACCGACGGACACTCCGCCTCGATTGGTCTGCCGAGCCAACAGCCCTCTGTGGGATTCCGAAGCGCCACGGACCGCGGCACTGGCTCTACATGAGGCCGGCATAGGACCAGGACCCGGTGTCCTCTCGGGCGCACGCAAGTGACTGCGACTGTCTCGGCTCTACGACCCCAGGCCACGCACGACGGCGTCAGCGACTCGGACCACACGGGCCATAATCCCTACGTCGTGCACCCTCACGAGGGAAGCGCCTCCGGCAATCGCAAGCGCCACGGTAGCCGCGGTACCTTCGAGACGATCGTCCGGGGCTGCTCCACCCAGAAGCGTGCCGATCATGGACTTCCGCGAAGTACCCACTAGGACGGGAAAGCCCAACTCCGCGATCTCGGGCAGTCGTCGTAGCAGCGCAAGGTTGTGGTCGAGCGTCTTGCCGAAGCCAAAGCCCGGATCAACTATCACGCGGTCTTCGGCAACCCCTGAGGCGATGACAGCCTCCGCGCGCTGTCGCAGATAGTCCCGTACTTCGGTAACTACATCGTTGTAGCGTGGATCCTTCTGCATGGTCTCGGGCGTGCCGCGCATATGCATCAGGCAGACGGCAGCACCTGTCTCTACGGCCACCGCCACCATTTCAGGGTCCGCTGTAAGAGCCGACACATCGTTGATGAGCGATGCACCTTTCCTGCAGGCGGCTCTGGCCACGCACGCCTTTCGTGTATCGATGGAGATCGGCACTGAGCAGTCCTGCGCCAATGCCTCCACGACAGGCAGGACTCTGCGTAGCTCTTCGTCCGGAGGCACAGGAGTCGCACCGGGTCGGGTGGACTCGCCTCCAACGTCCAGTATGTCGGCGCCTTCCTCCACCATGCGGTGGGCATGTGCCAAAGCCGCGTTCGTATCGTAGTAGCGCCCGCCGTCAGAGAAGGAATCCGGTGTAACGTTCAGGATGCCCACGATCAGCGTACGTTCGCCGCTGCGGGCCATATCCAGCAGATTGCGCAGGTGGTTCACTGCGGTCAATGGTAGAGGCGTGGGGTTGTGCTCGTACCGAAGTCAGCCAGAATCTCGGAAGTGATCTCTTCCAGACGTCGCAGACCCCATTCGGAGAGAGAGAAACCTCGTTCCGTGATGGCGCGCTCCGGCTCGCGCATGACGCGGAGCCGAAAGACAGGATCATCCTCGGCCAGCATGATGATCTTGTGCAGTTCCACGAGGTCCAATGTCTCCATGTGCTCGCGGAGGTGGGTTCGGAGATCCTCGTCTTCGGCAAGGTCCAGAGCCCGCTGCAGATCCTCCATGGCCATATGCGTTTGTCCCATGTGCTCCAGGAGCATGGCCCTCTTGAGTCTGTGGAGGGGTTCGTCCGGTTCCATGCGGACCATCTCGTTGGCTACGCGCATAGCAGCATCGAAATCGCCTATGCTCATGTACGCAGCACCCATAGCATGACGTGCGGCCATGTGGCGAGGGGCGATCCGGAGGATCTCTCTAGATACCGCGATGGCACCGTCGAAGTTCCGAAGCTGCAGATAGAGGGCTACCATGGCCTCCCGAGGGGCCACGGCGTTGGGCCGCGCTGCCACCGCCTTCTCGGCAGCGCTCAGGGCGTCCTCAGGCCGTCCAAGCCACTGATAGACCTGCGACTGACGCAGATAGCAGTCGTAAGGATCAGCGCCCAGCGTCAGCGCCTGGTTCAAGCTGGTCAGCGCCTCGGCGTAGCGGCCATTGCGCACCATTCGGGAGGCGTGCCGCAGGGCTGCCGACGCCGTCTTTCGGTTCTCTCTCGGTGCTGGCTGTTGCTGCCGATCTGTCATGGAACTGTCCCGCTTAGTAATACGTTGGACGGGAGAGGATTCCTGCAAAGTCCCTGGGGATTCTCGGTGTTCTGGGGTACCGTCTGCCTGCGGCGCTCCCCATCGCTCGACGAACTCCTTCAGGCGTCGAGCAGTGCGGCGATATGCCCGTACAGCGCCGACCGTGTGGCCTGATTGATGGCACACGTGGCTCCTGCGCAGCCAACACAGTGTGGGCCAGGCAGCTCCTCCAACCGCGGCAGTGACCGACGGATGTTTTCTCTCAGGCCCTGAGACGCTGCGTCACCCATCGGCGCCGGTCGGCGGATGGCGTGACCCCCGCACCAGTGCTGTGCACCATCAGGCAGAACACATGCCTGACTGGGCGCGACCCAGCACCGCTCGCAGAGGGCGCCTTGCCAGTAGACGCCGGTGGCAGCCAGTTCACTGTATTCCCGGAGCGACATACGATGGTCCACCCGCAGATACGGATTGGCAAACGGAACCACCTCGGCCAGCGGCCGCTGCTCCTGTGCCGAGAGTCCTCTACGCGTCTGTTCTGCATGCCAGGCACGGTCTGCCTGATCCCAGATCTCGGAGTAGAACCTCAGCCACTGTGCTGCCGTCGGTCTCAGCGCCGCGTTCGAGCTACCACCGATGGGAATGAGATGGAACGCGAAATCGTCCAGGCTCGATGCTCCATCGGTCAGCCTGCGGAGCGACCAGAGGGCTTGGAGCGTGTCTGGCACTTGCTCCATGTTACGATTCGTGACAACGCAGTTGATATGGATGCGCGGATGGTCAGAGCCGATGATCTCGCGCGCGAGCATGATGTTACGTATGCCCTGCCACACGGCCGCCACACGGCCGGCACCACCGAAAAGGACCGCCTGCACCGCGCGGTCACTGCTGTCAAGAGAAACGTGGAGACGAGAGACACCTGAACGGACAAGGTGCATGGCGATCCTGGGTGTCAGGAGTGCTGCGTTTGTGTTGATGTTCACGGCGCAGCCCAGCGATGCCGCGAAGGCCGCCAGTCCATCCGCTCCCCAGACCAACTCACCGAGAAGCAACGGTTCCCCGCCCGTGATATAGACATATGGCGGCTGCGGTGAGGCCGCCTCAGCAATCAGCTCCTTGAAGCGCTCCATAGTCAGCTCATCATTTACGGCAATCTGATTGCAGTAGAGACAGCGCGGCCGGAAGGAACACCGCGTTGTGACCGTGAGACCCAGATACAGCAGAGGATGACGTGGATCGTCTTGCAGGGCCGTCCGCCAGTCTCCCAGGGCCTCCACCAGCTTCGCTCTGTCGCGCAACCCAGAAGCCACCATGGCGGACACACGATCGCCGTTGGCACGGATGAGATACGCAGGGACACCGCGAAGCTGAGAGGGCGGTGACGCAGCCGGCAGCCGCGTCTCTCGACACCAGCGGATGAACGCCTCGTCCTCGAGCACCGCTCTCCACGCTGTCGAACGCAGCAGCCTGCCCAATCTCGGCCGTTCAGAGGGCCAGAAGCATTCGAGCATTCGTGCTACGCTCATGTGCGTTGCGCCAGGCACCATGCTGCCGCGCGCCGGATACCTAGAGCCGTCTCCTCGAGGTCCTGTTCGTCGTAGGACTCGTTGACGCTGAGAATCAGACACCGTCGGAGTATGCCCTCGGCTTCCGGACAATCCCCGTGTGTGTACGCTCGAGTGCCGTAAGGGTGGCAGCTCCGCGAGTAAGCACTATGGTCTGCGAAAACGGGGTAGGCGTAGATCGGCTGGCCGATGTAATGAGCACTGACGGCCAGGCCCTCGGCTTGCATGGCAGCCGCCAGGTCATCGGCGGAGATTCCGACCGAGTCATCCGCCTGCATCATGTAGAACCACCAGGAGGGATTGCACCCGTCTGTCGCTACGGGCAGCCGCACACCTGGCGTTCCAGCTAACAACTCCGTCAATCCGCGGCACCACTCCCGACGTCGAGAGACGATGCTATCGAGCTTCCTGAGCTGGGCAATGGCCACAGCCGCCTGAAGCTCTGTCATCCGGTAGTTGTTGGCAAGGAAGGTAGGATTGCGCATCGTCACGCCGGGTCGTCGGTCGTAGCACTTGTCTGTTGCCAGCCGTAACCGGACGGCGAGTTCTTCGTCGTCCGTGATCACGATGCCGCCGTCTCCACAGGAGATGTGCTTGAACTCGTTGAGGCTGAAGCATCCCACAACGCCATAGGTGCCCACAAGACGCTCTCCGTAGGTGCAACCGAGAGCCTGGGCGCAGTCCTCGATGAGCGGTACCTCGCGGTCCCGACACACGCGCAAGAGGCCGTCCAGATCGCATGCGTTCCCTGCTAGATGCACCGCAAGAACGGCAGCCGTCTTGTTTGTCATAGCAGCAGCCACAGAATCTGGTGAGAGTGTGGCGGTGGCCGGATCGAGGTCGGCAAAGACAGGGATCGCTCCCTGATAGAGGATGGGGACGACAGAGCCCATGTCCGTGATCGGAGACGTGATGACTTCCTCTCCCGGAGACACTCCCACTGCCGTAAGGGCTGCGTGAATGGCGGCGGTGCCGCTGGAACATGCAACGGCGTAACGAGAACCGACATGAGCAGCGAACGAGTCCTCCAGCTCGTGGACCTTCTTTCCGTGAGCGTAGAAGAGCGTGCCCTGTTCCAGCGCCTCCGCGAGCTCCTTCAGCTCATCAGCTCCGTAGCGTGGTTCCCGTCGGTAAGGCTTCGTCTTGGCCTTGGCACCGCCAGCGATGGCCGCTCGATCCTCATGCATCTCCGTTAACCTCCACCTGACGCCTTTCCATTCCTATGGATATTGGAGCGTGATGCGTTGCCCCTCCGCCACTGTCACTGTCTGCGCAGTGAAATGCAGTCCCCACCGCTCCACCTTTCCGCCAGCGTCTCGCCAGAGCACTGTGGCATCCTGTAGACCTGACGGCGCCTCCAGGACCGCCGTGACCCGACCGGCCGCCTCCCTCCGCCAATGCGACCAGCGACAGCCGACCCGCGCCGCTTCCCAGGCGGCGACCTCCTTGGCAGTCCACCACTCGCCGCCATGGTTCTGGACTAGCCTGACGGCACGCAGCAGAGCATCGGCAACACCCTCCGTCTGAATGTGCGCTGGATGAAACAGCAGGTGCAGAACGCCGTGGTGCCGAGCGACGCTAGCGTGCAGAGCATCACCAAGCTCGACCGGCGCGAAAACCAGGAGATCCTGGGTAGGGGTTGGCATCTCCCAAACGTCCAGCATCGAGCCATCTCTCCGTACGGGTCGGAAGATATGGCAGGTGCCGAAGTTGAAACCAGCTTCGCCCGTCTTCGATGCACCTTTGGACTGATCCACAAGGATTCCGCGCTTGGCGCACCAGTCCAGGAACTCCAGGTCACCCTCCCATCGGAGGTAATGGTTCTTGTTGGTACGCGGCGTCTCGCCAAAGAGCTGGCACAGGGTTAGCCACTGCGTCTGGAACTCGTCCTCGCTCCAGTGCGTTCCCACGCTCATGGCGTCGAAATGCATGGCCAGTTCGTGGCCAGCGGCACGGACAGCCTCGACAATCTCCACCGGATAGCCAGGGGACATAACGCACCACGTGGAGCGGATGCCAGCCTTGGCGACAATCTCCAGCATGGCCTCGGCCTTTGCCGGATCGTTGCCGTCGCTGTCATGGGAGAGGACTGCCAGCATCGGCAGATTGCGCGGATACAACCACAGTACAGGCAACGCAACATTCGCCCGGGCGGCTCCATGAAGAATGGCTCGGATGAGAAGCTCGGCCCACAGGTCGGCCATGGGCTCGAGGAACGCTGTATAACCGTCCACGCCCGGAACTTGTTGTCTATCACGAATCCAGTCGAGCACCGCCCCGTCGTCGCTTTTCAACACACCATCACAGATGGGCGCAGTGCCATCGGGGGCGGGCACTCCGTCGCGGGTTACGGCGATGCCCTGACGAATCCGCACCATCGTGCCGGGAACATCTGGAGCCAAGAGGAGCACCGAACCCTTGCCGAGCTTTCGCTCCACGATTAGGGGACGCCCCTCCCACTCGCGAGCCGCAGCGTGGCTCGCCTCCACAGCGAGCACGCAGTTGTCGGTCTTGACTCGGACAGCGACACCGTTGAAGTAGTGAAGCGGTATGCGAAGATGTTCGGTGAGAGGCGACGGGACGGTTGGCCTGAGCCACCCTTCACCGAGCATGCCCAACCCCCCGCCCCAGGACCCATAGGTTGGAGGTTCCGGCTCGACACCCAGCAGATCGGGATTGCCGCCGGTACCTGCCACAGCGATCCAGGTACCGCCCGCCTCGATCCAGGCTGCCAGGTCGGGCAAGAGACCCGGTGCCGCCTCACCGACGGTCACCAATACGGCAAGGTCCGCCAACGCCTCTCCCGCCGAGTGCGGCTGCAGGCTGCTGAACGGTATCCCGTAGTGTGTCAGCACATCCTCGATGACCGTTGGATACGAAAACGTGCGAGGACAGTTCGCTGCCGGCTGTGGCAGGATGCACAACCCGATAGGTACCGCGTTACCCCCATCCATATGGTGTCACCCCTAACGGAAACTAGACACGCACTGTAAGGCGCTAGGAACAGCACCGCCGCGCCTCGATGCAGTATTATGGATGGAGCCGCGATCTTCCTTCCCGCGGCGAAGCGTCTGTCCAGGAGGACTGGAGTGCCGCGTCTACTACGAGTTTCTGCTCTGGCTGCAGTGCTGATCGTCTCAGGACACCGCCTGGCGGCTCAGGACTTTTCGCATCACGGTCAGCGGGCTCGCGAGATACTCAATGAGATGGTCCGAGTCCTGGACGCCATTCTCGCGCGCCAGGCGTCCGCCCCCAGTCCTTCCGCCACAGTCCTCTTCGACGGAAAGAGCCTCGGTGCGTGGAAGCGGACCGAATACGCGGGCGGTGGCGAGGTCCATGTCGAAACTGACTTCCGCGGCCAGGGACCAGCCATTCTTGTGGAGGCCGGGGCGACCCTCAGTGGCATCCACTGGACATCGGACGTCCCGAAGGATGGGTACGAAGTCAGTCTAGAGTTCATGAAGCTCGAGGGGAGTGACTTCGCATGTGGTCTAACGTTCCCTGTTGGTGACAGCCACGCCACCCTGGTCCTTGGCGGCTGGGGAGGCGGTGTCGTTGGTCTCTCGTCCATTGACGGCCACGACGCTTCGGAAAACGAGACCACGACGTACCGCAGCTTTCCCGAAAACCGCTGGTACCGCGTGCGCCTGCGCGTCGTCCTGCCTCGCATAGAAGTGTGGCTGGACGATGAGAGGATTCTCTCGGTGGACACTACAGGCAAGAAGATCAGCCTGCGCCACGGAGAGATATGGCGATCTGCACCGCTGGGTCTTGCCACCTATCAGACGACAGCGGCGTATCGGCACCTCACATTGAAGCGCCTCGATCAGCCGGCCCGCCCAGATCGCTAGTCCAGAACCCGGAGCACAGCTTCAGCCGTCTTGTGATTGCCGAACGGCGGCATGACGTACACGCCCTGTGTGCGGTCCCGAACGTCGAGGAGGAACTGGCGCGCTACGTCCAGCCCGTACTTCCGCGCGTCCTTATCCTCGAGTTCAGCGATGCGTCTTCGGATGGGATCTGGGATGCGAATGCCCGGCACTTCGTTATGCATGAACTCGGCATGCCGCGCACTTCGTAGGGGCAGGAGCCCAAAGAGGAAGGGAATGCCCAACTTGCCGCAGGCTTCGGCTGCTACATCCAAGACCGCAGCGTCGAAGATGGGCTGTGTGTAGACGATATCTGCGCCTTCGTCCACCTTGCGAGCAAGCCGATCCTTTTCCTTGTTCAGATTCGCGGCGAGAGGGTCGAACGCCACGGCGATGGTGAAGGCTGTCGCACCGCCGATACCTGCGCCGGCCAGGTCGAGTCCCTCGTTGAACCGACGGAGGATCCGCACCATACCGACGGAGTCGATGTCGTACACGGATGTCGCACTAGGATAGTCTCCGATGAGTGCCGGATCGCCGGTTACGGCGAGGATGTTCCTGATGCCTAGGGCATGCGCTCCCAGGAGATCGGCCTGTACCGCCAGGAGGTTTCTGTCTCGGCACGCGAAGTGCAGCATGGCTTCCACTCCGGTGCGCTCCTGTACAAGGTGGGCAACCGTCATGGCATTCATGCGCAGGCGAGCCCTGGCACCGTCCGAAATATCTATGACATCCACACCTGCTTGTTTCAGAGCAGCCGCCCCATCGAGGACTGTCTGGATGTCCAGACCGCGCGGCACATCCAGCTCCACGGCACGCAGGTAGACCTTGCCGATCTTTCGCCGGAATTGCGAGTACTCCGTTAGAGGTGCACGCTGCACCTCTACGACAGGAGGAGGAGCAACGGTGACCGGTCCATGGGGACGGGGTCGGAGTCCGCGATCGCGTACCACCCGAGCAACAGCCAGAATGTGCTGGGCAGACGTGCCACAGCATCCACCGATGATTGCCGCACCAGCCTCCACGAGTACGCTCGCCTGCCGGCCGAAGTATTCAGGCGTCACCGCGTACCGTATCTCATCCCCGACTCGTTGTGGCAAGCCAGGGGTCGGCATGGCACTGAGGGGAACGTTTGTCTGTTTTGCCATCGCGCGAACGATCTGCACCATGCGCTGGGGACCGATGGCACAGTTGGCTCCTAAAGCGACTACTCCCTCCCACGAACCAACGGTAGCGGCGAACCGTTCCGGCAAACCCGCCTCGATGGTCTGCGCGTCTTCAACGAACACTTTCTGGATGATGAGCGGGACATCGGCGAGTGCATGGACCGTCTCGTAGGCGATGCGGAGCTCATCCATGTCATGGAATGTCTCCAGAATGATGAGGTCCACGCCTTCTGCCAACAGGATTTCGGCCTGCTCGCGGAACGCCTGGCGGGCCGCGTCCGGTGCCACGACACCAGACGGAGCCAGCGCCTTCCCACATGGACCCATGGCGCCCGCCACGAGAATGCCGTCACCAGCCACACGTCGGGCGATGCGAACGCCTGCTACGTTGATGTCTTTGCAGAAGCTGTCCATTGCGTATGCCGCCAGCTTGATGCGGTTGGCTCCGAACGTGTTCGTCTCGATTAACTCAGCGCCAGCCTCTACGTACTCTCGGTGGGCTTCTTCAACCGTCCGAGGGTCGGTGAGATTGGCGTTCTCGTATGGGAGCGGTACGCGTCGCGCCGACAACAGCGTTCCCATGGCACCATCCGCCACGAGAACACGCCTTTGCAGACGCTGTGCGAGCTCGGTGATTGTGCGCACCTTGGGCCGATCTCCTCTCTTTAGCCGTACTAATGACCGACAGTCTACCCGCCAGTACTGGTGGTGAAATGGAGTCCCATGAAACCTGGATTATTCGACATATCGCTATACAAACCGAGCAGCGTGCTGGTGCGTGCTTGTCCAGTGGCGTTCGTGACCCTCGCCGTCCTAAGTCTGGCGGCTGCGGTGCCGATGACAGACTGGGATCGTGCCAAGACCTTGGACGCTGGGATTCGTCGGTGGGCGGACCAGACCGGCTCGGCAGCGCTCCTGTATGCTGACGTCCGAGCGGATGGCAACTGGGTCCTCGTCACAGGCCGCATCCGCAACACCTCGCATCGTCCACAGAGAGCGTTGGAGATGGTTGCAGTACTCGAAGACGACATGCAGACTCCTCTGACCATGCGCTCGGCGCTGACAAAGCCTACCGACGTGGAGCCATACGCGACAGTTGACTTCTACATTGCCCTCGACCGATGGCCCGGCGGCCGCCGCGTCTCACTGACCCTTCGACATCTAGAGGGAACCAGCTTCGCAAGGCGGGAGTGAGGCGCTGCTCGTTGCATCCGGCGGCAACCTTCAGGGACGCATTCCCATCACCGGGAGGTGCCCGTCCGTGCATTCTCGCGTCGATCGGTGCGCCGACATGCCCCAGCCTAGCGACGTACTGCGCTCGACCGCCGGGCGTTTCGATACGCCCCGAAAGCCTTCGGGGCTACTCAACGACCGGCGGGGCAAGCATCGGTGGTTGAGTAGACCCGACCGCCTCTGTCGGGTCGTATCGAAACCACCGCCCGCAGCCTCACA
>JBBIPC010000020.1:0-71069 GCA_037443035.1 Chthonomonadales bacterium
AGGGTGGGGGGTGGGTGGGGGGGACGACCCAGGGTTGGCCTGCGGTATAACTTGCTCTGGCAGTGGGCATGTGGGCATATGGAGGATGTGATGGGTCAACTGGTGCGTTTCGGGGTGTCCGTGCCGGAGGAGTTGGTGGAACGTTTCGACGCGCGCATTGAAGCGCAGGGATACGCCAACCGCTCGGAGGCCATCCGCGACCTCATGCGTGCCTACCTCGTGGAGGGAGAGTGGGAGAACGCTTCAGGTGAAGTCGTCGGAACCGTGACGATCATGTACGACCATACCCGACCCGAGCTCTCCCAAACGCTGACCGAGATGCAGCATGCATACCTCGGTGCCATCGTGTGCTCGACCCATGTCCACCTCGACCAGCACCACTGCATGGAAGTCGTGGTGCTGCGGGGATCCGTGCAGGAGGTTCAGGAGATCGCTGGCGGGCTCATTGCTGCCAAGGGCGTCAAGCACGGCAAACTGGTCTGCAGCACGGCAGGCAAGGGCCTGGCCTGAGCCCGGTCCGATCCTAGCGCCAGCGTTCCCACTCGCGAATCGCACGCTCGATGATCTCGGCGGCCTGGCGTCTGCGGGTGCCGATCCAGTAGACAGCAACGAGCAGCAGCATTCCCGTGGTAAGAGCGATCAAGCCTATCCACACCTGCGTGATGGCGCTGACGCCTAGGACGGCGGCGAACGCCAGAGCGAAGAGGGTGCCACTGACAACGAACGCACGTATTCGGTGAACAATGCCCCATAGGACCCCTGCAACGCACTCTACGACAAGCAGCAGGGCGTGCAGGGCAGTGCCGCCCTCCTGGAAGTGCTGGTAGAACGCAAGGTAGGTCGGAGACAGAATCATCACGCTGCCGATCCACCACATTATGCTTGCGCTGTCGGCGTTCCCCCGTTTGGCGGCTATGTGGCCGAGAACGAGGAGGTAGATGCCCACCGGCACGAGGTAGAGGTCCAGGACTCCGGCGTTCAGTTCGACATGGTCGTAGAGGAAAATCGCGTAGGCGATGAAGTAGCCGCCGAAGGCGCAATGGGAGTAGATGGCGCCGGCGCCGAACGCGAACAACGCCGCCCATACCGACGCGGCGCATGCGATCGCCAGAATAGCGACTTCCCCGGAACCTGGTCTGTCGACAACGGTGAGAGCGGCAAGCAGCCCTAGGAAGGCGCCACATGCGGCAGTTCCGTAGATGGGTGCGGTACAGCACCGGCACCGCTCGATTCGTCTAGTAAGCCGGCCGGCTACTGCCAGCGCACCCGACGCAAGCGCCATGCATGCCGCCCAGCTTTCCGCCGGCAGTCGAGCCCCTGCGAGATGATATCCAAGCGTGACGAGCGCATGGGCCGAAGTGATCCCGGCCCAAAGAGCGCTCGGCCGATAAACCGTACGGATTGCCACGAGCAGGCTTACGGCGAGGAGAGCCGCGGTCGTGGGCCATCCCGCAAGCTTCTGCAGGAGCACCTGCTCGCCAAGACTTCGGAGCTCCCAGACCACCGCAAGACCTGCGGCCATCACACGTGCTGGCTGCGCTAGCTCCTCTTCCCGATTGGCTCGCCATCGGTCGCCTGCGACGTATACTGCCGCCAGAAACGGGACTTGTGCCAAGAGCCACCAGTCGCCTGGAACATGCAGGATCCGCCCCGTTAGAGCTGACCAGGCCGCAGACCCCGCCAGCACGGAGGCCCATCCCAAGTACGGGGTTCCGTGCCACGCCGCGGCGCTGTAGAAAGCCGCGCACACCGCTGATCCCAGAGCGAAGGCCCAGGCTCCGATGGGCGGCCGGCTAGGCGATGTGGCCAACACGAGCCACGCTGCCCCAGCCAGCACTACCGACCCCGACCACGGCATGACCGCTGGCCGCACTACGGAAGCGGCGGACACGGCAAAGGCGACCGCGCTGGCACTCAGGACCACGACAGCGTGCTGTGCCGTACTGGACTGCTGTTCGGCGAAAGCTGCACCGATCGCGAAACCCATGCCAAAGACCCCACTCGAGGACCCGGTGATGAGAAGCGGGTCGCTCCAGACCTCGGTCCAGGATCGCCGTTCGGCGACGTTCGTTCCTTCCGGTTCCGCCACAGGAGCCGTGCCCGACTTGGCGAGCGAGCCTGCCGTGACCGTTAGCCAGGCGAATGCGAGCAGGGCTGTGCCGGTGTACAAGTCCGGAAGGCCATGCACGTCCGGAGCAAGGCTGCGCAGGGCAAGCGACGCCAGGATGGCCAGCCCGGCAAGGCCCGTCGCTGCAAGTACTTGACCAGCGAGCACCTCCTGGCGACGGACAGTCATGCAGGCACCAGTGGAGCAGATCGCTACGATAGCGCACATCGTCGTCCAGAAGGAGCGCGTGATACCAGCACGCTCGTGCTGCCCCAGGACCACGACGAGGATGATCCAACCTGCCAGTGCGACTCCGTGGAGCAGTGGCGCCTCCCAACGATCTGCCGCCCGCTGATACTGGCCAACTGCCCATCTCCGAACGGCTGCAGCTTTCGCTAGCAGGACGGCGGCGACGGGAACAAGATCCGCTGCCAGGCGGTAGGTGTGGGCGACGGACATCGCCGATGCCATCCGCTCCACAAGGATAACGCCGGACAGTCCTACCGCTCCCACGGATGTATACAGCACCTCGGGTATGTTGGTCAGAACAGCGGCAGCAGCGTAACCGGCCGCACACAGGACGGCTGGGAGGACGACTTCGAACCACCGATCTTCACTCAGCGGCCGACCCGCGAAAATGTTATCCAGCACGCGCAAGACGATGGCCAGACCCGCGCAAGCCAAAGCGACATGGCTCCAGACCAGGGCTGGGTCCAACCGCTGGGCCGGCATGGACTGCCGGCGGTCAGGCCGAAGCCCTAGGGCCATGTAACACATACCGAGGATTGCCGAGGCAGTAGCGTAGCGCCACAGCTCGGCGAGCATGAGGACATGGGGCGGCGTGGCGGCGAAGATGGTGGCGAACGTCGTCACTCCAACGCCTGGCAGCACGAGGTGTTCGTAGAAGACATCCTTCGTGAACCGGCGTAAGCCTGCGGCCACAGACGTTGCCGTGGCGCAACCTAGCGATAGTGACCAGGGCGCTGTCAGAGCATCGCCAAGCCAGTACCGGTCTGCTGCGATCACAATGAAACCTGAGATCGCCGCGCCGACACCGCAAAGCGAGTGGGAAGCGACAGTGCTGCGGTCTCGTGCAGCGAGGCCGTAACGCACGAGGAGAAAGGAGAGGACGAGAGGTAGCAGCGGCACGCCGTACCGGGTGATGAGGCTGATCCACTCCCAGCCAAGAAACTGGCGCATTCCAGCGACGACGAATGCCCCCGCCACCACTGCGAGGATCTGGAGCCAGTGCTCTTCGACGAACCTTCGAAGCCACGCTGGTCGTGCTTCATCTGGCGAGGGCTCCCTTGGGGACCCGATAGGTGGCAGCTGTGAACCCACGGACGGCTCTGGAGCGTAGGGTTGCCCGCGTGCAGCGCCCGCCTGCAACCTGCTTAGCTCCGCGCGCCTCTGTTCCAGCTCACGGACGAGCATCCCGGCTGTGCCAGGGGATATCAGCCCCCTCTGGCGCCAGGCTGGGATCTGGTGCATGGCCCATTCCACATGCGCCAGCTCCGTCACCATCTCTACGTCCGTTGGCGCACCGAAACGCGTCCCGCACGCCACGCAGAAGCGGACCCTATCCTCGTTCGAGTGTCCGCACACGCTGCAGCTCTTCATCTCATGCGCCTCCTGGAGACATGAGCCGGAGTGCTACTGAGACACTGACCCTATGCAACAGCTTATAGTACCGCCGGTGCGACACGGCAGCAAGTGCGGATGCGTTCGGTAGGCAGAGTGAGTGCGGAAACCGCCTGTCTTGCCGGACAGGGACGTCCACCCGAAAGCCCTACCACTTGCTCGGGATCCCGTACAAGTCTTCCGCCTGGCAGGACGTACATGGGAGGAACAATGCATGGCCCCGTCGAAGAGCTGCCATGAACATGTCCTTACAAGGGGGTGACGATCATGTTCCCAGCATGGACTACCGTTCGGTTTCCCAACGATACTGTCATGGCGCCGCCTGCATATGTTCGGCAGGTACGCAACTGGGCGTTGGAAGCGTTCACAGGGAAGCCAGGAGAAGACGGTAGCGCGCGTGTTCGGCTTCGGGTACTGCGGCAGGATCATAGCACGCTCCACTTCGGCCGCTCGGCCATCGAGACCCCGCTCCGAATCGGGAGCAGGTCATTTCAGCGGGGGCTTGGCACGCACGCATTCAGCGACATCGCCGTCTCGGTACCCGAAGGAGCTGTCCGCTTCGAGGCTGCTGTAGGTGTGGACAACAACGCCGACACTGGGGGCAGGCGTGGATCCGTTGAGTTCGTTGTGCTCGTGGATGGAGAGGAAGTCGCTAGAACCCCAGTCTTGAAGGCTGGCGACCCGCCTGTGCCGATCGTGTTGCGCGTTCCGGTGGGTGCACGCGAGCTCCGTCTGCAGGTAACGGACGGAGGCGATGGCGTCGCATTCGATCAGGCGGATTGGGCGGACGCTGCATTCGTCATGGCGGACCGCTCCACTCGATATCTGGATGAGGGGCAACTCGACCTGCCGATGGCTGGTACAGAAGTGACGTTCTCGTTCGTACTCGGCGGACAGTCTTCGCGGGACCTGCTCGATAGCTGGGCGAGGGAAACCCAGGTAGCGGATACATCCGACTCATCGAGGATCCGTACTGTGTGGCGGGAGCCTCGTCCTGGACTCGTGGTGACCCTGGAAGCACGGGCCTTCAAGCGGTACCCGGCGGTGGAGTGGGTACTGTACTTCGAGAACCAGGGCGCGGTAGACACTCCCATACTCGAGAAGGTTCGCGCTCTCGATCTTCGTTTCGCATCGGGATTCGCGCGGCTGCCCGTCACGCTGCATCACCTGAATGGGGATACCTGCAGCGAAACGTCCTTCGAGCCACGCAGCACGACACTCGAGGCAGGGAAGCCTATCCATTGGGCTCCGACGGGAGGACGCCCGTCCTCCATGACAGCGTTCCCGTTCTGGAATATGCAGTACACGGACCGTGGCATCATCGTCGGGCTTGGATGGACCGGCCAGTGGTGCGCGGATTTCGCACGTCTGCCGGAGGGGCCATCCAAGATCGAGGCAGGCATGGAGGTACTGCGTACGGTTCTGCATCCTGGCGAACGGATCCGTACGCCACGCGTCCTCATGATGCCCTGGCAAGGGGATCGGACCATGGCGCATGTCCGATTTCGCAGGCTCATGATGGAGTACTTCACACCACACATGAGTGGCAAGGTGGCGGTGCCGCCTTTGGCAATCCAGTCCTTCGATCGGTACCATTCGCGGGACGGCTGGGCAACGGAAGCGGGCCAACTCGTGTACGTACGGACCGCAGCCGACTTGGGCTTCGACAGTGTTTGGCTCGATGCGGCCTGGTTTCCTGGAGGTTTTCCGAACGGGGTTGGTAGTTGGTACGCTGAGCCGAACAAGTTCCCGCGCGGGTTAAGGCCGATCGCCGATGCAGCTCACGAGCGGAAACTGCGTTTCATTCTCTGGTTCGAGCCTGAACGCGTGGCGCCAGGGTCCCAGATCGCTGCCGAGCACCCGGAGTGGGTGTTTGGCGGACCGAACGGAGGCTTGTTCAAGCTGAACGATCCGCAGGCACGGAAATGGCTCACCGATCTCTTGATTCAGCGTATTCGGGAATACGGCGTTGACGTGTACAGGAATGACTTCAACATAGACCCTCTACCATTCTGGCAGGCAGCCGACACGGAAAACCGGCAGGGCATGACGGAGATACGCTATGTAGAAGGTCTTTATGAAATGTGGGACGCGATTTTGCGCGAATGCGCGGGCGTGCAAATAGATAACTGCGCCAGTGGAGGTCGGCGCCTCGACTTGGAGATGATGATGCGTTCCGTGCCGCTCTGGAGAAGCGACACTGGCTGCTGGGCCGGGCATCCGGAGTGGAATCAAATGCAGACGATGGCTCTTGCGGAATACCTGCCGCTTTTCACGGTGGGGCTATGGTCCCCGGATCCGTACGAGCGCCGTAGCGCCGCCACGGCAGGAGTACCGTGTGAGGTGCCGTACCTGGACGAAGGATACGATGCTACATCGTGGAAGCTGGCAGTATCCGAGATCTCTGCCTTGCGCGAATACTGGTTTGGCGACTTCTATCCAATAGCCCGGGCTGACGTGGCCGCCGACGGGGTTGCTGGATGGCAGCTTCACCGGCCCGATCTCGACGCCGGCGTTATATACTGCTTCCGCCGAAGCGAGTCGGCTCTGGCCGGAGTTGTGGTCGTTCCGAGGGGTGTGAAGGCTCGAAACCGGTATGTTGTGATGCAGCTCGGCGAAGATGGCCGCTCTGTAACGAGAAGCCTTACGGGCAAGGAACTGCTCGATGGGGTCGTTATCCGATGGCCGAAAGGCAGGTCTTCCATCGTGGTACACTACAAAGCGGCTTCCGCGGGTGCTCCGCCGTCCAGACCCGGTGCCGTCAAGAAGCTGTAGAGGGCGGAGACGGTGGCGCAGAGTGGCCGTCGGTAGCCATGTGTGAATGGCGCTTGGCCGAGCCAGAGGAGGACGTCCATGAGGAGTCTAGTGTTGCAGACAGGGGCAACAGTGGTGGCGGTTCTGCTGAGCCTATGCTGTTTGGGTGAACCTAAGACACTGACCTACAGAGACTTCATTCGGCAACTCACGGATTTCGACCGCCTCACCGCACTGCAGGCGGGCGTGCAGGCGGGGCTGTTCTCGAGCTGGGATCGTGGAAGCCTCCAGGTTTGGGGTGCGAATGGAGATGCGGGCCATTACCTCAGGATCGAGGAAAACGGCGAAGCGGTGATGATGGACGTAGACGGACCGGGGTGTATCTACCGGATCTGGTCGGCCAACCCACAGGGCACCATCCGTGTTTACCTGGACGGCGCCGAGAAGCCGACATACGAATGGGATTTCAACGAACTCTTCAAAGGCACCATCCCGCCGTTCCAGAAGCCGTTCGTGTGGCAGCGGGAAGACCGGCGCGCATCGGACTGCTACTTGCCTATACCGTTTTCTAAGCATATTAAGATAACGGCAGACAAGAAGCACGTCCAATACTACCATTTCAACTACCTGCTATTTCCGAAGGACTGGACCATCGAGAGCTTCCGACTTCCCCTGACGGGCGAGGAAATCGGGCTGCTGACGGACGCAGCGGTCATTTGGGCGAAGCCGGGCAACGATCCGAAACCGCGGCTGAGCGGGCAGAGAACCGAGCGGAAAACTGTGGAGATCGCGCCGGGGGAGACGGCGACGCTGGTGGACTTGCCGGGGCCGGCCATGATACGGGCCGTCCGTATGTTCGTGGCGTCGGAACAGCGATACGCGTGGCGCAAGCTCGTGCTGAAGGGGACCTGGGATGGGGCTGCTTGGCCTCAGGTGCTGAGCCCCCTCGGACCGTTTTTCGGGTTCGACTGGGACACCGCTGAGTACGCATCCGTGCCAGTAGGTTGCCGAGGTGGTACCGCCTATGCCTACTGGCCCATGCCTTTCCAGCGCCGCGGTAGGTTGGAGCTGACGAACTACCTGGAGCGGATGGCGCGCGTGACTTATGAGATCGAGTGGGCGCCTGTGCCGAATCTACCTGCAGACTCCCTCTACTTCTATGCTCGGTGGCGGTCCGAGCCAGACACGAAGACCTTCGACTATCCGTTTCTGGAGACGGCCGGTCGGGGACATTTCGTGGGGGTGGCGATGCCCATTGATCATCCACTACCTGGTTGGTGGGGAGAAGGCGACGAGAAGGTGTGGGTGGACGACGACGACTGGCCTCGGTTCATTGGCACTGGCTCGGAAGACTATTTCGGGGACGCCTGGGGAATTCGCTACCTCAACGGGCCAAGTTGGGGCTGCAGCTACCAGACAGCCAATCGCACCTGCAACTACCGCTGGCACTTCATGGATCTTATCCCCTTCGAGAAGCGCATGCGGCTGACCATCGAGAACTACGGCCCGAACGGTGTGGGGCCGCGCGGGTTCTATGAGTACACCTCGACGGCCTTCTGGTACCAGGCGGAAGTCACGCCGCCCTTCGAGCAGCTTAGAGGCGTGTCGTTCACCGGTGGGAACGATCCCCTGGGCAAGCCGGAGAAGCTGACCTACACCGGAGCACAGCTCTTCAGAAACCCGGACGCCGTCGCCCTGCGGACCTACGGAAAGAGTACCCGTCACGTGTTCGAGGCAGAAGACTTGCTCAGGGATGCGGTGCGCATGGGAGTGGGCCACATTATCTCCGACGCCGGTGAGCCGTACGAGCTGAGCCGAGAACGTGGAGTCGATTTCGGCACGGTGCAGCCAGGTGCGGTTCTTGCCGGGTTCACCCTGAAGCCGGCCGAGACCGGCGTGTACCAGCCTGAGATTCTCCTAGCGCCGCTGAAGGACGGTGCCGACGTGTCCCTGGAACTCGGCGGGCAGTGGGTCGAGGTGGCGGGGAAACCGGATACGAGTACCGTCCGACTGAAACCAGTGCTGCTTGACAAAGGAGGAGTACAAGCCAAGTTCGTGGCTGCCACGGCGGGTCGAGCAATCGTGGACGGATTGCGTCTGTCTCCGGTACCGAAGGCACCGCGAGCTCTCGAGGCTGAGGACTTGCGGACGTCCGTGGCTGCGGGCACTCCCGCGCCCCAGCCGAGCCCTCCCATTGAAGGTGTCAGCGGCGGACGGATCCTCGAATGGCATCCCACCGCTCAGGGCCAGGCGATGACCATTACGCTGCCATCCCCGTCGCAAGGCAGGGTACTCGGTGTCCGTGCCATGTCGGGTCCGGTGGGTGGCATTATCCAGGCGTTTGTGGCAGGCAATGCAGTAGGCCCGAGCTTTGACCTTTATGCACCGGAGAAGGCTGCCAATGAAGCTGTCTGGCCTCTCGGTGTAATACCAGCCGGTGCCAAGGAAGTGGAGATTCGCGTGGTGGGAAAGAACCCGGCGTCGCAGGGGGTTCACGTCGGGCTGGACTATTTCCGATGGGAGCCGCAGATCATCTCGGCAGACAGTGACCCGGGCGTGTGGGCAGGCGTGGCCTCGGTGCGTGGGTGCAGCTACGAGATTCAGCCTCTGGGAGCCGGGTTCTCGGCAGGACATCAACTGTGGATTCAGCCGAGCTCGCGCGGGGCGTTCGTGGATATCGCGTTCTTCGTTCCCAGGGGCGGGGACTACAACGTGGCCCTCCGGCTGACGAAGTCTTGGGACTACGCTGTTGTGCAGGCAGAACTCGACGGCAGAGAGGTCGGACCGAGGGTGGACTGCTATTCGCCTACAGTAACATTGAGCGACACCATCTCTCTTGGCACATTCAACGTAGCACCCGGCAGGCACGTTCTGAAGCTCAAGGCCGTAGATAAGAACGGCGAGTCGCGCGGCTATCTCATGGGCGTGGATGACGTGATCGTCAAGCAGGGGCGCTGACCATCACCGATCCTCGATGCAGGAGCCCACAACGCTAAGAATGGAGGAACAGATGCTTAGCAAGACCATGCAGGAGGCCCTCAACGGCCAGATCCAGAAAGAGTTTGCCTCATCCTATCTCTACCTAGCTATGGCTGCCTACTGCGAGACTCAGAATCTGCCTGGGTTCGCGACATGGCTGAAAGTGCAAGCGCAGGAGGAGTGGGGGCATGGCATGAAGATCTACGAGTTCATCCTCGATCGAGGAGGCACGGTATCTCTTCAGGCCATCGAGCAGCCGCCGGTGGAGTTCGGCACGCCTGTGGACGTTTTCAAGGCGGTGCTGAAACACGAGCAGAAGATAACGGCAGCGATCAACGATCTCTACTCCCTGGCCGCCAAAGAGAACGACTACGCGACGCAGATCATGCTACAGTGGTTCATTACCGAACAGGTCGAGGAGGAGAAGACGGCGAGTGACATCCTGGCGCTCCTGAAGATGGCAGGCGAACACGTGGTCGTGCTGGACCACCGCCTCGGGAAGCGGGGAGAGTAGTCGGAGCACCGAGGCAACGGTCGAAAGCTGGGGCGGCGCAAGCCGCCCCTTGTTGTTCGCTGTTGACCTAGCGCTCTGTGTCTAGTGATGCGGAAACTCATCCTTTCAGTGCACCCACGACCATCGTGTCATGGATGCGGTCGCGGAAAACCCAGTAGATAGCCAGTACCGGTGCCATGACGATAACAAGACCCGCAAAGAGCGCGCCCCAGTCGCTCTGATAATGTTCCACCATCATCAGGTTCGCAATCCCCAGTGGCAGCGTGCGTATTTCGTCGCTCGCCACGATCACCAGGGCTAGCGGGTACTCGTTCCATAGTCCGATGGCATTGAAGATGCCCACAACCAACAGGCCCGGTCGAGTGAGTGGCAACATCACTCTCCAGAACGCTGCGGTGTGGCTGCAGCCGTCTATCATGGCCGCTTCGAGGAGCTCGTGGGGGAGGGTTTGAAAGAAGCCGGTCATGACGAATACTGTGAATGGCAGGGAATAGGCCACATAGACGAGCGTAAGCCCGCTGAGAGTGTCGAGAAGCCCCAGGTCGCGTAGTAGGAGAAACAGCGGCACAATCGCAAGGAAAATGGGGAACATCATGCCGCCAAGGAAGGCCGCGAACAGCAGCCTCGAACCGCGGAATGGGTAGCGTGCCAGCACGTAAGCGGTCATGGCCCCGGTGGGCAACAAGATGGCCAGCGTAGCCACGGTGACGATGACGCTGTTGGCAAAGCACCGCGCAATACCAGCCTCGGTCCATGCACGCCGATAGTTCTCCCATCGGATGGCGGCAGGCAGGCTCCACGGCGAAGCGAAGATCTCCGGACTGCTCTTGAGGGATGTTACCAGCACCCACACCAAAGGCAACACGACGGAGGCCGCGAAAAGGGCCAGTCCGAACAGCACAAGCAGCCGCCAGATGCACACTACGAAGGACTTGTGCCCAACAGGCTGCGGAGGGTCGGGGCTCATGCGGCCTCCTGAGGATCGCGACGAAGCACGCCTAGGACAAGACCGCTGAGCGCCATGACGAGAACGAAGTTCGCAACAGCCAGGGCTGTCGCGTACCCGAACTCGCTATTCTTGAACGCTTGCTCGTAGAGGTACGTAAGCATCGTTTCGGTGCGCCTGTCGGGACCTCCGGTCGTCATCAAGAAAACCAGCGCGAAGACATTCATCGCGCCAATGGTCACATACACAGTAGCCACCCTGAGCACCGCCCAGAGCATGGGCAGGGTCACCGTGCGGAATCGATAGAGTCCTTCTGCGCCGTCCAGCACTGCTGCCTCATAGACTTCCAGGGGTATGGTCCGGAGACCGGCCGAGAAGAGCATGATGTAGAAACCAACACCGTGCCAGACGAATGTCACAACAACCGCCCAGAGCGCAGTATCCGGCGTTCCCAGCCAGTCTATCGCAAGCCGTTCGAGTCGGAGCGACTTCAGCAGACCGTTCAATACGCCGAACGAAGGATTGTAGATGAACATCCAGAGGACGGCGACCACCACGCCGGAGATGATCTGGGGAAAGAGATAGACACCGCGCATGGCGCGTGCCCACCCGCCAGTGCCGTGCACGGCATGGGCGATGGCCAAGCCGAGCGCTAGGATGACTGAACCACCCACGAGCAGAAAGACCAGGTTGTGCATCAATGCCTGATCGAAAACTGGGTCCTCGAGCAGACGATGGAAGTTCTCCAGTCCTACGAAGTCCTTGTGTGCAGATATCCCGCGCCAGCGGAAGAGGGAGTAGGCGAAGGCCTCCATTACGGGCACAATGACGAATAGGCCGTACAACGCGACAGCAGGAGCCACGAAGGAAGCAATGAAAACCCCACGAGCGCGGGTGGCTCTCACCTTTCGACTCTGTGCTTGGGTATGTTGGGGTCCTGGCGCACCTGCTCCGCGGCTCGCTCTAGCCTGTCCACGAACTGCTCCGGCGTGGCTTCTCCTGTCATCAGAGCGGCCATGGCATCTTGCGCAGCCTTGCCCAGTGCGGGATACCACTGGATGTAGTCGGCGGAGTACACCGTCTTCGCATTCTTGAATGCGTTCGCAGGTGACTCAAGGTAAGGCGGCTTCCTGGCCGTCTCACTACCTCGCACGGACATCAGAGTGCCCTTCTCTTCGACAAACTGGCGGGCTTTCTTGACGGAGGTCAGATACTTGTAGAAGTCTACGGCGATACGCCGGTTCTTGCCGTTTGCCGGTATGACCCATGGCTCGATGCCTATGGAGATGGCAGTAGGATCTCCCTTGCCGTCGTCGAGTATTGGAGGTAGGAAGAAGGCCATTTCGAACTTGCCGGGCGGAGGAAGCTGCTCGCGCATCTCCGAGTGAAGCCATGTTCCGCAGGGAATCATGGCCGCGCGGCCCGTGATGAACTCCATCTGTGCTTCCGTGTGGCTCATACCGTTGGCGCCATTCTGGAAGTATCCCAAGTCCATGAGGCGCTTCACCATGCGCGCAGCTTGCAGCATCGAGGGAGACTTCCACGCACCGGGCACGAGGTTCTGGCAGTCGTCGAACACCTCGATGCCGCCGTGGCTGATAGCCCACGGGTATACGAACCCAGCGAGGGCGTAATAGGGGTACTTGCCCTGGTAGGTGATTGGCGCAATGCCAGCGGCTTTGATCTTCGCACAGAGGCTGAGCAGTTCGCTCCATGTTCGCGGCGGCTTCCAACCGTGTCTCGCGAACAGCACTTTGTCGTACCACCAGCCGTTCATGCTAAAGAAGTAGGGAAGCATCCAGTGCTTTCCCTTGTACTCTCCCAGCTTCAGCAAGGACGGTTCGAATGTGTCGCCCCACTTGCCTTGGCCCTCGTATGGCGGCTCGGCCAGATACTCATCCCATGGAACGATCTGATTCTCGTAGACCAGAGGCCAATGATCCATTCCCCAACCTGGGTAGGTCAGGTCAGGCGGGTTGCCCGCGACAAAGAGCGGTCGGAGCTGCTCCCAGACACGCGGATTTCCCCAGACCTTGATCTTGACGCCGGGGTGCTGCGCCTCGTACTCGCGGGCGGCTTTCTCGAAGAAGTCAATACCGTAGCCGCCCTTGAATAGCGCCACGTCTAACACCCCTTCGCGAGACGTCTCGCGCCGTCCACATGAGCTGGCGCCAAGCACCAAGACGGAGGCGACCACCGCCATCGTCATGTATCTCATACCACCCATGCCCTGCTCCCTAAGCCACGCAAGCTTGACGCATTATTCGTCAACCAGCGGACAAACTCCTACGTACGAGGGAACTGCAGCCGGTATGCAGCGTATGCAGCGCCCCGCGGGCTATCTGACAGTCTGGCGGTACCTTGTTACCATAGCCGCAAGCAAACCGGTGGCTCGCTCTGCACGTTCCGCCGTCCAGCCATGCTGCTCGCTGGCAGGCATCGCAGGTGAGTAGGCGACGTGCGTGTCCACCATCTCGTTCCAGCTGTAGAAGCCGAAGCCGTCACCCTGTCGAGCCGCCTGGCCGGCGTAGGTCTCGACCGAACGAGCGAACGCATCTGAAGCCGGCGACAGGTCCCAGTCCGAGTATGTTCGATACGTCAGGATGAACCGTTGTCCGGTGCGCTTGCGATGCCGTTCCAGGGCGGCGATCTCGGCCGCGCTGAGCGGTCCCGTGGCCCGGAGCAACACGATGTCCGCCCAGTCGCAGGAAATGGGATCGGCGCCGTACTGGATGCGATACGCCCTTGCGTGAGGGTGCTCCGCCTCGTACTGATAGGGGTACTCGGCCATGAGCAGCACGTCGGGATGCGAGCGGCGGACCTCCTTGCCGATGGACCGCAAGACATCGCGTATGGTCTCGGAGCGGAACAGGACATGGTCTTCGACGGCTTGCCGATATGATGCCTTGCCCGCGATGTGGGCTTTGTAGTCGAAGGTAGAGGTGTCGCACGGGTCGATTTCCGCCCATCGGCGAAGGCGGGTGCCCCACGCGCGATTCAGTGCAACAAGCGAGCGGTACTTACGGCGGCACCAGGCTCGGAACTTCTCGTTACTCTCGTCGTCGAACCCGCCATCCCAAGCGGACTCGACGCTGAGGCTGATCACCGGACGCTCCTTGCCTCTCCACTGCAGTCTTAGCAGGGCCTGATCGGCATACCGGTCGAGGTACATCAGGGCGTACTTGACGCCTGCGACATGCACTGCCGGGTCCCAGATGATCGGAGCCGCGGGCGTTCCATCCTGATGCTTGCTGTAGCGGACATCCACGCCTAACCACTGCCTCGCGAGCTCATGTCGGCGGCCGGGCGCGATGTCGGACCAGGTCTTGGGGCTGAGCCACGGCACGATGGCCATGCCCGCTTCCTTTGCGAGCCGATGGGACCGGTCGAGCCACTTCCAGTTACCGTCTATGGCCTGGCTCCACTCGTGGTCCAGCAGAAGCGTGTTGAAGCCCATGGCGCGGAGTCGCTTCAGGTCCGCTCGAACGGCCTCATCATCGCTCTTCCAGGGTTCCCACCAATGCGGGAAGTAGTAGATGCACGTAAGAGGTTCGCCGTTCGGTAAGCGCAAGGGATCGCGCGGACCATCAGAGGCCGACAGGCTCATGGCCCCCATGAGACCGCCTACCACAGCAAATGCGACAACCGCCGAATAAGGGTTAGCCACGCCGTCACCTCCGCGGAGTCGCAGCCATGGTACCCGTCCAGCCGAGAAATGAAATGTAGCGCAGGCCTCCGGCCTGCAAGCGTGGTGCAGCCGGGCCGGCTGCGCTACGTCATTCGCTGCGGCGTCTGCGACATGTTACGGCCGGCGAACGCATCGTCCATCGAAATACAGCGATTGCCGTCACGAACGTACTTGCTCGGCTACGCGACTATTCCCGACGGCGCACGGGGCCAGTCCGCCCATCCACGCCGCCGACCCGCGCCTTGGTGGCGCCCTCCGTCTCAAGGCCGCCCAAAACCGAGCCGTTGTACGGGTCAATGAACACCGCATCGGTTCCGAAGTACACCACCCACGCCAGACGGACCCGTTCTGGGCGGACCGTGCTCCATGAATAGCCGCTGCCGTAAGACGGGTTCGGAACAACCTATCCGAGCTTAGCGTTGGTCGGCGCGTCCGCACTGCGGAAGAGCGGTCTGCGATGCTTCAGGTAGAGTGGTGTGGCAAGCTTCTCGGCTTCACTCTTCGAGAGTTTCGGCGGAGCCGGCGCGTCGGGCATCACTACATGATCATACGACGCCCAGTACCGCACGAGCACACCGTCCTGTGGGTCTACCTCGATGATTGCTCCGGGACCGCCGGGTGTTACAAAGGGGTACCCGTGGGCATCGAGGCGAAACGAGGCACAAGCCGTACCGGCTTTGTTCGCGTCGCCACGACCGGGCGTGTCGTCGCCGTAGAACCAGAAGCCATCGAGCCGTGCCTTCTCGGGCACATCAAGGGCTTTGGCGAGCCTGAGTACGAACGCCTTCGCCTCGTCCTCATTGCGGAAAATCGAGCGTCCGGTGCGGTCCAGTCGCTTGACCTGCTGCATGATGCGCCAGTTGTTGGTGAACATGACAACATAGCCACCGGTCTCGTGCACCTCGACTGTCGCTTGGTTGCCCAAGCCCCAGGTCACTACCCACGGCCGCTCGCCGAGCACCTCGTAGGACCGACGCTGGACCCGAACTTCGGCGGTCGGCTGGACGGGCACGGCCGCCTTCTCGATGAACGCTTTGGCGGTGGCAAGAGCTTTCTCCTCGGGCGTCTGCGGAGGAGGGCTCTGCGAGAAACCACGAGCCCAGAGCGTCACTCCGAAAGTGCCGATTGCGATAGACGCTCCCAGAATGGCAAACATCGTTGTGATTCTCATCATGGCCTCCAGGGTCAATCGTGCCAGAAACCGCTGGCGATGCTGTCGCCAGATACGCCGGAACGGACGTATTTCGTCGCATCGCCGCGGCTGAAGCGGCCCGCGATGCGCATGCCGGATCTGCGCCTACCCAGTACAGATAGACGATTCCGCGGCACGGATTCCCTCACCCAGCGAAGAGGATTTCTCGTTGGCGTTCGCTCGCCACCGATAGCCATCGAGGGCGTGCCAACCGGAACGCAATGAGAACCTCCGCGAACCTACGGACGCCGTCCGGCTGACACGCCCATACACCAATGTGCGCGATGACGTTGGATGTAGGGGCCATTCCCGGAATGCCCCCACTGCATCTCCAACGAAGCCATGGTCGGGACACATGCCAAACCGGCCTACCGTAGGCGAACCTCCACAACGGCCCGCCCGATATCGCCCGGCAAGATCACCCATCCGGCGGTGTCCATTTGTACAGGCTTGTCGTTCACCCTCACCATTACGGCCGTGGCACCCTCGGGCAATCGAAACCGGACGCGAATGCGCTTCGGCGGGTTACGCCTGGGTCCCTCGATGGTCGCTGTCACGCTGTTGGCGGCCGCCGCGTAACGGACGCTCACGGGTCCGAAGTGCGTGGCGGCACGCTCGACGCCGCATTCCTTACCCGGAGCCAGCCACTCGCGCGGGATCGCCTGACCGACCAGCAGTTCCTCGCCTTCCTCACGCACGAACAGGTAGCGGAGCCATCCCGCCGCATTGGCCTCGTCGGAGCTCTTGTAGTGGTCGCCGCGCCAGCTCCCATAGTCGGGCAGCACATGCTCAGTAATCATCCGAACGTCGGGGAAATACCCCACAGCCATGGCATTGAAGATGGCCCGAAGCGCTTGGTTCACATCGTCGCGGTACAGGTACGGTTCGGCATCGAGCAACAGGCATGACTGCATGGACATGCCGCCCAGCCCGAACCACTGCCTCTCGAAATCGGGCACGGTGTAGCCGTACTGATTGGAGAGGAACAGGTTGTCCTCGTAGTCCTCCATGATCTCGCGAGCCGCGTCGCACTTGGGATCGAGCACGCGCGTAATGAGCAGGTGGATGGCGCCCTCCAGCGTCTCGCAGATCCAGCCGAACGCACGGCCGCGTAGGTAGGGGTGACTGGGGAACTTCCGCACCGAACGGCCGTCCCGAAGCCGCACGACGGGCGTGAGTTCAGCCGCACGGGTAAAAGCGCGGACTATAGCCTTGCGGTAATCGTCGGCTTCCTTCCTTACTCGAGTGGCCTGGGCATGTCTAGCCTGCTCCAACGCCCACGCCGCGGCGTCGAGCCCGCGCCATGTGTAGCAGTTGGTGGACAGCCACGGCCACCAGTCGCCAATGTCCTCGAGACTACCGGCGGGGAGAAGCCCCTTCGCGATGTCGTTCCGCTTCAGCGTCCGCTTGCGCTGACCGATGATCCAGTCGGCCCCCTTCAGGATGCCGGGCAAGGCATGTCGGAGCCATCGCTCGTCGCGCGTGAAGCGGTAGTGTTCTACGAGGCACCAGAGAATCCACCCGTGATGCTGATTGTAGCCACCGTGCTCGTAGCCGCCTGCGCCGTAAAGCACGCCTTCGTTGGTGGAGAAGTCGCCGGGCAGTCCGACCGTTCCCTGATAGTGAAGCCATGCCTCCAAGCATTCCTCGGCTTCCCTGTGATGGCCGCGGCGGTCCAGGTCGGTCACCATCATGCACGATTCGTTGCCGAACGCGGCGTAGTGGAACGAGCCCACGCGCGCGAACCGTCGGTTAGCGTTGGGCTCCTTCTCGCAGTTTATCAGCAAGTGGCCGAGGTGCGCCCGATGGAAGTCGTTGAGCATGGGCTCGGGGGTAATGAGCTTCATGCCGGCATCCATGCGTGTTCGCCAATAGGCGGCGACGGCACTGCGCTCCTTCTCGAAGTCCAGCCGGTCCAGCCGAGCGCGATCGCTATCGTTCAGAGCGGTGACGAACGGCAGCTTCACCGTGATCTCGCGCGTCTGGCCGGGCTCCAGCTCCCACGACCAAACGGGACCATGCTCATCGAGATTGGGCAGCGTGTCTGTGATCAGCTGGCCTCGGAACCGTCCCGCTTGTGTGAGAGTCCCGAGCAGGTCTATGTCGAGCTTGCCTTGCTCGCATCGAACCGGCAGCGACGCACGCTCCGGAGAAGGCCCCGTGTTGGTGGCCGACAGGCGCACCATACAGACCGCCGTTGCATCGCCGTCCGGCGTCCTGGCCGGATCGGTCCCATCTATGGTGGTGACAAAGGCGACCTGCTCGTAGCGAATGGCGCCCTGCTGCCATTGCGTGATGCAAATGGGCAGGCAGCCTTCCTCGATGGTGCGATGGGTGGGCCTGTCGGGCATGCCAAACCCGATGGTGACGCGATCCCCGTCCGCAGCGAGCGGCTCGGTGTCCTTTCCGGGCCGCACGCCGATGAAGTGGTTCTGGATGCGGTACTCGATGGAGCTGTTCGGATGGAGCAGGAAGCGCTGGCGGCCGCCGTCCAGCCCCATAGGAAAGACGATATCCGACTTCTTAGGCGGCATTCCCTGCCACGCCGCTTGCCACGTCTGCTCACGCATGGCTGCAACGCGGTCGTAGAGCGTCGTGCCGGGGCGCACCACCGACCTCAGAAGGGCCGCATACGTCCGCCGGTCGCCGCCTTCCGTGACCGCAACGCCCAATGACGGCACGACTACCGGCCTGTCAGCGAGGTCTGACACCTTCACCGTGAACCGCCTGCGCGCCCAGCCGATGGTCAACAGGGTTCGATCGAAGGAGTTGGGGTCGGGATTGGTGGCCACGAGGAGGTTGGCCTCGCAGCCGGAATCGGTCATGCAGGCCGCCGTGACGTAGCCGTTGAACGCCTCGAGCTTCGGCATGCTCGCCGGTCGTCGGGACCAGACGATGCGGATAGATCTCGCAGCCCAGACAGACCCGGTGTAGGCGGAGATGCGTTCGACCTGCGGAGAGCCATACGGAAGAACAACGCGAACCTGGTGCGTGAACCGCCACGTCGCCGGGAAGCCGCGCAGGCGCGGAAACTCCTTGCGGTTCACCGGCCGGAAGGTGATCGTCGCCTCGTTGTCGTTGGCGTACACATCCGCATCGGCGTCGCGCCATTCGCCCGTGTACCAGTTGCCCAGTTCCCACCACCCCACGTCGCCTCCGCCGGGCTCGCGGTCGCGCGGCAGGCGCTGCTCGGGCCACCGGCTGCTCCAGTACTGGAGCCGTATGCCTCGCGGCGCATTGCCCCGGAACAGGACTACGACACGATGTATCTCGCGCGGATCGGTCCATCGCAGTCCCAATCCTTGCGGCAACGGAATGGCCCAGGGAGCGACGTCGACTGCAGAGCCGACCGGCGGCAACACGACAGGTATGAACATGGCAAGACCTCCGTAGCGCGTTACTGACAAGCTTTTCGGCGTCGGCTGGGCAGGCACCTGCGATCCGCGGAGTTGGCGTAGGCCACGTGGCTACGTCGCCAACTTGCTTGACGGAGAGGGAGTTTCGCCGTGTAATGCGCATCAGTAGACCGGCCGCAGACGGAGTGTCGGCGGCTGCCCTGACACAAGGACTGAGTGAGTATGAGCACCCATGCAAGGCTGAGTACACACCGGCTCGCGCGCGCTACGCTCGCGGCTGGCGTTCTCGGAGCATGCCTCGCGTGCGGAGGCTGTGGAGCGCGAGTTGGTCCCTGGCCGCATCGTCTCCGAGACCTATCGCGACGGCAACGACGAGATATATGTCATGAACGCCGACGGGACGGGCGTTGCGCCTGACGAACAACAACTACCGGGACGGCGAACCCCAATGGACGCCGACGGCACGAATGTGATGCGCATCACGAACGCAGCCGGACCTAACTGGGAGCCCACCGTATCCGTGGACGGCCGGCGCGTCGCGTTCAGCACCGAGCGCCAAGATACCGGCAGGACCAGCGAGATATTCGTGATCAACCTGGACGGCACGGGCGAGACGCAGATAACCTACAACTCAACATGGGACCTGGAGCCGAGCTGGCCGGGGAGGTAGGAAGGGCGATCCGCATCTCCAAGACCTCATCGGGATGGGTGGTTAGCGGCTGCGCACAGTAGCAGTGCACCAGGTCTCTTGAAGCGTTGTCGATTACGCTGATCGACGCGACACTGGGCTGAACAGGGGCCAGACTCTCCGCACTGCTGGGAAGGCTGGCTGCTTGTCCCCAATAAGGAACCCTCTCGCAATCCGTCCCGTATGGTATCCTGTATCCGACCGGATTAGTCGGAGATTTAAACGGTCGGAGACGGGAGTACGGGGCATCCATGCTCGGGTTGACCAAGAAGACGGATTACGCATTGCTGGCGCTTGCCTACCTTGCAGCGAGGCAGCATGGGGGAGCGGTACGGGCTCGCGAGATTGCAGAGCACCACGGTATTCCCACCGAGCTGCTCGCGAAGATACTGCAACGTCTCGCTAAGTCCGGCCTGCTGGTATCGACCCCAGGACCCACTGGCGGCTATGCCCTGGCCCGGCCTGCCGACGACATTACGGTGGGCGCGGTCCTCGAGGCCGTGGAGGGGGCTCCCGCACTGGCCCAGTGTCTGCGTAACACGGACAACTGCTGCGAACAAGAGGTGCATTGCACCATCCGAAGACCTCTCGAGCGCATCAGCGCCCGAGTATACGACATGCTGGACGCCATACCGCTAAGCGAGCTGGCACATGGAGCCGACACCCCGGTTGTTAGGATTGGCGAGATTGGCGTCGGGGGCAAACAATGAGCGCTACAACAGATACTATCGAAGCCCTGGCTACGCAGGAGTACAAGCACGGCTGGAGCACGGACATAGAGGCGGACACCCTGCCGAAGGGACTGAACGAGGACATCGTCCGCGAGATCTCTCGGCGCAAAGGCGAACCAGAATGGCTCCTGGAATGGCGGCTCAAGGCTTTTCGCAAGTGGCAGACCATGGTGGAGCCAACTTGGCACAATGTCCATTATCCCCCGATCGATTACCAGGACATCATTTACTTCGCCGCTCCGAAGTCTCTGAAGAACGCGCCCAAGAGCCTGGATGAGGTGGATCCTGAGCTTCGCCGAACTTTCGACCGCCTGGGGATACCGCTGGAAGAGCAGAAGCTGCTGGCAGGAGTGGCCGTGGACGCCGTTTTCGACAGCGTTTCTGTGGCGACAACGTTCAAAGAAAAGCTGGCGGAACTCGGCATCATCTTCTGCTCGTTCTCCGAGGCCGTGCGAGAGCATCCGGAGCTTGTCCGGCAGTATCTCGGCAGCGTCGTTCCATACTCAGACAACTTCTTCGCAGCGCTGAACTCCGCGGTATTCAGCGATGGATCGTTCTGTTACGTCCCCAAGGGAGTGCGCTGCCCCATGGAGTTGTCTACGTATTTCAGGATTAACGCCAAGAACACGGGTCAGTTCGAACGGACGCTGATCATCGCCGACGCTGGGTCGTATGTGAGCTATCTGGAGGGCTGCACCGCACCCATGCGGGACGAGAACCAACTGCACGCAGCCGTTGTGGAGTTAGTTGCGCTCGAGAACGCCACCATCAAGTACTCGACCGTCCAGAACTGGTACCCAGGCGACAAGGAAGGGCGCGGCGGCATCTACAACTTCGTCACGAAGCGGGGGAAGTGCCTCGGCGACAACTCCAAGATCACGTGGACTCAGGTGGAGACGGGCTCCGCTATCACATGGAAGTATCCGGGCTGCCTGCTCATCGGCGAGAATTCCGTCGGCGAGTTCTACTCCGTTGCGGTGACCAACAACTACCAGCAGGCAGATACCGGCACCAAGATGGTCCACATTGGCCGCAACACGCGCAGCACCATCGTCTCGAAGGGTATCTCTGCCGGTCGCGGCCAGAACACGTATCGCGGCCTCGTCAAGGTGAATCCGGGCGCCGAGAATGCTCGGAACTATTCGCAGTGCGATTCGCTGCTCATCGGTGACAAGTGCGGCGCGCACACCATGCCGTACATCGATGTGCGCAACCCCACGGGTCAGGTAGAGCACGAAGCGAGCACATCGAAGATTGGCGAGGACCAGATCTTCTACTGTCGGCAGCGGGGAATCCCGACGGAGGACGCGGTGAACATGATCGTCAACGGCTTCTGCAAGGAGGTCTTCCGCGAGCTGCCCATGGAGTTCGCAGTAGAGGCGCAGAAACTGCTGAGCATCAGCCTAGAGGGTAGCGTGGGATAGCGACCTCGCAGGATGTGCGCGGTCGAGAGCCTGCCGCAGCGAATCATACGTGACAAACAGGATGGATGACAAAGAATGCTTGAGATAAGAGATCTGCGGGCCACAGCAGGGGGCACCGAAATCCTGCATGGTATTACGTTGAAGGTCAACGCGGGCGAAGTCCACGCCATCATGGGGCCGAACGGCTCGGGAAAGAGCACCCTTGCGCGAGTTCTGGCCGGGCATCCGGAGTACGAGGTCACGGGTGGCGAGGTTCTCTACGAGGGAAAGAACCTCCTGGAGCTCGAACCGGAGGAGCGCGCGTGGGAAGGCATCTTCTTGGCGTTCCAGTATCCCATCGAGATCCCCGGAGTCAACAACACTTACTTTCTGAAAGCGGCATTGAATGCCCAGCGGAAAGCTCGCGGCGAGCCGGAACTAGATGCCATGGAGTTCATGGCGATGGTGCGAGCGCGCATGAAGGCTCTGGACATGGACCCCGCGTTGCTGAATCGGCCTGTCAACGAGGGATTCTCGGGAGGCGAGAAGAAGCGAAACGAGATCCTGCAGATGGCCGTCCTCCAACCGCGACTAGCCATCCTCGACGAGACCGACTCCGGTCTGGATATCGATGCGCTGCGGATCGTCGCAAACGGTGTCAACGCTCTGCGGACGCCCGAGCGCGCCATCATCGTAGTCACGCATTACCAGCGCCTTCTGAACTACATCGTTCCGGACTTCGTGCATGTGCTTTCGGATGGCCGCATTGTCCGGTCCGGAGGAAAAGAGCTTGCGCTGGAGCTAGAAGAGAAGGGCTACGGCTGGCTGGAGGAACCGGCGCTGGCTGGCTTTGCGGGAGCTAACCATGGCTAACAGAACGCACCAACCAGCCCTGCACCCGCCGCACTATCAGCAACTCTTCATGGAGGTCCGACGACGAGTGTCGCAGGAGCCACCGTGGATGGTGGAGCTGCGCGAAGCAGCCATGGATCGATTCGGCGATCTCGGATTCCCGCTTCCTTCGGATGAAGAGTGGCGGTTCACGCCAGTGGGGCCGATAGCCGAGACGCCCTTTGCGTTAGCCGATGGGGGAGGGTCCATCGAGACTGTCCCTGCGCAACTGCTGACGGACCTCTCGCCTATGCGAATCGTCCTCGCAAACGGACGGTACGCAGGGGATCACAGGAGTCTGGACCGATTACCAACCGGAGTCGTCTTGTGTTGCCTCAGGACTGCCGTCGAGTCACGCCCGGATCTGGTGGCAGCGTATCTTGGCGCACTCGCTTCCGATGGTCCAAGTCTCACTTCCCTGAACACCGCGCTGCACGAAGACGGGGTGTTCGTTTACGTGTCATCCGGCGTAGTGGTAGAAGCGCCGTTAGTCATTCATCATGTGGGAAGTGCGTCGTCTGAAAAGCCCGCTGTGCTGTCTCCACGCGTTCTCGTAGTGACAGAATCGAACAGCTCTCTGACCATCGTCGAGGTCTACTCAGGGGCGACCGAGAGCGCACACTGGACGAACGCCGTCACAGAGGTTGCCATCGGGGCGAACGCGATCGTGGAGCATTACCGGTTGCAGCATGAGCCGCTGACGGCTTACCACACGGCGAGAACTGCCGTGGCGCTGGATCGCGATTCCCGCTACACGTCCTTTGTGGTTCAGACGGGTGGCAGTATCGCACGCCACGACCTCGGTGTAGTCCTGCACGGGGAGGGAGGGTGCTGCACCCTGAACGGTCTGTACATCGGGCGTGGGCGCCAGTTGATGGACAACCACACCGTCATTGACCATGCAGTGGCCCATTGCGAGAGCCACGAGCTCTATAAGGGCATTCTCGATGGGCGGGCTCACGGGGTTTTCAATGGCAAGGTGTACGTGAGGCCGGATGCCCAGAAGACCGATGCCAAGCAGAGTAATCAGACGTTGCTCCTCTCGGAAGGAGCGCGCGTGGATACGAAACCCCAGCTCGAGATCTTCGCAGACGACGTCCGCTGCACCCATGGGGCTACTGTGGGTCAGTTGGATGCGGACGCCATGTTCTACCTACGAAGTCGCGGCTTCACCACGGACGATGCGCGGAGCGTTCTCGTTCACGCTTTCGCCAGCGAGATCGTGGACCGTATGACTCTGAGCCGGGTCCGGGGCGACGTCGAGGGCATTCTGTTGGAGCGGCTTCCTCGGCCATCATCCTTGGCGATGGTTTCCGGGGCTGAGGAGTGGTTGGCATGAGTGTGGAAGCGCTGGATCGGACGCAAGGGACAGCGTTTGACGTTGCGGCGATACGTCAGGACTTCCCGATACTGTCGCAACGGGTCCATGGTAGACCGCTTGTGTACCTCGATAACGCGGCCACGACCCAAAAGCCTACAGCAGTACTGGAGGCCATTCAGCGCTATTACACCACTGACAATGCGAATATCCATCGAGGGGTCCACGTCCTGAGCCAGCGTGCGACCGATGGCTATGAGCAGGCACGCCATACCGTGCGCCGGTTCCTGCATGCTGCTGACGATAGGGAAATCGTCTTCGTGCGGGGCGCCACCGAAGCCATCAACCTCGTTGCTCACTCGTACGGTTCCTTGGTGCTCGGACCAGATCGCGAGGTCCTGATTACGGAGATGGAACACCATGCCAACATCGTGCCGTGGCAAATGGCATGCGAACGGACTTGCGCCCGGCTGCGCGTGGTTCCGATCACCGATGATGGACAACTGGACATGGGGGCTTTCGGGGCCTTGTTGTCGGAGCGGACGGCCATCGTAGCTGTGGCGCACATCTCCAACGCCCTGGGTACTGTGAATCCCGTCTCCGAGATCGTTCGGAAGGCTCACGAAGTGGGTGCTGCGGTTCTCGTGGATGGCGCTCAGGCCGCTGGCCACATGCATGTCAATGTGCAAGAGATCGGCTGTGAGTTCTATGTGTTCTCGGGCCACAAGGCGCTCGGACCGACGGGGATAGGCGCGCTGTACGGGCGACTAGACGTTCTGGACCGAATGCCGCCCTACCAGGGTGGCGGCGACATGATCCGTACCGTGAGTTTCGAGAAGACGACCTACAACGATGTCCCGGCTCGTTTCGAGGCTGGCACGCCCCACATAGCGGGCGCGGTCGGTCTGGCAGTTGCTTTGGACTACCTCTCGTCGGTTGGCTTGGACGCTATCGAGGCTCATGAACACGGACTGCTGGCATATGCCACAGAGCGGCTGAGGGAATACTCGGATCTCAGAATACTCGGTAGCGCGCCCGCTAAGTCTGGCATTATCTCCTTCGTCATGGACACCGCACATCCACACGATATCGGTACGATTCTGGATCTCCAGGGCATTGCAATACGCACCGGTCATCACTGTGCCATGCCTCTGATGGCCAGGTTAGGAGTTCCAGCCACCGCCCGCGCGTCCTTCGCGGTCTACAATACTTGCGAAGATGTGGACGCCCTCGTCACAGGCCTAAAGCGCGTGTACGATGTGTTCGGCTAGGACGCAGGCGTCTGCGGAGGCAAGTACTCGGATATGTCGGAACTGAGCGAGCTTTACCAGGAGATCATCCTCGACCACAACAGGTCACCACGGAACTTTCGCATCCTCGAGGACGCGGACAGCCAGGCAATCGGTCACAATCCGCTGTGCGGCGACCAGATCACGGTGTACATTCGCATGGATGGCGACCGCATTCGTGATGTTGCCTTCCAGGGCGCTGGCTGCGCTATTTCGAAGGCATCGGCCTCTCTCATGACGGAGGCGGTAAAGGGGAAGACCCTTGCCGAGGCAGAAGATCTGTTCCGCGACTTCCATCACATGGTAACGGACAGTCCGGAATCGCTGCCGGACATCGAGAGAATGGGCAAGCTCGCGGCATTCGCTGGAGTGTGCGAATTTCCCGCTCGCGTAAAGTGTGCCAGTCTTGCATGGCATACACTTATCGCTGCAATCAAGCGCGAGCGTCAGCCGGTATCCACCGAATAGGCCGGACGGAAGGACCGTTGCATGAATACCGTTAGCAGGCTCATGATCGAGTCCGATATCATCGAGACGCTGAAGACCATCTACGATCCGGAAATCCCTGTCAGCATCTATGATATGGGCCTGGTATACGGAATCGAGGTGAGGGACGACGGCTCTGTGCACATCGAGATGACCCTCACGGCCCCAGGATGCCCAGTGGCCGTCACACTGCCCCTGGAAGTGGAGCAGAAAGTGCGGGGCGTGCGAGGCGTGAAGGACGTGAAGGTCGAGATCGTTTGGGACCCGCCCTGGACACCCGACAGGATGAGCGAGGAAGCGAAGCTGGAGCTGGGATGGCTCTAGGGGCGCGTCCAGCTCCAGTCAGCTCCATGGTCTAGAAATCGAACTGGTCCACGTTCTCCTTGGTGATCGTAACGCCCGGGATGAGCACTGTGCCATTCTTGTAGCTTATCTTGCCGATACCCTCGACCTCTGCTCCGTCCTCAGGCTGCTTACCATCCAAGTAGTCGTTGACGGCTTTGGCGGCATAGTAGGTCAGTTTGGCGGGATCCCACAGCATGAGACCTGAGACGGCCCCGGACTTGAGGTACTGACGCGTCTCGGAGGGAAGAGCCAAGCCCCAGACCTTGACCTTACCGATCTTTCCAAGGCTCGTAATGGCCTCTCCTACGGCGGGCGCGCTAGGCGAGTTTGCGCAGGCGAAACCGACGATATCAGGGTCCTTCTGCAGTGCGGCCACGGCCATGGTCCGAGCCTTCTGATTGTCGTCGTCGTTGTAGATATAGGGCTTCACCAGCAGAATGCCTGGATACTTGGCGAAGCCCTGCTCCATGCCCTGAACATGCAGGTTCAGATTCGCCGCCCCTCTGCCCCCACTGACGATCTGCACCTTGCCCTTGCCCCCAATGTCCTTGGCGAGGGCTTCGGCGATGTCCACGCCAATCTTGACGTCATCGGCCGCAGCCACGTAGAAGATGCGTTGGGACTTTGGAGCATCCGAATCCCATGTAAAGACCTTCACGCCCGCATCCATTGCTTTCTTGATCACAGGAACGATGGCCTCGGCATCATTGGGAGATACGACGATGGCATCTGCTTTCTCCGCGATGAGCTGTTCCATGATCGCGATCTGCTTGCCGACCTCGGCCTTGTCCGGAGCCAGGTAATCCACGCGAATACCGAGCTCCCTGGCTGCCTGCTGTGCACCACGCTTGCAGACCTCGCTGTAGAGGAGGCCATCCACCTTGAAGACGAATGCAATACGCCGAGCCTCCGTCTTGGCTGCCTCCTTCGAACAGGAAGCCGTCCAGGGAAGGAGTGCTGCGGCCAGGCCGAGCAATGCTGCCACGCGCGCGAGTCGATTCATGTAGTCCTTCTCCTTTCCTGAGAACGCCATCGGTCCACTTCGACCGATAGCAGCAATCCCAGACCAAGCACCAGCAAGACCCAGATGTCTCCCTTGCCGTAGGCCCTGACCCCGTTCGTGATCAAGCCGATAGCAAGAACCCCTAGAGCAGTGCCTATCATTGTAGCCTTTCCACCCTGCACGGGTGTGCCGCCCATGACCACAGCCGTGATCGCGGTCATCTCGGAAAATCGACCAGCATCAGGGATTGCCGTAGCGCCACGTGCCACGATAATGATCGCGGCCAGAGCAGCAAGCAGTCCGTTGACGACGTACGCAAGAGCCTCGATATGAGCCACCGGTTGGCCGCTAAGAAACGCTGCCTCACGTCCCCCTCCGATAGCCAGAAGACCGCGTCCGAAGGCGGTGTACCGCAGCACCGTACCACATGCGCAGAGTGCCAGGAGTGCTACCCAGGCCGGATGGGGAATGCCTAGGAAGCTGCCGTACCCGAACGAGATGAGCACGCTGGGCAGCCCAGAGATACTTTCGCCAGCGCTGAGTACGTACGCACCAGCACGTCCCGCCGCGAACATAGCCAGCGTGGCTACAATCGGCGGCAACTTGAACCTGGCAACGAGTAGGCCGTTGATCGTGCCGCAGATCACTCCCACCGTCAGGCACGCAGCTACCGCAGTGGATATGCCGAGACCACCTATTACCATGAGTTTTGCGAATACGATGGCGCAAACGCCCGCGATGGAGCCCACCGACACATCTATGCCGCCTGTGGCGATGACCAGGGTCATCCCAGCAGCCAGAATGCCAATCTCAGCCGTATTCGTCAGTACCACGGCAATGCCTGAGCCAGATCTGAGCGAGGGAAACACGGCGGCAAGCCAGGCGTACGCAGCCGCTACGACAAATGCCACTCCAGTCTCGGTGGGCAGAGAGTGCCTCATGATTGTCGCTCCACGCGCCTGCGCCACTGCTCCGTCAAGGCGGCAACGACGATCACAGCGCCCGTGATAAGACCGTATTGTTCGACAGGCACTCCTGATAGGAAAAGGGCGTTGCGGAGAATGACGATGATCATCGCTCCGAGGGCGGCGCCCAGCATGCTGCCTTCGCCGCCAGTGAGCCTGACGCCGCCGATGACTACCGCTGCGATGACATCCAGCTCCCATCCGTCCGCAAGCGTCCACTGGGCATTGCCGTTCGCTGCAGCCAGTAGTAACCCTGCGCATGCTGTCAGCAGTCCCGCGAGCGCATACACCCGTCGCGAGATCGAAGGAACGGCAACTCCCGAGAGTCGTGCAGCCGAGGCGCTGCCGCCTACGGCCATGACGTGTCGGCCGAACCGCGTGTATCCAAGCGTCACCCAGAGTGCGACGGAGATGAGAAGGAGAGCACCAAGGGGCACGAAGCCACGCCCGATCTGTTTGAAACTTTCCGGTAGAAGATTGTACGGCGCGGCGCCGGTGGCGACGTTGGTCAGTCCGCGGTAGAGCAGGAGAGTGGCAAGGGTCACAATAATGGGTGGCAGTCGGCGGTAGGTGACCAGCGCTCCGTTGAGCGTTCCGCCGAGGTAGCCGACCAGAAGACCCAGCACGCCAGCCACAGGCCAGGTAAGTCCGCGCATCATGGCGCTGCCGGCTACGCAAGCCGACATTGCCAGAGTCGAGCCGATGGACAAGTCAATACCTGCCGTCAGGATAACGAGGGCTTCACCGCATGCCATGATGCCAAGAATGCCGGCGTCCTGAGCCACGACAGCCAGATTGTCGGGAGTGCGGAACGCGGGGGTCGTAGTCAACAGACACGTCAGAGTGGCGAGCAGCAACGCAGCCGCCGGAAGCTCGCGTACTCGAAGAAACGACCAGCGAGACTCGGCCCTATGACCTTGCTCCAGTGATGGCCTCCACAAAGCGCTTGGTCATTTCCGTGACTGCCTCGAAGTCACCGGTTCGAGCACCGGCTGTGAGACTCCCGCCCACACCGACGGCCACACTGCCGGCCCTGATCCACTCGCCAACATTGTTGAGTGAGACGCCGCCCGTGGGAACTAGCCGGGCATGAGGTAGTGGGCCACGCACAGCCTTCACGAACGCGGGTCCGAGCACTTCACCAGGAAAGACTTTCACCAACTCGGCGCCTAGCTCGATGGCCTCCAGGATCTCGCGCACCGTCATGGCGCCAGGCATACACAGAACGCCGTATCGGTGGCACAGACGGACCGTCTTCGCGCTCATGCAAGGCGATACGATGAAATGGGCCCCTGCCAGGATGGCCGCGCGAGCAGTCTCTGGGTCCAGGACTGTGCCGGCGCCGATGAGTATCTCGTCAGGTGGGAACCTACGTGCCAGCACCTCGATAGCACGAACTGCTCCTGGCACGGTGAACGTGATCTCGATGGCAGCCGCACCTCCTGCCTGGCACGCTTCGGCGATACGCAGGGCCTGCTCGTCGGACTCAGCGCGCACGACCGCGATAAGGCCCGTTTTCTCTATCCTGGCAGCGACCTCGGAGCGTAACATGCAGGGTTCCCCTAACGCTGTACCCTGCCGGATGCCTGGCCCTTCATGAGGGCTTCGATCTCGCTTCTACTGGCCAGGTTCATATCTCCTTGAACGGAGTGCTTCCAGCAGCCCGCAGCCGCAGCGAACGAGGCAATCCGTGGAGGGTCGGATAACTCTGCGGTCAGGGATGCGTAGATCAAACCAGCACAGAAAGCGTCGCCAGCACCGACTCGGTCCACGATGCTCCGGATCTCGTACGGCGCATAATTGCCGTCGCCATCGGTAGGTGCGAAGAATGCCGTGTCCGTCTTGGCATCGTAGAGCATGCCACCCCAGTTGTTGTGCGTGGCGGAGATGCTTTCCCGCAAGGTGATCGCGACGCGTGAAACGTTTGGGAACTGCCGGACGATCTCACGGGCGACGACCGCGTAGGCTTCCGGGTTCAAGCGGCCTACGGCGACGTCGGTTCCGCTTGCCTTGATACCGAGCACCATCTCCGCGTCTTCCTCGTTGGCAATGACAACATCCACGTAGGGGAGGATATTTCGCATCGTTCGCTCTGCAAGCTCTCGCGCTGGAACGCCCGCATGCCAGGTCCACAGCTTCCTGCGGAAGTTGAGATCGCAACTGACGATTAGTCCCTTCGCCTTGGCCGTCTTGACAGCGGCCAGTGTCGCATCGGCAGCGTTGCGGCTGAGCGCTGGAGTGATTCCGGTCACATGAAACCATGCCCGATCCTGGAGTATGGAGCTCCAACTGTATGCTTCAGGGGGTGCTAGCGCGAGACTCGAATGACCCCTGTCGTAGGTGACGACGCTGGGCCTTTGGTTCGCTCCGGCCTCGAGAAAGTACAGACCGAGCCGTCCCTCTTCCGTCCGCACAATGCGCGATGTGTCTACACCAAGGCTCTGGAGGAAGCGGACGCAGGCGTCTGCGATGGGATTACGTGGCAAGGCCGTGACGAAGACGGGATCGGCCCCAAGGACAGCGAGCGAGACTGCCACATTCGCCTCTCCACCCCCGAAGGTGAGGTCTACAGATCCCGGCAGGGCCTGGGTCCACCGCAGAAGCCCGTGAGGGGCAATTCGGCCCATGATCTCGCCGAAAGTCACAACAGATGCGGCCATGTGGCATACCTCTTTATTGGGTGGCGCTGGCTGAAGTACGAGGGGCGACGCAGGCTCCACGCGCCAGCGCCCGACGCACCATTGCCTGTGCTGCAGCCTGCGATGTGCGGCAGCACTGCGGCCGCCAGGCTACTGGAAGAGGGCATCTGCAAGGCCCGTGTTGACTTTGATATTCTCATATCGGGTCACGCCCGCCAGCTTCCGGTCGGCGTTCTGCACTTCGATACGTGTGGGGAACCAGATACCCGGAGCAACCTGCAAGACGTCTCTGTAGTAGTACACCGCTTGGAATGTCCCGTCCTGCCTGTAGGAGTCTCGCTTGCGTATGACTTTGGTTACGGGATCGATGTAGAAGATATGTCGCGAACTGTCCTCGTCCCGATCCTTGTAGGTCATCTCGAAGACTCCTACGGGTGTGCCATCCACCACTCCCTCGCGTAGGAATCGGAAGTTCGTATAGGTCAGGTAGTAGTCGGAGATGAGCCCGACGTCCACCAGCGACTTGCGTTTGCCAGGAGACTTGCCGAAGTCCCTCCGCGTGTTCAGCCGGATCTTGGGTACGGACACAATCTGCACGGACCCGTTCACGATGTAGACGCCCTTTGTACCTTCCACCGACCCCTCGATGCGCACCTTGTTAGGTTCTTTGTAACGCATGAGGACTTTGCTGAACCGGTAGAGAAAGCCGAAGTCCTTGTTGATCTTCTCGAGCTCACGTTGGTTGGAGCTGACGACGACGCCGGTAGCGGTGAAGTCGTCGAGTTTCTGGCAGACGTAGGCTCTTATGTCCGTTGGTACGGCAGCGTTAGCCGGCTCCAGGCTGATAAGGCATACGAGCACGGCGACGACCGCCATTGTTGTTCGCATATATTCCTCCTTGTGAACAGGTCAACGTCGCACGGCAACGGGGCGATGACGTTGCGTTCGGTTCCCCAGTACCTTAGACGATGGCAGGCGCCATTTGTGGCAGATCGGGCTCCACGATCTGGACGCGCCCGCTATTCGTAGGACGGGAACGGAACCGCTAGAGTCTACCCGCCGAGGCGCTTCCGCAAGGCATCTTTGGCCTGCCGCAGCTTCTCCGCCATAGGACCTGTTCTGTAGTAGGGGTCGAGGGGATAGCAGCCAGAAGCGAGGCCGGCTCGCGGGGCGTTCGTGCAGTCGCTGAATGTGCGGCATATCTGCTTGCGGTTCAACGGCCGACCCCCGAGCACGTCGCGCGGAAGCTCCGGATAGGACAGCACGATCCGTCCCAGGCCAACGAAATCTACCCACCCTTCGCGAATCGTGGCCTGAGCCACGTTAGGCAGAAACTCCTGCAGGTACGTATAGCCAGTCCCGACGACGACGAAGTCAGGGTTTCGTTCCTTGACCAGGTGCGTTACATACAGGAGACGTGCTACCCCGATCAATGGATCCTCGGGCGGCTGGTACCCATCGGAAGGAGGGTAGAGGGCAGGACGCTGGATGTGATGGCTGTAGTACGGGCTTCCCGCGGTGACATTGAGCATGGTGACTCCCATAGTACGCAGCAGAGACACGTACTCGAGCGGCTCCTGCAAGGCCATTTCGGTCGGCTGCTCGGGATCTACACCAAACGCATAGAGATACGGCACCCAATCGCAGTAGGACTCGGGTATGCCCGGTCCCAGCTTGCCAGGTGCGGCCCTGTCGGGATCGGGCCGGTACGGCACAGTGTCGAACACACTCACGCGCGTAGCGATTCCGAGACCTGGTACCTCCGATCGAATGCCCTCCACCACCTCACGGAAGAATCGCGCCCGATTCTCCAGGGGACCGCCGTAGCTGCCCTTGCGAGTGTGGGCGCTCAGGAACTCATGGCCGAGATACCCATGGCACTGTTTGATGTCCACGAAATCGAACCCGCACTCGTATGCCAGGCGTGCGGCCTGGACAAAGTCCTCGACTAGCTGGTGCACTGCGCCGTCGGACAGCAGTGGGTAGTCTTCGTTGACACCGACCCGCTTGTCGAGCAGCGGGTGATGATACACGAGTACCGGTTCAGGCTGGTCCCACCGATTAGGGCGGGCGAAACGACCGGAATGGGTAAGCTGCAAGCCCACCAGCAGATCATCGGCTGTACCGAACGTACGATGATGGGCGTTGACAAGCGTCTCGCGCAGACGCGCGATGTCTCCCTTTGTCTCGTGCGTGAGCAACAATTGGCACGGGTTCGCCCGGCCGTCGTGGCGAACCGCGACAGCCTCGCCGCCCCAGATAAGCTTCGCTCCACTCGTACCGAATCGCGTCCATCGCCGAAAGGTCTTCTCCGTAGGTCGGCCATCCGGCGTGCCGTCCCAGCCTTCCATCGGCTGCACGCAGAAGCGGTTGCCGACCTGGCGGCCCAGTACCGTTGCTGGACGTGCCAGCGGGGAGATGGGAGCCGCGTGGATGGCATCATCGCAGGGCAGTGCAATGGAGAGCGCTGCCAGAGCCTCTCGAAACTCTTCGGTGCTGCCGAGCGCCGCGATCTTTACAAAGTCTACAGAGCTCATTCCTCGTACCGTACCGTAAGGGTATTCTGCAGCGCCTGTGGTACATCCTGCAACGCCGGGGCGCGACCTGTGGAGTCGCAGACTCTGTGGCAGGAATGCGCATGTGACGGCGGGAAGTTGGAGAAGATGAGGAACGTACCACGCGCGTTCTGTGCGTGGGTTCAGGAGGCGTGCTATGAGTCGAAAGTACCGTGTCGGTGTCGCCATGATGGTTCATGACCATGTGTGGGGCGAACTGAACCACTGGACGTCGTTGTCGAACGTGGAGATTGTCGCGGCAGGAGATCCGAACCTCGAGCTGCGAGAGCGCATTGCGGCGGAGTACGGGGTAAGCCGCCTCTACGCCTCGTGGCAGGAAATGGTCGAGCAAGAGGACCTGGACATCGTCCAGGCCGCCTCAGAGAACAGCACAGCTGCAGACATCGTGGAAACATGCGCCGCGCGGGGCATCCATGTCATCAGCGAGAAACCCATGAGCGCATCTCTGGAACAGGCCGAAAGGATGGTGCGCGCGGTCAAGGCCGCAGGCACGCTTCTGATGATCAACTGGCCTACGGCATGGTCGCCTGCCATACAAGAGATGGAGCGGCGCATACTTGCTGGTGACATTGGTCGTCTGTTCTACTTCAAACAGAGGAGCGCTCACAACGGACCAAAGGAAATCGGTTGCACAGAGTACTTCTGGTCGTGGCTATACGATGAGAGCAAGAACGGGGCAGGAGCACTCATGGACTACTGCTGCTACTCGGCCAACATGTGCGCTCGGTTCCTGGGACTGCCGGAGGAGGTCACGGGCTTCCGGGGGGTGTTTGTCAAAGACTACCCGGTGCCCGACGACAACGCCATCATTCTCATGAAGTACACACATGCTTTCGGTGTGGCGGAAGCGAGCTGGACGCAGAGGGTGGGTTATGCGACCAGCAACCCGGTCGCTTACGGTACACTGGGCAGCATTGCCGTATCGGGCCACAAGGTCATCGTGCAGAATGACGGTAAGGAGGTGGTTCTAGAACCACCGCCGACACAGGCGCCACGTAGGAGCGGACCGGAGTATCTCCTCCATTGCCTCGAGACGGGGGAGAAGCCCGAAGGTTTCTGCTCCATGGAGGTCAGTAGAGATGCGCAGGAGATCTTGGAGGCCGGAAAGCGTGCCGCCGACACTGGGATGACCCAGCAGCTTCCTCTGACTCTGTGACTTACAGCCGGTTATCTACTTGACAATCAGCACGGGGCAATGGGCGTGATGCGACACCTTGTCCGATACGCTTCCGAGTAGGAACGACTTGATCTCGCTCATACCCCGGCTGCCCATGACAATGAGATCGTAGCCGTCGTCCTCGGCGATTCGGATGATGACCTCCGCAGGGTGACCAGCCTCCAAGAGGGTCGTGTAGGGAACGCCAGCCTCGTCCAGGACCCGTCCCGTGCGCTTCGCTACAGCATCCTGAACCTGCTCGATGTACGTGTTGAGGGCACCCGGTTCCATCTCGACACCTGGCGAGCCAGGGATTGCCATCTGCGTCGTCGGCATCGTAAAGACGTGGAGGACCGTGACGCTGGCACCCAACGACTTGGCCAATTCCGCTGCTGCTCGAGCTGCCCTCAGAGCGTAGTCCGACCCATCGGAAGCAAGGAGTATCTTCGTGAACATGGTCCCCTTCCTTTCTCACGGCGAAGCCGTGTCTAGCCCACATGGGCCACCGATTATCCTACTGTATGGGGGAGCTGTGAGTTCCAGGCCTGCGCATCACAAGGGCATGAGACGGCGAACCCGAGCCACAAGAGCTGCGTCGTAGTCTCCTAACAATCCGGCCCGACGGTAATGCTCCAGCGCCAGCCGATCCGCTCCCAACCTCACGCATACATCGGCCAGAAGACAATGATAGGACGGGTTGTTCGGTGCCAGGGCAATCGCCGTGCGAAAAGCTTCTGCCGCGTCCTGCACTCTGCCTACCTGAAGATATAGGCTTCCTAGCCGAACACGATAGAACGCGTCATCCGGCGCCAGGTCCGTCGCACGTAGGAGACACCGGATAGCAGAGGCAGACCGTCCGCAGGCCGCATGGAGATCAGCCAGCCGGAAACAGTAGTACGGATTATCAGGTTCGATATCGCACGCGATGGTCATCTGCGCTGCGGCACGCTCCACGTGCCCCAGCTCCTGGAGCGTCTCGGCGAATCTGCAACGGTAGTATGCGTCATCCGGAGCAAGCTCGACGGCGCGCTGATAGGCTTCGAGCGCCTCCTGCGCGGAGCCGCTTCTGCGAAGCACCTCTGCTCGCTGGAACCACGAAGCGCCAGGATGTCGCGTGCGTTTAGCTCCGGCGCGTCGTCCGGAGCCGTTGCAGCGGTCGTATGTCGTCTCGTTTGCCACTAGCTACGCCTGTTCGAACGTATCATGGCGCCCCATTCGGTCTCAATAGAGCTTCCGGCTATCGAGCTGGATCGTCACAGGCCCGTCGTTCACGAGAGAGACCTTCATCATGGCGCCAAACACGCCTCGTTGCACCGGCACGCCGGCATTCTCCACGAGTTCGCATACGGACTCATACAGCGGTATCGCTACTTCTGGTGGTGCTGCCTCGATGAAACTTGGTCTCCTTCCGCGGCGGACGTCGCCGTACAGCGTGAACTGGGAGATGATCAGCGCGCTGCCGCCCACATCCATGACGGACCGATTCATCTTACCCTCGGCGTCGGCGAAGATGCGCAAGCCGACGATCTTGTCGGCAATGTACGATGCGTCTGAGTGGGCATCGTCACGGTGTATGCCGAGCAGGACTGCTAGACCGAGGCCAATCTCGCCCACCAAGACACTGTCAACCGTGACGGATGCCGTTGTGACCCTCTGTATCACAGCTCGCATGGGCTCACCACAGCGACCAGAGCCGCTCGACGGAGATGACATCGGGGACGCGCTGGATCGCCGCTGTGACGTCAGCCAGATGCTGCACGTCCCTCAATGCGACCTTGAAGTCCAGCGTCGCTGTCTTGTCGCGATGGCTCTGCGATCGTACGCCATCAATGAAGGTGCGTGTGCCACTGATCTGCATGGCCACCTCCTGGAGAATGGCGTATCGGTCTGCAACGAGTACCCGTATGGGTGTCGTCAGTGTCTGGTTCGGCTTCATAGGATACTCTTGGGTCACGACACGCTCAGGATCTTGCTCCTCCAGCCGCTTGAGGTTCGGGCAATCGGCCCTGTGCAGGGAGTATCCTTGGCCACGTGAGACGTAAGCGCGCACAGCGTCTCCAGGAAGAGGCAGGCAGCATCGAGCTCGTCGGTACGGCACTCCCGTAAGATCGCGAACGGAGGGCACGGGTCGCGTGGCCTCCGCGACGGCTTGCTCCTGGTGCAATGCCTTCACTGCCGGGAGTCGATTCAGCACCGTCACCGGATCCACCAGTCCGTGGCCGATGGACGCATAGACTTCGCTCTCGGAATTGCGATTGAAGGTGGGCGCGATTTCTCGTACAGCCTCGTCGCGGACAAGCTTCAGGGGGATCTTGCGTCTCTTGGCTTCTTCGAGGAGCGCACTCCGGCCTCTGTCGGCACATTCCGCCTCGGCCTGTTTGCGGAAGTAGGATCGGATCTTGGCGCGCGCATCCGATGTCTTGACAACCGCAAGCCAATCCCGACTGGGCGCACCGGACTTGCGGGTGATGATCTCCACGATATCGCCGCTCTGGAGCTCGTGCGTCAACGGCACCATCCTGCCGTTGACTATCGCTCCCACAGCATGGTTGCCCACGTCCGAGTGGACACGGTAGGCGAAGTCAATGGGTGTGGATCCCTTCGGCAGGTCCATCACGTCCCGCTTCGGTGTGAATACGAAGATTTGCTCAGTGGAGAAGTCGTTGAGGACTTCGGTGAGGAAGGAAACGGCAGTGCGCTCAGTGCTAGGCTCTAGAATGCGGCGCAGACTCTCGGCAAGCGACTTGGGTATCGTGCGGTCGGGAATCGCTCCGTCACCCTGCTCCTTGTAGGCCCAATGGGCGGCAATGCCGAACTCCGCCGTGCGATGCATGGCCCATGTGCGGATCTGGATTTCGAGGGGTTTGCCTCGGGGGCCAATGACTTTCGTATGAAGAGACTGATAGCCGTTAGGCTTGGGCTGGGCGATGTAGTCGGCGAACATGCCAGGCATGGGTTGCCACAGGTTCGACACAACGCCCAGCGCTACGTAGCACTGCTGTTTTGTGTAAACAATGATCCGTAGAGCGATCAGGTCGTAGATCTCATCGAAGGGGAGTTGCTGGGTCTCCATTTTCCTGTAGATGCTGTACAGGTGCTTTGGCCGGCCAAGGACCGTCGCATTGTGCACACCCTCTTCCTCCAGGCGCGCAGTGAGCACGGCGATGGCCTCCTCGACCTCGCTCTGACGCTCTGCTCGCGTTTGGTCCACGAGCCGTGCAAGTCTGCGGTACTCGTCTGGGCACAGTGTCGCAAATGCTAGATCCTCCAGCTCTGCCTTGACGCGAGCCATGCCGACACGGTGGGCTAACGGCGCGAAGAGCGCCAGCGTCTCCTCGGCGATACGAAGCCGATCTGGGCGTTCCAGCGCTCCAAGCGTGCGCATGTTGTGGAGGCGGTCAGCCAGCTTGACGATAACGATGCGCGGTTCTCCCGACATCGCAAGGAGCAATCGGTGGAGGTTTTCTGCACGCTTGACGAGTTCCCGGCGCGTTTCCTGTCCCCGGAGTACGGCTCGAGTGTCGTCCGGCATGGCCTTGCGGTCAGCGAATACCTGTTCCGTGGGATCCTCGAGCTTCGAGACACCGTCCACAATGGTGGCAATCTCATCTCCGAAGGTGGTGCGTATCTCATCGAGCGTGACAGGCGTGTCTTCCACAACGTCATGGAGCAGACCTGCAGCGATGGCCACATCATCCACACCCAGTTCCACCAGGATGCGGGCCACGGCAATGGAATGAGTGACATACGGCTTGCCATCATCGCGGGTCTGGCCCGTATGAGCGGCACAAGCGGTCTCGTAAGCGGATGTGAGCAGGGCTACGTTGGTGTCGCGAGAGTCCTGTTGCCGCAGTGCAAGCAGTTCCTCGAAGGAGCGCCTGATCTCATCTACGTTCGATTCGCTCATTGTCTACTCTCACTGTGCCGGCCGCATCTCCACAACGAGGAGCTGCGGCATCTCCTGGCCATTGAAGCGGTTGAGTCTTGCCTTGTAGCATACATCCACGGTAGCTCCGATAGGGAGGACGTCCGCCCAGTCGCCACCGCACCACATGACGCCCTCGGCAGGTCTGCCGCTCCCGTCGGCGAGCCGCAATCTCAGATGGGACCTGTTGCGCCCAATGCGACGCGCTTCGATGACGCGTACGCCGAAAGCCGAGAAGAGGGGCTCCTCATTGTCGTGTCCCCAGGGTTCGAGAAGCGACAACTCCGACAGGAGGGTCAAATTCACGGCGCTCGGCGGCAACTCGGCATCGACCTCGACGGTCGGACGAAGATCTTCGGGACGCAGACGATCACGCGCGTAGGCGATCAGCTCTCTACGGAAGGAGGGGACCTTATCGCAGGCGATGGTGAACCCCGCTGCGTGAGAGTGGCCGCCGAACTCCACGAGATGCTCTGAACAGGCGAGAAGGGCATCATGCATGTTGAAGGAGGGGATGCTACGGGCAGAACCTCGCGCAACACCAGTCTCCTCATCCCGCGCGATGAGAACTGCCGGACGGCCGTAGCGCTCCACGAGACGGTTCGCAACCACGCCGATGACTCCGGCATGCCACTCGGCCGCGTCCAGTACTAGACACGGGTAGTCATCCAAGACAAGCTTCGCAATGTCCTCGATTGCCATGGCAAGGATGCGTTGTTCCTCATCGCGCCGACTCTGGTTCGCCTGCTCGAGCTGCGTGGCAAGGTCGGTGGCCTCGTCTTCTGCCTGACTGAGGAGGAGATCGAGGGCTTTCCGCGGATCGTCCACGCGACCGACAGCATTCAAGCGGGGGCCGATGACGAAGCCAATATCCTGGCTCGTGACCGGTCGCCCTGTAATGCCCGTCTGTTGCAGAAGCGCACGTATACCTTTGCGACGGGACTCGCTCATCTCCCGCAACCCGGCCTTGACGAACACCCGGTTGTCCCCGACGAGAGGCATAATGTCCGTCACGGTACCTATGGCAGCGAGCTCGACGAAGGCGTTCCGATACTTCGTGACGGGCAGGCCGATGGCCTGGACCAATGCCTCTGCAAGGCGATATGAGACTCCGACACCGGCAAGATCGCGGAATGGGTAGGCACAGTCCGAACGGTGTGGGTTCACGACAGCGATGGCGTCGGGCAGGGTGTTGCCAACCTCGTGGTGATCCGTGATGATGACGTCTATGCCGCACCGGCGTGCCGCCATCACCTCTTGGTGCCTCTGGATGCCGCAGTCTGCGGTGATGATCAGTCGGGCGCCGGCTTCATGGGCAGCTTCGACAACACGGTCGCGCAGGTCATAGCCATCGCGACGCCGGTGTGGCACATGGCTCTGCACATCTCCGCCCAAACGCTCCAGCAATCGTGTCCACAGCGCCGCAGCCGTTATGCCATCAGCATCGTAGTCACCGTACACATATATCCGCTCGCGCCGGTCCAGAGCCACCATGATTCGACGGACAGCCCGTAAGGCATCGGGCAAGAGAAGGGGGTTGGCAAGACGGTCGAAACTGGGATCTAGAAAGGCGCGGGCATCAGATTCCGTCTGGATGCCTCGCTGGACGAGCAGACGTGCCACAATCCGGGAGCATCCAAGGGCTTTCTGCAGGTCCGACACCCCCGGAGGCTCGGGAGTGACGTTCCATCGGCTTGTGCACGCGGGCATCGTCATGCTAGTCCTTGCGAGACGCAATGCCCCGCTGCACACCATGCAGGAAGCCTATCTCCCACACGTGGGTGTGACAGCCGGACACATAGACGTACGTACATCATACCCATCATACGTCGGACTGACCCCGTTGTTGCTTGCTCCTGATTCTGACGATTAGGATACGGGACCTGAGCCACCAACCCACGATAATGCCGCAGAGGAAAGGTATTACCAGTACGACGTAAAGTGCCGCTCTGCCGAAAGGCCAGACGTACGTCTGTGTGGTATTCAGCGCGCCGAATGCGATCATGGCCGCACCAAACAGAAGTGGCAGCAGCCAGCGCAAGGGAGATCGTCGTCTCGGTCGTTCCGATTCACCGCTCTCTACGGTCAAGGTTTCCTCCATTTGCGAGGTGAATGCGAAGGCAGCCTGCCAGCGTTGCGTCCTCACACTGGTCAGGCTGCCGGTTGCACCGGTCTGCACGGTTCAGGCGGTCCTGCGCGGTACCCGTGCCAGCAATGTCACATGCGCCGTTTGCGCCGCTTCGATCGGGCCTTCTCTCCGGCGCTTGGCGACCGACGCCGGTCCGCAGCGTTCTCCATGCCAGCGGGTGTGGCAGCGTTCGCTCCCGTTCCTTGCCCGCCGGTGGTGGTCTGGACCGCGGGAACAGACGGTTTCGGACGTGGAGGGTTTGCTGGTTGCCGGACCGCTGGTCGCTGGGCAGGGGAAGCTACGGCTGCGGCGGCAGTGGCCGCATGACGCCAGAGAACCAGCAGGGGGCTGGCGTTGAAGATGGACGAATACGTGCCGCTGACCACACCGATGAGCAGTGCCGACACGAATACGCGAATGACCGGACCGCCCCAGATGAGCAGGGCGACAAGCGTAAGGATGACTGTCAAGGACGTGTTCACAGAACGGGAGAAGGTCTGTTCGATACTCCGATCCGTTACCTCGGCGAACGTCTCGCCACGGGCTTTGTGGCGAAGGTTCTCTCGGATTCGGTCGAAGATGACAATCGTATCGTGCGTGGAGAAGCCGATGACGGTCAACAGTGCCGTAACGAACAAGCTGTCTACCTGCCAGTGCAATAGCAGACCGAGAATCGCCATCGTGCCCCAAAGTACCATGGCGTCGTGGAGCGTAGCGGCGATGGCACATACGCCGAACTTCAGCCCCTCTAGGAATCCGCCTATGGCGAAGCGGAACGCAAGGTAGAGCACGATCAAGACGGATGCCCAGGCGAGTGCCTTCAGGGCGTTGGTGCGGAGTTCGCGACTGATGGCACCGCTGACTGACGACACCGACTCGACCTTGCCACCCGCCTGCTCTATAGCCGCTCTCACTTGCTCCTGCTGACTAGGGTTGAGGCGCTTGGTCGTAATGAACGCGCGATTGCCTTCCGCCAACACCACGCGGGCTTCGGAGAACCCGGCCTGCCGTACCGTCCGAACCACGCCCTCAACCGACGGCTTGCGCTGGAACTGGGCCAGAACCTCGGTTCCTCCGGTGAACTCGATGCTGTATTTGATGCCACCCATTCCGAGCCATGCGATGAGGCCCGGAACGATGAGCAGGCCCGATAGCCCGAACCAGAACTTCATGTTCTTGGTGACGTTGAGCTTCGGATGGAGACCGTGCTGAAGAGGATACAGCCGATCATTCTGACCCATTGGCGTGGACGCAAGGATCAGTAAGAAGGTACGGGAGCACGTGATAGCGGTGAACATGGAGATCAGCACACCGATGCCCAGCGTGATGGCGAATCCACGCACTGGCCCTGTACCGAAGGAGTACAGGATGATACACGTGATGATCGTGCACATGTTCGAGTCGAAGATTGCAGTGAAAGCCCTCTTGAAGCCGGCCTCGATGGCTGCACGAATGGACTTCCCCGCAAGGCGTTCTTCCTTGAGCCGCTCGAAGATGAGCACGTTTGCGTCCACGGCCATGCCGATGGACAAGATGAACCCAGCGATGCCCGGAACGGTAAGCGTAACGCCGGGAAAGCCGAGCCACGATAGCGAACCGACAAAGACCGAGTAGGTGAAAAGTGTATAGAGGATAAGGGCCAAGTCGGCGAGCAGGCCAGGCAGCTTGTAGTAGAGGGCCATGAAGAGGAGCACCAGAACGAGCCCGATGATGCCGGCGACGAACGTCTGGTGCATGGCCTGCCGTCCTAAGGTGGCCTCCAGGTTCTCCTGTTGCTCCAGCTCCAGTGGGACGGGAAGTGCACCAGCATTGAGCTGGCTCGCCAATGTCCGCGCCTGTTCCGGTGTGAAGTGACCACGGATGATGCCCACTCCCGGGATCGGCTCTTCGATGACTGGTGCCGAGATGAGCTTCTTATCCAGGAATATGGCCAGCTTCTTTCCGACGTGCGATCGGGTGAAATTCTCGAAGATCCGTTTAGAGGGTCCTTTGAACTCGAAGTGAATGACCGTACCATCGGGCCCTAGTTCTGCGCGCGAGTTCGGCTCCAGCTCATCGCCGGCGAGAACGGGGGGCTTGCTGAAGACTTTGGCCTCCAGCTCTTCCTTCGAGATGGGGCCGTTGGGACCCGTGATGACCTCGTAACCCGTCTCGCGCCCGTTGATCTCCTCCGCCTCGTGTCGCCAGTCACGCTCGAGTTCCTCGACGTAGCGGAACTCGAGGCGTGCAGTGGTCTGAATAGCTTCCAGCGCCTGCTGCTTATTGCGGATTCCCGGCAGCTCCACGACGACCTGGTCCTGCTCAGGCTTCGTGTAGATGACAGGCTCGGCCACCCCCAGTGCATCCACGCGACTCCGGATAATGCCGGCAATCGTCTCCAGATTGTCTGCGGACCACTTCCCGCTCCGAAGCTCTTCCTTCTTCGCTCGAAGGACGACCCGCATTCCGCCCTGGATGTCGAGACCGAGACGGGGCCGCTTGGTTACGGCAACATAGGTGGAACCAGCGACGAGAAGCAGAATGAGAATGAACAGACGCCAGTGGATGTTCTTCAATATCGCAATCCTCTTGAGGGCCGTGCAGACCGTCCCCGTAATGTGGGTTGCCTCGGGATCTATCCCTGAACGGGCCAGCCACCTACAGCGACATCGCCACGATGCCTGCCGGGCCGAACTCAAATGTACTCACACGCCTGGCCGATTGGGACCAAGCGCCAGAACACGTCATTATAGCCGCGGCACCGTCCGAACGTCAACGCCGGTGGAAGCATAGCAGTGCGCCTCGAGCGTAAATAAACTGTAGGCATTCGATGACGCCTGTGGATGATACCGGAGGGTGCTGTCAATGGAAGACAAACCAGCGTCGTATGACAAGAAGGGCGGACGAGGATGGCACGGCGACCCAGAGGGGCATGCGCGAGCGGGTCGCATGGGTGGGGCGCGCATCGCTACGAACCGGGAACACATGCGGGAGATAGGTCGCAAGGGTGGAAAAGCCATTGCTAGAAACCGTGAGCACATGGCGGAGATAGGGCGTCGAGGCGGCCTCAAGGTCTCCCGGAACCGGGGTCACATGGCCGACATCGGACGGAAGGGCGGCTCTCATCCGGCGTCATAGCCGTACGATGCAGCGCCGTATGGCTATGAGGACCCAGGGAGAGGTATTATCGTCTCCGGGAGCCGTCGAACGGCGTTGCACAGCTCAGCGACCATCGGGATGCCATGAAGATGTCAGTGACCAGCAAGCCTGCAACGGAGACAGCCGAACCGACGACAGAGACCGGTGAACACATCGTCATTGTCTACAACAACGACTACAACACCTTCGACGAGGTGATCGCCATACTGATGAAAGCCACCGGCTGCTCGTTGCAGGAAGCCAGCACGGAAACGTGGGAAATTCACAACCTCGGTAAGTCGGTGGTTCACCATGGGAGCGCAGAGGAGTGCCAACGCGCGGCGGCCATCATCCGGACGATCGGCATCCGAGTTGAAGTCCGACCCCTCTAGTCACTCTCGTTCCAGCGTGCGAATGACGTCCAGGCAATTGAGCACCTTCTCGGCAAGATCCAGGGGCACATAGTAGTAGTGACTCGTTGCTTCGAACCCGATGCGCGTGTCAGCCATCTGCAGGTCGTACAGTGTCTTGGCGCGCTCTAGCTCTGTCCGTGCGAGGGATGCCATGCGCTGGCGAAGCCTCGCTCTCTCATCGCCAACTGCGCCAACCGCCGCGTTGCGAAGGGCGATGAATTCTGCTTGGTCTGCTGTGCTGCCGAAGTGAAGAGCGCATGTTCTCAAGACGCCTAGCTCGAGTTCCAGTGCACTCCGGCGCGAACCGGCATCGTCGAGAAGGCTCTGTAGGCGCGTCGCTGCCGTCTGGAAGCCCTCTGCTACTGTGCGCATCTGCTGGATTAATACTTCCGCAGGATAGACAGATCGCCAGCTGTCGAGGTCATCGTACGGTATGCCCACCATTGTGGCGTGATATCCCGTTGGAGCGAGCCACAACAGGTTGGAGGGACCCGCGTGCTGGGGACCGGTGTAGACTGTCTGGATATGGAATGGGAACTCCCTGAACGAATCACTGGCCAAGTTCCAGGCTTCGACGACGGCCGGAGCGACGGAAGAGCCATATCTGGACGCGGCTACGGCGCTCATGGCCTCGTCCACTGTCATCCCACTCAGGACATTCCGCACAACCTCCAGGTTCGGACTCGGATAGCCGCCCACTGTCCAACCGAGCATCACCCCGTCAACGCCTGACTCACGCAGGTTCCTGGCATGTTCTGCAACCAAGCGGACCGCCGGGATGTACGGCGCTGCGGACATCTCCCACGTCGCGCCTGCCTGGATCTTCGCGAGGACACGAAGACCATGGTCCTTGGCGATGGCCCAGTGACGCTGGGCGCGTGGTCCTGGACCGACGGCGCTGATGGAGTACTCACCGACGACGGCAGGGACACCCCCGCGCTGGATGGGCAGGCTCCATTCCGAGACGCTCATGAAAGACACTCCTCGCGGAAGCGCACGGATGGCACACTCGGCCCAGTCGTCCGGCCAGGCCCAGTCCCAGACGATGAGCTGCTGCTTGCCGCCTGCCGCCTGGATGCCGTCGTAGAACAGGCGGTTCACCTCCGCGATGACCTCTGCACCAGGTCTCTGTGCACATCGCGGGCACGAACTGGCCCCATGGTGGGACCAGCAGTTCGTCAGGTTTTCGGACATGGTAATCGTGAAGAAGCCGCCGAGATCCGGCACGGCGCTAGCGATGGCAGCAATGGCGTCCCTGAGATATGCCTGGACCTCTGGAACGCTTGTGCACAGCGATGCGTGGTCTCCTTCTACTGCTCCTCTGAGTTCCGGGTGCTGTTCGTAGAAGCGAAGTGGCATGGCTCGCGGCTCGTTCAGGTAAAGATAGACCCGAATGCCATGCCGTTTGGCCCTGGCCACGAGCCGCCGGAGGTTGGCGAGGCGGTTCTGGTAGCCTTCGCTCAATCTACTGTCCCACGGGAACGGATGCAGTTTGTACAGAACTGCCTGCAGCCAGACGCCGTCCACTCCCGCTTCGGCAAGGCGCGCAAGGTAGCCGTTCGGGTAGGGATCGTTGTGCGGATCGGCGAGTGGATCACCGTAGAGGCCGAAGTAGGAGTAACAGAAACGCGGCGTCACGGGGATCTGCCTCTGGGGTGGTGCCTTGTAAGGTGCCGAGAGATCTCGCACGAACTGGAAGAGGGGACGCCGTAGCGAACCAACGCCCTGCCGAAACTCGCGCGCAACCACGGTAGCGATAGCCTTCTCTGCAGCCACTACTGATGCGTCAGGCTTGGTATAGCGCAAGGGCTCGCATCGAGGCTTCAAGTTGCCGAGCTTCACGAACAGGAAGTCGTCCTCGCGCAACGTGAAGGCCATCTGCTCAGGCGTCCAGCCGAGTAGGTCGAGGAGCTGTTCGTAGGGAAGGATGTGCCAGTTACGCCTGATGATGGTGACGTACGAACGCCGCCACTGGTCCGAAGTGATGCGCGGCGGTCCCTGGAGTCCCATGGCGTGTCCCATGCGCAGGATGTCCTCCCTGCGCGCGCCAACGACGCTAGCCATGCGCTCGGGTGGGACAAGCTGCCAGTTCCGCCAGACGAAGGCGTGCAGTCGGTCCGGAAAGTGCGGCGTGGCCAGAGCTGCCGGTGCGGAACCCATGGGAAGGTCAGCTACGCCGGTCGGTAGTGCAGCGAACAATGCCGGAACGAACATGTCGGTGGTCCTCCGTGCGGATGCGAGCAAGTGGTAACGATACGAAGAGATTACTTAGTCACCTGCGCCCGTGAACCCTCCACAACGCGTAGTCTGGCCTGACGTCCACGGGCGATGTTGCATAGCGGGCTAGAGCAGGGGGTCTAGCGCTGCGAGTAAGGATCAGCACGGGCCCCTGCACCAGCAAGCGGTTGTAGTCGAGGTCCGCGACCCGCTTGGGTTCGAGCACCCGCTGATGGCGAATGGCGTCGTCAGGCACGTAGTAAAGAACGCTGGGCCGGCGAGGGGCGCTGATGTCAACGATGAGGATGCCTCTGTCCGCGATCATCCGTCCACCACGGCGCGTGAGTGCGTGGAGCGAGCCAATGGCATGGCGGTTGAGCAGTGGAACACCCAGGTGGACGACGAGGGCAACGAACACCGCCATTCCAGCCAAAGCCATCGCTGCCGCGTGTACAGGTCTCCGCACCCAGGAAGCCACCACAGCCGCTAGCAAGCCAAGAAGCGCAGGGGCGAGCGAGGTGCCGCTCCGGCGAAGCAGCGTGCGCACCGTGTCGCTGAGGACTACGTGTCGGTCGGCATAGCGGTTCACGAGCGCGACAATGGGATCCGGCCGCATGAGAACAAGCCAGAGAATGGCCAGGATACTGAGACCGGCACTCGCCACTATGACTAGCCATTTCGGCGAGCATGATGATCGACCGAGACGGACAACGTAGTCACCAGAAAGGAGTGCAGCGGCAGGGTACAGAGGAAGGATGTAGCTGATGAGTTTGGATCCGCTCGCCGAGAACACCAAGAACGTCACCCAGAACCACGTCTTGAGAAGGCTTCTTGCTTCAGCGTCGGCCAGGCACTCAGAGCCGTGGCCAAAGCTTGGGTCGGTGCCGCTCTTGGATGGCGCTTCCTCTGGTGCTCGCGTTTGTCGTGCGCCGGAGCTTCCGGATGTGGGCGACGAGCGCTCGACGAGGGCTGCTGCCGTCAAGACGCTCCAAGGGAAGAAACCGAGAAGGAAGCCCGGAATGAAGAACCACACTGGCGCTCGATGGCTCTGATCACCTCCCTGAAAGCGTCGTAGGTGCTGCCGGATGATGTACTCCTGTACGAACACTCTACCGTTAGCATGCCATGCTGCTAGGTGCCAGGGGAGAGTGACGAGCAGCACTAACGATAGGCATAAAGTGATCAAGATGACATGGCTGGCAAAGGACTCGGCGGAACGTGTCTGGACCGTCGCTGAATGTTGCCTTGTCGGATCGGTAGCAGCCCGTATCCTCACGAACACCCACCACAGGGCGAGCACGAGGACAGGCAAGACGATGCCCGGTGCTCCCTTGGCAAGCGCTCCGCAGCCTGCTGCAATAGCGGAGGATACGGCCCAGCTCACACGTGGCGCACCTGATGCGAGTTGGGCCTCGAATAGGCAAACAATGGTCGCGGCAACGCATAGCGCTAGCAGGGCATCCGTGGTGGCAAGACGGCCTGCGCCTACCATGACAGGTCCAAGAGCGAGAAACGCTCCTGCAAGCAATCCTGGCAGACGCCCAAGCCTGCGCCTGCCGAACCACGACGTGAGGAGCACAAGCAAGGACGCGGCCAGTGCGGACGGAAACCGAGCGGCGAACTCCGTTCGGCCGAAGGTTCGGATCGAGAGTGCACCGAGCCAGTAGAGGAGAGGCGGCTTCTCGAAGAACGGCCGGTGGTTCACGCGCGGCGTCACGATGTCGCCGGTCAGAGCCATCTCCCTTGCCGCCTCGGTGTAGAGGCCCTCGTCGAGATCCGTGATGTCGAGCGCTCCCAAGCGTACCCAGAAAGCGAGTGCACACAGTCCGGCGAGAAGAGCGCTCGGCCACGCGCGGGCGCACCAAGTGCTCACGGTGCAGTCCTAGTGACCGCGAAGAGGGACCATCGGCCAGCGCGCTGTACCACCTCCACCATGCCCAGACCGTCGAGCGTCTCTCTGCCCCGGTCTGAGTCCGCAATCACGTGGGCACGAGCCGATGCTGCGATCGCGTCCCGCACCGGCTCCTGGTCCCAGGACTCCAGAAGGAAACCCCTCCGAGGATCCGCTGGTAAAGGACCCATGAAGAGGTGACGCGGCAGATAGAAAAACAAGCTCGGTCGTCGCGGGCGTCCGATGTGGACGATAAGCGGAGCGCCGTTCTGACCAAGCGTACTGGCCGCAGCGGCAATTCGGCGCAGCGGCAGGTTCACTGCCCGATCATAGGCTGGAAGACCTGTTTCCCAGGTCAACACTGTGAATAGCACCATCGTCGTGACAACACCAGCAACACCCGTTGGGGGCCGGATCCATGCCATGCCTGCAGAAACGGCCAAGCCAACGGCGAGCAGCGCCAGTACCACGTACGCGTACGTGATCATAGCGGGTGTCGTGAGCTGGAGCGCCTCGGGATCTGTCAAGCGATGGACGTGTGTGTAGAGGTAGTACCATCCGAAACCTGTAACGGCGAGCTGAATGACGGCGGCGGTCGTGATTCCGGCTAGCAAGAGGGGGGAACGCCTGTGTGTTGCCTCCCAGACTTGCAGCGAACGGTCAATGGCAATGGCCGTCAGCAGTGCAAGGGCCGGGAAGATAGGCAGGAGGTAGCTTACCAGCTTGGATTTCATCAGGCTGAACAAGATGAAACCGGTCGCGGCCCAACAGACGACGAAGCCGTGTAGATCGGCGAATTCCGATCGCTTGGACCTGCTCAGCGCCAAGGGTAACATGAGGCTCCACGGAAAGAACGCACCGAGGAGCACCGGCAGGTAGTACCAGACTGGTCGGGCATGCCCGAACTCGGTGCCGTGCAGGATGCCCAAGTGGTGGAGTGTCCAGTACTCGTAAACGAAGAAAGAGCCATCCTTGCGGTAGGCGAGCACGTGCCACGGTGCGATAATCGCAACCAAGACCACCAGCCCGAGAACAGGGCGCATCTCGAGGGCGCAGCGAATGGCATTTCCGAGCTTCCACTTGCTTCGCAAGAGGACGTAGACTAACACGACCGGCACCGGCAGCAGACCGGGGAAGCTCTTGGATAGGAAACCCAAGCCACAGCATGCCCAGAACGCGATCCACCAAGCAGTCGCACGCCTTCCAACTGACTGCATGGCCAGCCAAGCTGATACGAGGGCGCCAGCCACCCACCAGGTCTGGTGAATGTCCATCGTCATCTGCCGCGCCGTTCCGAGCACGATCGGATTGAGGCTGAACGCGGCAGCGGCGAGGAGGCCAACGCGCCTCCCAAGCCTACTGCCGAGCCAGAACGTTAGTAAAGTTGTCAGCGTGGCAGCGATCGCCACCGGTAGGCGGGCGCACCATTCGCTGAACCCGAAGACACGGAAAAGCAGGGCCGTCTGCCAGAGGGCCAAAGGTGGCTTGTCGTAGAATGGGACTCCGTTGACGCGACCCGTCACGTAGTCATCGCGTAGAACCATTTCCCGGGCCGCTTCGACATATAGCCCTTCGTTGAAGTCAAAGAGACCTGGTGTTCCGAGGCGCCAGAAGTAGCAGATGGCGCAAAGCGCCGCCACGACGACCAGACCCTGACGGTGCTGCGCTCCCATAGATTTCAGTAGCTCTGTGATCAGCGATCCTTCCGCTTAGTCGGACAGCTCACGTACGGCCGCGAGAATACGGTCGTAGTCCGGTTGTTCCGTCACCTCAGGCACGTACTCCACATACCGGATCTGTCGGTTCGTGTCCACCAAGAAGACTGCACGAGCCAGCAACCGGAGTGGTTCGATAAGAACGCCGTAGGATTCTCCGAACTCTGCAGTCCGATGGTCCGATGCCGTCTGTATCTGGTGCGTGCCTTTCTCAGTGCAGAAGCGCGCTTGGGCGAAAGGCAGGTCCATGCTAACTGTAAGAACCTCTACGTTGGCGGGCAGACTGATCACCTCGTCGTTGAACCGCACTGTCTGGCGTTCGCAAACAGGGGTGTCCAGCGACGGAACAACGCTCAAGATGACATTCTTGCCTTCGAAGTCCTCCCACGTTATCTCCCGCAGACCCTCGGGTCCCCGCTGGATGAGGCAGAAGTCCGGGGCGCGGTCACCGACGTGAAGTTCAGGACCACGCAAGGGCAGGGGAGTGCCTCGCATCTTGACAGTACGCTCGCTCATGTGTCCTTCCTTGCTGCGCCGATCGGGGAGGAAGTCTCCCCTTTCAGGTGGCGATCAGCGAGATGCACTATTGTACCTGTGGGGAACCACGCGGGGGTGCCGCAGGCGTCAGGAACATGAACGACACCACGTTGCCGTCAAGCGTCGGCGTGCTTGCCTCGGACGTTCCGCTTGGGACGGCGATAGCGGAACCAGGGGCTGTTCAGGGCTGCCACGAACCGCTCGGCTTCCTTCGCGTACGGGTGAAATGGATTCCGCAAGGCGAGATGATGGCCGGGTTCGACGAAGACGCCGTCCCAGTCCACGGCATAGTTCAGATCGGCCTGGTCTAGCAGCTCGGCGACCACGACGCCACGGCCGTAGGCCCGTGTGTTCGGTGGAGGCTCCAGAATGGCTTTGCTTACGTCGAGTTCATCCGTAACGCGATACATGCGCTGGTCCTGCTCCAGGGCTGCATGCAAGCTCACAGCAGGGTTGATGTTGTGATACTCGAGGTCCAAGCTGTGGAGCACGTCGTCTCGCCAGGAGACACCCTCCGACTCGATGAATAGCTCGTACATGACCCTCTTGGCCGACCAATCCAGCCGATCGGCTGTGGATAGAGGATCCCGCTCGAGGTCGTCCAAAACTCGTTCCCATTCGCGGAGCGTCCAGTCGGTGTCCTCGTCACGTCCGGCGAAGTACCGCTGAGCAGAGCGTAAGTAGCGCCGTTGCAGGTCCACAGCTCCTATCGTACGCCCATCGTGGAGGGTCACCGTCCAGCGGTACGAAGGATCGCGCGAGACATGCCGGAGTGCCATCAGGGGGTCGCGAACTTGGAGTCCGTCGGGCGCAAGGTGATGCTCCAGGAGGTCGAGCACAACCGCGGTCGTGCCGACCTTCAGCATGGCTGCATATTCGCTCTGGTTCGATTCCCCGAACAGCAGATGCAAACGATACATACCGTTGTAGGCATAGAGGTCGTCCCACTTGGGGTTGATGATCGCACGGTTGAACCGAACCCTGGAAGACACCGTGCGGACGATGTGATCGGCCCGTTGCGACAACTGAAACTCCACCGTCGGGTCTATCTCGACGCCGTAGAAGTTACTGACCCAGACGTAATCCACTTCGTGTTCACCGATAGAGAGTACGTTGGAGCGACTGTCTGGTCGAGTGAGACGGTGCCCACCGACCCGTCCCACACCCGCGAAGATCTGGCGCGTCACCAAGAAGGGCAAGAGACCTTCCACCATCTTCACGAGGCTGTCTTCCTCGACGCGCACGAGGTAATTCTCATGACATCCGAAGGTGTGACCGCCGAAGTGGTCTACGGAGTTGTTGTGGAAGCTCGCGCCGTCCTGAATCTCGAGGTCCTCCAGCAAGGACTGAAGAAGCGCCCGTCCCGCTCGGTCATAGGTGATGAGCTGACGCAGTGAAGTGCATTCCGGCGTTGCATACTCCTCGTGGCTGCCCACGGCGTCAATGTAGAGCCGTCCGCCGTTCACGAGGAATCCTCCGGCCCCGGCTGGCTCGAAGGCGAAGTCCCGGTTGTGCAGGTCGAGGAGCCCCAGGCGCCTCTGTTGGAATGCGGCGTTCTTGACGCGCTCCACCACGTCCTCGGGGTCGCCCAGCGCAGGGTCTCGGACGAAGCACCCGAACTCAGTCTCCAAGCCGAAGATGTGCGTCTCCATCGTAGGAAATCAGCGCGTCGCAGGAGGAGGCGATGTGTAAGGGGCCACGAGTGGTTCGGTCTCCGAAGCCGCGTACAGCCTGAAGCGTGCTTCTCGCGTGGAGAGACGGTCGAGGATGCCAACCTCTACGCGCGCATGCGCCAGTTCTTCGCGAAGCGTTTGCGCCAGACGGGCGGAGCTTGTATCCACCGCCGACGTCTCCTCCTCGTCACGATCGCGCTCCGCTTGAACGATGTATCCCAGTGCCCAGGCCTCTAGGACCTTGGGAAGGGCATCGGCGATTGTTGGAGCTGCTCCCAGCTCTTCGAGGGAATTGCGAACCGCTTCTTCGGCGCGTCTCGTACCTGCCACCGCAGCCGCCCCGCTGTGAGCGGAAAACTCGCCGTCGTAGTTGAGCACGTAGAACACATCTTGATCCGGGGTGTCTCCGAGTTCCCCAAAGAGCGCGCGAATGACAGACGGCGCGCGAAATTGATCCCGGAAGACCTCCTTCAGAGCGGGGCTAAGGGCGAAGCCGACAAGCCTCTGTACCGTTACGTCGTCTGGACTGCGTTCGTAACCCTCACGGGCGGCAAGGTCCACAGCTGCCAGACGCACGGCCTCGATGTCCGACTGGTTCCCAATGGCCGAGTAGATCAAGCGGTCATAGATCTCGAAGACCTTGCGCTGGGTTCTGCGAACTGTCAGAACCGCCAGCGCCTCCTGGCAGCTAACGGCGATGACCGGACTGCCATAGCGAAGGCCTTCTTCGGCGTGTTCCCGCCTCTGATGGATGGCCTCGTTGAAATCGAAAGGTGTGAATGCCATGGCTTAGCGCTCCCGTCCGGCGATCTCCCGCGTCAGGGAGGAAAGCTCTTCCTCGGGGACATCCTCTATACCGGACGCACTGATACACCGCGCCAGCGGCAGCACTTTGGACCAGCCGCCCGTGGCGGCGTCAAGATCCGCGGCGATGTCCAGCAGCAATAACGCCTCGCGCAGTGCCTCCTGCCGCGGCATCTTGTGGAAGGGACCACGGGTCTTCACGATGTAGTCGAACACACCGCGAATCTGCAGCGAGCCGGAGCCTGCGGCAGCGAACTCCGTGCTCTCAAAGCGCGCCCCCATGGCATCGTAGAAGAAGATGCGTCCTTCACCGGCCTTGAGGTCGAAGGTGCTGAGGACTGGCAGAAAGCCTCCGATCCCCTGCAAGGCGGCAGGAAGACTCGCCGCCACGACCTTCGCGACCTCGGCGACCTTGCCAGATAGACTCATGGGTTGGAGCTGCGAGCGTTCGAAGTACCGGAAGGTATGGCGCAGATACCGGACGACCTCCATGGCACGCGCGTAGGATCCGGAGATAGCCAGCAGTGTGTAGTCGTCGATGGGCAGGACCTTCTCGGCGCGGTCGTACATCACCGCGAAGTTCGCTGTAGCACGGCGATCTCCGACGTTGATGACGCCGCCGTCATACTTCACGGCGATGACCGTCGTGCCGCGTGTCTCCACCACACTCTGCCGACGATCGTCTATTCGAGCAAGGTCCGCGGGCAGTCGGGGTAGGGGGATTGCCTCACGCTCGCCGACGATGGCAGTTCGCAAGTCCAAATGTTTCACCACTCACTGACCGCTGCGCTGCCGATAGCGGCGCGCAGCATCGGGATCCACTTGCTTCATGCGCCGCAGCAGCTCGTTGGTCTCAGGACGTCGTATATTCGGCTTCGTTGGACCTGCGCCCTCCTTCTGTGGAGGTGTCCCGGGCACAGGTCGAGTGATGCGTTCTTCTGCACGCACAGTCATTTTCGTTCCTCCTCATGCTGCGGCTGGGTGCAAGCCAACAGCGGAGCTGGCGCGTACTGCCGCAGCACCGCAACGGTTTCATCCATTGTCTTGGCCGATGCGAGTCGGGCGTTCCATGGCGCCAAGTGCCCATCAACGAGGGCGTTCATGTCGAAGAGCCATTCATCGCCGCCGTAGCGGAAAGCGATCGTATTCCAGCCAATGGCAGTAACCGCTTCAGCATGGTGGCGCACGCAGTGACCCCGAATGAACGCGCGGGTGTCAGCCGGCGGCTCCGACGCGGCCCGGCGCACCTGCGCATCGGACACGAGGCATCGCATGGATCCCTCGACGTCACGCAGAGCTGCGAACAGGCTGGTCTCAGGATTGACATCATGGTAGGCCAACTCGACGCTTCGCAGTTCATCCAACGCTGGCGTGTGCCGACAGGAGGCTGCGTACTCGCGAAGGACGCGTCGCTTGGCGACCCAGTCTACGCGATCGGATGTTCGCTCGGGATCGTCGGCAAGGTCCGCGAGAACCTGGCTCCATTCCGCAAGCACCCACTCACGATCGGGTAGAGCGGAGCCATAGTCCGCAGCCGCCTCGAGAAAGACGTGCTGGATAGCAAGGGGGCTCCAATCGGAGACAGATCCTGTGCGGCGATCCCGGACGGGCACGGCCGTGCGGAGATCTGGGTCGGACGCAACGGCATGTACGGCAGCCACGGCGTCCACTAGCTCGATGTGCGGTACCCATCCCCCCTCCAACAGATCGAGCACGAGGGCGAGGGTGCCAACCTTCATGGCCGTGGCCCATTCACTCATGTTCGCATCGCCGGTGATGACATGCAGGCGGCGATAGTCACGCGCGCATGCATGCGGCTCATCCCTAGTGTTCACGAGCGGGCGCCGGTACTGCGTATCCACGCTGGCCACGACATCCACGTATTCTGCGCGTTGGGAAACCTGGTAGCAGGTCGCTTCGCACGGCTGGAGATCACGTCCCACCTTGCCGGCTCCGGCGAAAACCTGGCGGGTGGCAAGGAACGAGGAGAGGGCACCGATCAGCACTTCAGGGGCCACGCTCCGGCGCAGGAGGTAAGATTCGTGGGTTCCGTAACAAGCACCGTGATAGTCGGTGTTGTTCTTGTACACACGTACCGATCTGCCGGTAGTCGCGGCATACAGCCGTGCACAATCGGAGACTATCTGCTCCCCAGCCCGATCATGTGCAACCAGACTACGCAAGTCGGTGCACTCAGGAGTGCTGTACTCCGGGTGACCGTGGTCGTTGTATAGCCGCGCACCGTTGCCGAGTACCCGATCGCTGTGTTCCTCAGCGAGCGATCCGAAACGCGGCGCGCATATGTCGAACGCGGCGTCGCCCGGGTCCCGCTGCAGGTGCTCTACCCGGAAACCACGCCAGTCCCTGCGCGGATCTTCGCCGGTGTAGTTCCATGCGGTGACGCTCGGGCCGTCGTACGCCTGCACGACTGCTCTGGCCTCTGCCACAAGCTGGCCGGGAGCGACCCCTTCCATGTGGAGGCCGTATTCCGTTTCGATGCCAAGCAGTCGCGTCATGAGCGGTAATGGTCCGTGACGAACGACGTTACCGTCGCGCAGTCAGATAATGTCCCGAGCTATGCTGGGACGCGAGCGTTCCGCCTTGATGGGTCGAACTGTCGCCACGTTCTCCGGCTCGTAGTCTAGTAGCTTCAGCCAGTCCTCCTGCGCATCGCTCTTAGGGAAGATTTCGTTCTCCTTATACTCCACTCGCACGGCCTCTCGCAGGTCTTCGATGGTTACGCCGCCGTCGTCGTTGCCACGAGCGATGCAGCGGTGTATAGCCAGGTCCTTGGCTCGCTCCACCACGGACCGGATGAGGGCACCGCTGACCAGATCGCGCCAATAGAGTGTTTCGACTCCGCCGTTGCGGAGAAAGACTTCGAGGAAGCTAGTCTCGGAATCGCGACGCCAGAGAAACTCGACGGCGAGGTCCAAGAGCTCTTCGCGAGCGGAAGCCGCATCGCCCTTGTGCTGACGCACGAGATCGGGGTCTATGGGAATGCCTGCATGGAGATAGATACCGAAGATGTCTCGGCTAGCCTTGCGATCGGGCCTGTCCACTTTGACCTTCCGGTCTATACGCTCGGGACGCAGTATCGCCGGGTCAATGTAATCAGGTCTGTTGGAGGTGATCATGACGACCACATTGTCCAGGCTAACCAAGCCATCCATTTCCGCGCAGAACTGCGGGACGACTGTGTTGGAGATGTTCAGCCAGCGGCCGGATGTTCGGGTGCGGAGAAGCGATTCCGCTTCGTCGACAAAGAGAAACACAAGATGGCCGTCGCGAGCCTTGGCCCGAGCCGTTGCGAAGATCTCGCGTATCATCCGCTCCGTCTCTCCGAGCCACATGTTCAGGATCTTTGGCCCGCTGATGTACATGAAGTACTCGCGGACGTCCGTCTGAGTGAACTCGCGATACGCCCGTGTGAGATTGTAGGCGGTGGCCTTACCGATGAGCGTCTTGCCACAGCCGGGCGGGCCATACAGCAGTATCCCCTTGAGAGGACGCTTCTCGAATCTTGCGTACAGCTCGGGGTGGAGCATGGGGAGCTGAATAGCATCGGTGATCACCTGAATGACGTGATCCTGACCACCGATCTGACTCCACTCGATCGGCGGGACTTCTTCCAGGAAGTAGTCCTGGATGTCCTTGGTCGGGAAGTGCTCGATGGCTACCTTCATGTTCGGCTCGAGACGCACGTCATCGCCTGCCTTCAGCGGCACGCTACGAAGGTCCGTGGAGCGTAGAACGACGCGCGACTGGAGTCCCTGAGCATCTTGAGCAACCCGCAAGAGGTCGTCCCCGACAACCTCACTCACCTTCGCCAGAGAACCTCCCGGGTGATAGCCAAGGTCGCCGACTATGGCAAACGCGTCGTTGACCTTCACGCGGGTGCCGACTTTGGGATTCGTGCTGGCGACTTCCGGAGCGACGCCAGCCACATACTCCTGGTCGCCAATGGCGATAAGCGCTGTCTCTTGGTCGATGGCGCCTAGGTATACGGCGAGGCGGTTGGCCGGCGACGTCAGCCGCTTCACCGTCTCGTCGTACTCGGCTTTCAGCCGTGCGGATTGCTCCAGCTCCTTGCCCTGAATCTCCATTGCCTGACGCAGCGTCATGAGCCGATGCAATCGAGGATCGGTGCGGGGCGTATCGCGTATGAGCTCGTTCAGAATCTTCGTGGCGTAGCGATGGAGACGAAGACCCTTGTTGGCATCCTGGGTGCTATCGCTGTCATCCGTGAAGGACTGGGTATCGGTTTCGTCCATGATTGGGGATCCTCTAAGGTCCCATGCGGGCACGCGCCACCTTCCGTCGGTCACGCGTCTCACACCGGCGACCAGCAAGTGCCCAGCACGGTACAACCGTATCTACGCAGGCGGATGGGGCGCTGGTTTCCTACGCCTGAGTGGGTAGCCGACGACCAGCGGAAACGGAGTGTCGCTACCAGCCTCGCACGGCCATGCGTTCGGTTTCCTCCAGCTTCCGAACGTCAATCGAGAACATGGCCTCTCCGAGACCTTCGGACACTTCGGCCACTACCTCCGGTCGGTCGAAGTAGGTACAGGCAGTGACAATAGCCTTGGCCCGCGCGGCCGGGTCGGAGGACTTGAAGATGCCGGAGCCAACGAAAATGGCCTCTGCACCGAGCTGTCGCATGAGTGCCGCGTCCGCCGGCGTAGCGATTCCGCCGGCGCTGAAGTTGGGCACAGGCAGGCGACCTGTCTCATGCACCTGCACGACCAGATCGTATGGCGCTCCGAGCTGCTTCGCAGCAGCCATCAGTTCTTCTTCGGGCATGGACTGGAGACGCCGGATGCCGCCCATGACCGCGCGCATATGCCGCACCGCCTCCACAACGTTGCCAGTGCCAGCTTCGCCCTTAGTACGTATCATGGCTGCTCCCTCCCCGATGCGCCGGAGCGCTTCTCCGAGATCGCGGCAGCCACAGACGAAAGGCACCTTGAAAGCGTGCTTGTTGATGTGGTGTTCTTCATCGGCTGGTGTGAGCACCTCGCTCTCGTCAATGAAGTCCACCCCGATGGCTTCGAGGACCTGGGCTTCGGCGAAGTGCCCAATGCGGCACTTAGCCATGACTGGGATCGTCACGGCGCTCATGATCTCTTTGATGAGCTTGGGATCGGACATGCGCGCCACGCCGCCGGTTGCTCTGATATCCGCCGGAACGCGCTCGAGCGCCATGACAGCAACCGCGCCCGCCTGCTCAGCGATGATGGCATGCTCGGGCGTGACAACGTCCATGATGACGCCACCCTTGAGCATCTCTGCCAGGCCGACCTTATTGAGCCAGGTGGATTTCTCGGCCGTATTCTCGCTCATGGAATGCTCCCTCCTGCGTGGGGCGGATGTAACGAGGATATTCTACCCGACAACCGGGCACCCAGCCTCCAGCCGGGTGTGCAGGAAGACTGCGTGCTCATGGGTGTGCGAACCGTGCTCGCGGCAATCGGGTAGTGGCCTGAGCTGAGGAGCTACGTCAGAAGCGCAGCCCCTTCAGATCGGTGCGGAAGGTGAACGGCTTTCCGCACATGGAATCCCATCGGGCATGCTCCTCTCGGCTCAGCACGGCCAGGATCTGCCGTTCCGCTTCCTTCTTTGCTTTCTCCAGCTTCTTTCGCGCTGGCGAGAAGGGCTTATCCAGTTCGCTTGTATCCAGTCGAACAGCGACCATGCGGCGAGTGCCGTCCGGCGATGCATCCTCACGAGTCTGCGACAGGGAGGCGAGAACCTCGCTCTTCACTGCGGCGTACCCTGCAGCAATCCGCGCGATCTCTGCTCGGTGCTCTGCGCTCAGTTCTGCCTGCTGGGCTACTTCAGGCTCTGCGAGGGCAAGAGGCCCCTGCCATTGCAAGCGGATCTGCTGAAGGCGCTCCCATTGCTCGGGTCTAAGGATCGCCTTGATCCTGGCCTCGCCTCCGTCCAGTTGCTGACGAATCTGTTCTTCGGCCTGCTGCTGGGCATTCCGTCCTGAATCGCTGGCATCTCCCCGAACGGCTACAGACACACGAAGCTGCGAAGGCTCCGCCAATAACGCCTGCAACTCGTTCCGCTGGCGAAGGTCCAGTTGGATGCCATTCTGCACGTCGGGACGCTTCAACAGTGCCGTCAGACTCATCTTGCCGATCCCGACAGACGGCGCTACGAACCGAAACGCTTGACCCTCGACCTGCGCGAACGCGCTCCAGCTCGCCATGAGCGACGCGGCCATGAGTACGCATAGTCGGTACATTGCTGCACACCTCTTGGGGCTGTCTGTTCACGCCCTGCAGTGATTGGACGAATGCCACGAGCGATGGGTTACCTATGCATGGCCTCGATGATCGCGTCAGCCATTTCCTTCGTTCCGACGGCCGTGCAATCGTTTCGGTCTTCCTTCATGTCGTAGGTCACATGACGCCCCTCGGCTATCACAGTGGCTACCGCCCGCTCCACGAGATCTGCGGCCTCACGCTCACCAAGATGCCGTAGCATGAGCACGCCAGATAGGATGAGGGCGGTGGGGTTCGCCTTGTTCATGCCAGTGTATTTCGGTGCTGAGCCGTGGGTGGGTTCGAACAGGGCAGCTTCAGCGCCAATGTTGGCGCCAGGTGCTACGCCCAAGCCGCCAACGAGGCCTGCGCAGAGATCCGACAGGATGTCGCCGTACAGATTCGGCAGCACCATGACGTCGAAGCGTTGCGGATTCTGAACGAGTTGCATGCACGCAGCGTCCACCAATACTTCGTTGTACTGGATGTCCGGGTACTCTCGCGCGACGTCAGAACAAACACGGTAGAAAAGGCCATCGGTGAACTTCATGATGTTTGCTTTCGCAACGGCGGTCACGCGTTTACGGTTGTTAGCACGCGCGTACTCGAAGGCGAAACGGGCGATGCGTTCGGTACGGGAAGGGGAGATGGGCTTGATGCTGATTGCTGCATCAGGGGCGATCCGACCGGCACCCATGGCGATGATCTCCTGCGCTTCCGGTGTGCCGGCATCGAATTCGACTCCTGCGTAGAGGTCCTCTGTGTTCTCGCGAACGATGACGATGTCCACCGCGTCATAGTGCGATCGGACTCCTGGATAGAGCTTGCACGGCCGCAGACATGCATAGAGGTCTAGTTCCTTGCGCAACGCCACATTCACGGACCGAAAGCCCGTACCTATCGGGGTCGTAATCGGGCCCTTGACGGCCACGCGGTTGCGTCGAATGCTGTCGAGCACACGCTGCGGCAGTGGCGTGCCCTCCCTTTCCATGGGGCCGGCACCGGCCTCCTGGACATCCCAGTCGAACTCGACACCCGACGCCTCCCAGACGCGCCTAGCTGCCTCCATCAGCTCGGGACCGATACCGTCACCAGGAATCATAGTTACGCGGTGTGCCATACGCTTCTCTCCTTCTCGAGGGTACGCAGACGCGGTGGTGACCTCGTCACGCAAGTTGCATGGCGAGGAACATCGCAGCGTCGGCGGCTGATCCTACAAATCTACGAGTGAGGCGCGGCTCTCGTTGCCGCACCTGTCAATGGCTCGCACAGCAACGCGTGTCGCCGGCGGCGCATCGGGTACGACGTACCGATGCTGTGTAGCGGGCAGGACCGTGGTGCGCCACCCCTCGGCCGTACGAGCCTGCACTACCCACAGCCATGGAGTCGTACCTGAACCCGGTTGAATGAGCAGCGTCGAGCCGCGGCGAGTCAGTTGCGGAGGTCTGGGTGACCCGCTCGACAGCCACGGTGAGGCGGGTGGTACGGCATGGTAACGATACGGACCGGTGCGTAGCTTGTCAGCGATACCGTCGAGGTTGCGCATGAGAACACGCATGCTGAAGTGGACATTGCCTGTGGCGCCCCTCTGACTCCTCGTCAGCTCTATCTGCTGGAGGATCTCCTCGGCCTTCCACGAGTTGGAACTGCCATCGCCTATTCGGCTCGTGAAGTTGCCCGGCCAGATGTGCCGTCGCCTGGTATTCTGGTCCACCCACCACTGCAGCAGGACAGGGTAGCTCTGGGCAGGGGGAGCGATAGCCCAGTAGAGCTGTGGCGTGAAGTAGTCCACCCAACCGTTCTGAAGCCATAGCTTGGAATCGGCGTAGAGCTCCGCGTAAGCGTCGAAGCCGCGGATCTGGGATGGGTTGCCGGGTCGCCAAATACCGAAGGGGCTGATGCCGAACTTCACAAGAGGCTTCTCCTTCTGCTTCGCCTGGTAGATCTGCCGTATGAACTGGTTGACCGCGTCGCGACGCCAATCGTCTCGTGCCAGACGCCCGCCGCCAGCTCGGTACCTCTGCCAAGTCGGTTCGTCGGGGAACTCAAGGACGTTTCCCTGGGAATCACGTTCTTTGTATGGGTAGAAGTAGTCGTCCAGATGAATACCGTCCACGTCGTACCTTCGCAGGACATCCACGATTACCTTGAGGCTGTAATCGCGAGTACGTGGATCGGCCGGGTCCAACCACAGATGTCTGCCATATGTGCGGACGATCTCCGGGTGCCGCTTGCTCACGTGTCCGTCGGGGATGGGCGACTTCGCCGAAGGATGTCGGGCGCGGTAAGGGTTGAACCACGCGTGTAGTTCGATGCCTCGCTTGTGCGCTTCACGGACGGCGAGTTCCAGCGGATCGTAAAGCGGATCCGGCGCTTTGCCAGCCGTTCCGGTGAGATACTCGGACCACGGCTCGATGCGCGACGCGTAGAGTGCATCGCAGGCAGGTCGAACCTGGAAGATAAGAGCGTTGAGCTTCAGCGCTGCGGCAAGGTCCACGATTCGAATGAGCTCAGCTTTCTGCTGCTGCACAGGTAGGCCGGGCCTGCTCGGCCAGTCTATGTTCGCTACGGTAGCGACCCAGGCAGCTCGAAACTCTCGTGGTACCGGCGGTGGCTCCTCCTGCCGAGCGAATGCCAAGCAGGCGAGGGGGACGATAAGTGCGAGAATGCGAGTACGCTTGACCGCGCGCATATCAGCTCTCCCGGGGGTCAGGATGCGCCAGGATCTCTTGGGCTCTCTCGAGGCGGTAGCGCTTCAGGACGTCGCGAATGCGTGTATCGCTGAGGGCAAGGATGGATGCGGCCAATAGCGCGGCATTGACGGCCCCGGCACGTCCTACAGCCAGCGTCGCCACAGGCACACCAGCCGGCATCTGAACCATCGAGAGAAGAGAATCGAGCCCGTTCATGAGCTTGCTCTCCATGGGCACGCCGAGTACCGGCAGCGTCGTATAGGCCGCTACAACTCCCGCAAGATGCGCAGCACCACCCGCCGCTGCAACGAGCACCTTGACGCCACGTTGCTCCGCACCGGACGCGTAGTCGGCCACAGCTGCCGGCGTGCGATGTGCGGACATGACACGAACTTCGTGTGGAATACCGAGTGCCTCGAGAGTATCTGTGGTGTGTTGCATGGTGGGCCAGTCGGATCTCGAACCCATGAGAACCCCTACAAGCGGTGACATAAGCCTCCTCGCGTGAGTGAGAATAGGCAGGTCGCGCCGTCTGCGCCGACCTACGACATAATACACTGATATGACAGTCTCGAAGGATACCGTAGTCGTTGGCATGAGCGGCGGCGTGGATAGCGCCGTTGCTGCAGCCTTGCTGCTGCACGAGGGCTGGCGTGTGGTGGGCGTCACGTTGCGTCAGTGGAACGATCCTTCTGGCGATCCGGCGGCCGGCGGTTGCTGCTCCCTAGCCGGTGTGGAAGATGCTCGAAGGACGTGTGCAGAACTCGGTATCGAGCATTACACTGTGAACGCGCTGAGCGACTTCGGCAGGGAAGTGGTGGATCCGTTTGTCGATGCGTACGCTGCTGGACGCACGCCGAATCCATGCGTCATGTGCAATGTTCGGGTCCGTTTTCGGCATCTCCTGAGTTTCGCGAGGAAGATTGGCGCGAGTCGCATAGGCACTGGCCACTACGTACGTGTGCGGCACGACCCATCGTCGGGTCGCTACCAATTGGTCCGTGGACGTTGTGCGGTCAAGGATCAGTCTTACATGCTCTACAGGTTATCTCAGGAGCAACTGGCGGCCAGCATCTTTCCCTTGGGTGAACTGGAAACGAAAGACCAGACACGTGCGCTGGCACATCGCCTAGGACTCTCGGTGGCGTCGAGGAGAGAGAGTCAGGACATCTGTTTCGTCTCCAGGACTGGGTTCCGGCAGTTCATCGTCAGCCGTGCTCCGTCCTCCGCGCAGCCGGGGCCAATCATAGACGAGGAGGGTAGGAGGATAGGCACGCACCAAGGCGTGGCAGGTTACACCATCGGCCAAAGACGCGGGCTTCCGGCCACTGGTCGTGGGCCCCTCTATGTGACGCAAATCGATGCGGAGAAGGGCGTCATCCATGCCGGGCCGAAGGAACGGCTGTTCACCAAGGTACTCGTGGCTCGCGACGTCTGTTGGGTTTCCATCGATCCCCCGCGTTCTAAGCTTGCCGTCAGCGCTTGCATTCGCTATAATGCTCCTGTTGCTAGAGCCACGGTGGAACAGATAGGGGACGCTGTTCGGTGCGTGTTCGATGAGCCTCAGCGAGCGGTTACGCCGGGGCAGTCGGTGGTGTTCTACGATGGCGAACGTGTCTTAGGCGGCGGGATTATCGCAGAAGCTTGAGAGGCGGAGATCGGTAGATGACTGCACGTGATTGGATCGAAGTCGTGCTCGCAGCGCTCTTGGTGCTCACGCTAATGGTGCTGAGCCTGAGCGTAAGCTACGCGTTGCGGCGTATTGCGTCGCTGTCGTCCCGCATGGACGATGCTGTAGCCCAGATGCAGAGAGATGTGGGTACGGCGCTTCAGGACACGCGCGCTGCGCTCCACCATGTCTCGGAGCTATCGGAGATCCTGACCGTGCTCCTCAGAGCCGAAGTGACGCCCACTGTCGAGGTTGCGAGGGCTGCGCTGACCCACGTGGAAGTCACACTCAAGGGCATCGCAGACACCACCTCCACCGTGCGCAGACTGGCTGCAGGAGCTGAGGCGCTGACGACACCATCGGCGGTCTCTGCCGCTATGGAGCGCGTTGCAGGCAGCACCGCCGGACGCCTGGCATTGTTGGCCGCTGGCGTGCTTGCACTCTTGCAGGGGGTACTGCGAGGCCGTCGCAAGCAGACAACAACTACCTCATAGGAGGCAGGAGATGGAGACGCAGGACAACGAGAAGAACGTCATGGTGAGCGTTCTCGCGGGTATCGGCATAGGCGTGATCGTGGGTGCCATTGCCGGGCTATTGCTGGCCCCGAAGTCTGGATCCGAAACCAGGGAGTCTGTCAGCAAGACACTGGGTGAGCTCGGTCAGAAGATATCGGAACTCAGTCAGCAGGTTGCGACCAAGGTCAAGACGGTCGTCGAAAGCAGCAAGCAGGCCATGGCGGAGAAGGTCGAGCAGGCTGGCGCCGAAGGTAAAGAGACCGTCTGAGTGTTCTTGAGCGCCTTCGGCGATAACGGGCGTGACTGATACGGCAGAACAGGGCTCGGCGCGACGTCGAGTGACCTTTCCGGCGTCCTGGCGCCGAGCCGCGCCCGCTATGGTCACCGCGGGAGTTGCGGCGTACTTGCTATGGTGCGTCCGCAGCATCCTGACCCCTTTTCTCGTAGCCCTCTTTCTCGCTGCCCTTCTGGACCCTGTTGTGGCGCGCCTGCAGACACACGGTGTCAGCAGAGGACGTGCTGTGGGAAGTATCTTCCTGCTGGCCCTGGGGGCGATCGTGCTAGCCGGAGTTCTCATCCTGCCACCAGTAGTGGCTCAGGTCACGGACTTAGCGACGAACGTCACCGTGTACGCAGAAAACATCACGCGAACGGCTGAGCGCCTGACACGGCAGGCGGACCGCTGGTACGAGTCGCATCAGCCGACGTTGACGTCGTTGGGCATGAACGACAAGCCGTCGGAGATGCTCCAGAAGCAGGCTGGTCCCATGTCCGCTGCGGTCCGTGATGTGCTGGATTCCGTCCGCAGGACGTTGGCAGGAATGCTGAGCCAGGTTCTGTGGCTGATTATCGTGCCCGTTTCATTGTTCTACTTCCTGCTCGACTATCCTATCTTGAGGAGGCGCTTTGTCAGCCTGTTGCCCGTGGCACGGCGACGTGAAGTGGATCGTATTCTCCAGGACGTCATCGAGATATTCAGCTCCTATGTTCGAGGTCTCAGCAAAGTCTGCGTCCTGTACGCGATGACCGCCGGCGTACTCCTCTGGATCTTGCGGCTGAAGTACGCCTTGTTCCTCGGTGCAGCGGCCGGTGTGTTCTACGCCGTGCCGTACGTAGGCCCTGCGCTATCCGTCGTCAGCATTGCCGTGATTGCAGTGACAACGGGGAAGAGCATGGCGTTCACGGCCCTCGCCATGTTCCTCTTTGTCCTCATGCACCTTGCGTACGACTACGGCGTAACGCCGCGGATCATCGGCGGTTCCGTGGGGCTACACCCGCTCGTGAACATCTTCGCCCTAATGTGTGGCGTGACCCTCTTCGGGGTCTGGGGCATGATCCTGGCCGTGCCTGTAGCCGCGTCCATCAAGTGTTTGTTAGTTCACTTCTTTCCACGCCTGACTGAGCCGCCCATACTGGACGACGAGCAGAGCGAGAACCCGTCTCCTTCCTGAGTCCGGCGCTCGGGGAATGCGCAGCACGTGGGCTTGACACGTCCTCATTTAGCCTGTATAATTGTTATCGTTGCTAACAACTAGCCGAGTGCTTGGCCTACGACATGCACATCGGCGGATGAGGACAGGCCAAATGGCTACTGCACTTCCCCTGGCCCGTGTGGACGGCCAGAACAGCATAGACTTTGACACACTTGTACGGAATCACCATCGTCGGGCTTTCAGTTTCGCGTATCGCATGACCGGCAATCGCGAGGACGCGGAGGATCTCATACAGGACGCGTTTCTGCGTGCCTATCGTGCTCTCGACCGGTACGACCCAGAGCGGCCATTCGACCGATGGCTCTATCGCATCATCACCAACTTGTTCATTGACCGCCTCCGGTCGAAGCCGCGCCAGAGCATCCTTTCGCTCGACCTCCCCATGGAGGGTAGCGACGGCGACATGCTGTTCAGCGACATCGCTGACGAAGCGGCCGATCCATCGGAGATCGTCCTCCGCGACGTCATGGACGAGCGCTTGCAGCGAGCGTTGCTGGCGTTGCCGCCCCAGTTCCGCCGGACGGTCGTGCTGACGGACGTTGAGGGCATGTCCTATGACGAGGCAGCAGACGTACTCGGATGCGCAGTCGGCACCATTCGGTCGCGGCTGCATCGGGCAAGAGTGATGATGCGACATGCGCTGGCGGGCAAGCCGGCACGTAGGCGACGGAGTAGCGCAACGCCGCCTGCGTTCGAAGCGACGGTCTAGCGGGACGCCTCGCAGCTCAACTGCAAGGTGTTGTGTAGTGCTGCGGCGTGGGGGTGTGTGCGTCAGTGGTACTGCGCGCCGAGGGTTACGGTACGCGTCTCCTGGCAGCCCATAGGATCGCCTGATAAAGGATTCGACGGAACTGGGGATTCTCCCACGCCGTTCGATCGTGCCCGCTCTGGAGTGCAACAACGCGTGCTCGGCCGTATGTGTGCGCCCACGCGATGATCGGCGAACTGCTCGGCTCATCCGTGCGAAGCAGTGGAGCGACCGTACGCAGGATGTCGAGATCGCCGTAGGTTTCGTCGAGGATATCGAAATCCCTCACATTGCGGACCACAGGGTGCTTGGGGCTGGCGACACGCACCCGAAACGCCACACCATCCTTCCAGGTGGAAGGTGGCCGCCGAACTCCGTCACGCTCGGTCTCCTGTAGACGAAACCGGCCGCCTACCACCTCGAGCCACTCGTCCCAGTCCTGATAATCAGCGAGCGCGTGGTGCATGACGACTAGTCCCTTGCCTTTCCTCAGGAGCTCGAGCAAGTTCTGGCGCGCCTCGGCACTGATCTCCTGATGCATATCGTAGAAAACCAGCACGTCGTATTCCTTCGCCCGATCAGCCTCGAACCATTTATGGGCATCGGGGTGTGTCACGATGCGGATGGAGATATTGCCGAAACCACGCCAGAGCGTGTCGAAGCCGTGGCGGTCGTAGTCGTGGCCGCCTGTGACGATCAGGGCCCGCACGTCTCTGGGCGCAGCCTGTCCCACGGCGCCAACAACGAGTGCGGACACCGCGAGTGCATGTATGAGCGTCTTGAATGCCATGGTCGTATCCCCCGACGATCGGAGTCGTAGGGGCAGCCCCCTGTGGCTGCCCTGCTTGAAGGCCATGGTTCTATCCCCCAACGACCGGACCGCCGATGCGGTGTGGTCTCACATACCCAGAGAGAGCTTCGCCGGTGATGACGCAGGGTCCTGCAATCGCGGCCGAAGGGCATACGCATCGTCGTCGGAAGTCCTTACGGCCGGAGGCCGTGTAGCCGCGGGTTTTCCCCGCGCAACGGCCAGCCAGGCGCAGATCGTATGGCGTCGCGAGAAGCGACGGCTACACGCTGCGCTTCCTGTTGCCGAAGGCGCTGCAGGGTAGGTGAGTGCGGGCTGCGAAATACTCATGTGTGACGGATGAACTGAGCGGGCGGACGCGGGAACCTGCGATTCGGTTGCGGGCGATTCTCATTGGGCTCGCGGCGATCTGGCTCTCCGCCAAGTGGATCTTCCACGGGGAAATCGTTCGGTACACCTTCCTGACGCTGGCGGCACCGTTCTGCCATGCCATCTACCTGCTGTTCGGGTTGACACTGGCGAATCTCGTCGTCGGTAGCCGGTTTCCTGGGGCGGCGTTGACGCGGTTGGAGCTATTGGCAGTCTACGCCATGGTCTCGGTGGCTTCGGCGGTCATATCGTGCGACATGCAGTCCATCCTGGTGACACAGCTTCCGTATCCGGCCTACGTCTTCGATACCCCGGAGAAGTGGGGCCAACTGATCACGGGTGCGGTGCCCGAGTGGTTGTTGGTGACGGATCGCGACGCCGTGAGGGGCTTCTTCCGCGGGAACACCAGCTTCTGGCGGCGCGAAATCGTGATGGCGTGGATCAAGCCCATCGTACTCTGGACGGTTTTCCTCTGGGTTCTGGTGTGGACCATGCAAAGCATGTGCGGCCTGCTACGCAAGGCGTGGGGTGAGGACGAGCGACTGACGTTCCCGATCGTGGCGCTCCCAGTGACGATGGCGACGGAGCCGCGGACGTTCTTCTCGAGTCGCGCCATGTGGGTGGGCTTTGCCATAGCCGGAACGATCACGGTGCTCAACGGCCTGAACTACCTGTATCCGGCGGTCCCTGCCATACCGATCAAGCGGCAGACAATCGTGCCCGTCGCGACGGGGCCACTCACCGGGCCGACCACGTTCACGCTCAGCTTCTACTTCTTCGCCATGGCTCTGGGCTTCGTGATGCCGCTCGATCTGGGTATGTCGCTGTGGGTGTTCTACTTGCTGTACAAGGCTGAACTAACGTATGTCGCTGTGCAGGGCTTCCCGCCGGAGAGCCGGGCACCGTTCGCCGAGTCCCAGGCGTTCGGCGCGTACATGGCGGTGTTCCTCGCATCCGTTTGGCGGCTGCGGCGGCACTTGGGCAAGGCCTGGAGGCAGGCATGGGCACCCGGGTCGAGGGCAGGGGGCGAGGCCCGGGCGTATCGGTCGGCATTCGTCGGCATCCTGGCTGGCAGTATCTTGCTCGTGGGCGGGCTGATGGCGGCGGGCATGTCGCCAGTGGTGGCTGTGGCGTTTGTCGGCATCTTCTTCGCCATCGCGGTGATGATCACGCGCGTTCGGGCCGAGTTCGGCTTCCCCGTGCACGACATGCACGTCATGGGCCCAGGGGCGGCCATGGTGCGCCTGGTCGGTGCGGAGTCGTTCGGTCGTAGCGATCTTGGCATGTTCGCCATGCTCCACTGGATGAGCCGGGCGTATCGGGGCCATGTCATGCCGCACCAGTTGGAGGCGCTCAAGTTGGCGGGGTCGCGGGCGCGCGAGCGATCGGCCATGAGCAGAGCCATCGCCTTCGCTGCCGCCGTGAGCGTGCCGATCTGCTTCATCGTGTTCCTCGATGGGTTCTACCGGGTCGGCGCGGCCACGGGGCACGTCAACGTGTGGGGCACGGGCTACGCCCGCGAGGCGTTCAGCGTCAACCTCAACACGTGGCTCAGGAATCCCGCGAGGCCGCTGCCCGGCGAGGCCATCGCCACCGGCGCGGGTTGCGCGGTCGCCTTGCTGCTCGGGTACCTGCGGAGCCTGCTGCCGGGCTTCCCGCTGCACCCGCTGGCCTATGCCGTGGCGAACTCCTGGGGCATGGCGAATCTCTGGGTGCCCATCATGATCGGGAGCCTCTGCAAGGCGGCGGTACTCAAGGGGCGCGGGCTGAAGGGGTATCGTGGCGCGTTGATGTTCTTCTTCGGGCTGATGCTCGGCGAGTTCACCGTCGGATGTACGTGGTCACTCGTCGGCATGGTCCTCGACACGCCGACCTACGAGTTCTGGCCATGACGAACGATGAGGAGGGGATAGGAGCATGTCCCACGCAGCTTACGATCCGCGGTGTCGGTTCTCGGTCGACGACTGCATCTGGTTCCTGCGCGACATCGCACTGTATGCCGAGCGCTCGATCTTCGAGAACGGTTTTCTGCGCTTCTGGCGCGACTTGCACGAGCGCTACGGGCTGAAGGTCCAGCTCAATATCTACTACGAGGACCTGGATACCGGCTGGACCTTGGAGCGGATGCCCGATCGGTTCCGCGACGAATGGCGCGCCCACGCCGAGTGGCTCCGGCTGACGTTCCACGCCCGGGCCGACCGGCCGGAGATGCCCTATGCCCACGCAGGCTATGAACAAGTTGCGCAGGACTACCGGCTGGTGACGGAGCAGATTGTCCGGTTCGCGGGGTCCGAAGTTCTGAGCGCCTGTACCACGCTGCACTGGGGCATGGCGACGCGGGAGGGTTGCCGGGCTCTGAAAGATAACGGGGTCGAGGCGTTGGTGGGCTATTTCGAGATGCGAGACGGCAAGCCGTGGGTGGCGTACTACCTGGACGAGGAGCGCACACGGTACCTGAACGCCCACGACACCTGGCGCGACGAAGAGACGGGGCTACTCTTCATCAAGCACGACCTCGTGCTCAACTCGTACCCGTTGGAGGAGATCGTACCGCGCCTGAACACCGTGTATGCGGATGCCGATCAGAGCGAGGTGCTGGAGCTGATGATCCATGAGCAGTACTTCTATCCGCGCTTTGCGTGGTATCAGCCGGACGCGGCCGAGAAGGTGCGCCTGGCCGCCGAGTGGGTCACCGCGCACGGCTACCGATGGGCCTTCTACGAGGATTGGCGGGTGAGCGAGTAGGGGAAAATGACGATGGTGGCGCTCGGCGCGTCCCCAGCGGGGGAGGTCGGTTCTCTGAAAGCCGGGCAGGTGATGTGGAGGTTCGAGTGGTTGTTGGGGAGAGGTTCAGGGGATTGACCTGAGGATCGAGAGATGGTGGTCTGTTGCCATGAAGGCGCCAGGGCATCTCTCTTCTCCTTTAGAAAGGAGGTGATCCAGCCGCACGTTCCCGTACGGCTACCTTGTTACGACTTCGTCCCCCTCGCTCCCCACACCTTCGGCCGCTCCCTCCCTTGCGGGTTGGGCCACGGACTTCGGGTGCAGACAACTCAGGTGACGTGACGGGCGGTGTGTACAAGGCCCGGGAACGTATTCACCGCAGCTTAGCTGATCTGCGGTTACTAGCGATTCCGACTTCACGCAGGCGAGTTGCAGCCTGCGATCCGAACTGAGAACGGATTTCTGGGATTGCCTCCACCTCGCGGTATCGGTTCCCTTTGTCTACCGTCCATTGTAGCATGTTTGTAGCCCAGGGCGTAAGGGCCATGCTGACTTGACGTCATCCCCACCTTCCTCCCGGTTACCCGGGCAGTTCCCCAAGAGTTCCCGGCATGACCCGATGGCAACATGGGGTGAGGGTTGCGCTCGTTGCGGGACTTAACCCAACATCTCACGACACGAGCTGACG
>JBBIPC010000021.1:0-70479 GCA_037443035.1 Chthonomonadales bacterium
CGTCCCGAAGGCGTTCGGGAAAGTCAGCGGGGGTTTAGCTCAGTTGGGAGATCGTCCCGAAGGCGTTCGGGAAAGTCAGCGGGGGTTTAGCTCAGTTGGGAGATCGTCCCGAAGGCGTTCGGGAAAGTCAGCGGGGGTTTAGCTCAGTTGGGAGAGCGCTTCCTTTGCACGGAAGAAGTCAGCGGTTCGAGTCCGCTAACCTCCACCAAATCAGGTAGAAAGGGTCTCGCGCGTCTCTGTGGCGCAGTCACATCCTACGACGGCGCCATAGAGCGAGTCCCCCTAGCCCGAGCAGTACGGGTAGCTGCAGGAGTGCAGGCTCCGGCACGGGGTTGGCATCGCGCAGGAGGAAGTTCGGGCCGAAGTAGCCCCACCGTTCCGCGTGCGTCCAGTCAGGATACCTCAGCGTGCCGTCCGCGATTGAAGCCACCGCGGGTGTGTCCGCCCAAGCGATCGAAGGATGGACAGACCAGCCTGGCGGAGGGTTCGGTGAGGCGTGGTACGCCCAGTACTTGTCCGCCATGACGGCAGCGATCCGGTAGTCGACGTCTGGCAACAACGTGATTGGTGTGAGAAGATCCCGGTACCGGAAACCTGAAATGAGGGTGTCGCTCGGGAATACAACTGTGGAAACGAGAAGGTTACCGGAGGGGTCCCATATGCCCACGGCATGGCCAGTGGAGCTGAGACCCGCAAAGTCATACGCTCCAAGGCCAGTGATCTCTACAGGCGACAGCACGTTGAAGCTGTAGCCTACACAGGCCCCGGGGTCTTGCTCCACTGTGTTGAGCGAAGAGAAACCGATAGCCGGGAGATCAGCCTGTCCAGGCGCCGATAGCGTAAGAAACAGAAACCCTCCGATCAGCAGCGAAAGAATCCGGCAAGGATCGGCGGCCAGCGGCGTCCGTCGTCTATGCATCGTTCACCTCACTAGGACAAGGAGCAGCTCCCGCCTGCAGATCCGGAGACGACGGGTCGCTGGAGAGAGCTTCCACCAATTATAGCAAGAGACGAGCGCTCAGTCAACACTATGGTAGATCTCTTGAGACTCCCGCATGGCTCGGCCTCCGTTTTTCCCATGGCAATTCCCCGTGTTCGGTAACATCGGCCGACTTCGCTGGGTACCTTAGGGTCATGGGGATGCATCCATGAGCGGTTCGGGGCGCATATCATGTCCACTATGCGGAGCTAACAACTTCGACACGGTAACGGTATGCTGGAAGTGCGGCGCATCGCTGGCGGGTGGACAGTCCCGCCCGCCGACATCGTCCGGTACAGCCGCGACAGGTGCTTCCCATCCTCCACAGCATGTATCCGGCGTCGCAGGCTATTCATCGGCTGCAGGTCGCTCGACACACGCCGCCTTCTGGTTGGGCCTGCTCTTTCCTTATATTGGCCTACCGGTGGGGCTCGTCTTCATGATGCTGGACGACGATCGGCGGTACGAGATCGGCCGTCTCTGCGTGATCTGGAGCTGCGTGTCTCTGGCAGTGCACATCCTCGTCCTCATGCTCGTCAGCATCGGGATGCGCGAGATACTCTTCGCGATGATCCAGGGAGCGAGGGGAGCTGCAAGCCGAGCAGGCGGCATGGGAGGATATGGGGGGCCAGGACTCTAGCGACGGCTGGGCGGTGAAGCGAACTAGAGGTAATCTCCTCCCGGTTCGAACAAGCGACCGCACTTGGGGCACCGTTCCTCGTCTTCTCCTGCGATGGTCCGGCACTTTGGGCACAGGTGGAGCTTGACCGGAAACCGGCCGCACTGCGGGCATGTACGAGCATCAGCGAACGTCAGCGCGCCGCAATGAGCACAGGACACTGGCTCGTCGTCACGCCTCATGGACCAAGCCTCCTCATCAGGAGTCCGCTCCATAGCTTCGGATAGAAGAACGTTGACTTTGCCGGCATGCGATCCCCCTGGGCGGTGACGCGCCGAAGATCCTCCGGGCTTGGCCTACCCACGAGGAACGCCACGTCGCAAAGCCCTTCTTCGAGAGTTGCGACAGCTTCGCTGGCATCGTGGGTGTACGTCACGTCCGGCCTGGGGCTGCTATCGTCGAGCAGGGGTTCGAGGAGAACGGTTTGGAGAATGGAGACATCGAGCCGCCGCCAATCGGATCCTGCTCCGGGTGCAGCGGCTTCCATCAGTCGTGGTTCCCGCAACGTCAGGACCGATGCGCCGCTGGCCGTCAGCATGACGAGCTTACCGTCGCTGCTGTTGAGAGAGGAAGCGACCTCGAGCGCTAAGGCCGTCCCGTCCAGTTTCTCGACCGCGAACCTCTGCCGAAGCAGCATGTGCAGGTGGTCCCTAGCGGAACTATTGCCAAGCCTTATCAGGCGATGCGTCGGCAGGATCGCTATACCCGGATCTTCGAAGGGGGCAAGAACCACCAAGATTCTGCTGGCACCCTCGGCGAGATCGTGGTTGCGGGCGCGGACCTCACCGAAGAAGCTCAAGGCAGTCTCGTACCGGTGGTGACCATCCGCGATCCAGACGCGGCGATCCGCCAAGCGCCGCCTCACATCGCGCAGTACGTCCTGCCCGGTGATGGCGTAGACCTCGTGGGTAATGCCGTCGGTCTCGGCCGTGAGCAGCGGAGCGGATTCGCGTACGGCCTCCGCGAGCAGACTCGCGATCTCCAGACCAGGGTCCTCGTAGAGAGCGAATATGGGCTCCGTATTCGTGTGCGTACTTCGCAGGAGCGCCAAGCGGTCGGCCTTGGCTGCGGGTTTCGTGTACTCGTGCGGTAGCACAATGCCCTCTTCGTACGGGACAAGACGGAGCGCACAGAAGAAACCGGTCCGGCAACGCCGCGCATCCGTCGTTGGGTCGTGGAAGCCCTGACGATACAGGTAGAACGCGGGAACGGGGTCCTCGGTTAGAATGCCGCCGGCGTGCCACCCCTGGAGATAACCAGCCGCCCGTGCGTAACTGGCATTAGGTGGATCGCCTGATTCTGGGCGATTGAGAATGATACGGACGACGTTGAACGAATTACGGTCATACAGCGCGTCACGGTCGCTCGGCGACAGGACGTCGTACGGGGGAGCAAGTACCTCGCTCAGGTTGCCGATTCTGTCGCAAGCGTAATGAAGGCCACGGAACGGGGCGATATCTGCCATGGCATCCTCTCCAGTCACAGCGGGGAGTGCCCGCGCGCTGCATGTGCCTCCATCGTACCTCATAGGCCCCGCAGGGTACCGGAGCTATGATACAATGCTCTAGCCGCCCAACGCACGCAAAGGAGCATGGCATGAGCGCGGACTTCCTCTTACCCGATAATCCAGACTACACCCTGCGCGATAGCGCTCGGGACTCCGTTCGGTTTGCCCATCGGTGCTTGGAACCCGCCGAGAATGGCCGATGGCGGGCCATCAGCACGTTCGTGGATCCCGAAGCGAACATCCAGCACTGGCACGATTTCGGCGACTTGGAGGGACCGGGGTGGGCGGCGAACGCCATGGGAGGCGCTTACCAGTTGTACCGGTGGGGGATCTTCGACCACTGCCACATTCTCCAGCACGTGGCCTTGGGTCTCGTGGACCACGTCTTGGAGGATGGGTTCGTGCAGCCAGATGGTTTCATCTGGAGTTACCGCGATACGGCCACCGACCGACTCTGCCTGAACTTCAAGCATACGAACGACTGGTTCTGCCCTGGGTCTATGGCCCGCATCGCTCTACAGATGCTCTGGGCCGCCGACAGCCTGCCAGGCGACGACAGCAGAACGAAGCAGTTGCGAGAGCACGCCGCACATACCGCCGAATGGATCATTGCGAACGTTCGGGAGCTGGACGACTGGTACCCCCGCCGCTGCACACCGGACGGCACGCCGTATCTGCAGCGTGCTGAAGGAGGAAACGATCCCATTGCCGGTGACAGCGGCGACGGCCTGCATATTGTCTGGCTTCTCCTAGAGCTGCACGCGCGAGGTCTCGCGAATTACGAGATGCGCGTTCAGGAGAAGCTTGCCACCATCATGGCCCGCGGTGGAATCTACGGTAGCGTGAACCACGACACTTACGATCATGACGAGAACGTAGCGCACGCCATCGCCTTCCGCCTTTTCCTCAGAGCTGCGCAGGTGCTGGGCCAAGACGAAGCGCGGCGCTTCGCCTACGAGAATGCTCTGACGGGTCTGCAGCGTTTCCACATGACAGAGGATCGGAACGGCGTCAAGACGCGAGGACTGCTCTACATGGAGGACTCCTGGGACACTGCCTACCTATGGGAGAACGCCGAGGCGGCTCTGGCGTATGTCGAGGCGTATCGCGACACCGGCGACCGTCGGTTCCTGTGTTGGGCAGTCACCATCCTACGCGCGATCGCCCTGCACCACTACGGTTCACTCGGCTTCCTCACGGAAGGGGTGGATTGGAACAATCACGTGGGTCGCGAGCACCATGTGGGAGGTGCAGAGTACGGTGCCATTCGGTACACGGAGCCGTTGCTGAACAACCTCCACCACATAGAAGCAGCCATGGCCTGTTTGAAGCTTCAGGAGGAGTGCCTCTGAAGCTGCACGCCGATGTACTGATCGTGGGAGCGAGTCTGGGGGGCGTCGCGGCAGCGCTCTCGGCAGCCAAGACCGGCGCCAGTGTCCTGCTGATGTCCCAGGGTGAGTGGGTAGGCGGGCAGCTCACGGCGCAAGGCGTCTGTACACCGGACGAAAACGCGTGGGTGGAGATGGGCGGCTGTACTGCCAGCTACCAGGCCTTGCGCAGGGCCATACGCTCCTACTACAGCGAGCGTCACCGCTTGTCCAGTCAGGGAGCGACGCAGCAGCACCTGAACCCCGGCTCCTGTTGGGTGAGTCGGATCTCGGCTGAGCCACGCGTAGCGGAGGGCATTCTCAACGAGATGTTGGCGGCGCACTCGAACCTAGCCGTGTACCACAGCTGCCGGGCCGTGGAAGCGCTCGTGGACGACGACCGAATCCTCCAGGTGCTCTTCGTCGGCGAGCAACACGGACGTATGAGCGTCAGAGCGAGGATGGTGCTGGATGCGACAGACCTCGGCGATCTGTTGCCCCTGGCGGGTGCAGAATATCGCGTCGGCGCCGAGAGCTGGCACGAAACAGGCGAGCCGGATGCACCACGAGAACCACGACCGGACCGTATCCAGCCCTTCACGTTCCCGTTCGCGCTGGAGCTACGTCCTCGGGGGGAATGTCACGTTCTCCCCAAACCGCCAGGGTACGAGCGTCTGCGCGCGCTGCAGCGGTACCACATACTGGATGGGGCTATGAAGGGCATGTTCGCACCATACGGGTGGTGGGATTACCGCCGGGTGATCGCGGCCTCGAACTTCGATGACCCGGCGTACCCGTATGACGTCGCCATGATCAACACGGCATCGAACGATTACCGAGGCGCCCCGCTGCCCGGCCCCGACCAGGCAACAGAAGCTGCCATTCAGGCCGACGCGCGTCGGGCATCGCTGGGTTACCTGTACTGGCTACAGACGGAGTGCCCACGGGAAGATACACCGGGCGTGTGCGGTTATCCCGAGTTGCGTCTGCGTGCCGATTGGTTCGGCACCGAGGATGGCCTCGCACCGGAGCCATACATCCGGGAGTCGCGCCGGATAGTTGCCATCGAGACCGTTCGCGAGCAGGACATTGTGGTCGAGGATAAGACGGGCAAGCGCCACCAAGAAGGTACGAGGGCGAAGCTTCGTCCGGACGCAGCCGGAATCGGTCATTACTGGCTCGATATCCACGAGGGCGCCAGTGATGAAGAGGGGCTCTTCCTGGAAACCCGTCCCTACCAGATACCGCTCGGAGCCCTCATCCCCGTGCGTATGCGGAACCTGCTGCCTGCCTGCAAGAATCTGGGCGTCACTCACTTGACCAATGGCGCCTTTCGGCTCCACCCGGTCGAGTGGAATGTCGGGGAAGCAGCGGGACTGCTGGCTGCCTTCTGTGTGGAGCACGGCGTGGAACCGAGGGATGTCCACGAGCAGCGTGGCTTGCTGGATGCCTATCAGGCGCGCTTGCTCGACGCGGGAGTGCCTCTTTACTGGTGGGGCGATCTGACACCTGCCATGCCAGTATGGCGCGCTGCACAATGGCTGGCGCTCGAGGGCATCTGGCCAGAGGAACGTGACGTCTGCTTCCGACCCGACGTGCCAGTTGCCGAAGATTTCCCCTATCGGCGGCCCGAATGCGTGACGCGCGGCGAGCTGGCTCTGCAACTGTATACGGAACTTACTCAGGGATAGCGTCGCGCCGTCTCAGTTCGGGATCAGTGGCCGCCCTACCTGATACCGTGCCATGAAGTAGACGGCCGCCACCGCAAGTGCCGTCACGGCCTCGGCTGCAACTCCTGGCCTGGTGCCCGCTGCATAGTGCGTGACAGGGAGGGCGATCATGATGTGTGTGATGAAGGAGTAGAGACTGTTCCGACCGAGTAGGGCCAGGGATTCGAACGGCCTGCGCAGGAGGGTAGCACGTGCCAAGAATGCCTGCACGACGAGATAGAGGGCACCGATGGAAACGAGGAAGTACGCGACGCGCCCCAGGCGAAGCGGATGCCGATTCCAGAGCGCCAGGTCCCACTGCGCGTGATCGTAGAACTCGAAGGACGGGGTCTGCACCCACACGACCACTGCCGTGACGAGTGTCAGGGCACCTAGCCCGTAGAGCCAGAGCCGACGGTACGGTGCCACGAGCCGATCGCGGACCCACGAATAGTGGTATCCGATCGCCATGCCCGGGAAGAACAGGCCTTGCCAGGCTAGCGGCGGAAAAGCATCGCCGCACGAAGCGTGCACGAAGGAGAAAGCGTCTGGTCGGAACTGAACCCAGATTAGCCCGGTGAGAGAAAGGGCCAACAGCAGGCCGGTCCCTCGACGGCGCAGCAATTCCAGCGCTAGTGGTGCGACTCCCAGCAGAACGACGTACAGCGGAAGGATGTTCAGGGCGTGGCCGGGCTGCATCTGCAACGACGCAGTCAAGAAGAGGTACCGAGCCCACCCGAAGTCCGCAAGGGGCGGAATGTCGGCGTGGCTATACAGCCGGCCGTTCAGCGCGGCGCTCGTCATGACGAGAGCAACGTGAACGCACCAGATAGTGAACGCCCTTCGCCACAGTGCCGTGTAAGCGCGCGAGATGCTCTCAGCTATGCGCCGGCGATAGACCATCCCGAGAACGAGGCCGGACAGGAAGACGAAGCCCTCGGCGCCACTGACGAAGCGCAGGAAATGAACGGCGTGGTTGATGTGCGTATTTGTGCCGACATGGCCTGTGATCATCATGACGATGCACAGACCGCGCAGAACGTCCAGTACGACGTTCCGCTGCCCCTTAGCGCGTCCGGCGGCGCCACCAGCGCCAACAGACGAAGGCGCCTTCGGCGGTGTGTATCCGAAAAGACTCAATGAGAAAACGCCATCCCGCTGCGCACACAGCAGTGCGCCGGTTCATTCTACCTGTTTGCCGCCCGGAACGTTCCCTGCCGGAAGGGGCGGCGCCGCTAACGCACGGGACGAAGCTCCGCAGTAGCCAGACCGCGCCGATGCGTTGCCGGAACCATGGTGGGCTGGTCCGTCCGTAGTGGGGTAAACGATAACGCACGAGATGTGCTATGTTCCAGAAAGGGATCGTCCGCTATGACCATGTCGGATCGCGAAGAGATTCTCCGAAGTGCACGAGGGTTCCAGGAAAGCAGGCTGCTTCTTACTGCGGCAGAGCTTGGGCTATTCGACATGCTGGCCACTCCGCACACCGCCGAAGAGGTGACGAGGAGGCTACAGGGAAACCAGCGTGGTGTCACCATTCTGCTGGATGCGCTGACCGCCATTGGGTACCTCACCAAGCGGGACGGGGCCTATCAAACGGGTGAGTTGGCGGCCCTTTACCTGACCTCCGACTCGCCGGAGAGCATCCTGCCGATGATTCTGCACTATGCCAACGGCTGGAATCGTTGGTCCAGGCTGACGGAGATCGTCAAAGGCGAGTGCACCTACACGCACGGAGATGTGACAAGAACGCCCGAACAACTCCGGGCATTCATCGGCGGCATGCATGTGCTTGGCAAAGAGCGGGCGCCGAAAGTAGTGGAGGCTGTTCAGCCAGATACAGCAACGGCGCTACTCGATATCGGCGGTGCGTCTGGAACCTATACCATCGCCTTCCTGCGCGCATGCCCAGGAATGCGTGCCACGTTGCTGGATCTTCCGGAGGTCATTCAACTGGCGCGGGAGCGTCTGGAGGCCGAAGGTCTGCTCGACCGGGTCCGACTCGTACCAGGCGATTACAACCGCGATGCTTTCCCTTCTGGCCATGATCTGGCTTTCCTCTCGGCCATCATCCATCAGAACAGCCACGAAGAGAACGTAGCCCTCTACAAGAGATGCTACGACGCGCTGGTGTCGGGCGGAAGGATCGTCATCCGCGACCACGTGCTCTCGTCGGACCGGACTTCGCCGCGTGCCGGCGCCGTCTTCGCTGTCAACATGCTGTGTGGCACGAGTGGCGGCAACAGCTACACCTGGGAGGAGATCTCGGGAGGTCTCGAGGCAGCGGGATTCGTCCGGCCCCGCATCGTCCACGAAGACACCGTCATGGACGGACTGGTCGAAGCCTGGAAACCGTAACGAGACCTTAGAAACGGAGGCCGAGGTCGGCGTCTATGGATCTGACGTGATAGCTGTAGTCGGCCGATCCCGCGCTGGTGCCTTTCGCAGTGTAATGCTGGTCGCGCCAGCCAACCTGGAACTGCGTGTTCTGGCCCAAGTCGAAGGCCAGGCCGAAGCTGAGCGTCCGCTGGGCTGAAGCGAGATACCCGGTGCTGTCGGCAGTGTCCCACTGGAGGAAGAGGTTGCTTGCTGTCCACACAGGATACTCGAGGCGGAGGCCGTAGCTCGATAGGTTCGTGCTTCCACTGCCGAAGTAGCTGCCGTATCCACTACCATAGTAGCCTCCTGTGAGGTCGCCCGTTGAACCACTGCTGCTCGAATCTGCGCGGGTGCTCGACCGCATGAAGTTGATATTGGCGGTGGTGACGAGTTTGCCCCACGGTCTGGCTTGAACGTTCAGGTAAAGGGTGGATGTCTTGGTTCCGCCATCGCTGCCGACGTAACTGACGTTCTGGAACATGGCACCGCCGAAAAGCGAGAGGCGCTGACCCGGATTGTACGTGGCGTTCAGGGAGACACCGCTGCGCTTGCTGTTGAAGAGGTAATCGCCAACGCTGGAGCCGGCCATGTAATTCAGGTCGAACGTCACGGTGGGCCATGGCTGGTAGTTGATGGCCAGGTTGACGCCGCGCGAGTTGCCTCCGAAGCTTGCGGAGCCTAGACCGTATGTGCCCGATCCGAAACCGCCGGAGTAGTTGCCGTAGCCGCCGAGCCCGCTATTGACGCCGCCGCCGTAGTAGCCGGTCAGACCTCCACCTAGGTAGCCGACCGTGCCATATTGGCGCGTCGCGGTGGTGCCCACCGTCGTGCCAGATCCCGCATAGGTGCCGAATAGCGAGTAGCCTCCGGATGTCTGGTATTGGTACCCCAGCGTCACGGTCATGTTCTTCATGGGCATGGCCCGCGTGCTCAACGAGATGTCCTGAGCGGTGTTTCGCTTGCCCTCGGCGCTTCGCATGCTACTGTTGGTGATCGTCGTATCGAACGATAGGCGCTCACCGAGCCTCCACCTGGCAGCCAGGCGCGCATTCAGTGCATCGCTTCCATAGCTGGCTACCTGTGAGCCGGTGCCTGTGTTGCCGGCGTAGTAGGTGGCCGTCGTGGAAGCGTTCTGTCTGCCAAGAGAGGCGTCTAACGTCAGTTGGCCGAGCGTCTGCTGATAAGTCAGGCTATCTGTTAGGTAGGTGCTACGGCCTCCAGCGCCGAGAACGGTGCGCATGTTGTTGTGGGTCAAGCTCAGAGTACCGTTCTTGCTGATCTGCCAGCTGGCACGCAGCGATAACTGATTGTAGTCGTCGAGGCCGGCGGTAGAGGCGAGCCCTCCCGTTCCGGTACTGGTCGTCGTATAGCTGTATGCCGGACGCCTTGTCCGTTCCAGCGTAGCATTGAGCTTGACCCTGTTGTTGGGCTGATAGTCGGCTGTAAGGCTGAGGCCACGATCGTTCCGACGGAAGCCGGGGCTCTGGATGGCCGTGAAATCCGCGCCGATGTTCTTGAGCGTCCAGTTCAGGCGGAGCTTGTCCTTTGCGAACTTCATATCGCTACGGATCTGCCATGCACCGGCGCTGGCGCTCTGGGCGCCGAGGCTCAAGGAGCTAGTCGCCAGCTCAGCGGTGATGTTGCCCCACTTGCCCAGGGGCGTATTCAGGTCGAAGCCGAGTACCGATCTATCGCCACTGGAGACGTCGGAGCTGGCGGGTGTGTAGATGATCTTGATGATCTGCGTGCTGGGTATCGCCATCTTGAAGTAGACGCGATTGGGCAGCAGGGGATCCAGCACATAATCGGTACCGTACACCTGGGGCAGACCACTCACCGTTACGGTCATGGGATAGACGGGCGTGCAGCCGGTGATCTTCCCCTCGCTATCCCGGATGAGCGTAACTTCGACGGGGAGCTCTAGGACATAGGGCGTGGTGGAGCTGTTGTAGCCGTAGAACTGCTCGGTGCGCGTTTGGAGGCGTCCCGACCGACCGTTGGAGGTCTGGTTGAGGTAGGTGACGCCGAGCTTGAAGGGCTTCAACGATGCGATATCGGCTCGCCACCCGGTCAAGATCCCGGGAGATTGGTTGTAGCCGTAGGTCTCGAATGTCACCGCGATGGTATCCAGCTCGTGGACAATGAAGCCATTGAGGAAGTTCAGTTCGCCCGTGTAGGGGTCCAGCGTGTAGTCCTGTCCGAGCACCATGTCGCGGTTGTTCACCCGCACCCGTGCACTGCCATCCACAACCTGACCTGCGAAGACGTAGTACGGCCCGGATCGGTTGGCCCCATTGATGACGATGGTACGTGTCTGGGCCTTCTCTTCGGTGTACAGGGTGTTGAGCTTGATCCCCTTAGCGACGTTGGCAGAGAGCGTGACTCCTCGCAGGGAACGGCTGAAGTCCAGGAGGGAGTTGCCGGTTATGCCCGCCTGAATATCGCCTGCCTCGACGCTGAAGGCTTTGGTAGCATAGCTTAGCTTGACACGGTTGTCGTAGGGCATGCCGTAGAGGCTGTCCGTGTAGCGGGTTTCGAAGCTGACGAGGCCGAACAGCTTGCCGGTGATCGTCACGTCTGTATCGGTGTAGCCGCCCATGCCGCGGCGTCCGTAATAGGTGGCGTTCTCATAGGAGTCCCGACTGCCAGCGATGTTCTCCATGTGGTAGCGGAGGTTGTGCTGGCCGGTGATCTTCAGTTCGGATCGCGTCTGTGCTCCTAGGTTCTTGAGCCACTTCTGCAGGTCATTGAGCGCGCGGAACGGGCTGCGCCGCGGAACGACACCCCCGACCAATGGCTTGGCCGTCGGTGGGGCCGTAGGCGCTTGCTGGTTGGAGGTCCCGACGGCAGCAAGGGCGTCCCACAGGGTCTCCTGTGGATCATCGGCCAGGGCGCATGCCATCGGCCATGCGACCAAGCACGCCACGGTGCCTAGGACGCATGCAGTTCGACGCTCCATTCTGCGTATGATACGCAAGACGGACCAGCTCATGTCACAGCGCTCGCGGCTATGTCCACGTTCCTGAGCGCATCCTGGCGGAGTTCGGGGAGCACGGTCACCAGACTTCGCCGCAGTTCCTCACGACTGCGAAGTACCTGTTCCGCAAGCCCGGTCACTTCATGGGCTGACGCCCGTTGTATGGGCACGGTGCATGCCTCCAGGCCCAAGCGAGCCATGAACGCCATGACCTTGGGATCGTAGGAAACGCCGGCCAGGGCAACTCCGCATGCCGCAGCCAGAATCAGAGCATGGAGCCTCATACCCAAGAGTACGTCCATGGCCTGGATGTGCTCCAGCACTCTCGTGGGGTTCCCTTCAGGATCCGCAACGACACCGACGCCACTTCGTGACGCAATCGTACAGCAGAGTGGTGCGTCCAGTTGTGCGTGCATGGGTAGCAGGACGACGCTACAGCCCCGAGCAGACAGTCGCTTCACTGCGTCCACGAAAAGGCCAGCGATGTCCCGGCCCTCCCACGGGCGCACTGCCAGCCCCACCACCGGCTGTGGATGCAGTTTCCTGGCGAGCGCGTTCTCTCCACCGAGCAGCAGAGCCGGATCCGCGGTGACGGAGATGCAGTCCCGAGGTACACCAAGGCGCTCGAGCAACTGTGCCGAGCCGGTGTCCCGAACAGTGAGCGCTGCCGCCTGTAGAGCCGCCCTTCGCACCAGCACCCTCGATACGTTCCGGCGCAGCGGGCCTATACCCTGGGCAAAGAACATGTACGGGGTACCGAGACGTCGGGCCAGCCAGAGGACCGCTACATAGTACAGGAGAGACCGAAAGCTCGTAACGTCTTGGAGCAGGCTTCCGCCACCGGAGAGGAGCAAGTCCGAACGCTGCAAGACCGCCCGTACCGACCGCAGGTGCATTCGTGGCGCCGCACGGACGCCGTGGATCGCCTCTGTCCAGGTCGGATCCGCACTGAATACGACGAAGTCCGATGGGTTGGCGAGATCTCGCGTGCCGAAACCGCGAACCGTCCCAGCCAGAACAGCCTCGTCCCCAGTGTTCCGCAACCCGAAGTAGCCTGAGATGGCCAAGCGCAATGGGCTTACCCGGTAGACGGCGACTTCTGCGCAGGTTGACCTGCTTGCCGGCAGACGAGATACGAAAGCACCACACCGATCACGGCGCCCAGGAGGAGGCCAATCACGGCACGGACGACGGAGACTACGAGCGGCGTGTGGATATGGCAGAACGTGTTCAAGAGGGACGCCTGGCCCAGTACACCGACCAGGAGCGCAGGCACCGCCCATCGCCGCTGGCCTCTAAGCGTCAGCACAGCCGCAAGGACGAGAGCCGGGTGGCCGATGAGAAACTCCTTGGTGCGTGGGCGCGCCGGGAGGATGGCGTCCAGTATCGACCGGAACCGCAACTCCAAACCCGACACTCCGACGCCAGGGTCGTTGCCCGTACGCATGAGGGCCAGTCCAACTGCCGCCAGGATAACGAGAGTCAGAACGAGCATGCCCACAAGTACCGGCTGCGAGAAGAAGACCTGTGCGCGCTGCTTCCTGACGTGCCAGGCGGCGCTCATGCTCTGGCTCGCAGCCGGCAGTTCGACAACCAACAGCACCGCGGTAATGAGGATGGGCAGCCCGTGGGCCGCTTTGATACCGAGAAACTGGTTGGCCTTGACCATGTACGCGCGTGATGCCAGGAGCCCGACAACCGGCAGAACACCCAGGGCTGTCACGGCGGAACTCGACACCAGCATACCCACGGCGGTAGCGACAGCCTTTCGCAAGCGCACCGGCTCGCCGCCATGCTGACAGCCTTCCATCATGCGGACGAATGGGAGGGCCGCCAGGGAGGGCGCCACTACTGCCACCAGGAGCGCTACGAGTTTCCGACCCGTATCGCCGAAGACGACCATGCCGGCGCATGCTACGCAGAGCACCGGAAGCAGCCATCGCCGGTACCTGGCCATCTCGGGCAGTGCTTCGACGATGAGCAGTGCAGTGAGGGCACCGGCGCCTAGACCGATCAACGGGAAAACCAGCACTGGTACATGGGGCTCACTGAACGGCCGGGCCGCGCCGAGGCTCAAGAGAGATTCCCTCGTGATGCCACGTGCGATGGTAGCAATGTAGCGGGCATTCGCTGCGAGCGCATCGGTACCGGCGAGAGTCAAGAGCCGCACGTAGCAGACACGGATATTCCGCTCGCGGGCAGCTCTGACGAACCTTTCGACGGCCTCTGCTTCGCTCAGGGTACCCATCTCGCCTTCCGAGATACTGTGCACCCGGACATACTCGCCTCTGAGTGCGGATCCGAGCTGAGCATCGCCCTTCTGCTTCCCGAACTCCACTTGCCCGAAGTAGACCCTTGACTGTCGGAAGGCCTCGGCCGCCTCCCTGTGCTGTCCGAAGTAGCCGAACACCTCCGTTCCTGGGCAGATGACAATGCGAACGCCGTCACGCGATAAGTCGGCCAGCACGGCCTCCATGCTTCGTTGCGATGCGCCGGGATAGTTGGCGATCCGAGCTACCGGTTCCATGCCAAGTGCGGCAGCATCGGCAAGAGCGCGTTCAGGTAGGCCTGTACCCACCTGGGCAAGTGCAACGATGGACCCGCGGAAGACTGCCGACCGACCGGGGCGATCAGGGGACCAGAGCAACGTGTAGGGCGCTCTCGACGGTTGCGGTTCAGGATCGGATGGAACGCCACGAAGCTCCCACGCGCGGGTCACTCTGTCCAGCAGAGTGGCGTCTGCCAAGCGGACGGTCGCCAGGCGTTGCGTGCCGGACACTTGCGCCAGTCCCTGCTCCTCGAGATCCGGCAGCATTTCTTCGGTAACGGCGACCGACGTGGCGCCCGCTTCCTCGAGTTTCCGCAAGACGTCGCGCACAGAGATCCCAGCGCCGGCAGCCAACCGCTCGGCCTCGAGATAGTCCACGGTGATGGACACGCGGCGGTTGCGCATCTCCGTGCGAAACCGCGCCGCAACGGCAGCGAGTGCGGCGAAAGCGCTGACCGCTACAAGGAGGGTGACCAGACGGCGGAACCCGGAAAGCTGTCTCATGTCACTGCGGTCAGCCTACCACGGATCCACGTCGGTCCAGCGCGCTCTCCGTCTGTGGAGAAGCCGCTGGCCGCCAAGAAGCAGGATGATGACAAGGCCGAGCGTGAAGCCCCCTGCGTGAGCCGCGTAGGCAACGCCGCCGCCGCGCAACTCTCCTCCGCCGAGGAAGCTCACGTTCAAGAACTGGATGACCGCCCAGAAGCCGATGACCAGAAGTGCCGGCACCTCCGCCAGAGTGGAGAAGAAACCGAGCGGAACCAACGCTAGCACCCTCGCATGGGGAAACAGCACCAAGTAGGCTCCCATGACGCCGGCCACCGCACCACTCGCTCCGATCGTCGGTACCTCCGAGCCGGGGCCTGTGAGGATGTGCGTCAATGCAGCGCCTATGCCGCTCACCAGATAGAAGACCAAGAACCCGACGTGTCCCAGCGTGTCCTCTACGTTGTTTCCGAAAATCCACAGATACAGCATGTTGCCGCCGATATGCAGCCAGTTGGCGTGGAGGAACATGCTGGTCACGATCGTCATTCCAGCGCCTGCCGGATCGCTCGTGACATCGGCTGGGACCATGGCGTAGTGCTGCGCCAGTCCTCCCACAACCCTGGGTACCTCCACGATACCGATGGGCGTCAGGACGCGAGCCACTTCCATGCTGGCTGTCACCCTGTCCACAATGAACGCCACAACATTCGCGGCAATCAGAGCGACAGTCACAACGGGAAAGGTCGTCGTCGGGTTGCTATCACGAAGAGGAATCATGGTGGGTCAATGATAGCATTCTGGCATACAACCTCCGAAGAAGGCTAACAGCAGGGAGGCGCACACTGGCAGACCTAGGCGGACCTGCGCGTGGGTGCCAGGCGGCCGCAGAGCTTCACGTGCGTCCGCAAGCGCGGCTCGGTCCTGGTGTCGGAGATGGTGACGCCTGTACTGCCTGCGGCATGGATCAGCCGATGGCGATCCAGGGCCATGCCTACATGCACAATGCCCCTGCCACGTGGATCCTCTCCACCGAAGAAAAGAAGGTCGCCGGCCTCCAGCTCCTCCACTGCGACAGGCTGGAGTCCATCCCACGCTGCCTGCTGGTAGGCGTCGCGCGGAAGCACCACCCCATGCAGTGCGTAAACCCGCTGCGTGAAGCCGGAGCAGTCTATGCCGAAAGGCGATCGTCCTCCCCAGAGGTAAGGAACGCCCAGAAACCTGCAGGCCGTGAGCACGAGCTCGTGCGTGTCAGGCATGCCCGACGTTGGAACCGGCTCGAGGGCAGCAGCCCGAATCCACCCGGGCGTACCGTCGGGGTGAACGATCTCCACGAAACCGCCTTGCAGAGTCTTTTCCCGGGCAAGCTGGACCTCCGTGCCAATCGTTAGGAGCGTCTGCTGTTGCGAACCCTTGGGGTCGCCGTAGACCGGCTCCAGGAGGCTGGCCACCCGATAACGCACCGCGTCGGCTATCCACGTGGGGTCGGAAGGTACGACAGCATCCGTGTGTACCCATCCTTCGTAACCATCTGCACAGCGAACGAAGCGATAGCCCGCGTCCGAATCGAGGACCGTGACGACTTCTCCGTAGAGCACCTGGCTGACCATCTCGGCGCCATCGCGTGGCTCGGCCCGAAGAGGCGCCACGTTCCGCAACGCGCGGTACGGGACGCTCGAACGTTCAGCGTGCCAAGAGCCGCTCAACCGTCCGCTCCGGCGAGTACGCAAGTAGCAAGCGCCTTCCGCCTCCAGAGCGAGTGCGGACGAAGCCCTCACGCTCGCACTGGTTCAAACGTGCATGGACCACAGACGGCGGTACGACCAAGTTACGAACGAAACGAGCGCTGAGGACCATGGCCTCGGTAGGTGGAGCGGACGCGTGAAACTCCGCGACGAGACACCAGACGAAGGCTGGAAACGAGATGCCGTGGGGCGCCAGCACGTAACCTGCTATGCTCCGGGAGCTAGCGCGTAAGCGCTGGGGCAGCACAACGCCACCGCGATGGAGGATCCGCATCGCCAGCCGCACAGACCTGGCCGAGTGGTACTGCCAGCGCCGTCTGGCATAGTCGAGGATGAAGCGCATCGTCACCACGGGTTCGACCGTGAGGAGCAAGCCGTCCCGTTGGGGCGATGCATCCTCAGGCAGGGAGCCGGGTGGCGGCAGTTCTTCTACGAAGAACGGGTAGAGGATCTCCGAGGCAATCGCACCGACGATGGGGTCGGCAACAGAGACACCGTACAGTACAAGCTCACGTCGTGCCTCAGAGTCCTCCGTGCGGGCCAGTAGTCGGACGAAACTCGCGAGTCTGTCGCGTCCACCGGCAGCGGCGCGCAGACGCTGCAAGATCTTGGTGGCGAGGCGCTCGCGGGTGATGGCCGACGGTTGGGTCAGCAAGGCAGCGATTTCGTGGACAGCGCCGGGTGCGGTGCCGATGTTGTCGAGCAGACGCGCTGCCTCGATGGTCTCGCGCAGATAGAGTTCCTGGCCGAAGGTCGAAAGGGTGCACGCTGTCATCCATCAGCGATTATAGCCGACTGTTCGCACCTGCGGCATCCAAACAGCATATGCTACAATGATGGCCGGCAAGTTCGATGCTGTCGCTCCGCTGAGAGCCCGCGCGGCGCGACACGAAGGCGTTGCGAAGCGGAGGCAGGCGGCTGGCGCATGTCAAAACGAGACGAATCCGATCCCCTTTTCGAGGAGTACACCCCGATGACCACCATATCCAGCGTAGTCGCGCGCGAGATACTGGACTCTCGCGGCAACCCCACGGTCGAAGTAGACGTTTTTCTCGAAGACGGCTCCATGGGCCGCGCTGCCGTGCCGTCCGGAGCCTCCACGGGCACAAATGAGGCTGTGGAGCTGCGCGACGATGACGCGTCCCGCTACCTAGGCAAGGGCGTCCTTACCGCCGTAGATAACGTCAACGAGCGCATAGGGCCAGAGATCGTGGACATGGATGCCACAGAGCAGGTGGCGATCGACCGGTTGATGATCGAGATGGACGGCACGCCCAACAAGGCTCAACTCGGCGCAAACGCCATCCTCGGCGTCTCTCTGGCGGTGGCCAAGGCCGCTGCTTCTTCGTTAGGTCTACCGCTGTACCGCTACCTGGGTGGTGTCAATGCGCGCGTGCTCCCGGTCCCGATGATGAACATCCTCAATGGTGGCAAGCATGCCGAGGGGAGCGTGGACCTGCAGGAGTTCATGATTATGCCTGTGGGCGCGGAGAGCTTCTCGGATGCGCTGCGCATGGGTTCCGAAGTCTTTCATGCGCTCAAGAAGGTCCTCAAAGGACGTGGCAAGAGCACCGGCTACGGCGACGAAGGCGGTTTCGCACCCAACTTGGAGTCCAACGAAGACGCCATCCAAGTCATCGTCGAGGCCATCGAACAGGCTGGGTACAAGCCTGGCGATCAGATCTACATCGCCCTGGACCCGGCTGCTTCGGAGGTCTACAAAGACGGCCGGTACGTGCTGGCCGGCGAAGGGCGTTCGCTGACCACCGATGAGATGGTGGAGTATCTGGCGTCACTCGTCAACCGCTATCCTATCATCTCCATCGAAGACGGCTTGGCGGAAGGCGATTGGGATGGCTTCCGCAAGCTTACAGACCGCATCGGGTCCCATGTGCAGGTCGTGGGCGACGATCTTTTCGTCACGAATCCGCAGTACCTGTCACGCGGTATCCGGGAGCGCGCAGCGAACTCCATCCTGATCAAGCTCAACCAGATTGGCACGCTCACAGAGACGCTAGAGGTCATCGAAATGGCCAAGCGGGCGGGGTTCACGGCAGTCGTGTCGCATCGCTCGGGAGAGACGGAGGATGCAACCATCGCCGATGTCGTCGTGGCGACGAACGCCGGCCAGATCAAGACTGGAGCGCCGAATCGCACCGACCGCGTTGCCAAGTACAATCAGTTGCTGAGGATCGAGGAAGAGCTGGGCGAGATCGCGGAGTATGCTGGCTGGAGAGCATTCTACAACGTCCGGTGAGCTGAGGTAGCGCCACGCCTGCCGGTGAACCGAGGAGGTACCCGACGATGGCAAGCACCAGCAATACGAGAGTCGCCAGAACCCGAATGTTCGTGGCCCTCGTGCTGTATATGGCAGTGGTTGCGGCTCTCTGGTGGTCTCGATGGGACCGCATCGCAGCAACGGAGGCCAGGTGCGAATCGGAAAAGCAAGCGACGGAGATCAAGAAGCACTATCTCTACGCCATCCAGCAGAGCAACATGGAGGCCGAGAAGCAACTTCAGATTGCCAAGCACCCTCGCCGTCCGGGTGACCTGCCGCGCCAGTTCGGATGGCAACGGAAAGGCTTCCGACCACTATTGGGACCGGGTGTCGGCGCTAGCGAATAGCGCGAAGCACGCCTGCCGAGCCACCACGGCACGGCAGCTCGAATGTCACCGAAGCCGCCAGGAACCGGACTGCCGGGCGGCTTCGGATCTCTCCAAGACATACGTTCCATCGCCACATGCAGCCTGACTATCTCCTGGATCGCCTCGACGCCATCGAAGACCTCCGCATCGCCATGGCACGGCTGGCCAAAGGCGAGCCGTACGCGATCGCGGGTACGGCCGGACCTGTACGCGCCCTGCTCGTGGCATGGCTCCACAGGTCGTACCACGGTCCGTTGCTCGTGGTGACGTCGTTCCAGGAGCAGATGGAGCGTCTCTGCGACGAACTCCGCTTTTTCGGTGTGCCGACAGACCGGGTCTTGCCTCTCCCAGCATTGGAGCGGGATACCGTCCTCCGCAGCGCCGCCGACTACACCGTATTGGGCGAGCGTGCAACAAGCTTGCGGGCGCTGGCGGACGGCGAGCCGTGTGTGGTGGTTGGAACCCCGGAAGCGCTCTTGCAGAAGGTCGGCCCTCCGGACGAAACACTGGGTGCGAGGATACGCATCGGCAAGGGCGAGGCCATCGCCCTGGATATGCTCCAGCATCGGCTGGCGGCAGTTGGCTACGTCCGTGTCATGACGGTCACGCAACCAGGACAGTTCGCCCAGCGAGGCGGCATCCTCGACGTTTTCCCCATCGGAGCTGCGCTTCCCGTCCGCATGGAGCTCTTCGGCGACGAGATCGAGCGCATGAGCTATTTCGACCCAGGCAGTCAGCGCTCCACATCGGCGGTCGGTGAGCTCGAGATCCTCCCTGTGCGCGGCTTCGTACTGACGCGGGAACGCGCGGCACGGGCCGTACCTCGTGTTCGGGAACTCCTGGCCAGGCGCTGCGAAGAGCTCCGGTCACAGGGACGACGATCGGACGCTGACGATCTCGAGGACCGCATCGGAGCCGATCTCGCACGGCTCCGCGAGAGGGAATACTTCGAAGCCATCGAAGATTACGTTCCCTACATTGTCCCCGAGGACTACTGCGCCCTCGATTACCTTCGAAAAGGCGTTGTGGCCGCCGGTATCGAAAGCCCCATCATTGTGCTCGACGAGCCCGCTTTCCTCGAACAACACTGGATGCGTGTTCAGGCCGAGCGTGCGGAAGCGCGGGAGAGACGGAAGGAGCGGGGAGACCTGCTGGAAGGTGAGGAGTGGGAGGGAGTCTCGCCGCGTGGTCTAGAGCGAGCGCTGGAGGCTGGCGCTCTCCTGGAGCTGAGCACATTGGAGCGAGGGAGAGGTCATTTCGTTCCCATCGCGCCGGCAGTGCTTCATTCAGCGGTCATGGAAACGTTCCGCCTGCACCCAGACACCGTGCAGGAGGACAGCCGCCGCTGGTTGGAGCAGGGAGCGCTCTGCGTAGTTGTGACGGACCAACCCCAGCGAACGCGACAGGTCCTCGCTGAACTGGGTGTGCCGGTCGTCGCAGAGCCGGACAGGAGCGGTGTGCATGTCATCGAAGGTCGGCTACGGCAGGGGTTCAAGTTCGATGAAGCCCGGCTGTACGTCCTGACCGATGCAGAGCTCTTCGGACGCACGCGGCCCGTACCGGTGCGCAAGAGGGCGGCCGGTGGGATACCCGTCTCCACGCTCTTGGACCTGCGCGAGGGCGATTACGTTGTGCATGTCGTTCACGGTATCGGGATCTACCGGGGCATGGTGAAGCGGCTCATTGACGGCGCTGAGAAGGACTATCTGAGCATCCAGTACGCAGCAGGCGACCGCCTCTACGTGCCTGCGGACCAGATAGACAGGGTCCAGCGTTACATCGGCGCCGAAGGAGCCAGGCCGCCCCTGAACCGCATCGGCGGATCCGACTGGCAGAGAACGACACGCCGGGTCAAGGAACAAGCACGACAGATCGCCAAGGAGCTCATCGAGCTGTACGCAGCCCGAGAAACCGCCACGCGACCGCCCTACGGGGAGGACTCGGCCTGGCAGGTGGAGATGGAAGATGCCTTCCCCTATGAACCTACTCCGGGGCAGATCCGAGCCATCGCGGACGTCAAGGCCGACCTTGCATCCGATAGACCCGCAGACCGTCTCATCTGTGGCGACGTCGGCTTCGGCAAGACGGAGGTGGCTATCCGGGCGGCCTTCAAGGTCGTCGAAGCCGGCAAGCAGGTGGCCGTGCTCTGTCCCACAACCATCCTCGCGGCCCAGCACCACGCCACCTTCACCGAGCGCCTCGCGGCCTACCCTATCCGTATCGAGCTTCTCAGCCGGTTCCGCTCCAGAGATGAGCAGAAACGCACCATTGTCAACCTCCGCACTGGAGCGACAGACATCGTGGTAGGAACGCACCGATTGCTTTCGAAGGATGTCGAGTTCGCGAAGCTGGGCTTGCTTATCATTGACGAGGAACAGCGGTTCGGCGTGGTCCAGAAGGAAAAGCTGAAACAGATGCGCAAGTCGGTGGATGTCCTCACCCTCACCGCCACACCCATCCCCCGAACACTCTCCATGGCGCTATCTGGCCTTCGGGAAATGAGCGTCATCGAGGAACCGCCCGAAGGGCGCCTGCCCATTGTCACCTACGTGCAGGAGTACAGCGATGAGCTAGTGCGGGACGCGATCATGCGGGAGATAGCTCGTGAGGGGCAGGTTTACTTCGTGCACAATCGGGTCGAGAGCATCTCCCACATAGCCCATCGGATCCAGAGGCTGGTACCCCATGCCCGACTAGCCATCGCACACGGTCAGATGTCGGAGGATCAGCTCGAACGGATCATGCACGACTTCTATCATCGGCAGTACGACGTTCTGGTCTGCACGACGATCATCGAGAACGGGCTGGACATACCGAATGTGAACACGCTCATCGTGGACTCTGCCGAACACCTGGGTCTCGCGCAGCTCTACCAACTCCGCGGTCGCGTCGGCCGGTCCAGCCGCCAAGCATACGCGTACCTGCTTGTCAGGCCGGGGCGCGTTCTCACCACCGAATCCGAGCAGCGGCTGATGGCCGTCAAGGAGTTCACGGCGCTCGGATCTGGCTACCAGATCGCCCTGCGCGACTTGGAGATTCGAGGGGCCGGGAATCTTCTGGGTGCACAGCAATCGGGCGCCCTGAGCGCCGTCGGGTTCGATATGTACTGCCGCTTACTGGCGCAGGCGGTCTCGGAGATGCGAGGACAGGAAGTCGAGGAGGAGGACACGCTACCTCCCGCGGACCTACCGATAACGGCGCACATCCCGGTCACGTACATACCCAACGAGGCGGAACGCATATACTTCTACAAGCGAATGTCAGGGATCCGGTCGGTTCGGGATATCGAAGACCTCCAGGCAGAGCTCGAGGACCGCTACGGCGATCCTCCCAAGGCCGTGTGGAACGCCCTAGCGGTCCTGCGGCTGCGGCTGGCGGCTAAGCAGGTAGGATTGGCAGGGGTGCGGTACGAAAACAGAGCAGTGACGCTGCGTTTCGGGTCCGATGTGCGCTTCACGGTCAAGGGACTGGAATTGCTGACGAGCCTTCTGCGTAACCCACGACTGACGGCGGACTCGGTTGTCGTCCCGTTGCGGACGCCGGATGTTCTGAGAGAGGTCGAACAGATGATTCGGGCAATCGCCTCGGCTCTGCGCACGGGATCGAAGAGGACCGCCGCCAGGGGAGGATCGAGCAGTTGATACAACACCAAGGCACCACTCCATCGCGCCAGGAAGAGAGGGCATCTCCGGACCCGCCGCTGCCTCACCTCACGGCTGGCGACAGGGACCGCAGCCTTGCCGGCATGTTCCGGCTCATGCTGATCACACGTCGTTTCGAGGAGAGCCTCTACCGGAAGTACCGCGAGGGCAAGATCGGCGGATACCTCCATCGTTACGATGGGCAGGAGGCGCTCGTGGCAGGTGTGATCCCGTTGCTCGAACCAGGCGACTATGTTCTGAGCACCTATCGGGACCATGCCCACGCGCTGGCGGTGGGCACAAGTCCGCGCGAGATCATGGCGGAGCTTATGGGGCGCACAACCGGCTGTGCAGGGGGCAAGGGCGGCTCCATGCACCTTATCGATCCGGCACGGGGTTTCCTCGGAGGCGATGGTATCGTTGGGGGGCCAGTTCCCGTGGCCGTAGGCGTGGGTTACGCTATCAAGTACCGTGGAGATAGTGCCGTCTGTGTCTGCTACTTTGGCGACGGCGCCATGAACCAGGGCGGAGTGCACGAGGCACTGAACATGGCAGGTCTCTATCGCCTACCGATCCTCTTCATTCTGGAAAACAACGGCTACGCCATGGGCACTTCCGTGAGTCGGTCCACGGCCCAGACCGATATGCTCCTCAAAGCTCATGCCCATGGCATCGAAGCAGCTCGGGTAGACGGAATGGACCCCCTGGCGGTTCGGAAGACGGCCGAGCACGTGATCGCGGAGATACGCCGAGAGGTGAAGCCTTACTTCCTGGAGATGACATGCTACAGGTTCGTGGGCCATGGTGTAGCCGACAATGCCCAGCAGCAGCGGTTCTACCGCACGGAGGAAGAGATCCAGGTTTGGAAAGCGCGGGATCCCCTGGTGCGTCTGAAGGACCACCTCCTGCGGACCGGGGAGCTGTCCGAGGCGGTTGTGGAACGCATGGAAGACGAAATCAGCGCCGTGATCGAGGACGCCATCCAGTTCGCGGAATCCAGTCCGCCTCCGACGCTGGATACGCTGTACCAGCACGTGTACGCGGAGGAGTAGACGGACAATGGCAGTCATGCGATATAGCGAAGCCCTCCGTCTCGCCATGTCGGAGGAGATGGAACGGGATCCCGCCGTGTTCGTGCTGGGTGAGGAAGTAGGGCAGTATCAGGGCACATTCCGGGTCACCGAGGGGCTCCTGGAACGGTTCGGTCCCCAGCGTGTATTGGATACGCCTATTTCAGAGATCGCCATCGCAGGTCTGGCGACAGGTGCAGCCATGGCGGGGCTCAGGCCCATCGCCGAGTTCATGACGTGGTCCTTCGCTCTCTCGGCTATGGATCAGATCGTGAACCACGCTGCGAAGATAACGTACATGTCCAGCGGCCGGATTCACTGTCCTGCCGTTTTCCGAGGTCCGGCCGGAACGGGCAACCAGCTCTCGGCACAGCATTCCCAGAGCCTCGAGTCATGGTACGCTCACACGCCGGGGCTGAAGGTGGTCCTGCCTTACACGCCCGCGGATGCCAAAGGTCTGCTCAAGACGGCCATCCGCGATGAGAGCCCGGTTATCTTCATGGAGCATGCGGGACTCTATGCTACTCGCGATGAAGTGCCGGAAGACCCGGACTTCACGGTCCCATTCGGTCAGGCGGTGGTACGGCGCCCGGGCACTGATGTGACGCTGATTGGCTACTCCATCATGGTGCGCAAATGCCTGACCGCTGCCGAGCGGTTGGCCCAAGAAGGGATCTCCTGCGAGGTGCTGGATCTGAGGACGCTGACGCCCCTGGACATGGAAACCATCGTGGGTTCGCTGTCGCGCACCCACCGCGTCGTCGTGACGCAGGAGGAGTGGCGGAATGTGGGATTTGCTGCTGAGATCGCGGCGCGTCTGGCTGATGAAGCCTTCGACGAACTGGATGCCCCCATCAAGCGTGTCGGAGGTGCGGACGTTCCCATGCCCTATGCCAAGGAGCTGGAGCAGGCTGCCATTGCCAGCGTGGATGCCATCGTCGAGGCCGTGCGCGCGGTGATGGCCTGAGGATGCCGGGCATCATGTGTCCCGATGTGACGACAGGACTGGGGAGTCGCTGATGGGTGAAGTACGCATGCCCAAAATGGGCGATGGCATGGAGGAAGGGACGATCCTCCGTTGGCTGAAGCGCGAAGGCGATCGCGTCGAACTCGAGGAAGGTATCGCCGAGATAGAGACCGACAAGGCCAACGTGGAAATACCGGCCGAAGAGGCCGGCGTGCTCGCCAGAATCGTTGCAGCCGAGGGCGAGACCATCCCAGTCGGCAGCGTCATCGCCTACATTGGCGATGTTCCCGGAGGAAGTGCTCCGCCTGTCGGTGCCGAAGCGACGAAGGCGGCTACGGAGGTTGTCGTCGTCAATCCTGCACCAGCGAGTGAAGCACTGCCGACCACGACTGCAGGAGCGCGTGTGCGGGCAACGCCTTTGGCACGCAGCATGGCCAAGCGACTGGGTGTGGATCTAAGTCAGGTACGTGGAACCGGCGGAGGCGTGGGGCGTATCGTGGCGCGCGATGTGCTGGCTTTCGCCCAGACCCATGCCACCGCGGCTCCACCGGTTCCTGCTCCTCCCGAGGCGCAGCCACAGGCCGAAGGCTACACCGACGTCGAGATCACCAAGATGCGCCGAGCTATTGCTCGACGTACGGTCCAGAGCAAACAGAGCATCCCGCACTTCTACCTCACCATGCCCGTGGAGATGGAGAGGGCGTTGGACATGCTTTCGCAGCTCAATGCCAAGACACCGGACCGCCGCGTCACTGTGAACGACCTCATCGTGAGAGCCTGCGCCGTTGCTCTGCAAGCCTTCCCGGATGTGAATGTTTCCTTCACTGCGGACGAGAAGATCCGTCGGCACAACGCGATCCATATTGGTATCGCCGTCGGGACCGAAGATGGCCTGCGCATCCCTGTCATCACGAATTGCTCGGAGAGAACCCTGCGGGAGATTGCCGACACGGCGCGAACGCTCATCGCGCGCGCCAGGTCCGGAGCTCTGACTCCCCAGGAGATGTCCGGCGCGACCTTCACGGTCAGCAACCTCGGCATGTTCGGTGTGGAGGAGTTCGCGGCGATCATCAGTCCGCCCGAGTCGGCCATTCTGGCCGTCGGAGCGATCGCGCCGGAGGTCCAAGTGACTGATGCCGGCACGTTCGTAGCCAAGAAGCGCATGCGGCTGACGCTCTCCTGCGATCACCGCACCGTTGATGGATTGCTCGGAGCTCGCTTCCTTCAGGAGGTGAGGCGCCTCCTGGAGAACCCAGTGGAACTCCTGGACGACTGAAGTCGTCCCACGTTTGCGACAAGCGCCGTCACGCCCAGGGACGTCGCGGGTATAATAGGTGCAGCAGGGCGCGCTGCAAGACATGTCTGGCGAGAGGAGGTGCGATCAAGTGAAGGTAGCGATCCGATGTCATTGTGGTCAGCGCATCTCCCTCCGGGACGTTGTCCAGCGAGTCAGGGTGGTGCGACGGTTTGGCTCGCCCATGGTCTACCTCCGGTATCGGTGCTCCCGGTGCCAGAAGATGGGGGAACGGTACATCAAGCAAGATCAGTTCACCATGTGGAGTTTGCTTGGCGCGGAGCCCGAGGTGACGCCGCAGGAACGCAAGCGCTTCGATCGGATGGGACCCATCACCGAAGACGAGATCGCCCGGGTTCAGCAATCGTCCGCCGACCTGGCGAATCTCCAGGTGGCGGAGGATAGCTGACCGGAGTTCGCACGGCTCCGGCGACGCTCCCGGGAACGCTCCGTCGCCCATCCGCATTGACACCTTCCCGTGCCGCATGCTAGAATACCGGCCGATGTGAGAATGATCTGGCCTGTCCACGTGCGGGTCGTGGGGGGTCAGGCATGTGGCAAGGAAGGAGTTCCCCAATGGCTGTCAAGGTTGGGATCAACGGGTTCGGCCGCATCGGCCGCCTGAGCCTCAGGGCAATCCTGCAGTATCACCCCGACGAGATCGAAGTCGTAGCACTGAACGACCTCACCGACGCGAAGACCAACGCCCACCTCTTCCAGTACGACACGAACTACGGCAAGTTCCAAGGCGACGTTGCCGTGGACGGCAAGGACATTGTCATCAACGGGAAGAAAGTCACCGTCTTCGCTGAGCGCGACCCGGGCATGATCCCCTGGCAGGACCTAGGCGTAGAAGTCGTCTTGGAGAGCACGGGTCTGTTCACAGACGCCGAGAAGGCTAAGGCGCATTTCAATGCACCCACGGTGAAGAAGGTGCTGATCTCCGCACCGGCTAAGGGAGAAGATGTGACCATCGTCATGGGTGTGAATCACGATAAGTACACGCCCGGTTGCCGGATCATCTCCAATGCATCGTGCACGACGAACTGCCTGGCGCCTGTGGCCAAGGTCCTCAGTGATACGTTCGGCATCGTGACGGGCTTCATGACGACCGTCCATGCGTACACGAACGACCAGAAGGTGGCGGACCAGTTCCACAAGGACTTGCGGCGGGCTCGGGCTGCGGCCGAGAGCATCATCCCCACGTCAACGGGAGCGGCCAAGGCCATTGGTGTCGTCATCCCCGAACTGCAGGGAAAGCTCCATGGTATCGCCCTGCGGGTGCCCGTGCCGACGGTTTCCCTCGTAGACCTCGTCGTGACTACCGACAAGCCGGTGACGGCCGACGCCATCAATGACGCCATGCGGGCAGCGGCTGCAGGTCCTATGAAGCCCTACCTCCGAGTCGAAGATGCCCCGCTCGTGTCCTCCGACTTCGTCGGCGAGTATGCATCGTCCGTCGTGGATGCTGCCGAGACCATGGTCCTTGGCGACCGCATGGCCAAGGTGCTCGCCTGGTACGACAACGAGTGGGCGTACTCGGTGCGCGTGGGAGATCTCATTGTCCACATGGCGAAGGTGGGTCTCTAGAGCGGAGCGTCAGACTGTAAGCGGTTTGTGCCAGTCTGAGAGACAGGCCGTGCAGAGTGTGAACGAGCTGGGGGCATGGGCGACCGTGCCCCCTTCGTCCGAAAGGGTCCCAGTGAAGGAGAGAGGGAGAAAGAAGGATGAACAAACTGACCGTAGAGGACCTTGACGTTCAGGGGAAACGCGTCCTGGTACGTGTAGACTTTAACGTACCGCAGCATGAAGATGGCAGGGTGAAGGATGACCGACGCATCCGAGCCGCCCTCCCGACGATCAAGTACCTCATGGATCATGGAGCGAAGGTCATCTTGACCTCGCACCTCGGCCAACCCAAAGGCAAGCCGGATGACCGAGCCAAGTACACGCTGCGCCCGGTCGCAGAACGCCTGAGCGAGCTCCTCGGAGTACTCGTGCCGCTCATACCAGACTGTGTGGGACCCCAGGCGGACGCCGCGATCGCTGCCATGAAACCGGGCGAGGTGGTACTGCTGGAGAACGTCCGCTTCCACGAGGGCGAGACGAAGAACGACCCCGAATTCGCCTCGCAACTGGCCTCCATGGCAGAACTATACGTGAACGATGCCTTCGGGACCGCACACCGAGCCAACGCTTCGACGGAGGGCGTGGCCCATCGCCTGAAGGCCGCTGCAGGCTTCCTCATGCAGAAGGAGCTGCAGTATCTGGGCGCGGCTCTGTCGAATCCCAAACGGCCGTTCATCGCCGTGCTGGGTGGCGCCAAGGTATCCAGCAAGATCGGCGTCGTGGACAATCTCCTGGAGAAAGTGGACCGGCTTCTCATCGGTGGCGGTATGGCGTATACCTTCTTGAAGGCTCAGGGGAAGGAAATCGGCCGCTCCCTTCTCGATGTGGACTCGATGGACTACTGCCGCAAGGTTCTGGAGGCGCACGGCTCGAAGATCCTCTTGCCTGTGGATGTCGTGGTGGCGGACGGCAATCCGTTCGAGAAAGGACCATCCGCGGTGCAGAGCAAAGTCGTATCGGTCAACGCCATTCCGCCTGATTGGGAAGGCGTGGATATTGGACCAGAGACCCGGAAGCTCTTCGCCGAAGCGCTGCGTGGCGCAGGAACCATCGTCTGGAATGGTCCCATGGGTATCTTCGAGTTTGCTGAATTCGCTGCTGGTACGCGAGCGATGGCACAGGCGCTGGCCGAGTCCGGAGCGGTCACTATTGTTGGCGGTGGGGAATCGGCTGCTGCCGTCGAGGAGATGGGCTTCGCCGACAGGATCACGCATGTTTCCACGGGCGGCGGTGCTTCCCTGGAGTTCCTCGAGGGCAAGGTACTCCCAGGTGTGGCGGCGCTCACGGACCGGTAGGACCTGCAGAACGGGAGGGGCAGGCAGTGAGACTGGGTACTCTGGTCGCGATTCGGAACCTGGACGAGGCCGATGCTCGACTGGATCAGGCACGAGCCGCCGGCTTCTCCCTCTGTCAGTTGAACCTTCAGGGAAGTGGCTTCGACCGCGTCGCCCTCATCGGATTGGCGGAGAAGCTGTTGGAGCGCGAGATGCGGCCGGTTGCGATCGGCTGTTATGTGAACCCGCTCCGCGCAGACGAACCTGGGCCGCTAGGAGCGTCCCGCAAGGAACTGGACTTCGTCTTGCATCACCTGGACGTCATCGGCGCACGTAAGGTAGTTCTGTTCACCGGCAGCCACGCTACTACGTTGTTCGATCCGCATCCAGATAACTTCACGGATGAAGCCCTGGAGCAGCTTGCGGCCTTCATCACGGACGTGACGCGGAACACGCGCGCTCGGAACTACCAGTTGGTGTTGGAACCGTGGCATGGCCACGTGCTATGTAACGAGGACCGCATCATCACGTTCCACGAAAGCCTCGATCCTGCGGTGTCCTACCACGTGCGGTATGTCGTTGACGCGGCATCGCTGATTACGCCCGAGTCGTACCCGGATCGGAACCGGGTGGCACGCCGGGTGTGTCGAGCTATCGGGCCGGCGGCCGGCGTGGTGCACCTGCGGGACTGCATCATGCCGCCGGATGGGGAAGCCGGTCTGCCAGGGCCCGGGCAGGGCACCCTCGATTATGCCGCGTATGTCCAGGCTCTGCGCGAAAACGTACCGCCGGACACACCGGCAATCGTGAGAAACGTGCCTCCCGACGAGCTTGCCCAAGCGCGATCGTTCCTGCTGGGCCTGGCCGAGGACTGGGAGGCGCTGTAATACTCTGAGAGGAAAACCTATACAATGCGCAAGAAGATCATAGCCGGCAACTGGAAGATGCATATGCTCCGCGAGTCAGGTGCGGCGCTTGCACGAGAGATTGTGCCCACGGCCAACGTTCGGCGGGATGTGGACGTCGTTCTGTGTCCACCCTACACCGCACTCGAGGCAGTCCATGCGGCGATTGCTGGTTCAGCGGTCGCTCTCGGCGCACAGGACGTTTTCTGGAAAGAGAAGGGTGCCTATACTGGCCAGGTGGCTCCTTCCATGCTCCTGGATGCCGGGGTGTCGTATGTCATCGTGGGACATTCTGAGACGCGCGGGCGCTTCGGTGTTCCAGAACCGGACTTCGACGAGCAGATCCTGGCGCATTTCGGCGAGTCGGATAGGACTGTGAATCTGAAGCTACGCGCCGCAGTTGCGGCAGGCTTGAGGGTTATCTGCTGTGTCGGCGAGACGTTAGCCGAACGAGAAGCGAACCGTACAGACGCCATCGTTGCCTCGCAGGTAGCAGCAGCTCTCGCCGGTGTGGCCGCGTCAGACATGGAGTCCGTTATTTTCGCCTACGAACCCGTCTGGGCGATTGGTACCGGGCGCACTTGCGAAGCGGACGAAGCCGACCGTGTCTGCGGCGTGATACGATCCGAGGTGGGACGGCTTCTCGGTAGCAGCATTGCCGACGGTGTTCGAGTCCAGTATGGCGGCAGTGTCAAGCCCTCGAACGCCGCCGATCTCCTGCGGCGACCGAATGTTGACGGCGCGCTGGTTGGCGGAGCAAGCCTCGTCGCCGCTGACTTCTGCAAGATCATCGAGGCGTGCGGCTAGGGCGACGAACCTGCCAGCGACAGCCCTGGCGGGTCCAGTGCTTCTCAGTGGTCACGTTCTAGGACGAGCGCAATGACCGCTCTGGTCGGCCAATCCACTGCGCAGCTCGAGGGACTTCTGGCCGCCTTCGGACAGCCGGCTTACCGAGCGCGGCAGGTGGCGGCCTGGATCTATCGCCGGCGTGTCCACACGTTCGAGGACATGACCGACCTGCCTGCCGCTCTGCGGCGCGATCTGGCATCTCGCTTCGTCATCCGAACGCTGGTGCCAGAGCAGAGCGTTACAGCTCCAGACGAGGCGGCTAAGTACACCTTCCGCCTCTCCGACGGTAATCACATCGAGAGCGTGTACCTACCCTATGAAGACCGTGTGTCCGCATGCGTGTCCACGCAGGTCGGTTGCCCAGCGGGTTGTGCATTCTGCGCGACGGGCAGGCTCGGCTTGGCCAGGAACCTGACCGCAGGCGAGATCGTGGAACAGTACATGGCACTCCAGGATGCATACCCGAACCGACGCATTAGTCATGTCGTCTTCATGGGCATGGGAGAACCCCTGCTGAATGTGGATGCGACGCTTGCGGCAGTGCGTCTGCTGAACAAAGAAGTTCAACTTTCAGCCAGAAACCTGACCATCTCCACGGTCGGCATCGTGCCGGGCATTCTGCGGCTGGCGGAAGAAGGGCTACCGGTGAACCTGGCGCTCTCCATCCACGCTCCCGACGATAGCCTTCGGTCGCAGATCGTGCCGATGGCTCGGAAGTGGCGTCTCGGAGAGATCCTCCAGGCTGCAGCGCGGTTCCGGGAGCGGACCGGCCGCGATGCGACCTACGAGTACGTGCTGCTCGATGGAGTCAACGACGCTCCGTCGCACGCGACTGCGCTTGCACGTCTGCTCGACGGGCTACGAGGGTCCGTGAACGTCATACCGTATAACTCCATCGAGGGTTTGGGCGACTTCCGAACGCCCTCACGACGTAGAATCGAAGCGTTCAAGAGGGTCCTTCGAGAAGCAGGATGCACGGTTACCGAACGGGCGAGGCGGGGCGAGGGAGCCAAGGCAGCATGCGGGCAGCTCGCAGGTGGGAGCGAGACTCGACGGCCAGGTCGGCGTCGAACGGCCCACCGCGTGTGACTGTCACCAGGCATTGGAGACACCTCCTGCCGATCGCAGGCGCGATGGGCATCATGCTGTCCGGATGTCGCCCGGAACCGCCGCCGCCGAAGGATGTCGCGCCTGTCCAACGGACGGTTGCTGCCAAGTCGGTGTTCATGGTGTGGCAAGAGCCAGGACCGGACGGGAGAGTACGGCCCGTGCTTGAACTGGAGGCGGTGAGTGGGCAGGTCGAGCAGAGATCCCAGTCCGGATCGTTCCAGGGCGCAGAGGCTCGCGTCTACAGCAAAGGGCAGCTCGCTGCACGCATGGAAGCGCCCCATGTAGAGGCGACAGCGGAGAAGAAGGTCGTTCGGGCATGGGGAGGCGTGACGGTGCTCGGCGAAAACCCGCGCGGGCTACGAGTTGACGCCGATCGTCTGGAGTGGTACCTTCAGGCGAACCGGATCGTGGCTTACGGGCGAGTACGTTTCATCCAGAGAAACGCCGAGACGAATCGTGTTGTCGCCGAAGGTGGCGTGTTCGAGAGAGTGACCATAGATACGGAACGGCAGCGTCTTACGATACCGTAGTCTGGTGGAACGTGGCGAGGATGGGAGTATGAGGGTCGAATGAAATTCGCGACGAGAGACTGGAAAGCCATAGGAGCACTGATGGGCTCGGCAATGGTCATGGGGGCCGTACTGACGTCCGCGCAACAGCGATCGGCTGGTGCTGAGAAGTCGGTTCGCTTCGGAGACATCATCCTGAAGAACTTCGCCACTGCGGAGCTCGAGCTGGGTGTCATGGCAAGAGTCACCGGGCCGTCCACAACCGTGGACGCAGTTGACGCGGACCGCAAGACTACGGCACAAATCCGAGCTCAGACGATCACCGCCTATATGGCCAAACCCAAGTCCGAAAGACCAACAAGACGCGAGCTAGGGATCGTGGAGCGTATCGAAGCAACGGGATCGGTGACGTTCGTGGGAACGATGAAGTCGGAAGCGGATCAGCCAGTCGAAATCCGTGCCAGTGGGACTAAGGCGGTCTACGAGAAGACCGCGGCGTTATTGACACTCACAGGTCCGATCACGTTTCATGCCGAGCAGTACGACCCTTCCGCCCAGGGCAAAGATATCGTGGAAGGCAAGGCGGGTCGAGCGACATATGACGGAGGGAAGCGGGTTCTCAGACTCTACGGTGATGTGGAGGCCACGGTCGTGACGCCAGCGACACCGCCCGAGGGGTCTTCGTTCTCCGGCGACGAGGTGACGATTGACATGAGCGTTCAGCCTTACCGGGTCGCCATCTCCAATCCATCCCTGAAAGGCGCCATCAATATCAAGGTCCTGGAGCCAGAGAAGCAGCAGAAGCCGAGCGAGAAGGGCCGGTAGGCAGGGGCCAGGATCGAGTGGAAATCGCTGCCGAAGATCTGGTCAAGATCTACCGTGGCCGCCGCGTCGTGGACGGCGTGAGCCTCGACATGCATCAGGGAGAGGTGGTGGGCCTGCTCGGACCCAATGGCGCCGGCAAGACCACGACATTCTACATGATCGTCGGTCTGGTGCGTCCGAACGAGGGGAGGGTGTTACTTGATGGTAGAGACATCACCTCGATGCCCATGTACCGGCGTGCAAGAGCTGGCATTGGGTATCTCGCCCAGGAACCCTCGGTATTCCGCGAACTGACTGTCTTGGACAACATCCGGCTCGTTCTCGAGCATTCGACGATGACACGCCAGGATCAACAGGCCAAAGCGGAAGAACTCCTGGAGGACATGAACATCGCCCATCTGCGGAACCACCGCGGGAAGATGCTGTCGGGTGGCGAGCGAAGGAGAGTGGAAATCGCGCGCGCACTCGCCACGTCACCTGCGTTCATTCTGTTGGACGAGCCGTTCACCGGGGTGGACCCCATCGCCATACAGGACATCCAGCAGATCATCGCCAGGCTGCGCGATCGAAACATAGGGATTCTCATTACCGATCATAACGTCGAGGCGACGCTGAAGATTACCGAGCGGGCCTACATCATCGCCGATGGCCAAATCAAGGCCTCGGGCGCATCATCTGTCCTCCCTCAGGATCCGGTCGCCCGCCGGTACTACTTCGGCGAGGGGTACGGCGGCTAGATGTTCAAGACGGTCGACCGACTGGTCTTTCGCGAGCTGATAGGGCCAGTGACCAATAGCTTCTTCCTGTTCCTGGCGCTGCTCTTCAACTCCGTGTACCTGCCGAAGATGACCGACCTCATGGTCAAGGGGGCTTCGCTGCCCCAGGTGGCCAAAGTCGCGGTGCTCGGTGTGCCGGTACTCGTGACACAGTGTCTGCCTATGGCTATGCTCCTAGGAGCGTTGCTGGCCTTCGGGCGTTTGTCCGGCGACAGCGAGCATATTGCCCTCTACGCCAGCGGTGTCAGCTTCTACCGTGCGACACGACCGGTCATCTGGCTGGGAGCGCTCCTGAGCATCGTTGCCTTCGCTTGGAACGAGACCGTCGTGCCCGCCTCCATGCAAGCCTTCTACAAGGCGTCTTTCGAAGCCATGGAAGCGACCATGGTACCGACGAAAACGCAGCCTATCCACTATGCCGTGAAGAAGGCCGACAGCGAGGAGATCGAGGAGGTCATCACGATCTCCGGCGGTTACGACCCCCGCGCCAAACAGCTTCGCCAGGTCTGTATCCTGCTCATGAGCCAGGACCCGAAACGCAAGGGGCAACCCGAAGCACTGATCTATGCGGATCGCGTCGAGGCACACGATGAGAAAGGCCTCAACGCCGACTTCTACGATGTCTATGTCCGCTACTTCGACCCGGATAGAACGCTACGACGGCAGTCCGATGCCTGGTACGCCAAGACCCAGTCACGCGCGCTGGGACCGGGGGTTCGGTTCGATCGGGACTTCAGAGGCGTGCCGGAACCGCAGATAACGGACAACAGGATCATGTCCTTCGCTTCCCTTCGCGCCGCCATCGAAGCCAAACGTCGTGAGGGCAAGACGGATCTCGGCGCCGACGAAGTGAACTTGTGGGAGAAGGTCGCGTTCCCCGTGGCAGGGATCATCTTCGGCTTGGTAGGTGCACCGCTCGGCGTTCGTCCGCAACGGGGCAGCAAGGCCATGGGTTTCGGCATGGCCATCGGTATTATCTTCTTGTACTGGCTCGTGCACAACGGTATGTTCCAGTTTGGCAAGGCGGGGTCGGTGCCTCCGATGCTGGCAGCGTTCACGGCAAACATCCTCGGGGCCGTTGCAGCAGGCTTCCTGGTGGCACACACCCGCCAGTAACACCGCCCTCGGTCACAGCCGTATGCGCGGATAAGAACCGAGGCGAACCGCCGGTCAGCGGCGTCGGGGAGGTGATGGACGTGTGGACTGCTGCAGCACTCAGCGTGACAGTGCTCATGGGAGGACTGATCGCCTACCTTGGCGATCTCATCGGCCGCCGTTTCGGCAAGCGGCGCGCGTCCATCTTCGGCCTACGTCCGCGCCACACGGCAATCCTCATCACGGCGGTGACCGGAGTCCTCATCTCCTTGCTAACGACAACGGTGCTCTTCCTCGCCGTGGTACCAGTCCGACGGGTCATACTGGAGGGCGAGGCAGCCATTCGCTCCAGCGCACGTCTGAAGCGGGAGAACGCTACTCTGGAGGCGACCAACCGGGAAGTCCGCGCAGCCGCCTCTAGAGCGCTAGAGGAACGAGAACAGGCCGTCCAACAGCGGGATGCTGCCAAGGCCGAGCAGGCGCGCGCCGAGCAGAGCCTTGTCGCCGTTCGACAGTCTCTTCAGATGGCTCTGCGGGCCGCGACGCGAGCACGTCAGGCCCGCGCGACCGCAGAACGTGCTGCGCGCTCAGCTCATCGGCAGATGCTTCAGGAGCGGGCCGCAGCTCAGGAACTAGCCCGAAGCAACGAGTCCCTCAGAACCATCAATGACGACCTTCGCAATGCGTCGGACGAGCTCAGGCGGAGAAACGAGACGCTGCGTGCAGAGAACGATACGTTGGCGAGGACCAACGCAGCCTACTCACAGGAGAACGAAGCCGTCGCACGGCAGAACGAAACCCTTGTCCGTGAACGCGATAATCTGACCGCCACCGTGGCCGATCTCCGCAAGCAACAAGAACAGCTAGCGCAGCAGACGCAAGCATTGCAAGCGCAGTACAACGATTTGATGGAAAGTTATACTACGGCCTATGGAGCCCATCGTTCACTATGGCAGATGTTCGAGGGGTTGCGCACTCGACGCATCGCCATCCATGGAGGAGACGAGTTGGCGCGGGCCGTGGTACCCCCGGACACTCCTCCGGAGGGCGTTCGGGCGATCATCGGGCGCTTGCTGAGCGAAGCGCACCGTAATGCCCTAGCCAAAGGAGCGACCCCCGGCGAGAAAGCACGAGCCGTGGAGATCGTGGATAGGAGGTTCGCCACGCCCACGCCAACCGGCGTAACGACCTTACGAGTGACAGAGCAGGAACGATTGGACGCGGTCGTGACCCGCCTCGCCAGATCGCCGGAACCGGCGTGCCTGCTTGCCGTTGCGGTGGCCAATAGCATCGCGGGTGAGCCGGCTGCCATAGACCTGCAGCCTCTGCCGAACCAACTGGTCTACCGCAAGGGACAGGTGGTTGCGTCCCGAAAGATAGATGCGACGCGGAATCCCGGCGACATATTCGACGAGCTAGTGCTGATGCTCAAAGGGATTGGGCAAAGCGCCCTGAGCAGGGGGATCATCCCCCGTCTGGACCCCTTGACGGGTGAGCCCCAAGTGGGTTCGTTGAGCGCCCAGGAAGTGGTGGATCTGGCCTTCCGTGTGTTCCGCAACGCCCGACGTATGGAAGTCACTGCGGTCGCGGCCACGGATATAGCGGCAGCCGATCCGCTCACGTTGCAATTCCGTATTCGACCGGTTCTGTGACCTGGATCATGGCAGCCGCTCCTTCCTCTCGAGCAGAGCCTGAGCAGAGCAAGTCGGAGGAAGTCGCACCACGCGTCGTCGCAGTGGACCCCGGGCGCAGCAAGTGCGGTGTGGCCGCGGTAGGTGCGTCCGGCACAGTGCTCTATCGCAACATCGTTCCGACGGATCAGGTCACCCGTATCGTTGTCGGACTCTGCGGTGGCAGGAACGTAAGCGTGGTCGTTGGCAATGGTACCGGTTCGAGACCGATCCTGGAGACTCTGCGGTCTGCTGGTCTGTCGGTCGAGGAGATGGACGAACGACACACCTCGGAGGAGGCGCGGCGACTCTATTTGCGAGACCATCCACCGCCGGGCTGGCGCCGATGGATACCGGTCGGGCTTCGCTACCCCGATGAACCCTATGACGACTACGTGGCACTCATCCTCGCCGAACGACGTATTTCTGAGTTGAATCGCTTGACAAACAGGCGATAGTTGTGCTAGGTTAGGTATGGCAAAGAGGCGATGCCAGTGCTCTCGTGTGAGAGTGGCGGCGCCCGATTGCCAGAGCAGGCTTCTCAAGGATGGAGCCGCGCGAGCCATGCGTGCTCAGCGTGGAAGTGCCGAGCCTGAGAGGTGTGGCGGATGAAGAAGAAGGAAACAGGGACTACTTCCTCATTCCTCCTACCTCGTGGGAAGGCCGCCCAGGCGGAGCGGGTTAGGATCGCGCAGCTAAGCCTGAGAGATGTCCTGCGTCCGAGTACCACGTACAAGGAGGAGGCAGAATGAGGAAGGTTCTGACCTTTCTAGGCGCTTCCATTTGCCTGGCGTGGGTGTTGCCTGTCATGGCGCAGACCGCGCCGTCCGAGTTCAGTGACGTCCCGACGGACCACTGGGCATACGCGGCGGTCGAGTCGTTGCGCGCCAAGAACATCCTCGTTGGGTATCCCGACGGCTATTACCGTGGGAAGCGCACGCTCAGCCGGTACGAATTCGCAGTCGCGCTCAAGCGCGCCCTGGAGAGCCTCCAGCTCGTTCAGGGCCCCAAGGGTGATCCTGGTCCCCAGGGCCCCAAGGGCGACAAGGGCGAGAAGGGCGAGCCCGGTCCGCAGGGACCCGCGGGCGTGGGACCCGAGGAACTGGCAACCCTCAAGAAACTGGCTGACGAGTTCAAAGCCGAACTGGCGAACCAGGGCGTGAACATCAACGCGCTGAACGCCAAGCTCGACAAGCTCGCAAAGGACGTGGCCGATCTCAAGGCCAAGGTCGAAGGCATGCCGGTCGTTTCTGGCCAGGTCTTCGCCGGTGTCCGCGTCGATCGCACCCGCACCCCGTTCGCCGATCTGGACGGGCGTCTGAACAACCCCGCTCTCGTCAATTCCGCGACGGTCGTGCACGCTCTCGAACTGGGCGTGGCAGCGAAGTCGGGCGAGACGAATATCAAGGGTTCGGTTGTTCTGGACAACTACAAGAACTACCTGGGCGGCACGTTCACCGGCATTGGTGGACTGAATGATGCCCCGACCGGTGATGTCTGGATCAATCAACTCACCGCGGAAGCTCCGTTCAATGGCTTCGGCCAGAATGGCAAGTTCACCATCGGTCGCCTGCCGTTCCAGGTCAGCCCACTGACACTCTGGAAGCCGGATGTGGACCGCTACTTCAACAACCCGATTGTTGATGACGGCATGTTCCGCATGGATGGCTTCACCCTCAGCACAGGTCTGGGAAGCCTCGGCTTGACGGCCTTCGCTGGTTCGTTCAAGACTGTCGGTGGCACCCAGAATAACATGCTGAACCCACCGTTGGCGGGCGTGACGGGACCGGCTATCTTCGGTCTCGGCAAGCCGGCGGGCATTGCGGCGTTGACCGCTCCACTAGAGCAGGTTGGCGGCGTCGTGCTGAGCCTGCCAGTGAAGGTGGGGCAGGAGGGCAGCCAGCTTCGCACGGTGGCATTGCTCGGCACCGGCGGAACGAAGGTAACCTACACCAACGTGGCAGTTCTGTCCGCAGACGCGAAGCTGAACCTCAGCGAGAACCTCTCGTTCGACGCGGCCTGGTCCAAGTCCATGACCGGAACCAGCCGGAGCATCGCTTCGGTGGTGAATGGGCAGAACAACGCCGTGGTGGGCACCCTCCGGTACAAGACTGGTAGCCTGGGCGTCACGGCTGGGTACAAGTACATTGACCCGTTGTTCTACGCTCCTGGCTTCTGGGGTCGCGTGGGCAACTGGCTCAATCCGACCAACATCCAGGGGCCGACCCTTGGCCTGAACTACGAGTTCTCGCCTGCGTTCGCGATGAGCGCTGGCTACGACTACTTGACCGACGCCCGCGACCGCAGTGCCAGTGGAAGCCTGGGTAAGGATGACGAGATCCATCGCGTACTCGTCGGTATGCGCTGGGCCATCTCCGACTCCTTCGAGACCACGGTTGACTGGGAGGGCGTCTACTGGAAGCTGGCTGGTGAAATAACGCTCGTCCATCCGGTCGAGCACTACATCACCCTTGGCACAGGCTATGCCCTGAACGACACGACGAAGATCAAGCTGGGCTATCAGATTGGGTCGTTCGATGGCAAGGACTTCGTGGCAGGGGGCGCTGGCACCGGCACCAACTTCAACTACAACGTCTTCACGACGCAGGTCTCGGTGAAGTTCTAACCCGCGACAGGCGTTCGGTAAGCGTTGGGGCTCCCGCCGAGGTCCTGCCACGGCGGGAGCCTTGATTCTAGTAGGAGCTTTCGAACAGGAGGAATGACAGATGAGAAACAGCGTACTGGGGATGATCGCAGCAGTGACGGTGTTGGGGTTGGCCGTGGCGGGTACGGCCCAGCTCGGCAGCATCGTCAAGGGGGGCGCCATCGCCCTGGCGGTCAGCAAGTTCGGGCCGCAGATCAACGACGCCATCAACACGCTGCTGGGTCAGCGCAATGCCAAGACGACGCAAGCTACCAAGGTCGTCCCCATTCTGTCCATTGGCGACAGTGGATACCTTGGGGCGGTTCAGGTCACGGGTCCGGAGCGGCTGGTCAAGAAGGTGGAGGCCGTTGCTCAGATCGAGGGACGGTTCAAGGTCATCGGAGGAGTGCGGTTGCGCGCTCTGGTGCCGGTGAGCACCAAGACGCCCCACAAGGGCTTGGACCGGGTCGAGGGCGTCGGCGTCAGCGCCATCGTGGACTTCAAGCTCTAGCAAATCGTATCGCTATCGAAACCCAATCGCGCTCAATGCCCTGGATGTCCGAACGGTCTCTGTATGACCTTGGTACGGGCGCGCTCGGTGTAGAGGGAGAGGATGCGCGGCACACGATTGTTGCTGATAGCACTACTGATGGGATGTGGTGCCGTCGGTCTGAGCCGTGTCGTGCGGCTGGCTCGAGGACCGCATCCAGTCTCGGGCATCCCCATCGTCACGCCTGGGCCAGATGGAGACTACCGGATCCTGCACAACGGCTGGAAGATCAGGCCGGCGGGACGCCATCTCTCTTGTAACGACTTGCCACTAGGAGGGGAGATTAGCCCGGACGGGCGGCTGGTGGCCATTCCCAACTGCGGCTACAACCGCCATGCGGTCCATGTGCTCGATCTCGAGGCAGAGAAGGAAATCGCGACAATCCTTGTCGCCCAAGCGTGGCATGGTACGACCTGGTCACCAGATGGCGGACGGTTCTACGTCTCAGGAGGAATCGGAGGCGCCCAGACGATCATCCACGTATTCGGCAAGGCGAGTAATGGCGACTGGGAGAGAACCGGCACCATTCAGCTCGACGGCGCGCCGGAACGAAGCTGCGTCTCCGGTCTGGCCATGGCGCCAGATGGCAGGTACTTGGTTGCGCTGAACCATAAGGATGGCTGTGCCTATGTACTGGACCCTGCGACGGGGACGACGACGCACCGACTTCAGGTCGGCACGCACCCAAGCGCATGCGCATGGTCTGCGGATAGGACGGAGCTCCTTGTTGCGAGTTGGGGCAGCAGCGAAGTCGTGCGCCTGCGTATCGGGCAGGACCGGCAACCGACCATCACAGCTCGCTGGCGCGTCGGAGCGCACCCGAATGCCCTTGCCACAACGGCCGATGGACGGGTGTTCGTTTCGTGCGGCAACGAGGACACCGTGTACGTTCTCGACGGCCGGACAGGAGAGGTCATGGAGCGAATTCGAACGGCTCTTTCGCCGCTGGATCCGCTAGGCAGTACCCCCAATGCGCTGGCCATCACTGGCAACCGCCTCTACGTTGCCAATGCCGACAATGACAGCCTCTGCGTGGTGGACATCGGAAGGAGGGGCCGGTCGCGCGTACTGGGCTTCATCCCCACAGGGTGGTATCCCACAGCCGTCCTGGCAGCGCCGAACGGTCGGAAGCTCCTCGTAGGGTCCGGCAAGGGTACTGGTACTCAGCCGAACCCCGCCCGCTTGCCTCTGAACCCCATCATCCCTGCGGGCTTCGAGTACATCGGACGTCAGCTGAACGGCCTCCTGTCGTTCGTGGATCCACCCAGCGAACGCGAACTCGCGGAGTACACGCGTCAGGTGCTAGCCTGTACCCCACGTCCCGGGAAAGACCGGTCCCAGGCGATGGGCCGCTCGGTGATTCCGCGCCGTCCTGGTGATCCATGCCCAATCCGCTACGTGCTCTATATCATCAAGGAGAACCGAACCTACGACCAGGTGTTCGGGGATCTACCACAGGGCAACGGCGATCCTACCCTCTGTCTCTTCGGCCGCGATGTCACGCCCAATCAGCATGCCCTTGCAGAGGAGTTCGTGCTTCAGGACAACCTCTACTGCAACGGGGAGGTTTCGCAAGATGGCCATCCTTGGAGCACCATGGCCTATGCCACGGACTTCACGCAGAGGGCCTGGGTCTTGCGCTATTCCGGCAAAGGCGATCTAACCGACGCGGCTGGCATGGCGGACTCGTCGGCGGGGTTCATCTGGCAAGCATGCAAGGCGAAGGGGATCAGCTACCGATCCTACGGCGAGTACGCCACGCATCCCACACTCGAAGGACATAGTAGCCTGGAGTACATCGGCAAAGCCGGACCGGGTCAAGCGCCGCCGGGGCGCGATACGGACCGAGCCGAGATCTTCCTTCGCGAATTCAGGGAGTTCGAACGGAACGGGACGATGCCCAGGTTCATGGTGATGTCTCTGGGCGAGAACCATACCAACGGTACCCGGCCAGGTTCCTATACTCCCAAGGCCATGGTAGCTTCCAACGACCTCGCGGTAGGGCGTATCGTCGAAGCCGTGAGCCACAGCAGCCTCTGGAAGGAGTTCGCTATCTTCATCATCGAAGATGACGCCCAGAATGGCCCCGACCACGTCGACTCTCACCGAACGGCCGGACTGGTTATCAGCCCCTACGTCCGACGGAGGTTCGTGGACAGTACGATGTACTCCACCACTTCCATGCTGCGGACGATGGAACTCATCCTGGGGCTTCCACCGCTGACTCAGCACGATGCACGCGCCACACCGATGTACGCCTGCTTCACAGACAAGCCGGACTTGCGGCCGTTCACGGCGCTCCCTCCACGCGTTGACCTGAATGCGAAGAATCCGGCGACAGCCTACGGTGCAGCGGTGTCAGCGCGGATGGACTGGACCGAGTACGATCGGATAGACGAGGACGCGCTGAACCGCATCCTCTGGCACAGCATCAAGGGGGAGCGAACGCCCTATCCGGGTGTAGTTCGGTCAGCGCTCATTCGCGGAGACTAGCGAACCAACGCCCTGGCCGCCGGACACGACCAGGGCGTTTACGCTCGACCCATGGGCCCGGTAGGATTCGAACCTACGATCAATCAGTTATGAGCCGACTGCCTTGACCACTAGGCTACGGGCCCAACGTTCGGATTCTACCCCTTTCCATACGCAACCGCAAGGGGCTTTCATCGCACGCCCGTCAAGCTATCCAGCCAGCGAAGCACGGCATTGCCCGCGATGATCTGCGAGAGCGACCATCGCTCAGCGACAACGTGCAAGCCGACGAGCACCAGCAACAAGGTGATGTGAAACCAGACGAACGGAAAGGCCATGGTGAGAGACACAGCGGCGGCGGCTCCCAAGGCGTTGCTGCCCGTATCGCCCAGCATGAGCCACCCACGCGCGTCGTGCGCCTGCAAGAGCGCCGACGAGACGAGTACACACGCGACGGCCACGGAGGAACCTCGCTCGCCGACGGTCATGAAAGAGCCCAGCGCAAGCATCTGCCCGACTAGACAGACGGCACCGGCTCGGCCTGGTCGGAGGTCCAGCAGATTCGCTGCATTCGCCGCAAGAGCTATGATGAGGGCAAGGAGTGGAAGCTTCCACGGATGGCAGCCGACTATGCCAAGGGATATCCATGTTGCAGCGGCCAGACCGCCCACTGCCTTGATGAGGCCTGACGTGATCCTCCGTTCTCTGAAGAATGCCCGAAGATGACCACGAAGCCCTTTCGCCGCCGCCGACCCCCATCGGTCATCCACGAAGCCCAATGTTCCGAAAAGGCCGAGTGCCCATGCCAGGGCCGCGGCAAGGTCTGGGTCGGCGACACGCCAGCGAGCAGCTACGAGTAGCACTGGCACTGCGCCCACGACCAGCAGAAGGCCACCGGCTGTAACGATCGTGTCGCCACGGTAGTTCCGGCGCAGCATCCCCAGATGACGAAGGAAACGGGGCAGAACTGCTGCCAGGATCCCATTCCAGAGCACGGCCAACGCGAGAACTAGGAGCGCACGGGCCTGTAGGGACATCGCCACTTCCTCCGCATCCAGAGCGCGCGGGCCACATCCACAAGCTGGCGCGCCCGATGGAGGAAGCCTCGCAGGTCGTTTCCCGTTACCCGGTGGTCCATCTCCACAGGCACTTCGAGGATGCTGTGCCCCGAGCAAATCGCGTCAATGGTGAGGGCGACTTCGCTGCCGAACCCACGAGCGATCCCTCGCGCATGGACCCATACCACTCGTCGCAGGGCCCTCTGGCCCGAGAGAGGGGCCTGCATTTCCAGGCCAGTAATCCGCCGAATGCCCCATCGAGCGAGTCGAACCACCAGCCCCATGCCGCCTCCGCGTCCTGGTCGAGTCGGGAACACACCCACGGTCATATCGCAGACGCCTTCCAGTACCGGATCCAGTAGCTTCCGCGCCTCGGTGACTGTCTCGCCTAGATCCGCGTCGAGGAAAAGGAGGATGTTGCCACGTGCCGCACGTGCTCCGGCATCCTGAGCTGCGCGCTTGCCGCGTCGGCGTCGCAGGCGAATGACCTTGGCGCCTGCTTCGGTGGCCACGCGCGCCGTGTGGTCCGTCGAACCATCATCCACGACGATGATCTCGTCGGCAAGTCTTGCTGCTGCTAATGCTCTGACGGTGACTTCGATGTAACCTTGTTCGTTGTAAGCCGGGATGACCGCTGACGTCATGTATCGTCGGCGCCCAACGGGAGCAGACCATCGCGCGCGGTACCCTTGATGCCGTACGAGCCCTTGCCACCGCGGATGAGAAGGATCAGACAGGTGCGACCGATGTCCGTATCCACGTTGTCTACAGTGGCGATGCCTTTGGCCTGGTAGGCTGGCACATAGGACTGGACGGCGTCCGAGGGCTCCGCGCCGACGACGGTCGTGCCGAGTTCACCGAACTGCTCGATCAACGGATAGTCCACAGAGAGCCAGCGCCGCTCCGTCTGGTCACGCGCCCCACCCATGAGCACAACGGCGTTGACCCGACGGCGATACTCGCCGCTCGCCTCGATGAGGTTCGTCTCCGTCAGCCTGGCAAGCTCCGAAGGATCGCCGCCCTGAGCGATCAGACCTGCGAGCGTGCGGAACACCTTGGTCCGAGCGTCGGCCGAGGGATCCTGGCGACCTCGGAGAGTCGGAGCGAGACTCGGAAGCGCAACCTCGAGACGCATCGGGAATGAAGGTGGAAACGTCGTCGTGCTTTCCACCGATGCGCCAGCCTGGCGTAGCGCCTCGGACGCACGTTGGGCCGCATCTCCGTAGTCACCAGTGACCACCACGGCGACACGGGTACGGTCCAGTGCATGGCGTGTGACGCGTGAAATGAGGATGGCGATGGCCTTGGCTTTCTCCTCGTTGTCCTTTCTTAGAGGTTGTATTTCGTTCGTGAAGCGCTGATTCAGGTCACGCAACTGAACCCGCAGCCGTTCCGCGAGCGCCTCCTGCAGGTGGGAACTACCGATGATCATGCCGACGCCGAGCGCCAGGAAGATGGCGACAATGGTGGCGACGTGGTAGCGAAAACTCGGTCCCATAGTCCTAGCGGAAACCCACGGCCGATCGGAGCCATAGCCGCCCGGCGTTGAGCAAGGTTCTCAAGAACGGCGAGTTGATGGCAACGACCACGACAGGGAACATGGCGGCCGCAGCAATAGCGACGATCTCGAGGCCAGCGGGCCGTCTCCGCTCCGACCAGAGCCGCCCGATGCCCTTGGCGTCCACAAGCTTGGAGCCGATGCGTAGCCGGACGAGGAACGTACTAGCCATGCCGCCACGACCCTTGTCGAGGAAGTCCACCAGCGAGAAATGGGTGCCAACGGCCACGATCAGGGACGCCCCGCTTTCGTCCGCGAGCAGAAGAGCCGCGTCTTCGCTGGTGCCAGGAACGTGGAAAACGTGCGCCGCAAGGCCCAACTTCCGAAGCCGCGCCATGCCTGGTGCCTCCCGAGACCCCCTTGCGTAACCGTGCACGACCAGCTCGGCACCGCATCGTAGCGCCTCGTCACTGACGCTGTCCATGTCGCCGATAATGACGTCGGGTCTCAGCCCGAGGTCGAGAAGCGCATCGGCTCCGCCGTCCACACCGATGCGCACAGGTCGGACATCGCGGAGGTAGTGTTCGATGGCATGCAGGTCCTCCCGGTAACCCTCGCCACGGACCACGACGAGTGCATGGCGTCCCTTCATGCGCGTACTGAGCTTAGGCACATCTACGGGGTCGATGAGGAGGGCCTTCTCCTCGGCCAGGTAGGCCAGCGTGTTGCGAGCGAAGGCATCGAGCTCGTTGCTGATGTTGGAGCGCGCTGCGTCCATGCGAGCCTCTACCTGCTCAGCCGAGAGGAGCGTACCCTGCCCCTCGCTACCGTCTGCGAGGATGAGCCGATGCTCCTCCAGCGTCGCCGTCCGGCCTTCGTGGGCCGCGGCTGTGCGGAAGAACTCCTCGCCCACACCCTCTAGCATGGGTATGCCGGCTTCGAGCAAGATGCTGGGACCGAGGTTCGGATAGCGACCTGTGATGAATGGCGCGGCATTCACGACCGCGGCAACCCGGCAGTCAGCGAGCGAGCGCGCTGCCATTGCGTCAAGGTCCGCATGGTGGATCAGCGCGATGTCTCCGGGCCGCAGACGCTGGACCAAGCGCTTGGTGCGTCGGTCGGCGCGCAATATTCCCTGAACCCTTAGCATGGTTGGGAGTTCCTCTTACATTATGCGGGATTTACTCTGACATGTCAAACGCGCCCGGCCAGCGTGGCCCAGCAAGCCGGGCAGAGGCGACGCCCTTGGGGTACAATGAAAATGCCCTCATGACACGCACGTTCCGGTTGGCCCTGTGCTTGGTAGCGCTGGGGATGGGTGCCGGTGGTTGCAGCTCAGCCAGACGCGACGGCAGGACCCTCCGCTGGGTGGTGGACCCGAATCCCATCCGCGCCGAGCAGATCGAGCTCTTCAACGCCAAGTATCCGGACGTCAGGGTGATCAATGACCCTGACGCTGGTCCGCAACGCATTCTTACCCAGCTCGCTGGGGGCGTTCCGCCGGATGTGTTCGCCATCTATTCGCCCCAGAGCGCCGGCTTGTTCGCGCGCAAGGACGTCCTGGAGGACCTGCGACCGTGGGTGCGACGCTACGGCGTGGACATGAACATGTTCTGGCCGCAACTCGACGGCTACATCTACGAGAACGGCGATCGGGCCAACGGGCGTATTCTGGGGTTCCCCGATAACTGTGGCACCTATATGCTCTTCTACAACCGGCGCCTGTTCCGTGAGGCGGACGTCCAGGAACCGACGGATGCCTGGACATGGGACGAGTTCACCGAGGCGGCCAAGCGTCTGACCAGGCGGGATCGGTCCGGTCGTCTGATCCAGTTCGGGTGCGTGCTGCCACCCGCCTACCTGCTGGAGATGTTCGTCTGGCAGATGGGAGGCAGTTGGTACAGCGAGGATGGCACGCTCTGCACCTGCAACACCCCGGAGGCCAAGAAGGCGTTCGAGTGGTGGGCAGCGCTTCGCAGGACCCATCATGTGGCGCCCAGCGCGACCGAGGAACAGAGCCTTGCGCCCCTGGGCGGATGGGGTGGTTCTCAGAACCTCTTCAAGGCCGAGAAGGCGGCCATGATTATCACGGGACGCTGGCTTTCCATAGAATGGCGCAAGAACAAAGCTCTGGACTGGGATATCGCTCCTGTTCCCTATGGCAGGTACCGGCGTGGCATGCTCGAGAGCAAGATCTACGCCATTCCTCGCATCGCCCCAAACAAAGAACTCTCCTTCGCGTTTCTGCGGCATCTGGTCAGTCCCGAGGACGAAATGCTGGTGGCCGACTATGGGGACGGCATGCCGAGCGTCGAGGCTTACTGCCGCACCGAGCGTTTCCTATTCAACCCTGCATACCCACGGGAACGGAGAAACCACCTCTATCTGAGTGAGATGCAATACGCCCGCGTGAAGCAGCAGTCGCCCTGGGTCCAGCAGCTCGACGCCGATACCATCCGCGAGGAGGAATGCGATCGGATATGGCAGGGCGAGATCACGCCCTCTCAAGCAGCCGACAACATCGCCCGTCGGATCAACGCCATCATCCGCCGCAACCGCGCCAACCCGAACTTGATGGACTGAGGCACGCACGCTCTCGGCCAAGCTCGGCAACCTGATGCCGGATGGCGTGACCGATCGGCATCTGACGTAGCACGTTGCGGGTGCTGCTAAGCTTGAGACGAGGGTAGCGCCTGCTCGAATAGGAGGTCACACGACATATACCACGAACGATTCGGAGCCTGGCGATATAGAAGACGAAGAGGCTCCCGCCCACCGAGAGATACAGGATTACCTGCTCGCAAGTTACCAGCGGCGGCTCGTCTTTCCACGGGCGGCTGTGGCGGCCGCGTCTAGCGCTCCTCTATCGGGACTTGTATGCGTTCTCGAGGAAGTGCGTCGTGATTTCCAACCCGTTGTGTTCGGTGCGGCGTTCATCGCCGCGATCGTTGCCGACGTCGTTACGCGGTGGTTGTCCGGAGATCTGCCGGTCCTCGGTGTATTAGGCTATCCTGCTCCTCCGCTTTGTTCTCTACTCGTTTCTGCCCTGCTTGGCGTCGCAGCAGGGTACCTTGGTGTGGCCTTCAACCGCAGTCTGCAAACAACGCTTCGTCTATGCGATCGTGTTCCGGGTCGGTACCGTGTCGCAGTCGCCGCCGTCACCGGTGGAATCGTTGGGCCGGTATTAGTTGGCAGCGGTCATGCACTGGCGGCGAAGACACTCCGAGCCAAACTCGCCCTCGGGCTCATCCCAGTGTTTTTCGTCGTGCGTCTGGTTCTGACGACTGCGAGCTATGGTACAGGAGCGCCGGGCGGCATCTTCGCCCCCCTGCTGGTGATCGGAGCGATGATCGGCCTCGCCTGTGGCCAGGCGGCTCACATGTTCTTGCCGCAAGTCGTTCCGATACCGGCAGTGTTCGCTGTCATTGGGATGGCAGCGTACTTAACAGCGGTGGTTCGCGCTCCTTTCACCGCCGTCATGTTGATTGCTGAGATGACGGGCAGCTATGTGCTTCTATTGCCTCTTCTGGCCGCTTGCTTCTTCGCATATGCTGTGGCCGAGCACCTGCGGGAACTACCGGTCTACGAGGCACTCTTGGAGCGCGAACTGAGGGGCGGCGGTACAGCGCTGCAGCCGAAAGAGCCATTTGTGGGCGAGTTCGCGGTTGACCCCGGCGCGCCATTCGATGGGTTGATGGTTCGCGAACTGGGCCTGCCGCCGGGTTGCATTCTCGTTCGGTGCAGCGATGGGAAGCGCGATTGGATCCCCACTGCGGAGACCCGCTTGGGTGCCCATGTGCGGATCACGGCCATGGTCGATCCCGAAGCCGCAGACGCTGTTGCGATCCTACGGCAGGGCTGCAAGGCATGAGTATCGGACGGGCCGAGCGGACATGCGGCGAATCCCCGACCGCGTGACGCAACCCTGCTCCGAGCTGAACCTCCGCCTTATCCCTTCATGACTCCCGCTTAGAGCGCACCTTCGGTCTGGCGACCCTGACGCGCTCGATCACTGCCTTGACCAATCCGGTCATGGTCGTGGAATCCGTCTCCGGAACCATGCGGGCGGGGTGGGGGTACCAACTCTGGACAATCCACCGATCCGGGCGGCCGCCAGCCGCGAGGTAAGTGTCCACCATCTTGAGCGTCTCCTCCGCGAACAGGGCATCGGATGTTTGACCGCCCCGCTCGGAGTTGACGATCAGGTTGACCTCCAGACCTTCCGACCGGCTACGATCTTCGTAGTCGCGCACGCGCCGGAGCCAGTTCACCGCCGTGGCTGGTCTGAGATTGACCGAGAAGTGCTCGCCAATCAAGTAGTCATACGGGTTGTCAATGGTGACGCCCATCAGTGGAAGCTTAGCCGCTCGGAGTCTTTGCAGGACCATCCGATGGGCGTCATCGTAGTCGCCGTAATCCTGCTTCCGTGGTCCCCGCGCGTGGTACGAGACATCTCCTTTGTAGCCCCAGTTGGGGAAGTTCGTCAGATGCCAGTACTTCATTTCGGGGTGCGCAGCATGAAACGTACGCACCGCCTTGACGACCTGATCCGCTGCTGCATCCATGGACTCGAACCGCTTGCCGTCCGTGCGGTTCTCGGGATATAGGAGACGGCGCACGGGGCCATCCAGGTCCAGGTAATCCACATGTCCCCCGGCGGCATACCATCGGTCCAGCGCGGACAGTTCACTGCGAGCGGACCACTCGCCGTTGGTCTCGTCCATGGGGCCGAAGTCCAAGCAGCCGCCAACCTCGACCGCAACCTCGAGCCTGTGCCATTTCACCAAGCGGACGAGCTTCTCCAGTTGGCCAGGAACTGGCTTGTGCAGCGTACCCACGTAGAGCTTGATGCCGCTGAGGTTGCTCTGTACCCACGACCACTGCGCCTCGCCGTCGAGCAGGTCTCCCACTCGAGACGTGCACAGCCAGACCTCTGGCTTGTAGGACGAAGGTCGTTGGGGATGGACTGCAAGCGGTAGCATGACTGTCAGCAAGAACAGAACGCTCGTCGCCGCCGCGCGTGCGATCATTCGGGATCACTCCTTCCTCGCCACGGGCGATTCGGTGCTGAGTACCGGTACGGAGACAGCGTCGCCACGGGAAAGACGCTACAGAATATCCACCTCGTGGGGGCCGCGGTGAACCTCGCCAATGAGGGCGGCCGTCTCGCCGGCCAAAGATAGTTCTGCGATGACCTCCAGGGCCTGATCCCGGCGGCAGATGAGGACGAGCCCGATGCCCATGTTGAACGTGCGGTACATCTCGGGATCCGGCACGTTGCCGAGTTCCTGAATATAGGTGAAAATGGGCGGCACGGTCCAGAGGCGGCGGTCCACGGTGACGCTGCAGTCCGCCGGAAGAATGCGCGGGATATTGTCATAGAAACCACCGCCGGTGATGTGTGCCATTCCCTTGATCTCGAATCGGTCCAGGAGAGGTAACACTGCCGACGCGTAGCAGCGGTGCGGATCGAGGAGCACATCACCAATGCTCCGTCCGGCAAGTTGTGGCGGGGTACTGAAGGGTGTGAGTCCGGCCGAGTCGAACAGAACGTGGCGCGCCAACGAGAAGCCGTTCGTGTGGAGACCGTTCGATGCCAGTCCGATGACCGCATCGCCAGGCTCGATGGTCTTGCCGTCCAGGAGTTTGGCTCGGTCCGCTATGCCGACGATGCATCCAGCCAGGTCGTACTCGCCTTCGGCGTAGACGCCTGGCATCTCCGCGGTCTCGCCCCCGATCAGTGCGCAGCCTGCTGCCCTGCACCCTTCGGCGAGACCCTTGACCACCTCCACGACGATGTCAGGCGATAGCCTGCTGGTCGCGAAGTAGTCGAGGAAGAAGAGGGGCCTGGCACCTTGGACAAGGATGTCGTTGGCACAGTGAGCGACAAGGTCTGCGCCAATGGTGTCGTGGCGGCTCATGGCGATGGCCACGCGTACCTTGGTGCCGACTCCGTCTATGCTGGCAACCAGAACCGGCTGAGTCCCATCAGCACCTGGGAGTTGGTACACGCCGCCAAAGCTCCCCACGTCCGTCAGTACTTCGGGCGTGAACGTCGAGCGGACGTGCTCGCGCATCCGGAGTACCGCCGTGTTCATGGCGTCAATATCAACGCCTGCGTCCTTGTACGTGGTCTTCTCAGGTGTCATGGCGCCACCGAATACTGCCGGAATGTGAGCCCCTCGGCCAACGACCCTTCGAAGCGGCCAACCACATGGGATCCCCGGGTAATCGTACCGCTGATGACGCCGTCCTGTCCAATCTCCAGACGTCCTACGTTGCCGCGATTGTCCGAGAGGTGGGCGATACCGTATAGCTGTGTGCGCGGACCAACGAGCTGCAAGAGGTTGGACGCGAACTCCATGTCGGATTCGATGCGCGCTGCATAGCCGTTATCATAGAGGACACCCACCGTGTCGGGAGTGCTCATGCGAATGCGGGGGCCGGCGAATCGGGCGGCCGCAAGCCGTCGGCTACCGCTGACTCGCACCACCGAAGGAATGGTCATCTCGAACTGCCAGCGTGCCTCAGGTTCGTGGGATGTCGTTGTCACAGTGGCGGTCGCTCGTCCATCGGCCGACGTGATCCTGCGCTCGAACCCGACCGGATCGAGAGTGGGCGGGCCGCTGATTCCAGCTGCGGCTTCGTGTGCTACGTTGACAAGGTACACGGCGCAGGCTGCCAGGGCGGCCTCGGGCTCGTTGGCGCAGTACTCGTTGGCTTCGATGAGTCGGTCCGCCTCCACGAGGGCATGACCCAGACGATCGGCTGCATTGATGCGCCGACTACCGACGTATCGGGCGCCAGCAGTGGCTGCAGCCGCGCCTCCGGCCAGCACAGCCATGCGCACAGCCTGTCTGAGGATTATCCCGAACATCGCAACCTCCTACTAGGCGGAGCCTGATGGCCCGTCTTCGACAATACGACATAGACGGAGCGCAACGGCAGACGGTTTCTCACGTCGGCTGGCGGTCTCAGCGACTGCACGAGTTCACGCTTCCGTTTCCTCGACTTCGGCAGGTATCTCCGTTGCCTGTGCGCAAGCCTCGAGCATCATCTTGCTGATCTTGACTTTGCGTGGAATGCGGATGGGATAGCGACCGTCGAAACACGCACTGCAAAACACGCTGGCAGGGCGCTTGATCGCCCGGATGACGCCTTGTAGCGAGAGATACGCCAGCGACGTGGCCCCGATAAGCTCCCGAATCTCTTCGATGGACTTGCTGGCGGCGACGAGTTCCTTGCGGTCGGCCATGTCAATGCCGTAGAAACAAGGGAACTTGACCGGCGGGGACGTGATCCGCACATGGACTTCGCGGGCGCCTGCCTCGCGCAGCATGCGCACGATTTTGCCGGTCGTCGTACCACGGACAATGGAATCGTCCACCATGACGATGCTACGACCTTCGATTGTCTCCCGGAGTGGGCTGAACTTCATCCGTGCACCCTGGTGCCGCATGCGGTCATCTGGGTTGATGAAGGTCCGCTGGATATACCGGTTCTTGACAAGCCCTTCGCCGAATCGAATGCGGGAGGCTTCGGCGTAGCCCAGGGCCGCCGGCATAGCCGAGTCGGGAATAGGAATGACGATTTCGGCGCCCTTCGTTGGGGCCTCGGCCGCGAGCTCTGCTCCCATCCTTCTTCTGGCCTCGTAGACCGTCTTGGCGAAGAACTTGGAATCGGGGCGGGCGAAGTAGATGAACTCGAAGACGCAGAGAGCATGGCGCTTCTTGGGCTGGATCTGGAGGACCCGTGGTTCGCCTTCGCCGAAGATGACCGCCTCGCCGGGCTCAACATCTTCGCTATAGGTGCCGCCCACGACGTTCAGGGCGCAGGACTCGGACGAGACGATGTAGCTCTCCGTGCCGAGGTGGCCAACACAGAGCGGACGGATACCGTAAGGATCGCGGGCAGCGATGAGGCGGTCGCGAGTCATGATGAGCAGCGAATAGGCACCGTGGAGCTGCGGCAGGACATGACAGAGAGCGCCTTCGAGGCCGCGGTCCATGGCGCGTGCCAGCATGACAGCGATGACCTCGGAGTCGTTCGTGCTCTCCAACCGTACCCCGTCCTTCAGTAGCTTCTCGCGAAGAACGTGCGCGTTGACGAGATTGCCGTTGTGTGCCACAGCGATGTCGCCCACGACGCTGGTGCAGCATATGGGCTGTGCGTTGGCCACCGTCGAGGAACCCATCGTGGAGTACCGTGTGTGTCCAACGGCGATATGAGCTGGCCCGAGCCTGTGTAGGTGGTCCTCGTCGAAGACTTGGCTGACCAGACCCATGGCCTTGTACATGGCAACGCGCGAGCCGTCGGCGGTGGCGATGCCTGCGCTCTCCTGGCCACGATGCTGCAGGGCGAAGAGGCCGAAGAAGGTGATGCGGGCTACGTCCTCGCCCGGACCGTATACACCGAAAATGCCGCACTCTTCGCGTGGTCCGCCCTCCAGCTCTTGGCCTGGCCACACGGGAGGCGTCACTGGCCCGTCCCCGCCGAGGGCATCTCTGCCCGCACGCACTGGTTCATGCTCATAGGTTCGGACGTGTCCTCACTCCGGCCCGCCCGACATAATGCTGGGTATGGCGGACCGGTATGTATGCGCCAACCGATCCACACCTTCCGATAGGACAACCTCTCCATCCAACGCAATACGGAGCACGTCGCCGCCCACGGTGCCGATCCACTGGGCACATGCGCCGGCCTCTTCTGCGAGCTTCTCCATTCGGCGGAGGCGCTTGTCGCCGCGCACCGTAACGACAATGCGTGACTGGGCTTCACCGAAAAGAATGGCCGACGGCGGCAGTCCGGGCCAATCATCGTACCGAAGGAGAACGGACGCACCCAAGTTGCCCGCAATCGCACTCTCAGCGAGGCAGACTGCCAGACCTCCGTCGGAGCAGTCATGCGCCGACAGGATCAGGCCCTGCGCGATTCCCCAGAGAACAGCCTTGTGCACGCGCATCTCCGCTTCCATGTCCATGGCCGGAGGCTTGCCTGCTTCCACTCCATGGATTACGGAGAGATACTCCGAACCCCCGAGCCCGCCGGTGGGATCCGAGTCCCCCCGAATCAGCAGGAGGCTGTCTCCTTCCTCCAGGAATCCGAGGCCGCGCCTAAGCTGCGGGTTATCGTGGATGCCGAGCATCCCGATCACCGGTGTGGGCAGTACCGCACCCTCTGGCGTCTCGTTGTAGAAGGACACATTGCCGCTCACGACTGGAATGCCCAGCGCCTCCGTTGCGGCTGCGATGCCTTCGACGGCTCGCTCGAACTGCCAGAAGACGGTGGGTCTTTCTGGGGTGGCGAAGTTGAGACAGTCGGTCACGGCCACAGGACGCGCTCCAACACATACTACGTTGCGCGCAGCTTCCATGACAGCGATTTGGCCTCCGACGTACGGATCCAAGTAGCAGTACCGCCCGTTGCCGTCCGTCTTCAGTGCGATGCCCCGGGAGGAGTCGCGGATCCTCAGCACTGCCGCATCTCCCGCACCAGGTCCCAGGCAGGTCAGCGTCTGCACCATGTAGTCGTACTGCTCGGTAACCCACTGCTTGTCTGCGATGGTCGGTGAAGACAGCAGGCGATGGAGCACGGCTGTGTAGTCGGTGGGTTCCGGCAGAAGGAGCGGATCCACCGACTGCACTTTGCGAATGTACTCAGGCTCTTGCGCTTCCAGGTGGTAAGTCGGGCACATTTCCGTCAGGGCCGCAGCAGGTATCTCGGCCGCGATCCTGTCGCCCTCGCGAACGCGGAGCATTCCATCGTCGGTGACGTGACCGATGACCACCGCGTTCAATCCCCACTTGCGGTAGATCGCGGCCACCCTATCCTCGGAACCCTTGCGGCAGATGGCCAACATCCTCTCCTGACTTTCCGAGAGCATGACCTCATAAGGCGACATGTCTTCCTCCCGGCGCGGCACCTTGAGAACATCTATCTCCATGCCTGTTGCCGCCTTGGAGGCAGTCTCCGAGGTAGAGCAGGTGAGGCCGGCAGCGCCCATATCTTGTATGCCCACCACATCGCCGGTTTCCAGAGCCTCCAGCGTGGCCTCGATGAGCAGCTTCTCCAGGAACGGGTCGCCCATCTGCACATTGGGCCGACGGCTTTCCGAGTCCGGACCAAGCTCGACGGATGCGAAGGTAGCGCCATGGATGCCATCACGGCCTGTGCTGGATCCCACATACAGGACGGGATTGCCAGGCCCTTCCGCTCTGGCACTGGCGACCTTTCCCAGCTCCACGACGCCGACAGCCATGGCGTTGACCAAGGGATTGCCCGAGTAGCTGGGATGGAACACCACCTCGCCCGCTACAGTGGGAACACCCACGCAGTTGCCGTAGTGGGCGATACCATCCACGACGCCTTCGAAGAGGTAGCGGTTCCTGGCGGCTTCTTTGCTTCGGCCGTAGATAGGTCCGAAGCGCAGGCTGTTGAGGTTGGCGATGGGTCGCGCACCCATGGTGAAGATGTCCCGGAGGATACCGCCGACGCCCGTCGCTGCTCCCTGGAAGGGCTCCACCGCGGAGGGGTGGTTGTGGCTCTCCATCTTGAAGACGATGCCAAGCCGATCGTCGAGGGGTACTACGCCGGCATTCTCGAGCTTGCCCTGCTCCTGGGCTTCGCGGTAGTTCTTGAACAGGGCGAGTACCGGTCGGGAGAATTTGTACCCGCAGTGTTCGGACCACATGACGGCGAACATGCCAAGCTCGGTCTCGGTCGGCTCGCGTCCGAGAATGGCCTCGATCTGCTGATACTCGATGTCGTTGAGGCCCATTTCCCGGTAGATGTCTGGCGAGATCACAATGGTCCTCCCGATGCGGTGCGTAGAGCGCAGAAAAACACGCGATGGGAAAGGCGCCCTCCAACCCACCGGCCTTTCCCGTCTCAGCTAACAGTATATCGCAAGGAGCGGTCCAGAATCAACGCGAATGACGCAATCAGGCAGTCTGCGGCGTATACTGTACTGAGCCTGCGCGGCGGGCTTGGACCGGCCACTCGGGCCGAAAGGGGGACACCTGAACAGGGATGGATACACCTGAAGTCATGGAAGCACCGATCACTTTCTCGGAGCGGGCGGCGGCGGAGATCAAGGCCGTGCTCGAGCGTGAGAACCGTGCCGACGACGCTCTGCGAGTATACATTGCGGGTGCGGGCTGCTCCGGCCTGCAGTACGGGATGGGAATCGAATCGGAGATTGGCGACGACGACACCGAGTTCATGCAGCATGGGCTTCGGGTTGTGGTGGATAACCAAAGCTTGCAGTATATGCGTGGTTCTTCCGTAGAGTTCGTCGAAGATCCGCAGGGGGGCGGCTTCCGCATTGACAACCCGAATGTGCCCAGCGGTTGCTCGACCTGTGGTTCGGGCTGTGGCTGCGGCGAATAGCGCGGTTGCTTGTCTGGGCGTGCATCGCTCCCCACGGTGGGGAGGTAATACCTGAACTGGCGGGTGACAGTCCCGAGAGGATGGCTGTCACCCGTCGTGCTATGGAAGAACTCGGGCGACGATGCAAGCTGGCCAGGCCCGAGACGCTCATCGTTTTCACACCCCACGGACTCTGTATAGAGAATAGCATCTCCCTCAGCATGGCGGTGCTCGGTGCCGGCTACGTGGATGGTGAGAACGGTGTGCGCATTGCCATGCGCTTCGTGATGGACCGGCCCCTCGCTGACGCCGTAGGGGAAGAGGCCGAGAGACGGCGGGTGCGCGTCGCCATGGTCGGCTTTCGGCCCGACGGGGCGCCGATCCCGTTGTTCCCTCTGGACTGGGGTGTGCTCGTTCCTGCCTACTTCCTCGGCGCGCAGTGGCAGACGCCGCCGAGGCTCGTGGTCGCCTGTCCCGATCGGTCTCTGCCCCGCAAGGCGCTCCTGGACTTCGGCGAAGCAGTCGTGCACGCCGCAGCCCGGACGGGACGCCGGATCGCCATCGTCTGCAGCGCCGACCAGGGCCACGGCCACTCACCTGAAGGGCCATACGGCTATGCGCCGCAATCAGCCCCACATGACCAAGCGTACTGCCGCGCCCTTCGCGATGACGCACTCGAGAGGTTGCTCAGCTGGAGGAACGACCGCATCGAGGCTGCCATGACGGACAGTTATTGGCAGACGCTCATGCTCCTAGGGGCGCTGCGCTCGGTGCGCTTGAAGCCCGAACTTCTCTCCTATGAAGCACCGACCTACTTCGGGATGGCGTGCGCTGCGTTCGAGCGGGAAGGGAGCTTCCTCGCATGAGCATGAAATCGTCGGAACGGATCATCGTGGCTCTCGACGTCCCATCGGCCAGCAACGCGGTGGACCTGGCCAAAGCCCTGCGTGACCACGTTGGAGCCGTCAAGGTCGGACTGGAGCTGACGCATGCCGCCGGGTTTGGAGTCTTCGATGAACTCCGCGCTGCAGGCGTGGAGCGGATCTTCTACGACTGCAAGCTCCATGACATTCCGAATACCGTTGCAGGAGCTACCCGGGCCATCGTGAGCCGAGGTGTGTGGATGATGAACGTGCATGCCTCGGGTGGCAGTCGGATGATGCGCGCCAGTGTGGATGCCGCTGAGGATGCCGCTAGATGCGCGTCTCTGCAGCGTCCTCTCATTATCGCGGTGACGCTGCTGACGAGCCTGACGCCCCTGGATCTGGCCGTGGAAATGAGGGTGGACAGTTCCACCGTGGACTACGTACGGCAGATGGCTGTGCTGGCCAAGTCCAGCGGATGCGATGGTGTGGTCTGCTCTCCGCAGGAGATCGGCACTGTTCGCTGGGCGTGCGGTCCCGAATTCGTCATCGTAACGCCCGGTGTTAGGCCCCATTGGGCTGATCCTGGTGACCAGCGGAGATACATGACGCCTGCCGAGGCGGTACGAGCAGGTGCAGATTACTTGGTCATTGGCCGTCCAATTACGGGTGCAGCCGACCCGGTCATGGCCGCCACACGCGTCGCGGAGGAAATGGAAGCCGCGTTGGAGCCAGGGTAGTACTTCCCAACGAGCTGGTGCTGGCACGACGTGGCCAGGCGAGCTGTTGCGTGAACAGAAAGCGAACGGCCCCTCTCGAAAGAGGGGCCGTCATGTCTAGGTTGGGTCGAGGTGACGGCTCAGGGCAGTTCCACGGACACCAGAGTACTGGACTTTCCTCGACGCACCACGAGACTGATGGGACCAGACTTCGCCTTGGTGAGGATGTTGGCAAGATCGTTGGGCGAGGTGATCCGCGTTCCGTCGGCGCGGACGATGACATCGCCCGGCTGGATGCCAGCTTCATCTGCAGGGCTACCGGCTTCGACTTCCACGACAACTACGCCCTGACGGACGTCATCCAGCTTGTACTGCCTGGCTGTTTCCGGTGTGATGGCCTCGACCTTCACTCCTATCTTGCCCGTGCCCTCGGAGCGCGTCGTGTCGGACGCGGAGGCGAGCTCGGGTGCTTCCTCCAACTTCGCTCTGACGGTAATCTCCTTCCCGTCGCGCTTGACGACAAGCTCCACCGTGTCGCCTGGGTGGGCTTCGGCGATCTTGTTGCGGAAGTCCACGTCGTCCTCTACCTGCTGGTTGTTCACTTTCAGGACGACGTCTTCCACCTGGAGACCGGCCTTCTCTGCAGGCGTGCCTGCGCTCACGCTCTGAAGGAGCGCACCACCCTTCGGTACATGGTATTTCTCGCGCTGAGCGGGCGTCAGCGCGACTGGCACGACACCGAGGAAGCCTCGGGTCACTTTGCCCTTCGTGATGAGCGCCTCCATGGTCCGCCGAGCAGTATTGGAGGGGATGGCGAACCCGATGCCGACGTTCCCGCCAGTCGGCGATGCAATAGCCACGTTAATGCCGATGACCCTGCCCTGGACATCCACAAGCGGACCTCCGGAGTTACCCGGGTTGATGGACGCGTCAGTCTGGAGCAGCTCAGGATAGTACCGGCCCTCTTCGCCACCGCCGATTGCCTGTTGCCGCTTGCGGGCGCTGATGATGCCGAGTGTCATGGTGTCGTCCAGCGAAAGCGGAGCGCCGAATGCCAGGGCCCACTGCCCCACACGCACTTTGCTGGAATCGCCGAAATCCACCGTGGGCAGGTTGCTAGCGTTGATCTTGACCACGGCTATGTCGCTGCGGAAATCGCGTCTCACGGTGCCACCGAACTCGCGACCGTCCGCAAGTTTGACCGTGACCTTGTCAGCACCTCCGACTACATGATCGTTGGTGATGATCCAACCGTCGGAGCGAACGATGGCGCCGCTGCCGCCCCCCTCCGTGCGGAACTGGCGGGGGACGAAGCGCTGACCAGGCACGTCGAATCCGAAGCCGCGGAACAGGTCCTCGAAGTCAGGCACGGCCTGGCCCATGGTAACCGTCCGGCGCGCTCGAATAGAAACCACGGCGGGCAGAACTCGTTCGCCGATGGCGACAAAGCCATCTTCGAGAGCGCTGAGACTGGCCGTGCGCTGCGCCAGTTGTGCGGCGCTGATTCGGTTAGCCGGATTGGATGCCACTTTGTCCGCGGCCAGCGATGGACGCGTGACTACGGACGCTGTCAATGCGCAGCCCATGAGGAAGGCTGCCAGAACTATGGCGTAACGTGCTTTGGGTTGTGCCCAGATGTCTTTCATGGTCGCAATCCACCTCCTGAGTGTCTAGCTGTGCAGCTCGGATTGCATGGCGATTCTCGATTCCTGCATACGCACGACGGATTCGTAGGGGTTCCCCGGCCTCGGATGGCTACCCAAGGGGTTGCCACCCGCTTCAGGCACGTCCATGGCGCCTCGATGCAAAGGTTCGGGTCAGTTCCACGTCCGCGTGCATCTGCTGCACAAGCTCGTCGAGCGTGCGATAGCGCACCTGATCGCGAAGGCGATGCAAGAACTCCACCTCCAGCTGCAGGCCGTACAGATTGCCGCTGAAGTCGAGTATGTAGACCTCGAACACACGGTCTTCGCCGCCAACGGTTGGTCTGGTCCCGATGCTGCAGGCACCCGGGAGCTGGAAATCGGCACCACGCACTACCGTGGCGTATACCCCGTCAGCCGGAAGTGTCTGGCGCGGCGGAATCCCGAGGTTCACTGTCGGAAAACCCAGCTTACGGCCCATGCCTGCGCCGCGTTGGACAGTCCCTGCCAAGGCATACGGCCTACCGAGCATGCTCGCCGCTGCCTCTACTTCACCACTGAGCAGGGCCTCACGAACCCGGGAACTGGACACGGGCGATCCATCCACGACTACCAGAGGTTCCACGTGCACAAGGAAACCCAACCGACTGCCGATGAGGCGTAGAACCTGCAATGTGCCGGCGCGGCCGCGTCCGAATGCGAAACCTTCTCCTACGTGTACCGATTGTGCATGAAGACCATCCACGAGCACGACCTGGCAGAACTCCTCGGGGCTGAGGTTCCGGAGCCCCTCGTCGAAGGCTACGACCACAAGGGCGTCCACTCCCAGACCCTCCATCATGATCTCTCGCTGCGTGGGAGTGGTGAGAAGGGTTGGCGCACGTGGGGGATCCAGAACCTCCATGGGGTGCTTGTCGAAGGTGAGGACCGCAGCCGGAAAGCCGAGCATTCTCGCACGTGCGATAGCGGAGCGCACCAGTGCCTGATGGCCGAGATGCACACCATCGAACGTGCCTATGGCCACACAGCAAGGTCCTAGCTCGTGCGCCTCGCGCAATGTTCGGAAGATCCTCACGATCGGACCTCGTTCAGGGAGCAGTCGCCAGGCTTCGCAGACAGTCCGCAGCGGAGGAGTTTTCGAGGCTGCATGATGTCATCCATGCTTTCTGCGATCCAGAGGTACGTTCCGTCAGGCGACTGCAGCAACGCATGTGGCAGATGCGTTCCCTGCCTAGTCCAAGTGACGACCTCGCGCGGAACCGCCTTCCCGCGGAGAAGATAATCCGCCGTCGCAGTGTCCACAGTGCCGAGAGGCCAGTCCCGAAGAACATCCGTCACTGGCATGAGGCGGTGGCATGTGTCCACCGGCTCGGCGTCTGCTAGGGTGAATGGACCCACGCGCACTCGGCGTAGCGATGCCAGGGTGCCTCCGACGCCTAGCGCTCGCCCCAGATCTGCAGCGAGCGTGCGAATATAGGTGCCAGAAGAACAGAGGATCCGTGCAACAACACGCGCCGTTGTCCCGGGCTCGAAATCGAGCATCTGCATATCGTGGATCACGACCTGCCTCGGGTGTCTCTCGGCGACAATCCCACGACGTGCCAGCTTGTAGAGCCGTTTGCCAGCTACTTTCACTGCAGAGAACATGGGGGGTGTCTGCTCGATGGCACCTCGGAACGCGGCAATGGAAGCGCGAACGCAAGCCTCGCCGATGGCGCTTGCGTCCTGGCGTGCAACGACGGTGCCAGACGTATCTTCGGTGTCCGTGGCGACTCCCAGGAGGATCTGGGCGACGTACTCCTTTGGCTCATCAGGAACGTACGCCGCGACACGTGTAGCCGCGCCAACACAGAGGACGAGTACACCGGTTGCAATGGGGTCCAGTGTGCCTGTGTGGCCGATGCGCTTGGTGTCGAAACGACGGCGGAGCATGTTCACTACATCGTGGGAGGTCACACCTGCAGGCTTATCCACCACCACGACGCCGCAGGGACCGGCAGAGGTAGCGTGTTCAGCGATATCCTGCGTCATACATGGTTTCGCAACGCAGCAAGGATCGCCTCGACTGCCTGGTCTAGTGGCATTGCCAAGGTGCAGCCGGCCGCGGCCCGGTGTCCACCGCCTCCGAACTTCTGGGCGACTGCGCTTACGTCAGCCTCACGACGCGAGCGAAGGCTCACCCGGACCTTGCCCTCAGGAAGCTCTCGCAGCAGGACGCCCACTTCACTGCCGCGTACAGCGCGGATGTGGGTAACGATCCCCTCGGTGTCCTCGTCGCTGGCGCCGAGTTCTGCGAAGTCCCGGACGGTCAAGACCGACCACGAAACCCTTCCATCGTGTGTCATCTGGAGGGCATCCAACGCCCTCCCGAGAAGCTTCAAGCTCTCCCACGATCGTGTCTCGAATACCAGCTCGCTGATTGCGGCTGGACAGGCTCCGTAGCGCATGAGCGCAGCTGATACGCGGAACGTGGCCGATGTAACGTTCAGGAAGCGATAGGAGCCTGTGTCCGTAACGATCGCGCAGAGCAGGCAGTCGGCAATCCGCCTGTCGAAGGGAGCCCGCATATCCCTCAAGAGCGAGTAGACGAGTTCTCCCGTTGCCGCTGCTCGTGGATCTATGAGCCGTACCCGACCGAACGAACCGTTACCCTCGTGATGGTCAATGACCAGCACATCGGCGGCGTCTTCAGCAAGCCGACCGACGTTGCCCAATCGCTTCGGACTGGACGCGTCGCAGACGATCGCGAGGTCGAACGGACCCTCCGCACTCGGTGCCAGCTCGTCCGCGCCAGGCAGCCATCTGTAGATCTCGGGCACACCGTCGGCAGACACGGGGACTACGGTCTTGCCAAGCGCTCGCAGGGCGTGGGTGAGCGCGAGGGTGCATCCCAGCGAGTCGCCATCCGGGTTCTCATGGCCTGCGACCATGATCCTCTCGGCTTGCCGAATCGCTGCGGCAGCCTCACGAAGTCTCTGTCTTCGAGGAACCGGTCTCAGCCTCGATCTCCTTCAGCAGTTCATAGATGCGCATACCACGCTCGATCCCCTCATCCGGAAGGAACACGATCTCAGGTGCCACACGGAGGCGCGCCCGCCTAGTGAACTCCCCCCGGAGGTAGCCAGAAACCTTCTTCAGGGCAGCAAGGGCTGCATGGCGTTCCTCTTCGGTCCCGTGGACAGATACATATACCCGCGCATAGCTGAGGTCGCGGGATATCTCTGCGTCCGTTACGGTAACCCCGGCCAGCCGCGGATCCTTCATGTTCCGGCGCAGCATGTCACTGAGTTCCTGGACCAGAAGCTGGGCCACTTGTTCTTGGCGTATCGTAGACATTGTAGTATCTATCTCTCAGGATCGGTCAACGCCGACCTCACAGCATCTCCACGGCAACTTCGCAGACGATGGCGTCCGCGTCGGCTTCCATCACAGCACGGACACCCTCTAGAACGCGGTGCACATGCGCCACATCGTTCGATAGGCATACCACGCCGACGGTGGCGCGTTGGTGCAGATCCAGGTCATCCAGCTCCGCGATGGAAACGTTAAACTTCCGGCGTATGACCTCCACGAGACCGCGGATGACCTGCCGCTTATCTTTCAAAGACCGTGCCTGCGGAATGTGCAGGGTGACGGTCATGAAGCCGATCACTCAGGCTCGACCCTGCGGTTCTCGAAAACTTCGATGGTATCCCCGACCTTGAAGTCGTTGAAACCGTCCATCATGATGCCACACTCGAAACCCTGGGCCATCTCCCGGACATCGTCCTTCAGGTGCCGAAGCGAGTCTACCCGCCCGGCGAAGACGACCTTCTTGGCGCGAACTACCCGGGCCTCGGCATTGCGTACAACCTTACCCTCCGTTACGTAGCATCCCGCGATAACCGCACCGCGCGGCGTCCGGAATGTGGCACGCACCTCTGCCTTACCGAGAGGCACCTCCTCGTACACCGGTGCCAACATGCCCTTGATGGCCCGTTCGATGGCGTCGGTCAGCTCGTAGATGACCTGGAACGTCTTCACGTCCACGTGCTGACGTTCCGCCGCCGCCTGCGCCATCTGATCCGTGCGGACGTTGAAACCTAGCACAATCGCCTGGCATGCAGCAGCCAGTTGGACGTCGTTCTCCGTGATATTGCCCACGCCGGTGCGCAAGACCTTGACAGCCACGCTCTCTTGAGGGAGGTTCTCCAATGCCCCGACGACTGCCTCCACAGAACCCTGGACGTCCCCCTTGACGACAACCCGAAGCTCCGTAGCCTCCCCCTTGCGCAGACCCTCGAGCACTTCCTCCAGAGAAAGGTTGCGGGACCGTTGGAGATTCGCTTCTCGCTGCTGTCGCGTGCGCGTATCGGCAATCTGTCGGGCGCATCGCTCGTCGGAGACGACCTCCAGACGATCTCCCGCCTGAGGCACCCCCGAGAGTCCCATGATCTCCACGGGCATCGAAGGTGTCGCCTTGGCGACGCGCTCGCCACGCTCCGTGGTCATGGCTCTTATCTTGCCGTGAACCGTGCCGCACACGACGCAATCGCCGACGCGGAGGGTTCCTTCCTGAACAAGGACCGTTGCTACCGCGCCGCGGCCGACTTCGAGGCGGGCCTCGATTATGACGCCGGATACCGGAGCGTTCGGATCCGCTTTGAGCTCCAGGAGGTCCGCCATGAAGACAATATGTTCCAGCAGTTCGTTGACACCCTGGCCGGTCAGCGCAGATACGGGTACGCACTCGATATCGCCGCCGTAGTCCCTGGGAACGAGACCCAGTTCTGTCAACTGAGTCTTGACCTTGTCCGGGTTAGCGTCGGCCCGGTCTATCTTGTTGATCGCGACGATGATGGGCACTTCTGCTGCCCGAGCGTGGTCAATCGCTTCCTGAGTCTGCGGCATGATCCCATCATCGGCCGCGACAATGAGGACCACGATGTCTGTGACACTAGCTCCCCGGGCCCGCATGGCGGTGAACGCCGCATGGCCAGGCGTATCTATGAAGGTGATCTTGCGCCGCTCCTTCTCGACGGTGACTTCGACCTGGTAGGCACCGATGTGCTGCGTAATCCCGCCGTATTCGCCTGCAACGACGTTCGTCTTGCGAATGTAATCCAGAAGAGTCGTCTTGCCGTGGTCCACATGACCCATGACCGTAACGACCGGGGGACGCGGCTGCGGTCCAGCCTGGCTCCCTTTCCGCTTCGGTTTCGGGGCGGCCGGGCGGTCTTCCACCTTGATCTTGAGCGAGACACCATAGGACGCGGCGATAGACCGCATGGCGTCCGTGGAGAGACGCTGGTTCACGGAGACCAGCATCCCTTGTTCCATGAGCTTCTTCTGCACTTCTCCGGCGTTGGCGCCGATGGCGTCAGCCAAGGACTTGACCGTTGCAGAAGGAGAGACCTCGACGACCCTGGCAGCGCTGGATGGGGCCTCTTGGAACATCTCGCGGACGATCTGGGCCGTCTCTGCGTCTATGAAAGCGGCAGGCCCAGGAACAGCAACACCGAGATCAACCAGAGCCTGCACCATCTCGGCGTTCGTCATGCCGAGTTCCTTGGCGAGCTCTGATACGCGCGTACCTGCCATGTCGAATCACCTCATACCATTGGTTTTCTCCTTGCGCACTTTGCGCCCTCGTCCTGGGGAGCTGGCTTCGCGGCGCTGCAACGCACAGAAGTCGGGGAACCTCTTGCGAATCACGAACAAAGAGTGAGCCACGCTCACTCCACGTGGGAAGTTCCACTCGAGGTCACTATACCCTATTACGCCCGCGGCCAACGGCGGAGTGGCCGACTGGACGGGCAGGAATACCCCGCACCTGCGCCGTACTCCTCCCCACTGATGGCAGAGGAGGTTCGAGCCGTGGACTATCCTGAACCTGTGCGTGATCCCCGTGTACGGGACTATCTCCTGCCGGTGAGGATCCTATGGACTTCGGAGACTGGCGTGCGCCAAGCAGAGGCGCTGCTGGAACGCTCCGAAGCCGTGTGTACGATGCGTCGCGAACGGGATAGAGAGACGCCGGGAGTGCTCCTGGATTTCGGTGTCGAGCTGCATGGCGGCGTCCGGTTCGAAGTCCCCACCAACTCGACCGGCAAGCCTGTGCGAGTTCGAGTGCGTTTCGGCGAGTCGGCGTCGGAGGCCATGCGGCGACCCAATAACGATCACACCATCCACGACACGGAGTTGCTCCTACCATGGATGGGCCATCAGGAGTATGGCAATACGGGCTTCCGGTTCGTGCGATTGGATCTTCTCGAGGAAGACGTGGAGATCAGCCTCCGCCAGGTCCTGGCCGTACTGCTCCACCGGCCTCTCGTTCGGGAGGGAGCATTCGAGTGTAGCGACCCTCTCCTGAACCGCATATGGGACGTGGGTGCTTACACCGTGCACCTCTGCATGCAGGATCACCTCTGGGATGGTATCAAGCGGGACCGTCTCGTCTGGATGGGGGATATGCACCCCGAGACCCGCGTCGTTAGTGCCGTCTTCGGCGAGAACGAGGTCGTGCCGGCCAGCATGGACTACGTTCGAGACAGGACGCCTCTTCCACGCTGGATGAACGGCATCTCCTCCTACTCCCTCTGGTGGATCCTGTGTCAGAGCGATTGGTATCTCTACCACGGCAATCGCAGCTATCTTCTGGAGCAGAAGGACTATCTCACGGGCCTTCTCCGCCTACTGTGCGAGAAGGTCGGGCCGGATGGGTGCGAACAGCTGGATGGCATGCGGTTCCTCGAATGGCCCACGGCACGCGATCCCACCGCGATAGACGCTGGGCTCCAGGCGCTGACAGTTATGGCTCTCAGGGCTGGTAGCCATCTGGCCGAGGTGGTGGGCGACCCGGATACTGCATCTCTGGCTGCCGAGAAGGCGCATCACGCTTCTCTGTGTCAGCGGCCCGCCACGTACAGCAAGCAAGCGAGCGCGCTGGCAGTACTGGCGGGCATGGCCGACCCTGGTGTGGTCAACGAGCGCATTCTTTCTGTGGATCCCTACCGCGGACTGTCCACCTTCTATGGCTATTACGTCTTGCAAGCACGGGCCCTGGCTGGTGATATCGAGGGCTGCTTGGACCTCATCCGTCACTACTGGGGCGGCATGATGGAGATGGGTGCCACGACGTTCTGGGAGCATTTCGACGTGGACTGGATGCCTGGCGCCACGCGCATTGACGAACTGCCTGTACCTGGCCGCCCGGACATCCATGCCGACTTCGGCGATCACTGCTTCGTCGGACTTCGGCACAGCCTCTGCCATGGATGGGCAGCCGGGCCGACGTCATGGCTCACCGAGCACGTGCTGGGCGTGGTTCCGGCCGAGCCAGGGTTCCAATGCATTCGCCTGAAGCCGTCTCTTGGAGCGCTGGAGTGGGCTCGAGGAACGGTGCCGACACCCTATGGACCGATCATGGTGGAGCACAGACCGGGAGACGATGGTTCAGTGGAAACCGAGCTGGAGATGCCGGAAGGAATCGAGATAGTCGGGGAATCCGAATCCTGAGCATAACCTCTACAGGTCGCAGACGACGTGGGCCTGCCAGCGGCCGCGACGCTTCGCGCACCACAGATCGTGGAACGTCGCAGCCTTCCAGGGAGACAGCCAGGGTGCCGGCAGAGCGCGGAGGGTCGCGGAGCACTGCGAGACCCCGGGTCGGTCTGCCACGTGCACTTCGATGCACGCATGCACCATGCCGGCGATCTCCGACAACGCGATTAGCTCGTTCATCCAGTCTGCCAGCAGCGAAGCCACGTCAGGGGCTTCGAGTTGGACAGGCGTGATCTCGCCTTGGGCCGCTGGGGGGCGATGTTTGCCGCGCAGACCAGAACGCAGCACGGCATTCGCTGCAGTCAAGAAGAGGTCATCCAGGGTGTCCGCGTAGAGTCTGACCCTGCAGTCGGCACCATGGCCCTCGGTCCGAAAGATTGGCCGCATCCATCTTGCTCCTTCGTCCGTCGCTCGGTGGGCCATAATACACCACGTTCGCCGACGGATGCGGAACGGAACGACGATCCTGAACTAGGAGACCATCATGTACCTGCTGGAGCTGCCCGACATCATCACTCGCGAGGACCTCTTCGGTAATCCAGAAAAGGCATCGCCCGAGCTCTCGCCGGACGGTCAACGGCTGGCCTATCTCGCACCCGACGAGGGCGTGCTGAATGTGTGGGTCCGGACTGTAGGTGAAACGGACGACCGCCCTGTCACCCGTGACCGCAAGCGGGGTATACGGATGCATGCCTGGGCTTACGATAATCGCCATCTTCTCTATCTCCAGGATTTCGACGGTGACGAAAACTGGCACGTCTGGTCGGTGGATCTGGAGAGTGGGGTCATACGGGACATGACACCCTTCCTGGGAGCCCAATCCAGCATCGTGGCGATGGAACCAGACTTCCCTTCGACACTCTTGGTCTCCCATAACGCGAGGGACGCCCGGGTCCACGATGTCTACCGACTGGACTTGAACACCGGCGCCCTCACACCCGAGGTAGAGAACCCCGGCGATGTGGTCGGCTGGTATGCCGACGCGAACCTGAACGTGTTGGGTGCGCTTGCCGGTACCGAGGAGGGCGGGTTCCAGTTCCGAGTACGTGGCGGGCCGGAAGAGGACTTCCGTCCTCTCATCACATGGCCGGCTGACGAGGAAGGCCATCCGCGGGGATTCACGCTGGACGGGCGCCATGTCTACGTCACCTCCAGCATCGGCTCCGACACAGCCGAGTTGCGGATCGTGGAAGTTCTCACCGGCGCAGAGGCGACGATCGCGGCCGATCCGGTTGTGGACGTCGAATACGTCATCGTCCATCCCACGACGCGCCGGGTCCAAGCGGCGGGTGTGGTACGTCACCGCCTAGAGTGGAAGGTCCTCGATGAGAGCATCAAGACGGACTTCGAGAGGCTCCATGCCGCGCATTCTGGCGAAATGCACCTCGTCAGCCGGGATCTAGCGGACCGGACATGGATCGTGCTGTACGTGAACGACACCTCGCCGGCATCCTACTATGTCTACGATCGGGCCACAGGACGGCTGGACTTCCTGTTCACTACGCGCCCTGCGCTAGAAAAGGCTACCCTGGCCGAGATGCGAGCGGTGGAGATACCAACGCGCGACGGCCTGACGCTCTACTCGTATCTAACGTTGCCAGTCGGTGTAGAGCCGCGGAACCTGCCCATGGTATTGAATGTCCACGGCGGTCCGTGGGCGAGGGACGTCTGGGGCTACGATCCCGAGGCGCAGTGGCTAGCCAACCGGGGCTACGCGTGCCTGCAAGTGAACTTCCGCGGCTCGGCGGGCTTCGGAAAGCGCTTCCTCCACGCCGGCGATCGGGAGTGGGGGGCGAAGATGCACGACGACCTCATTGACGCCGTGAGCTGGGCTGTGGAGCATGGATATGCCGACCCAAAGCGCGTGGCCATCTACGGAGGCTCCTATGGAGGCTACGCTGCCCTAGTGGGCGCCGCCTTCACTCCCGACGTTTTCGCGTGTGCGGTGGATATCGTAGGTCCCAGCAGCCTTCGAACGCTGATCAACTCCATACCTCCCTACTGGGAGCCACTGCGCCGCATGTTCACAAGACGCGTGGGGGATCCCGAGACGGAGCCCGATTTCCTGGACTCTCGTTCGCCTCTTTACAAGGCCGATGCCATTCAGTGTCCCCTCCTCATCGCCCAGGGGGCGAACGATCCGCGGGTGAAGCGCACAGAGAGCGAACAGATCGTCGAGGCACTGCGCAGCCGAGGTAAGGAAGTCGAGTATCTGGTGTTCGAGGATGAGGGGCACGGTTTCGCCCGTCCCGAGAACCGCCTGCAGTTCTACGCCGCGGCCGAGCGCTTCTTGGCTAGGCACCTGGGGGGCCGGGCAGAGCCCTGAGGTATACTCAACGTCGCAGCGGTTCACCTTGCAGATGGAGAGACCGGTGAACGAGCAGCATTCAGGATCCAGGCACGTGTACATAGAACGGGAGAGCGGCTTCTTCCATTTCGACGCCACCCACGACGTCGCGCATGTGATTGTGTCTGTGGGGGGCACCGAGGGGCGCGCAGAGAGGGTTATCCACGTATTCCGAATAGTCGCGGAGGCGGGAGTCCCTGTCTTCCTCGCGAAGCTTCACGGACACGAGATATCCTTCGCTGTCGAGGCAAAGAGATTGCAGGACGTAGAGCGGGCCCTGCAGGTAGGTGGTTACTCGTATCGAGCACGTCGAGACCTTGCCATCGTTACGGTTCATACCGGCACATTGCGGGATCTGACGAGCGTCATGGTGCGCATCGCCGATGCCCTCCAGCTAGCCGGTGCGCGCATGTACGGCGCGGGAGACTCGCATAGCTCCGTGCAGTGCCTCATTGACGGTCACAGAGCCGAGGCAGCTCTGAACCAGCTCCGAACGACGTTCGGCGGGGAGGCCGTCCGTGTCTGAGCGCACGATCGTCGTACAGAAGTTCGGTGGTACGAGTGTAGATACGGACGAGCACCGGCGTGCGGCGGCACGCAAGATCATAGACGCCCGTGACAATGGCGAGTTCCCCGTGGTGGTCGTATCCGCTATCGGGCGAGCTGGTGCCCCGTACGCCACCGACACGCTCCGCGAGCAGTTGCGCCAGGTGGATCCGTCCATCGTACCGAACCCGCGGGAGATGGACCTCATGATGGCCTGCGGGGAGATCATCTCCGCAGCTATCATGGCTGTCACGCTGCAATCCATGGGTTATCCGGCAGTGGCGCTCTCCGGAGGCCAGGCTGGCATCATGACGGATGGGGAGCACAGCAACGCGCGAATCCGTCGAATCGAACCGCGGGCCATCCTAGCAGCCATGGACGCGGGGGAGATACCAGTCGTTTGCGGCTTCCAGGGCGTAGCCGAGACCGAAGCCCCCGACGTCCATGGGGCCATCACGACGCTGGGTAGAGGCGGCAGCGACACCACTGCAGCAGCCCTGGGCGCCGCCCTGAAGGCTGCTCTGCTCGAGATCTACACACACGTGGAACGCGTCAAGAACGCACACACTGATATGTATAAACACGAACGTACGC
>JBBIPC010000022.1:0-65605 GCA_037443035.1 Chthonomonadales bacterium
GTTCACATGCGGCTTCTTGCGCTCGAACTTCTGCTTTCCCATTCCTTAACCTCCGCCCACGGGGTCAGTTGGTAACGTAACGACGGCCCTGCACACGGCTCACCAGCGTTTCAGCCAGATGCCGCGGCACTTCCTCGTAATGCGACGGGACGACCGTCGGGTCGGCCCGTCCTTGAGTCAAGGAGCGAAGACTCGTGACGTAGCTGAAGAGCTCCGCCAACGGTACTTGCGCTCGGATGATCTGCACTCCTGCGTGCGACGGTTCGATGCCCTCGATCCTGCCACGACGGGCGTTGAGGTCCCCAATGACGTCGCCGAGGAACTGCTCCGGCGTCACGATCTCCACAGCCATGATAGGTTCCATGAGCACCGGCCCGGCCTTCCGGCATGCTTCCCGCACTGTCATAGAGGCGGCAATCTTGAACGCCATCTCGGAGGAGTCCACCTCGTGGTAAGAGCCATCCACGAGCCGAACACGTATGTCTACGAGAGGGTATCCAGCGAGCACGCCAGCGTCCAGCGCCTCACGCACTCCTGCTTCGATGGCCGGGACAAATTCCCGAGGCACCACGCCGCCCACGATCTCATTGACGAACTCGAATCCGCCGCCTGGCTCCAGTGGCTCCACCACCAGCTCGCAGTCGCCGTACTGGCCACGTCCGCCAGTCTGCCGCTTGAAGGGCTCCCTCGCTCGCGCTGTCTTTGTGATGGTTTCACGGTACGCGACCTGGGGAGCCCCATGGTTCACCTCGACGCCGAACTCGCGTTTCATGCGGTCGATCATGATCTCGAGGTGCAGCTCTCCGACTCCAGAGATGATCGTCTGGCCGGTCTCAGGATCGGTACCCACACGAAACGTGGGATCTTCCGATGAGAGCTTCTGAAGGGCCAGCGTCATGCGATCCTGGTCGGCCTTGGCCTTCGGCTCGATGGCTAACGAGATGACTGGGTCTCGGAACTGGATCGACTCCAGGACGATGGGATGCCCCTCATCGCAGAGCGTATCGCCGGTTGTCGTGAACTGCAGCCCGACAGCGGCGGCGATGTCACCTGCATAGACGGCGTCCACGTCCTCGCGTTTGTCGGCGTGCATGAGCAGCAGACGGCCTATGCGCTCCTTTCGATCTTTGACCGGATTGTAGACAGCCTGTCCCTTGCTGACGGTACCGGAATACACCCGGAAGAACGTCAACGTTCCATATCGGTCCGATACGAGCTTGAACGCCAGCGCGCAGAACGGCTCACTGTCGGATGCCGTTCGCGTTACCTTGGCACCGTTGCGCGGATCGATGCCCGGGACGGCCTCTAGGTCCAGGGGCGATGGCAGGTAGTCCACGACTGCGTCCAGCAGCGGCTGAACGCCCTTGTTGCGGTAGGCCGCACCGCATGTCACCGGCACGATCTTGCCGCGAATGGTGCCACTGCGCAGCGCGGCGCGGATTTCCTCGGGCGTGATTCTATGGCCGTCGAGGTACTTGGCCATGAGAGCATCGTCGCAATCCGCCACCGCTTCGATCAGCTTCTCCCGCCACTCGAAGGCGGCCGACTTCATGTCCTCGGGGATGTCGCAGATCTCGTACTCGCGGCCCTCGGCGTCCTGATAGATGACCGCTCGCATGGTCACGAGATCCACGATACCGCGGAACGAATCCTCCGCACCGATGGGTAGCTGGATGGGCACAGCCTCGGTGTGCAGCCGTGAGCGCATCCGCTCCACAACCGAGAAAAAGTCCGCGCCCATGCGATCCATCTTGTTAATGAATGCAAGGCGCGGAACGCGGTACTTGCTTGCCTGACGCCAGACCGTCTCCGACTGGGGCTGGACGCCGCCCACGGCACAAAAGAGGGCCACGACCCCGTCGAGCACGCGCATCGAACGCTCCACCTCGGCCGTGAAATCCACATGCCCGGGCGTGTCGATGATATTGATGCGGTGGTCACGCCAGAAACATGTTGTTGCAGCAGAGGTGATCGTAATCCCTCTCTCCTGCTCCTGCTCCATGTAGTCCATGATGGCGGTGCCTTCATGGACCTCACCCATCTTGTAGGTGCGACCCGTGTAATACAGAATCCGCTCAGTCGTGGTCGTCTTGCCCGCATCGATGTGAGCGGCGATTCCGATGTTGCGGGTTTTTTCCAGTGGGTATTGGCGTGCCATCGTAGCTATCGAGTATCAGGCGTCTTGCAGCCTGCTTATTCCGTGTCGTCCGCCGCGGCAAGGATCACCGCAAGGCCGTCGAACCTGGCCCGATTCCTCCTCCTACCAGCGATAGTGTGCGAAGGCCTTGTTGGCCTCAGCCATCTTGTGATTGTCTTCCTTGCGTTTAATGCTTGCGCCCGTGTTGTTGGCCGCATCCAGCAGTTCGGCTGCCAGTTTCTCCTGCATGGTTCGACCTTGCCGCTTCCTGGCGAAAGTTGTCAGCCATCGCATGGCGAGTGAGATGCGCCGCTCCGGCCGTACTTCGACAGGCACCTGGTAGGTCGAGCCGCCAACGCGCCGAGGGCGCACCTCGATGACGGGCATGACGTTTTTCAGGGCCTTCTCGAAGATCTGCAGGCCCGGTTCGCCCGAGCGCTTCTCTGCGATCTCCAGCGCGCCATACACTATTCGCTCTGCCACGCTCTTCTTGCCGTCGAGCATGACTCTGTTGATGAACCTCTGTACCATGACGTTGCCGTAGACCGGATCCGGTAGCACTGGCCGCTTTTTCGCTGGTCCCTTCCTTGGCATGATCGCTCTCCTACTTCGGTCGCTTCGTGCCGTACTTCGAGCGGCTGTTCTTCCGCTTGTCGGTACCTGCGGCATCGAGCGTTCCACGAACGATGTGATAGCGCACGCCCGGCAGATCCTTGACCCTGCCGCCGCGCACCAGGACCACAGAGTGCTCCTGCAGGTTGTGGCCGATGCCAGGTATGTACGCCGTGACTTCCGTGCCGTTGGTAAGACGGACCCTGGCGATCTTCCGCAGTGCCGAGTTGGGCTTCTTGGGGGACACCGTTCGCACGACGAGGCACACACCCCGCCGGAACGGATTGCCACGCAAAGCCGGAGCGGCACTCTTCTTGATCGCCCGCTTGCGTCCCTTGCGAACCAACTGGTTGATTGTAGGCATCGAAACCTCCGAAGGAATCAAAGAGCCCCTCTCGCGCAGAGGAGGGGCTCACACGGACCGACATATGTCCAGGTGGTCAGTATCGAGCAACACTCAAAGGGACGTGATGCGTCTCCCTGTGTGGCCTCCTATGCACGTTGTGGGCTTGCCCGGTGTACCTGGCAGGGTTCGTCCGGACAACCTTCGCATTATACACCGCGTGTCCATACCGTGTCAACGCCTCTTCGGGAGTTCGATTTCCCGCTGTCCCGGCCATCTCGCAGGCTTTCTAACGCTTGTTCTTTCGTACGCGGACGCAGTTGCCTGTTGCATTATACTCCAACTTGTCGAACTGCAGCCATGCCAGGTAGATTCCCCGGCCGCGCTCTGCCAAGGCCTCGAGATCCTCGAACCTCTCGATAACGAGCTGCCAGTCAAAGCCATCGCCCTCGTCTTCGATGACGTATTCGGTGTACTCGCGCGTGCTCTCCATGTGGATCCGCACACGCCGGTTGGCTCTCGCAGGTTCGGCGGCCCGCGTTCGCCAGAGGTTTCCCCACGCGTCACCGCGTCTTGACAGGGCTTGGGACTTCTCCGTTCCTGTGATGCCGAGGTTGCCGTGCTCGATAGCATTGGCAATAAGCTCGCAGAGACCCAGCGTGCAACTAGTCGCGAGTTGCCTCGTGCGAGCCATCTCCCCTTCCTTGGTAAGGTACTCTGCGACGGTCGCCATTATATCCAACTGGTTGCCGATCTCAACATCGCATTCACGTCGTATCACGAACTCAGGTAGAAGTGTCGGCATCCTCCGAGCAGCGACAATAGGACGATACTTGGTGATGATGCCCTGAATCGTAGCGTACGTTACCGGCTTCACGTAGAAATCGTTCGCACCAAACTGCAGCGCCTTGATGGTGGTCGCTTGATCTCGATAAACGGTAGCGATGACGACGATGGTGTCCCGGTCCTTCTCTCGCAGCTTCCTCAGCACCTCGATTCCGTCTAGCTTTGGCAACTCTATGTCGAGAAGTACCAGGTCAAGGTCCTCATCCAGCACCAGTCTAAGGGCCTCTTCGCCATCCTGAGCGACCAGACACTCACAACCAGCCTTCTCCAACTGATCCGTGAAGTAGTCTCGCTGACCTTGGTCGTCTTCAACCACGAGTACCCGCATGGTACATGCCTCATGTTCTCCTGATTCCCGGCCTCGCGTTTCCACGTGTATGCCTCACCTCCACGCTAGGTGTCCGTCTACTGCACGGCGCCATCCATGGATGGGCTGACGGCGGTTGCTGGTGTAACGTTCGGAGGCCGGCAGATGGCAGGCAGAATGATCGAGACCGTCGTGCCGACCCCCTGCTGACTTTCGACCTCGATCCGACCTCCCTGCAGTTCGACCATGTCTTTGACCAACGACAGCCCGATCCCGGCTCCGCGGATCGCCAGACGGCGGGCTTCTTCCGCTCGATAGAACCGGTCGAAGATGTGGGGCAGGTCCTTTTCCGAAATGCCCATGCCGTTGTCCTGAACGCTCAGTCTGACGTGTCCGTCGCCAAGGCACTGGACAGTCACGCTGACGCGACCGCCCTCGGGAGTGAACTTGATCGCGTTCGTCAGGAGGTTGGTGAGCACTTGTTCCATTCGCCGAGGATCAGCACGGAGCGCCCTGATGGACGGGTCCACGCTCGTCTCGAAGTGGAGACCTCGGCGCTCGATCTGCCACTGGAGGACAGTCGTCACTTTCTCCAGTAGGTCCTTCACGAACACGTTCGTTATATGCGGCTGTAGCGATCGACTCTCGATCTCCACCAGCGACAGCAGGTCATCGATGAACCGAAGAAGCTGCTTGCCAGCTTCCGCGATCTGCTTCAGCGTCCGTGCTTGATCTGGCCGTGGGTCGTCTGCAAGTAGGGCTTCGGCGGGCCCGATGATGGAGCCAAGCGGCGTTTTCAGCTCATGATGCATGTTCTGAAGAAAGCGGTTCTTCGCCTCGTTCGCCGCTACGAGTTGGACATTACGCTCACGCAGCTCCTCGTTCGCTACCCTGAGTTCCTCGGTGCGTGCGTCTACAAGCTCCTGCAAGTGCTCCGCCTGCGCCTGAAGCTGTCTCTCGAGCTGTTTGCGGTCAGTCACGTTCCTGAGGATGATCTGGACGAACGGGTCTACACCTTCTGCTTTGATCAGGCTGATGCTCATTTCCACGTCCATGGTCCCGTGTATGCGGTGATCGAGGTGCAAGTCCCGCTTCTCGCAACCATTCGCCGCCGTTCCGAGCACTTCCTCGAGGCAGCGCTGCACTTCCGACTGGACGAGGCCGGGCAGCACGGCTGCCGCCCCGCGGCCGACGATGTCCTGCAAATCGCAATCCAGCATGTCGGCTGCGGTTGGATTGGCATCGAGGATCGTCGCGGATGCCGCGTCCACGAGAATGACCCCGTCGTCCGCATGCTCGAACAAGGCCCTGTAGCGGGTCTCAGCGATCCGCCTGGCCCGCTCCACCCTCTGCAATTCCGCACGCCTCTGCCGTTCCGCCATAAGCAACTGGATGGAGTGCGGCAAGCGGTCTTGGCTATCCTTGGACATGAAGTCATCGCAGCCAAGCCTAAGAAGACTGGCGAGCTCTGATTCCGGCACGTGGCCCGACACCGCAATGATTGGCAATGTGGGATCCGCTTCCTTGATCATACGCACGGTATCTTCGGGACGCATACCAGGGACTTTCCAGTCCACGAGCGCGACATCGTACGACTCCTTCAGAGCGTCGCGCAGTGCCTCCACGGTGGCAACCCGCGTCCACTGCGGCTGCATGCCTTCGCGCTTCAGGGGCAGAGCCATGACCGCGGCCTGGCTCTCCTCATCGTCCACAATGAGAAGGCGAATCGCCGCGCGTGGTATTGATCTGTCGCCTGCCGAGGCTGCGGTAACCACCGCTCGATCCGATGCCACGGCATCTCCCATTGCAGGTCTCTCCTTGGCGAATCCCGCCTATAGATTGGGCTGTCGAGGCATCCGCGCCCCGACGGATGCTCGCCACGCCTTCAGCCTCGCTTGCAGCTTTGCGACGATGGCCGGTTCCGTTTCGGCCAGATCCCTTGTCTCTCCCGGGTCACTGGCAAGATCGTATAGCTCGCAGCGTCCGTCCTCCAGGTCCTCGATGAGCTTGTAGTTCCCCGAGCGTATGGCGCTCGCGGGTGTGCATCCTTGGTTGCTGTAATGTGGGTAATGCCAGAACAGATCCCGGCCAATACGGAGTGTCCCGCCTTCCAGCACCGATGTAAGGTCGCATCCGTCCCTGTGAAGGTCCGTGCGCAGTCCTAGACCGGCCATGCGAAGAATCGTCGGGAATAGGTCCGTCGTGATCACCGGCTCGCCGCACACAGAGCCTGGGGGAGTCTTGCCTGGCCATCGGACAATCAGGGGTACACGTATGCCCCCTTCGTACAGCCAGCCCTTTCCACCAGCGAGCGGAAAGTTCGACGTCGGGGTTCCTTCGGACGTGGAGAGCCCGCCGTTGTCCGATGTGAAGATGACAACTGTGCGCTGGTCAATGCCCAGGTGGTGCAACTCCTCCATGATGCGGCCGACCCCTTCATCTGCGCTGGCGAGCATGCCTGCATAAACGGGCTGATTCTGCTTGATGCGTACCTGGCGCCCACGCCACTCCATGAACTCGGGCAGACCATCGTCGGCCATCGTCCTGGCCTTGCGCTGGAAGTGTTGTGTCCAGTCGTCTTTCGATTGTTGAGGGTTGTGGACGGCATAGTGAGACAAGTACAGGAAGAACGGTCGCGACGCATTCTCCCGAATGAAACGGATTGCTTCATGCGTGAGACGATCCGTCAGGTACTCCCCTTGGGCTCCGTTCCGCAGCGGCACACGAGCGTTTCCTTCCCCATACGGCCAGAAGTAGCTCGGCGGGTGACCCAGGTGACATCCCCCCACGTTGAGGTCGAAACCTTGACGCTCCGGGTAGTACGGTTCTGGACCAAGATGCCACTTGCCGATGGATGCGGTCGCATAACCCGCCTCTTTCAAGCATTCAGCAATCGTCACTTCCTCGAGAGGCAAGTGGTCCAGGTACAGTGCGGGGAGGAGTCTGCCTCGCCGCTGCCCAACGAGATAATCCGTCAGACCGATTCGCGCGGGGTACCTGCCGGTCAGCAATGCCGCACGTGTCGGCGAGCAGACAGGACACGCGGCATAGGCCTGTGCGAAACGCATACCATTTCGTGCCAGAGCGTCAATGGCGGGCGTCTCGTAATACCGGCTGCCGTAGCATCCGACGTCATGATAGCCGAGGTCGTCCATGAGGACGAGGACGACGTTCATGCGCGTTCCTGTCTGCATCGTCTTCCTAAGAACAGAGATCGCTGGTATATGGGCTGCAGCCGTTCGCAGCAATTGTCTGCGGGTCGTCGTCTCAGACCCCACAGGTCCGTCCATCGCTAGCTTCGTTCATCAATTATAGCACCCGTAGCTCCGTCCAGCCGAACGGCCGAGGAGGTCCTCCATGTGATATAATCTGTGCGGAACATGTCGTCGGAGGAAACCAGTGTCCGGTCATTCCAAGTGGCACAATATTCGGCTGCGCAAAGGAAAGCAAGACGCAGAGCGTGGTGCTCGCTTCACCAAGCTGGCACGCGAGATTATCGTCGCAGCGAAGACCGGCGGCGGCAACCCTGAGACCAACCTGCGACTGAGGCTGGCAGTGCAGAAGGCCCGCGAGGCATCCATGCCTCAGGATAAGATCAGGAACGCGATCCAGCGAGGCACCGGTGAGGTAGAGGGTGCTGCCATCGAGGAGCTGACGTACGAAGCCTATGCTCCGGGCGGCGTCGCTCTAATGATCCTCTGCGCAACGGACAACCGGAACCGTACGGTGGCAGATGTCCGCAGCATCCTGAACAAGAACGGTGGGCGCTTAGCCGAAAACGGAGCCGTGAGCTACCTTTTCGGACCGCCACAAGGGCTGATCACGATCGAGCGCAACGGCGTGGACGAAGACACCGTCTTGGCAGCGGCGCTCGACGCTGGTGCCGAAGACGTGAAGGCAACGGATGACGGTTACGACGTCTACACATCCCCTGGCGAGCTTGCCGCTGTCACAGAAGCACTGAAGGCTGCCGGATTGCCTATCGTCTCGTCCGACGTCACGCGAGTACCGACGACGACCGTCCACGTCGAGGGCAAAGAAGCTCAGCAGGTGTTACGCCTGCTGGAGACGCTCGAGGACCACGACGACATTCAACAGGTCTACGCCAACTTCGACATCTCCGACGAGGATATGGAAGCAGCCTAGTGGCGGCTTGGCGGCGTCAGCGCACGCAGGCCAGGCTGCCGCGGCCAGCTCAGCACTGGCGGTCGAGCTTGCTCCTGCAGTAGGTTCCTCCAGAAGGGAACGCACCGGCGTTGACTAATCAGACGAATGGCAATGGCGTGCGCCTCCTGTTCTACGCCGAGTCGGGAGAGGGTCCGAAGCCTCCGATCGCGACCCTGTCGCTCGTCGGAGTGTGCTTTGTGTTTTTCGGCCTCGTGGCCGCAGTCACGCTATCGAACGGCCCTGAGCTTCCCATCCGTTGGTTCGCTTCCCTCGGCATCGCCCCGGGTTCCGGACGCTGGCACACCTTCCTGACCTACTGGGTGCTCCATGAGCACCTCTGGCATCTGTCGCTCAACATGCTTCTCCTTTTCGTCTTCGGTAGCTGTCTCGAAGGCGGGGTAGGGTGGCGAGCGTTCTTGGGGCTGTTTCTAACCGGCGCAGTGCTCACAGGGGCAGCCGAGGCCATTGCGGCCCAGTACGCACCGGTTCACGATAGCGGCGCGATGATCATCGGTGCGTCTGGTGCGGTAGCGACGGTGCTCGGCGCGTTCGTCTCGCGGTACCGGAGTACCCGGGTTCGCGTGACTGGCATACGGCTTGGCGTCCAGGCCCTCCCCCTCATTGCTGGTCTGGCCCTTGCCGAAGTCGGAGCGATCGGCTACCAGGCCCTCGTCTCACCCGAGCACCTCCCTACCGCAGCGCACTGGGCACACATTCTGGGATTCCTCTACGGCATCTCCTGGGATCAGACTGCAAGTGCGCTGACTGCCAAGCGTCGCGGCGTGCCATCGCGCGCTACATCGGTCGTTGTGGATGTAGGACCAGGAGATTCCGGGCACGAGTCCGACCATTGGGAAGCAGTGCTGGCAGGTGCGCCGAGCGATTCCGAGGCCCTTGTTCAGTTACCCCTCGCACTAGCGGCGGAGGGCGACTGGGACCGTGCACACACTTCGGCGGGTCGGGCGGTAGCTGAAGCGCTGGAACGACACGACAGAGCCACTGCAGTCACGCGGTACATGAGATTGCGAAGCCTGGACCCTCATAGCATATTGGAGGAACGATTACAGCTCGACCTCGCGGGATCCTTGGCGGACGGTCACCATTTCGAGGAAGCGGTGCACGTGTTTCATAGCGTTACGCATACGTCGCCGGACCCCAGTCTCCGCGCTCAGGCGACTGTCAGGGCCGCTGCATGCCTTCTCCGCTACCTCCACCAACCAGAGAAGGCGCACTCCTTGCTGACAGCGTTTCTGACGCACGCCACCGATGACGACTGGCGCGCCTATGCGACGAAGCTGCTTCGGGAGGCGGATGCGGCGCTGCGTGTCCGACGTAACGCTAGGGATGGAGATTCCCCATGGCGATGAGCACCAGGATGAGGCCTCCCACCAAGAGCCGGTAGACCACGAATACGTAGGTGGGGTTGCGCCGCAGGAACTTGATGAGGAAGTCTATACTGGCCCATCCCACGAGGAAGGCTGTCAGCGTCGCCAGCGTAAGAGGTCTGGCCATGTTGGCGGTGACCATGTCGTGGCGATGCTTGACAAGCTCGTAGAGGCCGGCCGCAGTGATGGCGGGAAGACTGAGTAGGAATGAGAACCGCGCCGCGGTGGCACGCTCCAGTCCGATGGCCAGTGCTGCGCTGATCGTCGTTCCCGACCGGGATGCACCCGGAATCAGCGAGAAGGCTTGACCTATGCCGATGGCTAGACCGTCCCACACCGTAATCGAATCGAGCCTGCGACGCCTCTGAGCGCGAGATTCGACCCATGCCAGTATCACACCGAACGTCATCATGCTAGCTGCAATGACCGTCAGGCTCCGCAGTGGTCCCTCGACGGCATCCTTGAACAGGACGCCACAGACGACGACAGGGAGCGTGCCGACGACGATCGGCAGAAGCAAGCGCCTATCCGCCTGATCGGGGTTCCCGGGACCCTGCCGTGGCCTACCAAGCACGGCCATAATGTCCCGCCTGAAGTAGACCAACGCCGCTAGCACCGAACCCAGTTGGCTAACTGCCGTGAACGCCGCCCCCAGCCCCGCGATGTCGCTCAGACCGAAGAGCCTAAGCCCCACAGCGACATGGGCGGTGCTGCTGATGGGTAGCCATTCGGAGAAGCCCTGCAAGAAGCCCAGCGCGATCGCCTGGAAGTCTGTCACGCACCCACCTCCTCACGCTCGTAACCTACGAAGTCTCCATCCTCCAGCTTCTCGTCACGCGCCACGCGTGCATCCTGCGCGATGTCGGGGGAAGCGGTTCCGATACGCCTGAGCGGCACGGGCTGTAGAGGCAAAGGATCAGGTAGTCCGGTGAAGGCACTCCGTTCTCGCACATGAGTGTCCATGCTTGCCCGCAGGTCTGCTACAACATCCGGATACTCGTCGGCCAGGTTCCTCGTCTCGCCCGGATCGTCAGTCAGGCGGTAGAGCTCCACCTCTGGAAATCCATGCAGATCCGGTTCCAGAGCGGTGATGAGCTTCCACTCCCTCGTACGGACGGCGCGCTTCTTCATCCACGTGTTCTCTGTCAAGTGGAGCGCCTCGCGCGCTGCTGATGCAGTGGAATGCCCGCCGTCTACTAGCGGGCGGAGACTGCGTCCGTCGAACCGCAGGTCCTTATCATCCACGCCGGCATAGTCGAGGACCGTGGGCACAAGGTCCATCATCGCTGCCAGGCCACGTACGCTAAGCCCAGCCGGGATGACACCGGGGAGGCGCAGGATGCATGGTACACGTGTATTCGTCTCGTACAACCCGTGGTGATCGAACCAGCAGCCATGCTCATCAAGCTCTTCGCCGTGGTCTGCGGTGAGCACGAGCAGCGTTCTTTCCGACAAGCCTAGCTCATCGAGGCGGTTCAGGAAACGAGCCAGACACGTGTCCATGTATGCGATCTCCGCGTCATACTGCGCCTTGGGAAACTCGATGTCCGTGACGCCTGGCATCCACTCGTGGAAGTACCACTTGAACTCTTCGCACTGCCACACAGGCGTCATGCTACGATGCTGCGGCGACCGTTCATCGCCGCCGTAGAACATTCTGTCGAACGGTGGTGGCGGCAGATATGGTGTGTGAGCATCCCAATAATGCACGAACAGGAAGAACGGTTCCCTGAAAGCTGCAGCCTCCAGCAGCTCCACAGCCACTTCCGTAACAGCCTCGCCCGCGCGCCAGTGCCGCGGCTCGTCCTTGCTCCATTCGTAGGTTCGATACGTCTTGAAGCCGCGTTGAAACCACCGCCCGAGTGTGTCGGCGGCAGCAGTGTGGTATCCAACTCGCTGGAGAATCTCGGCGAGCATGGGAATCTTCGGCGAGAGCTCGTACGCACCGGACTGACCAGTTACGTGATGCGCGTAGACGTCACGCCCAGTCATCATGGTCGTATGGCCCGGATACGTCGGAATATGCGGGCTGTGGAAGTCCAGGAAGAGACAACCTTCGCGCGCAACCTTGTCGAGGTGGGGGCTCGTGAGTCGGGGATACCCGTAGCAGCTCAAGCGATCGGCGCGGACTGTGTCCAGGCTGCACAGGATTATGTTCACAGCGGGTACTCCTATCTGTTCCAGGTGGTGGTGGAGGTCCCCTATCGTACCCGACCTAGTACCGTGCGAAGGGAACGGCACTTCCGCCGAATCCGGTAACATATGCGGGATATGTCGCGCATCATGCGCACGGGAGGTATTCATCTGTGTCAAGACTAGCCACGTATCTCATCCTCGCGATACTTCTTGTTGTGCTGGGGGCCATGTCCTACGTGGTCGAGCGAGCCGGCAAGCCTGAGCCCCCGAAGCAGCCCACCGCTCAGGAAGCGGCAGCTCAACGGAAAGCCATGGAAGAGCGCATGAAGCAGGAAGCCGAGGCCCGCAAGAAGATGCTGCAGGCCATCAAGGTAAGCCAGCAGGCTGCCAAGAAGGGCGCGAAGGCCGGCAAGCCTGGTGAACGTCCCATCAATCCCACGGCTCCGCCTCCCGGGAAGACAAAGAACACCGTACCGCCGGGTGCCTTGGATATCTCGGAGGATTGGTTCAAGAAGCGCAAGCCTGGTGAGCAGGGTATCCGCGAACTGGAGAAGGCGCAGCAGGAGCAGCAAACGGCACCTACTCCGTCGCCTTCGCCGAAGTTGGCGCCGGTCCAGCCCAACTAGATGACCGGCGTCCACGACGAGGTCTGATCGCGGGGAAAAGGCAGCGACTGTGCAAAGGATACCAGGGCGTGCGGTGTCGCCGGGCCGCGTTCTAGGAACCGCCCGCATCATCCGCACGTTCGCGGATCTGCTGAGCGTCTGTCCGCCAGAGCGCCCACGGCCGTTCTGGCTCGGGGAGCAGGGTCCCCAAGATGCAGCCGACATCGTGTGCGTACTCATCGGGGATCACCACCTTCGCGTCGAGGACCTGCCGCTCTGCGCCGTAGCGGTTGTGAGCGAACTGGCCTGGCCCGAGGCTACCTACGGGACAACTCCACTCCACAGGCCGTGCGTGGAGGAGGTTGGTCCCAGGATCCGGGCTGTCAGGGACGGCGACCTGCTCGTGGTGGATGGGGACCAAGGTGTCGTCGTCGTGGACCCCACAGACCGCGTCGTGGCAGCATTTCAGGCGCACGCGCTCGGAATCGTACCGCATCGCCGACTCTTCCTGGAGTTCTGCCACCAGCCGGTTCGGCTGCCCGACGGCCGCGAGATTCGTGTGAGCGCCTCCGTCGAGTCGCCTCCCGAGGTGGCCGCGGGGCTTTCGGCGGGACCGGATGGCTTCTACGTGGTCGCGCACGGTCCGTCGGATAGCCTGGCGGAGACGGTACGCAATGCTCATGGGAAGCCGGTTGCCTTTGCAGTCCATCCCGAGGGCTGCAGCGAAGTGGGTTTGGCACAGGCTGCACTGTTGGGAGACGTGACGGCGCTCTTAGCGCCCACAGGGGCGGCTGACACACTTGGTGCGTTTCGCGCAGCCGTCGAGGCGGCTTCTTTGGCTCTTGCCAACGAGGGTCTCGAGTTCGGGTACGTCCGTTGCGGACTGCTCCTACGAGAAGATATCAGCGACCCTGCAGCAGTCCTCATGCCTGGCGTCGAGCGTATCGCTGCCGTGATGTACCGGCGGGACCTGGCCGGGCCTTGGCTCACCGACCTGCTGGACGCGGCACGTTCCGTCGTCGTACCGGTCGAGATACTACTCGACGCCGGATACGATGCTCTTGCAGACCAGGTGCTAGACCTGAGCATCAACGGAGTGATTGTTCCCCCCAGTGATGTCCAGGTCTGGAAAGAAGCCCTTCGGAACTCCTTCGCTTACGCTTGACCGCAGAGCTCCGATCTACTCTGGTAAGGGCTTGCCCTTCGTCTCAGGAGCGAAAAGGAGCCCAGCGAATCCTACGAAGTAGACGAAAGCCACAAGCGTTGCCGCCTGCCGCAAGCCCAGGGAGGCATCCGCAGGGTCTGCGAAACGGTTGGCAAGGGCACCCAGGACGAAAGGAGCGAAGGCCGCGAGGATGCGAGCAGTGTTGTAACAGAAGCCCACGCCTGTCGCTCGGAGACGCGTCGGATAGAGCTCTGGAAAGTAGACGGCATAGGCCGAGAACGGGGCCAGGCAGAAGATGCCTAACGGAAACGCAAGAAGGTACGCCGAAGTCTCGTCCCGAACGCCCCAGAAAGCCGCCTGCACCGCGACGAACGCCAGACCGATCACCAGTGCAAGGGCTGGCTTCCGTCCGATTCTCTGGCTCAGCGCCGCGTATCCGAACATACCGATGAAGGCGCCAACCTGTTGCACGAAGAAGACCTTGCTCTTGAGCGCCTGCACAGCCGCGTTGATGGCCGCCTGCTGCTGGCTGGCGTCGAGCGACAGGATAGCCGTGGACTTGGCATAGATCGGTTTCATGACCGAGCCGAGAAGGTCCGGCAGGAAGAAGCCCACTCCCCAAACGCCGCCCACGCCCGCTGTGCCGAGAAGGACACCTGCCACGGTGTTTCTGGCCAGCGCCTTCGTACCGAACAGAGCGCGTATACTGCCAAGCTCCGTACCTATCCCACCCTTCGCGGCCATCGCCTTCGCGTGTTTCCAGCGATCCGGCTCCTTGACAGAGCGCCGTATCCAGACCACCAGCAGGGCTGGGATGGCACCTACGACGTACACCCATTTCCAGCTCTGCGCACTCAACATCAGCGTGATCACAGCTGCGGTCATGTTGCCGATCGCTGACAGCGCTTGCAGAAAACCCAGCGCCATGGGACGCGAGCGTTCCGGCCATACTTCGGCCACCAGAGCAGTGCCGGCTGCGAACTCGCCCCCCACCCCCATGGCCGTCAAGAATCGGCAGACGGCGTACTGCCATGGCGTCTGCACCAATGCGTTCAGACCGGTGAAGACGGAATACGTGAGAATGGTCAGTATCATCGTCTTCGTGCGACCCAACCGATCTCCGATGATTCCGAAGAGGAATCCCCCGGCCGCCCAGCCAAGTAGGAACACGGCGGTTAGTTGGCCGCCTACGGCCTTGACTGCTCCATCCAACTGGTCCGGTAGGACATGGGGCTTCATGATCTCCGTCAACGAGGGTACACGCACCAGAGTGAAAAGGTGCTGGTCCATCGTGTCGAACAACCAGCCCAGCGCAGAAACCACGAGCACCATCCACGCGTAGCGCGAAACGCCCTGGAACCACCATTGTACGGATGGCCTCCCGCCAGAGGAGTTCGATGTCATGCATGCGCTCCTGTCATCTCGACTTGGTCCGTGCCGACAGCCTTGCCAAGTGCGGCAATGAAAGCTCCGCTGCGGTTAGAGAAGTGTGTGTGCCAGACAGCTCCCGCTGCTGTCCGCGCCAGAACGGCCGTCATTTGACCGTCACGCGCGGCGGACTAGCGAACTCGGCCCACCGGTCGGCGATACGCGCGTCGTCCGCATTGCCGATATGGAACACGAGCCTGTAACGGAACGCGATCGCGCCCCCTACGGGAACGGTGTAGTTGCCAGCGCTGGCTCCCTTGCCGGGCTCGAAATCGTGGACGCCGAACGGATTCGCCGCGAACAGCCCATAGTCGCGGACGTGCCAGTAGGTCGGATGGCGGAAACTCGATGGATGGTCCAAGATGGCGACGCCAACGACTCGGTCACCGACAGGACCGTAATAGTCCACCCATCTGGCACGCTTGCCCCAGGTCGCGCCGTCGGCAATCCCTTCGGAGTTTACAATGTGCCCGCCACCGCCCCGAAGTCGCATACTGTCCGCCAAGCGCAGTCCGAAGCTGCCCTCTTTCGTATCTCCAAAGACCAGCGGGGCGCCCTCTGGCCTCACCGTGATGGTGAGATCCATGACGCGAGCGCCGTCGAGGATATAGGCACGAACTTCGCGCGTGTCACGGGCGATGGTGGCGCCGTTCTTCCCAATCCACGCAGTTCCAGCGGTGAAGCCGCAGTAGATCGGTCCGCTGCTGAGATTGGCGAATCCGGTGTGAGTTGTCTTGCTCTGACTCAAAGACCAGAAGTCCTCACCATTCACGCTGCCATGGGTGAACCACATCCCTTGGTGGTGGGGATGATCATTCGTCTCGCCGGGCTTGGGCTCTATGGGAAAGCCGCGAACGACCTGAGCCTGGCCGGGAGCGAACACTGGGTAGAAAAAGGGCTTGTTGGGGCCCGTGGTAACATCGTACCGTGCGAAGGTCTCACCAACCAGACGGATCTCCAGATCGTTGCCCACTCTTACCACCGAGTGCGTCCGAGCCACTGGAGCGCTCCGCAGGAATGTCATGCGGTACGTGTTCCGCTGGCCTCGGGCAAGGTTCCGCACGATCCACGTCACCGCCATACGGTTGCCCGATCGTTCCCACTGAGCAGGAACCCGCATCGCGCCTAGCTCCACCTTCACTGCCTCCATACCCGCTGGAGGCGTAACCGTAACCGTAACGGGCACCTCCCTATAGCCTCGTTCGATGGCCTCCACGATGACGGTCCGCATCTGGGGTGCCGCGGCGGCACAAAGCGCGGTCATCGCCAGATAGCCTGCCCAAACGATCCGTAACACTCGCATGAGAGAGCCTCCTCCGTCACCCAGTCATGACGTTACCATGCACACGCTTTCTACTCGCTCAAGGTTTCCCCGGCAGTCTCGGGATGTCCTGCAAGGTATCCACAGGGAATGCCGCCTCTTCCGTTCAGCCCGAAACCCAGCCACAGCCAAAGGTATAATGCCGCCGTGGTCAAGGACGAAAGCCAGAGTGAGGTCGGTTGCCCGATCGAGGTCTTCCTGAAAGAGCTCAACCAGCTCTTCACGGACGCACTCCACCCGGGCGAGGATCTATCGTTCCTGCAACGTCTCCTGGATTTCGCCATGGAAGCGGTCGGCGGCGACCGGGCGTTTCTAGCGCTGGTAGAAGAACGTACCGGCGAACTCGTCGTCGTGTGTACCGCCGGCCTTGGCTGGACACCTGAGACTGCACGACTCCGGCTCTCGTTGGCACAGGAGTCGGCCCGAGGTATCACGGGCCATGTGGCGTTGACGGCTACACCCTATCGAACTGGCGACGTATCGCAAGACCCCTATTACGTGGCCTACTTCCGTGATGTGCGCAGCGAGATCGCCGTGCCAATCCGCGGCGCATCCGGGCAGGCTACCGGCGTCATCAACGTCGAGAGTGCCGTACAGGATCGCTTCACGGAGCTCCACGTGCACCGTCTCGTGGCCCTAGCCCACGCAGCCGCATCGGCGCTTCGCATACGGGGATTTCGTGCCCGCGAAAGCGCACTCATCGAGATTGGCAACAACCTCATCACCAGCCTCGACATCGAGTCCCTCATGGCGAAGGTGCTCAATGTCGCAGCCGAGATGCTCCGATTCGAGGACTGCACGGTCTTTCTTCTCGACGAAGTGTCCGAACGCCTCGTCCTGGCGGCCTCGCGCGGTATCCTCGCGAGCCGGCTCGGGGAAGCTCCCTATCGGTTGGGGGAAGGGATCACAGGCTGGGTCGCCCAGCATGGCGTCGGTGTCCGGTTGGAGAGACCGCAGCTGGACCCCCGCTGGCGCGGCTTGTGTGTCGAGTTCCCCCAAGAAGAGATCAGCGCCCTGCTTGCAGTGCCGATCATGGGTCGTGATAGAGTCCTCGGCGTGATGCGCGTCGTGCGCAGGACTAGCCCCCATGCCTGGTTCTCCAATGCCTTCAGCGAAGGCGAAGAACGGATCCTGACCAGCATCGGGCGGCAGGTTGGCGCCGCGATCGAGAACATTCGCTCCCGCGAGCGCCTGCTGCGTGCCGAACGCATGGCAGCATGGGGCGAGCTATCAGCGCGTGCCGCTCATATGATCGGTAACCGAACCTTCGCTCTCAAGGGCGATCTGAACGAAATGCAGTATCTGCTGGAACAGAAGCCGTGCGAGGAGATTCGCGACGAGATACGGGAGCTGGCCGCCAGTATGGCTCGCGGCATTGGACGCCTCGAGGAGATCCTGCGGGAGTTTCGTGATTTCGTGGTCGCGACCAGTATCACGCTTGCCTCCTGTGACATCAACGAAGTCGTCAGTGATGTGGTGGCCGAGACATTCCCGAAACGCTCGGGCATCGCTCTCACCCTGGACCTCCAGCCAGACCTACCTGCACTGAGATGCGATGCGATGAAGCTGAAACGAGCCTTTGCCGAGATTGTCGAGAACGCGGTCAGCTTCCAGCCTCATGGAGGCTCGCTCCTCGTACGTTCCCGTCTCGTACCCAAGGACGAGCAGCTCCGCCACAATCTGAGCCAGGCACGAGACTACGTCCAAGTCGAGTTCCGCGATACTGGTCCGGGCGTTGCGACCAACGAGAAGGAGCGCATCTTCCAGCCGTTCCACACGACACGTGCTAAGGGAATGGGCCTCGGCCTCAGCATTGTCAAGGGCATCGTCGAAGCTCACAACGGCTGCGTCCGAGAAGTCGGGACGCCTGGTGAGGGAGCATGGTTCACCGTTTTCCTACCACTCGCCGACAGCGATTCCACATCCTGAACGGAGAAACGCCATGGCTAACGTATTGGTTGTCGATGACGAAGACGCGGTCTGTGAAGCGCTGAAACGGCGGCTTCAGCGAGAGGGTTACAGCGTCACCACTGCATCCAGCGCCGAAGAAGCCTGCAATATCATCCGGTCCCGACCAGAGGGGTTCGACATCGTCGTTACCGACATGTCCATGGAGCAGCCTGATAGCGGATTGGAAGTCCTGAGCGCCGCCATGAGGCGCGATCTCTTCACAGAGGTCATCGTCCTGACCGCCTACGGGAATGTGGCGAATGCTGTGGAATCCATGCGCCGAGGAGCCTTCGATTACCTAGAGAAGAACGTACCGGGTGTGGACACCTACGAAGTTCTGGTGATGAAGGTAGCTCAGGCCATGGAACGAAGGCGTGATGCTATTCAGACCGTTCGGAGGTTGGAGCAACAGGCCGGTCGCATGCCCACTTGATAATCGCGCATGCTCGGACAGCATGTCCATCCTGGACGGCGCACAGCCACGACTAGGTGGTGACTGTCCGGGTTACCGATAGCGCTCTGGGGTGAAGTCCTCAGGAGGGTCCTCGACGCGTATCTTCCGCACGCTGCCGCCTGCCGTTAGGACAAGAGTCCACCCGCGACCTGCCGGATCGTTGTCCCACCACTCTGCATGGAAGGCCTTTGCCCAATGCCACTGACAATCGGCCAGTGGCGTCAGCTCCTCCCACTTCCCAGGTCCGAAGTCAGGAGCAGGTGCCCACCATCCCAGCTCCTGCGCCTTGATCCAGCGCGGCACATAGTCGTAGCTCACGCCTGAGGCCAGGTAGCGATTGCCTTCGAGGCGTTCGTTTCCGTCGTAGAGACCACGACCAGAATCGTTGGGGCATACCAGCAGCCGAGGATCTCGAACATAGGCAGTCATCATGGACGATAGACGGAAGGGGTAAACATCGTAGTCATCGCGGTAAATGCGGGCGGCGAGACCGATCTGGCGGAGGTTCGAGATGCAGGCTGCCCTGCGCGCCATACCCCTGGCCATCCACAGAACGGGCAGCAGGATACTGGCTAGGACGATAATGACAGCGATAGCTGTTAGCAGTTCGACTAGCGTGAAGCCTCGGTTGCCTACGTTGTCTGTGCGAACCGTTCCGCGCGAGTCCATCCCGTCCCCTGCTCATTGCTACGAGTGCAGTTCGGCCGCAGGTTACAGCCCGAAGGAAGGCAGGTTGAAGATGGAGTAGTCTTACGGTACTGGCTACTGCCTAGCGCCCTGCCATGACAGCGAGAAGGGCGGCGATGGTCTTGGCGTCCCGTATCCGTCCCTCTTGTATCATTGCAGACACACTGCTCAACGGTACGACAGTAGTCTCGATAGCTTCATCACAGTCCGGCCGCGCCTGCCCAGCGACAAGGCCTTCTGCGACGTATATGTGGATGAGTTCGTTGCAGTAGCCCGGCGACACGTACATGGCGAACAATCGGCGATAGCGTCTGGCGGTGTAGCCGGTCTCTTCCTCGAGCTCGCGTGCTGCGCACCATTCCGGATCTTCTCCCTCCTCGAGCGTGCCAGCAGGTATTTCCAGCAACCACTCTCCCACCGCGTACCGGTACTGGGTTATGAGCACCACGGCGCCATCATCGAGAAGCGGTACGATGCCCACAGCACCACGGTGCTCCACCACTTCTCGGTAGCAGTCCGAGCCATCTGGCAAACGGACTCTGTCGCGGCGGACTCGGATGACGCGCCCCTCGAAGATGCACTCGGAAGAACCTAGGGGTTCCGGCGTACCAGACTCGCTCAACTGCGCCGCTCCCGATGCACTCGCGGCCGGGTGGGCGTCCAGTTGTCCTTCGTGCCCGTGAACCACTGTCCGGCAACGAGACCTGCAGCCGCAGATGCGAGGAAGAACGGCCTCTCCTGGTGGACGGTGCGCCCCATTGTCCGTACTTCGATTCCGCTGTCGAGGAGGGCTTCGAAGCCTGGCTCAGCATTCACCGTGATGACTTCGTGCCGATGCAGTATTCCCGAGGTCTCGAGATTGCGCCGCAACGCAGCGTTCTCTTGCTGCGACAGTCTGGGCACGGGAACGAGCACCGAGCACAGAGTCACGCATCCCAGCACCGTTCGGGTGTGGTGGCTCAGACCCACGTGGCGTGGCCGGGGATCCGCGAAACTGAGTCGTACCGCGGCGACTGGTGTTCCATCGAGCGACGCTGCCGCGTTGAGTGCGATCCCTTGGTCTATACCCGAGAATCCCAACGGCGTGTCGGTGCCGGTATTGCCTGGCCCCTGGCCCACGATGATGATATCGGCTTTGGCAGCCACCCTGGCGACTGCCAGCGCCGAGTAAATGTTGACGGCCTCGTAATCACCTCCGAAGGCTTGGCCGCTCGTGATGACAGTGTCTACGAGACCTCTTGCCCGCATTTCTGGAACGAGTCGGCTGAGACCCATGGCAAGAGCGGCTCCGTCCGTCATCACGTACGCGACATGCGCCTCTCCGCGTGTCTCCCACTTCGCCGCTGCTGCAATGGCCGGCACCTGACTATGGAGTTCTGCACAGACCACAGGTGCTCCACCCAACGAAGCGAATCTCCTGAGTCCTTCGTGATGGGGGCTCTCCGGCGCCTCTGCAGCGAGGACGGGAATCTGAGCTGGCGTGTATCGGAGTTTCATGATGTGGCCGGGAGGATCTGCATGACGAGGATAGCGTTCCACCGCGACCACGAAATCCGTTCCGCCCGTCCCCAGACCCATCTCCACCGCCCAGGTGTTGAGCACGACACTGTCACCAACCGTAACCAAACCCACAAGGGCCGGATACGAGATGGCGTGCCTGGCCGAACCATGGACCGCGACCTCCAGTTCCTGGGCGCCAGGCCGCTCCGCCAGAATCCTCTCGACAACGCCACCGACGAACGCAAGCATTAGCGAGTTGCTTCCTGGACGATGGCGACTACGACCTCGGCGGTCTGGATCAGGTCGTCCATGGACGCGCACTCCGCATGCGTATGCACGTTCTTCATGGCGGTACCGAGCACACAGGTCGGAAGTCCCTTGGCGTTGAACACGTTGGCGTCGCTCCCCCCACCCACAGCTTTGTACACGACCGGTAGACCGATCCTTCCGATGCCAGCGGCTGCGAGCGCTACCACGGGATCGGTCTCACTGAAGCTGTAGCCTTCGTACTGGGGCTCGACCGCCACCGAAACCTGGGCACCGTAGTACGCAGCCGCTTGTTCGAAGCTAGCGACCATATGGCTGACCTGTTCTTGGAGCTTCGCGTTGTCACCGCTCCTCGCCTCGGCCTCGAGGACAACGCGAGGACACACGATGTTGGTTGCTTCGCCGCCGTGAATGGTGCCGATGTTCGCTGTGGTCTCGGGGTCAAGGCGGCCGAGCTTCATGCGATCGATGGCCCGAGCAGCTACCTGGATCGCAGAAATACCCTTCTCCGGTTCGGCGCCAGCATGGGCAGGCTTGCCCGTGATCGTCACAGTCATACTGTCCTGCCATGGAGCGCGGATGACGATGGACCCAACAGGCGGACCACTGTCAAGAACAAAGCCAAAGGCCGCATGAACAAGGTCTCGCTCCAATGCTTTCGCGCCGAGCAAGCCGACCTCTTCGCAGACCGTGAAGATTGCCTGGACCTCGCCGTGAGGCATACCTTGCTCGACAATGGCTTCCAGCGCCTCCAACAATGGTGCGATACCTGCGCGGTCATCTGCGCCGAGGATGCTGTTGCCGTCGCTGCGTATCTCCCGGCCTTCGGTGACGATCTGCACGTCCGGGTTCGGCTCTACTGTATCCATGTGTGCGGCAAAGAAGATGGGTCGAGCACCGCTCACATTGGCTGGCAGAGTGGCGATGAGATTGCCCGTGTCTCCGCCAGTCGCTTCTCCAGCGCGATCCTGGAGACACTGAAGGCCCAGACGCTCTAGGCGTGCCCGGAGGTATTCCGCCACGGGTCGTTCGTGACGAGCGGGGCTGTTGATGCGGCACAGGTCCAGAAATGTCGCGATCAGACGATCGGAGTTGATCATCGTAGTAATTCGCTTTCTATCGTGTCAAGGTGACCTTGCTCAGCCCACGTGGTCGGTCAGGGTCGTTGCCGCGCGCCCTAGCAAGGTGGTAGGCGAAGAGCTGTCCGGGGATGACGTAGGGCATGGGGCTCAGTAGTTCGGGAATGGTGGCGTCTTGTACGGCGATACGGGTCGTGGCGAGCTCGAGAATCTCCGGGCTGTGGGCGATAACGATGAGTTCTCCGCCTCGTTCCTTGATCTTCAGTGACAGATCCAGTTGGGATGCGTAGGCCCGGCCATCGGGAGCAAAGACCAGGCACGGAAAGCCTCGGTCCACCATGGCGATGGGACCGTGTAGGAAGTCAGCCCCTGAGTAGGGTTTGGCCACCAGGTAGCATGTTTCCGTCATCTTCAGCGCCGCCTCGAGCGCTGTCGCCTGGTTGACCCCCCGTGCAAGGACGGCGCATTCCTGCATATAACGGTACCTCTCGACCAAATCAGCGATACTAGGCTCGAGCTGCAGCATTTGGTTCATCATCTCAGGAACCAGGCGGAGGCCGTCGAGTAGATCTCGCCGATCTGCAACCGTAGCCACCAGCAACGCCACAACCGCCAGGGCTGTCGTGTACGTCTTGGTCGCCGCCACTGCCTTTTCCTCTCCGGCATGGCAGAGCAGGACATGGTCGGAGACACGCGTGATAGCCGAGTCCTCGCTGTTCGTTACACACGCAGTCAGTGCACCCGCCGCACGAGCCGCGGATAGCACCTGTACCACATCCGTACCCTGGCCCGACTGAGAGATGCCCATGACCAGCGTGTTGGAGAGGGAAAGCCTGGCATCGTAGAGGGTAAAGACTGATGGTGCGGCCAGAGCGACGGGCAAGCCTGCTGCAATCTCGAACATGTACTTGGCGTAGGTGGCGGCGTTGTCCGACGTGCCCCGGGCTGCGATGATAACGAAACGTATTTCCCGCTCACGCATCTCCGCAGCGAGCGCCGCCACCGCCGGACCGCTCAACTCGACCGCCCGCTCGATCCATTGAGGCTGTTCTTGGATCTCCTTCAGCATCTGGTTCATGTGTCCATACTCCTGTTGCGGCAGGCTGCTCTTGCACCAACCTGCCTCTCTTGCTTGGTCGTTGGGCCGTGCATAGCGTGGCCTCGCCGCACACGGCTACGGCATCTGGTTTGCCTCCGAGTCCAGACCGCGGCGTGCGGCCACTTGCGCGTAGGCTCCTAGGATCATCGTTCCCAGTGGTTCCTCTGCTCGGATCCCGCAGACGTTGTTCAGCACCTCGGTAAGCCCAGCCTCGGAGATGCGACGCTGCAGCTCGACAGCCACGTGATCTTCGCGCGCATCGAACCGGAGCGCTGCTGCGATGACCTTCGCGAGGGCCGCGGGCCGAACTCCTGTCCGTTCGCAGAGGCGCGCTGCACCCACCAACCTATCCTCCGGGCCGAGCTTGCGGATGGGATCCCTGGCCAGGCGAAAACATGTGTCGCCCAGTTCCACGTTGGCGAACCGCTCCAGTAGGTCGGCGACGTGGCTCCGGTGCTCGTTCGGATCGAAGCCGTATTGCCGGATGAGTGCTGCACCAGTCTCTGCGAGTACGTCGTCCAGCGTCGGTCGTACGTCCGGGTGGACCAGCGCTTCATACCCGTAGCGGCATCCCACCAACCATCCGAGGTAACCCAGCGTGGCATGCGCACAGTTGTGGGTGAACAGCTTCCGGGCTTCATGGGCCGCAAAGTTGGACACTGGCTCCACGCCGACGATCGGCGGAAGGCCAGGGACAATCGCCGTCCCGTCAATGGGCAAACGCTTGTAAGCCTCCACACGAACCATCAGAGGCTCCGCCGCTGTAGCGGTCTGGAGAGGAACCATCCGGCTGACGACTGCTTGGGGGAAGCCTGTCTTGTCCAGGATCTCCTCGCGGAGGTCGGCAGCTAGATGCTCGGCCACCAGGCTCCGGAGAACCTTGCCAGCATCATGCAGGTTCTCGCACACAAGAATGTTCAACGGCCCACCTTCGCATCGGTGGCGGAGCTCCAGCCCTGCTGCTATGGCGGGCGCCACGTGCCGCAGCGCTCCGGCGCCGACCGCAGTGCATGCCACACGACACACGGAGAGTTCTCGGGCCACCCTGGCGCGGTCGGCTCCATTCACGGCACCCACACCAGTAATGCGCACATCGTGCGCCCCCGGGCCGACGATTCGAATGGTGTACGCTCCTTCGCTATTCAGGGACTCGATGACCGACTCGACGACATCCACGAAGACAACCTGCAACCCGCTCTCGTGGAACAACTGGGCAATGAACCCTCTCCCGATGTTGCCTGCACCGAACTGGACGGCGGTGGGTTGAGTGGCGAACGCGGTCATAAGCTGAACGGCTCCTTCAGCAGATCCTTCAGCTCGGCCCGCCGAGTCTTGCCCCCAACCGTGGCAGCGACGACCAGCGTAGATGGGCTGCCGAACTCGGCCAACCACTGCAGGCAGGCCCCGCATGGCATGGCAGGCTCGGCCGTATCAGTCACGATTACTAACCCTCTCAAGAGTCGCACGCCCGCTCCTGCGGCGGCCGCCATGGCTGCGCGCTCGGCGCACAGTGTTAGCCCCAGGGATGCATTCTCGACGTTACTGCCGTAGAAGGTACGGTCGTCCTCAGCCACCACTGCCGCCCCCACAGCGAACTTGCTGTATGGTGCGTAGGCGTAACGTCTTGCCCACGCCGCCAGGGCGATCAGCGCGTCCTGCTCGCGTCGCGTCATCATCCACTAGTCCTTCAGCACAGCGATGGTGGCCCCTGCACCACCCTCGGTCTCATCGGCTGGCCGCTGTGATTCCACTAGGGGATGATTGCGCAGATAGTCCTGCACGAATCTGCGCAACACGCCTGTCCCCTTGCCATGAATGATGCGGACCTGGCGAATTCCCGCGGCGTAGGCGTCATCCACGTAACGGTCCAGAAGCGCGTGCGCCTCGTCTACCCTCATAGCCCGTATCATGACTTCGGGCCCGACACTGGTGACCTTCTGCATGGCGATCGCCGACGCAACGCTGCTGCGTTTTCTCGGCTTCGCTTCCGTCGGCGCCTCCTCGCTCACTGGTCGAAGGACATCCAACGGTAGGGTAGCCCGGAGAGCACCCATCTGGACCTGAGCAGTTCTCTCGTTAGGAAGCGCCGTGATGTTGCCGTCCACACCGAACGTCATGACGCGGACCTTGTCTCCAACACGGTAGACATGGCCTTCGGGTGCTGCCTCCGGTTCCGCTTCTACCGGCGGTTCGGCGAGAGCCTCTGTAACCTCCTGTCGCAGCTCCGCGAGCTTCCGTCTTGCGGTAGGCCCCTTTCGGGTCCCCTTGGCCATCTTGCGCAGTTCGCCGATAATGTTCTCAGCTCGCTCGGTGGCCCTTCGGAGTACTGCTCTCGCCTCCTCCTCCACTTCCCGCCGTATGGTGCGGCGCACGTCCGCGACCTCCCTGGCAAGACGCTCGTACTGCATCCGCGCCGCTTCGGCCGCACGCAAGTGCGCTTTGGCTTCCTTTTCGAGGGACTCGGCACGCAGCCGGCTTCTCTCGATGTGCTCCATCATTTCGCCAGCACTGCGGTCCCGGGCGCTCATGTTGTTCTGCGCCTCGGCAACCACCTCAGCAGGAAGACCGAGCCGCTGAGCGATGTAGAACGCATGCGAGCTTCCGGGCACCCCGATCAGCACGCGGTACGTGGGTCGAAGTGTGTCTCTGTCGAAGTCCACGGCCGCGTTCTCCACCCCGTCCGTCGTGTACGCATACTCCTTCAGTTCGCCATAGTGAGTCGTCGCGATGATCCTCGCCCCCCGGCGTTGGAGTGTAGCGAGGATGGCCCGAGCCAGCGCCGCCCCCTCGGTTGGGTCCGTCCCAGCACCGATTTCGTCCAGCAGCACTAAGGATTCGTCGTCGGCCTGCTGAACGATGCGCACGATGTTCCGTAGATGAGCTGAGAAGGTGGACAGCGATTGCTGAATGTCCTGTTCGTCTCCGATGTCCGCGAATACGCGGTTGAATATCGCCATGCTGCTATCTGGCGACGCCGGGATCTGGAGACCGCACTGACGCATGAGCGTTAGCAATCCCACGGTCTTCAGAGCCACCGTCTTGCCGCCAGTATTGGGACCAGTCAACAGGAGAACATCGAAGCTGCGACCGATTTCGATGTCTATGGGGACAACCTCGCCCTGAAGAAGAGGATGGCGTGCGGAATAGAGCTCGACGACACCGACGTCAGCCGGGCGCGGTTCGCTCGCACCCATATGCTCGGCAAGCACCGCCTTCGCGTGGGCCAGATCCAGGCTCGCAAGCTGTGCGAGCATCGCCGACAAGTCCTGGTCGTGCCGGCCCACGAGAGAGGTCAGCCGGTTCAGGATGCGACTGATCTCCTGCTCCTCGCTAATAGCCAACTCTTTGAGCCGATTGCCCAGATCCACACACGCCGCCGGCTCCATGAAGACTGTCGCCCCACTGGTGCTGATGTCATGCACGATCCCGCCGAACTGAGCGCGGCACTCCGCCTTCACGGGCACGCAGTAGCGCCCTTCCCGTTCCGTGATAATGGGCTCCTGCAACATTGTGCGGAATCGGTCGCTGGCAAGGACGGCGTTGAGCTTATCGAGCAGGCGTCCTTGGACTTGCTTCCGGTCTGACCGTATGCGAGCGAGCGCTGGGGATGCAGTATCACGTATCTCGCCGTTCTCGGCGATACACTCGGCTATGCGCGTTTCCAGCCCCTGAGGTACCGGCATATGCTTGGCCATCTCCGCCAGCAGTGGACATGTCTCGACGCGTTGATACAGGAAGTTCCTCAGCCTTCGCGCAGCCTCCACAGTGTGCGCCACATCGTTCAGCTCCAAAGGGGTCAGTTGCTGACCGACGGCGGCTCTTCGAACGATATCGCGAATATCGCGGATACCGCCGAGCGGCATGCCGGTTCCGTGGTCTCGCAAGTGCCGCGCCTCACGTGTTTCCTGGAGACGGCGCGCCACCACGTCCCGCTGCGAGGATGGCTCCAACGCCAGGGCTGCCTCCCGGCCCATGTTGGTAGCCGTGTGGGAAGCCAGGGACTCGAGCACACGAGGTAGTTCTAGCACTTTCAGCGAATGCGCATCCACGCTCTCATTGTAGCACGCTGCTCGCACCTCGAGACCGGACGCCAAACCTCGCCGACCATAAGAGCCATAATGACGGCATGGCGAAGATCTTGGTGGTCACTGCTGACGATCTCGGAGCGACCGAGGAGGGCAGCCGCAGAATCCTCACTGGGCACCGTCAGGGGATCATCACGGCAGCCAGCCTTATGGTCAACGAACCTGCCGCAGTGATGGCCGTTCACCTATGCCGCGAATGCCCCGACCTCGACGTGGGTCTGCACCTGACATTGTCCGGAGGGAGAGCTGCACTGGACCACTCCCACGCTCCTCATCTGGTGAGCCCTTCGGGGCGGTTCCGGGAGAATCCTGCCCGGGCCGGTCTCGCCTACTGGTTCCGCCGCGCCCTTCGCCTGCAAATCGCTGAGGAAGTCCGCGCCCAGTTCGACCGCTTCATCGCCACCGGGCTCCGCTGCTCCCACGCCGACGGTCATCAGCACCTTCACGTCCATCCTGTCGTCTGGGACATCCTCATCGCCTGCTGCAAGGACGTCGGCGCCCGTTGGGTGCGAATCCCATTCGAGGAATGGCGGCCCTGTGGCACCGTGCCGCGTGCGCGCCGGCTGGAATGGCTGGCCATGCGAGCCCTTTCGCGACGCTGCCGGCGCACGGCTGCCGCGCTTGGCCTTCGGTACGCAGACAGAGTGTGCGGCCACATCAATAGTGGCAGGATGTCCGAGACGTGCCTACTACGGACTGTCGAAGCGCTCGGAGCCGGTGTGACCGAGATCTACCTCCATCCCGGCGCATCGGACCCTGAGCTGCATGCCGTTACGAGCGAGTCTGTTCGTCAGTTGATCGCGGAGCAAGATATCCGGCTTACGCGCTTCGCTGCCGTCCAGACCGATGGTCCCTAGCAGAACTCCACTCGCTCAGCCTGGCCGTTCCAGGCGGGTTCTGGATCGCCTTGCGCAGTACCGGCTATAGCCATATACTAGTGCATCCCACAAGAAGGGGGTTCTCATGGCAACGGGAAGGCAATGTCCCCATTGCGGGGGCGACATCGGTAGTGCCATCCACGATTGCGTCGCGTCATGGATCTCCACACTGCGTGCACGAAACCTGATCGCAGAGGACTTGGCGTCTGCCCTTGTGGCGGACGTCGCAAGGCATCTTGAACTAGAGCCGGCGCCACCGACCGGTCGCTCGGGACAGATCATCCGAGCTTTCACTCCTTCCATGGCCTTCCTGCTCATCGGCGCGATTCTCGTGGTCAGCTCCGTGGTCATGCTCGTAACGCACTTCTGGGAGGAGATGGGCGGCTACGACCGGCTGGCAGTGGTTGGATTGCCTGCCATCATTAGCTACGCCGTCGCCGAGTGGACAAGGAGGCGCCACACTGGAAGCCCCTGGGTCCAGGCGTTGTTCGCCACGGTGGGATCGTGCTTAGCGCCGTTCGTCGTTTGGTTGGCGCTGCGGGCACCTGGAAGCGCCGAGGACTTGCAGCAGCGTGACGTTGCTTACCTGGTGTCGTTGGCAACAGCTGGCGGCCTGCTCCTGCAACTTAGTGCGATCGTGCGATTCGGGTTCGCGATTCTCACGTTGCCCGCCTCTGTCACTTTCGTTTGGATGGCCGGAGCAACGAGTGAGTACTTCTGGGCGCACTCCAGGAACGGCGTAGCCGTAGCGGCGGCGCTGGCAGTGGCAGGGGTGTTGCTCATGGCCTGGGGACAGGGGTTCACCCGGCAGGGACTGACCTGGCATGCGCGTGCGCCGCAGTTGGTGGGCGCGCTCGCACTGTTGTTCGGATTCACTGTACTCGGTGCGGAGGTGGGCTCTGCCGCGGACTGGTGGGCCATTGCGGTGCCGTTGCTTCTCATCCTCTCGGCATCCAGACCGCAGTTCGCACCTCACCTCTGGCCTGCAGCTGTTTTCCTCGTCATCAACATCTTCCGCATCGGTCTCGAACGCTTCGCAGACTCGGCAGGACTGCCTGTCACAGTGCTTCTCTGTGGCTTGGCATCCATGGCAGTTGGTTACGTGGTCCACCGAGTGCGCCGAGAACTGGGGTTACCCCGTAGCGACGGGCAGGACTGAAAGCGTCATGCCGAAACGATGGGCCGCCGATACGATGGCGGCCCATCACCGGAGCTCGTGGGTGGTTGCACCTATTCAGGTAGTTCCACCGCCTTCAGCCAACAGGACTGGTTTGTATCCACCCCTGGCCTTGAAGTAGGCCATGAGCAGGAGGTAGGCAACCAGCATGATCGCCGGGAAGATGGCCACGGCCTTCAGCGCCTCCTTCTTCCCCTCCTCGCTGAGCTTCTTCACCTCGTCCTTCTGCGCCTGGTCCGGAAGAGCTTCGACCTTGGTGGGGTCCACGGCCTCGTACTTGCCGAATACCCACCTCTTATGGGCGGCCACCTGCCGATGTACCGCCACGTTCTCGGTCTTCAGCTTGCTGTTGACGGAGCTGTCCTGAATATAGCCAAGGAATACAGCTCCGACGGTACCGACGGCCAGCATGCCTATGCCGCTGACACCATTGATCGTGAGCGCGCCTCCCTTGGGGAACTGCTCAGAGACGACCCCCAACATGGCTGGCCAGAAGAACGTCTTGCCGATGCCGTAAATGGTGGCGGCGACCAAGATGGCCACGCCGATTGCCGAGGAGAGGTACACCAGACCGATCATCGCCAACGCGGCTGCTATGGACAGGAGTCCGAGAGGAGATAGCCTGTGGACGATGCTACCTGCCAGGAACCTCAGCACCATCATGATGAACGACGTGTACACGAGGATCCAGCCAGCCTGCATGCCGAACTTCTCCATCTCCGGCCCCATGAGATCGGTGACCCAGGTGTCGGTCCCGAGTTCGGTCGTCGCCAGCGGCATCATGATCAGCACCAGGACGATGAAGAGCCCGCGCCCCAATGCCCAGCCTGAGGCGAAACCGAAGGCGATGGTCGCGAGGAAGATCAGCGTCCACGTGACCAGGTCGGGGAAGCTGAACACGCGTCCGATCTCCTTGAATACCAGGAACGAGACGATGAACGCGCACACGATGCCGAACTCGCGGAGCATCTCACGATAGGAGACACCTGCCGCAACCCTCTCATGCACCGGGAACTTCTTGCCGAGCATGAGCGCGCCGTAGAGGATCGTCGGGATGAGGATCAGGCCGATCTTGTACTTCCAGTTGGCCTCCGGTCCCATGAACAGGTTCAGAAGCCCACCGAGAACGAGTCCTCCGGGCCATCCCGCATGCAGGATGCTGAGCCACTTCACCTTCTCCCGCGGGAATAGCGTGGCCACGACGGGGTTGATAACGGCTTCCACCGTGCCCGCCGCGAGGGCACCGAGGAGCGAGCCGACATAGAAGGACCAGTAGATGGCACTCGGACTCCCCATGCCTGGTGCCATGATAGTAACCACGGCGAACAGAACATGGCAGATGAACGCGAACGCCATGGCCGTCCCGTACCCCACGCGATCCACCACGAGACTGAAGAGGATGATGCTGATGGAGAAGGGCCACAGCCCGACACCAAGTATCTCGCCCTTCTGTGTTTCGTTCCAGCCGAACTGCGTGCCCCACGTGCCGATGAGCATGGACCGTGTGACGAAGCAGAACGACGTGGCCACTAGAGCGGCAAAGCATGCCCAGAAGAGCGCTTTCTTCTGCGCCTCCGGCATGGCATCTGCCGTGGTGGCCGTGGCGATGCCGCCTTCACTCATGATGCGTCTTGCCTCCTTCACCCTGACAGAAATGTTGTGGGCGTATGCGGCACTCGGTCGCCAACAGTGCGACGCTTCCTATTATGTTCGTTGGGGCCGCTGGCCCATCCTTCCTGCGAGGTAATGGATTCCCGAAGACCATTGTGAGCCTTTATCACGGGACGAGCAGTCGGCAACGCGCCGCGCATATCCACCGCGGTCCAAAGGGGCTGTTCGCCACGGTTCGCCCACTTGCTCGCCGATATGGTCAACGCGATGACGCTTCAGGTTGGCTTTCCATCGGTTTGAAGAGGAACCAGCCCGCAAGCTCGCGCTGATCCCCGAAGTGAGGCGAGTCGGTGCACTCGCTCTGACCGGGAGGGAGTATGCTGACTCCCCGGACGGGTCGGCCGCATTCGACGATCTGAATGTACGTACCGCGATCCGTGGCCGGAATCGGCGGCAGCGGCGCGAAGTTGATGTTGCCACGGCTGAAGCGCCACATAGTCATGTCGTCACCTCGTTGTTGCTTCAACCTAGCCACGGCTCGCTCGAGAGCGTCGAGCATAACGTCCTGGCGTCGCCGACCTTGCAGATAGTCGTGCTGAACTGGTACCGGCGACCGTCTGCCCTTCAGCACGTGGACGATGAAGCTCGGCTGCATGGCCTGATGGAACAAGCCCTGTCCCTCCAACTTGATAAACCCAAAGGGCTTGCCAAAGAGGTCTTCTCTGAGCTCCACCAACCAGGAATCGAAGATGGTTTTCGCCACGCTGCCTTCGGCGGCATGGCAATCCCATGCCCGCAGGTAGCTGGCCGCACGGCGTGCGTCATCCGACATTCGCACGCTCTTCGATCGGCCACTCTGCGCGACTGCAGCTTGGAGCATGGGCAGGAGCACATGTGCAGTGTAGTCGTAGGTGCCGATGTCCACGAGAATGTTGCGCAGGTCCTGGGTGGTGACTAGTGGCTTGGCGCTGAGTAGCTGTGCGATCCGTCCATTGTGGAATACCTCTCCCCATACCGGAGTGTCGCCGTTGTCCCACCAGACGGCAGGCTTGTTGTTCCAGTTCGCCAGAAACCCCTGCCGTGGGTTGACAATGTGCGGCATCCGTTCGAACGGGATGAAACCCTTCCACTCGTGGTCGCCTTCTCCAGGCGTGGGCAGTCGCGGATCCACACCTGCCGCCCGTATCGGCGTCAGGCCGCAGAACCAGAAGCCGATATCGCCGTCCTGGGTAGCACATAGCCAGTTGTGCGATGTCGGTATCAGGGCACAGGCTCGGCCGAACTCCTGGACGTTTCGGGCCTTGGCCATGGCCGCGATAGCCTGGAACGTTTCCAGTTCGCGATCCCAGTAGCTCGCCTTGCGGGCATACGCCTTGCGGTTCTTCTCGTCCAACTGGATGACGGGACCATGGACCGTCCGATAGCACGTCAATCGCACAGGTTCACCACCCTTGACCGTAATGGTCTCGGTCCGCTCCTCCATGGTAAGCCACTGACCTCTGAAACGGTAGAGCTTACTGTCGGTAGGGTGCAGAGTCTCGACGAAGATGTCGGTCTGGTCGTTGACTCCGGTGGTCGTGCTCCAGGCGAGATAAGCGTTATGGCCGATGAGCACGCCTGGGATCCCAGGAAAGCCCATCCCGATAACGTCTATGTCGTCGGTCTTGAGATGAACCTCGTGCGCGATCTGGGGCGTGCGGAAGCCCATCTGAGGTCCCCCCACGAGCATGGCATGCCCGGTGGCCGACTTCTTGGCACCAACCGCGATGCAGTAGGATCCCCATCGGGTCATGATGCCGACACGCTGGGCAAGAGCCAGCCTCGCTGCCTGGTCTGCAACGTCTGCCGCAGCATGGACCGTCATCGCATCGCACCGTTTCACTAACCGCAACTGATCGTCTGGCACGGCGGTAAGCTTGCCGTTAGGGTCAGCCCAGTGGGGTTTGCCGGGCCATCTTTTCCCGTCCTCACCCGGAGCTATCGTTGTCGGGGATGCGGGATCGTTACGCCAAAGAGCGTCGTTGAAGAGTTTGAACGCCTCTTGCTTCTGCGAGTTCCGCAGGAAGCTCAAGATGAGCTGGTTGCGCAGTTCACCGCCCTCGCTTCCACCGAATCGTCGCGCCATCATCTGGCCAATAGCTACCGTATCGGTGACTGTCCAGGGCCTGATGGAAGCTACGTCGAGACCTTCGGAGGCACCTGGATAGTTGGCCGTGTTGCGCTTCCTACCGCTCGCCTGAGACTCCTTCAGGTACGCGTTCACGCCATCGGCATATGCCCGAAGGACCTCTCGCAGTTCGCTGGGAAGACGTTGGTACTGTGCCAGCCGCTCCTCTTCTGTATACCCGTCGATCCGCGTTTCTCGATCCGCAGCCACCGCGGAGGGACCCACCAGTTCGGCCATTTCGCCCCGTGCTGCACGGCGATTGAGGTCCATCTGCCCGAGTCGGTCTTCTGCGATAGCATACCCATTGGCATAGGATGCCGCCACAAGCGTCTTGGCAGTGATGTGTGGGACGCCGTAAACATCCCTTCGAATGGCGACCTCCTCGCCTTGGTAGGTCAGCCTGGTTTCGCTTTCTTGAAGGGATGCCACTCCTGTGATGCTGAGCACGAGAAGGATCGGTAATACTCGTCCTGTCATGTCTGTCCTCGTCTCGGTGGCCTACCGCATTACCCTCGGCTGCTCTGGCAGGACCGATGCAGTCTCATGTAAACAACCCCACTCTTTCAATGAGCGGAGGTGCAATAGACTTCTCGATGCGCACATGAACACGGTCTGTGGTCACAGGATCGAAGCGCTCCAGTTTCTTGTGCCCTATCGTCGTACCGCGGCACAACTCCCGCCACTCACCAGCTACAAACGCCCGAACGGAGTATTTCTCGACACGCTGACCTTCTGGAATGTGCTCCTGCAGCATCGCTATGGAGATCCGCTGGGCCTGGTTCCACGTAAGCTCCAACACTGCGTCGGCGGTTGTGCCGCCAGGGCACCACGCCGTGTTCTGCTTACCGTCTATGGCTGCAGACGGGGGGTGAGCAGAGAGCGACTGTGGGGCCGAAGCGCGTGCGTGGCGCCCCATATCTTTGGCGAACAGCCTATCCAGGGCCATGCGCCACTCTCTCAGCCGTGTCACGTCCGTATCGCTCAGAAGCCCCTCACTGTTGGGTGGAACGTTCAGCAATAGCACACTGTTGCGGCCAACCGACTTGAAGTAGATATCCAGAAGGTGTTCCAGGGACTTCACCTGGTTATCTTCACGACGGTGCCAGAACCAACCAGGCCTGATGGAAACGTCGCACTCAGCCGGATACCAAGCCCAACCATCTACCGCCTGACGAGCACCCGCGGGAGCGGGCTGCACGCTCCATTCGTTCTCCCGCGCATAGCCATCCTCGTTACCAACCCAGCGAATGTCGGGACCGCAGATGGCGATCAGTGCCCTCGGCTGGAGCTTGCGAATGAGGGAGTAGTAAGCCGGCCAATCGTACTCCTGGCGCTTGCCGTTAGGTCCTTCGCCGCAGGCTCCGTCGAACCACACTTCCGCGACTTCGCCATACTTTGTGAGGAGCTCGGTCAGTTGATTCAGGAAGTACCGGTTATACGCGGGCGAGTCCCCGTAGGTTCTCTCGTGGCGATCCCACGGCGATAGGTAGAGGCCGAGCTTCAGCTTGGCCGCATGGACGGCACGGGCGAACTCGCCCACAACATCCCCTCTGCCGTTTCGCCACGCAGATGCTCTAACGGAATGATCGGTGAACTTACTCGGCCAGAGGCAGAAGCCGTCGTGGTGTTTGGCAGTCAAGACAAGGTAACGGAATCCTGCCTCTTTGGCCACAGACACCCACTGATCCGCGTCCAGCTTCGTGGGATGGAAGATACGCGGGTGCTCCGTGCCTTCGCCCCACTCCCGGTCGGTGAATGTATTGACTCCAAAATGCAGGAACATGCTCAACTCTGACCGCTGCCAGTCCAACTGCTCCTTGCTTGGCCTCACGCGTGCTCTAGGGTCCAGCGCATCCATGGGACGTCCTCCAAGAATCGATCCGAAACCCGCCGCGCAACCTGAGGCTAGCAAGAAGCTACGACGAGAGAACGTCATCGTCAATCAACCCATCCTTCCGTGAATCGAAACACCGAGTCGAAGTAACTCCGTAGCATCAGCACAAGAAGGAGTCCACTCAACGCCAGAAAGAGCGAGAAGGCGAGTCGGTACATCCAGAATCGTGCAGCGTCCGTTGCCCGTTCCACATTCCTCTGGTAATACTCGGCGATCCTGTCGAGCATCTCGATGACTTCGCCAGACATGACGCCGGTCGCTATCAGATGCTCGGTCTCCGAGGCGAACAGCCCCGTGTTGTGGTACGCCTCGTGTAATGGTACGCCCTGCTCGAGCTCCTGCCGCACATCTACAAGGCGCTCTCGTATTACAGCATTCGGCACGACGGCGGCGGCTCCCTCCCATGCTTGGACCGGCAGGATGCCCGCAGCGTAGAGGCGCCGAAGCATGCGAACGAAGGCGGCCAGCGAGCGCTGCCGAGCCAGGTCGCCGAACACGGGTAGCCCGAGCGCCCACTCGGCACGCCGTCCGGCCATGGCAGGAGCCTGGACGCGACGCCAAACCCATCGAACGGCCGCGATTAGGGCGAGAGCTATGGGAACATTGCGGACGAAGGCAAGGAGAAGATAGTGACGAAGGTCATTGTCTGGGAACAGAGTCGGAAACAACGGCTGGGCGACAGAGATGGCGAGCACGGACTGAATAACCAGTGCCCTGGGTAACCACATGCCTTTGTAGAAAGCGAGCTCGTACTCGTACTCCTGCGCTATCTCGTCACACGCGATGTCCAGGAAGCCACCGGTCTGGGCCGCCTGGACTGTCGCGATGATGTGAGGTGCAAAGAGGTCTGGATACCTCGCCATTGCGTCCGCGAGGCTTCCTCCTCTCTCGCTCGTGGAACGCATCTCCTCTGCGACGTGTCGAAGTGCGTGGCTCGTCGTTCGTTGCGCAAGCTCACTGGTGGCGCGGAACGGGGCTATGCCTGCTCGCAAGAGAGAAGCGAGCTGCCGAAAGAACACGGCCTGGTCTGCTGGCCCGACTCGCCCCCGAAAATGCGTCGTCCGGTATTGCCACAACACCGGACGCGACGGATGGGAAGCTGGGACAACGCGCACCACCGTGTATCCTCGCTGAGCCAGGCGGCATCGCACCGTCGGCTCATCCGGCGCGTCCATGGCGCCGGAGAGCGTGGTGCCATGGGCATCTGTCACCTCATAGCGAAAAATGGGCATTGGAGTGGAGTCCCAAGGGTCCGCGACCCTTTCGCGTACAGTTTCGTTATCGGCGTCGCGTCCGGAGGATCTGGTCGTATACTGCCTCAATCTGCCGCGCTGTCTTGTCGATCGTGAACTCGGTGAGGGCCCGCTGACGACCGGCCTCGCCCATGGCCTGAGCACGCTCTGGATCCCCCAGGAGTCGGATGATGGCCTCAGCCATGGCGGTACTGTCACCCATAGGAACGAGAATGCCAGTCTCGCCGTCCACGACGATCTCGGGCACACCGCCGCCGCGAGTTGCGACCACCGGCTTTCCTGCGACCATGCCTTCCAGCACGACCTGTCCGAACGGTTCTGGCACAGTGGAGGCGTGAACGAGGATGGTGAACTGAGAAATCAGGTCAGGTACGTCGTTCCTGTGACCCGTGAACTCGACAACCTCATCGAGCCCAAGCTCCGCGCACTGCTGGTGCACTCGTTGCTCATAGTCATGTTCCCCGAACAACGGTGCGCCAACTATCATGAATCGTGCCTCAGGAAAGCGCGCTCGTACGCGAGATGCCGCCTCCAGGAAGATATGCTGTCCCTTCCACGGCGCGATCCGCCCAACTAGGCCAATGATGGCTCCACAGCTCGACCGGCGCCTGCGGTACGCCTCTGAGGGCAGGCCGTCGTGTGCGACTGCAGCGGCCTGAGCGTACGAGTTGGGAGACCCGGGCGGGTGAAACGCCTCTGGGGGCAGGCCGCTGTGTACGACTGCAGCTGTCTCGGGAAGGAGCACCACTGCATCTCTTCCCGGCTTGCCGGTGGTAATCAGGCTCGCCAATGTAGCCCGCGAGTTGGCTATGACGAACCTAGGTATGTACCGCGCGGCTCGCCGGACGAGTGTGGCCGCTGCCGCTGGCATGTAATCCGAAGCAATGCGGTCGCGAATGTGCCAAATAACGGGCACTCCGGCAAGCCGTCCAGCCAGTCCCCCGAGAAAGTCAGCCTTCAGCGAGTTCGTGTGTATGATGGCGGGTTGCCGACGCTTGACGAAGCGGTAAAGCCGATAAACGAACGCAGGATGCCGCAAGGACACTGAGCAGCGACATAGCCCCCATACCTGTAGACTATCTTTGCGAATGTGCAGCACGCGCGGATCGAGGGGGATGACATGGGTCTCTACGCCTGCCTCTTCGAGTTTCTCCCGCAGAGGACCATCGGTAAACAGACCTACCACAGGCTCGAAGCGTGACTTGTCGAGCGCGCAGACAAGATTGTAGAGCGCGATCTCCCCTCCGCTCATGATCGCAGAGTGATCGAGATAGAGAACGGTAGTTCTCTCAGGCATGGATGCCATCGCTCGGGTTCGGCTTCATGGTCATTCCGTCGTCCGCCATCGCCTCGTACCATACTCGTTGGATATTCGGCCACACAACCTCCCACCCGAACCGCGTGGCGTATGCCACGCATTGTCGAGCGTCGGGTAACACGAGCCGTCCAGTCAGCGCGGCTCGTAGCTTGTCGGCGATGCCATCAGGATCTGTAGTCTCCACTATGAGCTCTGGCGAGATCCCACCCAACACCTCGGGGGTTCCCCCAACAGCGGTACCTATCACCGGAGTTCCTGCTGCGAGCGATTCGACGGTGACAAGACCGAAGCCCTCTAGCGCGATGGACGGAACGACAGTAATATCTGCTGCTGCGTAGGCCAACGGTAACAGAGAGTCGGGCAGATAGCCCATCAGTACTACGTGGTGCTCGAGACCGTGTGCGCTGATCAGCCGTCTCAGCTCCGATTCTATCTCCCCCTTGCCAACCACCATCACGCGGACCTTTGGGTACTCTGCCACCAAGATGCGGGTCGCTTCTATGAGGCGGTCCAGTCCCATACGCCGTGCCAGCCGTCTTACCGTCAAAACAACGAAATCATCGGGTGGCCAGCCCAGCTGCCGTCGGTAGTCCATCCGACCTTCCTTGCACACACCTTGGTAGCCGGACAGGTCCACCCCGCCTGGCACAACGCGGATACGATCGCGACTTATCCCATACCGTTCACCCAGTATAGCGGCGAATGCAGCGGACAGCGTGATGAGCCGGTGTGCTCGCCGGTAGACACGTCTTTCGATAGCGCGCGCCAGAGCAGCTTGTACGCGCCACCGCGGTCCGGTGCGTTCCGCGAGGATCTCATCGGCCCAAGGGCCATGGAAGTTCACCACGATGGGGACGGTGTTCGTCATCGTTCTGAGAAAAGGATACGCATACAGGGCGAAGTGCGGATTGACGAGGGCAACCTCCTCCTTAGCAAGACCGCGCGCTACACGCTGAGCTCCCTTCCACTTGGCGAGCAGGCTGGCACCTTCGGCCGCAAGAGGTACGAGACGGGTCGGGCCCGCCTGGCCCGGACGCAGGTAGGTCACAACTCCGGTAGCCCCCCAGCCGTTGCGTGACGCAGCATACACAAGACCGTGGAAGTAGCGGTTCAGACCACCAGGTCCGTTAGGGAGCCATTCCGCTCCGATAAGGCACACGGCACCGCCCCGGTGGTCACTCACTTTGACCCCACGCCTTCAGGAATCCGGAGAGACAGTCCGGGCGTACGTTCCGGTTCCATGTGTGGTAGGAGGGGCGTTTCGCTCGTACAGCGCCACTGCGGCCCGGAAAACGCGGTCGACATCCAGCATGCGCAGGCAGTCCACGTCATACGGGCAACGCAGCGTGCGGCCTATCGTCCTGAGAGTGTAGCATGGGCTGCAGTCAAGCCCCAGTCGCACTATGCTACTTTCGTTTCCGAACGGCCCGGATGCCCTCGGATCCGTGGGCCCGTAGACCGCTACCGTAGGCGTACCCACGGCGGCTGCGACATGCATCAGACCGCTACAGTTGGCTATTGCGAGGCGGCACAACGACAGGGCTGCGGCAGTTACTTTGAGCGAGAGCGATCCGGCAAGGACCAGTGCCTGAGAACGCATGCGCTGAGCGACCTGCTGCGCCAGCTCTTTCTCCTCAGGCCCCCCCATGATTGCCACCTGCATGCCGACTTCCGCAACGAGCCGGTCTCCTAGTTCGGCGAACCGCTCCGGTGCCCATCGTTTGAGTGTCATGTCGGCGTAGGATCCGGGGTGCAGCGCGGCAATACCCTTAGGGCTCTCCAAGGCTCTACCGAGGACCCTACGAGCCGCATGGACATCCTGATCGCCGAACTCGAAGTGCGTCGGATACTCCATACAAACCGTGCCGATGGCCCGAAGCAGGTCTCGGTTGAGTTCGACCTCATGGCACCCTTCCTGCGCGCGAAGAACGTGTGTCAGTAGCCAGCTACCCTTGCTCGCATAACCTACGCGTGTGCCAGCTCCGGACAGGTACGCGAGCAGATTGGAGGCGAGACTCTGCGACGCCCAGCAGATGATGACTATGCCGAAACGACATGTGCGCAGCGCCAGGCCGTATTTCGCGACTTGATACAGGCCCTTTCGAGCGAAGGCAGGTACGACCACGATATCGTCAACAAGATGACTGCCTGATATGACAGCATCCGAACCCCGTGGGGCAACAGCAACGTGCACCCTCGCCTCTGGGAAGGCATTGCGGCAGGCGGCAAGAAGCGGGGTTGCGTTGACCATGTTCCCGATGCCGGACAACGCCAAGATCAGCACGTCCTCCGTACCTCCGACGTAACGCTTCCGCAGTCCTCTGTGAGGAACCGAGGCTGCTGGCGGTGGACTTGCTCTCACTGTCCAGCCCGAATCGAAGCTTCGCTGCCTGACTGCTTCGTCACGCGCGCTGGCACCCCTACTGCCGTGGCGCCGGGTGGCACGTCGTCCAGCACCACTGCATTCGCCCCGACTTTCGCGTAAGCGCCGACCCTAATGGTCTGCTCCCTCTTTGCGATGATTTTGGCACCAGTACCCAGCACGACTCCATCCTCGATGATGATTCGGTACGGAGACCCAATCCAGGTGTCGCTACCGATGGTCACGTGGTTGTATATCCTCACGCGGTGACCGATCGTAACATTAGGATGCACAACGATGCCGAGCGCTTGATGCATCAGTTCGATGTCGCGCTCCACCTCGGCTTGGTAGGGCAACACCGCGTGAAACACGACGAAATTCACCGCTTTCAGCAGCCATGCGATCGGCACCAACCGCATCCGATACAAGCGACAGCTGAGCCACCACAGATACGTCGGGATCACCGAAGTGTGCGAACGCGGGCAGGCGCCGTGCTTCCCAGTCGTCTGCGCAGAGGCTGGGCCGCATCCAGATACAAGGGTTCAGGCTCGGGCGCAGGCTGAGGCCTCGGTACACCAAACGGGAGCGCGATTCCGAGGAGCATAACGAAAACACCAGCTCCATACGCCGACCCAGTGTACACAGCGTATGCCACGCCCATGGCAAGCGCCAAACGTACGAATCGCTCTCTGTCTGGGTCGTTCCTGAACTCTCGAACCGCCTTCACCAGCAGCCAGAGGCCGCGCAGGAATAGCACCATACCGAACCAGCCGTAGCTCAGTGCAAGTCCTATGTAACCATTATCAAAACCCGTGTTGACTCTCGATGGGTCGGCACTCAGCCTAGTGCCTACCCCGTAAGAACCCATGCCGCTGCCCAGAGGATTGCTGCTGATCAGATTCCATGCGATGGTGGCTAGCGATGCCCGTGCCGTCGCCGATGTGTCCTGATTCAGTTGAGACATCGAGGATAGTCGCGAGGAGATAGTCTCGTAGCCGGGTAGGTACGGCATCGCGAACCATATCACCACCCCCACAAGGAAGGTGGCCACCATCGCCTGGATCTTGCGCCGGCCTGGCGTTATCAGCAGGTAGAACGATACACCAGCCGCAAGTGCAACCCACGCCGTGCGCGTGATCGTCAGCAGCAGCGTATATGCGATAAGCGCCGCGCCAGGAAAACCCACGTAACGCCGCCATCTACCATCGACGAGCATCGGCACGAGGGCAGTCAGCAAGAAAAGAGAGCACTGCAACGGTGCACCGAATGTCGAGAAAACGCGTATGCCATAGGGTTCCGGACGACCGATGGCGACAATATCGCGTCGGACAGCCTGCATCCACATCACGTCCCACGGTGGGGCAACCACGTATTGCAGTACGCCGTACGCAGCCACTCCCACTGCCACCAGCACAATGGACATGACCCAGTGATCCCGCTCCCGCGGCTCGATAGGGCGTCCTGACGCATAGAGTATGACAGCGAAAGGCGCCACGGTACCTGCGAACTCGAACACGGCCGGGAGCTCGTTGCGGATATAGCCCACAATGCCGGCGTACGACATCGCAAGAGCGAGACTACCAAGGGCGTAGTAGAGTGTCCGTGTTACAATAATCCTCTGGCGCGATACGGGGATGGCAAGGCCCATCGTCGCTGCGATGGGGGCGACTGAAATCAGGGACCGAGGGTGGAACTCGCCCTGAAGCCAGTCCACGTACCGACGAACTTCAGGAGAAATCGCCCATACGAGTACCAGATAAGGAATCAGGTACCGATTGTCGCTATGGGCCAGCAACCAGGCAGGCACCACCAACACGAGCGTAGCGAGGATGTGGGCCTGAAGAACGGTCTGCTGGCCGGTCCGCAAGGTCCAGAGCACGCCGGCGAGAAACACCGCGATCATCACAAGGATGACCTTTGCAGAGCTCTGTTGCTCGAGACCTTCGTCAGGACGTGGCATGGAAGTCAGCCGATGGGCGCAGACATGATGCCCATATTATAGCCGAGCGGGCGTGTTCGTACTCTCGCGTCCTGCGGCGTCCAGGACCGACGTCAGCTTCGCGGCTATCATCTCCCACCTGAAATGCTGCTGGTAGAGCCATTCCGCCGCAGAGCCTAGCCTGCTCCGGAGCAAGGGATCAGATGCGAGCTGTATGACGGCCCGTGTGAAGCCGGCTTCGTCTCCGCATTCGGTAAGGAGCAATGCATCATGTGCATCTAGGAGTACGTCGTCCGTGGCAACACCCCGCGTCCCCACCACGGCCAGTCCGTGCTGCAACGCTGCCATCATGGTTGTGCGTCTGGTGGACACACCATCAGCGAACGGTGCCAGGAAGACGTCGGTCGCGCGTAGGCGCTGCGCAACCTCGCGTGCGGGGAGATATCCATATGAACGAATCGGCAGTCCCGCAAACGCTACCTCCAAACGCGGTACGCGCGGACCAAGGTGCAGAACCACGATATTAGCGCCTTGCGAGCGAGCTTGTCTGACTGCGGATCCAGCCAGCTCCCAGAGCTGGGAGTGATGGCCCTGCCCGAAGACTGCCATCACGACCGTACGATCATCTAGCTCCAGCAGCCGCCGCGCTTCTTCACTCGTCAACTCAGCAAGCGGCACATTGGAGCCGACCGGTAGGTGGATCGCTTCGTGCGGTCCGAACCAGCGTCGGTACTGCTTTGCCCACCGACCGACGACGACAAACAGCTTGTCAGACGCGCGACAGACCGCTCGAAGCAACGGTCCTTGCCAGACGTTCATGAGCCGCAGCTTCCAGTTAATCGGCCAAGCCATGGGCTCGTGTACCGTGGTGGCAAGCATCACACTCGGAACCTTCCGCTCGATGCGTCGCAGCGCCAGTGGCAAGTACGGGTTCCAGCCCCACCGCCCGAAGGCGAACGGACAGTATTGCAGCACGATCCAATCTGGCCGCACGTCTTCGACGTGCTGACAGATCATGCCAACGGACCTTGGAACCGTGGCGTCGAATGCCTGAACCACCTGCACGCACGGTATCTGTTCGGCGACAGGAATCCCTGTGAGCACGACCACTTCGTGCGTTTGGGCAAGCTCCTTGGCAAGGTTGGCCGTGTAGTCGCCGATGCCATCTAGACGTGGAGGTAAGGCAGCAGTGATAAGAACGATGCGCATGGGAGTGTTCCGGGCCACCGACCGTGTGGTAGTCTACCAGCCGCGTCGGGCATCACGGCCAGGAGGTTCGGCCGTTCCGGATCCAGGCTGTACGCCTCCTCGTCGCTGCAGGTGACCCATTGCTCACCCCTGGGCGGACGTCGGAGTAAGACATATCCATGCCGGCGCAGCAGATTTAGCACATTCGCGCCGTCGACGCCAAATGGCTGGAAATGTTGAGGGACGAACTCGAGGAATATAGGTGGGTGCACAGTGTCGAGGAGCGAAGATGCTCCTATCAACGCCGCGTATTCGGCGCCTTCCAGGTCCAGCTTGATCAATCCGATTCGGCTCCAGAGTTCGCGGGGTATGCTGCGATCCAGGGTGGTTACGCAGACGCGAATGCAACGGGCGCCAGCCTCGTCGGAATCCTCTCCCAGGTGGCTCCAGGGGGCCCTATCGCCCTCCATGACGGCAAATGTCGCGTCACCCTCCTTGTCACCCAGTGCCCTATCGTGCAGCATGACGTTGGTAAGCCTGTTCAGTGCGATGTTCCTCTGCAACTCCGCGAAGGTCTCTGGATTCGGTTCGAACGCAACGACCATACCGTCTTTGCCGACGGCCCTGGCCGCCACGAGCGTGAACATCCCGACGTGGGCCCCGCCGTCCACGAAGACCTGTCCCGGCTCGAGCCAGTGTCGCACGAAACAGAGGTCCGGATCGGCATCACGGAACCGATATAGATATCTACCGAACGCCGTTCGCATGTCCGCGTAGATCCGCGACCGCCCCTCATCGAACGGGACGATTAACGGCGAGCGCGGGGGAAACCGCTTGAGAACAAGCGACCATGCGCAACGCACGGCAGTCGGGATCGGGCTGCGACGCCAGGCTGGGTTACGGAACATGAGAAGTACGCTCGACGGCTAACTGACGCGAATAGGAAGCCCATTCACGGAGAACAAGGATATTGCCGTACACGACCCACACCATCTCCACCAGGGCTGCCTTCGGCCGTCCGTGAGCAAGGTTGCGGAACGCGGCTACGAGCCGTGGTTTGTAAAGCCATCGAAGCAATGTCGTGAAGCGCCGGACGCCCAGCCGCTGGGCGTTGAGGGCGTAGTAGAGGGCCGTTGTCGACGCATTAACTGGCACACGCTTTACCGTGTCGCAAAGTCGCGCCACGCGCACAGGATGGTATACTATCGCCCCCGGCTGGAACTGCACCGACGCGTGGTGGCGGATCCTTAAATACAGATCTTCGTCTTCGTGGGCGGCGATGCGGAATCGCTCCTCGAATCCTCCAATCGCTTCAAAGAGATCCTTACGCACGGCGACATTCGCCGACCAGAACAAGCCTCCCGTCGTGTTTACGGGGCACTCAGCCATGTCGACTTGCGCATTCCCTAAGGGCCGAACTGCGCCTTCGACTGCCAGTACGCTAGACTCGGCAGCTTCAGTCAGAGCGGTCAGCCAGCCGGTATCCGGAAGGCAATCATCGTCCGTGAATGCCAGCCATTCCCCACACGCAAGCGAGGCGCCATGGTTCCGATTCGCTGCCGGGCCGCGGCGCGGTCCCTGCGTCCATGTTGCCCAGGAAAACCGCTCACGGACCATTGCCTCTGCCGTCGTCTCGCGGCCATCGTCTGTGACGATCACCTCGTACTGCTCGAACGGCAGCGTTTGCGCTCCCGGCGCGAGCCGCTCGAGGCACAGCGCCAGCGCCTCGTTGCGATGGCATGTGGGTATGATCACGCTGAAGAGCGGTTGGTCAGCCATGGATGCCTCGAAACCACCCAACCGTCCTACGCAAGCCCTCCTCAAGAGGCACACCCTCGCCCATGCCCAGAGCTCTCAGCTTCGTCACGTCCACTTTCCAGTACTGCGCGTCGCCGGCCCAGCTGGAGCCGGTATACACGAACTCGACGTCCTCAAGGCCCAGGACCTTTACCAGCATCTTGGCCAGCTCGGTCACGGAGTGATTCTGACCGGATGATACATTGTACGCCTCGCCGGGCTTTCCCTTCTCCCCGAGGATCACAAGCCCTTCGACTGTATCGGTCACGTAGGTGAAGTCGCCGAAAACCGTGATAGGCTCACGGCGCAACACTTTGAAGACGAATATCGGTATCACTTTCCCATATGCGTCGTATCGCTACCGCTGCCCGTACACGTTGAAGTACCGAAGGCATATGATGCTCATACCGAACTGTTTGGCATAAGCTAACGACTCCGTTTCTGCACAAAGCTTGGAAGCCCCGTACGGCGTATCAGGTTGCGTGGGGTGTTCCTCATCAATAGGAAGCGTCTTCAGCTCACCGAATACGGCTGCAGAGGACGAGACAACTACTCGCGATACGCCCTCGGCCCGGCACGCGTCCAGAACGTGTAGCGTACCGAGCACATTCACTTCAGCGTCCTGCACCGGGTCCTGTCTTGAGCGCAAGTTGCCAACCGAAACCGCCAGGTGGAACACAACCTTACCGCCCCGTGCGGCTTCACTTACAGGTTCGCGGTCTCTTACTTCGGCATTCAGGCATCGAATGGCAACGTAATCTGCTAGATTAGCCCAGCAACCGGTGGTTCCGTTGTCAAGCACCGTAACATCATGCCCTGGTGCTTGCGGCGCTAACGCCAGACTTGAGCCGATGAACCCAGCCCCGCCCGTAACAAGCACCTTACCTGCAGTCATATTTCACCCAAACCCTGACGTAACAAAGCGCTTTTCTCCGCATCAGACGGGCTATCACTTGCTCTTCCGTAGTTTCAGGCGTCCGGTGATCCACCGAACTTGATACTCCTTGAATTCGTAGTACTCTTCAGTCTGCTGGAACTGCCGCCCCCAGCTGAGGCTTCCAAAGTGGTGCCACTTGAGCAGGTGCCACCAGGGCAATGCCAGGAACGATAGTCCCATAGCTGACATGTCCGCCAGCAAGCGCCCGCCCTCGTCATAGCATCGTTGCCGTCCGCTTACCGGATCGCGCTCCCCCGCCCAAAAGGCGAACGAGGTCGTAACACGGTCCCTTAGAGACGTGCGGACAGCGAAAAGACACGTGACGAGCGACTCGTCCAGATCAATTATGGAACCGTACGGCTCCCGATACCCGAGGATCTTGCGCGTTCTCTGCCCCAGCAAGTACAGACGCGGCTGTCGCTCCAAGAGGGCGATCATGTCGCCTAACCAGTCTGACGCGAGGAAGAACATGTCGTCATGAACGTGTACCCAGTAGTCCGTCGATGCCGTACGGAACATCCAATCGCACCATTCGTGATGTGCGCGAGCCTTTTCGCTTTGCACAAGCTCAAAGCCCCAGTTTTCACTCAGATCTCTTAGAAACTCACTCGACCCGTCGGTGGATGCGTTGTCGATTACAACAAGGTTGCACTTAGGGTAGCGAGTCGTTGCGCGTAGACTTCTTAATGTCAACTCAACGGGTTCGCGGTTGTTTGTGCAGATTACAAAAACCGTCACCGTCGGAATAGGCGGCCGCAAGCGGCAACCGATGTGTGATATTAGACGGGCCATCCGTGTCTTAGTAACTAATGTAATGGCCTCACGTGCAATTCGCCGGTTCATTGTACAAAGCCTCTCTCACATCCCAGTTCAGTCATGCACTTGTTTAGGAGGCATTCTGTAGGTTGGTTGCATAGAACGCACGCACGTACCCGTGCAGCCTCCCCTAAGCAACTCCGGTGCTTGACAAGACGAGACCAAGGGCACATGCTGTTGCTTCAGCATCAGAGAATACCACTCACCAATGCCCCGAGCGCACGATGTGCTCCACTAACTTGCGCCGCGACTCTTTGTAATCCTGAAATCCGCGGCTCCGGCCGAACGCTCTGTTAGACGTCAGCGCGCCAAAGTGATGGATCAGCATGCGAAGTCTCCACGGCATGTCGATCCACCCTCCAGATTGCACCGCCGCAGCCAACACCCGACCACCCACGTCGTACCATGTAGTCACTGCATCTCCTTCGGAAAACTCAGCGAACTCTGCTCGACAGTTTTCAAGTGGTCCAATTCTGCGAGAATGAAATGTGTGTACATAGTCTCACCAACGTTTACAAGATTTCCGTATGGATCCAAGACAGTCTGTTTCTTACGACAAGGTTGACAGAGCAGAAAGAATCCTCTGCTTGAGCGCAAGGTCCTGAGGGCCACGATGATTGGGTCTGGTGCAAGAAACCACAAGTCGTCGTGCAAGCTTAGCCAATACTCTTCCCTGATGCTGCTTGCCAATATGTCCAACCATTCCGCGTGAGCACGCTGATGTTCGCTCCGCATGTATGCCGTTCCAAACTCGGTAACGCGATTGCGAGCACGAACAGAATTCTCAGGCTTAAATCCGTTATCGACAATCACCAGATTCAGACACGGATACCTGGTTCGACGCAGAAGGCTACAGACGGTCAATTCCAATCCATATGGATTGTCCGTCGTAATCACTGTTGCGCACACGGATGGCGCTGCGCCTTGCTATGGTCTACTCTGTGTCAAATACGGTGCTATCAGTCTTTTCGCGTACAGTATCAGGTCTTCCCTTAGGCGGGCGCGCAGATACATCAGCAAATCCTCCTACTCGATGCTTGCCATTGACTGTGAACATTCCGCCGCTGGGATCGGGCTTCGCCGCCAGGCCAGATTACGGAACATGGGAGTTGCATTCGGATGATGAGGTGCGCGAATAGGAAGCCCATTCACGGAGAACAAGGATATTGCCGTACACGACCCACACCATCTCCACCAGGGCTGCCTTCGGCCGTCCGTGAGCAAGGTTGCGGAACGCGGCTACGAGCCGTGGTTTGTAAAGCCATCGAAGCAATGTCGTGAAGCGCCGGACGCCCAGCCGCTGGGCGTTGAGGGCGTAGTAGAGGGCCGTTGTCGACGCATTAACTGGCACACGCTTTACCGTGTCGCAAAGTCGCGCCACGCGCACAGGATGGTATACTATCGCCCCCGGCTGGAACTGCACCGACGCGTGGTGGCGGATCCTTAAATACAGATCTTCGTCTTCGTGGGCGGCGATGCGGAATCGCTCCTCGAATCCTCCAATCGCTTCAAAGAGATCCTTACGCACGGCGACATTCGCCGACCAGAACAAGCCTCCCGTCGTGTTTACGGGGCACTCAGCCATGTCGACTTGCGCATTCCCTAAGGGCCGAACTGCGCCTTCGACTGCCAGTACGCTAGACTCGGCAGCTTCAGTCAGAGCGGTCAGCCAGCCGGTATCCGGAAGGCAATCATCGTCCGTGAATGCCAGCCATTCCCCACACGCAAGCGAGGCGCCATGGTTCCGATTCGCTGCCGGGCCGCGGCGCGGTCCCTGCGTCCATGTTGCCCAGGAAAACCGCTCACGGACCATTGCCTCTGCCGTCGTCTCGCGGCCATCGTCTGTGACGATCACCTCGTACTGCTCGAACGGCAGCGTTTGCGCTCCCGGCGCGAGCCGCTCGAGGCACAGCGCCAGCGCCTCGTTGCGATGGCATGTGGGTATGATCACGCTGAAGAGCGGTTGGTCAGCCATGGATGCCTCGAAACCACCCAACCGTCCTACGCAAGCCCTCCTCAAGAGGCACACCCTCGCCCATGCCCAGAGCTCTCAGCTTCGTCACGTCCACTTTCCAGTACTGCGCGTCGCCGGCCCAGCTGGAGCCGGTATAGACAAACTCGACGTCCTCAATGCCCAGGACCTTTACCAGCATCTTGGCCAGCTCGGTCACGGAGTGATTCTGGCCTGACGATACATTGTACGCCTCGCCGGGCTTTCCCTTCTCCCCGAGGAGCACGAGCGCTGCAACTGTATCGGTCACGTAGGTGAAGTCGCGCTGCTGCTTGCCGTCGCCGAGTATCTCCAGTCTGGTAGGATCGCGCTCGAGCTTCTTCAGAAAGTCGTAGACGATGTAGCGCGGCACACGGGGGCCATAGCTGTTGAAGATCCGCGCTATAACCGTCGGGATGCCGTATACATCGAGGAACATTCGAGCAATGTGCTCGGCGCACAGCTTGCTGAAGCCGTAGGGCGAGATGGGCTTCAGCGGGAAGTCCTCGGTGATGGGAAACCGGTCCGGCTGCCCGTAGACCGCGCCCGATGAGGCAAGCACGACCCGCGGCTTCATGTTCAACGCGCGCAAGACATCCAGCAGTACGAACGTCCCGACGGCATTCGCCTCGAAGTCGTACGCCGGGTCCTCGACTGATCCAGGAACCGACGCGTTGGCCGCGAGGTGATAGACGATATCGGGAGTGCACTCCCGGAGAGCCGCCTCCACAGCGATCCGGTCGCGCACGTCTCCCCGGATTATCTTGATGCGATCCCGCACGTGCGCAAGGTTCTCGGCCGACCCTGCCCGCATGCTGTCGAAGACCGTTACGTTGGCGCCATAGCCTACCAGCCGCTCGACCAGATGCGAGCCCAGGAAGCCGCAACCGCCGGTGGCTAATACCTTCATGTGATTCTTGTTCTCGCCGTCAGTCACTATGGCCCTGCTTTCTCCCCACTGTCACTTCCCGGACATGTGTGTAAACGGACAGTAGAGCCGATGTGACCGCCGATACAGAGTATTTCGTGTTCACAAGCTTTCGCCCCTGTTCTCCCATTGTGAAGCGCAGGTCAGGATCGCAGAGAAGCTGTAGGATCGAGCCGGCGACATCGCCGGGAGCCTGACTCACGCACAGCCCAGCTCCGTTCCCTTGGACTAGCTCGGGCAAGCCGCGCGCCATACCGCCCACGACCGGCTTTCCGTAGCTCCACGCCTCCAGATACACAGTAGGGAGGATCTCGCTCATGGAAGGCATGCAAAAGACGTCACAGGCCGATAGCGCATCGGCCTTCTCCTGACGCGACACCTTGCCAAGATAGATGGCGCGCTGGTCCAGATCCCGGAAGACCTGTGCCTCCTCCGGTGTGGCCGGTCCGATGAACACGAAGCGCGTCTCTGGTTTCTTGGCCCACACGAGTTCGGCGCCGCGTAGCACGGATTCCGCACCCTTCTGTCGCATCATTCGCCCGATATATAGAACCATTGGTGCATCGTTGATGGCATGTTTCCTCCGAAAACGTTCCCCATCAGCCGTAGCGGGAAGATCCGGCGAGACTCCGATGGTGTGCAGCCTGTCTGCAGGCACACCGAGGGTGCGTAAGTACTCGGTGTCGGTTTCCACCAATCCTATGACGGCATCACACTGCCTGTAATACGCGGCGTCGTCGGGACCGTCCCCCCACTGGTGCGGATGCACGTACGGCGTTACGACCAAAGGAATCCCGATGTTACGAGTGACGAACCGAGTTGCCCAGCCAAGGTATCCGAAGCCGTGCGAATGAACGACGTCAGCTCCCTCTAGAATCCTGCGAAGCTTCGGCTCATAGACCCGGCGATACCACGGATACCCGAACCTCCGAAGCCCGTGATAGGCGTATCGTTGCCATCTCGGAGCGCACCGAATGGCGATAGGCAACATACGAAGGCGTTCGGCGAGCGTCGGAGTCAGTGCATGAACTGGTACCCCGTCGTCCACATAGCTGTCAAAGTGTGGTGCCAGTACACTCTCATGGAGCTGTGCCAAACGCCGCCAGCCGCGATAAGGCTGGAAGTTTACGGCAGCGATCTCTACGTTGTGCGACCGCGACAGCTCGTGGGCTACCTGGCGAACGTGCGTCTCGACGCCGCCTACGAACGGGAAGTAGTTTTGGGTCACGTAAACGATCTTCATTGGGCGTTTCTGGGACGCAGTTGCGTAACGTTCTTCTACGCCAGACGGTGCATCAACCACAGCAACAAACCGATAGCCATGCTTACGATGTCTGGAGCAACATCAGACACCGCCGGATCCACACCGTAACATTGCAGTACACATTGCTGAGCTCAACTCGGCGGGGCTTCGTAACACGATGTCACTGTGGTCCACCTGATCCGCGAGTCCTCCCACGTCTGTGACAATCACCGGCTTGCCGAACAGCTTGGCCCGGGCGACAACACTGGACGAGAAAGCTCTCGGGTAGGGCGCGACAACAACAGAAGCCTGCGTGTCTGAACTCAACCCACGAAGGAGAAGCAGAAGCATGTGACATAGATGATCCTCACCGCACATTCCTGAAGCCTGGTTCTGTGAAGAACGACAACAAATACCTCCTGATTGCGCCAAATGTGAATCGTAAAGCGACTTTCACGCGCCCCTCATGGAAATAACGGTCCGCTGCCCGAATACCCTTCCAAGGGTCAAGCCGATAGTACCGGAACCATTCCGCCCTCTGAACAATGTTGCGCTGCTCATCTGTCAGCCAGTCCGCCCGACGCCACCAATCCACGACGCGCTGTTCCGCGCGTTCCTGTCTGCCGGCGACGCGGGAGCTCTGGCCTGGTCGAACTCGGTACAGGTATAACGGCTTCGGTACGAAGTGAACCTCGCCGTAGAGTGCAAACTGCGGAAAGAGGATTACGCCCTCTCCATGCTGACCGAAGGATTCATCCCATTTGGTTGTCTGCTCGAAGACGGACCGTCGCATGAAGGCAACCGGCTCGGGTACGGGAGCCCAGCAGTAGAGACTCTCGAACGGGGTTCCGGGTTCGTCGTCAGACAATGCTCGGACCCCAAGCCCGAAAGGGACGTAGCGCGCCCCGGGATCGGTCGGCAGCGGCTCGTCATTCACATCGATGAGCTGATACGCGCAGAACGCCATAGTCACGTGTGGTCGCACGTCGAGGTACTGTACCATCGTTTCGATGAGATTGGGTTCGAGTAAGTCATCCGAATCAGGAAAGTACACATAGTCGCACGCGCTTGAACTTGCCGCGTACCCCACGTTCCGGGCTGCACATACCCCGGCATTGCTCTGCCGTATCAGCCGTGCACGCGGCTCGTTGGCTATCGCTCGCTCGACAACTGCCGCGGTGTCGTCCGTGCTCCCGTCGTCAACGAGTATGTGCTCCCACTCAGTGAAGGTCTGATGCCGTACGCTCTCGATCATACGTTCCACGTAAGGAGCGACGTCGTAGCAAGGCGTAATGATGCTAACCCTCGGGGTTTTGACCATCTACGTGGGGGCTGATTGCAGTGGCGCAGGTGCCGGTATCCGCAGCGCGGCTTTGACCGCTACTTTCAGTGTCTTCAGGTCGCACACAGTAGGATCAAGCGCAAGCATCCTACGAAAGAACATCAGGGAAACCCTTGGATTCCGCGTCCATGCATAGTGCTCGATGGCGACGCGACGACAGAAACGGGCCGAGCACTTGCGAATCGTCTTGCGCAGGGGATCGTTGGCCGGGAGCGAGGCCATAGCCTTTGCATGCGCCAAGACCATGTCGAGGTCCTGCTTGTATCTCAGAGTCACGGTCTTTGACGACTGGTGCAGGCGGTAGAGGGAGAGGAGTCGGTCCATGCCGCGAATGCGGTGCCCCAGCAGCATTGCGCGAAGCCAGTAATCATGGTCGAAGGCATACTGATACCTGTCATCGAAAAAACCCACAGCTCGGCAGACGTTCATCCGCACGAACAGCGACGGTTGCGGTACTAAATTCTCCTCGATGAAACGTTCCAGAGAAAGATCGCCCACGAAGGGGCATTCCTGCAACGGAGTTCCATCTGCCGAGATGTATTGGCATCGTCCCAGCAGCATCGTCAACGATGGGTCGGTGGAGAACGCCTTGCCCACAGCCCGCAAGGTCCCCGGCGTGTACAGATCGTCCGAGTTCAGAAACGCGAACACGTCTCCCGTAGCCCTGCGCAGCCCCTTGTTCAACGCATCGGTCTGCCCCCGGTCCTTCTCGCTGACCCACCAGGCAAGGTGCTTCTCGTACTTGCGGATGATCTCCACGGAGCCGTCTGTGCTCCCGCCGTCCACGATCATCCACTCAAGGTTCGGGTAGTCCTGCTCCAGCACGGACAGGATCGTGGCCTCGAGGTACTGCGCCTGGTTGAACGATGGGGTGACGAGGGTGAGCTTGGGTAGGCTCATTGCCATCTCCTCGAAGATGCGGCTTCTTTGGCTACCTTAAGGAAGCGCTCAGCGAACGCCCGCATCCGCGGCAGGAGGTTCGCACGAGCCGCGCCTTCCAACTCGGGGTCCGGTCCAGCACGATAAGCTTCCCACATCTCAGCAAGCTTCCGAGACAGATCCTGCGCATCGTTCACATTGAAGTATACACCACTTGGAGGGTCCTGCTCGCGGTGTACAGGCAAGTCCGAGGCGAGCACGGCCTTCCCGAGCGACTTGGCCTCCTCGACGCCGACGTTCCACCCCTCGAATCGTGAGGGCTGCAGAAGAGCGACCGACTGGCGCATAAGCGGCAGCACGTGGCCGCGGGGAACGTAGCCGAGGATGATCATCCGCTCACGCATCCCCCGTGACGAGATAGCGCACAGAAGTTCCCCGAAAAACGTAGGATTCCGGTCATCGTATGGGTTACCGGTGCACACCACGACAACGCCGGCGGACCTGGCAGGCTCCGTCTCCAAGGCCTGGAGCACAAGATGATGGTTCTTGTGGGCCCAAAACTGGTTGGGAATATAGAAGTAGCGGTCCGGCAAGTGATACTTCTCGCACACCCACGCCGGATCGCGATCGTAGATGCTGTCGGGCACGGGAGACACGAATCGGACCACGCGCGCCTTCGGGACGTGGTGAGGGAACAGCCCTGCGAGATCCGCCTTGACCGCCTCGCTACTCATGACGATGATGTCGGCGCGGTCGGCGATCTCTTTGGCGGCCGCATGGACCGCCTCGGTTCCATCGCGCGAATATGCTTCAGGCACGTGCGCATACTGAAAGTCTGGGATCCAACCCAGGAACGGAGTCGGACCGGCACCGGGAAACACCTGTGTGCCAAACAGAACGCTGGCGTGCCAGTCCCTCAGAGCCTTCTCCGTGGTCGTTACAGTACGGACGGGCAACCCAATTCTGCCGGCCTTGTTCAGGAGTCGCTGCCCGAGCGGTATACCCACGCTACGAGGCTGCACTACGATCAGCTCATCGGCCAGGTCTCCCTTGCGACGGGCGTCCGCTTCGGCATCCCAGCTCAACAGACCCGTGACCGGCCTTTCGGCATCACGCAGTGTCGCGAACGCCGCTCGGAGCAATCGGTAGTACTCGAGCCCTCCCGTCCACTGCTCGCTCATGGGCCCCAAGGCGAGGCGGAGGGCAGCTGGAAGCGGCGCCTCTCGATCGGATGATATGTTCATCTTGGTTTACGCAGGACAAAGGAAAAAAGCCGGCCCGGGGTTCTGTCGAAGTGGGACATCCTCCTCAAGTACCAAGCTCGGACTGGCTTCAGACGGAGTGCTACCGCAGCCAACCTCTTACCGGTCTTTCGTGACAAGTTGCGAACTGCCTCGGAGTGGATGTCCTCACGGGTTCTTGGATAGTAGTTAATGGGCGTGTCGTAAGGGCCAAGGATATCAACCTTCTGAAAGCCTGCTTTGCATGCCGCATCCAAATACGCGTAAAGCGGGTAGGCGTTTTCCCTGCCGTACAACCAGTGAAGCGGGTGCGCGGCCAGGAACGCCTCGAGCTGTTCTTGATCGTCCGCAACATGCTCCCGGCAAGCAACGAGGATGCCACCGGGAACCAGCACCCTCCAGCACTCGGCCAACCCTCCTGCCAGGCTCTCGAAGTGGTGAAGCACTTGACGAGCGTAGATACCACTAACGCTTCTTGAACGAACAGGTAGACGTTCGGACGTGCCGGCTACAGGCCAAATGCGGCCTGCAACCACGTCGCGACGAGCGAGCTCTGCCGTTGCGCCCAAGCCTACGCTGTCCGACAGATCGGGATCCAGCGCAAGGACCTTGAAGCCATGGGCGGCGAGCGCATAGGCAGCGATACCGTTGCCACACCCCAAATCCATCAACGGCTCATCTTGTTTCTTGATATAGCGCCGCAAAATGCGCAAGACTTCGTTGAACTCATCACTTGTTGCGTACCGCTCCGCCTCCGCCACCACATTTTCATTCAGATAGGATTCATGTACCACGCGTGCCATTTCCGGCTGGGCGCGCATCCAACGAACTGCCTGTTCCCAAGTGTACGGAGCTTCGCTGTTGTGGCCAAACATTTCAGTCAAGGTATCGCTCCACGATCGCGACTAACTCCTGCATTCGCAGTTTCCAGTTATGTTCACGCAGCGTCCTTCCTTGCCCCGCCGCGGCGATTCGAAACGCTTCCTCAGAATGTGTGAGATAGTGGCGTACCAATTCAACACATTCTTCTGCCGTATGGTACGCGACAACCTCGTCGCCAATCGCAAAGTATTTGCCGAGGTCCGGCTTCCAGTCGGTCACCAGAAGAGCGCCCATCCCTGTTGCCTCGAACAACCGAAGATTGTTGGCATACGGACCGATGTCCCCGTGGTGGTTCAGCGTGATCCTTTGTCTCGCAATCCTCCGGTCTGCGCCGGCATACTAGCTCAAGCAAGTAGTCTCCATAAGTTAGAGTAGAAGGCCCGCGGCTTGATCCATTCGTCGTATATGCGCCTTGCCTGTAGCTGGCGATGCTGGAACTCGCGCTCGCTCATCGCTTCGTGCAGCTTCGTTAGGACGGTCGCCAGGTGGCTTGCCTGAGACGCCGGAACTCGAAGGATGCACTGATCCCAGTCTATATACTTGTCGAACGGAAAGACACAATCGGAGTCGATCACTACTGGGATACGGCCACATGACAGCACTTCATACAGCCTATATGAGTAGTTCCCGCCGCCACGGCACACCAAGGCGTACGCATTGTCGAACATGTTGTGTGCATACTCGAGCCGCTGTTCCATCGTCGCGAGACCCGTGAGCCCGCCGGCACGCACAACCACACGAGCCTCGACACCCGGCGAACTCAGCAGGCTTCGTACTGCGCGCCCCCGCAAAACTGCTCCAATATGGGCCGCTTTTCGAGACCGAAACGCCCTGACGAGAGTATGCGCCACCGTTCTGCCTGGCAGGAAGTCCACATAGCCAACATAGCCAATCGTGGGTCTAGGCAACTTGGGCAACACCCGAGGCTTGCCTTGTCCGTACGCGGCCATGAAGTCAACGCTCCAACATGGCAAGGCGTGTTCGTTTGGTAAGCGGCGAGAGGCATACAGCGATGTCCGGAAGACGATGGCCGAATCGACTGGAATAGGATCATCCGAGTCATGGATCGACATGACTACCATGGGTTTTCCGCGACCACGTGCAAGTGATGCGACTTCGTGTATCCTTGAGTCCGGACGCTGAGGATTCCATTCCGCTGGGTACAACACAAAATCGCATTCATCGATCGTGCTCAGCACGAACAGCTTGTCCGCAACCTGATAGTATTCGTCGAACCTTCCCGCGTTTAGAAACGAAGCTTCCGGCTCGACGCAATTCCAAAGTGGACGGAGCAGTGGCAGAGGCTTGGCGCCCGTCGGGAGCCAAGATGGATCCGCAAAGATCTGCATGCGCCGACCGAGATCGGCGGGACGGTCTTCTGCCATCCGCCTCTCACCTCCTATGCGATAGCACGCCCAGTTGAGGTCTCGGTGTTTAGCGAGACATCACCCTCCGAAGCACGTACATCAGCGCTCGCACCGGGATCTGTCGTCCGAGAGCACCATAGCGAACTTCGTGCTGGAGCCGTGCGCGCCAACGGTCAATAAAAGTATATCGTCGCGTCCACCGGGCATCCACTTCTATTCCTTCTCGTCGCAGAAACCGGACGGCCGCGGGCCACCACTTTCCTTGCTGAATACCATGCACGTACCGGAGTGGTAACGGCCCCTCCTTCATGTCAACTGGACGTACGATCGAAAGGAAGGGCTCCGACAGTTCGTTCGACCGTTCGCTCCCGAGAAATTCCACATCCCAAGCCGTCTCGCCCTCTACCAACAGACGGTCCAGCACCTGGCAGGTCCAGAAGGCCGGCTGCAGAGAAGCACGGTACGATGCGCCCGGGGATATGAGGCCAAGTCCGGGCCAATCACGCAAGTCCTTGTCCGGCCCTTGGCAGGGGTAGACGCGCACATGGCCAGCTCCTAAGGCTCTCATGGGCCCTATGAGATTCTGCAACCACTGAGTATCCACATGGGCGCATAGAAGGTAGTCTTCTAGCAAGACCAACACGATGTCTGCGTCTATCTGGCGTAATGCGGCTTTCGTCCGCGACGACCACCCCCGATCAAGGCCGGCCTGAATTGTGACGACGCCGGGATGTTCATAGGTCTTCGTGTCCGTGACAAGGTACACCGGCCAAGGACAGTCGGCCCAGTATCGGTCAAAGAGAGCGAAAAAGGGGTCCCATGCGAACTCGTAGCGATCGCATGACACCACAAGTACCGCCGCTGTTGTTGCCATTAGCACCTCCCTGATTCGCGTAACCCCGAACCAGTGACCGCAGATCCGAGTAGGAGTGTGGTGTGTGCATGGACGTGCTCGCACTCCACGCACACCTTTCTGGCATATTGATAAGGCGCGCTGTAACGGCAACACACAGTCACGCCCGTAATGGTGACTCTGAGACTGACCACTCCGAGACGAGAATTCACCCTCTCCTGCAGGCGCAGACTTACGCTCACAGCCCCCTCCTCGTGGCGAAGGCCGTCTCTAAACCCCTTACGCAGAGGATCGCCACATAACAGACTAAGGGGTGCGCAATCGTAATCCTCTCATACGCCTCACTGCCACCGTGAATAGCCTGTTCACTATCGTTGGCGGATTGGGCAGCCCCAACACGCGATAGGCAAAGCTTCGTGCAATCTTTGTATTAACCTCGATCTTTCTCGGATATCGAAAGCGCATAGGATTCACCGGTCTACTCAATTCAGGAACAGGTCTGAGGGACTTAACGCCACAGTTCTCTCCAACGTCATCAAAACCTACATTGTCGATATAGCTACGGTATGGATATAACGTCAGTATATCCCTGAAGAGCAACGGAAACAGCCAGAGCGGTGTCCACACCCGCGAACCGATCCTTTCGGATTGCGATGGCTCGAGAAACCCCTTCAAGTCGTGCCCAACCAAATCCCATTCTACAGTCTCCGATCGCAGGTTCCTCCGAACTTCATCCCAATTCGGCGCTACCAAGGCCCACGAACGGCGCCAGGTGCCCCAACCCCATGACGATATTCGCCCCGTGAAGTAGCCGTCAGGAGCGCCGAAGGGCCGATAGACACCGCTCGGTCCGAAGCCCGAGATGCATCCCACACTATTCACGTCTCGATACTCCGTAAGTGAGCGTTCCATATACAACCGGAAGCCGGGGCGTGGTATACAATCATCCTCGAGTACAACGACCGCATCATACTGGCCGAACATCTCGGTCACGCCCTGCAAGACGGACTGAGCCAAGCCCAGGTTGCGCTCCCGTTCAACAAGACGAATACGTGCCCAATCAACAGTGCTGATAGTATGACGAATCTGCCGTACAGCCGGTTCGTCATCGGGTGTTCGTGGGCCATCGCTGTAAACGGAGATTTCTGTAATTCCCTCACGCGCCAGAGCCTCGAGCATGGCCGGCAGTGTACGGAGCTTCGCTGTTGTGGCCAAACATTTCAGTCAAGGTATCGCTCCACGATCGCGACTAACTCCTGCATTCGCAGTTTCCAGTTATGTTCACGCAGCGTCCTTCCTTGCCCCGCCGCGGCGATTCGAAACGCTTCCTCAGAATGTGTGAGATAGTGGCGTACCAATTCAACACATTCTTCTGCCGTATGGTACGCGACAACCTCGTCGCCAATCGCAAAGTATTTGCCGAGGTCCGGCTTCCAGTCGGTCACCAGAAGAGCGCCCATCCCTGTTGCCTCGAACAACCGAAGATTGTTGGCGTAGGGTTCCACGTTACCATGGTGATTCAATGTGATGCGCGAAGCGGCCAGGATCTCGTACATCGCACGGCCCCATGCTTGGCCGCGGACTGCCAAGCGGAGCGCCTGATGGTCGTTCAAGGTCGAGGTTGCGCTGGTCCATACGTCCACCCGAATTCTCGACGCGACATACTCCAGCCATGCGGCGCGACTGCTATGTACACCATGAAAGGAACCCACGAAGCTTATGGGAATGCCTCGCTCTTTAGGCGCTATCTTCTCGAGCACTCGCGGCTCGAAGCCCAGACGGTGCATCTCGGCTTTGAGGCCGAGCCTCTTGAAGCGTTCAAGCGTCGGCGGGAATGACGTGATGCCAAGATCATACAGATCCCAGCGTCGGTTCGTTGGGGGATGTGTGGCAGCCAACTGAGCGATGACTAGCTTCGCCCGGATCCTGGCAGCTTCAGTGATGTCATCCCCGATCGTGTGCACATCTTGAACGATGACGACGTCTGGACGAAAGTGCTCGAGCTGGGCTTCGACGACTACCCGAGACCATGCAGAATCGGGCACCCGTCGGACCCAAGGAACGATCCCTCGACGGAACACAAGCCGGCTCCTGGTGCTGGACGGAACACGCAGTCCATGGTCTCTCGCCCATGCCCTCTGCAGTGGCTCGTTGTTCAGGTAGAGCTCCCACGCCTCATGGCCGAGGCCGCGGAGATTGTGCGAGTAGAAGTCCGCCATGCTGAACAGGGATGCATAACGCGCCTCAAGCTGGTCGGCATACGAAGCCTCCGCAAGGCCCGGGTTTGAGCCATACAGATCCGCGAGGAACTCCGGATAGTCCGTATTGAGGATAAGAAAGCGCATCTATCCCTCGAACCGGCGCGATCGTCGCATCGCCTCGAGCTGTCCGCAGACCTGCCCCAGCCGTTCGAGACGATACGATGCATGTTCCCAGATGTAGTTCGGTAATGTTGGGTAGCGATGCCGATCCCGAAGGAAAGTGGCCATTGCCACATCAAGGCCGAAGCCCACTGCGACGCGAAGGGCCTTCACCCACAGACGAATGGAACCGGCGGCGGACATCAAATCGCCACCACCACAGCGGTACCCGTATAGCCCCCCGAGGAACCGCCGCCGCATGATCCACAAAACGCGCATCTTCTCCGGTCTGACAAGGTGGAATACATACAGTGCTGGATCGTAGTAGACACACTCTGGGCCATAGTGGTTGCGCAATCGTTTCTGCAGAGCCGTTTCCTCACCGTATGCCATCGTCATGCCCGTCATTCCGAGATCTGGGTCGAACCCGCCGACCTTCTCCAACGCGTCCTTGCGGATGACCATGTTCATTCCCGACAGAGTACGGTCCTTCGACGGTCCGGCCGCGGTCCCAAAGTTGGCCGAACCGTAATCATCGCGAAACCACCTCGGTTTGGGCACCATGTAGAACGCCCGAGCTGGACCTCCTAACATGACGGGGCGAATCTCGCGTATCACCCGCAGCGCGCTGGAGACCCACTCCGGCGGCAGCTTGCAGTCGTCGTCCACGTAGCCGACGTACTCGCCGCGCGCCTCACGGTATCCCCGGTTGCGGGCGTGCGACAGGCCCACTTGTTCCTCGCGAACGTAGCGCAGGGCAGGAATCCTTCCCTCATAAGAGGCCACGACCGATGCAATGTCCTTCGGCGACGCGTTGTCTATGACGAGGACCTCGTACGCATCCCGCGGTGCATCCTGCTCGGCGATCGTCCCCAGCACCTGCTCAACCAGGTCTGGGCGGTTGTACGTGCAGATGACGACGGAGAGTGGGAGACCGTTAGCGCCCGACACGCTGAAGCCCCTCCTCGATCCACTCGACTGTCTCGCGCACCATCTTTTCCGGGCTGAACTCGGTTCGAATGCGCTCGCGACCGATCTCGCCCATTCGGCGAGCCATGCCAGGGTCGTCCATGATCGTCAGGATCGCCTCGGCCATGGCCTCGGCATCGTCAGGTGGCGTAAGGATCGCGCATCCATCCTGACCCACGGCTTCCCGTATGCCCGGGATGTCCGTTGCCACCACGGGCAGTCCTGCCGCCATGCCCTCTAACACCCCGTTTGGGACACCCTCGAACTTGGAGCTGAACACGCAGCAGTCGGACGCAACCAGCAGGCCGGTCACGTCCTGCACCGCTCCAAGGAAACGAACCGAACGCCCAAGATCGAGGTCGAATGCTTGCGCCTTCAGAGCTTCGCCCGTGTTCTCAGGTCTACCAGCGAGGAGCAGCACGGTCTCCCGTCCACAACTCACATTGTCTATCACAATGCGCCAAGCATTCAGGAGGGTCGCATGATCCTTGAACCCGTGTAGGTTGGCTGCCATGCATGCCACGAACACGTCGTCGGCGATCCCGAGACGCTGCCGCCATGTCCTTCGGTCATGGAGTGGCGGTATCAGCTCGATGCCATTCAGGATCACGCGCACGTGGTCTCTTGGAGCGCCGAGCGCGTTCACGAGGAACTCGGCTCCGTGCGATGAGTTGGAGGCGAACCATGGCGTCCGGCGGACAGCCAACCTCTCCCAGCGAGGCTCGACGCGTTGCCGACCCTCGTCACGTTGGTTCCACATGCAGATTCGCGCGCCCGTGAGCCTCCAGATGAGACCGCAGACGGCGTTGGGGTGCATCGTATAGGGGAGGATCACATTGGGTCCGAGCCGTCGCAGGTCCCGGGCAACGCGCAGTAGCATGGCCGCTCGCTTGAGTCGGCCGGGCTCCCAGACGAACGGTACGATGCCCCACGGCACGCCGACCAGGTCACACAGCTCCGCAGCGGTCCCCGGGCGTCCGAAGGCAGTCACGATGACGTCCGCGCCACACCGCTCCTTCAGGTGTCTGGCGAGGAGGATAGCCTGCCGCTCAGCGCCGCCGAGCAAGAGACCGTTGAGTACGAAGACGAATCGGCGGGCCGGGGACCTGACGAGAAGGTTGCCGCCGGCGGTCAAGGTTCCCTCGCCATTACGTCCACGCCCCGACACGGCCGCGGCTCGAACGGCTTGTCGGAGCGCCTTCGATCAGGGCCGCGCACACGCGCTCACGGGCATCGGTTAGCGCCAACATGGTACCCCCGCCGCCGGCGCCGGCGAGCTTGGCTCCGAAAGCCCCTGCCGAGCGCGCGGCTTGAATGAGCCGTTCGTGAGCCGGTCCCGAGCCGCCAAGATCCGCCACGATCCTGTGGTTCTCATTCATCAGCGCGCCAAGACGCTTCCAGTCCCGATCCAGCAGCGCACGCTTTCCCCCTCGTGCAGGCCGGGCGATCTCCTCGTAACCGTCGATGACTGCGCGATCCCCTTCCAGCCACCGTTGCCGGGGCGACGTGTGGACATCGCCGCTGTGGTGCTCGACGCCTGTGTGCGTGGCGATGAGCGGTAGCTCTGGCACATACGCTCCGAGCGGTTCCACGGTCGCAAGGGGTTCGTCGTCGGCCTGCTCCAAGCTCGCCTTATCCCGACAGTCGATCAGGTTGAGGCCACCGAGCGCGGCCCTATGCGCATCTTGGTAACCACATAGAACCCCCAGGCTCCGGTACTCTACCTTGCGCGCCGTCTCTGCAAGCGCCCAAGGATGCAGGTTCCACACAAACCAGTGGTCGAGCGCTCCAACGGCGGCCGCAATAAGCGCCGCCGACCCACCCATGCCCGCCTGAACCGGCACATCAGTGGTTAGCTCCATGCGCATACCCGCTTCCGGCCCAATGTCGAGTTGGCGCAGGATCGCCCTGGCCATATCCAGCCCATCGCCGGCCGGGTGCACATCGGCCTCCGAACGTACTTCAAGCTCGCTGCCGGCACAGGCGACCGTCAGCCCCTCCGCCGGGCGCAGCACGCACTGCGCCCGCTCTTGCGTCGTGACACTGATCACCGTCCCGCCGTACATATCCGTCGGGTTGCCGACGATCCCCACGCGGCCCGGGGCGGTAGCGACTACTGTCGCGTCGGGCAGCCGCATAGATCACTCCTTGTCGGCCAAGTTCATGCGCGCCCTTATGGCGTGTCGCCATGAGTATGGTATTGTGGCACGCAGAACTACGCGCAGCGCACGACCGGGAGCAGTCTCCGCAGCGCTCTTGACAATAGTTCGAACAAGCTCTTTTCTCAAGGCGGGCCCCCAGTTGGCAGCGATCAGACGCGCGACTTGAACTGGTCGCTCCATGGGCGAGTAATACCGCTTGATCGCTGCCAGACCGTACGCAACGTTCCGTGGTCGAATTTCATCTGGCAGGTAGTGCGCGATGACACGACGCATGGCGAGGTGCCCCTGGCGTATGCGTTTCACGTTCGATGTAAGGCTCCCCGCAGAGAAGCGAATCAGAGCGAGTGCTTCTGGAGCGCAGTGGTAGGCGAACTCAACCCCGTGCGCAGCCAGTCTGATCCACAGTTCCCAATCTTCTGACGCCACAAGGCGTTCGTCAAGGTCTCCATACCTGTCAATTAGGGATTTGCGAAACAAGGGACAACAGCTGTGAAAGGGTGGAGCGCCCAGGCATCGGTCCAGCCAAGTCCCAGGACTGCGGGAATGCGCTTCGATCCAGGGACCGTCCCCGCCGCCCGGAACTCGCTTGAACCAGCGAAGGTCGGGCTGCTCGGTGGTGAATACCCGTGCATCGCCATACACGAGCCCGATCTCCGGATGCTGCTCTAGGAAGCTCACATGCGTCTCAAGTTTCCGACGCTCGAGCCGATCATCGGCATCGAGAAACTGGACGTATTCGCCGCTGCACGATCGCAAGCCATGGTTGCGCGCGGACGAGGGCCCGCGGTGCGTCCCATACAGGTATCGCACGCGTGCATCGGCGCCGGTTAGGTCAGTTGCCACGGTCCGTGTGTCGTCGATAGATCCGTCGTCTACTATCACGACTTCCAAGTTCCGATGCGTCTGGGACAAGACTGAGCCGACAGCATACGGAAGGTACTCCGCGCCGTTGTAACACGGGATGATGACGCTAACCAAGGGACCGCCCGCAGCGATATTCACGACGGTAGCCCCTCTCCACCAGCTCCTACTTCAGATTCGGTCTGCCACAGTAGCTCCTGTTCCGGAGCGCCAATGAGGTTAGCGAAGCGCTGGAGGAACACCCGCATGGAGAACTCCGAAGCAATGGCAGCGGTAATCGCCTGACCGCATGCAGTGTAGCGGCCAGGACTCAGCAGGTCCAAAATCGCCTTCAGAATGGCTGAAGGGTCGTGGGACGCGCATGAGACACCGATCGGATAGTGACGCATTAGGTCGGTCACTGACGACTCCGATGGGCCGTGGAAAATGACCGGGGTGCCCGCTGCGAGGGCCGTGCTGATCTTCGTCGGAAAGGACTCACGCGCTGCAATGCTGTAAGCGGGATCGAGCCAATAGGGGACATATGCTATGTCTGCTTCCGCCAGAAGACGGATGGCCTCGTCTCCTGATCTGCGGCCAAGGTACTCGGCCCGCATCGGCACAGGACTTCGCAGCAATGCCTTGCCTCCGATGATGCGTAGGCGGATCTCACGGTCCGCAACGCGGAACCCGCTGGACACGAGGGCGCGCAGAAACGCCTGCCATTCGTCTTCAGCATACAGGTCGCCGCAGAAGCCAATGGTGGCTTCCCCGTCGCGCCGTGGTTTCGGACGCGGAAAGTGCCGCTCGCTATCCCGGATTCCCAGCCGCATTACAACGGTCGTCGCTCCATAGCGCTTCTGGTAGTCCCGACCCATCGCTTCGGACATCACGCCGCACATGCGACTGTGAGACACCGCCTTCCCAAAGGCCTCCATGATACGCCGCAAGGTGAAGCGATCGGCCCCATACCGCCGGATGACATACTCCGGCGGGTCCCAGACCGTTGTGACTAGCGGTAACGCGAGGCGATCGGCGACCTCGGCAGCTGCAAGCGTTATCTCAGGTGCATGCAGGATCGCCCAGACCAGCTCGGCGTTGTGCCGCTTTCCCGCGCTGACCCCAGCGGCTACGATGTCAGGGACTGTCTCCGATTGCAGCCGCCGCCAGTCAAGCCACCGAGCCAGTCGGTTCTTCAAGGACGCCGGACGCGCCTGGGCGACATTGACACATGTTCGCACATGCACGAGATCCTCATATTCCGCTCGACCCGTTCCTCCGTACTCACTCTGCCTGTTCGCAACCACACATAACAATGAACCTTGCGGCAAGGCATCGCAAAGTGGGCGGAGGTAGAGACCTCCCACATGAGGATCCGATGGGGCCACATTGGACAACAGCAGAATGCGGGGCACGCTCATCGCTCGTCCTTGCGGACCCCGCCAAGCACTTCCTCGTACAACTCCAGATACTCCTTGACCATCCGCTCGTTGCTGAAGCGTTCCCGAGCGTCGCGGACGGCGTTGGCGCTGAGGCGGGCGCGGAGGTTGTCATCAGCCAGTAACATGGCGACGGCATCCGCCATGGCCTCGGGATCGCCGGGCGGAACGAGGATGCCGGTTGCCTGATCAGGATCGTA
>JBBIPC010000023.1:0-4154 GCA_037443035.1 Chthonomonadales bacterium
GAAGAACCTGCGGCTACACGGCCTCCGGCCGTAACGCATCACGACGTTCCCCCCGCGATCAAGGACGCACACCGTGTAGCCGCCGCTTCTCGCGGCGCAAGACGCGGGGCGGCCGTTCGTTGCCCCGCCATGCGCTGCGTTCGGTACACCCAGATCGTCATCGGAGCACGCAATCGCCGGCGCGTCGGCTCCAGACCGTCTCACAACTCATCAGGCAGCCGAAACGCCATCACCTTGCCCGTCATGCCGCTATCGAAATCGAGCCAAATCGCACCGTCCGCCTGGGCAAACCGTGCCGACTCCACCGTGATATATCGCACGCCTGTCGTGGCAGGCACGGTGATCGTTGCATCCCCAATGCCCCTCCGAAACGCTGGAGGGTTCGCTCCTGCGCGCACGGTCACCACATGATCGGAGCCATGGGTGTTCGTCACACGAATCACGAGCTTCCGCGTATCTCCTCCAGCAGCGATGGACGCACCGTTCGCCGGTACGATGGTCGTACCCGCCGGCTCTGCCATGCCGTCGTTGATGCCCAGAGCCGTGATCGTAACGCTATCTCTTGCCATGTTCCTCTCCTCTCCACATCGAAGTGCCCTGAAGACCACCCCGATATCCACCGAGGCTGCCGCCTATGTTGCACCGAGGCCACGCGGAGTGCCCTGAACACTGTCCGGGCACTCCATCGGGATCCTCTCTTCAGCACCCACGCATCCGCGACTAGCTCTTGCTCGCCACCAGACATGCCAACGCGGACGGACGCGTTACCTTGGCCCCGTAGAGATGCAGTGCTTTCACGGCGTCCGCGAATCGGAAGGGGTGCCGATAGGCTTCTACTTCCCGGATCTGCTGGGCGAAGGTCCACGCCTGTGGCACACCGGCGATGATCTTGTATTTGGCGCCGCTCGTGTTGGCAACGTTGTTGGAGACGTAGATCGTCATGCCAGCCGCCTGGCCGACTTCACCGTTCCGCAGAACACGGTCGCTGGCCGCAGTGCCTGCCTTCACGAACCGATCGTCCTTGAGCAGCAGGCCATAGCACCAGGGAGGCATGACGCAGAACCGATCGGATCGGGGTGCATTCGCCTCGTCGAGCTTCACCGACAGATCCACCAGCATCTCGTAGAGCGTATCCGCAGTTGGAACTTGCGGCGACGCCTCGGAGCCGATGTAGTTTCCCGTATCTATCTGCGCATGGAGACCTGCGAGGTAGGCGTCTGCCTCGTCCGCCAGGGCGTAGGCTGCCTCGCGCATGGCAGCGTCCATGACTTTCGGCGTCTGCTGCGCACGGTCCACGTCGTCAATCTGGAAGTTGATGTAGCGCGCCCGGTTGATGACCAGCGTCGTCTCCGCATCGGCGAGAGTCTGCGGCCCCGCGATATCGGCGTTCTGGGCGTACTCCGAAACGGTAATGGGACCGATGGCATGGATTCGCACCGTGTCTCCGCAACCGCGGATATCACCCTCGTAATCGTGGTTCATGACCGCAGGCTGACCGTACACCTGCGTCTTGTGGAGGTTGTGCAGCAAGCGCGCCGCCCAAACCTCCGGGATGAAGTTATTCAGACTCACTTAGGCCTCCTTTCCCTCTGGCCGTAGACGCAATCCTCATTTCGTGCCTTGTCCGCGAAGCGCCGCCTCGATGGCTGTCCAGTTGGCGTTGATCTCCTCCGGGCTCATGCGCCGTATCGCCTCGAGGGTCAGCAGGCGACTGCCGTCGCGAGGTGGGTTGGCCGGACTCGCGGGATCGCTATCACCCGCAGTGCCGGGCTGTGGCTCCCGCTCATGTGTGCCTTTGAGCCATGGTCGCTCCTCGAGCATCTGCCCGAGCACTTGCTCAACGTTCGTCGGCGTCCCCCCATCGTCGAACTCCAGACGCTCCAGGTCGAGAAGCCGAAATGCTGCATCCTCGTCCACCACGCCTGCCCGTCGCGCCCACCGCTCCACGGCAAGCCGCACCTCGAGCAATCGGGCCCGCTCCTCTGCGGCGCGGGCCCTCTGCTCTGCGTGGTCGTTCCGGCCATCTTCCGCATGACCGCTGACCGCCTCGGTTTCGCTGCTATACATTCATGCCTCCTCGACCTACCCCTCTTGCGGACGACCCGCCGCACGCACAGCGGCGAGAGTGTCCTCCCAATTCCATGGATGCCCAGCCTCGAGAGCGAGCGCTGGCGCACCTGCAACCGTTTCCTCCGTATCGGCTCGCAGGACAGCCCAGAGTGCCTCCACGCCGGCAGCCTGTAGCGCGCCCAATAGCTCCGTGCGCTGACGCTCCGTTACCAGCACGCTGGCACCCATGTAGGTCACCACCGGTGAACCCTCAGCCTCCCAAGCTGAGCTCAAGTCAGCCCTCAGAGGCACGCCGAACGTGGCCCGCTCCGATTCGCCACCCGGCAGTACCTTGCACGCAACCTCTCCCGCATGCGACACCTGGCGCACAGGCACCAGGACGTGCAGCCTCCATACGTAATCGCTCATCGCCGACCTCTGGCCTCTCGCGCAGGACCGCCCCTTGCACTCATGCTCCAAGACCCGCCCATGCCATGAGATACCGCGCCAGGCTCGTTCGTTCGGCAGCAGTGAGTGCACGGTTGTAGACAGCCCATGCGCCGATATACCCCTTGAAGGGGTAGAGCACCGTACCAGCGCGCTCAGCCGCACCAATGATGAACCGGTCCACCGTCATCGTGCCTACATCCATGGCTCCGCTTTGCTCCAGCGTGCCATTGATGATCGTCCTCGCCGTCACTCCCGGCATCTCTCCAAAGCTGGCTACGACCACCTGCGTTGCATTCACCGTGACCGCCGGACCAGACAGCGTAGTGGCCACGGATCCATTGTCGCGACGGTAATGGGCCAGCGTCGTGCCAGATACGGAATACAGCATCGTATAGGGGGTCGCGGTGGCGCCATTGCCAAGACCCTGCATGGCCCGATAGGTGCTGTCCGTTACCCGATAGACGAGTCCGACCGTGAAGGGCACGTCGTCGCCACTCAATATAGCGCCCACACCGGCTACCAGCAGACGGTCATCCACACCGTCAAAGCTCAGTCCCGAGCGCCCGGACGGAAACGCCGACGCTACGAGCGTCGGCTTCAGTGCAGTAGTTCCCTGCGTAGCGTGACCACCGCCGCCCGATAGATCCGGTACGCCCCCAACGGGATCTCCAGGACCTGCCGGAATGCTCATGGCCGGATCCTGGTAGACAGGGCGGTTGCATTCCGCCCACGCCTTCAGTCCGAGGATCGCTGCCGGCGTCCAGGCTGAACGGCTCGCGCCAAGCCTCACACCAAGACCCAGTGCGGCACCCATCTCAGTAAAGCCCGACCAAGCCGGTTGCCGTCGTGCCGGTCGCGTACACGCGCTTGACACGAACGGGCAGGACGCCTGGCTGCACATTGGCGAACGTCACAGTCTCGCCACCCCAAGTATCTACCTTCACATCACCACCACCACCCACGTACAACGCTAGAGCCCAGTTGCTCAGATCCACGCCGTCGCTGGGCGTGATACCGAACGCATGGGTGGCAGGATCCGACTTGTTCCCCTGTCGGCCTGTATAGCTCCCCATCAGCGCAACTCCCTCAGATCTCGTTCGACCGGTGCCCACAGAGCCTTGAGTGTCGTGGCATACGCCGTCAGTATCGGCTCCGTAGCCAACACAGCCTCCAGCCGCCTGCGAAACCCCTCGTCCTGCATCATCTCATCGAACGCGTGCTTGAACACGTCCCAGTCCACGATCAGCCGCGACGCTGCCCGCAGACGCCGCATCCATGCCATCATGCATCTCCTTCTCTCTTGCCGTATCCGTTGCTGAACTTGCCGACCACGAAGCCAATGAGCGTCATTACGGCTCCGCCCAGCAGCGCGCTCTTGTCGTTCGGTGCGAACACGTAGAGCACCGCGATCAGCCCGGCCAGCCCTGCAGCAACATAGACCTGCATCAAGTGGAACTTCCCAGGCATCCTCCCTCCCATCCTCCTCACCCGCCCGTCCCTCACACGGCGAGAACCCGCGAGGTTGGGCTTCTCTACGGCAACCCAGTGCATCCCCACCCCCACCCGACGAAACCGGTCGTCCAGTCTCACGGCTTCACCGGTCATTGAGCGCCACGGCGCAACCGGTCGTTGAGTAGCCCGGCGCGAAGCGTCGG
>JBBIPC010000023.1:4254-7512 GCA_037443035.1 Chthonomonadales bacterium
GACCAACAACTGATCCAGAGAACGCCCTGCTCCATGCCGCCGGTGGTTTCGATACATCCCGACAACGGCATGTTGGGACTACTCAACCACCGGACCCACCAGCCCCACGCGGCGCAACCGAGAGTCCTACGATGCAGGCGAGGACGCCTGCGCTACGAGACATACACGCTACGAACCGCTGCCTTCCCCACTCACGCCAATCCTCCGCAACACGTCTTCTGCGCCCATGCCGAGCTGAGCATAGATCAGCGCCGTCCGAGCGTCTTCGTACGGATCCGTTGGTGCGACGGCCGGCCAATGCACCTCCACCGGAACGTCGGTACCGAAACCGCCCATCTCCAGCATCCGCACGCTCACCTCCCGGATCAGCGAGCCATACAGCATCCGCTTCGTGCGGGTCTTCTCCATGAGCGGCTGATAGAGCACACGCAACGCAACACCCGAGACACGCCCAAGGGCGTTCAGAGCCCCAGCCGAGATCTCTGGCACACGTGTCAGCTCGTGCAACGCATCCTTGATGCGCCGGAATAGGTCCAGCGAGGAGCCCAGGTCCCCCTGCATTTCCAGAATATGGAGCGCCGCATCCCGAGCTGGCAGTACCGTGACGTCCTCCGGACCCAGAGCCAGATCCTCGGCATGGAACCCGCTGCCCCACAGCTTCGGATGGGCATGCAACCGGACGATGCGCATGGCATTGGACAACACGAAGCTCATCGCTCGGCACAGGTGCAGCACGTCGGGTTCCAGATCGCTCAGCCCCCAGAACGCGTTGGGTACCGGCAGGTTCTGGCACGATACGATGGGAGACCACCCGTACGGCCAGGTCTCCGTACGGACCGTGCGCCACTGCCGAGCGTCGCCGTCGGACCGTTGGTCCACAAGGAACCAGCCAGGCCGCCCATCGCGCCGCCGCGTGATCCTCTGTCGGAATGCAGCCGCTTTTCCGGTCACGGTATCCAGGCCGACCCACTCCACGTCGTACCGGACGATCCTCTCGCAGTCGTCTGGCTCCCACGTTGCCCGGACCGTCATGGGATCCAGCACAATCAGCCTCGGTGGCTGCCCAGGCGTTCCAGCACCGACAAGCTTGACGAACGCGTGCCCGCAGACCGCTCCGTTCATGGCCAGCCGGTGGAGCAGTGTCTCCATGCCATTGCGCGTCCAGGCACGTGTCAGCCACTCCTGGGCGCCGGAGGGAGCGCCATTACCTGTACGAATGTCTATGCCTCCACCGAATAGGAAGCTAACGCCTTTGTCCACGACCACCCGCGCATAGTTCGGCTTCACATTGTCATCTGACTGTCCCGGCCGACTGGAAAGGCATCCGGGAGTCTCTCCGTGGTACGCAACCCATGCGCTGCGCATGCGCTCATGCCTGGCCAGATCGTCCAGCGCCACCTGCTTTCGAACTTCCTCCGCCACGGAGAACATGCCCACTCCTTCTCTGCTGCGAAAAGAAAGGCCCGGCCCCGGCCCCGGACAAAGCCGAAGTCGGAGTCGGACCTGCTCTGCTCGATATGGCCTAGATGTCAGTCTTCGGCCATGTCATCCTCGATGCCCAGATCCCGGTACAGACCCTCCGGCAAGATGATCGTGCCGATGCGCTTCTCGTACTCCTGCACATTCTTGCGAAGCAGCAGGCTCATGATCTTCGCGTGCTGCGGGCTCATTCGCACACGGACCTGCGTCTTCGGCGGCTCGTCCTGGGCCACCATAACGCCGAAGTCCAGCGCGAAACCATAGATGTTCGTCATGAAGTTCACCGAGTCACAGTAGTACTCGGGCACATCGGAGTAGTCGTCAAGACTCATGGAAGGGCCTCCTACAGGATGGGATCCGCCTTAGACATGGTGCAGTGTACCAGAACCGCCGTCCTCCGTCAACCAACCGGCCCCTCCAATAGTATATATACGTCTACCTGTCTCCTTGTCTCAGGCGTCGCGCCGCCGATCTCAGTACTTGTCGGAACCCTTCTCGGGCAGACGCACGATCCAGATATTGCGATATTCCACCTTGTTCCCGTGGTCCTGCACCACGATGGGTCCTGCTGGCGCCGGTTCCTTCTCCTTCTGCCACTGAATGCCGGTCATGCCCTCGATCTCCACGTTGTTCTGGATCACGATGCCGTTCTGGAGCACGGTCACACGCGGCTTCTCTGTCATCACGCTGTTACCATCGAACCTCGGTGCACGGAAGATGATATCGTACGTCTGCCATACCATGGGCGGTCGGCAGGCGTTCACCAGTGGGGCGGACTTGTCGTACACCGCACCGCAGTCGCCCTTGCCAGGCACCTCGATCCCATAGGAGTCGAGCACCTGGATCTCGTACCGTCCCAGTAGTCCTATGCCGCTGTTGCCCTTGCCCTGGCCGGTGGCGTTGGGCATGTCCGGGCAGCGAAACTCCACGTGGAGGTGAAAGTCCCGAAACTCCTCCTTCGTCATGATGTCGCCTCCGCCCACGACCATGGCATCGCGTTCGATCTTCCATGCCGCGGGCTCGCCGCTGCCCCTCTTGACCCAGTTAGCAGCCAGCTCGTCGGACTTACCCGAGAAGAGTACGACAACGTTGGAAGCCTTGGGCGGAGGTACAGGAACCTGGTCTTGACCGTGCGCACCAGCAACCCAGCATGTGGCTGCCACGGTGCACAGAATGGAACGAAGGATGGGGTGTAGCATGCTGATACTCCTTTCGTCTTGCAGCGAATCCGGAACCAGTATGACATGCAGCCTCCGCCGCGCGACTCGGTGGTTGAGTAGTCCTTATCCCGGTCGGGACCTTCGGTGGTTGAGTAGTCCCGATGGCTATCGGGACGTATCGAAACCACCGACCCTCCGCATGCCACCACATCCAGGCCGGTCGTTTCGATACAGCCCGACGCTTCGCGTCGGGACACGCCACGATCGGCCAGCGCGGGGTCGTACCCAGACCTCCACAACCTCCATGGATGTATGATCGCGCGGCGAGAACCCGCGGCTACACGGCCTGCGGCCGTAAGCCAGCAACGTCAGCGCAGGCGTTTCCCCAGGCCGTAACGCATCCGCACGCTACCGCTCGGAGATGCACGCGCAACGTGTAGCCGCCGCTTCTCGCGGCGCCACCCGCGGTGGTTGAGTAGTCCCGATGGCTATCGGGACGTATCGAAACCACCGACCCTCCGCATGCCACCACATCCAAGCCGGTCGTTTCGATACGCCCCGACGCTTCGCGTCGGGCTACTCAACGACCGGTCGAGCTGCACGAGGCTTCTGGAAAAGC
>JBBIPC010000023.1:7612-62325 GCA_037443035.1 Chthonomonadales bacterium
CTTCGCGTCGGGCTACTCAACGACCGGTCGAGCTGCACGAGGCTTCTGGAAAAGCTGCTGATGTCTCTGACTCAAGCGAGACCACCGCGAGTGTATCATACACGCATCGGAGGTATCCCCACGTGGATTCATTGCACAAACTTTCGCGGCGGCAGGCGCTGGCAACTGCGATTGCTGGGACCGCGGCATGGTTCTTGGACAAGGAAGCAATCGGTATGAACGAACAGTCCAACTCAGGTCTCGCTAGAACGTCACCTGGATCGGTCGGCGTGGCATCGGAAGGTGTGCTCCGATTCCTCGACGCTGTGGAGGAGAAAGTCGGAGGTCTCCATAGCTTCATGCTCGTTCGCCACGGCAAAGTCGCGGCTGAAGGATGGTGGCGCCCGTACGCCCCGAGAAGCCCGCACATGCTGTTTTCGCTGAGCAAGAGCTTCACGTCCACCGCTGTAGGTCTCGCTGTCTCGGAAGGCCGCCTGACAGTGGAGGATCGCGTCGTGGACTTCTTCCCCGAGCAGGCTCCGGCTAGTCCCAATGCCAACCTGAGAGCCATGCGCGTCAAGCACTTGCTCACCATGACCACCGGACATGACCAGGACACCCTGGATCGCACTGTACGCGCCAACGATAGGAACTGGGTCCGAGCCTTCCTCTCCCTGCCCGTAGAACACGAGCCAGGAACCCATTTCGTCTACAACAGTGGCGCCACGTACATGCTCTCCGCCATCATCCAGAAGCTGACCGGTACGAGGCTCCTGGACTACTTGACGCCACGCCTCTTCGCACCCTTGGGCATCCACGGCATGACGTGGGAAACGTGCCCCATGGGCATCGATACAGGAGGCTGGGGCCTCAGCATCAAGACCGAAGACATCGCACGCTTCGGCCTACTCTATCTCCAGCAGGGTCTCTGGCGCGGCCGCCGCATCGTGCCCGCCGAATGGATCGAGAAGGCGACAGCGAAGCAAGTCTCCAACGGCCAAGACCCCAACAGCGATTGGGCCCAGGGCTACGGCTATCAGTTCTGGCGCTGTCGCCACGGCGCGTACCGGGGTGACGGAGCCTTCGGCCAGTATTGCATCGTCATGCCGGAGCAGGACGCCATCCTGGCAATCACGAGCGGTGTTACAGACATGCAGGCCGTGCTCAACGCAGTCTGGGACCATCTCCTGCCCGCCATGAGCATGGGCAAGACGAAACCTGCCGACGCGGATGAACGTCTGCGCCGTCGCCTCGCTGCCCTGGAGATCCCTCTGCCGGCAAGTGCTACCAATGCGCCTGCCACGCGGAAGATCCTGGATCAGACATACCGCATCACTACCAACGATCGAGGCATCACAGCCGCGCGCTTGACCATCGAAGGCGATCGCCTTGACCTGATGCTGAGCACAGTCAAAGGTGCCCACAGGATATCGGCTGGCGAACGCCAGTGGGTTCGCGGCACGACAAGCCTCGACGGCACGCCGTCAGCGAAGATCGCATCACGTTGGACGTGGACGGACGCGGCCACCCTCGTCCTTACCATCGCCTATTACGAGACTCCCTTCGTCAGGACCATGACCATCCGCTCGGGAGACGAGATCCAGCTCTCGTGGCGCGACAATGTCGGTTTCGGTCCCACGCAGGGCCCCAGTCTCACCGGCAAGGTAGATCGTCATCTTCCCTGAGAACTGGCCCGCAGACCGGGCTGCTGAAGCTTACTGGCCGTACAGCCAGGCGTGCCTCAGGCGAACCTGGCTCTCGACAGCCGCGGGATTGGGACTCACCGCGAACCCGCCCCACTCCGACCGGCTGAGCCGAAGGCCCGCATAGCCCAGGCATTCGGCCATGGGTAGCTCTTCCGTAGTACGGCACAGCTTGTCATAGAACGGGCCCATGCCTGGACCGCCAGCGCGGATGCACGCCTGCCGCACACCATCCTCGCCATAGCCTGGCTTCGGCGGTGCATGCCTTGCCATTAGGTCGTGGAGGACATCCCGGAGTCCTGTCTTGCCCCCAGACTCGTGCAGCAGCTTCAGATCCAGGCACATGCCGATCATCTCGCCACTGGTGTACACCGACACCCCGCCGTTTCCAGTGCTCTGTCCCTCGTCCCAGATATGCAGGCTGGCCATGTCCGCAGTGATTCGCCGCCTGCCGCTGGAGCCGTACCACGCGGCAATGCCCGACGCCACGCTCTGCAGATACTCAGCTTCCGTGACTAATCCGGCACGAAGCGCCAATAGCCCTGCAACGTACTCGGTCACTCCCTCGCAGAACCACAGGTTCCGGGTACGGGGCGGCTTTCGGTAGTCGAACGGACCTAACGGCTCGGGCCGTATCCGCTTCACGTTCCACAGATGAAAGAACTCGTGGGCGATGAACCGCGCTGCTTCACGTGCGGGCACGTCGGGAGGTAAGGCCAGTCTCGCCGCATTGCTGTGTTCCAGGCCGCCGCCCCTCCCACCCATGTCCAGAAACAACACGTACTGGTCGTAGGGCAACTCTCCCATGTAGCTGCGCCCTGCCTGGACGATCGCCCGGAACGCGGCCTCGTACGCCCTGTGGTCGACACCCTGATAGGCACCGAAGAACGCGATGACGTGCTTCTTGCCGGCAGCGTCGAACGTGCGGGTCAGCCGATCGCCGACGAGGATCGGCGCATCAACGAGAGCGTCGTAATCCGGCGCGACGTACGCGCCATCTGGCTCCCGGTCCAGGGGCGTCAGCGCCTCCTCCCATCCCTCTGGCGCCTGCACCCGTAGGTCTACAGGTTCGTCCTTCCGTCCTGCAACGTACAGGAACGTCGCCGGCCCACTGTAGAACGCATCCCGGCGCCTGACGTTGACATTCTCGGTGAACACTCCCGGGCGGACGTTGGGCAAAGCGTATTCCACCACGACCGGTGCCGCGCTTTCGGGAGTTACACGCCATGCGCCCGTGACGCCCTCAGCGACGATCGAAACGCTGCCACCTGTCGCGCCGATGCTCCGCACATTGTGGCCATGATTCTGCACCCGATATTCGCCGGGCGTCCAGACCGGCATCTCCACAGTGAACGGCTTGCCCCCATGGCGCGCGACGGTCATTCGCACCTGCGTCACTGCTTCGTTCTGAGCTACGGCTGGCTTCGGCACGAGCACATACTTGATGGCGCATGCGGAGTCTTCGCCTAGAACGCGATGCGAACGGCTAGCGGGGCAAGCGATGGCTGCCAGAAGCGCCAGCGCTACCGCCGCTGCACAAAGGTCCTTATGCGCCCTGACGATTGACACGGGGTGAAAGGAGGGGCACCGACTTCCGCAGATTGCTCAGCCAAATGCGCGCCAGCTTCTCCACGGTCGTCTTGTTGGCGGCGGCATCCTCGGGAAGCACCGTCACCAGCAGCTCGTCACATACCAGCAATGCCATGGCCTTCCCCGCTTGCCGCATGGTAATGTCGGCCACGCCGATAGGACGCTCGACGTTGGATAGTATCTCGGTCAGCCGGCCATCGTAGAGGTCCACACGCTTGTCAGGCGTCAGATCCCCGACTGTCACGCGGATCCGGAGTACCTCCCGTCCAGCCACTGTCCACACGCGCGGAGACGCGGACGTCTGGCTGCTACCCGCAGACGGCAGCAGGACGAGCACGACTGCCATCAGAGGCGTCATTCGCAACATCGTTGACCTCCCAGAAATCCTTGCTTACTGCAGTATACGCGATCGCCCCTACAGCACGGCACCAGCACTACGGCATACTGCACACGTACAGGGAAACCCGGCGCCTTGACGAGGGGTATGAGTCCATTGTATAAGGAGCTAGCCAGAGAGAGGAGGGCCCAGGCTGTGAAATGCGTCTCGTGCGGCAGCGAACTGCCCGGAGGAGCCGAGTACTGCGCGAAGTGCGGTGTGCGCGTGGGCGCAGCCGTCCGGCCTCTTCCATCTCGTACCCATTCCGGTGCATCGAGGAAAGGGATGATCGCCATGACGGCGGTCGCCATCGCCCTGGCGGCCCTGGCGGGTTACTTCGGCTGGCGAGCGTTCTCACCCTCCGGCAGGGTAGTCCAGGCGGTAGGCCAGCAGGCACCACCTGCCCCCCTCACGGAGAGCGCCGGCCGAGTCGGCCCCGCCGGTCCTCTCGCGGAAGCCCCTGGCCTAGCGCCTCAGCAACAGCCTGAGCCCACGGACATCATCGAGTACCTCAAGTTCATCAAGGAGATCGAGAAGCAGCGTGTGCTCCTCAGCCGAACCCAGCTCGGAGAGCTCCTCAAACAAAGCGGAGATCTGACCTACGCTGGCGCCATGGCCGACTGGACCACCAACGAACCTGAACAGAAGTACAGGGAGGTCTACCAACGATTCCAACATACGATCGATACATGGGCCGGTCAGTGGCAGCAGCTTACTGCGAGGTTCCTGAACTACCCCAAGCCCGTACCGCCTCCGTGTGCTGAGCTCCGCGAGCGCTATTATGCCCTCCTCGGTAGCACCAGCGCCGCCATGAGCCGCGTTGGGCAGAGCTTCAGCGAGGCCATGTCCGGCAACCCCCAGAAGGCGCTGGACACCCTCACCCAGATGCAGGGATCAGGACTGGGATCAGCATCCAAGGAGGTAGCCGACGCGTGCAGCGCGGCCGATGACGCGCTGGCCGCCGTCTGCGACAAGTTCAAGCTCCGCAAGGAATTCGATATCCGCGACGACCTAGGCGGCGGCAACATTCTCGGCCGCTAGACCCGCTAGCGTGCGGTGGTTGGGTATTCCCGATCACGATCGCAACGTACGGTGGTCGAGTAGTCCTGTTCGCCATCGGGACAGTCGGTAGTCGAGTAGTCCCGGCATGCCGTTGTCGGGACGTATCGAAACCACCGATCCTCCGCATACCACCCCATCCCGGTCGTTTCGATACACCCCGATGGCTATCGGGGCACTCAACGACCGGTATCGTCGCCTGGGGCTTCTCGACGACCGGCAACTCTCCTCCGCACTCTGTGTGCAGTACGTCGGGGCGCTGCTTGACGGCTGGCCGCTACTTTGGGCTATACTGCTAACGAACGAGAGGAAGAGAGGAGGATCCCGGAGAGTGCCGCTGGTTCGGGAGCAGAGAACCTCGATCATCGAGGAAAATAGAACACACGAGACGGACACCGGGTCGCCCGAGGTACAGGTTGCGCTACTGACAGCGCGGATCAATCAGCTCAACGAGCACCTGAAGATCCATAAGCACGATCACCACTCGCGCCGCGGCCTCATGATGATGGTGGGCCGCCGCCGCCGATTGCTCAACTACCTGAGCAAGAAAGACATCGGCAGGTATCGCGCACTGGTGAGCCGCCTCGGTATCCGGAGCAAGATCTAGTCCGGTCCAACGCACATGGACTGCGGAAGCTGCTTTTCCGCCTCTGGTCCGCTTCGCGGTCCGAGTCGCGGACCGCGCTTGCATTGGGGCAGTCACTTCCACCCGTGGTCCGCTTCGCCGTCCGATACGCCGACTGCGAAGCGGACCGCATGATGAGTACCCCAGGAGAACAAGTTGACAACCAAAGTTGAAGGCGCCCCCGGCGGCAAACACTTATCTTTCGAGACAGGAAAAGTTGCCAGGCAAGCGGGGGGCGCATGCTGGCTCAGAGCCGGCGACACAGTCCTCCTGGCTACGGCAACGATGGCCGCAGCCGTTCGAGAGGGACTGGATTTCTTCCCACTGACCTGTGACTACGAAGAGCGCAAATACTCCGTCGGCAAGATACCCGGAGGCTTCATCAAGCGAGGCGGCCGACCCAGCGAGAAGGCCATCCTCACCAGCCGATTGATCGATCGTCCCATCCGACCGCTGTTCCCCCAGGGAATGCGCAACGAGGTCCAGCTGATCTGCACTCCCTTGTCCGTAGACCTCGAGTTCCCGCCCGATGTCCTGGCCGTCGTGGCCTCGTCGGCGGCTCTCATGGTCAGCGATATCCCGTGGAACGGGCCTATAGGCTGCGTGCGCATCGGTCGAGTCGCAGGTGAATGGATCGTCAACCCATCCGTTGCACAGATGGAGGCTGCCGATCTCGATCTCATCGCTGCCGGCACCGAAGACTTGATCAACATGCTCGAAGCCGGTGCCAACGAGGCGACCGAGGAGGACATCCTGCACGCCATTGACCTCGCCCACGGAGTCATCCGCGAGCAGTGCGCATTGCAGCGCCAACTGGCCGGGGAAGCCGCCAAGCCGAAGCGCAACGTCGTACTCGTCACGGTACCCGAGGACGTCCTCGAAGTCGTCCGCGCCAAGACGGGCTCCGAGCTTCGCGCAGCTATCCAGAACCCAGACAAGGCAGCACGGGAGTCGGGCCTCAGTGAGCTGAAGGACGAAATCGTCGAGCGTCTGGCAGCGGACTTCGAGGATCCCATGGTGCCCCTCGAAGCCGCCGTGGATAAGGTCATCAAGGAGCAGGTCCGTGCTCTCATCATCGAAGAGGGCATACGACCCGATGGGCGCAAGCTGGATGAGATTCGGCCCATCTCCTGCGAGGTCGGCCTCCTACCACGGTGCCACGGCTCCGGATTGTTCACACGTGGCCAGACCCAGGTGCTTACCACCGTAACCCTGGGATCGACGGACGACGCCCAGCAGATAGATGGGCTCGAGGGCGACCTCGAGAAGCGCTATATGCACTTCTATAACTTCCCGCCGTTTTCCGTGGGCGAAACGAGACCGTTGCGCGGTCCGGGCAGACGAGAGATCGGCCACGGTTGCCTCGCAGAACGAGCGTTGCTCGGCGTCATCCCTCCCCGTGAGGAATTCCCCTACACCCTCCAGCTCACGTCAGAGGTGCTGGAGTCCAATGGCAGCACATCCATGGGCGCAACATGCGGCTCTACGCTGGCCCTCATGGACGCCGGCGTGCCCATCAAGGCCCCCGTCAGCGGCATCGCTATGGGTCTGATCACCCGAGATGACCGGTTCGCGATCCTCAGCGACATCCAGGGCATGGAGGATTTCTCCGGCGACATGGACTTCAAGGTCGCGGGGACAGCCGCAGGCATCACCGCCATCCAGCTCGACACGAAGATCCGCGGACTGCGTCGGGAAATCATCGAAGCGACGCTTGACCAGGCCCGCGCCGGCAGGCTGCACATTCTCGAGAAGATGCTCGACACAATCCCCGCTCCGCGGCCCACGCTCAGCCGACACGCGCCCAGATTGATCACGGTCCACATCAGCCCGGACAAAATCGGCGAGCTCATCGGACCCGGCGGCAAGAACATCAAGAAGCTCGAAGCGGATACCGGCGCCAGCATCAGTATCGAACAAGACGGAACCATCTACGTCGCGGCCGCCGACCCAGAAGCGGGCGAACGGGCTGCTGCAGCGGTCAAGGCCATCGGCGCAGAGGTCGAGGTAGGCAGTGAGTTCACCGGCCGCGTGACACGCATCATGGGAATGGGCGCATTCGTCGAGTTCGCGCCCGGGAAAGAGGGCTTGGTCCATACCGCACGGCTGTCCGATCGTCCGATCCGCCGGCCCGACGAAGTGGTCAAGATCGGCGACGAGATACGAGTGCGGGTCATCGAAGTGGACTCCCAGGGCCGTGTCAATCTCACCGCTGTTGGTCTGGATAAGCCGTTCGATCCGTCCGGCGAGCGGACGTCGTCGCCATCGAAGCCCCACCACGGACCTTCGCGTGGTGAGCGTGGGGGCCATTCCCAACGGCCCGAGCGGGCACGGCCGCAACCTCACGGCCGCAAGGACGATGGTCTCGATGACGACGACACGGTAAGGGCCCGGTTTCGGCCTAGGAGGTAGGTACTGGGCCACCATGGCGCCAGGGAGATCTAGCTAGATGCGCACATGCTACATCCCGTTTCGCTTCCAGGTATGCCGACGAACGGGATGTAGCGTCGCGACTCGGGAACGCACTGGACGGAGAAACCTCGCCCGTGGATGAGGCACGCACTCGGGGAGGACGGGGCCGGTGAACCGAAGACGCGCATTGCTCTTGCTCGTCGTCGTGATATGGCTCTTCGCTCCGAAGGTCCTACCCGGTGCCCAGAAGCCAGCAGCGTCCGGCACCTACACCGACCGGAGCGGCAATGGTCATAGCTGGCACGTCAACGCCGGCCATATGCTGGTCTGGGACGGTCAACCGTATCTGCCCGTCGGTGGGCGATTTGTGCCCCGATACATCGCCGATGCACCCACGGAGGACAACTGGAACCTTGATGCCCAAGACCTCGCGCTCATCAAGAGCCGAGGAATCACCGACATCCTCATAGACCCCGTCATCAGCCCTGTCCAGGCGAAGCCCGAATCGTGGCAGCGTCTCGTAGACCACCTGGAAACCTCGGGATTCCGGTACGGCATTGCCTTCGGGGCGGGTGTCGCGAGCACTCTCACCGGCCTTGTCGTGAATCCGGGTGCCTATCGCATCGCCGACCTGACTACCGGCTCCGAAGCAGCTTGGGACGCGGCCGACACCGACTCGGCCTGGTACGTGATCGCCGATAGTCGCGACGGCACCCATATCCTGGGGTCGGGACGCGTTCTGGCAAGATCGGGCCGTATTTCCGTCACGGTGGACAATCGTGCAGCCGAACGTACTGTCGCGCTTCTCTACCCCCGCAAAGAGCTCAAGCCTGGTCTGGAAGGATCGCTGCCCGACATATGGAGCGGATTCGACGTCTACCGTGACCGCTTGTTGCAGGTGCTGAGCCAAGTGCGGTTCGGTCCAGGGCTCCGTTTCTTCCTGGATCCCCTAGGCGAGAAGGTTGGCCTCCCCGGCGAGGCCGCCTATCTCGTGCCAGACACACCATCCTGGCGCCTGGAATTCGAGGCCTACTTGGCGCGCAAGTATCCCTCCCCAGCCGCTCTGGCCACGGCATGGTCGCTGGTGGACAAAGACATCACCGATTTTCGCAAAGCTGCGTCCCTCGTGCCCCTCTGGTACCGCAACAAGGGTGTCCCGTACATGCTGGACACGGCAAGCGGCAAGCTGCTGCAGATCGGAGGCGCAGCATCGCGCTATTGGGCGGATCTCGCAGAGTGTCGCGATCAATCGCTGGCCTACTATCTCCAGGCTGTCTCACACCTCCTCAAACGGGAAGTCGCAGATGTCCCCGTCGTCTTCTCCCACACCATCCAACACCGCATGTTCACTGAAGCAGCCAACCGCGGAGGGCTAGATGGTCTTGGTGCGGTTTCGTATGGCTCAGGCACACGGCTGGTCCAGGGCAGCGTAAGCTCGGCATACAGCCAGGTAACGGACACCGACCGGACGGTCTGGTTCCTCGCGACGGAGACATGTGATCCTGTTGGAGCTGGGGGGCGGCCAGGGTACGCATCCCGCGAAGCCCTCTTCCGCGAACTCGACTGGCTCATCGGCGCGGGAGCGCGTGGTATCTTCGTGCGCGGGCTCCGCTCTCCGGCAGCTATGGCATCGGTCTACGCCGATCTCGTGACATCCCCCGAACAGTTGGACTGGATGAGAGAGTATGCGAGCCGCGTGACATCGTCAGGCAGTGTCCCTGCAGGCGGTCCGCGCACCCTCCCATTCCCGGCCGCTGCTGCAGGCTATGTACCGTCAGGCCCCATCGGCAATGGCTCCATCTGGTGGGTGCCGTCACTAGCTCCTGGCCGAGCACTGGACTACGGGCCATTCTACGGAGGTTACGTCATCACCCTTCAGGGACAGGACGTCGTCGTCATCTGGTCCCGCGCCGGCTCCAGGGAAACGCACCTCCATATCGCCGATCCCAGGAAGCTCCAGGCCACAACCGCCGACGGCGTGCCGGTGCCCATCAAGCCAGACGTCAAGCAGCGCATGGCGCGGCTCGTTGTCAGCGAGATGCCGGTTCTCCTCAACACCCAGGGCCAGGAGGTGTTTCCTATCGAAGCCGTCGAGGATTCCCTGCGACAGCTGCGCGCACTGGTGGCCCAGGCCCAGGCAGAGAAGATACCGAACCAGGACTTCCGCTACATGCTCGAAACGGCCGAGGCGCGTTACCGGCGTCGGGACATGGCCGCAGCCTTCGGACTGTGCCAACAGGCTCTGGCGGGAATCGTCGAACTGATGCAACCCTATTCCTGGCGCGAAGTAGAACGGGCGGCGGTCCAGACCTTCACCGAAGTGGTGCCGGATGGCGGTGCCTCCGGAGGCATGTATCTCTCGCTGAACACCTCTAGCACTCCGCCTCGGGACGGTTACTCGTTCCAACTCACCTTCCGAGCGCCCGCCGACGATACGTACACAGTCTGGCTGGCATGTTCGCCGCCGTCCCCTGGCGTCTCTCCCTTCGCCTGGGTCGTGGATACAGGTGAAACCCACGTGTCCACGGAGGCAAAGGCAGTGGGGGATATCTTTCTTGGCGGCAAGTTGGTCTGGATGGAACTGGGCAAGGTAGCGCTCAAACCCGGCAACCATACGCTGACGCTCCGCGTGACCGATCGTGCGTCCGCAACCGGAGCCTACACGTTCGCTGCCGACGCCCTGCTCGTAACGCGCATGCCATTCACACCGCAGGGCACCTCCCGTCCACCGGCGGTTGCGGGCCGCCCCTGAGGAAACTCCGTACGGAGCGCGTTCGGTGAACCTGCTCACCAGGGGGTCGCGTATGGCTCTGGTGGCGTTTCTCGTGTTAGCTGTACCGAAGGGCGGAGGTCCGATCGCATCTCCCACACGTGCAGCGCCGCCTCTCCTATCGTCGTCTAGGACGAGCGCGGCTACGGACTTTGTCGACTCCGTTCGCATGTGGATCCCTTCCGAGAGAATCGCCCATCGCGTTCGGTGGATCAGAGCACAACCAGATGCCAAGCGGGCTACGTTCGGACGACTGCGCCTGCCTGTTCGCGGACTGGCCATCCAGCCGGGAGGCGTCGTCTACGTTCGTCTCCGCGCTGCTTCTCCAGATGCGACGGCCATTGCTATCCGCTGGGCGACCATGCCAGAACACCACGGACGCCCTCAGAGCTATACCGTGGAAGCCGACGGACTCGAACTCGCATCGGAGGTCTACGTAGATCCTGGAGCTGGAGCCACTCGCACGGCCTTCGTCGAGTACGACGGTCGAGCCCCATCGGTAACGGTGAGAGTGTGCGCAGGCTGGCGCAACGCGTTTCCTATCGTTCTGGATAGTATTCGCGCGTACAAGATAACGGACGAGGCAGCGATGACCCCGGCCGGCGACACCCGTTACCGCATGGGTCTGGCCCTCCTCTCCTCCAGAGGCAGCGGCTTCGCCATAGACCGTTCCGAAATGGACGCCATCGAGGAACGTATCCCCACCTCGGAATGGTTCGTGCCCCAAGCAGCCGTCCTCTACAACTTCTGCCGCCGTAACCGTTCCGAGCAATACGCTGCCATGAGGCAGTTCGGCGATCTTGCAGCGTCCTCGCGCTTCCCGCTGCGCGTTCTCCCGCAGATGCACTGGGCCGGAATCCCCACGGGCGTACCCGATGGGGCCGGCGGAACCTTCACGGACGTGCCCTATCAGCAGATCACCTGGGACCAGGACGACAACACGGAAGAGCCAGGTCTGAAGCCGCTCCTTGGCGATCGTTACGACGTGCGTTACGGTCTCTCGGTACCCAACCGCTGGGGGAACACGCCGTGGCTCACGTTCAATCATCCTCGACTCAACCAGTTCCGACGGGCGCGTCTCCGCGAGGCCGTGACGGCATGGCTGAACGTCCGCGAGACTCTGGGACGGTGGGGACTGGCCCATCTGTTTCCAGGCGAGATCTCTACCGGCGAGGAGACGGTCTACTGGGCCAAGGGCGTGGACGATAGCGCTTACACCCAGTACAACGGCGGAAAACCTCGGAATGCGCTCCTTGCCGACTTCAACCCGTTCGTCGTCGCGGATGCCATGGCCGATGGGATCATCCTCGATCCGACGAATGGACTGGATCGCAACGAGCGGTGGTGGCTGCATCAGAACCTGGCGCGCTGGCAGCAGACAATCGTGGACTGGCTGGGCGAATCGATACCGCCTGAACCCATCAAAGCAACGCCAGCGGGACCCGCCTTCGCCGAAGACCTAGTCCGACGCAACATCTTTACCGAACCTTACGCCATGCCGGTCTTTCCCATGCGCGGGGTCAACCCCCTCAGACCCGGTCTCGAGGTTGGGTACGTGCGGGATGGACGAAGCGGCGGTGAGTACTGGTCGGGTGCGACCATGCTGCCATGGCTGATCAAGGAGCGTGAACGCGGACGCATTGCTCTACCCAATCTGGAGTGCACGGGCGCGGATGACGCTCAACTCCAAGCATGTCTATTGGCGGCCTATGCCCACGGTGCACGCTACGCGACTCTCTACAACTGGCACCACCGGCCCCACATACGGAACATCCTGGCCGACGTGGCGGACAGGATCGGCAAGGCAAGCCAGCCGCTCGCGCTTGTCCGTGAAGAGACGAGCGTGCAGATGAACAATGAACTAGTGGAGAGGACCTTCCGGGCCGACGCGGATGCCTTCGGAGTGAACGTGCTCGCTACAATCCTCGGGAGTGTACCGCCGGAGGTCCGTCTGGTACGCATGACGATCCGCACGCTGGACGAGAGGCCTGAACGGAGCGTATCCGTAACAGTCGCCGTACCCCACGTTCGCCCCGAGCCCATCCAGGTTTCCGCGCACCTTCCCCTCATGTTCGCTCTGCAGCCAGGGCAGCGCTATGCTGTCGCGGTCCAGGACCCAGCTTCCGGACGACTCACCGCGCGACACGTTGCACGGATCACTGCCCTCGCTGACGTGCGACTGGAGCGATGGCGCAGTCTCTGCGTTGCGGATCTCCAGGATGCGGAGGACATTCTCGAGTCCCTCACTGCGAAGGATCGAGACCCCTGGACGAACGAGCACGCTCGCATGCGTCTCCAACTGGCCAGGACGCTCTTGGAGCGAGGAAGACCGCTCGACGCCTACCGCGCCGCCATTCGTGCCGAGCAACTGATGTTCCCGGCATCGTTCCTGCTCCAAGCCCCAGGAGGCAAGCTGAACCCGTTCCCTGTCGAAATCACGTGTCCGGAGGAACGTGTCCGCGCCACCATCCATACGCTGTCGCTGCATACCGTTACCGTGAGCGTCCTGTGCAGCGTTGCTCAACACGTTCGCATCCGTTGTGGTGGCAAGTTAGCCGCTCTCGACCTTGCACCTAACGTGCCGGCACGAATAGACATAGAACTGGGCGCCAGACCGACACACGAACGCCCTGAGAGCGCGGAAGTCCCACCTCCGCGCTCCAAAGTCGGCGGGCAGCATGGTAGTATGTGATGCACGGTACAGAGTGGTGACAGACCGTGGGATGGTTCCGCGGTCCAACGAAGCGCGTCGCGACGGCCGGATGGAGGCCGGCCCAGGACAGACGTGACAGGTCAGAAGCCGTCCGCCATGAGCGGAACGGGCGTATTGATGCGGAACCCTCCCTGGCGATCGAACAATGACATTACGCGAACGCTTTGACCCTTACAGACTGAGGCTGATGGCGATAGATGCCGCCATCGTCGCGCTCATGTTTTATTCGTCCTTCGTCCTTCGCACGGACCAGTACCCCCTAGGCGCCCAGTGGACCAAAGCATTCGTACGGCTTGTGGGCCTAGTCGTTCTAGCCAGGCTGGTGGCGTTCGACGCCTTCGGCGTTTATCGGATCGCCGTCCGCTACATCAGCATCCGGGACGCGGCTGCCATCGGCGTCGCTGTGGTGGTTAGCACAACTTTCATCATCGCATTCATCGCCATCGTGCGGCATCCCATGATCCCGCTGTCGGTCTGCGTCATCAACGCCTTGCTCGACTTCATAGCGCTGGCTGGGTCTCGGATCGTCTATCGCCTGTACCGTGAGGCCGGCCCGGGTGGAGGCCGACCGCTGAACCTCCGCCGCATACTCGTCATCGGAGCAGGTCGGCGAGGCGCTGCGCTTGCGCGGGAGATCCGCGAACGCACACGCGAGGGGTTGATACTCGTCGGCTTTCTCGATGACGACCCAGCCAAACGCCATCAGCTCATCCAAGGGGCACCTGTACTGGGCACAACCTTCGATGCCGAGCGCATCGTCGAGAGCCATAACGTCGATGAGATCATTATCGCCATCTCGGCGGCGCGTGGCCATCAAATCCGGGAGATCACCCGCCGCTGCGAGACAACGCCAGCTCGCCTCAGGATCTCGCCAGGCTACGCCGAGCTCGATGCGCAGAACCTCTTCGCCAACCTGCGCGATGTTCAGGTCGAGGACCTCCTGCAACGCGAACCCGTTCGGGTGAATATGGAGGAGATCTCCGCCTACCTTCGCGACGAGGTCGTCCTCATCACGGGGGGAGGGGGATCCATCGGTGCTGAGCTGGCCCGCCAGATTGCCGCCGTGGTACCGGACCATCTCATTCTTCTCGGCCACGGCGAGAACTCCATCTTCGAAGTGGCCGAGGAGCTTCGAACGAAGACGGATGTCCCCCTCTCAACTGTCATCGCCGATGTCCGGGATTATGACCGCCTTCTCCGCGTCTTCCAGCGGTACCGTCCCACGGTCGTTTTCCACGCAGCCGCGCACAAGCACGTTCCCCTCATGGAACTGAACCCCGAAGAGGCGATCACGAATAACGTGCTCGGTACGCGCAACCTCGCCCGGATCGCCAAGCTATCCCGTGTCAAGCGCTTCGTCATGATCTCCACGGACAAGGCTGTCAACCCCACCAGCATCATGGGCGCATCCAAGCGCGTCGCTGAACGAGTCATACAGCGAGAAGCGATGGGTAGTAAGACGGAATTCGCGACCGTCCGCTTCGGGAACGTTCTGGGCAGTCGCGGTAGTGTAGTGCCGACAATGCGCGCGCAGATCGCCCGCGGCGGACCAGTGACCGTTACTCATCCCGAAGTCACTCGCTACTTCATGACCATACCCGAGGCGGTGCAGCTCGTCATCCAGGCAGGAGCCATGGGAGGACACGGCACCGTCTACGTTCTCGATATGGGCGAACCCGTCAAGATCATGGACCTGGCGCACACGATCATTCGCCTGTCGGGCCTGGTGCCAGAGAAAGACATCAAGATCGAGATCACGGGTCTCCGCCCTGGCGAAAAGCTCAAGGAGGAACTACTGACCGATGTCGAGGCGACGTCCGTCACGCGCCACGAACGTATCTTCGAGGCCGACCTTGCGCCACCGCCCGTGGAAGACCTCGACGGGCATGTAGACGCACTCATCGAGGCCGCGAGAACTGCAGATCTCCCGCGTATGCTGCAGCATCTCCAAGAACTGGTTCCGCGGTTCCGGTGCAATGAGATCCTCGCAGCTCTGGCCGCATCGCCATCCGTCAGTCGGCAGGTTGATACTGGGAAGGGGGTCAACGTGACGGATGGCCAGGCCGCGAACTAGACCAATCGCAGGCTCGAAGACACATGCTCGCCGGACCTGGCACAGCACGCGAGGTCCACTGTCAATCAGCAACACCGGCTAGGAGCCGGTTCGAGGAGGAATCGGAACAATGTCTGGAACAGCACGGTCATGGGAGACCACACCGCTGAACCTAGCCAAACGCATGGAGCGCCTGGGCACCGAAACGGCCTTCGACGTCCTCGCCAGGGTCCACCGCCTTCGCGCTCAAGGCCGCGACATTATCTCTTTCGGGCTGGGAGAGCCAGATTTCGAGACGCCCGATCATATCAAGGATGCCTGCAAACGTGCCCTCGACGAGAACTACACGCACTACGGTCCCTCGCAGGGTCTGCCTGAACTGCGAGAGGCTATCGCCGGGTATTTCAGCCGAACCCGAGGCATACCCGTAGGTCCCGAGAACGTCGTCGTTGGCCCCGGTGCGAAGCCCATGATCTTTTCGGCCATGATGGCGCTCGTCAATCCCGGTGACGAAGTCATCTACCCGTCCCCCGGCTACCCCATCTACGAGTCCGTGGCCGACTGGATCGGGGCTGTGCCCGTACCCGCGCGTCTCACCGAAGCGAAGGAATGGTCCTACGACGTCGAGGAGCTTGCTTCGCTGATCACCCCACGTACCAGAGCCATCATCCTCAACAGTCCCGAGAACCCCACGGGCGGCATGCTGCTTGCCAAAGACATGGAAGCCATCGCCGCGCTCGCCGTGGAACACAACCTCTGGGTCATCACCGATGAGGTCTACTCGCAGATCGTCTTCGATCACCCCTTCGCTTCGATCGCCAGTGTGCCCGGCATGCTCGCACGAACGGTGGCTATTGACGGCTTCTCCAAGACCTACGCCATGACCGGCTGGAGGATTGGCTACGCCGTGTGTCGTCCCGACCTTGCCGTGCATTTGGCCCGCATCGAGACGAACCTCCACTCCTGCACCGCCATGATGACTCAGCGCGCTGCCTACGCAGCCCTCACCTCGACCCAGGAGCCATCCATGCACATGGCAGAGGCTTTCCGCAGGCGCGCCAGGCTCATCACGGACCTCCTCAATGACATTCGAGGTATTTGCTGCGTCAAGCCCCGCGGTGCCTTCTACGTGTTCCCCAACGTTACCGAGGCATGCCGCAACCTCGGTCTCCCGGGCGCCAACGCGCTCTGCGACAAGCTCCTCCTCGAGGCAGGAGTGGCGGTCCTCCCTCGGACCTGCTTCGGCCGAAGGCTGGAGGAAGAGGAGTACATCCGTCTCTCGTACGCCACGTCCGACGAGAACATCGTCGAGGGGATCCGTCGCATGAAGACCCTCATCGAGAGCGGTCGAGCATGAAGCGTGTCACGCTGGTCGCGGGCCTTCTCGGCCTTGCTTACCTGTGTCCTCCTCGAAGCGCCAGCGCACGTCCCACCACCTTCGCTACGTTCGATCGCGCTGTCGCTGCCGCATGCCGACAGTTCACTCGCTACGACCGTGACGAGGACGGTTCCCCCGAGATCCTGGCATTGCGCCGACTGCTGGCTGTGCGAGGCTCGGGCGCGGGTGCAGTGCTCGTCCTAGTCGAAGACCGGTTGTCGCGTCGTGTTACCGGGCGCGATGTGGCTGATCTCATGCCATCTCTCCGCACCTACGCCGAAGATCTCTCGCGCCAGGGCTACCACGTTTCCGTCGTCGCTACCGCCCTCTACGCAGGCCCGCGTCACCAGGATGGGCTCATCGTCCTGGCACTCCGTGATATGGTCAAGAGCATCTATCCCCAGGTCCCGGACCTCCGCTCCCTCGTCCTCGTAGGCAACTTCCCCAATGCGTTCATCGTTCGCCAGTACTACTGGCCTCGCGAAGACAGCCTCGTCCTCAACGCAGGCACGCCCATGGAGAAGAAATGGCAGGCGGTCAGGCACATCCGGAGCATCGCCGAGCCCGTGGCATCGCCTGCCGATATCGTGCTCGCCGACCTCGATGGCGACTGGGACACCGCCTACCGCCTCGGTCCGGAGCGGCTCGGTGGATTGCTCGCGGCGTTTCCCGACGACCCCGCACGCGAAGTGACCGATGCCTGGCAGTACACCGCAGAGCGGTACGAGGATTTCTTTCTGGTCCAGGATGGCTTCTGGGAAGAGCAGGCTTTGCCAGGCGGCAAGCGACGGTTCCGTTTTCCTGGCGAGCCGAATGCAGAATGCACCCCGTCGGATCGCCAGCAGGCCAACGTTCTGGCTCGGCCCGAGATCTCCATCGGCCGCCTGAACGCCTATCACATAGCCCTGGAACCGAACCCCGACGTTCGCGGCGTCAATGGCGAGGGTCTGCTCGATGCCCAGGGCCACCCCCAGAGCGTGGAGTTCGCCAACGAGAAAGACGTACCGGACACGGAGCATCTGTGGGTTCATTCCGAGCGTCTGGAGCGAAAGCTGCTCCAGGAGTACTTCGCACGGAACCACACCTACCGTCTCGGCGAGAACTCCTCTGCATGGTTGCCTGCTTCCATCACAACCGAGTGGGGATCCTCTGTCCCCGAGATGAAGGCGGCCGTTCAAGGCTGGTCCGACACTGCAGCACCGGGACTGGATCTTGCTGGTGCACGTGTGAGCGTGACCGATTTCGTCGCATGGCTCATGCGGCCCGCTCTTGCCAGGGCGATCAAGGCGCATGCAGGTTCCACCGGCTTCGGATTCGACGCTCCGGCAGAGCCAAGTGCCCTCGAGAAGCTCGTTGGCCCGGTCTGGTGGTGGCACCGGGAGGGGAAACAACTCGTTCCGACGCTACGGCGGCAGGGCGGATGGGTGAACTTTGGTGTTCTTCGCTCCCTCTACGAGAACCACCGCCTCAGCGGCGCGCCAGCTCTCTACTTCCATACCGGTTGCGAGGCCATGACACCGGCCTACTACGAGAAGGAACCCTACAACAGCCCTCGGCATGGTCTCTGGCAGATCGCCGAGTCGCTGCTATTCTACGCCGACGGCCTGGCTCTCGTCGGCCGTGGCAAGGTCTTCTACGACGAGCCGCGGGAGTTCTGGAAGGCAATGGGCGCCGGCGGCACCTTCGGCGATGCCTGGAAACACTACTTCGCCGTCGAGGGAGCCGACGCCGAGCTGGCCAAGGACGGTATCGGCCGCAAACGCGCCTACTTCTGGAGCACTATCGGCGACTGCACCCTCCGCCTGCCCACTCCACTCCTCGGGCAACGTGTCGCCGGTCAGCCGTAGTCGCGCGTAGGGGTAGCAGATCCAACCGAAAGCAGGCGGAGCTCGCTCTTGCGGGAACGTCTGGCGGTCGGCCCGCCCGTGATGCTGGGTCCGGCTAGGGCTTGGCCTGCCTGCTCTGCTCGAGATACTCCTCGATGACCTTCGCGCGCCGCTTCTCAGCCTCGGCGAACTCCCGCTGGTGCTGCTCTTGGGCGCGGGCGATGGCGTCCTCGGTGAACTGAGGCGGCGGCCAGTTGGCAGGCTTTTCCCGCGGATGGGACCGGTAATACGCATCCATTTGTCGGAAGAGGGCGACATTCTCGGGATTCCGCGGGTCCAGGCTGAACACATCCGGACCTGGTGGTGCCATGAACATGCCACGGTAGAACCAGGCCGCAAGCCCGAGAACCACGATAACGGCCACCACACCTACCCAGATCGGTATTTCTCGCTGTGGTCCAAGTTGCTTTCGCATACACGATGGCCTCGATCGGCAGACTGGGGGGAGGCACCTCCACCTCGCGTGAATGCCTCCCCCAAGAAGATACGCGCTACGGCGTGGCCCACAAGGGCGCGAGGTACGCGGCCCACATATCGTTCGTGTCTTTCATCACGTTGAGATCGGTGCTGTACGGGCCCATGACCTGGCGCCGACTCATGGCCTTGGCGTGCCCATCACAGAAACCGACTGTGCCCATGCCGTTGTGACTCGTCGCAAGCGTGGCTGCGTGAATCGGCCACGTCCCGTCGGGCCCGGGCCCAGGCTCTCCGTCAATGAGCACGGACCAGTAGTGGTCGTTGGCCATGTTGACCGCGTTGAGCAAGCTCGGGATGTAGTGAGAATGGTTCCACGTATGCCCCATCGTCTTGTTCATCTTGCTGTGGTTCGGCGCTCCGTACCAGTCGAGATACCACGTGTCGAAGATCAGGATGGTGTTGGCCGGATTGCGCACATCCTTGTCTCCACGGGACGGTGCCCGGATCCCGAACGTGCGGAAGTAGCCATCCAGTGCCAGGAGGTTCGTGTTCGCACCGAAGGATCCCCAGTAAGAGTTGAGATAATCCGGGTAACCAAACGTCGGATCCGTGTAGGGCGGGTAGGGCTTCCGCGGCAGGTTCTTGCAGTGGAAGATGTCGAAGTTCTTCGTGTACGGACTGGTCACCTGCTGCCAGTAGTAGTAGGTGCCACTCGGGTCGGGGTAGTAGTCCATGCATTGTGGCCAGCACTCGTCGTAGTCCTGCTGGTACATGGCCAGACCCAGCAGGCTCTGTTTCATGTTGGAGATGCAGGCCGCCTTCCGTGCCTGTTCCCGTGCCTGCGCGAATACCGGGAACAGGATCGCCGCCAGAATCGCGATGATCGCGATGACGACGAGCAACTCGATGAGTGTGAAGCCGGTGCGCTTGCGTCCCATGGACATTCCTCCCTTTCTTCGTGGATAGCCGGCAGACCCTGGTGGCGAGCCTAGCGCCACCGCGAAACTATGGCTGCGCCCCGCATGAGCGACGTATGACGAGGCGAGTCGGCAAGAGCACCTTCCGCGGTTCCTTCCGTCCTGTTTCGAGACGCTCGGATAGCACGTGCAGTGCCGTTTCGCCAATGGATCGAAAAGGTTGATGAACCGTCGTAAGGGGCACCCGATAGTGCTGCGCCACTTCCATGTCGGCGAAGCTCACCACCGCAAGATCCTCCGGCACACGAACGCCCCGAGCCGACATAGCCTCGATAATCTCGATGGCTACGTAATCGTTGACCGCCAGCAGCGCTGTGGGCCGCTCGGCCATGGACAGGAACGCGTCGGCCACTCTCATCCCCACGTCCGCGCGTCCCTCCTCCACCACCTGAACGTAGCCGTCTGGAATACGGAGGCCGTGCTCCGCCATGACGTCTTGGTAGCCCTCCAACCGCCCGGAGGAGGTGCTGACCCTCAGCGAGTGAACGACGCAGCCGATCCGCCGATGGCCAAGCCTGATCAAGTGCCCTACCGCCTGCGCAGCGGCGGCCCTGTCGTCAATGCCTACGAAGTCGGCGGCAAGACCCGGCACGTAGCGGTCCAGCATGACGACCGCGCGGCCCTCCGCAAGCATGCGCTCGAGCCACGGAATCGAAGCATCGCCCTCCTGCCACCAGATCATCAGGCCCGAAATGCCTTGCTCGTAAAGCGACTTCAGGTGCAGCAGCTCCTTGGCCTGCGCCTCGGCGAACGTCGTCCCCCCCGTGTCGCAGAGCAAGAGCTGGAAACGGTGGGCCAGCGCCGCTGTCGAGCAACCTGCCGCGATGGGGCTTGCCACGCTCGGCGTCAGTTGCGACGAAATCAGCGCTACCGTCGTCAACCCCGACCCAGACACCTGACCACGGCCGTCATCGCCCACGACGAAGGTCCCCCGGCCGGGTTCCCGACGGACAAGGCCCCTCGACTGCAGCCGCTCCAGTGCGTTTCGCACGGTGATCCGGCTGACACCGAACTCCTCTGTCAGCTCGCGCTCGGCGGGCAACGCGCTGCCAGGCGGGTACGTACCGTCGCTGATCCTTGCCTCGAGAAGCTGCAAGATACTCTCCGTCTTCGTCTGTCCCATCTCCGCCTGCAACGGCATCATCCTCCGTCTGGTATGATACTGGTATTATACCATACGTCTATGACATACTGCAATACTGGTCTCGTGATTCTCTGGGACAAGGTGATTCGTCCGTCGTGAGCGAACTACCGCAACGAAAGCCGGGAGGTACTTTCCAGTGATCGGGTGTCTGTCAGCCTTGGTCGTCCTCTACGAGACGTTGATTCCGGCAACGGCGGATGGCGCCGCTAAGCGCACATACCGATATTGGCCGCGCTTCCCACGGCCCCGGACCGTTCTCACCGTCGGCCAGGTGCCATCCGTGCCTGAAGCATTCCTCCTGCAGTCCGCATCGGGCCTGGCTGCCCGAGCAGCATTGCACGGAGCCAACCGGGAAATGGTCTGGTATCCCATCGGCCATCCAGCCTACGTCGAATGGCAGCGGCGCATGCTCGCGCAGACCAAGCCCAGGCTTGTCGAGTTGAAGGATGTCTGGGCGATTGTGGATCGCTTGCGCCAGAGAGGCATCGTCAAGGGCTATGTACTCTTCCGCCAGGACACCTATCCCCGAGCCTTCCACGAGCGCAAGGAATACGATCCATCCGCCAACGTGGCAACCGTGCTGGCGGGCCAGCTGGGTGGCGTGCTGGTGGCACAGGAACTGGAGGCGAAGGCGAAGGAGCTAGGACTGCCCCTTCTCGCCGATGCGCGCGGCGTGACCGAGGAAGAGTGCTTCGCGAAATGGGCAGCCAAGTGCAGCGACCGCGTACTGGCCATGCTGGATCCCAAGGCTGCGCATTGTAGGGCCGAGGCCATCGCCTTGGACGCGTTCGTCCTTGCCACCTACGGCCCTACCCTCGACCGTGCTCTCGAACGTCTGAAACCTGACAGTCCCGTCCTCGGCTGGGGCATGGGAGATGAATACCGTTTGACGGAGCCGATATCCCGCTGGGCCGCCTGGCAATCGGCAACGAACTGGTGCCTGAACCTCCCCATCCTCTCCACCGAACAGGTCGGCCAGACAATTCCGACGAGCTCCGTCCGCGTCCGGAACCGACACACTATCTGGGATCTCCAGTGGCGGGACGATCGCCACTACGCATCGTTTCTCATGACGGACGGCGACAATGTCCAGTGGCTCATGGGCGACTTTCAGTTCGACGGCGAACGGTCCTGGTGGAACAGTCGAGCGCGTGGCCAGTTCCCCATGGGCTGGGGCACCTGCGTGGCCGACCTGGCTCAACTGTGCCCATACGCTCTCCAGCGGCTGGTAGAGACTGCGACGCCCAATGACGATCTCCTGCTCATGGGCGGTGGTTACTACTATCCAGATCTCTTCGGCGCAGCACGGGAAGATCCCAACGCATTGCGGCTCCATGCCCGCCGCATCCGTGGTTACATGGCCATGACGGGCATCCGCGTGCTGCACATGAACGCATCGATCTGGGACTCCCCCGACGCCATCCGTGCCTACACCATTCTCGCCGAGGAGATACCAGAGCTAGAAGGCATCTTCATGGTGCAATACGCACCGTACACGGCAGGCAAAGGACGGGTTATCTGGGTCAAGCGGCGCGACGGAACGGAAATGCCGGTGGTCGCAGCGCGGTTCGCCATCTGGGCGCATTCCCCGTTTCCCGACGACGGTCCGCCAGCCGAGGTCGCAAAGAGGCTCAACGCCATGTCGCCTGTGGGACACGATGCTAGCGAGATGGGATTCTCCTGGGTGACAGTTCATTGCTGGTCATGGTTCCAGGATGTACCAGACACTGCCGCCGAGGACGCCGAGGAAGTAGACCAGACCAAGGCCCGTGAGCTAGGAGCGAAGCGTGGTCTCGAGCCAGTTGGCTGGTGCATCCGGCGGCTGGAGCCGCACGTGCAGGTCGTCAGCCCCACCGACATGATACTCCTCATGAACGTCCGTCTCCGACCCCGGCAGACGATCGAGCGTGCGCTCGATGACCTCGAAACTCGGATCCGGCAGTTACCTCCAACCCGTAGGGGCTTGGCAGACCAGCATATGCGGACGGCGCGAGGTTTCCTCGTGAACGGTCGGTACAGAGAAGCCTTTCAGGCAGGACAGCAAGCCGCGGCGCTGCTCCGTCCCGCGCCGTGATGGGAACGCGCGTTCGACTCGGCGTCGTTGTCATTAGCCGGCCCGCGAGTGACTCCAGGCTTGCCGGTTTCGTGCGACTCCGTCGCGACTACCGTCAACCCTCAGGACCCGCCCATGCATTCTAGGGCTCTGGATTACCCGATCCGGGGTGTCACGCCTCGAGCTCTTCTCATTGGCCTAGCGCTCATCCCCTTCAATGTCTACTGGGTCCTAGCTGCGGAACTCCGCTGGTATCTCATCCTGACGCTCAATCCCCTGTTCGTGACTCCCATCTTCTACCTGTTCATGCTGGTCTGTCTCAACGTGGCCATACGCAAGGTGGCTCCAACCAGGGTTCTGTCCCGCGGCGAGATGGTCACCATCTACGCCATGCTCGTCATGTCCTGTACCGTTGCCACCCACGACTTCATCATCAACCTCATGTCCACCATGCCTTGGCCGCGATGGTTCGCCAGCCCGGCCAACAACTGGGAGAACACCATCTTCCAGTACCTGCCCAAGTGGCTGTTCGTGTGGGACAAGGACCTAGTAGCTGGCGCCATGAAGGGGAACGCCAATCTGTACCGCCGCGACGTGATCCTCATGTGGCTCAGGCCCCTAGCCCTCTGGTCGGTGTTCATTCTCGCCATCGGCTGGACCATGCTCTGCCTCAACGTGCTCCTGCGCCGGGCATGGATAGACGAGACGCGCCTGGCATTCCCTATCGTCCGGCTCCCGCTCGTGCTCACGGAGACCCGGTCCGAAGGTATTACGCTTCGTTCCCAAGCATTGTGGGTGGGCTTCGCCGCAGCTGCTGGACTGGACCTCCTCAACGGCCTCCAGCTCTGGTTTCCATCGTTGCCCCATTTCACCACTCGGGCACAACCTCTCCAGTTCCCGACACCGCCATGGAACGCTACGTGGCCCATGTTCATCACGTGGTATCCCTTCGCCATCGGCCTGGCTTTCCTAGTCCCGCTGGATGTCTCGTTCTCGTGCTGGTTCTTCTACCTTTTCGTCAAGCTCCAGGCGGTTCTGGGCAGCATGTACGGCTACGGCAACGTGCCAGATTTCCCCTACGTGAGCGAACAGGGCATAGGAGCTTGGTATGCCTTCGGTCTCGCGCTCCTCTATGGACTGCGAGGACATTTGGCGAAGGTGGCGCGCACGGCCTTCTCGCGCGAACGAACGACGGACCAGAACGAGCCACTTTCCTACCGAGTGGCCCTTGTAGGTCTGCTCGCTGGCTGTGCGGTGTTCGTCGTGTTCTGGTACGTGGCCGGCATGAACATTCTATGGGTGCTGGTCGTCCTGTTCACGTACTTGCTCCTGGCCATGAGCATTACCCGGGCCAGGGCCGAAGCTGGCGGACAGCACACTGTCTGGGACCTGGAGCCAATGCGGCTCGCCAGATTGTTCGACTCCCGCATGATCGGTCCCACGACGCTAGCGACCGCTGCAATCAGTCACTGGTACTGGCGTCTCAACCGTAGCCACGTCATGCCCAGTCAGTTGGAAATGATGAAACTTGCGCAGGACCACGGCATGAAGCTCCGATCGCTGGTACTGCCCATGCTCGTAGCCTTCGCGCTGGCCACGGCGTGCGGAATGTGGGCCTGCCTGCACATCTTCTACACCGAAGGAGCCTCCGCCAAGTGCCAGGGGTTTGCCCTCTGGACCGGGGTGGAGACGTTCGACTGGCTCAATACATCGGTGACGAGTGGCTTCCGCGCTGAGCTCGGCCGCTGGTGGGCCATCGGAGGCTCGGCCCTGTTCGTCGTATTCCTCGCTTGGATGCGCACCCGGTTCGCGGGCTTCCCCTTGCATCCGCTCGGCTATTGCATCGGCCCGGGCCTTCTTTGGTTGTGGTGCCCCTTCTTCGTAGCCTGGCTGTGCAAGTTCGTCATCCTCCGCTACGGCGGCCTCAGGCTCTATCGCCGGACGCTTCCCTTCTTCCTGGGTCTGGTCCTCGGCGACTACACCATGGGCGCCATCTGGTCCCTCATCGGCGTCTTCGGCAATGTCCCTTCCTACAACATCTTCCATTAGGAGCTACTGCCCATGACAGGCGACACCATGACACCTCGAGAGCGCGTGCTCGCGGCCATTCGCTTCCAGGGACCCGACCGCGTCCCCTTCCAACACGCCGTCTTCCCGGGCGCTCTCTGGAACCACGGACGTGCCCTGGTAGACTTTCTCAACCAGTTTCCAGACGATATCTCTGGTTCACGCTTCGAGATCCCTCCCGAACCCGAAGCACCAGGCGGTATCGAGGAATACCGAGACGAATGGGGAAGCCTGTGGCGCCGGCGCAAGGGTTACACCACGGGCGAAGTGGTCGAGCCAGCCTTGCGTACATGGGACGAGTGGCCTAGCTACGCTCTGCCAGCTCCGCCTCCGCCTCAGCATTTCGAGGAACTCCGTGACAGGATTCGGAGCTCGCCTCGGGATCGCATCGCGTCCATGGGTGGAGGAAACCTCTTCGAGCGCATGCAGTTCCTGCGCGGCACAGAGAATCTGTTCCTCGATCTTGCAGAGGACCGATCGGAGGTCCACGAACTGGCCGATGCCATCGTCGAGTACTACATGGCCTTCATCGAAGGTGGACTGCTTGCCGACGTGGATGTCTTCTGGTTCGGCGACGACTGGGGCACGCAGAACCGCCTGCTCATCCACCCCCAGACCTGGCGCCGGTTCTTCAAACCCCGCTACAGACGCCTCATGGATCCTATCCGCAACGAGGGCAAGGAGATCGTCTTCCATACGGACGGCTGGACGGTGGAGATATGGGACGACCTCATCGAGCTCGGAGTCACCGTCCTGAACCCGCAGCATCCCCTCATGCCGCGTCAACTTCTCGAGGAGAAGCTAGCGGGTTGCGTCTGCATACGGTCCGATCTGGACCGCCAGCATATCATCCCCTTCGGCACGCCCGATGACGTTCGCGAGCACGTCAAGGATACGATCGCCCTCTTCGGACGCTTCGACGGTGGTCTCATTCTCCATGGTGAGGTCGGCCCGGAAGTGCCCCTGGAGAACGTCATGGCTCTGGTGCAAGCCTTCTGCGACTACGGCCGCTACCCGCTAGACTGGCTCGATTGCTGGGACGCACGGCGAGGCCAGACGGGCGCGGTCTAGCGAGCGTGGCCTGTGCGCCGCACCTTGACGTACATGACCCCGGTACGTCCCGAGGAACCCATCATCCATGCGTGCAGGCGGGCAGGGCCGCGAGGTAGCTTCACATTGCTGAAGGTTACCATCCGAGCACCCGCCCGTACCTTTCTCGCTGCCAGCATCCGCTCGCGCTGGGTATCGCCCGGCTGAGGAGCCACGCTCGTGGCGTGGTTCCCTTCGACGGGCTCGATCTCGACGCCCGCCTCCACCGCCTCGAACTGGGTCCACAGCCGGAGGGAGACGTCATAGGTGCCCGTCTCGGAGACCTCGACCTCCCAGTATCCTTCACCCGTCTCCGTCCACGAAGCCTTCGGACCACGCCAGTCCTGGCGGCTGAGCGTTACTGGATTCTCGCACCGAGAACCGAGGACGATCCTGGGTGGCTCGTACCCGCGCGTGGCCGATACGTCAGCGAACCATTTCTCGTACCGCTCACGAAGCGCGTGCACTACCTCGGGCCGGCCCGTGCTAACGTCTGTGGTCTCCCCAGGATCAGCGGCCAGATCGTACAGCTCCGTGCCATTGACAAGCTTGTACCGTTCGGTGAGAACACAACAATCGCGCCATGCTTGGGGCACATCCCCACGGTGCCACTGGAAGAAGAGCGCTCGATCCGGGTTCGCTGGCTCCAGGCCGCGCAGAACGGGCACTAGGCTCACTCCATCTAGCCGCACACCCTTGGGCGACGCCACACCCGCGAGATCCAGCAAGGTCGGCACGACGTCAACATTCGCTCCCATGCTTTCCACCAACCTTGGCTCGAGGTGACCCGTCCACCGCAAGAAGAACGGCACGCGTATGCCGCCTTCGTAGACGCTCCCCTTCAATCCGCGCAGGCCGGCATTGTACCGGGGTTGCTGAGGGCCATTGTCCCCCATGAAAATGACGATGGTGTCGTTCTCCAGTCCCAGATCCCGAATCCTGTCCAGAACACGTCCCACGTTGGTGTCTATGTTCTCCACCATGCCGTAGACGCGGGCCGTCGTCTCGTCGAGTCCAGCGTCAGCGTAGGGCTTCCAGAGCGCGTCGGACACCTGCAGAGGCACGTGCGGCGTGACCGGCGCGAGATACACGAAAAACGGCCGACGCCGGTTCCGTTCCATGAACCGCAGCGCCGCATCGGTGATGACGTCCGTGCAGTAGCCCTTCGTCCTCACCGCACGGCCGTTGCGATACAGAATGGGGTCGAAGTAGCTGTTTCCTTCGGGATCGGAGGGCTGGGTGATCCCACCTCCCTTGTTGACGAGTGTCTCCTGAAAGCCCTGGTCCTGCGGGCGCATGGGATAGTTGTCACCAAGATGCCACTTGCCGAAAATGCCCGTGGTGTATCCTGCTTGGCTCAGCATCTCCGCCAGCGTCACTTCGTCCGGATGCATCATGGACCGGCCCAGGTAGGTATCCACCACGCCGGTCCTGTAGTTCCACCGCCCCGTCATCAATCCAGCGCGGGTCGGCGAGCACACCGGGCAGACGTAGAAACGGCTGAAGCGGACGCTCTCGCGAGCTAGGCTATCGAGCCTCGGTGTCCGGATGCGGTCGTTGCCGTGGATGCCCACATCGCCGTAGCCTTGGTCGTCGGTGATGATCAGGACGATGTTGGGCTGCCTCGGCGGCATATCACACGGTTGAGGCATCATCGTCACTGCTCCTCTCCCGACGCCACTCCCACGGTTCTCACAACCCCAGACGAATCTTCTCGATCCTGGCGTTGACCGCCGCGAAACGTTCGGTCAGGATCTCCCACGGACTATCGTCTATCCGCACAAGACCATAGTTGCTGTTCTCGCCATCGAAACGCCCCTCCTTCGGCTCGTCGCACCATTCGAACCAGTGGTAACCGACGCAGCCCGGCATCCTGGCTAGGGATGTCACGTACCGTTCGTACCGGTCCGCCCGATCCTTCTGTGTCTCCACCGGAAAGCCGGCCCCCCGTGTGTTCGGAAGTCCGCTATCCTTCGCCTTGAAGGAAAACTCGGTGATCATGAAGGGGCGTCCCGTCGTCTTCACAATACGATCTAGGTTCCACGTGGGCGGATCGAAGCTGTAGTCGTTGTAGGAGACGACGTCCACATACCCACGTAGCCCCTCCAAGACCGGCTGAGGTGCGTAGCCTGCGAACCGGCAGCCGATGATCGCATGGTTGGGATCGGCGGCGCGGATGGCCTCCTTGCACACGCGGAAGTACTCGCTGGCCACCATGCGCAGGAACTCGGCCTTGTCTTCCTCCGTGGGGCTACCTGCGTGTCCACGTAGCTGCAAGAACCCTTCAGCCTTCTTGCGGCCGGGGGCATCCTCCGGCATCTTGAGGAACGACTCCAGCAGGCTCTCCCGCGAGCGCCAATCCGGCCCCCACCGAAGCTCATTGTCCGTGAAGTACCCCAGGAGCCACGGATCGTTCTTCAGAGGGGCGCATCTCGACATGGCCACCTTGCGAGCACCTTCCGCAAAGGCCGGATCGAAGACATCCACAACCCCGCCCCGAAGCCAGAGATCCCTCGCAGCGCTGGCCGCGATGTCCACGATCGGCGCGTAGGCCAGTCCTTGCCGGTGCATCTCCTGGCTAGACCATGCGCCGACGGAGTTGAGCCCCCACGCTTTCATACGTTCCGCTGTGGACCGTGCCCACGCATCGGCACTGCCGTACTTCTGCGCCGTCACACGCCCGTATGGCGAATAGCCCAGGCTCGGTGCGTTGTCAGCCACATACGACACATGGCACACACCCTTGCTGAAGAACGCATGGCCCTCAGGCGTAATCCACCACCACCTACCTCCTATCTCCTGCACATGGAAGTAGCCCGTCTTGCGTCCCTTCAGACCTGTCCATCCGCCGTAACGATCGTACACTCGTGTCTCCTTCTGGGCCATGGCCAGCATCGCCAAGGCCATTACCGCTAGTGCCACACGCATAGCGTGTTCCTCCTCGATTCTCGTCGGTCACTGCGCCCGCGCGATGCAGGCTGGTCCGTCATTGGCAGGGCTGTTCACGTACCGAGACACGCGATATGCCTCCATCAGCGCTGCTGGATAGGGCCTCAGGAGCTGGAGAAGGACCTCTTCAGGGGAAGATCCGCCACCAGGACCTGCCCGAGCCCCTCGCACGTCCGCGAGCCACCTGCTCTCCTCGTCCGGGAGCAGGATGGCCGGCATGCGGTTATGGAGAGGTGAGACGACTTCGTTGGGCTCGACGGTGATAATGGTACACGAGACGAGCGGGCTCCCATCCGGGGACTCCCACGTCTCCCACAGGCCGGCCATGGCGAAAAGATCGGTATCTTTGCGTCGTATGTAGTAAGGCTGTGTCCCCGTTGCTGCCCGCTGCCATTCGTAGAACCCGTCCGCTGGGATCAAGCATCGGCGACGGGAGAGGGCGTACTTGAAGGAGGCCTTTTCCGCCAGCGTCTCAGCACGGGCGTTGATGAGTCGGCTCCCGATGGAGGGGTCCTTGGCCCAGAAGGGAACCAGCCCCCAGTGAGCCAGCAACAGCCTCCTCTCGCCCCGATCCTCCACGATGATAGGCACGCCTTGGCTTGGCGCGATGTTGTAACGTGGCCCATCCTCGAACGGTAGCGGTTCGACTCCGAAACGCTCGGCGACGGCATCCGCGGAATGGAGAATCGTGTACCGACCGCACATGACTGCTACCCTAAGGGCACCGAGAAGCGACGGCGCCCTTGAAACCGCACGACGGACCCATAGCCTGCGTCCCGAGCCAGCGCCATCGCACGCTCGAAGTCCCGAATGAGCTTACTGGGGTGATGCGCATCCGCCGTGATCACGATCGGTATCCCCCTCGCACGAGCTTCCGCGATGATCCAAGGAGCAGGGTAGATCTCTGCCCCTGTCTGGTACCATCCTGAAGTGTTCAGCTCCATGACCATGCCCGATGCTGCGATAGCGTCCAGTGCAGCCAGCACGTCCTCGGTGAGATCAGCTTGCGGCAAGGTGCCGAACTTCTTCGGTAGGTCCAGGTGCGCCGCAATATCGAAACTACCCGTCGCTGCCATGTCGCACACGCGCCGGTAGTACGACTTCCATGTGGCGTCTACTTCTTCCTGTGTCAGGGAATCCCAGTATTTCCGGTGACCATCCACCGGGAAGCCGTCAATGAAGTGGACCGATCCAATGAGATAGTCGAATTCCACGTTACGGAGCATCGCCAGTGTCTCCTCGATTGTCTCGGGCAGGTAATCCACTTCTATGCCGAGACGCACAGGAATGCTCGCATGCTGGGCCGCCGTTCTTACATCCGCTACGTAAGACTCCAGCTCCTCCACTGGCATGCTCCAGTCCATGCGGCGGTAGCCCGGATAGACGACATAGTGATCGGAGATACCGACCTCGTCCAAGCCCATGGCCTCGGCCGTCTGGATGACCTCTGCCACGGTTCCCACGCCATCGCTCCAGCATGTGTGCACATGGTAACTCGTCACGCTCCTTGGCCCCTCTCCGCTAGTCGTCGTCATCCATCCGTACGCGTAGCCCGGACCGCGATGATGGTTCTGGCACGTTCGGTCCTTTCACGGCATGCCACAGGATGTGGTTCAGGACCGCGTCGGGCACGGCATCGGCCTGCGCGAAGTTCAGCCTGGCGCTCCAGTCCGAGCGGAAGGCTGTGGCACCGTTCACCTCAGCGACAATCTCCCGACCAGGAAGGATCGCCGTGTAGGGCTCCAGATTCTCCGGCTTCACCGTGAAGCAGTCCATGGGATCCGCCACCGCGTCGTATTGGCACATGGGCGGTAGACCGAGGAGCAGTTCCATGGTACGCAACATGCTATCCGTGTTGTAGAACCTGCTGTCCACAGCTCCCCGTTTGCAGAACGGGCTGATGACGAAAGCGATGGAGCGATGGGCGTCCACATGGTCGTGGCCTGCCTGGGCATCGTCCTCCAGGATGAAGATCGCCGATTTCTTCCAGTACGGGCTATGGCTGATGGCCTCCACGACCTGCCCCACGGCATAGTCATTATCGGCCACCATCGCTCTCGGCGAGCTGAAGCCCACAGCCGTCCCTTGGGTGTGATCGCGTGGCAGCCGGATCATCACGAAGCGAGGCAGGTTGCCTTTCCGGACGTATTCGTCGAAATCCGCCTTCCAAACCTCGAACCTGCTCCGGGCGCTTCCTGAACCGAAGCTGCGCTTCTGTTTCGGTGCAGGGCAACCGTACCGAACCCACGCGTCGCTGTCCGCATAACTCATGTCGAACTGGAGGTAGTCCTCGTTCGTGTATGGCTTCAAGGCGGCGCGGAGAGCGGCGTTCGGACTGGCCAGGGATCGGCCCTGGGCGTCTTTCTCCTCGGCCCCGATGTCACTGACGAAGAAGCCATAGTTGCGCAGCGAGACGCCCCGCTTCAAGCAGAGATCCCAGATGTAGCCACCGGGAGACGTGGCCACATCAGGAAGACCCATGAGATCCACGGGTGAACCGTTGTTCGAGCCTTCGTAGTCGTACGCCCGTCCTCGTCCACTGTAGCCATACATTGCATTGCGCGCCGTGTACTCATTGGCCATCCCCGACGTGGACCAGTTCCATCCGTCCGCCGACACATCGGCAGCACAGTAGAAGTTGTCGAAGAGGCCGAAACGCTCCGCCAACGCATGCTGATTAGGGGTTACCGCACGGGGAAACAGGCAGAGGTTCGCATCACCGTTCCCTTGCGGCAAGTCGCCCAGGACCTGGTCATAGGTCCGGTTCTCCTTGATGATGTAGAACACATGCTTGATGCCCGGGTTCTTGATCCCGGTCCTGCGCGCGCTGGAAATGCGGTTGTTCGTTAGGACCTGCAGCGTCTCTCCGGTTAGGCTCGCGTCGGATGGAATGTCTAGCACCGAGACGCTTCCCTCGATGATGTTCGCGACGTATTGACCCCATGTACCTCCTGGCCCCACCGGCTTGCTGTTAGGGTTCCGCTCCTGCGTACCACGAGCGTTCGCCACGAGCAGACGCAAGCCATCGGGCGAGACCGCTACCGACGTGGGATACCATCCGACTGGAATCAGCCCGACCAGGCGGGCCTTTGCCACATCCACCACCGCCACGGCGTTCATGTCGGCCAGAGCAACGTAGAGCCGGCATTCGTCGGGCGAGAGGGCCATTCCGAGAGGCGTTACCCCCGGAAGACCCCGGAGATCGTTCGGCCTCAACAGAATGGTCTCCACCACCCGGTCGCTACGAGTCTCGACGACGCTCACCGTATCGCTGCCCGCATTGGACACATACAGATGTCGCTGCGACTTGTCCAGCAAGAGCGCCGTCGGATGGGAACCCGTGCGGATCTGCCGTACTACCGTGCCCGAGACCGGATCCACCACACTGACGACCGCATCCCGTTCGCTCGAGACGTAGACCTTGCGGTCGGCATCGGGACCGACCGTCAGGGCGGCCACTGCATAGGGGAATCCCGCCACGGCAACGGCATGCAGACGACGTCCGGAGCGAGTCTCCAGGATACTCAGCGTCCCCCTCATGGCGGTATGCCGCGACGTCATGTTGCCTGCCGCATAGAGTCGCGCACCATCGGAGCTTAGCGCCACGCCGGCGATGACATCACGCGGCGCCTTGGAGCCACCCGGCCGCGGCACCGCGATGCTCGTCTCGCCATCCCTCAGAGTGCCGTCATGGTCCACGAGAAACGTGCTCACGCGTTCCTCGGACCCACGCGAGGCCCACAGAACCTGGCCATCGGCAGTCTCCACACCCGGCGCTAGACCGTAGTAGAGACCCTCTTTCAGGCCATCTCGCGACCCGTTCAGCTCGCGTCGTCCCGTGATCTTCCCCGTGGACGTATCTATGACCGTGAGCGCCTGCCGAAAACCAGCGTTGCTCACTACCACGTAGCGACCGCCCAGCACGGGTACCATGTTCGCCGGGAAGCTGCCGACGGGCACATGGGCACCTCGAGGGGTGATGAGCTTGCCCGTCGGCAGAGGTTCTCGAGACTGGGCAGCCCCAGGTGTTGTCAGGGCAATGGGAAGAATGAGAATCCATCGCAATCGCACGTCCGTTCTCCTTCGGGAAGCTGCCATGAGTCTACCCGCAGCACAGCCCTGCAGACGGCCCGGCACCGTGCCATGATGGATGCCGTGCACTTGCCGTTGGCATCTACCTATCTGCGCCAGTGCTTGCTCAGGTAGTCGAAGTACCAGAGGGCGTTGTCCACTGGAACGTTGCTGGGGATGTGATTCCCTACGGCGAAGACGAAACCCGGGCACCGACGCGCGAGCGGCAGCGTTGCATCCACTTCCGCCTGGATGTCGTCCTTCGTCCCGAATGTCAGCGTCCGGCAATCCACTTTGCTGCTCATGATCACGTGCGTCCGGCCGTACTTCTCCACGGTGTAATCGAGGTCCGTTAGCGGCTCGAAGATGAACCCATCGGCTCCGGCAGCAGCGATGTCGTCAATGAACGGTGTCCAGTTTCCGTCCGAGCAGAACAGCACGATCTTGCCGGCCTCATGTAGCACCTCCCAGAGTCGTCGGAACCGGGGGATGATGACGGACCGATAGAACGACGGATGCATGAAGGGACCGGCAGTCCACACGAAGTCGTCGTGGTCGATGAAGACCGGCGCCGAAGTGCGAGCCCATGCTTTGAAGTGGTGGAGGCTGAGCTCGAAGAAACTGTCGAGCACTTTCGCGAAGCGTTCGCGGTCCGACGCGGCCGCCAGCAGCATGTCCCAGCCAAAGGCCTGTATCGCGCCCGACACGATAGTCTTGTAATAGCCCGCCGTCACGATCTGGTGGGGGTTCGCCTCCTGCGCCGAGCGGTAGCTCTGCTCATAGTACTTGGTCAGCTCAGCGAGGTCCAGCAAGCCGTACTCGGCTACAGCGTCGAACTCCCAGACCTCTTCAACGCTCTGGAAGGGACACACGACCGTGTCCCGCCGGTCAATACCCCCCTCCAGAAACTCTGCGTGGCCCATGTCGGTGACCCTACCGCGTTGTGCCCAGTCCACCGGTCCATCGTTGGTGGACCACAGGAAATCCAGCTCCCATGCGTCGTTGAACTCACGCCACGCAGAACTATCTTCGCGCGGGTCCTTGCCGGTAACGGCTCGGATAAGGGCGTAGTTGCTGTGGTATTCCGTGTGGGCAATCCGCTCGGCGACCTGCAAGCGCATGGCCGCCATGCCGACGTCATAGCTCATCTACCAGTCCTCACGGTGGGTTGGGCACCACCTGCTCGGTGACAGAATACCCCCTCCGAGCAGGCTGAGGACCATTTCGCTGCCGTCTGCCAGACTATCTCCAGAAGTGATGCCAAGCGTAACCCAGTTCCAGGGACTGACCTGGTTGAATGCTCACTTTCCACGTGAAGCGGCCGAAGCCGTTCACCTGGGACCACCAGTCGGGCCACGGGATGCGCCACCCGCTTGCCTCGTCACCGGCAGTCTCGTCCCCGTACGGATCGAGGTTGACTGCCTCGCCGCCAGCCTCTGCCCGGTCCACATGGCCCACTACGTATCGCGTAACCTCCACATCCACTGCCTCCGCACGGTAGTTCGTGAGAGTGATCTTGCCCGCCGAGTCCGTCCTGCCGAAGGTCACGTTGTTCAGCGTCATGGCGCTTGGGATACGTCCCGTCTCCGTGTCTGTCCGCTTGACTCGGATATCCACGGCCGTTGTGAGCGGCAGATCGCTGCTGGCGCCTCTGGCGGTGTAGGTCAGCATCCCCTGCGCGAGAACTCGCCCGTCTGACAGAATGAGCGCTGGAGCCGTTGTCAGTGGATAGGCGCTGCTGTTCGTCAGGCGTAGCTGATGGAGGACCTTCGGCGATGCCATGGCCCGGAGATACGCCGCTTCCGCGGGCCCTGGCGCAGAAGGCATGGCTTCACGCGGCGGTGAGTAGGGAATAACCAGCGTATACACGTCCTTGTACGGAATCGTGAAATCCGCCACCGGCACGACCATCCGTGCGCCCTTCTTCAGTGTCACACCCTTGACCGTGAACACGTAATAGTCCTCGCTCTTCTGACCGCTGACCACATCGGGCATGGCATCCGCTCCTCCGTCTGCCACAGCTCCGGTACGTTCCGACATACGGCCCGCCTGTCCCATGAGGGCATTGGATAGCACCTGCGAGGCACGTGAACCCTTGTCGAAGTACGGTGAGAGCTGCGCGAACGTGTTCTGGAGCGACATCGGGTCCGGCGTGTGCTCGTAGGCGAAGCTCGGCACGCCAATGACCAGGTGGACGGTGGCGTCTTTCAGGTCCAGCATCTCGTTGATCAGCGTGGCCTGCATGCGCACTCCAGCCGTGCCTTTGCCGTCTATGTTGACCTGGTAGCTGGGTATCCAACGAATGCCGCGTTGGACGTACATCAGGCCGACGTTCGCCTGGCTGCCCTTCGACACTCCTGGCACCGCCAGCGACAGGACATTGCGGAACTCCTCTTGCGCCAGCTTGTCCTTAGGCGGATTCTTGAACGCCACGCTGTCTATCCGGTCCGCTGGCACTGTGAGCACTCCGCGTTCCGTCTGGACGAGGAGCACGTTGGAGCGTTCCGGCAACTTGGGGTCCGAGTTGGGCGGGTCAGTGGCCTCCTGCTCGGCTGCAGAGCGTGTGAGGAAGCCTACGATCCGTGCGCTGTAAGGCTTCCCGCCCTTCTCGCGCAGCATGACCTGCGCACCAGGATTCGCGGCGATGAGGTCCTGGACCGTGAGCGCCGTGCGCTCCACTACGACGCGTCGGATTCCTGCCGTGACCGTTCTCGCCGGCGTGTTCGGATCGGCGGAATAGGCCCAGAATGTCCCGAGGATAGGCGTCGGTAGGTAGTCCATTCGGACCTCCCCGTCCGTCTCCACCAGTACCTTGCCCTCGTGAATGACGTAGGCGTGTCCGTCCTTGAACACCGTGACTTCGCGCACGGGCAGACGGCTGAGGGCGCTGAGCTGCGGCGCCTGGCCCATGCCCGCCCCAGCGCTCAGTGAGAGCGCAACCGCAACGACGAGTTGCCTAACCATGAGACGCTCCTCCTGCGGCAACGATACTGCAGGTTAGACAGAAGGAGCGCTTGGGGGGTTACGGACCGAAGATGGCACCTGCCCCGGGCGGAGGCTGGATCTCCTTGAACCCCCGCGGCGGCTTGTAGGTGAACACCTTGTCGGCTATTTCCCCGTCGAAGGTCTCCTCCTTCACGGTGATGGTGGAGACAGTCGTGATGAAGGCGACAACGTCTGTCACCACGATCCTGCGAACGTGGTAGGATGCGGCGTCCACCTCCATTCGAATCGTGCCTCCCTGGTCACGGTCCGATTCCAAGGCAATGTACTTCTTGCCGTCCGCTTCCACATCCGCCACGCGGCGCACGGGGCCTGCGGCAGCCATCTGCGGGAAGAACATGAGGGGCGTATACTTGGGTTCTTTGGGCAGCGGAAGCTTGAAGTAGAACTTCTCCGTCGTGTTCTGGTACCACGCCGATTGGCCATCGAGGACCACCAACAACTCCGGCACGGACCGTTCTCCGGACGGCTTCTTGCCTTTCGGAACGGCGACGCGGAAGAGAACCCTGGCTGGTGCCTTCGCCTTGATCTCGATCTCCATCTCCTGCGTGGATTGGCCGCGTGTCAGCGTGTAAGACCAAAGCGACTGGTAGGTCTTGGCGGCGGCGTAGGTATCCAGCGCCTTCTGCAGGATCTCCTGCGGCGTCGGCCCGGCAGGCTCCTGCGGCGGCGACTGCACCCCAGTCTGCAACATCACCATCGCCATCCACAAACACACCATCGGCATCATATTCCGTTACCCTCCTGCATCAGGACGAGCCGTCTCCGCCACGGGACTATTCTGTACGCGGGTGCGCCCGCGCGGCGGTTTCCGCAATCGCGTCCAACATTGCGACGACCTCTTCGTCCAAATCCGCCGTGTCTACGAATCGGGCCAGGATGTGATAATCGGACTTGCGTACGAGATCGGCCATGCCCACACGCTCGTAGAACCGGGGGAAGAGCCGGTCGAGGAAATCGTCGCTTGCCTTTACGTCTCGCCAGTACGGATCGTGGGGATCCCGCAGAGCGATGGGTGGAACGAGCTCCTCGATGGTGATCTGCATGGCCTCCCGTATGCGTACCTTGTCCGGGGCAACGAATATCGGTCCTGCCGCGGAGCGCTCCGCCAGATCCTCGGCAAACGCCAGCAGCGTCGCAGGACTGCACAGATAGTTCTCGATTTCTCGCCGCTTCCATGCGATCTCACGAAGGGGCCATTCGGACGAGAGATCCCTATCGAGGCGATCATAGATGGCGAGGCCGACGAGATCCGGCTTGGCCTCGCGCAATCCGAAAAAGTGCTCGCGGGCGCGGCTGGGAATGTTCCGCACCACATGCAAGAACGGCCGCTCGAGTGCGTCGGCTGCCGGATGTTGCAGCTTCTCGGCGAACGCGCGCAGGATGGCCAGGTCGGTCGAGCCCTCGAGATAGAGAACCCAGCCTGTCTGCTCCGCCTGATAATACTGGTCGAAGCCGATCTCACGGAGCGACTTGAGGACTTGGCTGCCCCGGTCGTCGATGCGATACGGTGTCCCCACGAACGCGATGACGACGTCGCGGTCCGCCGCCTCGTTGAGGAGCACCTCGGAATGGCTTGCCGCGATGACTTGGCAACCCGTCTCGCGTGCGGCCTCCACGAGCACCTCGTAGATTTGGCGCTGGCGCAGGCACTCGAGATGCGCATCCGGCTCGTCCAGCAAGAGGACGGAACCCGGGTTGGCGCTGATATACGCCAAGAGCAACAAGGTCTGATGAAGACCGCGCCCAGCCGACGCGAGATCCAGACGGACTTTCGAGCGCTCACGGTAGGAAAGCAGGATCTCGCTTCTCTCGGGGATCAGCTTTGGCTCGTCCAGCTCGACCCCGAAGAGGCGGTTCAGCCGCGTCGTCAAACGGTCCCACTTCGCTTTTCCATCCTCCGACTGCCACACCTGCCAGCACAGGTTGCGTAGCACTTCCGCCGTGCGCCCCTGGCCGACGAGCACGCTGATCTCGCCTGGTTGCTTGATGAACTCCACGTCGGCCAGGCCCGACATGGGAGGCAGGAAAGTGGTCCGTACTTCCAGGTCCTGGGGAACCGGCATGCGCTGTGAACCGTCGGGTGTTAGGCGCAACGGCCGACAATACAACGACTCCGCGTTGGCATAGTCGAACTCCAGGCCGCACTTCCAGTTGCGCCCGGGCTCGACACCCTCCACCAAGATCTCCATTCGGATGTTCTGGGTGTCCAGCCTCCCAGTGGTGCGCCGGATCTCACGCGTATGCAAATCGCGCCATAGCAGGTCCGCATCGGGCACAGGCATCGCGTACAGGTCGCGTCGGTTGATCGTCACGCCCGGACGCCGGTCGGGGGGTCTTGTCCCTTTGCGCTTCTCGTTCCAACGTCGCAGCCCGATGTCCCACAAGGCAAGAGCCTGGAGCGCCGTGGTCTTCCCGGAGTTGTTCGGCCCGATGAAGACGACGGGGTTGCCGAGCTCGATGGTCACGTCCTCGAACCGCTTGAAGGTCCGTATCTGGACACGTGTGAGCATTGGCGCCACTCCCCGTCGAGGCGGTCCTCTCCTTGCCTCCTCACAATCCCTTGCGGCCTTGGATACGCTCGGCTTCCAGGGACTGGGCGATGGCCGCGCGGGCTTCCTGGATCATGTCGGCCACCTCGTCGGTCCGGTAGGTACGGCGTTCGAAGGGCCGGGTGCGTACGAGCTGCAGGAACGATTCGAACTCGGCGAAGTAGGAGCCGTAGATGTGGAACGAGTCGGCGATGTGGGTGTATTGTCCCGGCACGATGGGCGTCTGCAAGCGCTGGGACAGCTCCTCGGCCATGACGCGTTGCAGGTCCGTGAATGCGTACATATTCATGAAAGCCGCTTTGAACGCATCATTGGAGCGCATGTGAATGTTCAGAACCAGCCGTCCGTCGAACACCCGAAACCACATCCTCTGGAGGCATGGCGGGTCCACGATGCCCGCATCCTCCCAGGGTTTCCATATGATGGCCTGGGCCCGCCTGGTGTGGGTGGCCTGCACCAGCGCATCCAGCACCTGCTCCAGTTGGTTCACGGTCACGCCGCCCGGCACACTGTAGCGCGTCAGCCGGTCGTGATAGGTGTACTCCCACTTGCCCGCCGCGGGGTCTATCCAGTGGTCGTGGATGCCGTCCACTACCTCCTGCCGATAGGCCTCCAGCTCGCCGATGCCACCCGGTAGGGCGCGATGGATGCGCGGTTCGGCGAAGGGGTCGGTGACGACGATGACGGCCAGGGCGTCGCGGCTGGGCGGATCGGCGGGTGCGTCGTATTGCGTCGGGATGGGCACGCCGCGCTCCCAGGTCTCCAGGACGGCCCGCTCCCACGCCTCGGGGAGGTTCCGGCCCAACACGTGAACGATGGGCAAGTCCATTCTCGGTTCCTGCTCCGTCATGCCACCACCACCTTCCGGAAATCCGCCAAGACGCGATAGAGGGCGTCCACCAGCCGCAGGAGCGCGAGCCGGTTCTCGCGCAAGTCGGCGTCGTCGCACATGACGAGCACATCGTCGAAGAAGCGGTTCACGGGGTCCTGCAACGCCTGCAGCGTCCGGTAGACCGCCGTGAAGTCGAACGCCGCCGCGTCAGCCATTACCCGTTCTACCAAGCCTGCGGCGGTTTCGTAAAGGGGCCGTTCGGCGTCCTCGGTGAAGCGCTCGGGCCGGACGGCGGCCAGCCTCTCCTGGAGCGCCGCGATCCAGAAGCCTGCGGCCCCATCTCGATAGCGGTCCAGCAGGCTATCCACGTCGGGCTCCAGTTTGGGCGGCAGCGAGAGAATGTTGGCGGTCCGGGCAGCGGCTTGGACCGTCGGCACGAAGGTTTGGTCGTCGGCCACGGATTGCAGCGTCTGCGCCCGCCGCACGACGGCATGGACCAGGGTTCCCTCGCCCAGACCCGCGGACAGGGCCGCGTCGCGCAAGTCGTAGCGCACGCCGTGCTCTTCGAGATAGGCATCCACCCGCTGATCGAAGAGCGTCGCGAGGAGGCCCGTCAGGTCCTTGCGCGGCAGCTCGAGGGCGTTGACGTCCCGATAGGTATCGGCAGTTAGGAGGGCCATGAGCACGACCGGAGGCGCCGCAGGATCCTCCGCCACGATCTCCGCGACACCCTGGGCTGCGCGCCGGAGGCCGAACGGGTCGGCGGAACCGGTGGGGCTAATGCCCAGGCCCGCATAGCCGGTCAGCGTATCCATGCGGTCGGCCACGGCGAGTAGCTTGCCCAACGGCGACTGCGGCGGACGGTCGGCGGCGTTGCGTGGTTGGTAGTGTTCGGCGATGGCATCGGCGATGCGGGGATCCTCGCCGTGCAGCAGGGCGTATTCGCGGCCCATGATGCCCTGGAGCGCGGGGAGCTCGATAACCATCTGGCTCGTCAGGTCAGCCTTGCAGAGCAGGGCTGCGCGGCTGGCCCGCTCTCGCTCTTCGGGGGACCAGCCGTACCGATCGGCCAGGGCTGTGGCAAGGCGCACCAGCCTGTCTCGCTTCTGCGCCATGGTGCCCAGCTTCTCCTGGAAGAGGAGCCGCCCCAGACGTTCGGCCATAGCCTCCAGCGGGATCGTCTTGTCCTGCTCGAAGAAGTGCTGGGCATCCTCGAAGCGGGCCTTCAGGACCGCCTCGTTGCCAGCTCGGACCGTATCCAGGTGCTCGCTGCCGCCGTTGCGCACGGATACGAAGTAGGGGAGCAGCCGCCCTTGAGTATCCTCCACGGGGAAGAAGCGCTGATGCTTCTTCATCGCCGTGACCAGCACGGGTCGCGGGGTCTGCAAGAACCGCTCCTCGAAGCGCCCCAGGATGCACGTGGGCCACTCCACAAGGTGGATGTTCTCCAGCAAGAGGTCCTCGTCCCACGGCACGCGCCCCCCCACGCCCGACGTCAAGGTCTCGGCCTGTTGGGCGATGGCGGCACGGCGCTCGGCCGGATCCACCATGACGAAGGCCCGCCGCAGCACGTCGAGGTAGGCATCCGCATGTGCCACCGGATGGAACCCGCCCGCCAGGTAGCGATGGCCCATGGTCCGCGCACCCGACACCACCCCCGCGAACTCCAGGGGTACCACCTGATCGTCCAAGAGGCAAAGCAACCACCGCACCGGACGCACGAACCGCACGGCCCGGTCGCCCCAGCGCATGGTCTTGGGGAAGCTCAGCTCCCGGAGCATCTCCTCGAGCACCGGTCCCAGCGCCTCCGCCGTGGGCTTGCCCTGGTCCACCACCTGAGCCACGGCGTAGGGGCCTTGGGGGGTTTCCACGCGGCGTAGCGCCGCGACGGGGACGCCCTGCTTCCGCGCAAAGCCCTGCGCCGCGCCGGTGGGCTTGCCGTTGGCATCGAAGGCCACGTGCCACGCCGGTCCGCGGACCTCGCGCGCCTCGTCGGGCTGGCGGTCGGGCAATCCTTCCACGAGCACGGCAAGGCGTCGCGGGGTTCCGAGGACCGTGATGTCGGCGAAGGTCAGTCGGGCGCGGCGCAGCTTGTCGGGCAACGCGGTGCGGAGCTGCGCCAGGGCGCCCGGCAGCGCCACGGCGGGCATCTCCTCGGTGCCAATCTCGAAGACCAGTTTGGACATGGACGGCGGTTCCTTCCGATAAGGTTCCTCGGTGAGAAGGTCGGCGCGGTGCAGTATGCGCGTCTCGGGCCTTCCCACTCAGGGGACGCTATATTATGCACGGCGGGCGGGCTAAGGCGGCTCGCGTAGGGTACGGGAGCGCTCGCGGGGGTCAAGACACCCCCACCGGAATGGCCCACGCCTGTTCGGTCAGCGGGAGCGCATCGGCGACGAGGCAGACGACGCCTCCCGGTCCCACGTGAGGACCGAGCGCCGATAGGCGCCGGAAAGCGCCCACATCCGACGCCCTGGGCGATGCGGTTTTCTTGATTTCCAGGGGGTACAGGGTCCCGTCCTGCACGATCACCACATCTACCTCGAGCCCCCGCGGTCGCGGACGTGCCACAGAGGGTTCAGCCCGTTGTGCCACCACGTCTTGAGAAGCTCGCCGACGACCCACGTCTCCAGGATCGCGCCCGACATAGCGCCTGCCTCGAGGGATTCGGGCGTCGTCCAACCGGTAAGGTAGGCGCAGAGGCCGGTGTCGAGGAAATGTAGCTTGGGCGCCTTCACGAGTCGCTTCGTGAGATTGGAATGATACGGCTCGAGGAGGTAGACGATGCCCGACGCCTCGAGGATCGAGAGCGAGGCCTTGGCGGTGTTGGGCGCGACGTCGGCATCGCGGGCAAGTTCCGCCATGTTCAGGAGTTGGGCTGTGCGCGCTGCACATGCGCGCACAAAGCGCAGGAACGCCAACTCGTCGCCGACGCGTGCGAGGTCGCGCAGGTCGCGCTGCAAGTAGGTCTGCACGTAGGACGCGAAAAAAGCATCCCGCTCGGGCGATTCTTGGAGTGCGATGGCAGGGGGAGCGAACCGAGCCAGATCCGCCGATAAAGATCGCTCAGCGATACGGGTGGTACCTGGTCCTTCCGCGCCAGGATGCCGGCCATATCCGGCACGAAGGGTCGGCCCTGATCGCCAAGGCCCAGCGCTTCACGGAGGCTGAGACCGAGCATTCTCACAATCGCCACACGCCCGGCCAGCGATTCGGACATTCCCTTCATCGCGTGGAACTGCTGCGATCCGGTCAGCCAGAGCATCCCCGGCCGGCGCTCCTCATCCACCAGCATCTTGATATGAGGAAGCAACTTTGGCGCGTACTGTATCTCGTCCACCAGCAGCGGCGGCCGGAAGCGCTGGAAGAACAGCGCCGGATCCCTCCGAGCTATATCCAGGACGAGGGGATCGTCGAGGGTCACGTAGGTCCGCTGGGGCTCGGCGATGCGCCTCAGCATTGTCGTCTTCCCGACCTGCCTTGCTCCGGTAACGACCACTACGGGGAAACGCGCCGAGGCGCGCAGGAGGAAGTCTTCGATTGTGCGGCGGACATACATCGGAGCCTTCAGCTCAGGCTGATGTGCAATGCGATTGCATTACGGCACCAACTTGCGCGGGAAGTGTCCGGTAGCTGCGGGATCCTCCCGCGCCGGAGTTCCACGAACAACTAACATCCTGCGTCGCGAGATGGCCGGCGTACCACGTCGCAAGAAGCGACGGCTACACGCTGCGCGTCCTATCGCGCTCCAGGACCAAAGATGTCCCGCTGTGCATGCATGCCCATGTTCTGCCTCATACTTCCCCCCGCGTGTCCCCCAACAATCGGAGACACCGGGTCAGATTGTTAGCTGAGGCAGCGATCCTTCTAGCGTCGGATCGTGCACGAAGCGATGCGCTCTTGACACGCATGCTGCCGCTTGCTATACTCGGCTCCCGCGGGCAGGGGCAGCATCTGGTAGGAGGTTCTGAAGGTGGGTCAGGAGCCCAGCACAACGAGCTACACCGGCAGCAGACAGGGACGCCGGCGCGGACCGTCGGTAGGCGCCGTGGCGGAGTTCCTGGAGTACCTTTCGCCGTCGGCGCTCTCGTCGCCTGACGTGCCATGGGGGCTGCAGATCGGGGACCCTGGGGTCACGGTGCGAACGGCGGTCGTCGCGCCGATGGCCACGTTCAACGCTGTCTCCACGGCGGCGGCACGCCCCGGCTCTCTCCTTATCACGGCTGCGCCTCTCCTCACCCAGCCTTTGCCCACCATACGTTGGGACGACCCTGTAGGCGAACGGATCGCCCACCTCATCGAAAGGCGCGTCAATCTCTACGCTTTGCCCACAAGCATCGCCGCAGCGCCGGGTGGCCTGGACGACAGTCTGGCGGAGTCTCTGGGGCTTGCAGGTACCTCCATGCTCCGCGCGACGGCCTACGAAACGCTCTACAAGATTGCTGTCTATACTCCTGTGGACGCAGCCGATGCGGTCATGCATGCGGCAGCCGAGGCTGGAGCTGGCCACATCGGCAAGTACAGCCACTGTTCCTTCCAGGTCAGGGGCACCGGCACCTTCCTGCCACGCGAAGGCGCCCAGCCAGCCATTGGCAGCGTCGGCCAACTCGAACGAGTCGAGGAACTCCGTATCGAGATGGTGGTCCAACAGAGGGAGCTAGAGGGCGTCATCGCCGCCGTGCTCCACGCCCATCCCTACGAAGAGGTAGCTTACGACGTCTACGCCCTCAAGAATCCGGGCACTCCCTACGGACGGGGGCGTGTGGGAGACCTCCCGTTACAGGTTTCTCTTGATACCGTCCTATCCCAGGTGCAGGATGCGCTCCCATCCAGTGCCATCCGATGCTCCCATCGCACGCATATGCCCGTCGGCCGGTTGGCGGTAGTCAGCGGCGCATGCGATGACCTCATCGCGGCTGCTTCCAGCGCTGGAGCTGGAGCGCTTGTCGTAGGGCTGGCAACCCCCAAAGACTGGATGATCGCCGAGAACAGCGCGACAGTCCTCATCGAGGTGGGCTACGCCGCATCCGTTGTCCCAGGCCTCCAGCGTCTCTGTACCCAAATTCGGAAGACGTTCGGCCCGGAGGGTATGGAGGTAATCTGCTGTACATAGGAAGCGGCCGACGCGGCGGCCAAGCCATTATCCATCACCTGCAAGGAGCAACCGCAAGCAATGAAAGTGTACGTAACGCGTATCCTACCTGAAGCCGGCATGGAGAAGATCCGCGCCTTTGCCGAGACGGAGGTCTGGCCGGAGGACGGTCCGCCACCCAGCCATGTCCTCGTGGAGAAGGTCCGGGACATTGACGGTCTGGTGTGCCTCCTAACGGATCGAGTGGACGATACGCTGCTTTCCCACGCCACTCGGCTGCGCGTCATCAGCCAGATGGCGGTCGGATACGATAACATAGACGTTGCCGCCTGCACCGCTCGAGGCATCAAAGTCGGTAACACTCCCGGAGTGTTGACGGAAACGACTGCCGATCTGGCCTTCGCCCTCCTCATGGCCACGGCCCGGCGACTCCCCGAAGGCGATCGTGCCGTACGGTCCGGGCAATGGCGAACCTGGTCACCCCTGTACATGGCGGGCCAAGATGTCCACCATGCCACCATCGGCATCGTCGGCATGGGCCGCATTGGCTACGAGATGGCCCGACGCGCAAGCGGCTTCCAGATGAACATCTTGTACACGGACCAGCGGCCCAACGAGCATGCCGAACGCGACTTCGGCGCACGGAGGGTGGATCTGCCAGAACTGCTACAACAGAGCGACTTCGTCACGCTCCATACCCCACTTCTCCCAGAGACGACCGGGCTCATCGGCGCTCGGGAACTGGCCATGATGAAGCGCACGGCCATCCTCATCAACACCTCCCGAGGGCCGGTGGTGGATCAGAAGGCTCTCTATGAGGCGCTGCGGGATGGCGTGATCGCCGCTGCGGGGTTGGACGTGTTCGAAGTCGAGCCGTTGCCTTTGGATGACCCGCTGGTGACGCTGGACAACGTGGTGCTCCTGCCCCACATTGGGTCCGCCTCCATCGCCACACGTACGCGCATGGCCGTCATCGCCGCAGACAATCTCATCGCGGGTCTCAAGGGCGAACCGCTCCCCTGTCCGGTGAACTGAAGGACAGCCTCTGCCAGGGCCTTAGCGGGCTATTCGGAACCGTAGAACAGCCCGGCCACGGGTTTCCAGGGATCCTGTCACTGCTACTACGCGGGCTTCATACGTCCCTGTCGCAAAGCGCCGCGGATCGAGCAGCAGGCGTCCCTCAGGTCCGCACGAAGTGATCAGACGACCGTTGACATAGAGCTCGTAGCGCCGAACAGGCTTCGGGCCATTGCACCGGACCTGCACACTGAGCGGTTTGCGCAGCACCACGCCTTCCCGAAGATTGCGCACTGTGACCTGGACCCGAGGCGCCCACGGCGCACAAAGGGGGTCTCCCACAAGGAGCTGCTGGTACGGACCGCTGACGGATTGGTAGAAGGCCTCTGCCAGTGTGCAGCCTGACGCGTAGTAGACGTGCAGGAACGCTGTGGGGAACTTGGCTTGAATGGCATAGGGTTCCGCAACAGTACCGGATGAACCGGCGGCGCCGTAGCGGATCCATTCGCTGAGAAGGGTCTGGCCCGCACCGTTCATGGCACCGGCGAAGCTCGTCAGGTGGTCGCAGAAGGCTCCTGGCAAGATGGTGCTCCTACTCGACTTCCAGTCGAACGTCGCGATGCCAACCATCGCTCCTGCCACATCCGACCGCGAGGGAGGCAGGGCCCCGTCGAGCACTTCCGCCCGTACGCCGAGCCTTGACAGAGCAGCTTTGGCCGACTCGAACGCCCATCGCCGCGGACCCGTCCTGGCTCCATCCTGGGAGACCATGAAGTAAACCGTGCCGCGAGGGTGGGTATGGTCGGCTGCCGCCGCGCGGCGAAGACACGCGAGAGCTTCCTCGAGCGTGTTGGCTTGTCCACCTACGTAGGCCAGCATAGCAGCGAGCAGGTATCTCGTTCCCGAACCATTGGTCGGCTGGTGGTTGGCATCCCAGCGTGTCGAAGCTCGGAAGGGTTGGGGCGGTTCCGCTTGAACGGGCAGGCTTCGCATGCGCTGAACGAGTGCCCGGAAATCCGCTCTGCTCCGAAGCGACGTCAGGTCTGGATCGGTCTCGGTATGGGTCACGTTGAGCCAGCCTGCATCCACAGCGCTCCGCAGCGCACGCATGGCGCCATCGGTATCTCCCCTCAGTGCTCTGAGGCACGCCAAGTCGTACAGCAGATCGGGACTTTCCGGATGTCGCGACGCCAGATCCTCCGCCAGCGCCAGCGCCTCTGCAAGCTGCCGTGCAGTCTCCGGCGACTGCGGGGCGGCTCGGAGAGTCTCCGTCAAGCGCGAGGAAGCCTGCGCCAGAACACCTGCCATCCGCCGGTCCTGCTCCGACCACGGTTTCGGGGTGCGGCCGCGTCGGATGCCGCGACAGTAGCGGTTGGCCTGCATGTCCAGGTACTCGGGATTCGCTGCAGCGACAAGCTCATGAAGGTAGGTCAGACCCGTCAGGGAAGCCGGGGAGGTGATGTACCGCGGGAATGTACGGCCCTCCATATCGGCTCTTACGTCCACCCCGTATGGGAAGCCCGTCGAATACGCTACACAGTCGATCTGCTTGGCAAGTCCACGGGATCGGATGCTCTCTAAGATCGGCGTCAAGATGCGCGAGCGGAACTCCGCCACCGAGATGACCGACGAGGTCGGCACATCCCTTAGATAGAGCACGTTCCCCAGAGGTATGCGGCGCAACCGGGCGTACTCCCTGGCAAGAGTGACCGACGCTTCGCTGTCGGCATTGACAACGACCAAGACGTTTTCCGGGCCAGGCGACGCAGGAGTCCCGTGCGCCGCAACGAGCATGAGAAGCACCGCCGCCGGCCACGCTCTAGCCACCGTCATGATCCGCCATCCTGCATCCTAAGTACTGACCTATACGGGCGGCTGCTTCCCGGATAGCTTCCTCCGAAGCCGCGTAGCAGAGTCGGATGCTGCGCCGACCTGCTTCACCGAAGTCCACCCCTGGCGCTACCGCCACCCCCGCGCACTCCAACAGCTCGAACGCGAAGGCTAGGGAGTCCCTCGTGAACTTCGAGGCATCGGCGAAAACGTAGAACGCCCCTTCAGGCACCGTTGGTATGCCGAATCCTAGGTCCCGAAACAGCTCGACGGCTAGATCGCGCCGCCGGCGGTACGACCGCACCATATCCGCCGTGTAGCAGTCGCCCTCTGCCAGGGCTGTCAATGCCGCCTCCTGGACGAACGCACTGGCGCTGATGAGGAAGTTCTGCTGCATGGTCTGCAGTGTCCGCATGAGCTTCGTCGGCGCCACGAGATAGCCCAGCCGCCACCCTGTCATGGCGTGCCGCTTGGAGAATCCATCGGCGATGATGGCGTCGGAGGCGCATTGGAGCGCCGAAGGCGCCGCGTCTCCGTAGACGAGTCCGTGGTAGATCTCGTCCGACAGAATGGGCACTCCCAGATCGGCGAGCTCTCGCAGGCGGTCCTCCCGAAGAACAGCGCCGGTAGGATTGGAAGGCGAGTTCACCAGCAACAGCTTCGTCCGACCAGTCACGGCCGCCCTCACGCGACCGGGATCCAAGCGGTACCCGTCGTTGGGATCCGTTGGAACCGGAACGAACTTCCCACCAAAGAACCGCACGAAGTTCGGATAGCATGGATAGTGAGGCGTGGCGGCCAGGACCTCGTCACCCGGCTCGATGAGAGCACCCAGCGCATAGAACATGGCCAGCGACGAACCGGCCGTCACCAGCACGCGCTCAGGGCTGACGTCCACGCCGTAGCGCTCGGCATAGCGAGCTGCGATGGCTTCCCGCAGTCGAAGCATCCCCAGCGAATGGGTATAGTGCGTCAATCCGGCTCCGAGAGCGGTCTGAGCGGTTTCCACAATGGGTGTTGGCGTGGCGAAGTCAGGCTCGCCCACTTCCAGGTGGATGATGGACTTGCCCTGGCGCTCCAATTCCTGGGCACGTTCCAGGACCTCCATGACCAGGAACGGAACGAGTGAACGAGCTCGGTTGGCCGTATTCATGCTGTCATTCTGCACCTGCGAGGTTATCGAACATGCTGGAGCCTGCGCTTCTCGATGACGCGCGCTTCGACGCTACACAGCGGGAACTCCTGAGGGTTACCGATGCGCTACTCGAGGCCATTCGCGTCGGCGACGCTCACACCTATGCTTCGCTCTGCGAACCCGCGCTTTCCTGCTTCGAGGACGTCTGTCCCTACCGCGTGGACGGCGTGGCATTTCATGTCCACCTGGTGAAGCGAGCGGCGGACCGCCCCGAAGAGCAGCCCGTGCGTCAGGACATCCTTAGCCCCCGTGTGCAGGTCTATGGCGAATGCGGTATCGTCACCTATACACGGCTCTGCACCTATGACGGCGCCGAGGGGCTACGGCATACGACCTTCAACGAAACGCGGGTCTACGTACGTCGCAACGGCGAATGGCGCATGGCCCATTTCCATCGCTCGAAAGCCGCCTGACGCTATGGAAGTCACGAAGGCCGTGATCCTGGCTGCCGGACGGGGCAAGCGCCTGGCACCGTTGACGGACTGCACGCCGAAACCCCTCTTGCCCGTGGCCGGACGCCCGCTGCTGGAGCACATCCTCATCGGCCTCCGAGATGCGGGTCTGCGCGAGTTCCTATGTGTCATCGGCCACCTCGGCCAACAGATCCAGGCGCGTTTCTCCGACGGTCGTGCCCTGGGCATTCGGATGGAGTACTGCTGGCAAAGGGACGTCCATGGCACCGGTGCAGCGCTGAGACTAGGCCGGGCATTCGCACGCGAAGGGCCTGTTCTCATGTCCTTCGGCGACATTCTGACGGACTACGCGCACTACAGGAACCTCCTGTCGGAATACCGCCGGGCTCCGTGTGCAGCACTCATGGGAATCAACCAGATGGACGATGTGAGCGCAGGAGCGGCTGTTCTGCGCCGGGGCGACAGGGTAATCGGCATCGTCGAAAAGCCCCGTCCCGGCCAGATAGCCAGCAACTGGAATCAAGCCGGGGTCACGATCTTCGGACCAGAGATATGGCCGGTGCTGGAGCACCTTCCCATCTCACCTCGAGGCGAGTACGAGATCACCGCAGCGATCTCTATGCTCCTGGATGAGGGGCAGGAAGTCCGAGCCGTCGAGTTCCGGGGATTCTGGTCCGACGTCGGTACTCCCGATGCTCTAGCCGCGGCTGACCGTGCCTGGTCGGTGCTGCCATCCGAGACGCCAGCGCAACCGTCCTAGCGAACGATTTCGTACCGTCCAGGCACCAGCAGCCAACCACCGCCAGCCGGTACCGGTGCGGGCGACCCATCCAGCGCACGGCACCGCGCTTTCTGCCAGCCCGGTAGCAGGAGGCGAAACAGGTGCCGCCGGTATTCCAGTTCTCCCACTGGGTGTTCGAAGCTGCCCACCAAGGAGTTGCCCACAAGATGTGCATCGGGATTGACCTGAACGATCCAGCGGCGGTCCGTTGCACGCTCCAGGATATACGCCCCCGTTCCACCGTAGTCCACGTACCGTGACGAACCGGTGCCTACGATGCGCACAGGACTCGCAGGCCAGTTCTTGCCCTGGAGAGCACCTGGTGAACGAGCGTATAGGACCTTCGTGGCGGAGGTGAACGTGCAATTGTTCGCCGTGAAAGACGTGTAGAGGCCCCCTAGCTGTAACGATGTCGCGGGCGCACGCCAGTCCCCCACGTCGTAGCGCACACCACGGGGCAGAGACCTGAACGCCTCACCACCGATCATGAAGCTCACCGCCTTCGAGGGCGTGTAGTGCCAGTTGAGCCAGTGAGGACTCCAATCGGTGTTCCAGCGCGCGGTGGCGATGCTGTCGTATTGAAACTGGCAAGCGATCTGGACTTCTCCAGCTCGGAAATGCGCAGCCAGTGCAGGATACAAGTAGCAGCTCACGTTCGTGGCAGGCGTATCGAACTCGTAGGCCAGGCGCGCCTTCGTTGCCAGTCGCGCATCCACACGAAGTGGTGCCGCTTCGGCGAGAAGGTTACGTCCGTCGTTCACACGCTCCCAACCCCCAGGATACGCACTGACGGTGATTGCTTCGACCTCGGAATCAGCGATGGCCTGCGTGATGTCATCGCCGTTCACACCGAAGTACGAACATGCCACAGGCTGTCGTGCACCGGTAGAACGGATGGCCGCTACCATTTTGCGCAAGTATCGGCGCATGAGGCTATACCGAAACAGCGGGAAGTAGGTGGCGCTCTCCTCGAGACCTTCGGCCCGGAGCCACGCTTCCCACTGTTCACGAAAGACCCGGTGGTCCCGCTCCAGCACCTCTGGCTTCTCGCCTTGGGGCTGGTATCCGGACCCATAGAGGTCTCCGTAGAGCAAATACGCAGGCTCGTTCATGATCTCCAGGACACAGAGAGAAGGTTCGTCCTTGTAGGCTCGGCCGGTGTAGCGGTTCTTCCGTGTCAGAAACTGGGCGAGGTAGTTCGCAGCAGCGTCCAGAGCATGGGGAACGAACATCATACCAGGCTTACTCGTCTGGGCCGAGAACGATGATGGGTTCTCGTTGGGGCCGCCCCACCACGCGATGGGGGTCAGGTACAGGTAGATGCCACGCCTGCCACACTGGGCCACAAGGTAGTCCAGAAGCTCGAGGTGCTCGTTATCCTGGATGTTGCCGTCCGCATCGCTGATCTCTCGATCGAAGATATGCATGCGGATGACCTGCACCCCCATCTGCTGAAGATGGTCCAGATCCTGCACGAGCACCTTCTTGCGGTTCACTTTCAGCCTTCCCGTGTTTTCGAACTGGTACCAGCTCTGGGGATAGATGTTGACGCCCCAGAGAGCGACCTCCGAGCCATCGGGATACCGAAGGACTCCATCGGAAACGTGCATGGGACGGAGCGGAAGAGCCGACCCCACCCGTCCAGACGCCGGACGACGGGCAGGCACGGCAGATGCGGGAGCGGACGTTGGCGGTACGTTGTCACCCGCGAGCAGCATGACCGGTGCCTTGTGGATGCCTCCCCCGTAGGTCGGGTTGTCTACCATCACGGTCAGGACGTTATCCTTGCCCCAGTGGACGAGTTCCGGCGGTAGCGTGTAGATTCTTGGGATGTCCCAACCACTCGTCCGTCCTATCTCCGTCCCGTTCAGGTACGTGACATCATTGTCGTCCACAGCTCCCATATGGAGCCGGACCGTTCGTGTGCGCCACGCGACTGGGATCGTTACGTGCACGCGGCACCACGCATAGCGGTTGTCACCCCACAGCGCCGGTACACGCAGGTCTCTCCATGAACGATCATCCAGGTCAGCCTGCGCAAGCTCCACTGCCGCCGGGGTCTCGCGCACGACGAAGGTCTGCTTCCATAGCAGCGTGGTCAAGTCTATGCCCCGCACGACGCTCACCGAGACTTGGGAGAAGTCGCTATCAGCGACGACGGTTCCGGTATCCGCGCTCTCCTGAAGCCGACAGCGAGCCACCACATGCCTCCATCCCCGTCCTTCCACGGAGATCACCATGCTGTCCGGCTCGACAGAGCAATTCGTTGGCCGAAACCGAAGCGTAATCGTCTCAGCCGACGTACCGTGATTGACGACGAGGAAGGGAACTTCGACCGAATCGTTCGCCTGCACGACCGCGTGCACCGGTGCTCGCAGAACAACGCCGGTTGCCTCTGAGGGGAATGCTGCAAGTACCAACAGAGCTAAGACGGACATGGCGCCCTCCAGGTCGAGAACCTCGTACGTGCATTGCCGAACTACGCAGGCCGTGCTTCCGCGCAGCCACCCGAGCGAGCGATCGCCCTCCTACGCCACACGAAACCCGCCTCCTCGGGTCGAGCCGATCTCGCGTGCGGGTGTCGTCTCTCAGAGCGACGATCCATCGTGGGGCTGGTCTGAGCGACGAGCATTGCCTGGCGCCGACCCGTGATCGGCCGCAACATCCACGCTATGTTGCCATTTCCGCTTCTTCTCCGCGACAACGTACTCGCCCGTGTGCATGTAATACACATCCTCGGCAACGTTCACAACGTGGTCACCGACGCGCTCGAGATACTTGCATGCAAGAAGCAAGTACGCTGCTTGATAGACGACCGAGCTCTGCCGCTCCATGGTTTCGATGAGATAGTCCCGATACTGGTGGTACAGGTCGTCTGCCACGTCATCCATCTCGATGATCTGCCGCAGGAGCTCCGTATCACCACTCAGGAACGCCTTGAGAACGTCCTTCAGCATCGTCCGTACGCACGCCGCCAGGCGCGCGATGTCCACGAGGGGCTTGTACGTGCCACGTCGCGCTATCCGTCGGCCGATCTTGGCGATATCCACGGCGTAGTCGCTGATGCGCTCGATCTCATTCACCATTTTCAAAGAAGCAGTGATCATCCGGAGGTCCGAGGCGACAGGCTGTTGAAGCGCGATTAGGAGTACCGCTTCGCGTTCCACGTCGGCGTCTATGGCATCCGCTTCGTCGTCCGTGCGAATCACGCTCGAGGTGAGATCCGGCTCGTGGTTCGTCACCGCCATGATGGCGTTATCGAGCATTCGATCCGCGACATTACCGATTCGCAGGATCGCGTCGCGTAGATGCTCTAGATGCTCGCTGAACTCTCCCCTTAACGTAGACATGCTCGCGTCCCCTCCATGCTTCGAGAGTTCCATGGTACCGCACCGCGACCATTCGCAGTCCATGTCGGCGGGCGGCGCCATCCGTTGTCCTACCACGTTGACATCTCCTCGGCTCAGGGGCGATAATCCACCCAACATGACGGAGACCTCACCAGCGCCCTCTACCCCCATCGAACGCATACCGCTCCTGGGCGTGTGCGTGGATCGGGTCACCATGGCGCAGACCATGGCCATCCTCGAGGCATACATCCTGTCGGGTAAGCCCCATCATGTCGTTACTCTCGATGCCTCCATGTGCGTCCTGGCACGTACCGATTCGGAGTTGCGGAACATTGTTCTCGATGCCGACCTGGTGACGCCGGACAGCGTAGGCATTCTATGGGCGGCCCGGCGCATGGGTCATCCCCTGCCCGAGCGTGTCTCCGGTGTGGAGATCGTGGGGCGTATGGTCGAGCTTGCTGCTGCCAAAGATTGGAGAGTCTTCCTCCTCGGCGCCAAGCCCGGGGTCGCAGAAGAAGCAGCCCGGCGCATTCAGCAACGGTATGGGGATCGTTGCATTGCCGGCGTTCACCACGGTTACTTTCCCCCTGAGGATGACAGCGCCGTAGCGGAGATGGTGCGAGCGGCTTCGCCGGACGTGCTCTGTGTCGCCATGGGTATCCCGAAACAGGAAAAATGGATCGCCAGGCACAAGAATCGTCTTGGCGTGCCCGTCATGATCGGCGTCGGCGGTACGTTGGACGTCCTCTCGGGACGCGTAGGCCGCGCTCCCAGATGGTTGCAGCAATGGGGCCTCGAGTGGGCCTACCGCGTGTTGCGTAATCCACGGAAAATCGCCAAGGTCATGACGCTGCCGAGGTTCATCGCCATGGTACTCGGCCAGCGCACCCAGGGCGTGCCGAACGCGTAGGCGCCCTGGCGCTGGACCGAAGACTGGTTTCCGCGCTGACGTTGCAGACCGTCGTTAGGGCTCATGCGTACGGCCTGATGACCATGGGCTGATGGGTGGCGGAAGGAGCGCGTGCGCAATGAAATAGGCCCGCCGCGCACCTGGCAGCGAGCCTTGTACCTAACTGGAGCGGGAGACGGGTTTCGAACCCGCGACCTCCTCCTTGGCAAGGAGGCGCTCTACCACTGAGCTACTCCCGCATGCGGGGCGCCGGCCGACCATGGGCGAGAGGAGATTCGAACTCCTACACCTTTCGGCACTGGTTCCTAAGACCAGCGTGTCTGCCATTCCACCACTCGCCCAAGACGGAATGGCCGCCGTTCCCCATGGTGAGTGCATTATAGCACCCCCCGGCGAATCCATGTCAAGCTGGCGTCGCTTAACGACG
>JBBIPC010000024.1:0-51997 GCA_037443035.1 Chthonomonadales bacterium
GCGCCGATCCGTTTCAGGGTGGACGGCAACGAGATGCACCTGGCCATCCCTCGCAGGGTCCTCGGTCTTCGCACGGGAAACTCTCCGGTAAGGCTAGATTTCCAGTGGATAGATAACGCCCAGAAGCCCGGTGATGTCCTCGATACCTACATCAGCGGCGATGCTGCACCTTCCGGGCGTTTTCGTTACCGCTACGTGGCCGACCAGCGACGTTGAAAGGGACACGCCGACCCCGCGACGTGCGTGGTAGGGGGCGGGTCGCCACGGTTCGAGATACCGCCTTCAGGCTCGGTGGGTGCTGCCTCCGATGACATCACGCGAACGGGTGAAGGCCGCGCTGATCCATCGAGAACCGGACAGGACGCCTGTCTTCGAGTACGTGCTCCTCCCCCCAATCGCTGATAGGGTGCTTGGCCATCCCAGCGCCACAGACCCGGAACGCTGGCCGACCATCGTCGAGGAGTATGGGTGGGAAGGCGCAGTCCGGCGCATGGCGGCCGATTATGTCGGCATCGCCGAGCGCCTGGGTCATGATCTGATCTACGCGGTCCCGAATCCCGTGCCGCCAACGTCGAAGCCTGCACCCATGCCTGCCGCACCGGTACCCACCGACCCGGTGGAGCGGCTCCAGCGGCGTAATGCCCAGGCCGCTTCCTCCGGCCCTGGCCCTGCCGACGAGAGCCTCGTCATCTACTCTTTCATGCGCGAGGAGATGGCCAGGCGCGGCATGGACTTACCGCTTGTGGCGCCGGCCTACGCCCATGGGGTGTGGACCGACACGGACCTTATGCAGACCATGGCGTTGGCACCGGAAGTCGCGCGGGAGCACTTCGCCCTGGCTACGCGCCGTTCGCTTGCCGCGGTGGAGAAGTACCTTGCGCTCGGTATAGAGATCATCGGCGTGGGAGGGGACTTCGCTGGCAATCGGCCCATCCTGTCGCCAGGCATGTATCGGGATTTCATCATGCCCGAAGTGCGCACCGTCGCCCGTCGCATCAGGGAGGGTGGTGCGTGGTCCGTGAACGCCAGTGACGGCAATCTGTGGCCGGTGATCGATGACTTTCTGCTCGGGTGCGAGGTGGACGGCTACTTGGAGATAGATTGGGGTGCCGGTATGGACCTGCGCAGGCTGAAGGACGCCTACGGCTCGCGCATCACATTCTTCGGCAGTCTGGATTGCGGGAGTGTACTGAGCTTCGGCACGCCGGAGGACGTCCGCGAGCACACCCTCGCATGCATCCAGGCGGGCTGGGGGTCAGGCGGGCACGTTCTCTGCGCCAGCAATGCCATCACCGCCAGCGTCCCCTGGGCCAACTACCTGGCCGCTGTCAACGCCTATCGGGATCGCTTCGGATTGGCCCGCTACACCCTCTGAAGCCATGGATCCTGCCGTCGCGGTTCTTCGGCTGGTCATTGATCCAGAGCTTGTTCGCGGTGGGTTCTGTGGAATACGGGACGGGGATGTCCTTACCGCGGAGTCAGCAGCACTATTCGGTAACGCGTCTGTCGATCTGCAGGGACGAGTGCGCTACTTGTGGACGTGGACTCCCAGTTCGTGGGGCGATTTCGTGCTGACGCCGAAAACGAAAACCTGGCCTTCGTGGAACTGCTCTACCATATCGAAGTTCTCGAAGGCGGTTCCGCCAGGGATGGGGTTATGGGTGGCCCAGTATACGCTCCGGCCATTCACACGCACACGCAGATCCGGCTTGGCGGTGCCCCTGGGTTTCCTCCAATACTGGGTGAAGGTCCTGTCACCTCTGTATCGCCACCAAGGGCCTCTCGGGTCGGCGGGGACCTTCCATGGTGCCTCTTCGTCGGACGTTGCACAGACGAGCACGTCTCCCGTACGGGTCCGAGGCAGGCGCGATAGGGGGAAGAACGCCTCCAGCGTGAACTCGTTTCCGGCGAAGCCCGGCCAGAGGGCTTCCGGTGTGACTACGCCGTCGGAGAGCCACAAGCGGCGGAGCCGAGCGTAATTTCCCATGGTCGCTGTGAGCACGCAGTATTCCATGGGAGCACTGCCAGGAGCGGATCGGACGGTGAACCGGACCTCCTCCGGCTTGCTGGAGGCGATCTGGAACTCCACGATGGGTTGCGCACCGTTGGCGAACTTCTCGACGTGAACCGTGACTGTCAGACGTTCCACTCCGCCGGATCGCGTCAGTGTGCCCGGTTGCGGCTTCTCTTGCGGGCTGTCCGGCGACCCGGTCCAGAACAGCTTGCCGGGGCGATCATCGGTGCTGCTCTTCTCCAGCTCGCTGAAGCCCCGGTAGCCCCCAACGATGGGCTCGACGGCCACGAAGTTGATGAGACCGTGCTTCGTGCCACCTTCGAGCATGGGGACTCCGATGCGGAAGAGACCTCTAGGCCCGCCGTTGCCAGGTCCTTCCACCGATGCTGGCCACAGAGCCACCTGGATCCCGGATCGTAGCCCCCAGATCGGCCTATCCGTGTCGAGTCCGCCACGTATCCATCGTGAGCTCATCCGACCTCCTCCTGGCCTTACCCGTGCGTTTCTGCCGCTTCCTTGAACCACAGACGCCGCTGCCAGGGCGACGGTTGCAGATGTTAGGATAGATAGCCCTATCCACGTGCGCGTAGACCGTGCGGGTCTGGAGGGAGACGTCGCTGTGGAGTGGTGCATGGTGTTCCTCAGTTTGGCAGAAACTGTGGCGCGGTTACGCCGGTGATCATGCCCCATACGGCTGCGCAGCCTCCGAAGACTCCCTCACCGAACAGCAGACCCAGGAAAAAGGGAAGGGCGGTGCGGTAGCTGCGCAGACCGCCAACCCGCAAGACGAGGCTCTTGGCAAGCCAGCCCAGGAATACCGAGAACCAGATTCGGTTCATGGCGTACGTCGAGGCCATGACAAGGCCGATCGGGCCAAAGGGCCACCAGAGGAAACTCGAGCGCATATAGAGGAGCCAGGCGGAAACCGCAGCACCCAGTCCCATGGCTTTCAGATCGCCGGGATTCGGTGACAGCGGTGCTTCCACATACTGCAGAGCCCGGTCCAGCGACCACGAAGGTGCCATGGCTGGCCCGTACTGATCCAGGGTAACGGCGCCGAAGCGATAGTTCACCCAGATCGAAGAGAAGAAGGACACAACGAAACCGATGAGGATGGCGGCCGCGATACCGGTGGTGAAGGAGCGCGGATGCATGCGGCTCTCGTTACTGAGAGCGTAGGCGTTGGAGATGGCGGGCATGATATGTTCTCGAGGGTCGTGCATGAACACGACCTCTGTGATGAGAGTTGCGCCAGCCGACGATGGCGTGTAGTAGCCGGTCCCCCAGAACGCCATCATGTCTGTGGGTATGAAGGGCGTCTGGACGAAGAGCAGACCCGACTCGGCCACGATGCGGGTCAGCACCAGCATGATCAGGATGAAGAGAACCAGCACCGCACCCGCGAGCAGCCACGGCATGCCCACGATCCGCATCCAGACAAGGAAGCCCGCGCCACCGACGATGGTAAGGAGCAACGCACCCCGAGGTGGAAGGGGTTCCTCTTCCTCCTGGGGCGACTCCCTGCGGCGAAGGAGCCTGCCCAGGTCCTGCCAGTGGGGCCGCGCGATCCAGATGAGCCACGGAGCCCAGACTAGGACCGCGCCAACTCCCATGGCACCCTCGTGGTTCAGAGGGCCGATGACGAGGGCATCGTAGCCCATGGAGACCCGAACTACACGCACGAGGTGCAGCAAGACGAAGGTTGTCCACAGGGTAAGGGAGACATCGGTGGGAATGAGGAACACTGCCCCGACAACGGCGAAAAACACCTCCAGCACAGGCAGTCCCAGGGCGTTCCATGGCGGCGTCTGCTGGACCGCGCTCAGATCGAAGCGGTTCACCAGGTCCGGCACGCTGGGAACGAAGTGGTGCGCTGTACTGATGAGGTGGAGCAGAATCACCACCGAGCAGCCGGCCCAGAAGGCGCCCTGTCGTACGAGGGACGGCCCCCTTCCCGATCCACCTACAATGGCGATGGGCAATCGAGCGAGCGGGAACGTCAGCCTCTCACGCCGTACCCACTGACCTCGGAAGAGTGCGCAAAGTCCCAACGACAGCGCAACGGTACAGGCGAATGCGACGCCCCATCCCAGGGTCACACGTATCCAGGGTGTCCATGGGATCTTTGCGCCCACCGGGACGCCGTGATAGAACCATTGAGCAAGAGGACTCTGGGGATCCCTGGTCAGGAGGAGCCAGCCGGGAGCATCACGGAATAGATCGAGCCAGCGCCTTCCTGCTCCAGCGAAGTACGCTGGCGCGACCACCATGGGAGCGAGATAGCGCCAAAGACCTGAGGAAGCGAGACCGGCTCCGCACATGAGCATGACCCAGATAAGCAGGAGCTCGCCTTTGCTCAGGACAGGCCGACCGCGGCGTGTGGCAAGCCAGGGATTGACCGCCATGGCCAGGAGCGAGAAGAGGCATAGCCCGCCGATGGGGAGGTGGTTTCCATAGAGAAACGTGTTCTGAAGCCGTAGGTCGTTATACGGTGTGACGGCACAGAGCACGGCCACCCCGACACCACCGATGACGATCGCACGCAGAGGATGCTCTATTTTGCGGGAGGGAGGACTGACCATACCCTTGGAAGGTGGCGCGGGCATGCAGAAGGGATACCACAGAGAGGCCGTCCGCCGTCGTGCGTTCCTTCCACAACGCCTTGCGGCGGACGGCCGTCAATCAGCGCCGCGGAGGGGCGCTCGTCCGACGGGCTCCACCACCGTAGCTCTGGATGATCTTGGCGCGTAGCTCTGGCGACATGGAGGCCGACGTGTCCACGCGCTTGCCGACCAGACCCCGGTACACGAAGTAGCCAGCAACGATCACGACAACAGCAAGCACGACGACGACCACTGCCGGATGAAGCTGTGTTTTCATCGGTACGCTATCCCGCTTCCGCGAGCTGCGCTACTGACGACACTGTGGGAGGGGATCCACGGCTGCATCATCCTGGACGGTCCACTCGTTGGGACAGGACTGGAAGATGCGCCTGGACTTGACATGGCCATCGCAGTAGCCCACGTTGATCTGGCCGTTGAAGGCACCGATGACGTTGGGATCTGTGGAATCCCATGAGAAGTAGCCCACCGGCGTGAATCCGCACGGAAGTGCGCCTCCAACGAGAATGTCATGGTCAGAAGCAGCCCACAAGTCGGGGAACTTGGCGTTCGTTAGCAGGTTGGTGGTTGCTGGCAGCACGATGGCCGCGAGCCGCGTCACCTTCCACGGAGGACTTGCGGGTCCGCCATGGCCGAATCCGTTGGAGCCGTCTGCCCAGCCCTGAAGGATTCCACCGCAGGTGTTTTGCCAGGCCCAATCGTCGGTGTTGTTGATACCATAGGACACGTCCATGTAGTAGCCCGTTCCTGTGTACGTCGTGATGATCGGGGTCATCAGCGCCCAAGCCCAGTCCGGAAAGTCGGTGTTGGTCCACCGAAAGGCATACTGCGGTGACTTGTAGAGCTGAGAGTTCTTGATGTAGGGATAGATGGAGTACTGCCACGTGTAGTATCGCACGTCAGCCTCGTACATCCCTGCCGAGCACATGACCTCGTCGTAATCCTCGACGTACATGAGGATGGCGAGGGCCATCTGCTTCTGGTTGCTCAAGTCCGACGCTTGACGCGCCTTCGTGCGCGCCTGCGCGAAGACGGGGAACAGGATCGCTGCCAGGATCGCAATGATAGCGATCACTACCAGCAGTTCGATGAGGGTGAAACCTCTGCGCTGTGTCACGGTGTTCCTCCTTTGCTTAGGACACGTCGCGTAGTCTCAGGTCTCGGTGCGACGCAGATGCGCGCCACACGAGCGGCGGACGACGAAGCCGGTGGGCAGGATGATGGTCTCTGAACGGTGTGCGGCACCGGCGAGAGTGCGCAATGCCAGGTCGCCGAGAACCTGGCCGAGCTCCAGCTTGGGCTGGCAGACAGTCGTAAGGGGCACCGCGACATGGGCCGAGCACTCTGTGTTGCCGAACCCGACAATGGCGATGTCCTCGGGTACACGAAGACCCCTGTCCAGAGTGGCCCGAAGGGCGCCGATGGCTGAGGGGTCGTGGGAGACGAAGACGGCCTCGACGGAACCATCGTCGAGGAGCGAGGTCATGCCCTTGTAGCCGTTCTCCTCGCCGAAACCGGCCTCCCGGATGAGCGGCTCCGCCCCGTGTTCCCGCATGGCCTCCACGTATCCTTGCACACGAGCTCGTGCTGGCGAGAATCGCATGTCGCCAGCCAGATGGGCCACCGCGCGGTAGCCTAGGGACAGGAGATGCTCCGTTGCACGCCTTGCGCCTCCAATGTCGTCGGCGTAGACGCCTGGCGAGCGGACCGTCTCCCCATGCCGGTCGAAGAGGATGACGGGAACACCCTCTTCTCGAACCTCTTCGATGACGTCGGCGTTCCTGTCCGGATCGCACGAAGCCAGAAGCACTGCGTCCACCCGCCGTCCCACGAGAGCCCATATCTCCTCGCGCTCGAGCTCAGCTTCATCCGCGGAATGGGAGAGAAAGACCTGGAAGCCTCCCTGGCGAGCCACGCGCTCGGCGCCCATGACCATTTCGAGCCAGAAGGAATGGCGGAGATTCGGCACGATGATGCCCAGTACTCCCACACGCTTCGCAGCCAGGCTTCGCGCCGCGAGGTTCGGCCGGTAGTTCATGCGCGCGGCGTGCTCGCGGATCCGTGCGGCCGTGGCGGCGCTGACGCCCCCCACTCCACGCAAGGCACGGGAGACCGTCATGGGGGAGACGTTCAGCTCATCGGCGAGTTGCTTCAGTGTGCGTCGCATGGCAAGATCCAAACGTTAGCGCTAACATCTACAGGATACACGTTAGCGCTAACGTTGTCAAGGCTCTGGCTGACATTTCCTGAGGTATCTACGGTTTGTGGCCGCAGAACTTATCGCGCAGGCTCGTCAGACCTTCGGGGTCTTGCGCCACGACGGTTCGTGGCTGCTGCGCCCCGCTCAAGACCACGCGCTCCCACACGCGCGAGACGCAATCAGGGAATACCCCCACTGAGGATCAGGACTTCCTCCATCTCTTCTTCGCCATCCATGCGGATGCTGGGCATCGTCCGCGCTCGAGCGTAGTCGGGATCCGTCGGATCCTTCGCCTTCTCGGGATCGAAGACGCGCGGGTCCACGGGTACGCACTTGTACGGTCGGTAATCGGGCCTGGTCGTGAAACAATCGGAGAAGTCGTTCGCAAGCGCGTCGAACATGTTCAGCGGAGGGAGCCCGAAGATGCTGTAGAGCGTTCGGTGCATGCTGACGATGGTCGTATGCCGATGGGAGACATATCCCCGTTTGGCCCATGGGCTGACAACCAAGAGGACGCTCCGCTGCGCGTCCACATGGTCGGGTTCGCCACCGGCGTCATCCTGCGTGATGAAGATGACCATGTTCTTCCAGTAAGGAGTGTGGCTGAGGAATTCCACGATGCGTCCCATGGCCAGGTCATTGTCTGCCATCCACGACGCGACATAGGGATAACCCTTCTCGGGTCGAGGTCGGGTCCCGTGGTCGTTGCATAGCGCAATATTCAGGAACCGTGGTAACGGCTTGCCTTTGCTGAGATAGTTGCGTTCGATGTCCTGCATGAACCAGTAGGCTCGGTACTGGTCAGGAATGTTCATGTTGAAGATGGGAAAGTCTCGGCAGGTGTTGTCGAACAACACCTTGGGCATGGGTATGTTCACCACCTCACGAGCGCCGGTTCTGTGGGTGCCTTCGTCTTCGAGGACTCCAGGGAATTCGAACCCTTCGCCATAGTTTCGGAACGTGACGCCGTGGCGGGCCAGATGTTCCCACATGGATCCGGCCTCAGGATAGTCCTCGGGGATCATGGAACCGTTGGATCCCATGGAATAGAGGCGGCCAGGTGCTGTGGTGGGAAGACGGAAATCCCACCCGACGGTGTAGGTCATCTGCATGAGGTTGTTCGGCTGGATACCGACGAGCCACCGGTGGCCGACGCCCGACGCCTCTGGCTCCATGTAGAAGTTGTCGCTGACCGTGAACTGCCTGGCCAAGGCGTTGTGATTCGTCATGACTGGCACGTTCTCCAGCGTCGGCTGTCCCGGGGCGCTAATGGTCTGGCTCAATCCCCAACGCAGGAGGGAGGGATCGTTGTTCGTGCCCGGTACTCGGTCGAAGATGGTGTCGAAGGTGTGGTTCTCCTTGGTGATGAACACGACGTACTTGATTTCCTTCGAGACCCTACCCGGTATTCCCGGAACCAAGGGCGTGGACATCTTCGCGCGCTCGGACGAGCGATCCACCAGTCCGTTGCAGACGAGCACGGTCTTGGTCAACGCCGGTAGTGCCTTTGCATCGGGAACCTGGGCAACAGTGAGGACGCCTTTCATACCGAGGAAGGGGCTATTGGGGCGATTCGCGCCTGCGTTCGGGCCGTTTCCGAAGCCACGGAAGCAGATATGCGCCATGAACTTGCCATCCGGCGCAACCACGACGCGGTAGGGATACCAGGCCGTCGGGATACGACCCAGGGTCCGCAGACTCACAGCATCGAGCACAGCGATGGAGTTGATGCCCATCTCGGCGACAAAGAGGCGGCGTCCATCAGGTGAGAGAGCCATACCCGCCGGCGCCACTCCGCGGACTCTGGCCACGAGAGGAGAGGGTATAAGACGCGCGACTGCCACGATCCGGTTCGTTCTTAGATCGAGCCGCTCGATACGGTCGTTGTTGCCGTTGGAGACCCAAAGGGAACTGCCCCGCGCGATGACGAAGTTCGGCGCGCTGCCACCCACGGTCTTCCCGTTGTCCGAAATCGCGCCCACCAGCAGGCCCGTTTTCACCTTGCTGATGACCTTGGGATGGTAAGGATCCGTGGCGTCCACTCCCCAAACTGAGAAGCTCTCCGCGACATTGGGCTCGCCGAGGCCGGGTATGCGACGCCCCTCCACAAACACCCCGTCCCGTGCCTCTTTGCTCGGATAACCGAACGGTGGAAAACTGAGACCGCGGGGATCCGGAAGCCTGGCGCGACCCTCCTCACCACCGTACGTGTACTCCTTGCCAGGCGGCAGCGGAGGAATGGGCGAGTACTCGAAAAGCCCTATGTTCGCCACGTAGACACGCTTGCCGAGCGGAGCGAGTGCGTAGGGATAGCGGCCCACACGGACGGTCCCGACAACCTTTCGGGAAGCACTGTCTGCCACCACCACCCGGAAGTTGGCCACATCCGCGCAGTAGACGAGCTTGCCGTCCGGCGAGCACTTCACGTCTACTGCGTAGCTATCCTTCCACTCTTTGCCGCCACACGGGACATCCAGCGCTATCTCGCCGATGCGCTCTCCAGACGCAGCGTCGAAGACCAGGACGCTGCCGCTGTCGCCCCCGGACCAGTAGAGGGTCTTACCGTCGGGCGAGAAGTCAGCGCCGCCAGCGTTCTGCTTCGCTCCCTTCTCGGAGACTGGCACAATGGGGCGGATTGTAGGATTGGGCGTGCGCCAGGCCTCCACAATTTGACCGATACCGTCGCTAGCCACGAAGAGGGTGGCTCCGTCGCGCGTCATGGCGAGGCCGTAGGGCCACCTGCCGACAGGAAAATGACGACCGACCGGTTTCAGCCACCTGCCGTTGGGCAGGATGGTGATGCCCTTGGGGTCATGCCGTGCATACGTGGTGACCGACGGGGCGCGAAGATATGGTGGAGGTGCACCGGTGGCCAGAAAAACGGCCAGCAAGGCAGACAGTGAGCTCATTCTCGTCGCTCCATGCAGCGGTGAGTATTGGGTTACTCTACCCGACGCCGTCGCGATGCACGCCGCTATTGGCACGCTCGAACATTCTTGCGATACACTCGAGGGAGAGGATGAAGGTTGGTGGGTCGTAGAAACAGTGGTGATGTCCGCTGCGTGAGGCACATGGGAACGTATGCGCGGGGAGGGATACATGGGCAATAGAGCAGTCTTGCGGTGCAACGACAGGGAGTACAGCTACTATCCCCTGGACGGGACAGGCGTACCACGGGAACGTCTGAAGGCGCTCCCCTACAGCCTCCGCGTGCTACTGGAGAACCTGCTCCGGCATGCGGCAGACGATACGGTCTGTTCGGATGACATCCGAGCGTTGATCAACTGGGAGCCGAAGGCTGAGCCGTCCCACGAAATCGCGTTCAGCCCGGCCCGGGTCATCCTCCAGGACTTCACCGGCGTACCGTGCGTCGTGGACCTTGCAGCCATGCGCGATGCCATGGCCTCGCTCGGAGGCGATCCGCAGAAGATCAACCCGCTCCTCCCTGTCGAGCTGGTCATAGATCACTCGGTACAGGTGGATTTCCACGGGAGCCCGGACGCCCTGGAAAAGAACGTCGCCCTGGAGTTCGAGCGCAACAGGGAACGCTACGCGTTTCTCAAGTGGGGCCAGAAGGCTTTCCGTAACCTCAGGGTAGTGCCGCCGAGTACGGGCATTGTCCACCAGGTGAATCTCGAGTATCTCGCCCGAGTGGTGTGCGTGGACGCAGCGCAGGATCCTCCGTGCGTGTACCTGGACACGCTCGTCGGAACCGATTCGCACACGACCATGATCAACGGCCTCGGGGTCCTCGGGTGGGGCGTCGGTGGTATCGAGGCAGAAGCCGCCATGCTCGGACAGCCCATCTCGATGCTCATTCCCCAGGTTGTCGCAGTGCGGCTCGTCGGCAAGCTCCCTGCTGGATCCACCGCAACCGACCTCGTGCTGACCATCACCCAGATGCTCCGTCACTACGGCGTGGTCGGGAAGTTCGTCGAGTTCATAGGCCCTGGTGCCTCGGCGCTGCCGCTTGCCGACCGGGCCACCATCGCGAACATGGCACCGGAGTACGGGGCGACCTGCGGTTTCTTCCCAGTGGACGCGGAGTCGATCCGTTACTTGGTGGGTACGGGACGAAGTGCGGGTCATGTGGCCTTGGCGCAGGCCTACCTGGAGGTGCAGGCACTGTTCCGGCAACCGGACGATGTCGAGCCGACCTACACGGACGTGCTCGAGTTGGACTTGGGCACCGTACGGCCGTCTGCCGCCGGTCCTAGACGTCCCCAGGATCGCGTGGATCTCAAGGACGTGACAGTGTCCTTCGCCAAGGCCCTGCCGGAGCTCCGAAAGGCAGGTGTGGATGGCCGGAGCCGCACGAATGCGTTAGGGCTGCTGGATGGTGCCGTTGTCATCGCCGCGATCACGAGCTGCACGAATACATCCAATCCTTCTGTCATGGTTGCGGCTGGCCTCCTGGCGAAGAAAGCGTTGGAGCGCGGCTTGAAGCTGCGAAAATGGGTGAAAGCCTCCCTGGCGCCCGGGAGCCGGGTCGTTACCGACTATCTCCGGGCGGCGGACCTCCTGGAACCGCTCCAGGAACTGGGCTTTCATATCGCGGGGTACGGATGCACTACCTGTATCGGCAACTCTGGTCCACTTCCCAAGGAGGTGTCGGAAGCAATCGAGCAGGACGGGCTTGTGGTCGCCAGCGTCCTCTCGGGAAACCGAAACTTCGAGGGGCGCGTCCAGCAGGAAGTCCGAGCCAACTATCTCATGTCGCCCCCCTTGGTAGTCGCCTACGCGCTAGCCGGCTCTGTAGCAATCAACCTGACGCGGCAGCCCCTGGGCATTGACAAGGACGGGGTTCCAGTCATGCTAGAGGAGATCTGGCCGTCAGCCGGCGAAGTCGCCGAGACGGTACGGAAGTGCGTCAGGGCCGAGCTCTTTGAAGATCGCTATGCCGAGGTCTTCGCTGGCGACGCCAACTGGCAGGCCATTCCCGATGCCGGAGGATCCCTCTACGCATGGGATCCGGCATCCACATACATCAAGCGACCGCCATACTTCGAGGGAATGCAGCCGGACCCACCGACGTCGGTTGCGGATGTACGGCACGCTCGTGTGCTCCTCTATCTGGGTGACAGTATTACAACGGACCATATCTCGCCGGCCGGCGCCATCCGCGCTCAATCGCCGGCGGGGCAGTGGCTATTGGAGCACGGCGTGACGCAGCAGGAGTTCAACTCCTACGGTTCACGGCGAGGGCACGACGAAGTCATGGTGCGCGGCACATTCGCCAATGTGCGGCTCCGCAACCGCCTGGCACCAGAGACCGAGGGCGGTTACACGACCCACATGACCAGCGGCGAAGTCATGACCGTCTTCAAAGCTGCCATGCGGTACCGGGAGGAACGAACTCCGCTTCTGGTGGTCGCGGGGAAGGAATATGGTTCGGGTTCCAGCCGCGACTGGGCAGCGAAAGGCCCCTTCTTACTGGGTGTCCGGGCCGTGCTCGCCGAGAGCTTCGAGCGCATTCACCGCTCCAATCTGATCGGTATGGGTATCGCTCCGCTGCAGTTCCTCGCTGGACAGAACGGCGACAGCCTTGGCCTTACAGGGAGGGAGCGATACAGCATTCTTGGCATGGAGCACGCCCTGAACCAGTCAGACCCAGCAGCCAGACAGGTGGAGGTCGTTGCTGAAGGCGACGGTGGTGTCGTCCGATTTCTGACCCTGCTGCGCATTGACACGCCGCGGGAAGCCGAGTATTACCGGCACGGTGGAATCCTGCAGTATGTGCTGAGGCAGTTGCTGAGAAACCCGTCCTAGCGCTTGCCGCAAGCCACCGGGTTCGCAGGAGCCCAGGCAGCGGCAGTTACTGCTGTGATGGCGCGGTAGCTGGCGTCGGGGAAACGGTCGTGCGGCGTACCGTCATGCGCAGAGGGATCGGTTCCAGCAGCATTTCCTTGGTATAGAGGAAGTCCTGTCGGCTGTAGTCGGCCAACTCGAACTCCTTGCGAAGGACGATGGCGCCGGTGGGGCACGCTTCCTGGCAGTATCCACAGAAGACGCAGCGGAGCATGTTGATCTCGTAGCGACGTGCATAGCGCTCGCCCGGCGAATAGCGCTCCTCGTCGGTATTCTCGGCAGCTTCGACGTAGATGCAGCGCGCAGGACACGCGCCGGCGCACAAGCTGCAGCCGATACACTTCTCCAGGCCATTGTCGTAGCGGGTCAGATAGTGCCGCCACCGCGTGCGGGGGTATTGCTCGCGGCGTTCTTCGGGATACTCCACAGTGAACTTCGACCGGCTGCGGGTGGCGAGCATGCGTAGCAGGTGGCTGAGCGTCACCCACAGCCCCTTCACTACGGGGAGGATCACCTGTCTCACGGTTCGCAAAGGGTTCATGGTCTGTCGAGTGCTTCGCTTTCTATGCAGAAGGGAAGCTAGATGCTTAGCTTGCCCGGGAACTCGAGGATCTTACCAGAGCCTGACGCCTTGATCTTCTCCTGTAGCTTCAGGATGCCGTAGAGAAGCGCGTCGGGACTGGGCGGACAACCTGGAACATAGACATCCACGGGCACGATCTGATCCACGCCCTGGATGATGGCGTAGTTGTTGTAGAAACCGCCCGAGGACGCGCACGCTCCCATGGAGATAACCCACTTCGGATTGGCCATCTGGTCGTAGAGGCGCCGGAGTACAGGCCCCATCTTCGTCGAAACCCGGCCCGCTACGATCATGACATCTGCCTGACGAGGAGACGAGCGGAAAACCTCGGATCCGAACCGAGCGATGTCGAACCGCGAGGCGACCGTCGCCATCATCTCGATGGCGCAACAGGCCAACCCAAACCCCATGGGCCAGAGGCTGTTACGCCGGCCCCAGTTGACCAGCTCTTCCAGCTTGGCGAAGACGAACGGCGCACCGCCATGGCCTGGTATCGGCGAAGCTACCGACGAGTCATGGACGGCTATCTCCACAATGGATCGTGCCATACGTTTCCTACCTTGTTGCTCGGGCTTCCGCGCCGTGTACTGCAGCGACTATCCTGACGCGGGCTACGCTTCGTTATACCAGACCGACGGCCTACCCGTTCCCTTTTCCCTTCCTGCGCTTGGACCCCACGCGACGTGGGTACTATGCATGGATGCGTGCCCAACGCCTAGTCCGAGGAGGAGATGCCAGATGCCAGCGATCTGGATGGCCCTATGCATGGCGGTATCCGCAGTCAGTAAGCAGGGGGATCCTGTGGTGATTCGCAGCTTTCAGCCAGAGCCGCCCATCTGCAGGGCCATGCGGCCGGCCAGGATCACGGCTGTTGTCGCCAATCAGAGCGAGACACCCATCACGGTCACAGCGACAATCAGCTTGCCGTCAGGCGTTCGGCTCGTGGGCGCGCCCGCGACGGTGACAGCGCGGGTCGCTGATTACGACGAGCGAAAACTCACCTGGACTGTAGAAGCCGCGAAGCCCGGTGTGTATCGGCTCGGATGCCAGGCTGGCGACCAGCGCGCTGAAGTGGCTGTCCGGTTTCTCGACGCGGTGAAGGCTCGGAAGCTCCCGTACATCCCTGAGCCACATCCGGTGCAGACAGACATGCTAATCGGCGCACACAACTGCCCTCTGTGGGAAGCGGATAAGCCGTTCATGTGGGCCAACGTCCTCAAGCACCCGGAGCGCACGCCGGCGCTCGGTTTCTACGCTCAGGAGAACCCTGAAGTGGCCGACTGGGAGACGAAGTGGGCTGCCGAGCACGGTGTGAACTTCTTCATCTACTGCTGGTACCGGGATGGGCAGGGCGGCCCCGTCAAGCAGAAGTTCGGCAGCGCGATCCACGACGCGTTCTTCAAGTCCCGTTTTCAGAAGCACATGAAGTTCACCATTATGTGGGAGAACCAGGCGCGGGGCACTGCTGGTGTGAGCGACGAGCATGACCTGATGGAGAACCTGCTTCCCTTCTGGATCGAGAACTACTTCAGACATCCCAGTTACCTGAAGGTGGACGGCAAGCCCCTGCTGTTCATCTACAGGCCCGAGTTCCTAGTGGACGATCTCGGCGGCGTAGAGAACGTCCGTCGCGCCTTCGACAAGATGCGTCAGGCGTGCAAGGAGGCTGGCTTTCGGGGACTGTGGATTCTCGGGGAGTACCGAGGTCTGGATCCGAGGCACCTGGAGTTGATGAAGAACCTGGGTCTGGACTATACGTTCGCCTACTGCTGGCCCATCCCTGGCAGCCCTCCGCCGGAACGCGCTATCTCAGCCCAGATGGAGTACATCCGCAAGACGCAGGAGCTGGGCATCCTACCGCAGGTCATCACCGTGTCGCAAGCATGGAGCGGTTGGGCGGATGAAGGAAGCATCTGGAAGATCCCGCCTGACGGGTTCGAGAAGCTCCTGCGGTGGGTCAAGCAGTTCGCGCGGACATTGCCGAGCACCGAACTAGGCAGTCGGATGATATTGCTGGATAACTGGAACGAGTGGGGCGAGGGGCATTATATCGCACCCTACAGGGAGTACGGTTTCGGCTATCTCGACGCCGTGCGTCGCGTGTTCTCTGCGGCCCCCGAGCGACACGAGGACCTGATACCCGAGGACATCGGCATGGGCCCCTATGACAGGCCCTACCGCGCGTTCGCGGAGCGGGAGGAGCAACTCCGTCGGCTGGGTTCGCGCAAGGTGACGGCTCCTAGCGCCGCGAAGGAGAAGGGACTCATCGGCTGGTGGACCTTCGACGAAGCGAAGGATGCGCCCGTGGCTCTGGACTATTCGGGCCATCGGCTGGGCGGTGTGCTGCACAAGGCCGCCAGGGCACAGGGACGGACTGGCTTAGCGCTCCTGTGCAACGGTGGATGCGTCCTCATCGGCAACCATGCCAGCCTCAACCCCGCCCAGGGGCTGACCATCGAGTGCTGGGTAGAGACGGACAAACGGGACCAAACGAACCACTGGATGGTGAACCGCATTCTCCAGGGCGGCACTTCTACGGGATACCGCCTAGGGTTGCTGCATGACAGGCCGTGCTTCGAAGTGCCCGTCACGGATTGGAGCCACCATCTGACGGCGCCGGATCCCCTGCCGCTTGGTCGGTGGGTGCACCTGGCGGGCACGTTCGACGGACAAGTCATGCGGCTATACGTGGACGGTCATGAAGTCGCGACGATGGAACGTCCCGGCCCGGTGCGTTCGAACAACTTCCGCCTCTGCCTCGGCTCGTACGACGCAGACCATGCTGCCCACTTCACGGGCCTGCTGGACGATGTCAGGCTCTACGGAAGGGCTCTGGCCGAAGAGGAAATCCGCTCCCATGCTGCGGCCAGGCCGTGAGCGACGGAAGCCGGCCCACTCGCCAGTGTCGGCTTATCTCGGCATGACCTGTAGATCCTGACCGCCTAAGAGCTGCTGGAGTAGGCTCGGACCGGACGCGGCCGGCTGGCCGATCATCTGCTTCGCGTCGAGAGCACGTTCGATGCGCATGAGCGACTCGTCTACATGCACGCGCGTATAGGTATCTCTCGGTCGAGCCTTCTGCGCCACCCGAAGCCGGCCTTTCAGGGTCCTCAACTGGTCCCATGCCAGCATCCTCGCATCTTCCGGAATGTCCGGTGCGGGCTGCGTCACCATGTTGATCATCGTCTCGAGATGCACCCTCTGGAGCCGTCGCCGCAGGGGATCCACTGCCTTGCCGGTATCGATGTCGGCCCAGACTTGCTGGCCCACCGATCGGAAGATCTCGGCGAGGGAAAGAACCGGTCCGTTGTCGGGCCGCCGGAACTCGTTGTTCAGCACGCGTCGCATGACGGGAGCGCTGAACACTCTCCGGAGCGCGGACGCCTGCACAGACGAGAACGTATCCAGCATGGGAAAGTCGGCGGAAGAGCCCGACATGACCGACCGGATGAGATCCGGGAAAGGATCCGCCCCCAGCTTTCCGTAGTAGGACTTCGGTAGCGCGAAGGCGTTCGGAGCGAAGACATAGGTGTTCAGGAGAGATAGGGCCAGGCGCTGTTTTTCGGCCGAGACCGGTTCCAGCACCGGCTTCTCCCCTGGGTCTCCGCGGAAGTTGCCCCGCACGTGGACACCGCCGATATAGCGGCTCGCGCTGGCAGCGGCCCTGGCATAAAGCGAGAGGAGCATGTTGAGCTGCTGCGTGAACTCCCAGTAACTCTCCCCCTTGCGCGGACTGCGGTCGCCGAGGTGCAGGACCAGGTAGCGCACCATCTGCAGACTTCGCTGCCAGTACGCCAATGGGTCCGAGGAAAGGTCGAAGCGAGCCACCTCCGGGTCGAACTGGTCGGCGAGCTCGTCGCCCTGATACGCTAGACCAGGCTGTGCACTCTGGGAGGCGATCTTCCTTAGAAAGGCGGTCTCGCTCCCGGAGCCTGGGGTGGCTTCGGCGTAGCCGTACTTGATGGCCCAGATATCGTAGCGTCCCACACACGCCGACCAATAGGGCACGCCCTTCTGCTTCGCTGCTGCGATATTGAAGGGGGTGTAATCCATAACGGAGGCGGTGACACCTTCCTTGGCCACGAACGCCGGGTCCTTGAGCCGGGACATGGAGAATGCCGTGCTGGCAACGAAGTTGTGCCGCAGGCCGAGTATGTGACCCATCTCATGGGTGACCGTGTTGCGCAAGAAAGCCTTTGTGTACGCGTTTTCATCGGGCACAAGACCGGTCGGAGAGATAAGACCCAGAAGCATGTGCCCAAACCACGCCTGCTGCATGGCCTCCTCGGCGTAGTGGCAGGAGTACGGGCCGGGTGTTGCCTGCTGTGGCATCTCCAGGTGCTCGAAGTGGGAGGCCGGTGCTACGATCTTCCGCCGTTCGATCTTCGTGTAACGGACGATATTGGCATCCACTGTGATACTGGCGTTGAGGATCTGGCCCGTCAGTGGGTTGACGCGGAAGAGCGCCACAGCGTAGCCGTCCGACGGCGAGGTTACCCAGCGGATGACGTTGTAGCGCATGTCCGCATGGTCCCAGTCGGCGTCGTCGGGCATTTGCTTCACGACGATGGCATCCTCGATGCCCGCTGCCAGGAACGCCTTGTTCCAGTCCAGAAGGCCCTGGCGTACAGCATCGCGATACTCCGTCGGTATGGCGTTGTCGAGCCAGAACACGATGGGTTGCTTCGGCGGTGATACGGCTGCCTTGGGGTCCGCCTTTTCGAGGTGCCAGCGGTAGATGTACCGAACCACATTCTCGTCCCGATTGTCGCGGGTGAAGTCGCGGTAATCCGTGAAGAAGTATCCGACGCGAGGATCCGCCGGACGGGGCTTGAACCCCGTGTCCTTCAGCTCGAAAAGCGTGTAGACCACACGGAGCGGGAGGCTCCGAGGATCTACGAGCGGGCTATCCGCCTCCGCCAGCATGGCGGACAGGGAGGCCCGCCCGCCAGAGCCCTTCGTGAAGTGGTAGTGGGATGTGACCACCACGTTCTCCGGGAAGACCTTGATCGTCTCGACGAACGTCTTGTCGCGGTCCATGGAGTAAGAACCGCCGCCACTCAGCAGTCCCGTCATACCCGTTCCGCCCGACAGCGCCTGGGTGATCTGGGCGATATCGCCACGGAAGAGGTCGCTGATGTTGATAAGGAGGCTCTTCCGGTCCGGCTGCCTAGCCTCGATCTTGAACGCTTCGAGGTAGGCGTCAGGGAAGGATCGCTGCACTGCCCGCGCGATGGGATGTTTCTCCGATGCCCGGAAACGGTAGTTCGGTGTGATCAGCATGATGCGCTCGTCCATCTGGACGAACTTGAAGACGAGGTCATTGATGGGCATGCCCGCAGGTAGACGATCGGGTGTACCGGTGCTGGCGGTGACTTCCAGCATCATCAGCTTGCCGAGCTTATCCTCCGGGATTTCCAGATAGATGGTGTCGCGTCCCGACTCCTTCTTCCGGTAGATGGTGAAGAGGCCCTCGAGCTTCTCGTAGTCCTTCACCACCTCGTCAATGGTCTTCTCTTTCTTCGGCTCGGTCTTGGTCTCGGTCTTGGGTGTGGAGGGCGTAGCGACCGCCTCCCCCAGCGGATTGCCTTCGATACGTTCCTCGTGGATCTTGCCGCTGGCCAGGGCCGACATGCCCTCTTCGCCGAATGGAACGTTTTCGACCTCAGTGTCGGCGGCCAGAGTGTCACCAGTGCTCTTCTCGATCCACGCTGTGACCGTCGCTGCTAATGCGGGTGATCCCTGGGTCTCCTTGTAGGTCAGCTTGATTTTGACCGCGTCCACACCTCCGTGTTTCTCGAAGGCGAGCACCTCGTAGTCGCCATGACCAGCGCGTACGCCTAGACCGTTGTCCTCGGCGTAATCATGGGACCATTTGTCGCCGACGCCCACGGGATGATCGGGGAAGACGACCGTGGTGGCGCAATACAACCGCACCGATAGCTTCGTGGGGTCAGGTTCGGCGGTGTCCTTCTTGTAACTGACGAGTGTTCGGTTCGGTCTCACGACCACGGTAGTCTTGTCCGGCTTATCTTCGGAAGGAAGCTTCTGGCCGTTGATCAGCGTCTCGTAGGATTCACTCACGCTCTCGCTGGTAATGTCGCCGCTCGGAGCTACGGCCGTAATGGTGACCTTCTCTGTCTGTCGGATCTCGATGGTAACCTTGTTGCCCCCAGCTTCCAGCGTCAGCGTTCCCTCCGCCTTGTAGCGCATCACCTGACCGGGCTTCGCCTTCATGACAAGGGTCGTCTTCTCCTGACCCGTGGCAGGGGCCAGCCCGACAAGCACAGTAATGACGACGATGAGCAGGTTTCTCGGCACCTTGTAGCCTCCTTCAGTAGAGTGACGCGCTCATGCGGGTTTCGGATGGTATAGCCCGCCAGACTTTCTGCGCAGGAACACCGCGTGGTCGCACCGAACCCGGAAACACCAACGGTTATACCCGTCGCGAAGCGCACTGGACTCGGCCCGTTCACAACGTCCCGACTGCATACGTTGCAGGCGGCCGACAGGTTGCGGCGCAAAGTAGATGCAGAGGTCCCGAATGTCGGCATTCCCATACGACGACCATTCTCTCCCATCTGCCGAGATCACCTCATGCCCTCCCACCTGTCGCGTGGGAGTGCCGGCCATGGGCTGCCTCTTCGAGGTGATGGTCTGGGATGAGGATGCGGAGCGGTGTCGTCTGGTAGCTCAGGAGGCCCTGGCCGAGGTTCAGCGGTTGGACCGTCAGTTGAGTCACTATAGGGACGATAGTGACATCAGTCGGCTGAATGTTCTTGCGGCGAGACAATGGGTCCGCGTGGAACCCGACCTATTTCGCCTACTGCAGTTGTGTGCAGCGTGGACCGTCGAGACCGATGGAGCGTTCGACATAGCCATAGGAGCGCTTCTGGAGTGCTGGGGGTTCCATCGAGGGACAGGGCACGTCGCGGATCCAGAGGCCATCGAGCGGGCTATGGCCTCGTCTGGCATGGACAAAGTCGTACTGGAACCTGAAGGGTGTCTGGTACACTTTGCTGCGCCGGAGGTGGCCCTGAACCTAGGAGCGGTCGGCAAAGGGTACGCCCTAGATCGAGCCGCCGCCACGCTGCGTTTCTACGGCGTGCAGAGTGCCCTGCTGCACGGAGGTCAGAGCACCATCGTTGCAGTAGGGGCGCCTCCCGACGCGGAGGCATGGCGTTTCCATATCCGAGACCCACGCGATCGCCGGGTCGTACTCGCAACGGTGGATCTTCGCGACGCGGCGCTATCCACATCCGGAAACTACGAGCAATACGTGGAGGTGAATGGCATGCGATACGGACACATCCTCGATCCCCGTACAGGCAGACCTACCCAGGGCACGATATTGGTCTCTGCTAGTACCCGGTCCGCGGCCCAATCGGATGCCTTCTCGACAGCTCTGTTCGTTCTAGGGCACGAGAGCGCCTCTACGTTCGCTGAACGCCATCAGAACGTGAACTTCGTCATGCTGTCCGAGGACGCTCGCGGCGGCACGGTCATCAGCCGGGCAGGACTACCGTGATTTGGCGCGTCGTTCGTCGGCGGCTCTACCACACACGCCTATGGGCACTACTGAGTGTGGTGGGGCCGGGCATCATTGCAGCCAACGCCGACAACGATGCGACTGGCATACTGGGCTACTCGCTCGCAGGCGCGCGCTACGAGTATCGCCTCCTATGGGCACTAGTAGCGTGTACCATCGCCCTAGGGGTATGCCAGGAGATCTGTGCGCGCATGGGGGCAGTCACTGGCAAGGGTCTTGCAGATCTCATTCGCGAGGAGTACGGCGTCAAGATTACCATCCTCGCCATGGCGGCCCTGTTCGTCGCGAATGCTGCCACGACGGTGGCGAACTTCGCGGGCATTCTCGCCGCTGTGCAGATCTTCACTGGTCCGGAGATCCGGTTCTTCATCTTGCCGGCTGTGGCGGTGGTGGTCTGGCTACTGGTCTCGCGAGGTAGCTACCGCGGCGTGGAGCGCATTCTTCTACTGGCGGCCTCCATCTACCTCCTCTACGTCGCGAGTGCCTGGCTGGCTAGACCGCCATGGCACACTGTACTGCACCAGACGTTGCTTCCTTCTCTTCGGAACGTGCCAGACCTCCGAGACTACGTATTCGTCCTGATCAACCTCATCGGGACGACGATAACACCGTGGGGGCAGTTCTATGTCCAGTCCTCCGTTCGAGACAAGGGCATCCGCGCAGAGGAGTACGGCTACACACGCCTCGACGTCTTCTCTGGCGCCGTATTCACCACTGGCATTGCCTACTTCATCATTGTCTGCTGCGGCAGCACGCTCTACGCGGCTGGCATCCACAGCCTTGCTGACGCCGGTCAGGCCGCCGCCGCACTACGACCGCTGGCCGGGCCGTTGGCTGCGACGCTCTTCGCCATTGGTCTCTTCAACTCGGGATGCTTCGGCGTGGTGGCGGTTCCCCTCTCGACGGCGTACGCCTTCACCGAGGCGCTGGGCTGGGAGTCCGGCCTAGGCCGCAGGGCGAAAGATGCGCCTCTCTTTGTGTGGATGTTCACGGTACTGGTCATTGGCGGCGCTTTGACAGTCATGCTCTTCCCACGACATCTCACCTTCCTCATCATCCTGCCGAACATTGTGGGTGGAATGCTCCTGCCTATCATCCTTGTGTTGATGCTCAGACTCGTCAACAACCCGCGGATCATGGGGCATTACACGAACGGTCCAGTCATGAACGTTGTCGCCTGGACCACGGCCATCGTACTCATCGTCCTCTCCATCATCCTCATCGCAGCCACGCTGACGGGAGCGTGAAGGATGAGAGGAGGAGCGCACATGCTCCACGCGCTACGACCACAACAGAATGGAGGGCAGACATGAACGTCGAGCCTTGGACGGCGTACTTCGCTTCGGTGGTACTGCTCTGGGGCTGGTGGAAGCTGGCTTTTCCACTGCGAATCCCGGCTCTGGTGTGGGTGACCGAGTTGGCCGAGCGAATCGTCCGAGGCGACCTGCCGCAGGAACTGGCGTCGCTGGATGTCTTCGCGGATGACAAGCTGGGCATGGTGGAAGACGTCCTCCGATTGGGAAGCTCATGGAACATGGCCTACGCCAGGTGGCGGATGGTCAGCATTACGACGGGCACGTCTGCTACGGTGTTCGGTTTGTGTTCCCTGGTAGCTCGATGGTCCGAGCGTTTCGCGGGACCTTTGGCGCTCGTGGGTGTGGTGGCCTTGCTCCTCGGACTGGTGACGCTCGTGGTGGAGGAGCGAGTCCGCCGCCAGATTGGGGATGCCATGGTGGAGGATCTCAACACCGTGGTCAAGGCATGGCATGCACGCCTGAGCCGCACGGAAACCGGATAGACACGCGTGCACGGCCAGGCTCGCGTGACCAGCACCGTATCACGCGGGCATTCGATACCTTCTCCGGGAGGGGGTAACGGACGTGCCGTCCGTTCTGGGGCGAGGCTGCACTTAGGGATAGTAGCGATAGCAGGTGGCCGGATTCCGGAGGGCCTCGCAGACGACGCGAGGAAGCATCACTTTCGCGCCGAGGGCAACAGCTCGAACCTGCCTTCGACGGTATTCCACGCGTCGTTGGAGCCGGTACCGCTGAACACCATCACGAACCGAACTCCATCTGCGGACCACCACGCAGGAGCGAAGTTCCAATAGAACGTAGTGGGTTCGATGTTGCCGCTCCCCCAGTTCTCGGAGTAGAGCACCGTATGCCAGGGACCCCACAGATGGGGCGCCTCGAACACACCGATATTCCCGGCTGCCGTACGGTGGTGCTCGGTGATCAGCAGGTACCGGCGCAGGCGAGGATTCCAAGCGACGCTGACCATCATTGCGCCTCCGGACGGGTCGCTCCAGATGGGTTTCCGTGCCGCGGGTGACGCTGTCCACTGGGGGCGACCGTATGTATCCAGTCCTGCGTAGAACGTCCAGGCACGCGGGAGCCCAATCTCGTGTTTCCTGGCGCGTAAGAGCACAACCTCTCCCGGCACGTGTACATCCCACCGGCTTGTCTTGATGTTGGTCGCGCACACATAGACGTAGCCATCTACGGCAAGGCCATGCTCCTTTCCGTACTGCACGAACGTCGGAGCGAAGAACCCGGAGTCGGGGTGGGCGAAGTCAGCAGCCGCGAAACGCACACTCGTTGGTGCCCAGCTCCTGCCAAGATCGCGGGACTGCCATAGCTCCTGGAAGACGTATGCACTGGTCGTAGACCCATCGCCAGTCCGCCATGCATACAGAGCACGATTGACCGCGAGGATGCCGTAGCACTTGCCCGTGAAGGCAGCCGGTGCTTCTGCGGCAAAGCCTCCGGCCACGTTAGCGCCCTTGTAGTTGCTCGGTGAACCCTTGATGACGGCGAAGCCGCAACTGACCCTGCCGCGCTCGTCCGTGCCACCGAAGCCGCCGCCGTCGCCCCATGATGTGTACTGGTTACCATCGTGGCCCCAGGTCATCGGCCAGTTGTCGCTTCCAGGCGCCAGGCGTCGGCGTGACCGGAAGTCGAAGACCATGCGTCGGATGACCGTGCTGGGCGGATAGGGCGCGCCACGCACGATCCGCGCGCCCACCGACGATAGACACACTCCTGCGTAGGAAGCATCCACCAATACCGCCAGACCTAAGAGTCGCCATCCCATGCGTCCATCCTACCGCACCCGACACTTCCGCGCCATGGCTGCACAGACGCGGCCTGGATGACAACGGCCGACACACGTAGCCGGCATGGCGACAAGCGCATCGCGTGTGACCAGGCTCAGACCTTGCATCCGTCTGCCGGTCATGTTAGAATGACAGTACACAGCGCCAGCGGCGGATAACGTGCCGGGGTGTCGGCTGGCGGGAGGTTGTGAGGATGGGCGAGACCGAGATGAGCCGCAGGGAGTTCGTGAAAGCCACAGGAGCTTCGGCGGTCGGTGGTGCGGTGTTCTTGCTGGGCGCAGAGAGCGCCTTGCGTGCGGCTCCTGCGGACGAATCCCAGGCGCTGGCCGGTTGGGGTAGCCCGTGGCGGCCGCCGTGTCCCAAACGCCTGTCGGATACGACACGCGCCCTGGCGCATCGCGCCATCTCCGGTGAGCACGGCAAAGGGCTCGTACCCGCTCCTGTGGAATTGAGTCCGTCCGACCGGGCCCTGTCGCCGGACCTCCGCTATGCCCGTGCTGTCTATCTTGCCGCCCAACATGCTCCCCTGCGCATCCTACCGAACGAGCTCGTTGTCGGCTCAGCTTCGCTGCTGGAGGCTGCACGTCATGTGACGCCCATAGCAGGCGATCCCAGCACGAGCCACACGACAATCGGTTTCGCCAGGGGTCTCGTCGAGGGCTACAACGGCATCCGTCGCCGAATCGCCGAACGGAAAGCACGGGGCGGGCTCACGGCAAAGCAGACGGAATTCCTCCGTGCCATGGAAACCTGCCTCGACGCTGCCGACGTCTGGCGCAAGCGGTACCTGGCAGCGCTTCACGAGCTGGCATCCACTTCCAGCGGCAAGGAACGTGCCAACTACCTGCGCGTCGCGAGGACCCTGGAACGCGTGCCGAATGACCCACCACGGACCTTCCACGAAGCGGTGCAGTCGCTGTGGTTCCTTTGGGCGTTTCAGAGGCTCATGGGGAACTGGTCGGGCATAGGGCGCATTGACGAAATGCTCGGTCCGTATCTCAAGGCGGATCTGGCAGCGAAACGCCTTACCCTGGACGAGGCACGCGAGATCCTGGCGCACTTCTGGATCAAGGGCTGTGAGTGGATCGGTGTGCCGGGTGCGGGCGGTGGATCGGGCGACGCGCAGTTCTATCAGAACGTGATACTTGCGGGTGTGAATGCGCGGGGTCAGGAAGTCGCCAACGAGGTGACCTACCTCGTGCTGGACATTGTGGAGGAGCTGCACATCAGCGACTTTCCCATCGCCGTGCGCCTGAATAGCCGGACGCCGGACCGTCTCCTTCGTCGTGTCGCGGAAGTTCAGAAGCACGGCGGAGGTATTGTGGCGGTGTACAATGAGGAAAAGGTCATCGCTGGCTTGGAGAAGATGGGCTTCCCAACCGAGGAAGCTAGATGCTTCGCCAACGACGGCTGCTGGGAGGTGCTCATCCCGGGCAAGACGGCCTTCTCGTACGTGCCCTTCGACATGCTGTCCCACGTCCAGAACGCTCTGGGACTCCACACCGGCGCCGTTCCCAACTACCCAACCTTCGAAGCATTCTACGCGGCTGTCATGGACGGCGTAAGACGTCACGTGGACTGGCATCACGCGATGGCGGACAATTGGTGCACGCAGGGGCCGCCCACTCCCCTCCTATCGCTGCTGGTGGACGATTGCATCGAGAAGGCTTGTGGGTACTACGAGCGTGGCGCCCGCTACTACATCCTGTCTCCGCACGCCGGTGGCATGGCCGATGTCGCCAACAGCCTCCTCGTCATACGCGATCTCGTGTACGAGCGACGCGTCCTCGGACTTCAGGACTTCGCGGAGATTCTGCGAGGGAACTGGACAGGGCAAGAGCACCTGCGCCGCAAGATCGCGCGCACGTTCGAGTTCTACGGTAACGATGACGACGCGTCCGACGCCATGATGCAACGAGTGTTCCATGACTATGCCGCCATGGTAGCCACGGTTCCGGAGCGCAAGGGGGTGCTTCGGCCTGCGGGTATCAGCACTTTCGGGAGGCAGATCGAGTGGGCGTCTCAACGTGCGGCAACTGCTACGGGCCAACACGCAGGCACGTATCTTGCCAGCAACTGCTCTCCGACGCCAGGCACGGACCTTCATGGACCGACGGCAGTCCTGCGGTCGTACTGCAAACTCGATTTCACCCAGACCCCCAATGGCGCCACGTTGGAGCTGAAGATCCACCCCGAGTCCGTCAAGGGCGAGAAAGGCGTGGCTGCCCTGGTCGGCCTGCTGAAGGGTTTCGTCGCCCTTGGCGGCTGGTACGTCCATGTGGACGTCATGGACACGGACCTTCTGCGGGACGCTCAAGAGCACCCCGAGAAGTATCCGAATCTTTCGGTGCGGATCGCGGGCTGGTCGGCACGCTTCGCCACGCTGAACAAGCAGTGGCAGGACATGGTCATCGAACGTACCCAGCAGTTCATGGCGTAGTACGTGAACGTCCAGCCCTTCGGCAGAACGTTGGATGCCCGCAAGAGGCACGTGACGTTACCTGCGAATCCCGATTACAACGCGCCTCCCTTGACGGTCGAGTGCCTGGCTAGGCTGTTCGGCCACGACAGTTTCAATATCCTCGTAGCCAGCGAGCCCAAAGAATCCGCCACGCACTGGGAACTCTACACCTACGCGCAAAGCGGCTGTCTAGCGGCCTATCTTCCAGGTTACACACCGGCGGAGATCGTATCGGGTGCCGCCGTGGCGGACGGCCAATGGCATTACTGCGCCATGACGTTCGATGGCCGGACAGTGAAGCTCTACGTGGACGGTAAGGAAGTGGCCTCCGAACGAGTGCGTCGGCGAACCGGGGTGGCTTCGGTGGCGGGCCCTTTGTGCGTGGGTCACGTCGCCGGAACGACCCTGGGTTGCGATGGCGAGCTGGACGAAGTGCGAGTGTCTAGCGTGATCCGACAGACGCAGGCCATGCCGATGCAGCCCTACGAGGACGATCGGGACACACTGGCGCTGTGGCACTTCGATCCGGTCTTTGCAGGCGTGGGCGCTTCGAGGGAGACGGACCCATTTCGCGCTGGAGCTGACGCGGCGTTGCAGGCCAGGAAGGCCCTGGGTGCTGCGGAAGCGAGCGCCGTGCTCGTCTTCGACTGTATGGACGGGGGCGCTCAATCCAGGATACGCATGATAGAGGGTATAGGTTGGTTTTTCGATACATCGCTGGTGTTCGGATGCAGCGGATTCGGGCCCATCACGCGACATGGCTCAGGCGCGACGGTCGGCGTCCTCGCGCTTGGAGAGGAGTTCACGGTGCTATCGGCGGTAGCGGACGTCGCAGGCGACCATCGTGCGTGCGGCAGGACTCTCGCCACCACCCTGCGTGGGATCGAGGAGTCACGCAAAGGCCTGGGACGACTTGTGCTGCTGATGGGTGACTGCCATGTTCCAGCCAACGACGCTCTCGTTCAGGGCTTCTCGGAGAGTTTCGGCGAGAATGTGCCCGTCGCGGGTGGATCATGTCCGCAAGACGGTCTCCTGTACTACAAGGGTGTCGTGCGACAGTCGGCGAACCTGGCATTGTTGCTGGCAGGCCGGTTCGCGGTGCAGATGGCCATGGGCGCGGCGGCAACCGCCGACGGGATCGCATCCTCTCGCCGCGAAATCGTCGCCCGTGCCTGCCCGTCAGACGGGGCAGATCTGTTGCTGCTGTTCGACTGCGTCAGCCGCAAGCAGGAGGGAGCGATCACAGCACCGGAGGAGGCGAGACAGCAGCAGTTCAAGGGCTTATCTGGGCCGGTATTCGGCTTCTACGGCTCCGGCGAGATAGGCGCTGAGGCAGTGGGGACGTCGGCCAGGGGAGTGGGCGGTCACCTCGTCGCAGTCGCCCTTACGGCCTCGCCCGACAGCCCGGCCCCGCCACCGCCTCACGCCCGATAGCCGGCTTGGCGGACGTAAGCGAGACCGGAACGTCGAGCGACCGTGTGCGTGTCTGGCGGCCGATCCTGCCGAACGCCGGACGGCACGAGTCTGGCTCGCTGCCAGATGCATACAAGAGCTGGGAGATTGAAAGGATGAAATCCTTCGCACGTTCCATGTGCCGTGCTAGTTTGCTGTTCCTATCGGTCGTCTGTTGGCCGGGGCGGCTGACGGCGGTGCCCCAGTACGTGTGGCTCGAAGGAGAGGCTCCGACAAGCGCCAATTTGAAGGTGACTGCGGCAGGCTGGGGGCGCAAAGAGTTCCTATCCGGTGAGCAGTGGCTGCACGTGTCCATCGATGCCGACAAGGTCGCCGCAGAGCTACCTGCAGAAGGCGGCTGGTTCACTTACACGTTCAACATACCGTCAGCCGGACAGTGGGAGATCTGGAACCGCGTGGGTTTCGAGTTCGTCCGGTCGCCGTTCGAATGGCGGATGGACGACGGGCCATGGGCTACCGTTACGCCAGACGAGCTGACCACGGACCTCATGGAGATCTCCGAGTGGTGCGAGGCGGCATGGTTGAAGCTGGGCGTGCGCGAGCTCGGTGCCGGTCAGCATGCGCTGACGATACGCTTGCCTCTCACGAAGGACGAGAAGGGCACTCCCGCACGCGTTCTCTATGCTTCCGATGCCCTATGTCTGACGGCGGGATCGTTTCATCCTCATGGCAAGCTCAAGCCGGGCGAGGTTGCGAGAACTCCGCAGGACGAAGAAGCAGCAAAGCACGTCTTCGAGCTGCCAGAGCCTGGTGCCAATGGACAACGGACCTCTGTGAAGCTCGAGGGGCTTTGGGAGGTATGCCGCCACGATGAACAGACACCGCCTGCCGACGTGGCAGTGCCCATGGAAGGGTTGCCCGAAGATCCCTATTGGACAGCCATTCCCGTACCGAGCGACAAGAACCGGGTCCGGCCGGACCTTCTCTTCGCCCATCGGCTGTGGTATCGAACCCGGGTAAGGGTACCGGCATCCTGCGCAGGACGTTCCTTCTATCTCACTTTCCCGCAGAACAATCTCAACACGACGGTGGTCGTCAACGGCAGCCTGTGCGGCTTCGGCAAGAACCCCTTCGCACGCTTCGACGTGGACATCACGAAAGCCGTGCGGCCAGGCGTCAACGAAATACTCGTGGGGATACGGGACGCGTGGTACGGCTTCTCCACCAATCCGACGAACCCCATGAAGCTTCGACGGAAGTTCAACCTACCGGTGCGGTTCTTCGAGGAGGGCTTTCAGGATCTTGCGTATCCCATCTGGAATCACGCCCAATCCGGCATTCTCTTCACTCCCGTACTGACCTGCGCTGGTTCGGCCTACACCGCCGACACGTTCATCAAGCCCTCCGTGGCGCGGAAGGAGCTTGCGGTGGAAACCGAGTTAGCAGCCCCCGCGGCTGCCGGATTCAAGGGCGAACTCGTAGCCGAAGCGCTCGACGAGAACACGGGCAAAGTGGCGCATCGGCTGCCGCCTGTGAGCGTGGACGTTGCCGCCGGGCAGCGAAAGAAGCTCGAGATTCGAGGCCCATGGCCCAACCCGAAGCTCTGGTGGCCCGATCAGCCCCATATGTACCGGCTCCGCCTTACACTCTTGGCCGATGGCAAGCCGGTTGATGTGGCGGAAACGCCGTTCGGATTCCGAGAATGGACCGCAGACGGAACGTACTTCCGCCTGAACGGGGTGAAATGGCGCCTCTGGGCCGATCTGAAGGAGGGTAACACACCGGCCGAGTGGCTGGCCAACTACCGGCGCACTGGCCAGCGCATGCAGCGGTTCTGGGGCATGAGCTGGATGGGCATGTCTCCCGACGAAGCGCTGGACTTCTTCGACCGGAACGGGGTGGTCATCCGCAGGTCCGGTCTATTGGATGGTGAGCGGATCGGTTACTTCGCCATCGAGAACGATCCGGACCTGCGCCGGCTCTACGGCTCCGAAATCAAGATGGATCTCATGCGCAACTGGCGGGATCAGGTTGTGGCGCAGGTCAAGGGAGAGCGCAATCACCCGTCTATCCTCATCTGGTCCATCGAGAACGAGTGGCTCTACATCAACTGCATCAACCTCTACGGACACCTCATGGATGCCTTCGAAAAGGAGGTGCAGACGGTGGCCGACGCCGTAAGGGCTGTGGATCCCACGCGCCCGGTCATGAACGACGGCGGAGGTGCGCACAAAGCCCAGACCATGCCGGTTCACGGTGACCACTACGTCTTCGATCCAGCCGACAGCCGCTACCCGGATCTAGCGTACGAAGCCAATCCAAAGGGCGGCGGGCGCGGACGCTGGGAATGGGATGGTAAGCGGCCACGGTTTCTCGGAGAAGACTACTACGCCAATGGTATCAATCCGTTCGACTACGCCTACTTCGGTGGCGAGGAGACTTTCCAAGGCAAGGCGGCTGCCCGCCGGGCAGCGGGGATCATCGCTCGCATGCTCAACGAGGGATACCGATGGGCCGGCTACGCTGCTTGGCATTTCTGGATGGGTGAACGTGAGGCCGTGGGACAGTACGCCTCCAATGCTGCTCGAGCGGTCTTCTGCAGGCAGTGGAACTGGACGTTCGGAGCAGGGCAAAAGGTCCAGCGCACGTTCAGGATCTACAACGATACGCAGTACCCCGATCCGCTGACGTTCCGGTGGGAGCTGACGGTGGGAGGCAAGCCCATCGGTTCCGAGAAGATGGAACTGCGCGTTCCTCCAGGGGAGTATGTGGAGCTCCAGCGGACCCTGACCATGCCATCCGGCATCGCATCTGGCAAGCGTGCGATCGGCAAGCTCACACTTATCCTGAGCGCCGCTGGCAAGGAGGTGTTCCGGGACACGAAGCCTGTCTCCGTGCTGGCATCCGCGAAGCCGTCACAGGCAGTGGCCAGCCTCGGTGCGAACGGGCTATGCGTCTACGATCCCTCTCAGACGGTCACGAAGTACCTCCTGGCGCGCGGAGTTCGCTTCACGTCGCTCAAGAGTCTGGCCGCCATACCTTCGGCAGCCCGGGTCTTGGTGATCGGGAAGGACGCTCTAGACGCTCAGACGAGCACAACTAGCCGTCTAGCTGCGTGGGCAGCGCCAGGACGCCGTGTGGTGGTGCTGGAACAGAAGGAACCTCTCCGGTACCAGGGACTACCTGTTCCCATCGAGAGCACGGACCACGAGGGACGAACTGCGTACATCGAGGATGCATCCCACCCGCTATGCGCGGGGCTTCAGTCAGCCGATTTCTGGACGTGGGGGGTGAATATCCCTGTCTACAGGGCGGCCTACAGCAAGCCGTCCCAAGGCGCCCGCTCGCTGATCCAGTGCCACGCACGCTTGGCGGACTCCGCGTTGTTGGAATTACCAGCGGGTACGGGCGTTCTCCTCCTATGTCAGCTTACGGTAGGGGCCAACCTGGCGACGAACGCCGTGGCGCAGCGAGTCTTCGATAACCTGCTTGAGCGGGCTGCCACGTACAGGCTGCGTGTTCGCTCCGTGACGACCTGTGCCGACGCAGATCCTCAGTTCGCGAAGGCGCTGGACGCTGTGGCGCTGAAGCACACGAAGACGAAGGATCCTTTGGCTGCCTTGCAGACGCCGGGGCCAGATCGGCTTGCCATCATCGAAGCAACGCCCACGAACCTTAGTCTCCTGGCGGCCAACATGGAGCGTGTCCGTGCCTTCACGCAGGCAGGTGGCTGGATCCTCTTGCACGGACTGACGCCCGAGGGACTTCAATCGTACAACCGTATCGTGGGCTTCGAGCACATGATCCGGCCCTTCCGTATGGAGCGCGTGACGCTTCCTCCTCATCGGAGTGCCCTTACCGCCGGTCTCACACTCACCGATGTGGTCATGTACAGCGGCGAGAGGATCTTCGGATGGACGTCGGACGAGTATCTCGCGTCCGATATCTTCTCCTATTGCGTGGATTACGAGGATGTGGCACCGTTCGGGAAGATGCCCAGCGACTACCACTACAACATCGTCAACGGCATGTACTCGGCGGACGCGTGGAAGTATATCTTCTCGTTCGACCTGAATACCGACCGACCCGAGTTCACGATGGAATTGCCCAAAGAACAGGAGATCGTGCGGATGGACTGGGCCGGAAACGCCTTCTACCATCTCGTGACGAAGATCAGCCTGTCGTCGGAGCGCGGGCAGACCGTTACCTTCGACACCAAGCCGGGTAACGACGAGCAGACTTTCGACGTAAAGCCGCCACTGCAGGGAAGGCGCATCACCCTGAAGATCCTGGATTGGGCCAAGGTCAGCCGCGGAGCCAACGTGGTCGGCATTGACAACCTGCGCTTGTACGCGAGAAGGCCTGTGGATTTCGAGACACGCGTCAAGCCCCTGGTCAACGTGGGAGCGATGATGGAGTACCCGATGGGCAAGGGCGGCGTCGTCCTGTGCAATCTGCTCTTCAAGGACCGGGAGGCCGTGCCGATCAACGCTACGAAGAAGTTGAGAATACTCTCGGTCCTGCTGGCCAATCTCCAGGCGCCGCTAGGGCATGGGAGCGGCGTCATCGCCGGAGCAGACCTCCAGTACGAACCGCTGGACATCTCGAGCAAGGCGAATCAGTACCGAAACGAAACGGGCTGGTATGGAGATCCGAGCTTGACTCTGGCCGCGCTCCCGGCAGGCAAGAACACCTTCGCCGGCGTTCCCTTCATCGTTCACGACTTCCCGACCTCGCCAGTACCCACAGTCATCATGCTGGGCGGGCCAGGCGTGCCAGGGAACCTGCCTGATTCGGTCCATGATATCCCAGTAGGGAAGAAAGCTGACGCGCTGTTCTTCCTCCACGCAGCCCGAGTAGACCAGCCACTCAATCCCGACGAGAGGCGCCAGCGCAGACGGGTCGAGCTGTGTCGCTACGTCGTTCATTACGCCGACGGTTCGAACGTGGACGTGCCGGTATATCTCGACGAAGACATCCGTGACTACCGTCAGGCGGAACCTACGGCGATACCCGGTGCGCAGATCGCCTGGACTCGACCCTACGAAGGGAAAGGACTGCACGCCGTCATCTACGCGAAGAAATGGGATAACCCTCGCCCCGATGCAGTCATACGGAGCGTGGATCTCCTCTACGGCCCGGAGCGAAGAGGCGTACCCGCTCTCATCGCCATGACAGCCGCCAGCAAGCCGCACAACATACCGAACCGGCAGTAGCCGCCGCGCCCTGCTGGGGGGTGGTGTGCCGCAGGGCGACGAGGGGCTCGGTCACTCCTTCACCCGTAGCGGCAGGAAGTACAGTAGTACCGCGCGAACGGAGGGACGTTGGGAGGGTGCGAGGATGGACTCAGACGAACGGCTTACGCGCCGGGAGGTCCTGCAGAAAGGCGCGCAGGTGAGCGGTGCCGTCGTGGCGTTGGCGACGACGTCGGATGCCCAAGGCGCTGCCGTCGCAGCAGAGGGGTGTCTACTGGTGCGGGGCGGACTTCCGGAGGCGAGTATCGTTGTGGCCGGGGATGCGCCGCCCGCCGTGCGATTCGCGGCTCAGGAACTCCAGAGCCACATCGAACGCATGACCGGCGCACAATTGCCCATCGTCGCCGATAGTGCCCAGGTCAAGGGGCCTCGCATCCTTGTGGGCGAGAGCGCCATGACGCGCCGACTCGGACTGCGAAGCGATGTGTTCCGGTCGCAGGAGTATCTTGTCCGCATTCGTTCCGACACGATCGTTCTCATGGGCCGTGACGCAACCACGGGACAGCGCTCAAGGGCAAACGAAGGGGACGCAACAGCACGAACGGAGCCACCAGGGGCCTACGAGGAACAGGGCACTTGCTACGCCGTATACGACTTCTTGGAGCGGTTCTGCGGCGTGCGCTGGTACGCTCCTGGTGAGCTCGGCCTCATCTGTCCGAAGCGGCGCACCCTGCGCGTAGCAGGTCCCGATGTGCGTCGCGCGCCGGCGTTCAAGTTCCGGCAGGGCACGTATCTTCCTGTCTACGGAATGCTCAAGGAGATCTGGGATTCTCCGACTGCAGAAGAAGTGCGCCTGTTCGCATGCCGTATGCGCCTGGGCGGCCAACCGTACGCTGCCAATCACTCCTTCTACGGATACTACGATCGCTTCTTCCAGCGCAACCCGCAGCATCCCGAGCTTTTCGAGGCGGAGCACCCCGAATGGTTCGCAAGAGGTTACTCCGGTCAGCCGCCCCAGATGTGTTACACCAACCCTGGTTTCATCGCCCAGGTCATTCAGGACGCACGCGACTACTTCGACGGCAAGGGGGCCAAACCGGGCGCACAGGCGAACGGGGACTTCTTCGCCCTCGTGCCTATGGACAACAGTTCATGGTGCCTTTGTCCGACCTGCCAGGCGGAGCTGAACGCCGACGAGAAGAACAGCCCTCATTTCTCCAACGGTTGGGCAAGCGATTACATCTTCGGGTTCGCCAACAAGGTGGCACGGGAGATTGGCCGAACCCACCCCGGCAAGTACCTGGCCACGCTGGCGTACTCGTCTTACGCCTACTATCCTCGCCGAACGCGCTTGGAATCCAATATCGCCGTGCAGCTATGTCTCCACACGCGAAACTGGTGGGCTCCTGCCATGGAGCGCAACGACATGGCGATCTACAAGAGCTGGACCACCAAGGAGAAGGACCGCCCCATCTATCTGTGGCTTTACTACACTTTTCCCGAGGAGATCGCCATGAACCAGGGGTGGCACTGCTTCCCTGGATTCTTTGCACATACGCTGGACCGCCAGTTCGAGATGTTCGCACGCGACGGTATCAGAGGTGTGTTCCTGAACAATCTTGGTGAGTACCTCGACTCTTACTTGACGTTTCGCCTCCTGGACGATCCCACGCTGAACGTGGATCGGATGATCGAGGAGTTCCACAAGCTCTACTATGGCGCTGCTGCGGAACCCATGCGGAGGCTGTATCTGGCCATCGAGGCGACCTTCTGTAACCCGGCCAACTACCCCGAAACGATCCGCAACGGTAACCGACATGAACACCAAACGGAAGAACTGGCCTGGCAATACCTAGGAACTGCCGAGCGTATGGCAGCGTTCGGTACGCTCATGGAAGAGGCGGTGCGGTTGGCAGGTTCCGAGATGGAGCACCGCCGCGTCGCATTGTTCCGTCGTGCTATATGGGATTACATGGTGGAAGGCCGCCGTATGTGGGAATCGAAACAGAAACTGCCGCCCCGAACCTAGCTAGTCAGACGCGCCGAGCCGGGTTTCCCCCGACTGGTCGCTGGCGAGGCTGCCAAGCGACGCACCATAGTGGGACTGACGTACGTGAACGCCGCTGTAAGAGACGAAGCGGATGGTATCGTACTCTGAGAGGATGGGGTATGCCGACGAGTAATCCGATGGACTCTAGTGACAACCGCCCGAGTGATGCGAAGCCCACGATGCAGGCGACAGCCATTGTCGTTCCGCCAGATGTTGCGTCCATCGACTCACTGCACCGTGATTTCAGACCGATGCCGCGAAAGCTGTTGCTGCACCCGGACGTCCAAGACCACCTCGATCCCTCTGCTGTTCCCACGAAGCGGCTCTCCATCGTGTTGCAGCACTTGGCGGCACACGGTCGCACATCACGGGTCAAAGGCTGTGGCGATGCGCAGAATCGAGGTTGGAGACGCTCACCGCTCGGGGGGAATGGCCCTTACCACTATTATCTGTGGTGGGCACCTGCTGGCACCCCGCAGACGCGGAAGCTACACCTTCCGGACGGCGCCATCGTCGTCCGCGACGTGCGACACCACGACGATCATTCACCTCTCCACGCTGGAAATCGCAGTGAGTACTTGGAGCTCAGCCAGAGAGAGATTCTTGGGAATGGCATCGGTGAGGAGCCTTGGACAGACGAGCAGAGGGCGTATGTCCAGAGTTCGGACGCGATACGGGTCGTACTCGGGCGGCCAGGTTCAGGGAAGACCACGGTCCTCTGGAATGCTGTGGAAGCTCGCAGTCACGAGCGGGTGTTGTATCTGACATGGTCTGGGCGGCTCCGTGCAATGACGGAGGAGCGCATCGCGGCCTTCGGCTCGCCCACGAGCACCATCCAAACACTGACGTTTCATGAGTTTCTCGGCGAGCTAAGCGGTCACGATATTCCACTGCGGCCGTATCGTGACATCCTGGATGCATTCCTTCAGGCGATTCATCGGCTTCCCGACAGTGAGCTGGGACCGTGGAAAAGTCGCCGGGAGACATTGTTCGCGGAGCTGCGCGCTTTCCTTATTGGCCATGCGACCGTACCTGACGGCTTGGAGCCTGTACCCCGGCTCTCTGATGAGGCCTATCGTGCGCTGCGCGGGGAGACTATTGGCGGGGAATGTGTTCGAGCGTTACTGCGCATTTACCGCCTGCTGAAGCAGCGGGGCCGCCTGGGCACGCTCTTCCCAGAGTTCGTGGCGGTCAAAGCAGCCCATGAGCGTCTCGCCGCCGGCACATTGCCGGACCGATACGAGCGCTTCGATCGGGTTGTGTTGGACGAAGTACAGGACCTGACACCCTGCGAGATGAGCGTCATACTCGCGTTCTGCCACTGCATGGCGTCGCGGACGGGCCGTGCACCATGGATACTCATGGCAGGTGACAGCGGACAGACGGTGCGACCCACCGGCTTCGATTGGGGCACCCTCAACGGAAGCATCTCGGCTACGCTGGGGAGACCTACGCGGTACGATCTTCGCCAGAGCTTGCGCTGTCCCGAGCCCATCGCCCGTGTCGTCGCCCGAGCTGATGCTCTCTACAAGGAGCTCACGAAGGATCTGCACCCCGACAAACAGCTTCAGTACATTGAGGCATTGCCCGGGGAGGATGTCCAACTAGGTGCGGAGGAGATTGGGAACTACGCGCTTGTGTACGTGACTCTGGCGGATGTGTCGGAGGCTGTAGAGCTCCTGGAGAGCCTCGAGCAGATGGACGCTCAGCAGACCGCGGTTGTGACACCGTCCCCAGTGCTCCCCTCCTGGCTTGGTGTTGAGCACCGCGACCAGGTCCTTACTCCTGCCATAGCAAAGGGTCTGGAGTTCGAGACGGTCATTATCCTCGAGCCGGGCAAGGTCGTCCAGCAGGTCCGCGGCCGGCAGACCGATAATCCGTACGAGTGCTTGGCCGACTTGGAGCGCCGTCTCGTGATTGACGGTCTTCGCGTCGCAGCCAGCCGTGCGACGCAGGTCCTCGTCTTTGTGGACATCGCACCCGATGACGAGACTCTCCGCATGTCCCAGGAGCTCCTCGGCGACTACCAGCCCATGGACTTGGGCGAGCTGCTCGCGTTTCTCGGCGAGGAAGAGGCTCCGCTCTACCAGCGGATTCGCGATCGGCTCGACGAAGCGGAGCGTCTCTTCGATGAGCTTCCACGCCGGGCGTGGCATCGTGCCTATCAGGCATTGGTCCTGGCCCGCGGAGGTGGGGGTGCCACAGCACAGGCAGAACCCCAGCAGGCGCTAGATGCTGCTCGCATGGTGCTTCGCTTCGCCGCTTCGTGGCTGGCGTCCGGCGTGCCTCGGGGCATCAGTCGCGACATGATCATAGATGGCGCCAGTGAGGCGCTGGACAATGCGTCACTCGCACCAGAGCGTCGCCTATTCGACGCGTTCCTGGCTTGGACGTCCCACCCGCACACCGCGGCATACGCATTCCTCGATACGGTCTGCGAGTACTGCGACGGCCAACGCAAGAAGCCGGAGTGGCTGGACGCTGGGCTGCGGTTGCGCCAGCAGGCGCTTCGCAAGTTCCTCATGGATGGGCCGCGCTCTGTCGAACATGCCCCCAAATACGTAGGCAATGTCGAGGGCTGGCTATCTGCACTGGGGTACTCGGCCGATAGAGGGAAACTGGCGGATAACCTACGCAGCATCGCCTTCGAGACGTTGCTGGAAAACGGCCGCCTGGAATCGGCGGAGGAGCTGCTCTCGAGCGTTTGGCCGAGGGACCGACTGCGCCGTGCAAGGCTGCGGGAGAAGCAGGGACGTCATGAGGCCGCGGCGCGTTTGTATGAGCGGGTGGGGCGTCAGCAGGATGCTCTCCGCAACTGGCGGAGGGCGGCCGCGTGGGACGAAGCCTATCGTCTCGCGACCGACGCTGATGAACAGGCGGACCTGGCATGGCTTCGGGAAGTGCAGAAGCTGATGGGACGCCGCCCGCCCGGTATACGTCGTAGGCTGTCACCCGCAGAGGCCATGAAACTCGCTCAACTGGTGAAGGACTGTACGCAGGCATCCTCCCAGACGGAAGAAGACTGACCAGCAGCCTCTAGAACTCCCTGTCAACCGTCTTGCCAGGCTGTGGCACGGGGTAACGGCCGTCGGGCCCGGCACGCAGAGGAGCGGGCGAGTCGGCGGTCAGCTTGTCAAGGCCGGGCGCTAGCTCATGGGGGTGGTTCAGGGCTTGTTCGTAGGTGATGGTCTGGCCGGTATGAGCCGCCATCCGGCCCATGACTGTCACGAGGCTTGCTTCGGCTCCGCGTTGCACTTCGTTGTAGGGTTTGTTGGACCGAATCGCCTCCAGGAGTTCCCGCCATTCCAGTTGGTAAGGGCTGGGTTCGCGCTGGCCATAGGCCCATGCGACGGCCGATGGGTCTTTCAGATGCCCCTTGTAGATCCGCGATCTGGCAGGTGCGTGTCCGTTTTCCGAGATGATGGCAAGCCCTTTGGTCCCGTGGGCGTAACTGGCAAACGCGTTCTGGCATCCGTCCATGCATCGGCCCTCGAGGAAGAGCTTCGTACCGTCGGCAAAGGTGTACTCGACGGAGTATGCGTCGAAGTTCTGATCCACGGAATCGCCCCGGTAGTGGCGTCCGCCCAGCGCGTGCGCCTGTATCGGCCAGGAGTTCTTCATCCAGCAGCACTCGTCTATGTGATGGATGTAGAAATCGCTGAACGCACCCCCGCCGGCCCAGAGGAAGCTGTGAAACCGCTGGATCTGGTATAGCAGTTCCGAGATGCCATCGGGCTTCGAACCCGACGAGAAGTAGCCAATGGGGCCGTGCATGCGATAGGCACGAAGGAGCACCAGGTCTCCCGCATCTCCAGCTTGAATGCGCTCGAACAGCGCGCGCCGGGCGACGCAATGGCGACACATGAGGCCAACGCCAACCTTCAGACCCTTGGCATCCGCCTGTTTCCCCAGCTCCATCATGCGCCGCGAGGTCGGACCGTCCACGGAGATGGGCTTTTCCATGAAAACATTGAGTCCCTTGGCAATGGCGTAGGTGAAATGGACCCATCGAAACGCAGGGGGTGTGGCGAAGATGGCAACGTCACCTGGTCTGAGACAATCCATGGCCTTGGCGTAGGCGTCGAGTCCCAGGAATCGCCGCTCCGGTGACACGTCTATCTGGACCTTGAGGGCATCTTTGAGGCCGTTGTAGCTGCCCTCCAGGCGTTGGGGGAAGAGATCCGCCATGGCAACCAGCTTCAGCGGACCTACCCCGGAAGCGAAGGCATCATATACGGCGCCAGTGCCGCGTCCACCGCATCCGATGAGCGCCATCCGGATAGTATCGTCTTGTGCCAAATGCACATAGGGTATAGCTGCCGCCGTTAGCGCCGAGGCGGCTCCTGCACTGCCGAGACCTCTAAGGAGGGTCCTTCGGGATACGCGGAGATTGTCTTCCTTGTTCACGCATGCCTCCAAGAATCGTCGCGAATGTCCGCGGGCTTCGTCGGTATTGCCCGGATTACCCGCATGACAGGCTCGACGGCTGGGCTATCGCCCTTTCACGCCAGCGATCTCGAAGACCCGCTCCATGAGCTGGGCTACCCAGACCGCTGGATTGCCAAACGGCTCTGGCACGACGGGGCCGTCGTAACCAATGGCCTGCAGGGCTTTCAGGAATCCTACAAGATCTATGACGCCCGTGGCTCCTGGAAGGGACCGCTTGTTGTCAACATGTTCATCCAGCGGCACGCCCCGCGGGGCATCGTTGACGTGCACGTAGACCACGCGGTCGTTGGCGAGCTTCGCCATCTCGTCCAGTGTGCCTCCGGATGTGTACCAGTGCCAGCAGTCCAGGAGAAGACCCACGTTCGGCCCGATTTCCGACGCCAGCTCGAGCATGTCCAGCATACGATAAATGAAGGGGTACCTTAGGCGATCGCGGATGGTCTTGGGACCCAGAAACTCCAGCCCGAGTCGACAGCCATGCGCTGCGAGAATCTCGGCAATGGGGCGGAACCGCGCAATGTGGAACCGACGGTTTTCTTCAGGTTCTCTATCGTTGCTGCCTGAGAGGATCCACGTCATCGTACGGGGGCAGCCGATCGCTTGGGCGGTCCTGGCGTACTTGGCAAGCTGCTCCAATCCCTTGCGCCACTCCTCGTCAGCGCCGTTCCATGCCACAGGAAGCCCCCACCCCGCCGGCCGGACACCCGATTCTTCGAATAGCCCCCTGACATAGGCTTCACCGTGCTCGTCCACGAGGGACGTGACTTCCTGAATGCTGACTTCCACACCGGCGTAGCCCGAGTCCGCGGCGAGGCGAATGGCTTCCTGCAAGGACCCCGTCCGGATTCCCAGAGCACCTGGGCTGAGTGCTAGATACATGGTTGCGCAGACTCCCTGTATGGTGTATGAGATGAAGCGAGGAAATACTTACGTGGAGACGGAGGAATAGGGACGCAGAGGAGCCATGAGCGGCTCCCCTGCACTGTACCTAGCGTGGTCACGGACAAGCCTACTGGTCGCCCGCCTTTTCCCGCGCCTCTAGCTCTGCCTCGATAAGGCGTCGGAGCCAATGCGGTGGGCGTCCAGCTCCATTGTAGGGCCGCATGCCTTCGGGCGCCTTGTCGAAGAGATGCTTGAAGTCACGCACATTGTAGTCACGCCGCATTGGCGTGGCAGCCTTGGCGCCCCTACCTGCCCGCTGCCTCCTCGCACCAGGTGCCTTCGGTGCGGCGGCCGCAACCGGTGTCTCCGCCTTGGTGATAGGCTTGGCGAGCTGACCGGTCACGTACCGGGAAGCGACCAAGACGCCCAGATCCGTGCCGGTCTGCAGGGCTTCCTGGGCAAGATCGGCCAGTGTGGCTTCAGGTATCTCCACTTCGATCTTGACACTGACCCGCCGCATGCCTGGCTTGACAGATGCATCTGTTTCCGTGTTCATTGCTTGTCGCATGGGTTACATCCCCTATGTCGTTGGCTTCCGCTTTCATCATCTTTCGCCGACTAGCATACCCCAGAATCGTCCGTAATAGTTCCTGAGGAAAACGTTGGCGAGACGAGCTTTTCCTGCGAAGCTTTTCTCTTCGTGGGAGATAGCATCCGCTATGCGACTGCGAAATCTATGTAGCCTCGCAAAACATCCACTTCCAGGAGCCGCACCACCACTCGATCGCCTACGTCCAGGCGCTTACCTCCCTCGACGACACGCCCCTCTACTGGAGGAGTGAAAATGCGCACCCATACCCCCTTGGGCTTGGCGCCGGTGATGATCCCTTCGAACCGCTGGCCGATCCTTGGTGCTAGGAGCATGGCCGCCGCCGACTTGGCTACTTGACGCTCCACTTTCTTCGCGGCATCCTCTTGCACCGTGCAGTGCTGGGCAAGCTCCTCGAGTTCCGCGGTGGCGTATGCAGGAACGCCTCCGGCCAGAGCTGCCTTCAACAAGCGTTGCGTGATAACATCGGGATAGCGGCGATTCGGGGCTGTGGAGTGGGCGTAGTCACGAACGGCAAGGCCAAAATGGCCATCGGTAAGCTCACCCGGTGCATGCACAACGTACTCGCCGCGGCCCAGGAGCTTGATGATGGTGAGCGAGAGATCGGGGAAGCTCACGGGTTCGGCCGCCCGACGACGGATAAGGAACCGCTGCAAGGCCAGAGGATCGGGATCGTCAGGAAGCGTCGTGCCATATTCCGCCGCAAGTGCCTGAATCCGGTCCCATCGCTCGGGGGTCCGTACCACCCTGCGAAAACTGGGATACCCGCGTGCATCGAGGAAGGACGCTACCACGCCGTTAGCGGCGATCATGAAATCCTCGATGATGCCATGCGCTCGGTTCTTTTCCTCTGGCACGATGTCGCGCACGGTGCTGTCCTCCAACACTACTTGGGTCTCCACGGTGTCGAGTACAAGCGCACCGTGCTCGTGCCGCTGCTCACAGAGCTTCTGCGCTGCCTCGTCCTGCAAGCTCAGTTGGTCCGCCAGCCCCTCCACGGCTGCCACAGAGGGAGGCATCTCCGCGCGGCCCTCCAGCCAAGCGCCCACGGAGCTGTATGCCAGCTTCGCCTTGTTGTGGACCATCGCCCGGTATATCTCGGAATCGTGCACAAGCCCGTCGCGGTCCACCGTGTAGCTCACGACGACGGCCAGCCGGTCTTCGCCTGGATTCAGGGACGTCAGGTTCGTCGAAAGCTTCTCAGGCAACATGGGGAAAATGCGCGCCGCCGTGTAGACCGACGTTGTGTTGTACCGCGCGTGCACGTCCACAGGGCTGCTGCGGTGCACGAGGGCGTCCACGTCCGCGACGGCGACATGCACTCGGACGTCCCCCTTGCCAAGGTCCTCGGCGACCGTGAGCTGATCGAGATCCCGGGAGTCGTCGTTGTCAATGGAAGCCCACAGCAAGTGCCGCAGATCCCGTACGTCATCAGCGGCTGCAGGCCGAGCTGGACCAGCAAGCTTCTCGACCTGACGAAGAACCTCGCTGGAGAACTCGGGCTTCAGCCCCCGTTCCAGCATCACCTGGGCGGCAAGCTCGGCAAGATCTATGCGGGGCTGAGCATGATGGGACACGGTGCACCTCCTGGCTCGGACTGGCGGATTATCCCACGCCGATTGCCGTTCGGTCAAGGAAGCGCGTGCGATACGGGGACACTCGTCGACGCCCGTCGCGTACACTAGGCAGGGATGCTTGCACGGCGGGCGAACTCAGGAACGGACCGCGATGCCGAGGCGATTCAGCAGCATGGACTGCCCGAGGTACACGCTCCGGAGGTTGGGGGATGGACACAGACGACATCTCGCGCAGAGCGGCCTTAGCTATGATGGGCGGCCTCATGATGGCCGCAGGCTCAGGCGCGGCAGAGAGCTGGGCACAGGGACAGGGTGAGGAAGGGAGCATCGCCATGAGAGAGCAGCTCAGAGGTCGCTTCCACGTTACCGACTATGGTGCGAAAGGCGATGGGAAGACGGACAACACGGACGCCTTTCAGAGAGCGCTGGATGCGGCGGGCAAGGCGGGGGGCTACGAGGTCTACGCGCCTCCAGGCCGGTATCTCTTCGAGGGGTCGCTCAAGATCCCGCCGGCGACGGCACTGACCGGTTCGTTCCTGACGGTGCCGGCCCACAACGGCATCCGCGATGCGCACCTCCCGAAGCCAGGAGACGATGGCACGACGCTGATGCCGGTGGGCCATACAGGTGCGGAAGATGGGCCTCCGTTCCTGACACTGGATACCAACAGCGTCCTCCGAGGTGTCACCATCTGGTACCCCCAACAGGATCCGAAGGGCCGTCCGAAGCCCTATCCGTGGACCATTGCCATGCGGGGCAAGAACCCTGCCGTGCTGGATACAGAGCTCCTCAACCCCTACAACGCCATTGACACGACAACCACCGAGCGCCATCTCATCCGCTGTGTGCACGGCCAGCCACTGCGCCGCGGGATCCTCGTGGATCAGATCTACGATATCGGACGGATCGAGAACGTCCACTGGAACCCATGGTGGAGCATGGCTGAGCCTGTCATGAAGTTCATGGAGGCGGAGGGCGAGGGGTTCATCCTAGGGAAGACCGACTGGGAATACATGGTGAACTGTTTCTGCATCATGTACAAGGTCGGTTTTCGTTTCACCGAGTTCAAACACGGTCCCGGCAACGTCGTCCTTACCCAGTGTGGCTCCGATGTGGGCCCCTTAGCCGTACTCGTGGAGAACTGCCAGACCCATGCGGGCATAGCGTTCGTCAACGGCCAGTTCATGGCGGGCATCAAGGTCGCAGCGACCAACACTGGCCCGGTCAAGTTCGCCAACTGCGGCTTCTGGCCCATTCCTACTACCGAATGGCACGCTGACCTCGAGGGGAGCGGGCATGTGACCTTCAACAGCTGTCACTTCTCCGATTGGGCGATGAAGAATCGCGACACGCCATGTATTCGGGCGCGGTGCAACGGACTGACCGTCATGGGATGCGACTTCATGGCTGGCGGCAAACGCCAACTGGAGATCGGCCAGGAAGTCCAGTCGGCTGTCGTGGTGGGGAATCGCCTACGGGGCGGGCAGAGAATCGCCTGCAATGCTCGCGACGCGCAGATAGGCTTCAACACGACGACGTAGCCAGCGTACCGTCAACAAGCACCGGCGGTGGGCGGAGCATGTTGCCGCTGTACCGGAAGGGAGCGGAGAGCAGCTTACTGGCGTAGAGATTCCTGCCGGAGCAAGCAAGCCCGGCAGGAGAAGGATCACATGAGCAACATCGTGGAGGAAGTCCTATCAGCCAACGCGGCCTACGCGGCGTCGTTCGGTGACAAGGCCAACCTGCCGATGCCGCCAGGCAGGCACTTCGCCATACTGACGTGCATGGACGCGCGTCTGGATCCAGCCAAGTTCGCTGGTCTGTCCGAGGGTGATGCGCACGTCATACGTAACGCCGGCGGCAGGGCGAGCGACGACGCAATACGTTCCCTCGTGATATCCTATAAGCTGCTCGGCACGAGAGAGTGGTTTGTGATTCATCACACCGACTGCGGCATGCAGTTCTTCACCGACGACGTCATGCGCACGCTTCTTGCTAGTAGTCTGGACACTGCTGTTCTCGGGCCAGATGGCTTCCAGGATGTGGGCCGGGGCCCGGGATCGACAGAAGGGCAGTACATCGACTGGCTGACCATCGCTGATCAGCCCGCAAGTGTCCTGGCGGATGTCGTGAGAATCCGCAATCATCCGCTGGTACCCGGACGGATTCCCATCTACGGCTACATCTACGATGTGAAGTCGGGGAAGCTGGTGGAGGTGCCTGCCGCCATGGATGCAGGCCGACCGCGCTAGCAGCAGCGACGGGAAGTGTGCGGGGGGAGAGCGGTCAGCAAGATACCGACTCCTCGCAACGCCAGTGGAGCAACGCTGGCTACTGCTTCGCGCTACGTTGGGGGCGGCGGTCCTCCAACGCGGCACCCTTGGCGTCCACGAGATTGCCGCCAAGCACCACGTCGCGGACCTTCTCGCCGATGACAATGCCGGCCGCTTGGCTTTCCACGTGGTTGCCCTGGAGGACCGTCCGACCCCCCAGCAGAAGAACCGCCGGTGGCTTGTACTCCTGCATGGGGCGTAGGAGGCTACAGCCCGTCACCACCACGTGATCGCTGCTGCGTACCTCCACAGCGGCGCCGTTGTTGGCTTTCATCTCGGCACCAGTCAAACGCACACGCGCTTTGTCGCCATCCACGAGGAGCCCTTGTGCATGCGTCCAGTAGGTTCCTCCCGAGATGCTGACGGTGTTCTCGCCTTCGACCCGAATCCCCACGCCGCAGAAGTCCGCTGCACATCCTGTCAGGACGCCCCATGTCCCTCCCTCGATCTTGCAGCCGGGTATCTTGTCTCGCAGGAGAAAGCCGGTGCCCATGGCGAAGGCGAAGCAGTCCGTCAGCCGGATCAGATCGTTCTTGCCGAGGTCGAAGCCGATGCCCTTCTCGAGCGGTCGAGGGACGGGGCCCAGGTTCCACACTTCGATATTGCGAAGGGCGGGAACGTCCCAGGTACCCGTGACGCGGACGCCGATATTCCTCGGGGCAACGATGAATACGTCGGCGATGTTCAGGCGTCCGACATTCGAGACACCATCCGTCACGATGCCATCCCAGGGATACTGAAGCTTCACCGACGATATCCATGCGCCAATGCCTGACACGAGCACCGCTGCCGGGCCCGATTCGGGCTCCCTATCCCATTCGTAGCGAATACAAACACCCTTCAAGCTGCCTCCGGCCTTCAGCTCCACGCATGGGCCGTCCCGGTGCGTCGGTAGGAGTAGCGGTAGGGTGTCGGTGTCCGCAGGCCAGGCGCCCGCATCGGGACCGTGGAGGGCCACGCCTTCCAGAACGATGGGCTTGCTGAGGCGATACCTGCCCTGCGGAACGTACACCGAGCGGCTTTCCTTTCGCGCAGTCTCGACTGCGGTCAAGAAGGCCGCCGTATCATCGCTGTTTCCATCTCCTCGGGCGCCCACGGACTTGACGCTGACGGCATCTGGGTTTGCAAGGCCGGCCAGCGAGAGTAACACGAGCGCCGCGCATACAAAGCACCTCATTGCCGTTTCTTCCATGCACGCACGTAGTCTATGGAGTACGTCGAGGGCAAATCCTCCGGCCTGGGCAGTCCGAACCAGTCCGGCATCGTCTCTGTATCGAAATTCATGGTAAGTGGTTGGTGCCAGTGAGTGTTGGGGCCTTGCCGCACCAAGACGCCGTCCAGGTAGAACTTGATCTCCTTCTCGTCCCATTCCAGACCGTACACGTGGTAATCATCCGCCAAGTTGAATGGAGCCTCGTAGATACCGCCGATCTGCCAATGCTGCTTCTCCGTGGGAGTATGGAACACATGGACCGTCATGAAGAGTTTCCGTTCGTATCCAGGAGCACCGCCCCCGATTTCGAAAACGTCTATCTCCGTCCATTGCTCGGGTTCCGAGTAATAAAACCAGAACGCACTGGAGCCGTGGGATCGCATGGCCTTTGCTCTGACTTCGAAGTAGCCGTAGAGGACGCGCTCCTTGCTTTGAACGGCGGCCGCGGTGAAAGTGTGGTAGCCGTCCTTCTTCAATTCCTCCGAAGGTTCTTCGCAACGCATGGTCAAGTGCAATTGGCCGTCGCGGACTTCTACATTGGACGGAAGAAACGGCGCCGGTTGGCGGCCTTTCCACGTGGGGTTATGGTCCCACCACTTCTTCGGGTCGAGTTTCTTGCCGTTGAACTCGTCCCACAGTGGTCTGTAAGGCACCCACTTGCCGGTGTTCCGCCGATCGGATAGGGGGTAGCGGTCCGTCATCCGCTTGACGGCTTCCTGAGGAAGGTTCGGGCGCAGGTTCTGCCACGCCCAGGGGTCCGGTTGTTGTGCAACCGCTAGCAGTAGGGGAATCAGTACCATCCCTATAGACCTCCGAAGGTATGGGCGAGCGGACCCGACGGACGGTCGGCCCGTCCAGCTCGTCCTTACATAGCGCCGCCGTACGGGTCAGCCACACGCTGCGCATTCATCTTGCCTACGGACGACCGGCCACCGTCGTAGTCACATGGGGAAGGTGCCCCATGAGACTATCTCGGAGACCCTTGACGTACGGCTTGTGTAGCTCCACGTCGCGCAGATGATAGATGGGTACCCACGGTGCATCCTCCACCGCGATCTTCTCTGCTTTGGCATAGAGCTGAAGCCGCTTCGCAGGGTCCGGCTCGACGTCGGCCTGATCGCACAACCGGTCGAACTCGGGGTTCGAATAACCGATCGTGTTCTCGGCGGAGCCTGTGTGGAGCATGAGGGACAGGAAGTTCTGCGGGTCCAGATAATCTGCTGCCCACCGGAGATGGTAGCAGGGCATGGTACCGTTGGTGCGCTGCGTCAGAAACTGCGCCCATTCCACCTGTTGGATATCACATTCGATGCCCAGGTTGCGCTTGAGATCGCTGCGGATGGCAATGACGGCGTCCTCGATGTACTTGTAGCCTTGCCGAAAGGTGATCGTCAGTCGCGGGAAACCCTTACCGTCAGGATAGCCGGCCTCAGCAAGGAGACGTCGTGCCCTGGCCGGGTCGTAAGGCAGCCCTCTGTAGGCGGGATTGTAGCCCAGTACTCCGGGCGGGATAATGCCGTTGGCCCTGACAGCAGTTCCCTTGAGTGCGAGCCTGATGACCGCGTCCTTGTCTATGGCGTACGCAAAGGCCTGCCGTACCCGTCGGTCCTTGAATGGCGGAAACGCCTGCTGATTCAGTGCGAGATACCATATGTTGGCACGGGCGAACTCCCGAATCTGCGTGTGTAGGTTCGGGTCCGCCTGCAGACGGCTCAGATCCGCCCGCTGAATGTCCGTGATATCGGTTCCCCCGCTCTCGTACCGCGTCTGGCGGCTGTTGGAGTCGGGGAGGATGGGTCGTTCGATCCCGTCCAGGATCGGCTTGCCTCCGTGGTACAGAGGATTGGCAGCCAGCAAGACGCTGTAACCAGGTCGGTACTGGGCCAGCGCGAACGGTCCCGTACCGATCATGCTCTTTTCATCGATTCGGCCGCCGTTCTTCTCGACAGCTTCCTTGCAGACGACGTAGGCGGTGGGATAGGTCAACTTGCCCAGGAAGTACGGCTTGCGCCTGTCAATGGTGATCTGGAGCGTGTGTTCGTCCAGCGCCTGCGCTCCCGCGAGCGTCGCGGTCTTGCCGTCGGCCACGTCCTTGGCGCCGACGATATCGTTGAGATAGTTCATGGCCGTGGCGGATTTCGTCGCCGGCAGGAGGGATCGGGTCAGGCTATAGACGAAATCGTGGGCTGTTACAGGACGCTCGAAGGGCTTGTGGAACAGCACGTTCGACTTCAGGTGGAACGTGTAGACGGTACCATCGTCGCTGATATCCCAACGTTCGGCGATATTCGGGACCACCTCGTTCTTCTCGCTCCACTGGACGAGCCCTTCGAAGACCTGCATGAGCATGTCTATCGTGTCCCCGTCCTCCACAAGGGCAGGGTCGAGGGTTGTCGGGCGGTTTTGCAGGGCGTAGCGGAAGACGTTCTTGCCAGTTACCGAATAGGCGGCCTTCGTAGCCTTCCGACCACAACCGGCGACGAGAATGACCGCCGCAGCGAGTATGGCGGCGATAGATGCAAGACGCATGGGGTGCCAAGACCTCCGTTATCGCGAAAGGAACATGCCGTAGTCATACCCCATGACCGCCACCAACACGCGCTTGCCATCTCGCCGGTGGTTGAGTAAGCCCGACGCCCGCTGTCGGGCTGTATCGAAACCACCGGCCCGGTTGCCCCTCTCGGGCTGTATCGAACCCACCTGCCCAGGCGTCGCCATGACCCCGATCGAGACGCCCTCGCCATACCACCGGTCGCTTCGATACGCCCCGTCGCTTCGCGCCGGGACACTCAACGACCGGCGTAACAGCACGGTCCTGCGGAGACGGGGTACGATAGTCGGTCAGAACGGCCCAGCCATGCACGAACCGAATCTCCGACCAGTCACCCTGCGAGCAATGCTCGTGGCCGCGGCCCTCATCCCCGCCAATATTGCCTGGTGCGTCATGATGGAGCGGGTGGATGGTCGAGCGTTCAGCACAACGGCGTCCATCTTCTTTACCGCTGTGTTTTCGCTCCTCGTGGTAGTGCTCCTCAACGCTCTCGTCCAGCGTGTACGTCCAGCGAAAGCCATGAGCCAAGGGGAGCTGCTTGTCATCTTCACCATGCTCTCCCTGGCCACGGCCATGGCAGGCATCGATTGGGGCATGCCGCTCATCACGCTCATGGGCCATGGCTTCTGGTTCGCCACTCCCTCCAACGGGTGGGAGCAGACTTTCCACGCCTTCTTGCCGCGCTGGCTGACGGTGAGCGATCGGACGGCGCTGGCAGGCTACTACCTTGGCGCCTCGAGCCTCTACCGCTGGGAGAACCTGCGCGCGTGGCTGGTGCCGGTCGGATGGTGGACTGTCTTCATCATGGCGCTCCTGTGGGTCATGCTCTGCCTCAACACCTTGGTTCGAGCGCGCTGGACGGAGAAGGAACGCCTGACCTACCCGATGATCCATCTGCCAGTCGCCATGACCGCTCCTGGCGGCGGCCTCTACCGAAACCGCCTTTTCTGGATTGGATTTGGCTTGGCGGCTTCGCACAGCCTCGTAAACGGTCTGCATAATCTCTATCCGGCGGTTCCGGCGTTCACTTTCAATGGCTTCGATGCGGGGCAGTGGTTTACGTCTCGACCCTGGAACGCCATCGGTTGGACGCCTTTGGCCGTCTTTCCGTTCATCGTTGGCCTGGGATATCTGCTGCCTGTGGATCTGCTTTTCAGTTGCTGGTTTTTCTTCCTCTTCTGGCGCATGGAGAAAGTGGTGTCGAGCGCGCTTGGTTACATGGCTGAGCAGCCGAAATTCCCGTATGTGGACGAGCAGATGTTCGGGGCCTACATGGCCGTCTTCGCTCTTGCGGTGTATTCAGCGCGCAATGATCTACGAGAAATCGTCCGTAGTGCGTTGCGTGGAGATCGCCACGAGGGAGACGGCCGAGAACCCATGAGCTTCCGCACGGCGGTCGTGGGTGCCCTCGGCGGTCTCGTGTTTCTGACTATCTTCTCTTATGTAGCCGGCATGCCCGTATGGCTGGGTGCACTGTTCTTCGTCATCTACTTCGCCATTGCCGTAGCCGTCACACGCATGAGGGCTGAGCTGGGTCCGCCAACGCATGATCTGCATTTCATCGGCCCCGATCAGTCTTTGACCACGATCCTCGGTACCCGCGGTATGAGTGGGCCTTCGCTCGGCACCATGACGTTGTACTACTGGTTCAACCGTGCCTACCGCTGCCATCCCATGCCCCACCAGCTCGAAGGGTTGAAGATGGCGCAGATCACGCGGACTAACCCCCGGGGGCTTGCGTTGGCCATGATGTTAGCAGCATTCCTCGGGATCGTCGCGACTTTCTGGGTCACGCTCCATGTGTCCTACCGTCTCGGTGCCGCAGCGCGCATCACGGGGTGGGGTTCCTTGGGGTATGGGCCGGAAGCCTACAATCGTCTGGCGGGATGGATAGCTTCACCGCAGAAACCCAACGTGGCTGGCATCTGGGCCATGGTGGTGGGCTTCGCCGTGGCGGCAAGCCTGATGACGATCCGGATGCACGTCTACGGCTGGCCGTTCCACGCCTTGGGGTTCGCCATTAGCGGAGGGTGGTCCATGATGTGGGCATGGCTCAGCCTGTTCGTGGCGTGGGTCCTGAAAAGCGTCGTGCTTCGGTACGGCGGCCTCGAGGGTTATCGAAACGGTCTGCCCCTCTTCTTCGGCATCATTCTTGGGGATTTCGTGGTGGGCGGCACGTGGACGATTCTGGGTCTTCTCTTCGATATACCCATCCACAGCCTCTGGAGCGGCTAAGTGCCGTCCCCAAGCACGGCTCAGGCAGACGGTAGCGGACCTCTGGCCTGCAGTAAGGTTTTCGTTAGCAGGACAGGGGTTGTCCTGGAACTACGTGCGTACCGCACAGACGGCGCCTGATTGCACTACCTAGAGAGGTTCCTCTGCGACCGGATTCGTGAGCTGACCGATGCCGTCGATGTCAACGGTCACCGTATCGCCGGGCCGGAGCCATCGCGGCGGTTTGCGGGCCATGCCCACCCCGTGAGGAGTGCCGGTCAGGATGACCGTACCTGGAAGGAGCGTCGTGCTCCCGCTCAGGAACGCGATGAGCGTGGGCACGTCGAAGATCATGTCGCCGGTCGTCCAGTCTTGCATGACCTCGCCACTTACGATACAGCGAATCGCCAGCGCATTGGGATCGGGGATCTCCTCGGGGGTGACCAGACACGGACCCATGGGTGCGAACGTGTCGAACGTCTTGCCGCGACACCATTGCCCTCCGCCCCATTGCTTCTGCCAGTCTCGGGCGCTCACGTCGTTGGCGCACGTATAGCCCAGCACGTATTCGAGCGCTCGCTCCTTCGGCACGTTCTTGCATTGCTTGCCGATCACCACAGCCAGTTCGGCTTCGTAGTCCACCTCGTCGCTCCGCAGGACGCGCGGCAGCAGAATCGGCTTGCCTGGGTCCTGAGTCGCAGCGGGCGATTTCATGAACAGGACCGGAAACTCAGGTATCGGCGCGCCGCTCTCGGCGGCATGGTGGCGGTAGTTCAGCCCGATGCATAGAATGGCGGTTGGTTGCACGGGGGCAAGCAGCTCGCTGGGATGGACGATCTCATCTGTGACGCGCCATTCCCCGAACAAGTCACCTTCGATGCGATGGGCTGTGCCGTCGGCATGGAGCGCTGCCCACTCCGGCGACCCGCTCTTCTCACGATAGCGGACGATTCTCACGCGTTGCGTTGACCTCCATTCGTGGTAGTCCTTCTACGATCGGCACGCTGCACGGTGGCGTGGCGGCGTGAAAGTGGCTCGCGCCGTTCAGCAGCGAACAGCTGTCGTGCCAGCGCTGGTACTAGCGTCCATCTGCCAGCGCCTGATCCTCCGAGTCGATCAGGGAACCGGTCGATCACATGATCCCTTCGATGAGACC
>JBBIPC010000025.1:0-44529 GCA_037443035.1 Chthonomonadales bacterium
CCCGGTCCATTTGTAGCCCCTCACCCTACCCTCTCCCCGCAAGCGGGGCGAGGGAGCTAAGGGCAGGCGACATCTGCTGCATCACCCTCCCCGCGTGCGGGGAGGGTTGGGGATGCCCTATGGACGCTCGGAGCCAAGAATCTCACCCTCCCCGCGTGCGGGGGGGGTTGGGGAGGGGGCGATCAGCGAAGGACGGTCCCTCGCTTCGACGGGAAGCGGCTCTGCGACGGTATCCGTGCCGGTCGAACCGTTACAACTTCAATGGATCGTCAACGCTCCTTCCCCGTATCCCGCGTCAACCCAGGGGTCGCCGGCGAACTCGCAGCGGATGGTATGCGTGCCGACGCTGAGGCCGGTGGTGTCGCAGCTGTTGCGGGCGACGCCAGCATCGACGGCGCCAGAGCCGGTCGCGTCGGCGTCATCGGGTGTCCCGGTATGCTTCGGATGTTCGCATCCTCGAGCAACTGTGGGAAGTGTCGGGGCGTCTGTGCAGCAAGCGCCAGGCCGCGGCCATCCCCATTCTCCTGGACGGCCGGCGGGCCCTGACAGGAAGCAGGGACGAGACCGCCCGCCTCTGGGACCTGGAGACACAATTGCTGGTCCGGACGCTCCAGGGGCACACCCCGTTCGAGGAGGGAGTCGCGGTGTCATCCGACGGGAGAATGGCCCTCACCCTGGGCTGGGATTGCACCGTGCGATTGTGGGAGCTGGACACGGGGAAGCAGCTTTGCATCCTCGAGGGGCATACGGGCAACGTCAACACCGTCGCCTTTTCCCTCGACGGCGCCGCTAACCACTACGATAGCTCCAACGATGGCGAGCTCGAGCACGCCCGCTTCGTCCGCGGCTCCGAAGTCATTTCGCTGCGCCATATGGAAGACCGCTACTACCGCCCGGGTCTCCTCGCCCGCGCAGTGGAATTCGATAACGAGACGCCGCGAGACGCGCCACGGGTGGCGAATCGACGCTACATGTAGGAGCAGCACGCTGACGCCGGCGCAGGGCTGGCGCGCCGTGCCTTCCTACCTTCGGGCTACAGCACGAGAGAACCGTGAGCGCGGCGGCTAGGCATCCGGCATCCACACTTTCTGAAGATACCGCCTCGGAGACCGTCGTGCAGCTCACACCCCAAGCACGACTGGCTTCCGTCACGCTATCCACGCCCTCGAGCAGTGCCCTCATCATCGCTCGTTCGTCTATAGGTGTTACCTGCATCCAAGGCACGGCACAGTCCCGCCCTTGCTTCACAATGATGAAGCAACGTGTTACCCCTGTTCTTGGTCTGAACTGTGAGCCGTGTAGCCGGTCTGTACCTATGCTCGCCACGATAAGCAGATATTCCCCTGTGCCACGTAGATAGACCTCGGGGGCAGCACGTGTCTTCGATAGGGAATCGGGGACTGCAGCTTCGGGGTCTGCCATACTATAGCGGTGCCTTGGACGCAGGTAGCTCGACGCGAGGCACTGGCCCTGACCGCAGCTATGAATGTCCTGCAGCTCATATCATCATCGCGCACTTCTGGTGCAGAGCGGCATATGGTTGTCCTCTCGGAGCAGCTCCGCTTGCGCGGCCACAACGTGACGGCGATTTGCCCGCCTGGCGGCTGGATATCGCGCCAGCTCGCTCAGGCGAACGTTCCCACGCTCGAGTGGCCTATGCATGGCTTTCGCGCACCGGCGACGGTCCTGCACCTGAGAACATTCATACATGAGCACGCCATAGACCTGGTCCACACGCATCTTACTCGTGCTGCCTACATGGGCTACATGGCGGGAGCGTTGGCCCACGTTCCAGTCGTTTCGAGCATCCACACGCTGACCCGGGACTGGGCGTATCGCTGTCTGCCTTGCCGCAACCACTGGTTCGTAACCGTCTCGCGGGACCTGGCGGAGATGATGATACGACGAGGGGCACATCCCGACCGCGTCCGGGTCATCTACAACGGGACGAACATGGTAGTGCCCCCCGATGACCACCACGAGCGCCTTCGAGAAGTTCGTTCCGCACTCGGTATCTCGGTGGACGCACTCGTCATTGGTGTGTTCTCTCGAGTAGACGAGTTCAAGGGCCAGCACATTCTCGTGCAAGCAGCCAGTGCGATTGTCCAGTGTTGTCCTACAGCTCAGTTCCTGTTCGTCGGGCATGCGCCGGTTGCGCAACAGGAACGCCTCAGGGAGATCGCCCGACGGGACGGACTGCAGGACCGGTTGCACTTCACGGGCATCCGCGATGATGTGGCCGAGCTCATGGACGCAACGGACATCGTGGCCCTGACATCGGTGACCGAAGCATGCAGTATGGCTATCATCGAAGCGATGACCATGGGCAAGCCAATCATCGCTACGCGGGCAGGCGGCAATCCGGAACTCGTGAAGGATGGGGAGACTGGCCTACTGGTGGACCGCAAACCTTCTGACGTCTCAAGAGCAGTGATCGCCTTGGGTCGAGACGCGGAACTGCGCCGACGCATGGGTGAGGCTGGCCGGCAGAGGGCTCGCGAGCACTTCACAGCGGACCGCATGGCAGCTGACGTGGAGGAGTATTACCGAGATATCATGAGAGAAGCGCCGGTTCGCCCCCCACGAACCGACGCTTGAGCCCATCGTTTCCCCCTCAAGTGGAAGTTCAGGGCGTGCTCGGGAGAGCTTTCAGGTTGCGTATAGTGAGCGTATTGTCTGCATCGCTGGAGGCACCGGCCAGCATAGAAGCATCAATGAACACCACTTGGCCAGCCAGTTCTGGTCTCAGACCGCGATCTCTGACAGGTGAATCGTCGGCTGCGTTGAGATTCGCGAACTCGATCGTGTACGACTTGGGGGAGTTGCCCTCGGGCACTTCGAGGATCGTATTGAACTTGCCGCCACCAGCTTCCTCCACCTGAACAAGCAGCATGACGCGCTGTTTCGAGGCAGCGGTGAAGGACAGCTTGCCCATACCCTTGAGAGATCCCGGTGGGATCATGCGCGCAAGAGCAACGATGCGTCCAGTAGCCTGTCGGTAGCTCGCAGCCATAGCGGGCGGAGCACCGGTCTCGCCCTTGACCACCGATGTTAGGCACGTAGCCAGCCACCCCACCTGCGGACGAGAGAATGTGTCCAGCACGACCTCCTTCGGCCCAATGGCAACCGTCGCTGGCAGTTTCTCAGCCGTAACGTTGAAGTCGTCGAGGAGCAGCACCCTGGGCCCGAGTTCGAGGCCAATGAGAGAGGCGAACTGGGGATTGTCTGCCTGCGCAACGAACTGGGCAAGATCCCCGATAGAGAGGGCCTCGATCTTCTCGGGTTCCAGTCGGCCGCTGGGATCCTTCGGATCGTCTTTGCCCTGGTTCAGTATGAGGTCAGAGAGGCTGATCTCGACCTTCTGCCACGTACCCTTGGGAACGGCGAACATGGCCGTGTATCGTCCGCCACCCTTCTCCTGGACGATGAAGCCCAGGCTGGTCGTTTGGTCTGCGCGGACCCAGAAACGGAACGTGTTGGCACCTGCCAGGGCGCCCTCCTGGGGTTGCCAAGCGAGCAGGCCCATGGCCCTCGGCCGTAAGTCGTACTCGAACTTCAGCGCCCCGGAGCCGTTGAACGATGATTGGGTCGTGATCGAGGCGCGGCAGTTCGCTCCCAGACCCGTCCACCCTTCTTCGCTGGTATCGAAGGAATGCCGAACAAGTGGGGCTTGAGGTTGAGTCATGGCGACCGATGCGGCGAAGAGAGCAGAGGCTAGCAGGTAGGTTCGCAATACGTAAGTCATACCTAGACTCCTCCCGGTGGCGATGCTGCGGCACGCGTACCACCATGCATACGTCCGGGGAGACATGTGGGTTTCATGTGTTTCGATAGGACCGGCGAGGTCCCATGCAGAATGGGAACTCGGAGGGCGCAGGCGCTTTCTGCGTACCCTCAGATTGGAAGCATGGAGGGGCTCGCATGGGCCAGAACCGCGGGTATTCGATACCGCTGATAGATCTCGCTGCCGAGAAGCACCGACAGGCAATCGTGGACAAGGAACCCGGTCAGTATCTGGGACATCCCACGACGGTACTGCTGGAGGATGGCCGGACCATCCTATGTGTCTACCCGAAGGGCCACGGAAAGGGGGCTATCGTCTACAAGCGAAGCACCGACGGCGGTCTGACGTGGTCCGAACGCCTGCCAACACCGGCGAGCTGGGCCACGTCCCAGGAGGTGCCGACGCTGTACAGAACAGTGGATCGAGCTGGCCGCCGCTACGTTCTGCTGTTCTCCGGCCTGTACCCCATTCGCATGGCGCATTCGACGGACGACGGTGAGACGTGGTCGGAGCTCCGGCCCATCGGGGTTTTCGGTGGCGTCGTGGCCATGGCGAGCCTCATGCGCACCAGGGACGGTGCGTACTTGGCCTTCTTTCACGACGATGGACGTTTCTTGCGTGGTGCTGGTCGGACGACGAGGTTCCAAGTATTCCTATCGCGTTCTGAGGATGGAGGGCTGACCTGGGGAGAGCCGCGAGTCATCGCAGAGCATCCCCGTGCCGATCTCTGCGAGCCCGGAGCTGTGCGGTCACCGGATGGCATGGAGATCGCAGTGCTCTTGCGGGAGAACAGTCGCAAGTTCAACTCCTTCGCCATCTTCAGTAAGGATGAGGGGGCGTCGTGGTCAGAGCCGCGTGAGGTATCAGTCGCGCTGACCGGCGACCGCCATACGGCTAAGTACCTTCCCGATGGCCGCCTGTTCATCTCCATGCGTGATACCGCCCACGAGACGCCGACCCAGGGCGACTGGGTCGCATGGCTGGGACGCTACGAGGACATCGTTCAGGGCAAGGAAGGTATCTGCCGGATCCGCCTCATGGACAATCTGCACGCCTGGGACTGTGCGTATCCGGGTGTGGAGGTCTTGTCCGACGGCACCATTGTAACAACGACCTATGGCCACTGGACCACGGGTGAGCCGCCGTACATCGTCAGCGTACGCCTGAAGCCGTCAGAGATAGATGCCAGGCTCCAGTCACGCGCCTGAGAACGCTGCAGCATTCCGGTCACCAAGCCCAAGCGGCAGAAGGAGCGGATGGACGGCGACAGGATAGGATTCGTGCGAAGAAAGGGCCTCCAAAGCCTGGAGATGGCTCGAGAGCGGGTGAGGGGGCGAATGCCATGGCGCGCCATCGCCGTGGGCACACTCTTGCTTCCCCTCAATGCTTTCTGGTTAGCTCGCGTGGAGGTTGGCGCCGGTGGAGTCGTCAGGGGTACCACGAGTAACGGTCCCTATCCAAGCACGCTCTCTCTATTCGCCAACGTCATCTGTGTGCTAGTGGTGCTCGGAGCCGCCAACGGTCTTCTACGTCGCTGCAGACCGGCGTGGGTCCTGTCTCAGTCCGAGCTTCTTGTTGTCTACATTATGCTCAGCATCGGTACCTGTATCACGAGTATTGACTTCCTCGACGTCTTGTTCCCCATGCTGGGTCATCCTACCAAGTACGCCACCCCATCCAACGGCTGGCACGAACTATTCATCCAGTACCTTGCACCGTTTTCCTTTGTCCGCGACGCCGACGCACTCAAAGGCTGGTACCAAGGTGGAGCCAATCCATACACGTTGCCGCATGTCCGGGCGTGGTTGATGCCGGTGGCGACCTGGAGTGGTCTTGCGCTGAGCATGCTCTGGGTGATGTTCTGCCTGAACGTGCTCCTGCGCGTCCAGTGGACGCAGCACGAGAAGCTCAGCTACCCGATCATCGAGCTACCCATGGACATCACGCACCCTAGCGGGGCTATCTATCGTCAGCCAGCACTGTGGATGGGGTTCGGTGTTGCGGGGGCCATCAGCTTGCTCAACGGGCTGGCCGTGCTCGTGCCCGGCTTGCCGTCCCTGCCCATCAAGGCGCAGGACGTCAGCGTCTACTTCCCTTCTCCTCCATGGAACTCCATGGGGTGGACGCCGATTGCGTTCTACCCATTCGCTGTCGGGCTAGGGTTCCTCTTGCCAGCCGACATGCTCTTTTCCTGCTGGTTTTTCGCCCTGTGGTGGCGGTTCGAGCGGGTCCTGAGCGCGTATTACGGCCTGTCGGAATACCGGCCCTATTTCCCGTATGTGAACGAACAGTCGTTCGGGATCTACATGGGCGTGGCGGCGCTGGCCGTTTGGGGTGCGCGGCGGCACTTCGCCGAGGTCATGCGTCAAGCCTGGAGATCGGGTCGTCGAGAAGCAGATGAACCCATGAGCTATCGCACGGCGGTCGTCGGCGGCACTGTCGGCTTTGCCGCATGCGCCTTGTTCTTCTGGAAGCTGGGACTGCCGCTATGGATGTGCTTCGTCGGGTTCGCCATGTATTTCGCCATCGCATTGGCGTGCACGCGTATGCGGGCAGAACTAGGACCTCCCGCGCATGACCTTCACAACGGCGGACCGGACTACATCCTCACGGCGTGTCTGGGCACGCGCAGCATGTCGCCACAGACCCTAGGAGCGCTGACGTGGTTCTACTGGTTCAATCGTGCGTATCGGAGCATCGCCATGCCCTACCAGCTCGAGGCCTTCAAGATGGGTGAAAAGGGACGGATTCCCATGAGGGGCATAGCCGTCGCGCTGGTCGTCGCAAGTGTGATTGGGCTTCTATCTGGCTGCTGGGCGCTCTATGCCCTGCCCTACCACTTCGGTGCCGAGACGAATATGGCTTCTCATTTCCCGTACTTCGGATGGGAAGCCTTCAACCGGCTCTCGAGCTGGATCCAGACTCCGCGGGACACCGATGTGCCAGCCGTTCTGGCCATCCTCGTGGGGCTGGTATCTACCTTCCTGATGCACTTGGGGCGCATGCAATTCGCGTGGTGGCCATTTCACCCCCTCGGCTTCGCGGTCTCCGGTAGCTTCTCCATGAGCACCATGTGGCTACCCATGTTCATCGCCTGGGTGTGCAAGGTATCCGCGCTGCGTTATGGAGGGCTAGCCCTCTACCGGAGGCTGATGCCGTTCTTCCTCGGCCTGATCCTGGGGGACTACCTGTTCGGCTGTGCGTGGCCTATGGTTGGTTGGCTCATCGGTGCCAACACGTACTGCTACTACTTCTGATCCTTGGACGGGATCTCGAGTATCACTGGGTGATCGCTGAGAGTGAGCTGCACGGACCGAACACGTCGAAGATCGCGTGTGGGCGTTGACCCAACCGTTGGATCGTACAGACGCACTCGCGACCACTCTCTACCCAGCTCGACCGCCACGTTGTCTTTACCATGCAGCCGCTCGTCCCATACGACGAGCTGGAAAGCACCATCGCTTCTTTGCAGCAACAGATCATGGACGGTCTCTGGCTGGTTGGGGATCCGATACGCCAGACGAGCGGGGCGTTTCACTGCGCCGCGATCGGCGAGGATGGTCGTGAGGTTCCGAAGGTAGAGCGCCGACCTACGGGGAGTGTAGTCTCGCCGGAAGAACCCGAAACTCTGGTTGCCGGCTTCGTCGGTGCGATCTCGCAGGATATACACGGACGTATAGCTGTAGCCACGCTTGTACTGATCCAGGTACAAGCTCATCAGATTCAGGGCCTGGAGTTCCTCCGTTACCTTGTCATCCGTCGTGCATCCTGTCTCCGTCGTCACGCGTGCGAGCGCCATGAGCTCTTCCTCGCTGTAGCCACGGTACTTCCTGAGCCAGGTCGTGCCGTAGTTGCCGTACAGGCCGTCCACTCTGCAGGCTGATGTCGGGTCCGCAGCATTCCAGGTCTTGTTGTCTTCAGGGAATGGGGAGTTGGGATGGTAGATGTAGTTGTGCACGTTGGCGTAGTCCGCGTAGCGCGTCCCTTCCGGCATGAGGGTACCAGCGCCCTTGGGAATGACGAGGAACTGAAGACCGACATTGTCTACTTCGGCGCCATTCTCACTGATGGACCAGACGGGGTAGCTCCGCAGCACCGCATCGTTCTTGACAGCCCTGTACATGTCGCGTTGCAGCTTCGCTACCGCCATCCACGACGGAGCCCTGCCGCCTCCGGCTTCGCCCTCGTAGGTCACGCCCCAGTTGTTGGGTTCGTTATTCCCTTCCAGGGCAAGCAATGTTCCGGCTTTAGCCATCTCACGAGCCGTTGCGATGAGCTTGGACAGGTCCGAGCCGCCGCTTCCGAGACCCCAACTGAATCGGACGCGCGTTCGACGATGCAGCTCACGGTAGGTGTCGAGAGTAGTGGGGCCATCATTGGTGAGCCCCTCGATCCCACCACGGATCCACCGAAACCCGCAGTACCGAATCATTTCCACCGTCTTCTCGAGCGGCTGCCCTCTGTCGGGGAAGCTGCTGCACACACCGATGCTATCGAGGAACTCGGCAGTGCGGCGTGCTGGCACCCCACCTTCGGTGTTCAACCCAATGGCAAGGGACGTTGCGACGAACACGAGAAGGGCGGCAACGATGGCTTTCATGTGCTTCACCTGTCAGAATGTCCTATGATGATTATGCCGTACTACCTACACGATAAGTGCAGGTACATCCGCCGGGCAGCCGCAAGCCACGCGTGGTAGCCTTCTCAACAAGGTGTAGCGGACTAAGAGAGGATCGAGGACAGTGATCAATGAGGTGGATGCTCATGGCAACCTGCGGGATGATTCTGTCGGCGGGCGTGACGAACTCGCTGCGTGATGTGGGCTTACCGTCGTCGTGGCTGCGAAAGTGGCAATCTCCTCCCTGCGAAGATCGCCCTCTGCAGATCGTTCACGGGATAGACCCCTCCGGCAGAGGGCCGGCTGGCATGGCCCAGATGGTACCTTCGGCTGGCTCAGATGGGATTGCCGATGAAGGGATGCGTTACTACCGTGACATGGGTCTCGGCGGCGTGGTCTGCAATGTTCTCTTCCAGAGCTATCTTCGCTCTGAGGCGGCCTGGACAGCCCTGGTGGATGCGGTCCATGCCGCCGAGCGGCTCGGCATGATCGTTTGGATCTATGACGAAGAGGGGTACCCGAGCGGGGCAGCAGGCGGACGTGTCCTCGAAGGGAACCCCGAATACGAGGCGCAGGAGCTCGCCTACGATCCTTCGAAGCCCGATCCTTTCGTCGTACGCCCGTCGTACGAGTTCACGCACGCTGCGAACAACTACTACGCTGCTCGGCGGTACGTCAATCTCCTGGACGAACGGGCGGTGCGTAAGTTCCTCGCGCTCACGCATCAGGCTTACCGTCGGCGCCTGGGCTCGTGCATGGGCACGACCGTGCGTGCGTTCTTCACCGATGAGCCCTCCTTGCTTGCCGTGAATTTGGGGCAGATACCGGAGTCGGCGCGACGGAACGTCTGCATCCGCGACGCCCTCGACCCCACCATCCGGCCATTGCCTGCCGTTCCGTGGGTGCACGATCTACCGGAGCGCTACCGTGAGCGATATGGACAGGATCTTCTACAAGTGCGCCGCAGCCTGTTCGAAGGCGATAAACAGAAGGACAAGGAGGTACGCAGGCGGTTCTGGACTCTCGTGGGCGATCTGATAGCTGAGCGCTACTTCGGAACGATCCAGAAATGGTGTCGCGAATACCGCGTGGCCTCCTCGGGGCACAATCTCTGGGAAGAGGCCATCATGCACCATCCGGCGCTCTACGGAAATGCGCTGAAGGCCCTGAGCCGCATGGACATCCCGGGCATGGACGAACTTTCCAGCGATCCTACGGCTGTCCTGCATGGCCACTGGATGACTGTAGCCCTGCCAGCGTCGGCCGCCATGTTGACGGGTGGACGGCGTGTCTTTACGGAGGTCAGCGATTTCTCGGAGAAGATGGGAGGTAGAGGCCCGGCCTCTCTGCCCATGATGCTCGCCACGGCCGGATGGCAGGCAGCGTTTGGCGTGACGGAGTTCACTCTGTACTACGGTATCGGAGACAGATCGCCCCAGGATTACCGGTCGTACTGTGCCTTCGTAGGCAGACTGAACGCAGTACTGAAACCGGCTCGCATGGACCCAGAAGTGCTCCTCTACTACCCAATTCGGGATCTCATGGAGGAGTACCGACCGGTCGCGGAACCTCTGAGTATCGCCTCCCAATCAACTCGGGCCCGACGAATCGTGGGTTCTTTCAACCGCTTAGGCACGAGCCTGACGCGGGCGCAGATCCCCTTCTGCCTGGTGGATGACGAGTTTCTCGCCAAAGCTGCCATCCGCAGAGGCCGGCTGGCGATTCGCCAATACGGCTTCCGGGCCATAGTTATCCCGGACGGCGTCGAGCTGCCGCCGAGCGCCGGCGACCTGCTCGAGCGCTTCCAGGCCGCGGGCGGGCTTGTTCTTCACGATGCGATGCCCCAGCAGCTCGATGCAACGCGACTCAAGACCGTACTGGATCCCGCTTATGGGCTGGAACCTGCCACGGAAGGCATTGTGCTAGGCCGCTTTCGACGCGATGGCCGCACGGTGGTCGTCCTGGTGAACACCGGAACATCGGCGTGGGGCGGGAGGCTACGCGTGGATCGGTCTGGAACCTGGACGCTCCTGGAACCGGCTACCGGTGTGACAAGAGCGGTCGAGGCAACGGGCAACGCCATCCCGGTCAGCCTTCAGCCGAGGGAGACGCTGTTGCTGGCTTCGCCATAGCCAGGTGGGTGGACGACCAGGCCGGTCGCCGCCCCTGGACACGGCGTCGTCTCCGGCTCGAGTCCGGTAGCGTGGGGTAATATCTCTGCCACGTTCCACTAACGCCGGAGAACTTCACCGTGAGCGAAACGAAGCGCTACTACGTCACGACACCCATCTACTACGTCAATGGTCGCCCCCACATCGGTTCCGCCCTGACGACACTCTGTTGCGACTTCCTCAAGCGCTACCACGCCATGCAAGGCGAGGCCACGTGGTTCCTGACCGGCACCGATGAGAATGCCACGAAGAATCAGGAAGCTGCCCAGGCAGCCGGCGTCGATCCGCTGGAGTTCGTAACGCAGCTCGCTGGTGAGTTCCGAAGGGCGTGGGAGGGCATGGACTATGCCTTCGACGATTTCATTCGGACCACCGAACCGCGACACGTGCGGGCCGTCCAGGAAGTCTTTCGGCGACTTCGGGCTTCGGGCGACCTCTACCGCGGCACCTACGAGGGCTGGTACTGCGTGTCGGACGAGACGTTCTTCCGGGATAGTGACGTCAAGGAGGATCGCCTCTGCCCGAACGAGGAATGCAGAAAGCCACTCAAGCGAGTACAGGAAGAGAACTACTTCTTCCGGCTCTCGGCCTACGGCGATCGCCTGCTGGCGCATATCGAGAGCCATCCCGAGTTCCTGCAACCTGATTTCCGTCGGAACGAGGTCATCGCATTCATTCAGCAGGGACTGCGCGATGCCAGCGTAACCCGGGCCAATAACGGCTGGGGCATCCCGGTCCCTGATGAACCCGACAAAGTCATCTACGTCTGGTTCGATGCCCTCATCAACTACCTCTCGGCGACAGGCTGGCCGGACGATGAGGCCAAGTATCGGGAGTTGTGGCCAGCAGATGTCCACATGATGGCCAAGGAGATCTATGTCCGTTTCCATGCGACCCTCTGGCCGGCCATGCTTATGGCGCTGGGGCTGCCGCTCCCGCGACAGGTCTACGCCCATGGCTGGTGGGTAGGCGCCGGCGGCAAGAAGGAAGGTAAGCGAACGGGAGGATTGCCCCACCCGCTGGAACTGGCGCATGAGTTCGCCCGTCGGTCAGGCGCTGCCGACCCGCTTGTTGTGGACGCTATCCGATACCTTATGCTCCGCGAGATGGTGTTTCACGGGGACAGCGAGTTCTCCGAGGACAACTTCATTCGCCGTTACAATGCCGACCTTGCCAACGACCTTGGAAACCTGTGCAACAGGACCATCGCCATGGTCGGACGGTACTTCGACGGCATGGTGCCCAAAGCAGAGCCCGATCCCACCGTCGGTGCGCTGGCGGCTCAGTGCGTCGCTGACTACGAGGCGGCAGTTCGCGACTTCCGATTCCATGCGGCACTGGAAGCGACATGGAGACTGGTATCCGGTGTCAATCGCTACATTGTCGAAAAGGCTCCTTGGGAGCTGGCAAGAAACGATCGCCGTGACGAGCTTGGTGCTGTGCTCGCCACATGCATGGAAGCGGTGCGCGTCACATCCGTCCTCGTCGCGCCGGTCATGCCAACCGCCGCCAAGACTCTGCGGGAGCAGATGGGTCTGGCATTCGACGAGGCACCTGCCTGGTCCGAAGCCAAGGTCTGGCAAGCGGTCACGACAGGTCGCCGTGTGCAGTCGCCCAGACCCCTCTTCCCCCGCATCGTCGAGGAGTCCATGGAACCGCCTGCAGCCAGCCAGACACCCACAAGGGAGGAGACCATGACATCGCCAACGCCATCGCCAGTGCCCGAGAGTGCGCCAGAAAAGGAAGCTCCAGCCTACCTGACGTTCGAGGAGTTCTCCAAGCTGGACCTTCGCGTGGCGACAGTCGTCGAAGTGGAGAAGGTCCCGAATGCCACGAAGCTGCTCAAGCTGACGGTCGATCTGGGCACGGAAACGCGCACGATTCTGGCGGGAATAGCCGAGATGTATGAGCCGGATGAACTGACGGGCAAGCAGATCGTGATCGTAGCTAACCTGCAGCCACGAAAGCTGCGGGGCATCGAATCCCAGGGCATGCTACTCGCGGCCGATGTGGACGGTCAGGCTATCGTGCTACAACCGGAAACCGAGGTTCCGCCAGGCGCGAAGGTGCGCTAGGAGATGGGCGTCGCCGACACCTCCGAGCCTGCCTCCAGCTCGAAACGGCTTCCGCTAAGCCCAACTGTCAAGGCGCTGGGCATCGTCAGCATGTTCGCTGACGTGTCGAGCGAGATGGTCTATCCACTGAACCCCATGTTCCTGACAAGGGTGCTTGGCGCGCCGCCGTGGGCACTGGGGCTGATCGAAGGAATCGCCGAGAGCACGGCAAGCCTACTGAAGCTGTATTCCGGCTGGTTTTCGGACAAGGCGGGCAGGCGCAAGCCCCTTGCAGTCGCCGGCTACGGCTTTGGTGCGATTGGCAAGCCGCTCATCGCAGTAGCCGCTGCGTGGTGGCAAGTCCTGTTCGCACGGTTTGTGGACAGGCTGGGGAAAGGACTACGCACTGCGCCGCGCGACGCACTCATCGCAGAGAACTGCCCGGAGAACCAGAGGGGCCAAGCTTACGGCTTCCATCGGGCCATGGACACCATCGGCGCCGTCCTCGGGCCTCTCTGTGGCTACTGGCTCCTTACGCATGTCCTGCACGGCTCGGATGCCCATCGGTTCGCGAGGCTCTATTGGATTGCGTTCGTGCCAGGCGTGCTCGCCACCCTGGTCCTGGCCGGTGCCGTTCGGGAAGTACGCAGGCGCGATCCAGAAGCGGCCCGCAATGCCCTGCCGTCGTTGCGCGGGCTCAGCGCTGCGATGCGATGGTATCTGCTGATCGTCGCGCTCTTCAGTCTTGGCAACTCCTCGGACGCGTTCCTCATTCTCCGAGCCCAACAAGACATGGGTGTGGATCCGGCTCACGTGTTTCTCCTCTACGCGCTCTTCAACATTGTGGAGGCTGCGCTCGGCTATCCTGCTGGCATTCTGTCGGACAGAGCCGGACGCCGGCCGCTCGTTGCATTGGGATGGGGCGTATTCGCCGTCGTGTACCTTGGGTTCGCGGTGCTGCACGGCACGGTTGCTGCCGTCGTCTTGTTCGTTTTGTACGGCTTCTACTATACGCTGACCCAGGGCGTGCAACGCGCGCTTGCGGCTGACCTGGCTGCGCCGGAACGGAGAGCGACCGAACTCGGTGCGTTCCACATGGTGGTCGGCCTGGCTGCTCTGCCGGCGAGCCAGCTTGCAGGTGTTCTCTACGGCATAGATCATCGGCTGCCGTTTCTATTGGGTGCCTGCACCGCCGCAATTGCCGCGCTGATGATGCTCTCAGTCCGACTTGACAGGCCCGCTGCACGATTGGTAGACTGATTTACACATCCATGGCCCGCAAGCGACGCAGCGATTTCCGAAGCCGAAGACGCCAGCAGCCTCGCGTCACGAGCTGCCTGCTCAACGTGCTGCTGCTGGTAGGATTGGCCATCGTCTCCTTCGCCGTGGGTGCGATCGTCGTTGCACGGTTCATGCCGATTCGGTCCAGCGTCATTCCCACCAGCATCAAGGAACAGCTCGATAAGATCCCCCCCAGCCTGCCTGGAGGCCACGATACGAGCTCCACGGCGGAACCTGATACCATCGTTACACCGGTCTTGACCGGACAGGCGACAGAGCCACCGAAGGACGCCGATGCTTCGGCCCAAGCACCGCCACCGCAACACCCAGTCAGCTCACCGCATCCTGTAGTGGGCGCTACGGACTACACCGACCAGGACACTCGTCAACGCCGCCAGAGTGCGACGAGAACGCCCGATTCAGACAACGGCAATGCTACTGCCAGGAAGCCTAGGCGGACACGCCACTCGGCCGACGATGCTCCAAAGGCGCAGCATGACGCACAGCGGCGCGCGCGTCGAGCATCCGGCGATGGCGATACCACTGCCAAAGAGCGCAGAAGGGCCAGTTCGGACGCAGAACGGCCTCACACGCCGTCGCAGGTAGATTCCCCTCGCCTGCGCAGAGACTCGAACAATGACGTTGCCTCGACGCGACGTCGGTCGGCTGAAACCGCGGCCGAGCCACGTCATTCGCCACGCCGCAGCTCCGTTAGGGACAGCATACAGCGAGGCGAGACGATCGACAACTAGTCGCGCGGTTAACAAGACATGCGTATAGGTGTCTTGGGAGGCACGTTCGACCCCATCCACAATGCGCATTTGTTCGTCGCAGAGGATGCCTACGCGCAGTTCCGTCTGGATCAAGTACTGATCGTCCCAAACGCTGTGCCGCCGCACTGGAAGCCCTACTCCGTTACACCTGCCGAGCATCGGCTGCGGATGGCGCAGCTCGCCGTGGGAAGCTGCGTACGCATGAAGGTGGACCCCATCGAGGTCGAGCGCGGAGGTCCGTCCTACACAGTGATCACCTTGCGTGAGCTGCACGAACGGTACCCCGGAGCCGAGATCCTGTTCCTGACCGGCGCAGATGCCGTGGCTGAAATAGGAACATGGCGCGAACCGGAGGAAGTGGTTCGGCTGTGCAGGCTTATCGCGGTCAGCCGGCCCGGGTCGGATCTCGATGCGTTGCGCGATCGCATACCTGAGCGTTTGCGGCCTTTCATAGAGACGCACCCAGCCCCCGAGCTGGGGATATCCTCGACACTGATTCGTGCGCGTGTACGCCAGGGGCTGCCTGTGCATTACTTGACACCGGAAGCAGTTGTGGCATACATCCAGGAGACGGGTCTCTACCGAGCTTGACCCGCGCACGTCTTCTGTCGTAGCGTAGCCGCGACGGGCTGCTTCGCGGTACCATAGATTGGCGCTGGCACCTGCCGGTTCCGAATAGCAAGTTCGAGGAGAAAGGCACCCATGGCGTCTGTATTCAAGATGCCGATGCTCGGCAACACGATGGAAGAGGGAACCATCGTACAGTGGTTCAAGAAGGTCGGAGATCCCGTGAAGAAGGGCGAACCGCTGTTGGAGGTGATGTCCGATAAGGCCAACTTCGAGGTGGAAGCAGAAGCCGATGGTATCGTGCGTGCCGTTCTAGCTGATGCCGACGCTACGGTAGCGGTTCACACCCCTATCTGCATCATAGGGACGGCCGATGAGCCGATAGACGACCTCCTCTCGGGTGATGGTGCCTCGGCGCCGCAACAGACTACCACTCCCGTTACCGCATCCGCTCCGACTGCCGAACAGGCCAGTGCTCCCGTAGTGTCATCAGTGGCGGCTTCGCCGCGCGCGAAGAAGCTGGCTGCGGAGAAGGGCGTGGACTTGGCGACGTTGGCAGCCGGAGGATCTGGCCCCGGAGGCAGAATCCTCGCTGCAGACGTCGAGGCAGCCGCCATTGCTCCAGGCGTTCGAGCCACGCCGCTCGCTACCCGCATCGCAGACGATCTCGGCGTGAGACTCGCCGAGGTTGCCGCAGGACCTGCACGGGTGCGAGCAGAGGACGTGCTTCGCGCAGCACAGGCCGCACAGACGGCACCGCCAGCTCCCGCACCGAAGCCGGCGCCGCCGACCGCTGGCGAACCCGCCGTGGCCGAGGTCATTCCTTTCAAGGGGCTGAGGAAACTCACTGCGGACACGGTCACGCGCTCGCGTTTCACCGCGCCCCACATTACCCTCAACATGGAAGTAGACATGACGGGGGCCAAGGCTCTCCATGCCCAGCTCGCACAGTCGGTACAGGAGACCTATGGCGTCAAGATGACGCTGACGGATCTCCTCGTCAAGGCTGTTGGCAAGGCTCTGGCCAAACATCCCCTTTGCAACGCGGCGCTTATCGGTGACGAGATCCGCGTGTACGCCGATCGGAATGTCGGTGTAGCAGTGGCGGCCCCGAGCGGTCTCGTCGTGCCGGTCATCAGACAGGCGGATACGCTCAGTCTCGTGGAGATCTCGTCGAAGCTAAGGGAGCTGGTAGCGCGGTGCCGCGAAGGCAAGCAGACGCAAGACGATATCTCAGGCGGGACCTTCACCATCACGAATATCGGCATGTTCGGCGTGGACTCCTTCGACCCGATCATCGTGCCCCCGCAGGCGTGTATCCTTGGAGTGTGCCGGGTGGCAGAGAAGCCGGTGGTGGTGGATGGTCAGATCGTCATCAGATCCATGATGAACTTGAGTCTCTCGTTCGACCACCGAGTCCTGGATGGTGTACCCGCCGCTCAATTCCTCCAGACGCTCAAGGGATTGCTCGAGAACCCGTTGACCATTCTGGTCTAGTCCAGCTCTGAAGAACTGCGTCGAGAGGGGGTACGCCATCCGATGGTGTACACCCTCTTGGTACTTGGCTCAATGAAGGGGAGTATCATGAGGCGAGCCAAGACAACCCGCAGGGGCTGGGAAGCGACGGGCGACCCGACGCAGCAGGATTCCACCCTCCGGCGATCGAACCCTCAGAGCATGATCGCGGCGCTCTTCTACGCCACGCTTCTCTTCGCCGACCCGAGGCCACCGCTGACGCTCGTTCCGGTCACGCATACTGCCGAGCGGAACTGCCGGATCGAGTTCTCCATCTCCGGGGTGCCGGAGTGCCCCAATCCGTACGATCCAGATGCTGCTGATGTGCGAGTCATGGTGCGAACGCCGCATGGTGGGCGTCTGGTCATGCCGGCTTTCTACATGGAGCCGTTCGAGGTGACGCCGCGTCGTCGGGGCGAGGCGACCGTGGACTGGTTGTATCCCACAGGTAGACCCGAATGGCGGGTCCGCTTCACGCCGACAGAGACCGGGTCGTATAGCTTCGCTGTGATGGCGACCATCGGGAAGCATACGCTGCAGTCTGAACCGGTTCGACTGAAGGTCAAGCCCTCGAGTCGCATCGGCTTCGTACGCGTCTCGCGCCGAGATCCGCGGTTTCTCCAACTCGATGACGGCCGACCATTCTTCGCTGTGGGGCAGAACGTTGCGTTCATCAAGGATGTGCAGGAGACCCGAGGCATCTTCGGCAAGCTCGCGGCCAACGGCGTGAACTACGTGCGTGTCTGGACCTGCTGTGAGGATTGGGGAATGGCCATCGAGGCGCGCAAGAGCGCCTGGGCCCGATCATGGGATTGGAAGCCTCCCTACGTCACGGATGCAGATGGCCGCCGCTGGGTCGTGATCAAGGGTGGGCCGGTTACATGTAACCCGACCCAGCGCATGGGCCTGAGACCAAACACGCGCTACAGGCTATCGGCAACCGTACGGGGGTCCGAGCCGACCAGCGCTATCTCCATCGAGGTTGCCGGGCAACGGATCGAGTGGCACCCGAGGGCCAAGCCTGGCGCGTTCTCAGCGGAATTCACAACCGGTCCCGACACCTGGTGGCTCGAGACGATCCGGCTGTCCGCCGTGGGTGGTGGTGAGATCGCATTGCGCGACCTGTCGCTCAGAGAGGTGGGCTCGGATCGCGAAATTCTCTGGGATGCCGATCCGGACCGCGCCGTGCTTGGCAACTACAACCAGGCCGATTGCGCGATGCTCGATGGCGTTGTCGAGGAGGCCGAGCGAGTCGGTATCAGGCTCCAGCTCTGTCTTCTGGCGCGCGATCTCTACATGGACAGGCTGAAGGATCCTGCATCGGCGGAGTATGATCGAGCCATGAAGGATGCCCAGCGTCTAGTCCGCTATGCTATCGCACGGTGGGGCTACTCGACATCTGTTGCTGCGTGGGAGTACTGGAACGAGATGGACCCAGGTCGACCAACGAGCCGGTTCTACGACGAAGTCGGCGCGTACGTCGAACAGAGCGATCCCTATCGGCGGCTTCGAACCACCAGCGCCTGGGCCGATGCGCCGAACGACTGGCGGCACGCGCGGATTGACGTGGCCAACATGCACTGGTACCTCCGGCCTGCAGAAGGCGAGCTCTACAGGGACGAGGTCGTGGCCGTGCTGAAGAAGGCGCGCCAGCTCCGTGAAGCCGCTCCAGCCAAGCCTGCGCTGTTCGCCGAGTTTGGCCTCGCGCGGGACAACTGGCAGCCGAGCCCCGACATGCGCGCCGACGCTGCGTATGTGCATCTGCACAACGCCCTATGGGCCTCCGCCCTGTCGGGATTGTCCGGCACGGTGATGGCCTGGTGGTGGGAGGACATAGACGCGAGAGACGCCTATCGGCACTATCGTGGCGTCTCAGCATTCGTCCGGCGCGTGCCGTGGCTCAGCGGACTCAAGACCGCGCACGTAAGAACGGAGGGCGAGAGGTGGCGGGCCGTTGGGCTGTCTACAGACAGCGCAGCCTATGTGTGGGTACAGGACTCCCGTGCCGTGCGTACCGGTCGAACGGCAACCGGCGCAGTGAAGGAGTCGAGCGTCGGCGTCCACCTGACGGTCGGTGCATTGCGTGCGGGTACGTACCGCATCGAATGGGTAGACACCGATACTGGTCAGGCCATCCGCGCCGACTCGGCGACGACGGCGAATGGTCTGCTGCGTGTCACTGCGCCACCATTCAGGGGCGACGTGGCTTGCGCCATCGAACTGGCATCTGGGCAACCTCGTTCTACCGGCCCGGCCAGTCGCATGCGACCGAACAGGAGAACGCCATGATATCTGCACCTCAACCTGATCCATTCGCACTTGCGCAGCTCTACCGCTATCTGCGGGTTGTCGACGTCGCAGACGCTCTCGACGGTATCGGTTACTTCGACAAAGGGCTCATGGACCCGGCGGTTCGGCCTCTCTGGTCCGGTATGCGTTTCTGGGGTCCTGCGCTCACCATCCGATGCGTTCCTGCCAACCGCCCCATGTGGAAGCTCGACACGACCGAAGAGATCGTCAACGCCCACGGAATCTGGTTCCGACAGGTCGGCAATCTCCAATTCAGCCATCTCATCCGTCCCGGGCATGTGCTGGTCACAGACACAGGCGGAAGCGGCGAGGTGGGCTTCTGGGGCTCCTGCAACAGCCTCGGAGCCATCGCCGACGGCGCTGTGGGCATCGTCACCGACGGCTACTGCCGGGACACCGCCGAGTTGACTCTCCAGCGGACCCCCATCTGCAGCCGGGCACGCGGCCGGACCATCATACCGGGCCGCATCGAGATCGTCGAGGTGCAGACGCGCATTGGATGCGGAGGAGCACAGGTCCGGCCAGGAGACATCGTAGGAGCGGATGACGACGGCGTCATTGTCGTACCCACCGAGGTCGCTGAGGAAGTTGCCATGCATGCACGTGCCATACTCTTGGCCGATATGCGTGCCCGGCGGGCCCTATACCAGCGCCTCGGTATGCCCGATGACCCAACAGTACAATACGAGCCGGTGGAGGCTTACTACGCGGAGTTGGATCGGGCTCGCCAAGAGGGCCGCCACACAAGAACCTGACATCGTGTCGCTACGAGGACACGGAGGTAGGAACGATGGAAGCCTATGAATGCATCACGACGCGCCGGAGTATCCGGCAGTACGACCCTGACAAGCCCGTGCCGCAGGAGCTGCTGGAGAAGCTTCTGCGGGCGGCAATGATGGCACCTTCGGCCGGTAACCAGCAGCCTTGGGAGTTCATCGTGCTAACCGACCGGGCATTGCTGGACGAGATGCCGAGCCTGCACCCCTACTGCCAGATGATCCGCCAGACGCCTGTTGCGGTCCTGGTCTGCGGGAATACGCAGCGCGAGAAGTATCCCGGTTACTTCCCGCAGGACTGCTCGGCGGCCATCATGAATCTGCTGCTGGCAGCGCATGCGCTGGGCTTGGGCGCTGTGTGGACGGGCATCTACCCACGTGAGGAACGAATCGAGCCCATTCGAAAGCGCTTCAACCTGCCTCAGCACATTGTACCGGTTGCCCTGATCCCCATTGGCTGGCCTGCAGAGAAGCCACCCCAGCCGGAGCGCTGGGCTCCCGAGCGCGTGCACTGGAACGGGTGGTAAGCCGGCGCGGCGCCGGCTCCTCATCACAATGAAGCGCCTCGCGCTCACGAACGTAGGTCCAATCAGGAATGCCGACGTGGCATTCGGCGATCTCACCGTGCTCGTGGGTCCGCAAGCGTCCGGCAAGAGCATCTTCCTCCAATGGCTCGAGCTGCTGGAGGACACGCCGTACATCCGCAGCCGGCTGCGGCAGTACGGAGTCGAATGGAGCGGCTCTATCGGCCGACTGCTCCAGACATACTTCGGTGAGGGAATGGATGTCATGTGGCGTTCGGGCTCGGACGGCAGCGCCATAGCAGTTGACGGCGAACCGTTGGCGAGCTTGGAAACACGTCTGTCGAGAGGGGGACCTAGGCGCGACGAGCCGAGCGTATTCTGCATTCCCGCTCAGCGGGCCGTGACGATGCGCGATGGGTGGCCGCGACCCTTCTCCGACTTCGGGCCCGGCGACCCGTTTGCCGTGCGCGACTTCAGCGACCGCCTGCGCATCCTGCTAGGGCAGATGTCCACCGGTTCGTCGGACCTGTTCCCGAAGACGAACAAGCTGAAGGCGATCCTACGCGACACGCTGGACGACGCTGTGTTCCGAAGGTTCGGGCTGAGAGTCGATCGGTCTCAGCCGCAGAGGCGGCTTGTGCTCGGACAGTCGGGTGCCAAGAACGGCCTGCCTTTCATGGCCTGGTCGGCAGGACAGCGTGAGTTCGTTCCGCTGCTGCTCGGTCTGTACTGGCTATTGCCGTCCGCGAAGATCTCGAAAAGCCGTGGTGTGGACTGGGTTGTCATCGAAGAGCCGGAGATGGGGCTCCATCCGCGGGCTGTAGGCGCGGCCATGCTGCTGGTCTTGGAGCTCCTCTGGCGCGGCTATCGGGTGTGCATCTCCACCCACTCGCCGCATGTCCTGGACGTCATGTGGGGCTTGCGGGCAATTGAACATTTCGGCGGAGACTGGCGCGACGTCGCGGACCTATTTGGCGCGAGCCGCTCACAATCGCTCAAGCCCATCGCCGACAAGGCGATCACCGTGTCGCGCGTGGTGCACTACTTCGACACAACAGGCGTCTCGCATGACATTTCGGACCTGGATCCCGCCTCGCCTGACGATGCCGTGCGCGGCTGGGGCGGGCTGACCGGGTTCAGCGAGCGGATCGGCGACGTGGTCGCCAGGCTCAGCGCGTAGGATGGTTCTCGCTGAGGTCGCAAGAGGCACGCCTCTCGAGCCCTACGTAAAGAGCGGGAAGGATGCAATCAAAGGTGAGCATCGAGACCGCGTCACGGTCTCCAGGGGGTGCACACTAACGGACACGGCCAATCTCGAGGAAGCGCTCGGGTCACTTTCACTGAGCGACCCGCGGTGGGATTACGCAATAGGGTGGAACGCGCTCGAGTCGGACAACTGCTGCTTCGTCGAAGTCCATCCTGCCAACACGCGGCACGTTGACGATGTCGTGCGGAAGAAGATGGCTGCCATGAAGCTGTTGGTGCAACACGCACCGGGAATGCTCGATACAGCAGATCGGACACGCCGACGCACCAAGCAGTCTGCGTGGCACTGGATCACAACCGATGCTCATGTGGACATCCATCCCAACATGCCGGTATGGCGCAAGCTCCGTCAGGCGGGCATGTCGAGGCCTGTGAGGCGACTGGAGTTGCGATGAGCCAGCCACCGGTGCCCCTCCTTTCCGTTCGTGGGCTGAAAAAGCACTTTTCTGTGACGCGCCAGATTGGTCTGCGGCGTGTGCGGGAGAAGATACGTGCGGTAGACGGCCTCGATCTTCACGTCTCCGCCGGTGAAACGGTAGGACTGGTGGGCGAAAGCGGCTGCGGGAAGTCCACGACCGGGCGAGCTATCCTCCGTCTCATCGAACCCACGGCAGGGACGGTGCGGTTCGACGGCAGGGACCTGGCCCATATGCCCACCGGGGAGCTGCGCCGCCTGCGTCGGCATATGGGGATCGTGTTCCAGGACCCCATGTCGGCGCTGAACCCACGAATGACTGTTGGGGACATCGTCGCAGAGCCACTACGGGTTCACGGCATTGTGCGGACGCGGAGAGAAGCGCGCGACCGTGCGGCAGAGCTGCTGGTTCGGGTCGGTTTGCGCGCCGAGCATGCCTATCGCTATCCTCACGAGTTCTCCGGAGGTCAGCGCCAGCGGATCGGGATTGCGCGGGCGATTGCTACGGAACCCTCGTTGGTCATTCTCGATGAACCCATCTCGGCGCTGGACGTGTCCATACGCGCGCAGATACTGAATCTGCTGGCTGACATACAGGAGGAGCTAGGCCCTGCCTATCTCCTCATCGCCCACGATCTCTCCGTCGTGCGTCATACCTGCAGCCGCGTGGCCGTGATGTACCTCGGCGTTATCGTCGAAGAAGGGCCGGTTGACCCCCTCTTCGCCAATCCGCTCCATCCTTACACGCAGGCGCTGCTGGCATCCGTGCCAGATCCAGATCCTTCCCGGCGGGTGGAAAGGGCACCCATCGAAGGAGATGTTCCCAGTCCCAGCGCCATTCCGAAGGGCTGTCGCTTTCGAGCCAGATGTCCGATCGCTCAGCAGCGATGTGCCACGGAGGAACCTCGACTGCAAGAGGTGGAGGAAGGTCGGCGTGTGGCCTGCCATTTCGCGGGAACCACGTAGAATGCTGCGCTTGTGGGCCCTAATGCCGCGTGTACTCACCGTCGAGGGGGACGGCGTTGTGCCATGAGAGACACCGTGAGTCTGGGGTTGGTATTGGCGGGCCTTGGGGTCCTTACCGCAGGAGCGAGCATGACGCCCGAGCGTGAGGAAGGGTCGAGTTCCCCGTTCGTTACAGCCTATCCAGCGCTGCCCCGCATCCGTGACAAGACGATGGTCGCCTGGGTTCGGCCGACGCATCTCGGCCAGCGCGGCGGAAGCATACTCACGCTGGAGTACCGCGACCAATTCGACGCGATCGTCTTTGGCGAGCTGAAGACAGGCGCTTGGATGATCGGTAGCGAGATGTTCCATCGCACCCAACAGGACCAGACCGCCTATCCCGTGGAGACGAGGATCGCCCGCATGCCGCTGCGCCTTGCGGCCGTTTACCGGGGGCGGCATATCACGCTGTACCGTGACGATACTATCATCGCCGACTACGACGCAGAGGGGGAGCCTCTAGAGTTCGGCTCGGGTGCGCAGATCCTCATCGGTCTTCGCCATCGTGCACGACAGGGCCAGTCAGCGAGTCACTTTGCCGGCGAGATATACGAGGCACGTCTATATGACAGTGCTCTAAGCGCCAGCGAGATTGCGCGCCTCCGTCTCGGCAACCGAACTGCCCCTAAGCCCCTCGCGCGGTGGACGTTCGAGGACGGCACGTGCCGCGATGCGGAGGGCACATTCCCCGCTGGCAGGTTCCATGGTGGGGCCGCGATCCGCAACGGGCGCCTGATCCTCAACGGAAAGGATGCATACATGAGCACACCGGCCGGTACAGACTGGCAGAACGCCTTCCACTACCGACCTGTTGTCGGGAACTTCGCCGATCCCATCCCCTTTTTCTGGAAAGGGGAGTATCACATCTTCTATCTGCAGGGCGATGTCGGACCAGTTCCATGGCAGCATATTGTCAGCAAAGATCTGGTTCGCTGGAAGGAACTTCCCACGGCACTGGTGAGCGATGGTCCACCAGACAGTCCTGACGGCGGTCATATGTTCACGGGGTCTGTCACGGAGCACGATGGTACCTTCCACATCTTCTATACCGGTCACAATCCTGCCAATCCGCGCGCTCTCGAAGTCGTTCGCCACGCCACGAGCAGGGATCTCATTCACTGGACGAAGGATCCCGCTTTCGAGCTGGGACCGGACGGGGTCTACTATGCTGCCAAGCGCTTCCGCAACTGGCGGGACCCCTATGTCTTCTGGAACGAGGAAGCCCACCAATGGTGGATGGTCGTCATCGCCACCGATCCGAAGGACCCGGGCGGGGAAAACGAGTTCGGCCGTGCGGTCCAGGGGCTGCTGGTTTCCGATGATCTGAAGGCATGGGAGCCACGTCCTCCGCTGCCTGGTGGTCTGGGCGAGGAGTGCCCGGACCTGTTCAAGATAGGCGATACGTGGTACCTCATCGGTGGCGGCCGCTATGTATCGGGTCCGTCGTCCAGCGGTCCGTTTCGTCTACCAGCTCATCACGTGATTGACTTTCCCGGCGTCTATGCAGGCAAGCGCATGTTCGATGGACGACGGCATGTCTGGGTAGGGTGGGCGTGGGACGGTCCAGCCCACACCGATGCAGCCGTCGCGGGTCAAGGCGTGCTGTCATGGGGAGGTTTCATGTGCCTGCCTCGTGAGCTCTACGCGGGAGATGGCGGCGAGCTCTATTGCCGCCCAGCCGCGGAGATCGTGGCTCTTCATGGCAGACTTGTGGCGCGAGCATTTGCCTCCGATCCGCAGCGATTGCCGCTGCCTTCCGACGGCATGATCGAGTGTATCGCTTCCATCGAGCCTAGCGCTGACCTGACACTGTCTATTCGCGAACAAGCCGACGGACGGGCGTACCGACTTGTCGTCCAGCCCGCCCTGGGGCGCATTGCATTCGTTACCCCTGCATCCGAGTGGCACCGAGATAACTGCCGCATAGACGCGTCCCGCCCAATTCATCTCCGCGTCTTCACGGATGGCAGCATCATCGAATGCTTCGTAAATGATGCTTACGCCATCACTCGGCGTGTCTACGATCTAGCCGGCGGTCAAGCCCGGGTTACGTCATCCGGCAAGCTGAGTGTGGAGCGCTTCGCACTGAGAGCGCCCCGTGCACCTGTACAGATGCAGCTAACGGGCAAGCCAGGATCTGCGTGAGTTTTGCTCCGTCTGCTCCATCCCATCGCTTGCGGCGACCTGGCGCTGACGTGGACGCCGGTCTACGCCATGACAGGAGCGGTAGCGTGACAACATGAGTGTGGTCGTATGGCTACGGCACGACCTGCGTCTCCACGACAATCCGGCCCTCTATGCAGCGTCTATGGCCGGTACGGCCGTGGTGCCCGCGTTTGTCTGGGCGCCCGAGGACGAGGGTCCGTGGGCTCCTGGACCAGCAGCTCGATGGTGGCTGCAGCAGTCGCTGCGGTCGCTTTCTGCGGACCTGGAGCGGATCGGATCCAAGCTAGTGCTGCGTCGAGGTCCGGCGGCGCGGGTCTTGCCCACCCTCGCGCACGAGGTCCAAGCGGAGGCGGTCTATTGGAATCGTCGGTACGAGCCGGCCTCCGTAGCTACGGAACGAGCCGTCGAGCATAAGTTGCGCAAGATGGGCGTTCGCCTGGAAGCCCACGACGGTGCGCTTCTGCTGGAGCCTGGCTTCGGGCTGCGTGGCGACGGCACTCCCTACCGCGTATTCACGCACTTCTACCGAGCGGCGTTGCAGGAGCATCCCGCGGTCGGTACGCCTCACCTGGCGCCATCGAGGCTGCAGCCGCCGGATCGGTGGCCCGCGTCGGAACCACTGGAGAGTCTGGGGATTGCCAGGGTGGCTCCAGGTCTCCTGAGCAGCACGTGGCAGCCTGGCGAGCGCTCTGCCCTCCGGCGGCTGGAGGAGTTCGTGACGGACGGTCTTGCGCGGTATGGAGCTGAACGGGACTATCCAGGGCGGAACACCGTGTCGCGCCTTTCACCGCACCTGCACTTCGGCGAGATCAGCCCCCGCATAGTCTGGCAGACGGCAGCCAGCGTCCAAGGCTCCGAGCCGTTTCTTCGCCAGCTCATGTGGCGCGAGTTCGCCTACCACTTGCTCCGCCGATATCCCGAGACGCCCCAGGAGCCGCTCCTGGAAGAATATCGCCGTTTCCCGTGGTGCTCCGACACCTCTTTCCTGAGCGTCTGGCAGGAAGGCACGACGGGGTTCCCCATCGTGGATGCGGGGATGCGTGAGCTAGCCGCCACCGGCTGGATGCACAACCGGGTACGGCTCATCGTGGCGTCGTTTCTCACGAAGGATCTGCTGATCCACTGGCTGTCAGGGGCGCGGCATTTCTGGGAGCGGCTCGTGGACGCCGATCTGGCGAACAACACCCTGGGCTGGCAGTGGACGGCCGGGTGTGGGGCCGACGCGGCGCCCTATTTCCGGATCTTCAACCCGACGATCCAGGGCATGCGCTTCGACCCGGACGGCTCGTACGTGCGCGCGTGGGTGCCGGAGCTGAAAGGGCTTCCTGTGCCATGGATTCATCAGCCGTGGTTGGCTGCGCCGGCGGTTCTCGAGGCTGCGAACGTCCACTTGGGCAAGACGTATCCTGAGCCCATCGTGGATCATCACCAGGCGAGAGAGGCCGCCCTCGCGGCGTATGATCAGATGCGTAGGCGAGGATCGAGGACCCCCCTTCCATAGCATGCTAAGCTGCGAGACCATATTCGGCAGTAGCCGGCGATATGGTCGCCCGCTTGCGTGGCGACGGGGACGAGTGCTATCATGAGAGCAGTTTCAGCGCAAGAGGCTTTGCCGCAGCGCTGGCATAGCAAGACCCTATGGGAGGTACGCCGTGACGCGTCTAGCTTCCCTAGACATCCGACCCGCTATTGTCCCCCCGCTCGATCCGGAGTTCCTACCGGCATGCCTCGTAAACCGCGCACTGCGCACCCAAGCAGCAAGTTCGGGCGCCGTGCCGCTCCGCCTAGCACTGGAACGGACTGACGCTTCCATCTCCACCTATGAGACCGTCGTTCTGCACAGGACGTCGTCCTGCGCCGGTCTGAACCTCCCGTATGCTGAACGCCTGGTGAAGTTCCTGCTATGGCAGAGGGGTGGCTGGAAGCTCTACGTAGGCGGTCCTCTGGAGATCGCGGAGCACTTGCGGGCTGTCTATTCACCGCATGGCGCCCGAGCGTTCGACTACGAGTTCATGAGCAGTGTGTACGAGCGGCCGTTCACCGTCGTACATGCGCAGCCGGAGGACGTACCGGGTACGAAGGAGACAACCTCGCCTCTTGGACGGCACCTCGACGGCTGCCGGGTCGGGTTCGACCTGGGCGCCAGCGACCGGAAGTCCAGCGCGGTAATCGACGGCGAGCCGGTATTCAGTGTGGAGGTGCCGTGGGATCCGCGGAACCAGTCGGACCCGAAGTACCACTTCGATGGTGTCATGGACTCCATCGAACGAGCCCGCGCCCACCTGCCCCGCCTGGACGCTGTGGGCGGCAGTGCTGCGGGTGTCTATATTGGCAACCGTGTCAGAGTCGCTTCGCTGTTCCGCGGCGTACCGAAGGAGATCTTCGAGGAACGTGTGGCGGGTATGTTCATCGAGATCGGGCGTCAGCTCGGAGTGCCGCTCGTCGTTGTCAATGACGGGGAGGTCACGGCCTTGGCGGGCTCCATGTCGCTGGAGGACAACCCCGTGCTGGGCATCGCCATGGGTTCCAGCCAGGCCGCCGGCTACGTCACCCCCGAAGGCAACATCACCGGCTGGCTGAACGAGCTGGCCTTCGCGCCCGTGGACTATCGCGAGGCCGCGCCTGTGGACGAGTGGTCGGGGGATCGTGGTTGCGGCGTGCAGTACTTCTCTCAGCAAGGAGCCATTCGCGTGGCGGAGTCGGCAGGCATGGTGTTCGAGGCTGGCCTGGACCTGCCGAGGAAACTAGAAGCGCTGCAGGCCAGGATGCTCACTGGCGATGAGTTGGCCACAAAGGTCTACGAGACGATCGGAGTCTACCTGGGCTATGCCGTGGCCCACTATGCCGACTTCTACCCGCTCAAGCACATCCTCGTGCTGGGGCGCGTGACGACAGGCCCAGGCGGCGATATTATCGTCGAACAAGCACAGCAAGTCCTGAAAACAGAGTTCCCGGAACTGGCGGAGCGGGTCTTCCTTGCCCTGCCTGACGAAAAATCCCGGCGGGTCGGTCAGTCCATTGCTGCCGCTAGTCTTCCGGAGGTCGAGTGAGGATCGTGATGAACTTCGGAAAGATCACCGCAGAGGTTTTCGTGCCGGACGGCGTGCCCATCGAGGAGGCACTCGCCCGCACCACTCATCTTGCCGTAGGTGCGCATCAGGATGACCTGGAAATCATGGCGCTAGAGGGCATCCTGGCCGGATTCGGGCGGTCCGACAATTGGTTCACTGGCGTCGTGGTCACGAATGGTGCGGGTAGTCCGCGGTCCGGTCTCTATGCCGCCTATACCGACCTAGAGATGCAAGCCGTCCGTAGAAAGGAGCAGCGCAAGGCTGCGGTCGTGGGTGAGTATTCCGCTGTCGTCTTCCTCGACTACAGCAGTGCGGAAGCCAAGGACCCTCTCAACACACAGCTTGTCTCAGACCTCGTCACCATTCTTGAAGCTGCCAAGCCCTCGGTCGTCTACACGCATAACTTGGCCGACAAGCATCCCACACATGTAGCCAGTGCCCTCCGAACCCTGAAAGCCATTCGACAACTGCCCGTTGCCAGCCGTCCCGAACGTCTGTATGGCTGCGAAGTTTGGAGGGATCTGGACTGGCTGCCGGATGGGGCCAAGGTCATCTTCAAGCTCGATGAACACGACAACATCGCGTCGTCCCTTGTCGGCCTGTTCGACTCGCAAGTGGCAGGCGGCAAGCGCTACGACCTGGCTACCATGGGCCGGCGCCGCGCCAACGCCACCTATCTCGAGAGTCACGGCACCGACGAGAGCCAGTTCGTCAACTTCGGCATGGACCTGACGCCGCTCATCGCGGACGACGATGCCGATCCAGCGAGCTATGTAAGGGCTTATATTGACCGTTTCGCTGACGAGGTGACTGCTGCGCTGAAGAAACTAGGTTGAGTTGGCAGGTAGACTAACTGCCGCCTACGCGAATCGTGGGAGTGTAGCTCGCCCCTCTGGAGGGTGGAGGGGCACATATCGCTTTCTGGAGCCTGCCTGATGCCGAAGTTCACAGTGGCGGACCGCCGTCGCGCCGAGGGTATTGCTTCGTTTTTCCGTGTACCGCAGCCTGTCCGCGCCCAGGTCTACAAGAACCGCGGGAACATGAGCCACGAGATGTACCTCGTAGCCGCCGGACCACGGGGCAAGACGAGTCACTATCTCCTTCAGCGGATGAACAACACCGTCTTCACCGACCCGCACGGAGTCGTAAAGGCGATGCAAGCATGTACTGCGGCTCAGAAGCAGTATCTGGCAGAACATCCTCTCCCACCGGACGTCCGTTGGGACACTGTGGAGCTGGTACCAGCCGCCCACGGCGGTCCCATTCTCGAGCTGCTGGATGACGAGTCCATGAGCTTCTGGAGGATGATGGTCCTCATCGGGGATACGGTCTGCTACAAGAGCCTGCAGGATGTCCCAAGTCGGGAGGAACAGCTTCGCGTGGCAGAACAGGCCGGACGGGGGCTGGCCATATTCGGGGACCTGACCTCCGGTCTGGATCCCTCGACCATCAGCAACCCACTTCCCGGCTATAGGGACACTCGCTTGTACTATGCGCAGCTAGACTCCGTCATGCGGGGGTGTCGCTCTCTAGAAGAAGCGCGGCCCTTCCTGCCTGAGGAATCGTCGGTCCGGGAGTCGACCCAGTTCCACTTCCTCGTGCATCTCGACGAGGACGCGTACATGTCCCGCATGAACGAGCCTGACCTCCAGCCGTTCATTGATATAGCCCTGGAGAACAGAGAGTACGCCCTCACCCTCCTCCGCCTGAAGGACCGCGGCGCCATCCGGACAGTGGCCATCCACGGCGATACGAAGCTGGACAACTTCCTTTTCGATGCCACGAACGGCTCCGTGCGCGCATTGGTGGATCTCGACACGATAATGCCGCATACCTGGCTGGCGGATTGGGGCGATATGGCCAGGTCGCTCGTGAATGTCGTGGGCGAAGTAGAGCCGGACCTGAACAAGGTGCAAGTGGACGTGGGAGTGTTCCATGCCCTTGCTCGAGGGTTCCTCGGTGCGGCGCGAGAGATCACCGGGACCGAAATCGAGCTCATGGTGGATGCGGCGCAGATACTCGCCCTGGAGCTTGGCGTTCGCTTCCTGACGGACTACCTCCGCGGCGACACGTATTTCAAGATCGCCCCGGACGGGCCACCGGATCTGAACAAGATTCGTGCCAAGGTCCAGCTTACGCTGTTCCAGCGTCTAGCCAAGCATGCGCCGGCCATGCGGGACTGCATCGAGGAATGCGCGGCCAGGCGAGCGCACGCTCCCAACTGATTCGCCTTCGCGAAAATCGGCCGTCTAGTCCGGCACCTCGACCTCGTACAGGATGCGTGCCTTGCCGCCGGCGTCCACGCTCAGAGGAATGACCAGCGCTCCTGTCTCGACCCTGGTCGCGATAGGCGCCATACGTCTGCCACCGGTCGTCAATCCCCAGACCTTGGCTTTGGCCGCATTCCTGATGCGCAGCGTCACGGTCGCCTGACCGTTCAACACGAGGTGGGGCACCGAACCCCATTCAAGTAGTAGCCGCCGGTCTCGGTCCCCGTAGCGCGTGCCGCTGTTCTGAAGGTCCGTCAAGTGCGTGATGAGCAGACGCTTGCTCGACGCGATAGGCGCGCCGTCCACACTGGAAACCCAGACCGTCGCGTCCGTCTTCCCGATCTCCACGTCCAAGGCTGCCGTGCGGATCCGGGAGCCTTCGGGCGCGTAGCCACCCGCTGTCCGTGCAGTATCGAGGGTGAGCATGTCAGCAGGAGCGTCCACGGTCAGCTCGCCCGTGTCGCTCTGGAAAACCGGACCGTCCCACGTCGTGCGATTCGCTCCAGGCAGCCAGCCCCGCTTCTTCATTTCTGCCAGGATTCGCTCACCAGCATCTCCTGCGAAGGGATCTGTCAGCCGCCCGGACAGGGCGTTCTTGTCGGCCCAGCCGAGTGGTAGTGCGAGCGTGTTCGGTCGAGGCCTCGAATCGGGTAGGTAGCCGATACGAGCCACCCAGGCAAGACCGTGCCAACCTGGTATCGCGGATCTTGCCGATGCAGGGCTCTTGAGAACATCCTCGGGCGTCGCCACGATGGCCACGGCAGCCTTGGCCGGCCTCAAGTCTCCGCGACGAAACAGACAGACAGACGCCCGCTCCGCCGCCATGTTCAACGGGTCAGACGCCACGTCGAAGTACCCGAGAGGTCCAGGTTGGAACAGGTTGTCGCGCGTGTGACTGTAGGCGAACCTCCAGATGACAGACCAATCCTGAACGGCACCCAGCGCGCCTGTCAGGATGCCGCCCACGCCTCGGAAGCGACCTGGGGCCGAGTAGTTGAACTCACTGACGGTGAAGGGTCGGTCGAACAGGCGTAGCGCCGCGCAGTTGCGGCCACCCGGTGCTCCCGCTGCCACAGGGCTGGTGTTGGGACATCGAGAGGGCAGACTCCACGGTCTCTCCACGAACTCGGGATGGTCCACATAGAAATGGTCGTCGACGTAACCGAAATGCGTGCGCGTGGCCTGGAGCTGTAGAGGGTTTGTCCAGGCATTCATGTTCGTGAGCAGGGCTGAGCACTTCAGCTCGCGCAGGAAGGCGCGGACGCGCTCCAGGAGGGCAGTCTGGTTCTCTGCGAGGAATACCTCGAAGGTCAGGCGTGCCCGCTCATTCGTGGGCGGAAACGGATCTGCCGCCGCCGCACCACCCAGCGCCTCCACCCGCTTGGCAGCATCCGGGTACGTCCGTGTAAGCCAGTCTTGCCAAGCTCGCACCCAGTCCGCCTTGAGGCGCGGTGTCAGACTGCCGATGAAGTTGCCTGGATTCCCCTCGTTGATCAGACTGAGCCAGGCCAGCGCTGGATCCTGGGCCCAGGTGATGCCCGTGTACGGGTTGACGTGCCCCAAGAGGGCTGTAGCGAACGCTTTGTAGTTGGCGAAAGCACGATCGTTCACCGGAACGGCCATCTTGAACTCGTCCATTCCGACGTCGCCGGGCTCGCCAGGCCATACTTCCGAAGCGAACACGGGCCGCGACACGTAGAGGTCCGTCGTAATGTAGATGCCTCGCTTCTTCAAGGCCGCGAACAGGTAATCCAGTTGATCGAGCTTCTGGGGATTGAGGGTGACACTGTTGCCACCCGACCGGTCCACCAGCTCCGATTCGTAGTGGTGGAATCGGATGGCGTTGTAGCCCAGCATGCGTAGGCGTTCGGCAAGGAGGTCGGCCTGCTCATGAGTGATGTAATGGGCACTGAAGCAGAGGTTGGCACCATAGAAACGAACGGGCTGGCCCGGCTGCTTCGCGAAGGCCATGTGCCCGTCGGACGTGGCAATGACGGGACCCAGAGCGCCCGCGGGCGCATGCCAGGGCACGATCTTGCTGAAGTCCAGCACGGAGCCGGGCTGGACATCCAGCTCCACATCGAGGGGTAGCCAATCGGTTCCGGCAGTGATTCTTACGGGTTGGTCGTACTCCACTTTGACACCTCCCGGAGAGGACAGAGTGAACCTTATCTCGAGGGGTTTTCCCGCTGGCCAGGCTTCGTTCCCGTCCATCTGCGGACCGATGCGCACGCTGAACGTCGGTCCCCACTGGCGATTGTCCTGGAGCAACACAGGCGTCGGAGCGGTGAAGACCATGCGAAGGGTCTGGCCGCTGCGGGTGCGGATAGCAAGGTCGCGGGTTGGCGCCGATCGCAGGTGTACCGAACCGAACTGGCCCGGGAACTGGCCGGCCTGGCCATCGGCGCTGTAGGACCCGCCTGCAAGGACCTCTGCTGGTAGGTCGAAGGTGACGTGCAGGCTGTTCAGCCGGATGGCTTCCCTAGGCGTCAGACGGTAGGCGAAGGCGACGCCCTCTTGGACAGCCTGTATCCGGGTCTCGACGTCCACAACAGCTCCACCAGGCGCCCGAATGGTGCCCAGGAAGCTGCCGGTAGACCCCTCGGGCCGACGTGCCGTTCCAGATAGCGAAGCTCCGCGCCAAACCGCTTCGTGGAGGCCAGGTTCGAAGGTGCCAATGCTCCTTCGCCCAAAGCGAACAGAGGCCCGACCGGTGGTCTCTACCATGACGGAGCAAGGTGCCTCGCTCTGTCCGCCAGCGCCCCGAGCATAGGCCAACATGCCCAGCAAGATCGTTATTGCACCCGTCAGACAGTGTACCGTTCTCATCGCATCCTCCTGCCAAGGGTCTGCTCGCCAGCACCCGTCCTAGCCCGATCATGCGCCGCCTGCATCGGGCTCTGCAGTCTATCCTACCACGCCGCGTAGCCGGTTGTGGAACCGAGCGAGGCACCGGTACCGGACCGTAGACTTGAGCAACCATGAGCCGCGATCAGTACCGGTCAGGCAGATACATGTGAGGGTACCGCATGGGAAACAGGGCGCTGACTATCTGGCGCACACGTGGGGGAGTCGAGTAGGAGCTGCGCGAGAGGACCTCTTCGGGAGGGAGTGCCCCCAGAGCGAGCTTGGCGAGTTGGCTGCGGTCCGTGCGCCACACAGTACCACCTGCGGTAATCGCGCTGCTTGCCGTGACGCCACCCTCGATGCGCAGACCACCTTCCACCATACCCATGCAAACGATCTGATCTTCGGTCTCCACAATCAGTGGGCGGCTGAGACGCACACCCGCATCTCTCAGGCGCGCAAGGAGCTCCTCTTTCATGCCCTCGAGCAAGCGTCCGGCATCCAGCACGACAGCCATCGAACCGCCGGAGGCGCTGAAGGCCCTTACTAGGCGGGTGGATCGGCGCATGGCAGCGTGCGCGATAGGCGTATCGTGGGGCACTGGTAGAAGAGCAGGCAGGCGTGTCCCGTCCTGCGCGAAGCTGTTCCGCGCGCAATACGCCAGGATTGCTTCCGCAGCCTCAGCAGCTATCGCCATGGCCTCGCCCCAGACGCAGTAGCCCGGCTCGTCTCTCTCCAACACGTCCACTGCCCAGAAACCCCGACCACGACGTAGATAGCCCCCTACGCTTCCGTCAGGGCCGACTGCCAGAATGCACTCGCGCGGATCTTCCTCAGCCAATCGCCGCGCCAGGGTGCGCCATGGGTACGCGTTCTCCTGCCGAACCACAGCACCTACACTGGCGCGGATGACCTCGTCGTAGATCCTGCGCAGAGCAGGAAGGTCCTCGGTACATGCTGGTCGGAGGGACCATCCTGTGGGCAGCTCGGCCGCAGGATCCGGCGGGACAATGATCGCATGTTCGGGACCCGCCTGCGTGTATCCGAAACGCTCGTAGAAGTCGGCGATGCCGTAGAGCATAGACAAGCATGCGTCAGCGGATTGCATTTGGCGAACGGCAGCCCAAAGGACGCGTGCCGCATATCCACGCAGTCGGTATTCGGTTTCCGTGCCCACACCGCCGATCCCATCCATGCGCACCACAGACCGGCCGATGCGGATGCGCTGGCGTACGATCCAGCAGCGGCTTATGGAACGTCCGTCTACCCACAGTTCCACGCGTGTGCTGCGGCCGTCACCTTCCGCGGTGAAGGTAATCGCAGGGTCCTCGCTGTCCCGTTGTGGTCTTTGCGGGTCGCAAGACTCGTCCATCGGTGCTGCAGATTACCCCCGTCGTAAGTCCTTCCCTACCGTCATCGAGGAGGAACGTGCGCGTGGAGCAGGACAGGACGCCGCTCGGCCAGAATACCATCTCGAGAACGAGATCGTAGGAGGTTCAGCCATGCTTACGCGTGTTGATCCTGAAGCGCTATCGGATAACCCATTCAAGCTCATCGCTCGTGACTGGATGCTCATCACTGCTGGACCGCTGGGCAGCTTCAACACCATGACCGCAAGCTGGGGAGGGCTGGGCCATATCTGGGGCAAGAACGTATGCTGGTGCGTCATTCGCCCAGGTCGTTACACATTCCAGTTCATGGAGCGCAATGAGGTCTTTACCCTGTCCTTCTTCCGCGAGGAGCACCGGGGTGCACTCGATCTGCTGGGCTCCCGTTCAGGTAGGGACGGAGACAAGGTAGCAGCATCAGGCCTTACGCCCGTCGAGGGGCCGGTGGCTGGCACCACGACCTTCGCCGAAGCGAGGCTGGTTCTTGCCTGCAGGAAGATCTATTGGCATGACATTGATCCTTCCCACTTCCTTCTGCCGGAAATCCATGATAACTATCCGAACAAGGATTACCACCGCATGTACATGGGCGAGATTCTAGAATCTCTTCTCGATACTTAGCTGAGAGGGATTCGTTCTTCTCATGTCCCTCCTGAGTCGCCGCAGCTTACTTGTAGGCACGTTTTCCGCTCTACCAATGAGCTCGGCAGAGAGGAGCCAAAGAGGTGCCATGAAACCTGCAATCTTGCAGACGGTGCGGGGACCCGTGGCGAGCGATCGGTTGGGCCGTATGCTCCCTCACGAGCATGTCATGGTAGATTTCGTTGGAGCGGACAAGACCGGACCACACCGCTGGGACGATAACGAGGTTTTCCGAGTCATGCGACCGCACCTCGATGCTGCACGGAAAGCAGGCGTTACCTGTATCGCTGAATGTACGCCCATGTATCTCGGCCGGCATGTCCGCTTGCTTAGGCGCCTCTCGGAGGCCACTCGGCTGCATCTGTTGACCAATACGGGTCTCTACAAGGCTCCGTACCTGCCGCCGTATGCTTTCGAAGAGTCTGCCGACCAACTGGCCGCCCGCTGGATTGCCGAGTGGGAAAAGGGCATCGAGGGAACAGGAATCCGGCCAGGGTTCATCAAGATCGCCGTGAACCCTGGCAAGCTCGAGCCAGTTCAGCGCAAGATCGTCACGGCGGCAGCACGAACGAGCAGACAAACGGGGCTTGCCATCGCATGCCATACGGGGCACGGAGGAGCCACCCTCGAATGCTTGGAGGTACTCAGGAGAGAAGATCTGCCGCTCGAACGTTTCATATTCGTCCATGCCGACGCAGAAGCGGATCGTCGGTACCACCTTCAGGTCGCGCGTGCTGGGGCATGGCTGGAATACGACTCCATCGGCTGGAGACCGCTGGAAGAGCATGTCCGGCTCATCACGTCGTTCCTCGGCGATGGCCTACAGGACCGTCTACTCCTTTCTCACGATGCCGGCTGGTACCACGTCGGCGAACCCAATGGGGGCGAGGTTAGACCCATGACACGGCTCTTCGATGAGCTCCTGCCCATACTCCGCCGGGAGGGCGTCACGGAGTCGGTTCTGGACCAACTCACACAGAAGAACCCTCATCAGGCGTTTCGGCTACGCAAAGCGTGAGTTCGGGGAGGTCCGTGGCGCAAAAAGGAGGCTCCAATGAAGGCTGCGCAGTTGCTCTGTGTACCGCTGGCAATCGCTGTTGCGGCGATCCGCATGCAAGCCACAGCGAATCTTGTCGCCAACGGCGACTTCGCACAAGTCGCTGACGGCAAGCCTGCCCATTGGGAGGCCGCCGGTGACCCCCGCTCGGTAGAGCAGAGCTTGACTGTCATCCGAGAAGGAGGGCGAAACTGCGCCAGGCTTGCGTGCACTCGGATCGAAGGCGAAGGCGGGGCCGTCCATGCCATGCTGGCGCAGGTCGGGATGCTCCATCTCGAAGCGGGCAGGCTCTACGAGTTCCGTTGCCGTGCCCGTCAGGAGGGTATCCGCGGCCGCAGCGTCTCCGTCGCCATCTCGGATATGTCCATCTGGGAGAACTGCGGACTGGAAGCCAGCCTGGGAGTGGAGCACATATGGAGGGAGTACCGAATACCCTTCCGCGCCACTAGGACTGTGGACAAGACCAGCCGCCTCCAGTTCTGGTACCTGGAGACCGGCACACTGTACATATCCGACGTAAGTATTACTGAAATCGCGGCACAGAAGGTCGAATTCACGCAGGTCGTCCCCGTCACTCGGAGCGCCAACCTCGTGCCTAATGGCTCTTTCGCACTGGGAGGCTCTGGCTGGGGTACCGTGGGTATTCGGACGGGCTGGGGAGATCTGGCTCATCTTCATGGTCACATCGTCCGATCCGGTGAGCCCGGCCATCCTCACTTCCTTCGCATTCCCATGGGCAACGGCCGGACGCCGATGCTGGGGTTCGATTACTATCGTCCAGTCATGCAACTCCAGTTGCGCGCTCTGGCGGCGAACCTGAGGTGGATACCCCTGGAACTCGGGGCGACCTATACACTCTCTGTGGACGTCCGTTCCAGTGTCGCGGGTGTGCGCGCAGCACTCGGATATGCCTCCCTCAATCCGGAGGATTCCGCATGGAATGTCCAACGCGGTGGTGAGACTGTCAGCCTGACCACAGGATGGAAACGGTATTCCATCCTCTTCACAGCGACCCGACGGTACGCATTCGTCATGGTCGGCCCAGATCTCGCCGAAGATCAGGCGGTCGAGGTGGATCTGGACAATGTATCGCTGACAAAGGGGGCATCACCGGCAAGCTACGTACCGCATGCAGCGCTGGAAGTCGCGGTGGAGGCAACCAAGCCTGGCGGGGCGTTCGTGGTCGGCGAAACTGCCTATCTCGTAGTGCGCGCTGCTAACAACGATAACAGACCGCGCCCGGTGACGGTACATCTGCAGCCTCGGGACTATTACGGCCGGCCGGCCTCCATGCAGGAAGTCCGTCTCATAACTCCTGCCGGCGGAGTTGCGGAACGGCGCGTTCCAATGCCCTCGACGTGGCGCGGGTGGTACGGGATCACCATCGCGGCCAGCAGCGACCGCGACGATAGCCTCAGCGTCATCACGCCAGAGATTCGCGTGAGCATCGTGCCCCGGTCCGTCGGACCGACTGTTCTGGGCCTGAACCACGCTTTCCCGGACCCATGGCTCATTCCCATTGCGCGGCTGGCGGGGATTAGCGAGTATCGGGACTGGTCACTCAAGTGGGAGCACATGGAACCGCAGCCTGGTCACTACCAGTGGGAGCTTGCAGACGCCCAGATACAGCGGGTCCTCGACACAGGCGCCTCTGTGATGGCTTTGCTCCCTCCATTTCCGTCGGCCGAATGGTCGTCCACAGCGCCCCTATCTCTCCGCACCTCCGGCTACCCAGGCGAGCGGCTGCGACAGGCCTGGGCACCGCAAGATCCAGCGCTCTTGGCCGAGTTCGCCCGCCGAGCGGTCTTGCACTACAAAGACCGTATACGGGTATGGGAATTCCTCAATGAGCCGATCTATACGGACTATTCCCTACCGCGGTCCCACTACAAACCTGCGGATTACGTAGAGCTTCTCCGTCCCGTAGCGGCAGCAATCCGCAACGCGGACCCCAACGCACAAATCATGGGCGGAGCTGGTGCAGGCCCAGGTGGCGTCACGAGGGAGCTGATAGCCGCGGGCCTCCTCGACCTGGTGGACCTCTTGAACCTGCACATCTACCCAGGGTCACGTGCACCGGAGGGCTACATTGCGGAAATGGAAAGACTCCAGAGCGAAATGCGGCGCCTACGAAAGGTCAGGCCAATCTGGATCACTGAGTTTTCCTATTACGGCGCTGACAACCTGCCTCGAAAACCTTTCATGCCGCAAAGTGGCGATTGGGCTGAGGCGCGACTGTTGGATAGTGAAAAGCAGTGTGCCGACTACACTGTCCGCTTCTGCCTCATCATGCTTTCCCACGGTTGCGAGAAGATCTTCCTCCACTCGGGGTCTTGCGGCTCGGTCAACATGCCTGCCTTCGAGTGTTGCCTGTTCGACTATGGCGGCGCGCCGCGTAAGGTCGCATCTGTGCTAGGCCAACTCTCCGGCCTTCTCGGACCACATCCACGAGCGGTCGCGGTTCCGCCGTTGCCCGAAGGGGTCTACGCCGCTGCTTTCGAGACTGGCTCTGCGTCAGTTGCAGCAGTGTGGGCGACCATATCTGAGTGGAAGTTTCGTGTGCCCAAGGGCATGCGATGCGCGGATACTGTCGGGCGGATGCTGCGAGAGCCAGCCATCGTCCTGGCCGAGTCGCCTATCTTTCTCACTGCACCCTCTGGGCAGGCAAGGTCACTCGTGGCGACCATTCGGGGGAATGTCATGAAGGTGCAGAGCAACCGCTGAAGGGGCATGGAGCCGAGCGGGCTCGGCTACGGAGTGACCCGGGCCCGTCCACTCGTGGGCAACAGCATGGAACGGTCGCCGCGGCGGGCATCGAGAACATACCATCCCGAAGGATCGGCTGTCGAGAAACGATAGCGCAAGTCACCGTTCGCATCGGTGCGGCGCCTCTCGTTACCGATCATGAGAATGGCGTTCGGCACCGGTTTTCTGATAACCCGTATCGGCGTGACCGTGATCGAGGCAATCAGATGGGTCCCTCCCCACGCATCGAGCCGGATGTCGGCGCCGCCGTTCATGGCTCCTCGCAACCGCGCATCCGGCAGCAGTAGACACGCCGTACGCCACGTGCCGGTCCCCCGCTTGTGGACCCAGGCGCTCCCTTTGTAATCGCCGTTGAACTCGCCGAACCGGTACGGCATCGCCAGCGCATCCGACGAGTTGTACTGCAGTCGGAACGCCCCCGGCGCGTCATCGAAATAGTCCAAACGCACTTCCAGAACACCGTCCCGAAAACCATCAGCGTCTTTGCTTACGCTCCAATACAAGTAAGGGGATTCGGCAAGTCCGACTCTCCAACAGGAAATGCCCTCATGCTGAACGATCGTGTAGTTTCCGTCCAAGAACCGGACGGGCTTCATACCAACACCCGCGCCACTCGCATTGCATTCCTGCGAGACACCCTTTTCGCCGAGCTTCTCTTCGACGGTCTCGAACACGACTTCCTCGCCTCGACGAACCGAGCCAGGCGCGACGATACTCAGCCTTCGCACCTCCCTGGTACTGACCACCACTGCGCCGAAGCTCGAGATCGTGTCGTCCACTTCGCAGTAGGCCTGCTCGCGGCTGAACGCGCTTGTCTGCCCCATATCCGGCAGGCGGATGAGGAGCGTCCCATCGTTTGCGCGCGTAACCTGAACCGTCGTGGAGAGACCGCTCCACTCGCCGGGGTACCACTCCGCATAGCACCTGCCGAAGAAACCGTAACGCGTGCCGTCGAGCCGTACCACGAAGGCCGAGCGCTCGCGGCGCAGATCCACGATGGGTATCACCACCGCCGGCCCCGAAACGAACGGGCACGTGCGCCGGTCCACCTCCAGCACGGTGGCCCAGACACTGTCAGGAGTCTGAATGCCGTCGGAGCCTCGGTACAGCGTGTACCAATAGAGCCCCTTCAGAGCGCTCAACAGCCTGCCCACGACCTCCACCTTCCGGCCATACTCGCTCGCGCTCGCACCGAGACGCGATCGGGTGAGGAAGGCCAGCTCCACCGAGCGCCGGGCCCGAACCACTGCCGGGCCGGACGTGCCGGGCAGAACCGGGTAGTCGCCACTGAAAATGCGGTCGGGAAACGTCGTCGCGATCATCTCGGGGAAGCCGAAAGGCATCCACATGTCGTAACCTGCGTGGCCCATATGCAGGTTCTGCGCGGCCACATCGGACGCACCCTCGTACCAGATATAGAAGTCCTCGGGGACTGCGTACTTCGGATCGCGCCAGATGCGCCGGGTCACTTCCAGCATGCCCTGAGCGCCAGCTCCCGAGTGGGTGTGGCCGTGGGACCAATCGGTGCAATACTGGCTGGGGAACGCTCCGAGCTGATCCCACTGCACGCCGCTGAAGCCATAGTCGCGCGCGTACTTTCGCGTCCACCACAGCACGTAGTCCTGCCAATGCCGACTGGCGAGGCACGTCTGCGCCAAGTTGCCGAAGTAATGCTGCTCGACGTAGCCGTAGCTTCCATCGAGCTTCCGGGCCACGTCGCTCCGGTAACGTTCCCAGAGGGGCCGCAACGCAACGGCGTCAGGCGGGGCCATGGCCAAACGTCTCTGGAACTCCGGGTCGTTGGCATGCGGAACCTGCGGGAACCCTTCCCATGTGTAGATCGGGTTGATATAGGGCACCACACGGCCGCCGCGACGCCGGATCCGCCGCATCACTGCGCGCAGCTTGTCCTCGCCGCCAAGCGTCGGATCGGGCCACCACCAGCCGAAATCGTGGCCCAGAAACTCCTGCCCAGCTAGGCCGATGGTCGGCGTTCCCAGCGCCACTGCCTCATCCATGAGCGAGCGCTCGACGTCCTCCCACCGGTAGCGAGACGTCAGCGGCGGTCGCTCCATGCCCATGCTCCAGATCATGGCCTGCCAACGCCAGTTGGGCATTTCGCGGGCCCACGTCGGTACGCGCGGCTTCGCCATGAACGGCGCGGCCCATTCCCGATAGGTCCTTGCTCCCCACCGCCAATCTCCGGTGTGGATGCCGACGGCGGCTTCGAGTGCCAGGCGCTCGCCCTTCCGGATGCGAACATACTTCCCGATGCCCACATTGATGCCGGCCGCGGATGGGACCGGCCGGCTCTCGAGGAAGCCCCCGATCAGACTGCGGTCTTCCGACGCCAGGTACAGCCCGCCCGAAGCGTCGTACAGGTCCATCCAGAACATCCCCGCGCTACCGGGGTAGATGAGCCGCGGCTGGTTCCACCATCCTTGATAGGTCAGGCCGTCCACGATCTCGCCGGGCTTTCGTTCGAGGTTGTGCGCGGGGTCTGGAATGCGCTGGCCGTATCGATTCGGACGCACCAGCACGTCGTCAGAGCCGTCGCCGCCGATGCGCACCTGCTCGAATGTGGGGAAGATCACCTCGGCGATGTCGTCGTTGCCCGTGTTGCGGACTTCGATACTCCAGTCCGTCTTGGCGCCCGCATCCGGAGCGCGCACCGCGACCTTCACGGTAACCCCCTCGCCGACGTACCGCGCCTCTAGTCGTTGTCCTTTGACGGTCGTCGAAACACAGGTGAGCGTCACCTCCGCAAGCGCTCCCGAACGGTTCCGAAACACGCGAACCGGAACGGTGCCCGAGCCGTGAATACACTCGGTAGACGAAACCAGGTTACGAAGCGACCGAACGCGGCCAGATGCGTCGAAAACCACCTGAACGCGCCGGTTCCCTACGAGTACGGTGGGAGCGCGAGTACTGCCAAGGCACGCCACTCCCAACCATGCCGTTAGGGTCGCGGCCGCGGCTTGCGAGAATATCCCCATTCGCAGTCCCATGGGACCTCTGTGCCTCGTGCGGACGGCTCATGGTACACAGCCCATCCACGGGCACCCAAGCCACTGACGGCTGAGCCCAAGCATCCACCGTCCAGTCTCAGTGTCCCGACTGAGATCGCTGCGTTACTGCGACCGCTCCCACGACGGGCGCACCAGGCCAGTTCTCAAGTGTTCCATCCTACCCGAAACGCAGCGGCCAGGCGCCCGAGGGATGAGCGTGATATTGGGGAGCTGGAGAAGGCGCCGCCGATGACGTCCTGCAACCAGACGCGAGCCACCTCCAGTACCCGCTCCGCGTCATCCGCCGTGGCGGTCTGCCCGTTGTGCACGCAGTAGCAACGACGTCGCCAGAGTTTTACCATGGTCTTCTCGGCATCGGTGCCATGGAAACGCCGGTCGAAGAAGGTGACCACCTCCGGCCGGTCGATGGCACTGAGCCTGCGCACGAAGTTTCGACCATCCACCCGCGATGTGCTGATCTCCTGCGCCACGCTGGTCTCTATGGCCACCCACGCCCACTCCAGCGCCATTGCGTGCCGCCCCTGCAGCGCCAACCGACCCGCCATATGATAGATGTCCCACGCTACCCAACCCGGCTCCGAATGACGGGAGACGGAGTTTGAAACCTATTCACGACTGGCGCCGCTCCGACTTGCCGTGCGCCGCCAGCGATAGTCGAAGATTTCTTCGGAAGGTAGTTCCGGATTCGTGGCAGGAAGTACGAGTAGGGATATGGAAGGAGACTGCAGTGGGCGCATCGTATTAGGGGGCAATGCATTGCTTCGAATTCTATGGGTTACTTCTGCGTCGGAGGGGTCGCCCGGGAGAAAGCTGCTGATCGACTGGATGTTCGGTCCTGCACCAAGGACACCACACGCAACGAATGGACGCGATGCTATGGCTCCACACCCCCCTGGCGTGAGTAGTTCTTCAGATCGCGTTTATCCATAGTTCTACGCTGGCAGAAAGGAGGATGGACGATGCCACGAACAGTGCCTGAACCACCGACCTGGCACGCCCCGCCAGGTCACGAGACCATCACCCTGCACCTCAAGCTGATCACCCCAGTGTTCGGCGGCGGCTACGAGCCCCGCGAAGTGGACCCCCTCATGCCCATCCGCCCAGCAGCCATCCGCGGCCATCTCAGGTTCTGGTGGAGGGCGCTGTACGGTGAACCGTCATCGGAGTCAGCTGATATGCTCCAGAGAGAGGCCCTTCTCTGGGGCACAATGAGCCGCCCCGGGAGCGTCAGGGTCACTTGCGAGGTACTCAGTCGAGGGCTAGAGGTGCAATACGCCAGTGTTGCACACAAGGCAGACCCCCGACGCGGGCCTAGGCAGGGCGTTTTCCTGTTCCCGTTCCAGGAACAGAGGTCGGAGAACCTTCCGGCTGCTAGCGCCTGCAAGGATGCAGAGTTCGAATTCTGCGTGAGCTGGGAAAAAGGCGTGCTGAATAAACAGCAGGAGGCTGAAATCCGAGGTTCGGTCAGAGCGTGGATCGCCTTTGGCGGCGTCGGGGCCAGGACGCGCCGTGGATGCGGAGCGTTGACCCTTAAGGTGCCCACAGCCGATTGGCTCCCGCCGGCGGGTGCAGGCGAACTCGGAGCGTGGCTCCGATCGCTTGTTGAACCCAACAGCGGTGCTAGTCCGACGGGCAGGGCGCTGATCTCCAGCCTTCGGGGTGCAACGGTTGTCTTGGGTAGCCCTGGCGACGCAATGGCCGTTTGGGAAAGATTGGGCACCTTCTGGGCAAGCTTTCGCAAGGGCCACGTCGGAGAGACACCCTACGAGCCAATGCGCGGCGGCAAGTGGCTGGACTTCGCCACATTGCGGCGCTTGCACGGACGGGATAGCGCGCGGCTCAACAAGCCATATCTGGGACTACCCATCATCTATCAGAAGCTCCCTGGCGTACGTTACGCGCCGAAGATCGAGGCCGAAGGGAGCGGACGGATGGCTTCGCCAGTGATCCTGAAACCCCTCAGCATGAGCGATGGATCCGTCCGACCTATGGTGGCAATCCTCCGCTGTCCCTCGCCATCGGCAGTGCGGATTGATGGCCGCCCATATGCTTTGCAGCCAAATGGGAGTGATCCCGTCCTCAAGGCAGTTGCCGCCAACGATCCGTTAGGTGCCGTCGTCCGTGCCGCTGTTTCGTTCTTCAGGCCCAATCCGTTGGTAGTCACGGGGAGGAGCGCCAGATGACCCATCTCCTCTCCATCTCCATTGGACCCGTCCAGCCGTTCATCGAGGCGG
>JBBIPC010000026.1:0-15071 GCA_037443035.1 Chthonomonadales bacterium
CGCTGCAGGACCATCGGGTTTCGATGCGTAAGGGATGTTGGTAGACGGTAGCTGCGATGCTTACCACAGAGGAGGCGACTTCACATGGAGAGACGAACATCTAGTTGGCTGAGAGGCGTTGTCGTGTTGGTGGGCGCAGCGGTCCTCTACATCATGGCGCTGGAGAGTGGCGGAGTCCGCGCTGGTCAGTCTCCTTCCTGGCATTCCGCTGCCTCCATCACCGTGGCAGCGGCGACTGCCGACGCTCGTACACAGGCCGCTGCCGACTTCGTGTGCGACGGCCGATCCGACCAGGTCGAGATACAGGCCGCCATCGACAGCTTGCCCGGTCGGGGCGACTGCCACGGCGGGGGTACGGTGCTGCTGACTGGAGGCGACTTTCGCATTGACGCTCCCATCAGGGTCCGTGGTGGTCTCATCCTGCGAGGGGCGGGAGGCCCGGCAGGCACCGCCATCCGCGTCGCGGCGGGGTCCAACTGTCACATCCTGACCTATCACGGCACCCAGCGAACGTACTTCCTGCGTATACAGGATCTCTGTCTCATTGGTGATGCCAAGTACAGCGTCATGGGCGACGGGATCCATGTTCCGGTCACCACTCTTATGGACGTGTCTCTTAGCCATGTCTTCATCTCGTCGTGTGCAGGAAATGGCATCGACACCGCGAGCTTATGGGGATGGAACCTCAACAACGTCGTCATCGAGTTATGCAAGGGCACCGGCTTCGCGGCGCGAACGCCTGCCGGTAGCCAGCAGGGGCCCCGTATCCTGAACTCCAAGTTTCTCGACAATCTTGGAGGCGCCGTGCTACTCGAATCGCAGGTACGTCAAGCCCTGATCATGGCAAGCGACTTCCACTGCAACGTTCCCGGCATGAAGGTCCTCGACATCGAGGGTGGCTCGGGCCATATCATCCAGGGATGCAGATTTGGTGAAGGGGCGGCTGATGCGCACATCTTTCTTGGGCCCGGCGTCGAAAGCACCACAATCGTCGGAAACTCCTTCCGTTCGGGTCGGAACTCTCCTCCCATCTCCATGCGGTTCTCCGCTGGAGCCAAGGCGAACGTCGTCACAGGCAACACGTTTGCGTTGAAGGTACCTACGGTCTTTCTTCGCGATGAGGACGGATCCAACGTCGTCAGCGGGAACGCCGGTACCTACAAGTGAGCGAAATACTGGGCACGGACGCCCGCGGAACGGTACGCATATGCCTGCTTCCTCTGCGTATTCGGCTAAGGCAACGGCAGGCAAATCTGCAGCATTTCGAAGAGAGGTTCCGAGAGATCGCCGACTTCCGACCGGACGTGGTGTGTTTGCCAGAATGCGCTTTCACTGGTTACCTGTATGAAGACGAAGACCTGCAACGATTCGCGGAGACCATACCTGGCAATACCACCGAGACACTCTCCCGCATAGCTACAGGCAGCCGCTGCTATATTTGCGCGGGATTGCTGGAGAAGAGCGCCAAGGGCATCTACAGCGCTGCGGTCCTCGTGACCCCCTCGGGGCAGATCGTACTCGAGCATCGAAAGCTGACCGAACAACCGCCCTTCGCGACGGGAGACCGTGTGTACGCGACCTGTACCCCGTGGGGACGGACTGCAATTCTCATTTGCGGCGACTTGTTCCACTCGAGCACGCCGGCGATGTTCACGGAACCGCCCGACGTCGTATTTGTGCCCATGGCGCGTGCGTTCGACGGAAAGTCCCCGGACCTCGACAGGTGGGTGAATACCGAACGCCAAGCCTACGTTGACGCGGTCAAGACAGTCGGTGCCGCCGCATGCTTGGTGAACATCCTCGACGACACACCCCAGGAGGGCTATTTTGGAGGTGCGATGATCGTAGATGCTCTCGGCCACGTGCTCGCGGAGTCACCGCACGGTACCGATGAGGCGCTCGTTTTCGACCTGGCGGTCCCCCGTCGGTCCCACTCACCATCTCACGTCCACCGTCGTGATGCCCGATAGCGGGCCAATGACCACCATCTCGCCCTCCGTGGTCAGTCGCGTGCCGTTAGCCGTCGCCACACGAGGCGGCCGGCCGTCCGGGCCACAAGCGCGCAGGAGGACCCGTCTCGCTGAGCATGCTCCGTCCGGTTGGATACGAACTGTCATCCCCGTCGCCGTGGCAGTAGCTTCGATGGATAGAGTACCGAAGAACGTGCGCATCCCTCCGCAGACTATCCGACTGCCTGCTTCGAACCAGGGCTTCGGCACGCCATCCAGCAGCCTCAGATCCCTGGGAGGATCGTCGGCGTAGTCTTCCCGGACGAGTGCCATGCGCAGTAGCTGGACCGCCATGCCCGCACCCGCCGCCAACGGCTCTCCTTCCTGATTCTGCCAGCCCTGCGCCCACGCGCCGCCGTACCGGTAGATCCAGAACCACCGCTCCCGGGCATATTCCCACCATGTCCGCAGGTTATCCGTGCGGAGGGGGAACACGCCGCTCACCTCGGGATTGCTCCAGAGGTTCCGGGACATGGCCACCGCGAACAGCCCCATGAGCGACGTCACGAACTCCTCCCGCTCGCCGGCGTCCAGGAGCGCCTGCATATAGCCCTTGCCGTAGACTCCGTCCAGCGCGTTGGCGAAACGCACCTGCCCTGCAAGGACGCCTCCCCGCTCTTGCATGTACCGAGGAACCCAGCGCGCGCGATCGTCGCTTACGGGAAATAACCGCAGTTCTTGAAAACAGGGCGCGAAGAGGTTCCAGTAGTTCGCCAGGTAGCTCCACGTGTCCGAAGCGGGGACATCGGCCGCGAGCACGGCATAGGGAGGCTCCTTCTCTCTGGCCTCCGCCTGGAGGCCGAACGACATGGGAAGGAACGGGAGGCCCGTGGACCGGTCCACCAGAGTATCCGCCAACTCTGTCAGCCGCTTGCGGTAGCGGTCGGCTGCCTCGCGGTACCGCGCGGCGGCTTCCGTATCGCCAAGCATGCCCATGAGCACCGCCGTATCGTTCAGCCCACGCCAGCAGGCCGCGTTGGCGTAGAAGCTGTAGGCCGGCATGCCGATATCGCCGCCGTACACATGCCGAGGCAGGATGCCTCCCCATTTGGGGTCCTTGTTCGCTTCGATCTGCTGGATGGTCCAGTCGGCGCAGCGACGCAGCGCCGGGGCGATGCTCCGCAACCAGTTGGCGTTGGGGCATAGGCGCGCCACATCGGCGGCGTACCACGCTGCCAGACCATTACGATACTGATGGTGGTAGTTGCCCTTGTCCAACGCACTATCCGAGAGCATGTAATCCATGACACGCCGAGCGTACTCCCCCAGGCCGAACTGGGCCAGCGCCACCGCTGTCCACCCCTCTTCCAACCCGAAGTAGGTCTCGTAGTGGTAGGCTCCATAACGCGCGGCATCGCCGTCGAGACCGATGACAGCGCATTGCACCAGAAGATTGCGCAAAGCATCGGCCAGGCCAGGCTCCGGAAGCGTAAGGTCTGCCACAGGGCCGAGGAACCGACGCCAGTACTGTCGGAAACTGCGGAGAAGCGCTTTCGGATCGGACTGAGCGATGGCCGCGGCATCGGACATGGGGCTCGTGACGTCGGGCACGAAGTAGGCCAGCGTCGCCTCTTGCCCCGGCTGCAAGAGGACGTCATTGCAAATGTGCGGCTCGCGGGTTGTGCCACCGAACCGGCCACGCTGGAATGCGTGCAGAACGATCTCCCCATTCCCGTCACGGACAGTCCGATCATCGGCATCCAACCGATATCCAGTAACGAGCGGATCGGACAGGAAGGGCGTAACCGGTGTCCCGTAGATCCGACGGAGGCCCATTGCCATGCGAAACGGCAGCCGCCGCAGCCGGCTGGACGTGTTCTGAAATGTCACCATGGAGACCGTGCCGTAGATAGGCGCATCCGGAGCCGTCACGAAGACCGTCTGGGTCACGCGCACGCCTTCCAGCTCGTAACGCGTGACGACGGCCGGCAGCCATCCGTCCAGGCACGATGAGGTCGTGCGAAACCAATCCGGCGGTTTCCCGTCAGGCAAAGGTGCGAACCACCGATCCAGCGCCTGGGCTGGTAGCTGGGCACCTGTGGACGGGTCCTGGCACGGCGCCGTCAGCACTTGGAAGAAGGTTCCGGTCCACGTCACCATCGTCTCGATCATGTCGGCGGGCCGCCCGATGGCCGCTTTGGTGAAGTCAATGGGCTGTAGCAACGTCGCCATCGTCGCGAAGTCCTGGCGTGGCGCAGCCCGGAATCGCTGGCCGAGCATGTCCGTACGGCTGAGGCGAACGGCCTCGTAGTAGTCGGCAACCTCGGGACCGCATGCTACCACCACGTTGGAGCCCAACCGGCGGTCCGCGTGGATTATCAGGCCATCCACACAGACCGGCGAGAAGGTCAGCCATCCATCGGCGCGCTGCTCCAGCGCCTCTACCTGGCTGCTGCCTCCATAGGCGGCCCATGCCACCTGGTGAACGTGTACACCCTTCGGGACTCGCACGCGGCTGACCATCATGGGACGGATCCAACTGACGCGCCAGGGATTGCCCGGAGTGACCGTAGCGCCCGCCTCCTTCACGGCCAGGTTGCCGCCGGTCTTCAGGCAGGCGGGTGGCTCCAGCGATGGCCCTACACGGTGCAGAGTACCCCGCGGATCCGTTGCTCCGTCAGGAGATGCAGTTAGGTCTGCCACAGCGATGCATTGGTAGCCCAAGTCTCTGTGGGCCGGTGCTGGACAGTACAGGCGGATCCGCGGTGTCGTGCGGGGATGGAAGCGGTACGTCCATTGCACGCTGCCGCGCATCTGGGCCGGAGCAAGCTCCCCGACGCGGGTCGTGTCGATTTCCAGATCTGCGACTACCGGCCGCCATCGGCTCCCCTCCCAGACCTCCACCCTGGCCGCTCTCGGGTCCGGCTCGAAGCTTCTTCCACCCAGCGAGGCGAAGCGCACCACCAGCTTTCCAACGGTAACCGGCTGGTCCCACACAAGGCCGAAGTCCGCCGGGTCCTGGTGCGCCGTTTGTCGCAGAATTTCATAGGTCTCGGGCCGGCCGTCGGTGACGAACGCGGGCAGTACCCGCTCCGTGGGAGTCCACGACACGGCGCGGGGCGGCGGTAGAGCGGGCGTTGGAAACACGGGCGACCTCCCAGGGTGCAAGCGTATCGGCAATGCGTTGCCCTATGTTATTCGGTCCGTACTGGCTCCGTCCTGCCTGGCCGTCGGAGTGCGCAGGAGGGTACGCTGTGTTTCGTTGAACGCGTGGCTTGCGTGTGCCAGAATGGGCCGGTACATCGCCGCAGAGGGAGCATAGGGTTAGCTTACGATGCACATTCCAGACTCCGTGATCAGCCCCGCCACATCGGCCGCGACGGGCGCGGTTATGCTCCCGATATGGTACGGCGCACTAAGAGTGCTGCGTAGGACCCTTACCACACGGCAGGTACCGTTGCTCGCCTTGGGTGCGGCATTCGCCTTCACCATCATGATGTTCAACATTCCTGTCGTTGGCGGGACCACGGTTCACGCGGTCGGAGGTGTGGCTCTAGCCGTCGCGCTTGGCCCCTGGGCTGCCGTCATGGGTGTAAGCGTGGCTCTGGGCATCCAGGCGCTCTTCTTCGGTGATGGGGGGATCCTGGCATTCGGCGCGAATTGCCTGACCATGGCGTGCGCCATGCCACTGACGGGATATGCCGTCTATCGTCTGGCTTCCTCCGGCAGTCAATGCACACCGGCGCGCCGTGCGTTCGCCGTGGGACTGGGTGCCTATGTGGGGGCTAACGTTGCGGCCCTCACTACGGCTGTCTTGCTGGGCATCCAGCCGTGGCTGTATCACGATCACCTCGGCCGGGCCCTGTATTTCCCCTTCGACCTGCGCGTTACGGTACCAGCGATGATGATTCCCCACCTGACCATCGCAGGTTTCGCCGAGGCAGTTGTGTCCGTTATCGCCGTTCGCTATGCACAGGCCGCCGGGGTTCCCGTCGCAGGCCTCATCGAGCGGGAGGAGAGGGCATCCCGCCTGCAGTGGCTGTGGCTCGCCCTCGCCGCGCTGGTCGCGCTCTCGCCGCTGGGTCTGCTCGCCACCGGCGAGGCCTGGGGTGAATGGGGTAGGGAGGAACTGCAGAAGCGGGCCGGTTACGTGCCACCCAAGCTTGCCGAAATGGAGGAGCGACCGGTGGCAACACCGCCTTTGCCGGATTACCTGAGCGACCGCGGACCTGCTTTCTACGTGATCTCCGGCCTCGTGGGAGCGGCCGTCGTCGCGGGTCTCGTTCTGATCGTGGGACGGCTGCTGGCGCGCCGTCAGCACGACAGCGACGGCAGTGACACTGAAGGTCCTCCACCCACTTCCACGGTTCGCGAAGGAGAGCTGCCCGAGTGGCTATGCAGTGACGACACATCAGCAGAACAGAGGCCGCGCGCCGGTCCCACTACGCAGGTGCGCGGGTTCGCGGAGCGGACTCTGCACCATCTGGTGCACAGTATGGCAGAGCAACTCGCCGCGGAACGCACTGCTCGCCATCGTGGTCTCCTTCAGAGCCTGGATCCCCGGACTAAGGTCCTGTGTGCCCTCGCGGCGATCCTCTGCATATCGCTGACGCACAGTCTGCCGGCGCTTGCCGCTGCATGGTTGTCCGTGGCCGGGCTGGGCAGGCTTTCCGGCATCTCGCCGCGGACTCTTGTGCTGCGCGTATGGTGGGTCGCCGTCGTGTTCGCAGGAGTGGTCGCCCTTCCGGCAGCCTTGCGCGTAAGCACTCCTGGTCCTCCCCTGCTTGCCTTTGGCGCTTCTCCGTGGCTGACTATCACCACACCCGGCGTGTGGGTTGCCCTTCGCATCGTGGTCCGCGTGGCCGCCGCGCTCTCCGTTGCTCACCTTGTGGCCCTCACCACCCCCTGGGCTTCTCTGCTGGCGGCCCTGCGTGGTCTGGGGCTTCCCTCTATCGTCGTGGCCGTTCTCGGCATGACGTACCGCTATCTTGCAGTGATGATACAGGCTGCCGATGACGCGTTCAGCGCCCGAGTTAGCCGCATGGTCGGAGCCATCGAGGGATCGCGCGGCCGACTCCTCGTTGGCAGTGCTATGGGAGCACTTCTGGCGAGGAGTCTGGCACTCGTGGAGGAAGTCCACGATTCGATGCTTTCGCGAGGTTGGACGGGTCAAGCCCGATCCTTGACTCGGTTTCGATTCCGCGCACAGGATCTCGCGTTTTCCTCGGTTGTGGCGGTGCTGCTTGCCTATCTGCTATGGACCACACGGGTTGGGGGACCCTAGCGGGGAATGTCCGAGCGTAACGGGCGATCTGCTACGGATCATGCGCCAGTGTTCTGCCTGGACGGCGTGGAGTTCGCCTACCCCGAGGGACAGACGGCCCTCGTGCGTAGCGACTTCCGTGTGCGTGCGGGCGAGCGGATCGCCATTGTCGGCGCCAACGGATGCGGCAAGTCCACCCTCTTGAAGTTGCTGGATGCCCTTGTCTTCCCTACATCGGGTCGCTTCACGGCGTTCGGTGAACCTGTCACTGAACATGCATTCCGTGATCGCGAAGCAGCGTGGCGATTTCGGAGGCGCGTGGGTCTCGTCTTTCAGAACTCCGACGCGCAGCTCTTCTCCCCCACGGTCCGGGAGGAGATCGCGTTCGGGCCCTTGCAGCTGGGGTTACCGGTCCGCGAGGTGGAGAAGCGCGTGGCCGACATCGCAGCTATGCTAGGTGTGCAGGAACTGCTGGATCGGACGCCCTTCCGTCTTTCCGGTGGCGAGAAGAAGAAGGTGGCTCTCGGAGCGGTACTGGCCGTGAACCCGCAGGTCATCCTTCTCGACGAGCCTACGAACGGCCTGGACCCGCGCAGTCAGCACTGGCTCAATCACATGCTGAGCGATCTCCATCGAGCTGGCAAGACACTCATCGTGGCCACCCACGACTTGAGCATCGTCCCGCTCCTGGCTGACCGCGTCGTCGTTATGAACGAGCAGCACGGCTTGGAGGCCGATGGACTCTGTCACGAAATACTGAACGATCGCTCGCTTCTCCTTCGCGTGAATCTCATCCACGAACACTCCCATTGGCATGGCCCGGTCGTGGAGCCCCATACCCACGGGGAGAAATCCTGAGTCTTCCCCAGGCACAATCACACGGCACGTTGCATGCAGCCAGCCTAGAGCAGCGTTTCGAAAAGGTCAAACGCTGTAACACGACAGGATATCTTGTCTCAGACGCTTAGCCTCTCTCACTTCCGGTACTCCTGGGTCTCGCGCGCAGCAGAATATTTAGACTAACTAAGGAACGCCCTTCGGTCACCGTTTCGTAAGGCGTGGTATCCGGCGCGGAGCCTGTTACTGCAGTTCCAGCCTCGCCGGAATCGAGCCAGACGCAAGCATCGTCCTTTCGCGGCGCTCTGCTGGCGCCGCCTGCGCGCGGTCCAGGAGGGAGATACCGTGCACAAGATGCATACTAAGGGAGCCTTGCTGCTTTTCTGGCTTCTTGCCGCCCCCCTGTCGGTGCAAGCCCAACAGGCGGCTCCGCCCGACCAAGACGGCACTCCCACATTCGAAGTCCTCCGCCAATCCGTTGCAGCGCCTGCCGGTACCCTCGGGTTGCCCACCGCCTTCGGGCGTGGACATGGGCGCATGGCCATTGGCTTTGGCTTCCAGAATACGACCCGCATCGCTTCAGCCGCCGACGGTGCCGCAGGATGGGCCGTTGGCTTTGGCGATGCGAGAACCCTCGGCGTGGACCTCGGCCTCAACATCCTATCCGTCGGTGTCCACGAGGGCTTCGCCCGCAGAGGATCGTTCAGCTTCAAGCTCTTCCACGAGCGGCCAGACGGTACCGGTCTGGCCGTCGGCCTACGCAACTTCTTGGTGTGGGGCGGCGGGAGCGATGCTCCGACCCAGCTGTATTTCGTGGCAAGTCGCCGATACCGCCTGCATGAGGATCGCTCGAAGCCGTTCGGCACCGTCTCGGCCACTGTCGGCCTCTCGTACCTCTGGGCGGGAGCGAATCAGGGTGTCTACCGAGAAGTCGCCAGGGAAGTCGCGAGCAAGTACGGGCCGATCACCGTCCTCGCCGGAGTATCGGCGCAACTCGACGACAAGACCGCCCTCTTCGCCGAGTGGACGGGTCAGGACCTGAACGTTGGCGTATCGTGGCTCGTCTCCGCTCGTACGGGCCTCGTCATCACCCCCGCACTCGCGGACCTCACCGGGCGCGCCCCGAACGGCCCGAGGTTCGTCATGGGCGTGGGCCTGCCTATCAGCTTGCAATAGGAGGTTGCGGAAATGATCCTGTCCCCCGTGATCGCTCGATGCAACGCTTATGCCCGCCTCTGTCGGGTCTTGCTGGGCGCGTCCCTGTCCTTCTACCTGACGCCCACGCTCGCCCAAACAGACGTGACAGACACCACGGACGTCGTGATCGACCAGACGACCGGCGGAGGTGGTCGCTCCGACAGGTGCATACTTACCATCACGCCGCCGCCGGACAAAGTCGCCTGCGCAGAAGCACCGGACTACAACGCGGCCCACGTAGACCCAGGGCGTGCTCGCGTCCGCGGTACCTGCCCTCCCTTGAGCGGCAGGGGTACACGCAGCGACGGCAAGCCGTTTCGCAGCCCATTCCCCCTGGGCGAAACGATCATCACGTGGACAGCCCGAGACGGCAAGGGCAACACGGCATCGGCCCAACAGAAGATCACCGTCGTGCGCCTCACGCTCGCCATAGACAGCAACAACGACTCGACCATTGACGAGAAAGACGCCGCCGTCGAGGACAATCCCAACCTGCCAGGAAAGATCCTCATCGCCAGCAACCTCGACCGTCTCGGAACAGGCGTGCCCGGTTTCGCTTCAGGACTGAATCGCTTCGGCGGTACCCCGCCCAACGTCGGCGTCGGTTTTCCGCCCCTGGAGGTGCGCGTATCGGGAGGCGTGGACCTGGCCAAGGCTCGCCTCCGGTTTCGCTACTCGGCGGCCGATCCTGCGCGTGTCACCCGCGACCCGTCGGACCCGAGGGTGCGCCGCCTTCCCATATTCACACCAGGCTCGGGCGGATTCGTGCGGCTTTGGACCCGCGATAATAACAGCAGTAGGCGCATCGAACCCGTGAACCGTGGAGACTTCATCCCACCAGACGTGTGGCTGCCGGCTAGCGCAGTCCTCGGCAATGCTCGATCGGTCCGCCTCCATGTGGAGGGGGTCAACGAGAGCAAACCCGGCGAGGTCCGCATACAGGCCGAACTCGACCCGGACGGTAGCGGACAAGGGTGCCTTAGCAACGCCGTGCGCGCTACGGTCACCAAGCTCGTCATCACCTTCACGGACGTCACGGGCATCACGAGCCGCAGCTCCACCCTACGTGTCAACCGTATTCCGCCCGACAAGGAGCCAGACGGCATTGCCTGCGACTGGCAGGCGGGTGTACCGGACGGCGGTCTGCTGCTCATGCGGGTCCACGCCAGTCCCATTCTGTACGAGGCCATTCGAGCCGGCCGGATCTCGTTGGCGTTCGGCCACATGCCCGAGAACACGCGGCGCTTCAGTCCCCTGCCCGCCAACGGCTTCGAAGGGGAGTACCGCAGCCTCGAAGATCAGACGTTCGCTCCGGGTGGCACGTTCCAGGTTCACCAAATGGGCGTGGCCTTGCCGGGTGAGCAGGATCCCGGGACAGGGCTGATGGTGGTGGATGCCCGCTACTATCGGCCTCCCTTCGAGTTCCATATGGCTGCACCGCTGGACCCACACAAGGAACGGAAACTTCGCCTGGCCGTGCGCCTGACTACTGCCCAGGGCGCTTTGTTAGCCGAGGGCACCAAGCCGCACGCCATCGCCCTCGTCCGACCCCCTCTCGTGCTCGTGCACGGTATCGCCAGCAGCCCCGCCGTGTGGTACGACGCATCCAAGCCCGGCTCCTTCGCCATGATGTTCGACGTGGGCCCGAACAACTTCGGCTTCCACTGCGTGAACTTCCGAGTCGATCACTCGGGACGGGATCCCCTCAGACCCGGCGAAGGCAGGACCATGGGTATGGGGGTCACGTCCAACCGCTACGCCCTCGTGGCGCAGATGATTGGGCGGGCGTGTCAGGCGTTCCGCGACGGCTATTACTTTGCCGGATTCGGCAGCCAGCCACGCGGTGGCCAGCCGGCTGGCAAGCGGATCGCTCTTCAAAAGGCGGACTGCGTCTGCCATAGCTACGGCGGCATCCTCACACGCTGGTACGTCGAACAAGCCGGCAATCCGCCAGGTTCCGAGTTCGAGAGCCGCCGCAACGTGCGTAAGCTGATCACGCTGGGAACGCCCCACAAGGGCTCCCCACTCGCCAACATGGTCTGCGAAGTCTACCGAAGCACGCTCATCGGAAACGCGAGCGCGGGACTCCTCGGCCCGGGCACACGGTGGCTAACGATGAAGGACCTACTGGACCTGCTCGAGTCCAAGGGCTTGCTTCCTAACGCACTGCCCCCGACACGGACGCAGCCCCGCCATGCGTATCAGGAGTTCTGCGTCAACAGCGGCCGCCTGGCGCAACTCAACGCCAGGCCCTTCCATGATGACGTGGCCTATGCCGCCGTCATCGGCACGAGCATGCGGCTGGAAGGCCTCCGTGACCCGTTCATTGCCTTCGCACCCTTCTGGAGCCCGGCCACGCGCAGCACCTATGGCTACTTCCCCTGGATCTACCATTTCAATAGTGACCCTGGCGCCACCGACAGCATCGTGCCACGCTGGAGCGCCGAACTGGGAGTGCCGGCCTTCAACGTCTATTTGCCCATCACCCACACGGAAATGGCACATGATGCGGCGCTGCAGGCCACGGTGCGGGCGTGGCTCGATGGCGTCGATCCCAGGACCGGCGCGCTTACCACTCTGCCCCTCGGAGCCGCCCAGCGTGCCGCCTACCGCAACACGCCACCGGTTTCCGACAGGAACGCCTACGAAGGGAGCCGCGTGGGGCCCGACGGCGTCAGTCGAGGCGGCGGTCTGCGCCGGCGTGCCATCGTGAAGGTGGAGCTAAGCGACACGGATCCCTACTACGCGACCTTCGGTAGCCACCCGTCCGAAGTCGGGCCGCGACGTGTCGTCCTGACGGGCATGATGCAGGTCAGGGACATCGGTACCAAAGCGTTTGTCATCGACTCCCACGAGCGTGGCTGGAACAACACCTTGCACAACCTTGGGGTGGTGAGCCGGACCGACCTGAACCTGGACCCCGCGGACCTTGTGGGAGCCGGTCCCAACGACTGGGTGACCTATCAGGTGGAAATAGGACGCATCGGGCGAACGTCGTTCCGAACCCTTACAGGCCCCAGCGGGACATCTACCTGGGTACCTGGTGCCAATCACCTCGTGAGCTACGCCATGGACGCCATCCCCGATGGACATAGCCCCCCAGCCGAGGTGACGATCCCGAAATATGTGCTTCCGCCCCCGCGCAAGGGAGGTCCCGGCAACCTGACGTTGACCCTCGAAGGCGCCGTGGAGTGCACCAACGCCGGGAGCGGCTCGCAGAGCGTGACGGTGCACGTCTACTCGAAGCGCCCGATCATCGATGATAAGCTCTCTGTGCTAACGTTCGCGCAGAGACACCCACCCGGAGTCTGGAATGGCCTCCTGATCCCCTACCAAACGACGACGACCCTCCACTGGAATGCCTCTGGCCGGCTGGAGGGGAACAACGACTGGACGAGGAGCAACCCGGCAGACGTCTACCAGATGCTCATCATGGGTTCCATGCCGCAGTACCGACCGGAGTCCACCACGATCAAGGTGCCGTAGCGAGCAACGCCAGTGTGACGGTGCACGCGTTCCTTGTGCAGTAGCGAGAGCGCGTGGTCCCCTCAGGAATTAAGAGCGGGGGACCACGCGCTTCCGATTCTCAGCGACATCTCCCTGGCGTTCCACTTGACGGACCGCACTACCAGTCGCCCGGCTACTTGCGGGATTCCGACTGAAGACGGGCCGCTTGAGCGGGATCGCCGATATGAAGCGTATCGTAAGCCTGCTGTGAGGTCTCGAAGGCTCCGATGCCTGCGTGGCCGTGCCAATCTCCCTGGTGGTACATGGGATTCGGCAATCCCGTTTCTCGCTCGCGGCGCGCGATCCAAGCCTCCATCTGAGCCGTCAACGCCTCCACAACGTCCGGTCTGTTCTCTGCGAGATTCCTATTCTCCTCGGGATCCTCGACAAGGTTGTACAACTCCACAGGCGGCTTGAAGTGGAAATCCGGTTCCAACGCGCGGATGAGCTTCCACTCCGGTGTCCGCCATCCGTGCTTCCGCATCCATGTGCACTCCGTGATGTAGAAGCTGCTCTCGTGGGATGCCACTTCCCCGCGAATCATGGGCATGAGGCTCCGGCCGTCGAACTGGATGTCCACAGGTATCTCGGCAAGCTCCAGTAGTGTAGGTACGAGGTCCTTGTGCTGGTTGAAACCTGCGACTCTCTTCCCGGCAGGGATCTTCGGCGGATACCGGAGGATTAGAGGAACGTGCAGGACGTTGTCGTACAAACCATGGTGGTCGAACCAGCACTCATGGTCGTAGAGCGTCTCCCCGTGATCTGCGTTGATGACGACGATGGTGTTGTCCAGCACACCCAGGGTCTCCATGGCTGTGAAGAGTGTGGCCATGGCTGCGTCCATGTAGGCCACGGCCCCATCGTATTGAGCGATCACGTAGTCTTTGTCCGTGATTCCAGGAGGCATCCAGCTCGCGAAGAAGTCGCGGAAGGGTTTGAACGCCATGACCGGATCCATGGAACGATTAGAGGGGTCGCACTCGTTGCCATGGTAGAACATCCGCTCGAAAGGCTCGGGAGGTAGGTAGGGGGCGTGGGGGTCCATGTGCCGCAGGAAGAGGAAGAACGGTTTGTCACCCTGTGCCAGGCGCTCGAGTTCAGGCACCGCGACTTTGTTCAGGTTCTCGGCCTTCGGACTGCGTCCCTCGTTCCAACTGCCCCATCCTGGGAAATCCACGTAGTTATCGAAACCGCGCGAAGCCGGATTGCCCCGGAAACCCACGCAAGTGGATACATAGCCGGCTTCACGCAGAATCTCCGCGAGCGTCGCGACTTCTGGTCGAAGCCCACCTTTGTGGCGCAGAGCTACGACCTGCGTGGTGAAGCAATCCATGCCCGTGAGCATGGAACCGTAGCCGCTTGTCGTAGGGATGTGAGGGCTGTAGGTCCTCTCGAAAAGCATTCCCGACTGGGCGAAGCGGTCAATGTGTGGGGTGGTAAGGCGTGGGTACCCATAGCAGCTCATGTGGTCTGCGCGCAACGAATCGATGCCGAAGAGCACAATGTTGGGCTTACGTGACATGTCGAATGGTCCTTCCTAAGTGGGCGTGTGCGACCCGCCGGTCCCGTGTGCAGACCTGTTTGCCAGAGAGCGGCGGCGCCGACACGGGTGGCGTCTCAGTTGGCGGTGCAGTCTATGCTGAATGTGCCTGCAGGGACTCCGGTACTGCTCGTACGGGCGAGGACTCCAACGACCCTTTTCGGATCCACCATGGTGAGATTGCCCTCCAGCGAGTAGGTATCCGATGGGTGGAACAGCGTCCCGTGGAAGCGCCGATCGTCCCGTACCGTGCCAGTCAGGGTTCTCGAACCTGCCGTGGCATTGTCCAGCATCACCCCGGATAAGGCACCATCCGGCCCTATGACAACGGTAAGAGAGCCTTCCTCGATTGCCGAGCCCTCTACGATCCGGTAAGCGCCGCTGTACGAACCTTGCAGGCCCGACCCGTTGGTGATATTGGTCCCGCTACCACAACCGGCAACGAGCATGCCCAATAGAGCCACAAACGCCAGCAGACGTGCAACGCGCATTCCCATAGCCTCCTATGATATGCTCCATTGTACACTACTGCTATCCGCTGTTCTTCTTCCACCCCTCGTTGGACATTGCGAGTATGTCTGCTCTCGATCTCGGCTGCATAGAGGAAAGCGTGCTGGCGTGACCGGTACTGAGCCCGTCGTAGCGCCACTTCCCATTGAGCGAGGGCCGGTCCCCTGTGGATCGCCCCCTCTCCAACCCTCCCCGCTTGCGGGGAGGGTGATGCCTCCTGCCCTTAGTTCCCTCGCCCCGCTTGCGGGGAGAGGGTTAGGGTGAGGGG
>JBBIPC010000026.1:15171-42115 GCA_037443035.1 Chthonomonadales bacterium
CCTCCTGCCCTTAGTTCCCTCGCCCCGCTTGCGGGGAGAGGGTTAGGGTGAGGGGGTGCATATGGACCGCGCTGGCAACCGCGAAGGAACGCTGCCAATCTTTGTCCAAGCCTTGCTGTGGCCACCTGCCATCCAAATGCGGCGCATTCCTTGGCGGACCGCCCCCTCTCCAACCCTCCCCGCTTGCGGGGAGGGTGATGCCTCCTGCCCTTAGTTCCCTCGCCCCGCTTGCGGGGAGAGGGTTAGGGTGAGGGGCGGCGCGAGTACAGTGCCGGCTGCCGCCGTGGCACGCTGATTGCCTCCTGAGGTCAGCCCGCTCTGTAGGTGGGGGAATGGCGAAAGTGCGTGCAGACAGGACCATGCCGCGACGTTCGCCACCCCTCATGGTCCAGGGGCGAGATGCTGCTAACAGGTCCGAAACTGCAGGATCTGGACGGAGCCCATCACCCCGCGAACTCCTCGATGGCCTCCCGCGCGACTTGGGTCCAGATGTCGAACCGTTCGGGATGATGCTCGCAGGTGTGCGTATCCTTGAGGATCATCTCGAGAATGCAGCCGCGCGTGACTTCGAGGGCATAGCTAATATAGCTCCGGATCTTCTGCGGTTCGAAGTCACCGATCAGCATGCTCGGATCCGGCTTCCATGAGAAGATGGCCCGACTCCCCAGGCGCTCTGCACACCGTTCCACGTTGGCCATGGGAGCGATGGAGATACGGCGGATGTGCGGGATCGTGAGCACGTCGTCCAGTTTGTCCGTCAGCGGCTCGCAGCAGCCGTACCCGTTGAGGCCAAATGGTTCCAGCAGGCGCTTTTCGTACTGAAGAGCGAATTCGACGTGCATGCGTGGCCCTACCTGTGCCATCTCCTGTGACTCCGCGCTGGCCCACATGTCGCAGGGACGTACGTGGTTGCCATCGAAACCCGGCGCAGGCAGCTCGTCGGTCCATCCATTGCCGCCAGAGGAGTGATAGGTGTTGTCGTTGTTCAAGCTGAGGAGGTCGTGCTCCACGTATTGCTGTATCAGTCTCCGATGGCCCTCTTCCAGGAACGCCATAGCGTCGTGGAGCCACGAGGGGTTCTCGCACATATCGAGCATGGTCTGCTCGAGGCCACGCCAGCCAGTCCAGAGGTTCATGAGGTGGAAACTGACATGCGCCACACCCTTGAGCTTCACCTGGAGAATGTCCCCGAAAAGCTCGTGGGCCTGCTCGAGAGCCTCGTGCGTGGCCTTCTCATCAACGTCAATCTCCGGGAAATGGAGCTTCCGCATGTCTGAAGGCTCGCAGATGACGGGATCGAACGCCCAAGCTCCGCGGGCTTCTGGACTATCGCGATGCCTCGGCTCCAGCCCCCAGCCCGTATTCCGGATGGCTTTGTGGACCACCCACTCGCCGTCCACTACGTTGTCACTGCGGAAATGCTCGAAGGTGTAGATCCGATGCCTGAGGTCCCATTCCATGTGACGAGCAGCCGGCTCCTCGCATCCGAGGACGCTCTCCGGCAGCAACTCGCCCCACGAGCCTTCAGGAAAGATCAGCATCATGGGTTTGCCGGGATGCAAGCTATTGTGCCGCTTCCACTCCCGACGGCGCGCCTCCATCTCGGATGAGGCACCGATCTCGGCCACACGCTTGGCCAGGTCTCGCAGAATAGTGCGATCGTGCAGGGTTTTCATAGCAATCTCTCTTTCTGCGTCGTACCAGCGGTTCCTGCTGGCTACGTCCAGCAGATGCGTAAGGTCGCGCGCCGCCAGCATCTGACAAGATCGCGGACGAGACGAGCAATCATCCACTGTCGCTGTACGCGCCTGCAGCCGGAGCACCGAACGCAGTGGATCCGTACTATGCGTCAAGCGGATGTCACCGGCAGATCGTCGGTGCCGACTTCCGCGCTACTAGCGCCTCATGCGAGGAGAGTATGGGATCCATTGTCTCGAAGCAAGATCTCGATTTCTTCACCGAGAACGGTTTTCTGACTGCCCGGCGCCTGCTCAGCGATGAAGAGGTCGCCGTCCTACGCTCACGATGTTTCGAAATCCTCGAGGGCAGGGGCTCTCGGAAGCCGGAGTCGGTGCGGAATCTGTACGGCGACGAAGAGAAGGTCGTCATCCAGATCGTCAACGCCTGGGAGGCCGATGATCGGTTCTACCGCTACCTGTTTCACCCCGCTCTTACGGAAGCGGTAGCGTTGCTCATGGCAACCGACACTGTTCGGGTCTGGCATGATCAGGTGCAGTACAAGCCGCCACGCAAGGGTGGTCCCACGGTGTGGCACCAGGATCATCCTTACTGGCCCGTGCTCCAACCGGCAGATCTGGTCAGCGCATGGCTGGCGCTGGAGGACGCGGATGTGGAGAACGGCTGCATGCACGTGGTTCCTCGAAGTCATCGTTGGGGGCCCTACGACGGTGGCACCGTGGGCATCCGGGAAGAGGACTGGGGGCCGGACTATGACCCGACGTTCGTCCCCGCAGGTGAGGTTGTGGAGATCGTTCCCTGCCCTGTCCGTGCCGGAGAAGTCATGTTCCACCATTGCCTCACGTGGCACGGTACACCGCCCAACCGAAGCGAGCGAGGTCGTCCCGGCTTCGCGGTTCATTTCATGCCGGGCCACACGCGCTATGTGCCGCGCGCTGGTCATCTCATCGAGCACCGCATCACAGTCCAGCCCGGAGAGATCCTACAGGGGGAGTACTTCCCTACTGTGTGGGACCATGGCCCTGTCGTCCCTCCGCCTCACGTGGCGGATCAGGAGGCGCGAAAATGAACCTCGACAGCATCGTGACGGACGAGCACGTTGCATTCTTCCGTCAGAACGGGTTCGTGCAGTTGGAGCGCGTGCTCACGCCAGAAGAACTCTCCGCCATACGCGCGGCGGCTGACGATGTGCTCTCGCGTCGCTATGACGCGCGTATCGACACTTCGGCGGCCAATCCGGAATACGAGAAGGTCTTCGTTCAGAAGGTGAACCTCTGGCGGGTGCACGACGGCATCCGCGAATACGTTCTGAGACCCAGACTTGCCGAGATCGGGCGCCGGCTCCTGGGCGTGCCAGCGGTACGCTTATGGCACGATCAGCTTCTGACCAAGATGCCTGGCGATAGCAAGCCTTCGCCATGGCATCAGGACCGACCCTACTGGCCCATGATCGGCTACAGTCAGCTATCCTGCTGGATGGCGCTGGACGATGTGGACGAGCAAAACGGCTGCATGCAGTTTCTGCCGGGAACGCACCTCTGGGGAGAGCTGGAACCTGTGAACCTGGTGACGCCGCAAGATCTTCGCGACGTCGCAGGCGAGCGCGAGATTCCAGATCCCTACGTTGCACGGCTCAGCGCAGGAAGCTGCACGTTCCACCATTCCCTGACGTTTCACTACGCTGGCCCGAACCGCACCGAGCGTCCCCGGCGTGCGCTCGTCACAATCTACATGGCGGATGGCACGGGCTACAACGGTCGTGGCCACGTGGTGACCGATGGCCTCGGCTTGCCAGTGGGCGAGCCACTCCAAGGGGAGCTGTTCCCAGTACTCGCTTCTGCCGAGGTCTGAGCTTCGCACGTCGTCGGCGAAGCCCACGCGTTCACCCGACGCTGACGCGAGAACAGGCGCCATCCCTCATGACGGGATGGCGCTCTTCCTCTCGCTGCCTACGAAACAGTTAGCATGGCGTAATAATATAGGGACTTGACTATATCGTGAACTCATGATATCATCATGTCCGGAGGCCGTGACATGATGGAAGAGAGAGCTTTGATCGCCATGGAGGCTCTGGAACGGGTGGTGCCGATGATCCGCACAGCAGCTCACCCGCTGAGGCTTCGCATCCTGGACTACCTCGAGACTGCGGGCGAGCCACGTACCGTCAGTCAGATCATCGATTGCTGTGGCGCTGCGCCGTCCTTCGTCAGTCAGCAACTGCGAATCCTCAAGGATCAGGGAATCCTTGCCTGTCGGCGGAAGGGCGCGTACGTCTACTACCACATTGCTGACCGCTCTGTCCTTCATTTGCTCGCCTGTATTCGGCATAGTCAGGGTCTCGACGACAGATCAGATGCTTCACGAAAGGAAAAGAACGATGGCTGATCTCAACTCCATTACCCCCGCGAAGACGGTAGACGCGCGCGCTATGGCGTGCCCTGGTCCGTTGCTGGAAGCCAAGAAGGGCATTGGTGGCGTTGCCGTGGGACAGGTCCTCGAGATCCTCTCGGGTGACAAAGGAAGCCGTGAGGACATCCCGGCCTGGTGCAAGAAGACCGGTCACGAGTACCTTGGCTTTGTCGAGCGTGACGGCTACGACTCTCTGTACGTCATCCGGAAGAAGTAGATTCGGCGATGCGGTCAGCGGATGACCTCAAGATCCTGATCATTACGACAATGATCAGCTCCTATCCGGGCGCGAACACAGTTGGCCAGGCACGCCTGCAGTACTCCCCTGGGACGTACATCATCCGCGTGCCAGATCCAGTCCTCTTCCCCGAGGATTTCTATCTCCGGTGCTTCCGAAAGGGCATGGACGGGATCATCGTCATGAGTTCCGGTTCCGACTGTCCCTACGAGGGTGCCTACCAGCGCCTTTCCGCACGCATCGGCCGGGTCTACGAGCGGATGAAGGCCCAGGGGATTTCCAGTTCCCGACTCAAGTTGACGACGGTCTGCACGGTGTGCAAGGCGGCCTTCCTCAAGGAAATCCGCGATATGCAGGAGGCCATTCTGGCCGACGATGGGGAGCGCCCGACCCTAGCCGTGCAAGCCGCCTAGGATTCAGCGATGAAAACGACGACGCGACAGATCCGAACCGACGTTCTAGTGGTGGGGGCAGGCATTGCTGGCCTCCAAGCATCCTTGGATCTGGCCGACCAGGGCCGGTCCGTGGTGCTAGTGGAAAAGCGCCCCAGCATCGGCGGCGCCATGATCAATCTCAGCAAAGTCTTTCCGACTCTGGACTGTGCCAGTTGCATCACGACCCCTCGCATGGCATCCGTGGCGCATCACCCCAACATTCAGCTCTTCACACTCACAGAGCTGCGGTCGGTGGAGAAAACGACGGATCGCTTCCGGGCACAGATGGTCAAGAAGCCGCGGTTCATTGACGAGAGCAAGTGCATCGGCTGCAAACGCTGCGAGGAAGCGTGTACCGTGTACCTACCGGATGAGTTCGAGCACGGTCTCGGTGCGCGGAAGGCGATTTCCATACCCTTCACGAACGCCATACCGCAGTACCCGGTCCTTGACGAGGAGAACTGCCTGCTATGCGGCTCCTGTGCCCGGGCCTGCCCGACTGAGTGCATTGACTTCCTTCAGGAACCGGAGGAGATCGAGGTGGACGCCGGGGCAGTCATCATGACGACCGGCTTCGATCTGACGCCCATTGATGTCAAGCCGCACTACGGAGGTGGTGGGTTTCCCAACGTCCTCTCTCCCCTGCAGATGGAACGCCTACTCGCACCCCACGGCCCCTACGGCGGAGTCATGCGACCATCCGATGGCCGGACGCCCGACTCCATCGCCTACGTTCAGTGCGCTGGTTCCCGCGACAAGAGCATCGGAGTGCCGTATTGCTCCAGGGTCTGCTGCATGTACGCGATCAAGCAGGCCATGCTCCTCTCGGGGTCGCTCCCCATTGCGGACATCACGATCTACTACATGGACATTCGCGCCTTCGGCAAGGGCTACGAGCAGTTCTACCAGAACGCCAAGGCCATGGGCATCAACTTCGTGAAGGCCAAGGTTGCGCGCATACGGGAGGATGAAAACCACAACCTCTTCCTTCGCATCGAGCGACAGGACGATGGCAGCGGCCCCCAGGAGGTCCAGCACGATCTAGTGGTGCTCTCGCTGGGGATGGTGCCCGCCTGGATTCCTTCCCGTGATGGCATCGTGCCTCTGGAAGCGGACAGCGATGGCTTCGTCCGTCTGCCGAGTGCGAAGCTGAGACCGAACCTTACTACCATGGACGGTGTCTTCGCGGCAGGCGCCGCCACAGGCCCCAAGGACATCGTGGACGCCATCACCGACGCTGGGGCAGCGGCCATGGCAGCCTCCAACTATCTGGCACGCCTCGCGGGTAGCAGGGTCGTTACGGCAGGAGCGGTACGATGACCGAAGCAAGCATCTCCCCGACCCAAGACGATGGTGCCGTTGGCGGCTCCCCACCGCGTGACGGCGTTCGTGTGGGCGTCTATGTGTGTCACTGCGGTGGCAATATCTCTGACGTAGTCGACACAGCGGCAGTAGCTGAAGCCCTGGCGCACCACCCCGACGTGGCGGTCTCGCGTGATTACGTATTCATGTGCTCGGACCCCGGCCAGAACCTGATCGTCGAGGATATCCAGGCCGGGCGGGTGAACCGCGTTGTAGTCGCCGCCTGTTCGCCGACTCTTCACGAGACGACATTCCGCAAAGCGCTGGAGCGCGCTGGACTGAACCCATATCTGTACGAGCATGTTAACATCCGGGAGCAGACGAGCTGGGTCCACAAAGGCGACCATGAGCGGGCCACACGCAAGGCCATCCGTCTCACGGCCGCAGGTGTCGAGAAAGTGGCCCAGCAGGAAGAGCTGCATTCCATCGCTGTGGAGGTGACCCACCACGTGGCCGTCATCGGTGGTGGGGTTGCCGGTATGACGGCAGCCCTCGCTACCGCCGATCAGGGTATCGGGGTAACTCTCATCGAAGCGGCCGATTGCCTCGGCGGACGGATGCAAGAGCTGAACACTGTCTATCCGACCGACGACAAGGCGGCGGACCTGGTAAGGGATCTCGAGGGCCGCGTCACGGCGCACGCGAAGATCGAGATCCTTCTCGCCGCACGCGTTACCGAGATGGACGGGCATGTTGGCAAGTTCCGGATCGCCGTCCAACTGGCAGATCGGTCCATTCGCGAGATACGTGCCGGCGCCGTCATCTTCGCGACGGGATTCGACCATTACCAACCCATCGAGGGTGAGCTGGGCCATGGCACAACGCCTGCCGTGGTGACCTTGCCGGAGTTTCAGAATGTCCTGCGTGAGGCCATGCCCGCCGAGGGGGGATTCACCTACGACGGCCGAGTCGTACGGAGCGTTGCGTTCATCCACTGCGTGGGATCCCGTCAGATCGAGGGCATCCATGCTCCCCAGCCGGACGGGAAGGTCAATGACTACTGCTCCCGCGTGTGCTGCACAGCGACGCTTCATGCGGTCAAGCAGCTCCAAGACCGGTTCCCGGAGGTGCTGGTCTACGATCTGCACAAGGACATTCGGACCTATGGACGCGGGCACGAGGACCTCTACGAGCTGGCATCGCGCCGCGGCACGCTCTTCTTCCGCTTCCCGGACGAGGAACCACCCACAGTGAACGTCCAGGACGGCAAGATCCTGGTGACGACGAAGGACATCCTGACATGGGGAGAAGAGCTGGCCATACCCGCGGATATGGTCGTGCTGGCCACGGGCATGATGCCTCGGGATATCAGCGATCTCATCGCCATGCGTAAGCTGCCAGTGGGCGCCGACCGATTTCTCCAGGAAGTCCATCCGAAGCTCCGGCCCGTCGAAATGGCCAACAACGGCATCCTCCTGGCCGGAGCGTGCCAGGGGCCCATGGACATCAACGAAGCTTGTGCAGCAGCGCAGACAGCGGCTGTGAAAGCGGCTATCCTCCTAGCGAAGCCTGTCATCGAGCTGGATCCGTTCGTGGCCGAAGTGAACCAGGACCTCTGCGATGGCTGCGAACTCTGCCTGGCCGAGTGCGAGTACGACGGTGCGCTGACCATGGTGGACGTGACAGCGAACGGCGTAACCGCACGGAGAGCTGTGGTAACGCCTGCTCTGTGCGTGGGATGCGGAGCCTGCGCGGCAGTCTGCCCCACACGCGCCATCAACGTGGCAGGTTGGACGCTGGATCAGTTCGACGCCATGGTGGACGCGATCGTGGCAGAAGATGTCGCCAGTCTTGCCACGTCGGAACGGCGCAGGAAGTCCTACAAGCCGCTTAGCGTCGCTGTCAAGAGCTAGGAGCAGGGATATGAGCGAGACAGAAACCCCACGATCGAAGAGCAACTACGCCGCCCAACAGATCAAACAGGCCCGGGCCAAGCGGGGCAAGATGGACCCGACCAAGCTGGAGGCCCACAAACGCAACCGGGAGATCCAAGACGCGATTCTGACGGCCATCGCGGATAGGGCCATGACGGTGCCGGAGATCGCCGAAGTCACGGGCATGGATACGCACCTCGTCTTCTGGTGGATCACTGCCATGCGCAAGTACGGGAAGGTTCAAGACGACGAGAAGCGGGGCGATTACCTAGCCTACCGGAAGAAATGAGGTACGAACCATGGCCATCGCGGTAGATCCATCGCTTCTACGCGAGCTGAAGAGGCACGGCGCCTTCGACATATCTGCGTGTTTCCACTGCGGCAACTGCACAGCAGTATGTCCGCTCTCGGACGAGGTCGGGAACTTCCCGCGCCGGATGATACGCCTGGGCCAGATCGGCGACCGTGCACGGCTCCTGGGGAATCCGGACACGTGGTTGTGCTACTACTGCGGCGAGTGCTCCGACACCTGTCCCCGGCAGGCGGAACCTGGAGAGTACATGGCCGCCGTTCGGCGCTACGCCATCGCCACAGCCGAGCCTACAGGACTGGCGCGGTTCATGTATGGAAGCACCCTGGGGCTTCTCCTGATGACGGTCGTCTTCGGTATCATCCTCGGCGCGTTCCTGGTCGCGGTACGTAGCCCCGGCGAGGCTCAGCACTGGCTGTTTCGCCTGGTCTCCTACCAGACCATCCACAACGTGGGTCTGGGGGTGATGGTTCTGACCGTGCTCAGTGCGGTCATCAGTGCCGGCAATGTCCTGCGACGCTTCCTGCGTAACGCTCCCAAGATCACGGCGCCAGCCATGGCCATGGCATGCAGACGAACCATGGTCGAGCTGCTGACCATGAAGCGTCATCGGGACGAGACACCGACACCGGGCCAACCGTGGTACCGGAACGCCGCCACAGTTCACTTGACCATCATGTGGGGTTTCCTAGGGCTGCTGCTGGCCACTACTCTCGACTTCGTGTTCATTGTGCTTCTGCCGCTGCACATTACAACGTTCTGGCCTGCTCGAGTTATCGGAACGGTCAGCGGAGTTGTCATGTTGGCAGGTGTGACGGCTGCGATCGTCCGCCGGCTGACGAAAGCCGAGAAGAACGTGACGAAGACGGATCCTGTGGACTGGTGGCTCTTGTGGGTTCTCTTCGTACTGGCCATCACTGGCTTCTGGCTGGAGATCGTCGTGACCATCCGGTCGGCAAGCCCCATCCATGACGTCGTACTGCTCGTTCACGCGGCTCTGGCGATGGAGCTTGTGCTACTGGCGACGTTCACCAAACTGGCCCATGTAATCTACCGTCCCCTGGCCCTAGTCGCCTATTTCCTGCGCAAGGAGACCTCTTCGTGAAGGTGTCCGGTGACGACTCTCGGCTAGCCTCGGTGCTGGCACACAAGATGAGGATAGAAGGATGACAAGCGAGAAAGAACACATGTCTGCGACGACGGAAACGCTGGCAGCTCAGGTAGCGACGCTTCAGGAAGAAGTCGAGCGTCTCAAGGCGAATGCACCGGACGACAAACTCTCCATGGTGGTGTTCAGCGGCGATCTCGACCGGCAACTGGCGGCATTTATCATCGCGACCGGCGCTGCTGCCATGTTCGACGAAGTCGTCATGTTCTTCACGTTCTGGGCGACGCCAGCGTTGCGGGACCCTAAGAAGCGCCCAGGGCCAAAGGACATGATGGCGAAGATGTTCGGCTGGATGCTACCCAAAGGTGCCGGTCGGCTGAAGCTCTCCAAGATGCACATGGCCGGTATGGGGACCGGCATGATGAAAGGGCTCATGAAGAAGAAGGGTGTTCTTTCGCTGGAGCAGCTCATCCAACAGGCAGCCAACTCCGGTGTGAAGATCTACGTCTGCCAGATGAGCATGGAGCTGATGGGTTTCACCACGGATGAACTGATTGACTATCCCGATCTCAGGGTCGCTGGCGTGGCCAAATTCCTTGCCGAGGCCGGTACGAGCAAGGCGACGCTGTTCATATAGATTGTTTCGACTAGTCCTGCGGGCAGGCTGGGGACGCTGCATGCCTCCGCCGGTGCTGTACCTCGCAGGGGCAACCAACGTGAGCCCGTGTGCCCAACGGCACAACTGGGAACGAAAAACAGGAAGGACATGCTGCAACTATGAAGCAAGTGTGCGTGGCCGCGGCAGGCGTCATTGCCGTGCTGGCGGTCACCATTGGTAGTACGCCGGCGGTAGCCACTGACGGGTACTTCAGTCACGGCTACGGAACGCGAGTCAAGGGCATGGGAGGCGCCGGAGTCGCTCTACCGCAAGACTCCACATGCGTCGTCGTCAACCCGGCCGGGGCATTGCGCGTCGGAAACCGCTACGATATCGGGCTTGCCCTTTTTCATCCGGAGCGTGGCTACCGCGTCGACGGCAATCCCAGCGGAGCACCGGGCACGTTCGGGCTCATGCCTGGCGGCCACGAGAGCGACAACCTGAACTTCGCTGTCCCGGCACTCTCGATCACCAGGGTGTTGGGCCCGTACTCCGCCTGTGCCTCCACCCTCGGCAGCCGCATTGTGCATCGCTTCAGGCACCGCGATGGACGCGGATGATCATGCGCTTCCGACGCCGCGTGTACGGGTGCGGATGGCGTACAGGCCTCTGCCGGCCGTAATGAACAGAGTCTGGCGGTCTCGGCCGCCGAAGCAGACGTTGGCCGTCCATCGTTCGTCGGGCACCGGGATCCGCTCGATCTCCTGGCCGTCTCGGCTGAACACAACGACGCCAGGGCCGGTAAGGTACACGTTACCCTCGCTGTCTATGGTCATGCCATCGGATCCCATGTTGCAGAAAAGGCGCTTGTTACTAAGCGAACCGTCCTTAGCAATGTCGTAGGCGTACGTCTTTCCTGCACCGATGTCCGCGACGCAGAGGGTCTTGCCATCCGGCGTGCCGATGATGCCGTTCGGTTGGCGAAGATCGTCCGCGACGCGGGTGACCTTCCCGTCAGGCGATAGGAGGAAAACCGATTGAGGGTTGCGCGGTTCCGTACCAGTAGGCCAGTAGCCTCGACGGTAGTACGGGTCTGTGAAGTAGACAGCGCCGTTCGGCGCGACCCAGACGTCGTTCGGCCCATTCAGCCGGCCTCCTGCGTCGTCGCTCTTGACCGCGACTGTGTGGCGCTTGGTCCTGGGCTCGATGACCCACAGCTCGTTGTGTTCATCAGCGCAAGCCCAGAGGCGTCCTTTCCTGTCGAAGCACAGGCCGTTCGCTCTGCCGGAGGGCTGCAGGAACGTCTCCAGCTTCCCCTCGATGGTCCACACAAGAACCCGATCGTTGGGCTGATCGGTGAAGTAGACGTTTCCGCGGCTATCGGACGCGGGCCCTTCCGTGAAGGCGAACCCGTCGGCGAGTCTGACGAGCTGCGCGCCCGGAGCGAGCACGCCACGTTGCGGCTGAATCATCATGGCGCCAAGGAAGAGGCACAGGACGCTTGCGAACATGGCTTCTGAGGCTCCCTTCCGTTCGGAGATCATGGCGCGGGCTCCGGCACTGCAGCTACGGGGTACCGAACCGAGCGAGTGCGAGCTTCAGATGACGGACAGCCTCCGTCTCCCAGCGCAGGGCTGTGCGAATGGCTGCTCCTCCACCTCGACGCCTCGTGGGCTGCAACCAGAGTAGGCGGATGTCCTCGACATCGGTTACACCCGACTCTGTGCCCAGCCAATGGCCCCACTCGGTCCAGGCATCGGCGGCCCGGTGGAATAGAGCTGCTGCCTCACGGATGTGCGCACGTGCTGTCTCGGGAAAATCAGCCAGATGACGTTCCAGATAGCGTGCAGCAATGTCGCGCCCGGCTATCTGCCGGTAGACGCAGTGGCCGCCGAGCCATCCCGCATGCCAGTGATCCGGGTCCATGGTCCGGTCTTCGATGTCCTCCGCGAACCGTTTGAGACCTTGAAGGCCGTACGAGGCGTGGTCCAGGTACCGGACATGTGCGCGTGGATCGTCATCGGCGCAACGGACCATGGCAGCGATGACCTCGCGCAGCGTCTTGGAGACCGGCACCCTGGAGCAGGCTTCGCCGATTCGTTCCATGGCTCCGAACTCGGCTTGCCACTTCTCGAACATCTCCCAGTCCCACCATTGTTGAACGTTCCACCCCCCGCGAACGAGAAGCCGTCGAGCGGAGGGTTCTGCATGGTCCTCGTAACCTAAGAAAACGACGTCGTCCAACCAGGACCCATGCACAGGTTTTCCCATATCCACGGAATAGCAAATATACCTCCACGCATCCTCGGCACTTTGCGGCGATTCGGGACGTTCGAACCGAAAACCTGTGGCACTTGCCAGGCGATCATCCACGACTTCCTGCGGATCGGGCGTTGCGTAGAGTGGTTGGTAGCGTTGCGGGTGATACGCGAACGCCGTGGCGTGGCCCGAGATGACCAGGACCGTGTCGTAGTCTACATCCTGGGCACCGGCCACCTCGAGCAACGCAGCACGGCACAGATGGGCGCTATAGAGGCGGTTGATCTGGCCTTCGTCAGTGGGGAAACTGTACCCTATTTCAGTGGCCTTTTCCAGGACACGAGCTTTCCCCACCTCGCCAGCGGCGCGCCTCGCAACGAAGTCCCTTGTTTCCGATCGTCCAGTAGACATATCCCCAGCACGGCAAGAATAGCCGAATCCTGGGGTGGTGGCTATCGGTCCTAAGGCGAGAATACTGTAGGACGGAGGGAACGCCTGCTGCTTGGGAAGTCCTACGGAGGTCCTACGTCTTGTCCGTCCTTTCCCTGGCCAAGACGAATGGATTCATGCGCTCGAGAAGTACGGGACGCAGTCGGAAACGGAATCTCGTCTCCATGGGACGAAGCAAATACTGCGGGAGGGGTTTCGGTCCGCAACTAGCGCTTCCCAACCCGCAGACCGCGTGATCCAGGGTCAGTACAACACTCCCGGAGGGCTCGAGCTCGTAGGTATGCATGGCGTGCGTCAGCGCCTCCGTGGTATAGCGGCTGGCAGTGACCGTCATGGTCGGGTCGGCAACAGCGAGCAGGCCTCTCCCATGTTCGTCGGTGACGGCCGCCCAGAACACGTCCGTGCGCCCACCGTTCTCCTGGGGCATGATGTACGGCACATGGAGCTGATCCACAGTGGCCGTCCAGCGGCCCATGCGGGCGCTCTCTTTGCGGTCCACGTAGTTCTCGTGGGGGCCGCGTCCGTACCAAGTCACGTACTCCAGCTCTTCGGGGAGCAGCATCTGTACCCCCAGCCGCGGGATCGTCTCCAGATCCAGAGACGGCATGAGATGGTGATCCAGAATGATCTCGCCGGAGCGCTCGAACGTGTAGGCCATGTTCCAGCGAAACGCCGGCACGCGCGCGTTGGCCGCGAGAATGCAAGGTACCTCGACGATCACGCGGTCAGGGCCGGTCTCGAGGACTCGTACGTCGTACACATGCATTTCCAGGTGATCGAGCCCGACGTCGCGCCACTTGTGCACGATCCACACATCGTTATCCGTGGGAGCGCGCCAGACGTGGGGCTGCGGACCTCGCTGAAGAAGCTCGACGCCGTGTGCCTGCCAACGATCCAGCAGACCTGTACGCCTGTTCAGCGCTATATGGAAGGCACCACCAGTGATCACCAACGTGTCGGGAGTCCGGTCTACATCGAGCGACCTGCTCTTGGGACGCATGCCATCCAACGCACCGGCAGCGCGCGTCCCATCCCCCGCAGGTATCGCTGCTGCAGGCACTTCCAATTGGGCCCAAGCGACTTCATGACCAGCTTCTGCCCAGAGCGTCGCGTGTGCCAGGCGGAAACTGACCTCCAGAATATGGTGCTGCGCGACGTCAAGTCCTCCTAGATCCACAGGAATACCAACCTCGGCCGTGTCGCCTGGACCGATATCCGGCAGGACCAGTACACCGGCCTGAATCTGTTGCCCATCCGCCAGGAGTTTCCACGAACCTGTCAGATGGCCCAAGTCCACGTGGTCGTAGCGGTTCCTGATCCGGATCCGTCCTGCGGTCAAGTCCGCCGCGTTGACCTCCACCGGTTGCAGGATCTTCTTGTACTCGACGAGGGATGGCGACGGTGTTCGGTCAGGGAAGACCATGCCGTCTATGCAGAAGTTCCCGTCGTGCGGGTACTCGCCGAAGTCGCCGCCGTAGGCGTAGTACGGCGTGCCATCTTCGGCAGTCTGCAGGATGCCGTGATCGCACCACTCCCAGACGCATCCGCCAAGCAGCTGATCATGCGCGTAGATGGTCTCCCAATACTCCTTCAGGTTGCCAGGACCGTTGCCCATGGCATGGGCGTATTCGCACATGAGAAACGGGCGGCCACCGGACTTGCCCTGACCTTCTTGCTCCAACCGCTCGATGGTGGGGTACATGCAGCTCACCACGTCGGTGATGGGCGACGGCACGCCATCCTGCCACGCTTCGCAATAGTGGACGGGGCGAGAGGGATCTCGGGAGTGGATCCACTCGGCCATGGCGTCATGATTCGGGCCGTAGCCGCTCTCGTTCCCCAGCGACCACATGACCACGCATGGATGATTCTTGTCGCGCTCCACCATGCGGACGGCACGATCGAGAAAGGCCTCCCTCCACTCAGGTGACTTGGCGAAGTAACCCCAGTCGCCCAGTGCCGAAGCGCCGTGGGACTCCAGGTCAGCCTCGTCAATGACGTAGATCCCGTAACGGTCGCAAAGATCGTACCAACGCGGATCGTCGGGGTAATGGGAGGTGCGAACGGCGTTGATGTTGTGCTGCTTCATCAGCTCGATATCGCGCACCATAGAGGAGTAGCTGACCGCGTGTCCGTGAACAGGATCGCTCTCGTGCCGGTTGACGCCACGGATCTTGATGGGCCGGCCGTTGATCAGCATCTGACCGTCTCGGATGTCAATCTGTCGGAAGCCGACATTCACTACTCGGCACTCTGTGACGTTCCCCTTGCCGTCTGTAGCCGTCACAACCAATCGGTAGAGTGCTGGTGTCTCGGCAGTCCAATGGGCCGGGGATGGCACCGCGAAAGTCTGTTCGGCCATTGCGGATGCCAGGGGACCGAGATGCTGGACATCGCCGACGTTCCCTTCGAGCACGCGCGTCCCATCCGGACCATACAAGGCTACTTGCGCCTGGGCGGCCTGCGGCATGTCGGTGCCGTTGAAGAGCTGAATGCTGACGGCGAGCTGAGCATCCGAGTATGTCTCATCGAATCTGGTACGGACGAAGATATCGTTGATGGCGACTGCGCCGGTTGCGTAAAGGTGAACATCCCGGAAGATGCCGCTCAGTCGCCACATATCCTGGTCTTCGAGGTAGGTACCGTCGGACCACTGGAAGACCTCCACAGCGAGGTCATTGGCCCCGGGGTGCAGGAGACGGGTGAGATCGAACTCGGCAGGCATATGCGGCACTTTCGAAAACCCCACGCGCTTGCCGTTGACCGAAACGTAGAACGCGCTATCGACTCCCTCGAAGCGCAGAATGACGGGCCGGTCCATCCAATCCTCCGGCACGTCGAAGACATGCCGGTAGAGGCCGACCGGGTTTCGGCGTGGCACGCGGGGCGGATCCACGGGGATCGGGTAGAGCACATTGGTGTAGTGAGGATAGCCATAGCCATGCATCTGCCAGTTGGAGGGTACGGGGAGGAAGTCCCAGTCGGCCGTGTCCTCGGACGCCCAGTGCGCAGGCACCTCGTCTGGTGACGCCACGAGCCGGAATCGCCAGTTTCCGCTGAGACAGCGGTAGAAGGGGTTGGAGCCAAGGTCGCCCCTGAGTGCCGACGGATGGTCGGGGAACGGAAAAGTCGTGGCGCGAGCTGGTAGCCGATTGACGTGGAGGATGCCCGGATTCATCCACTCCGGGAGGACTTCATCGCAATGGCGCATGGCAACTCCTCATCGTTGGGCGCAGAACTAGATGCGTTACAACAGAGCCGGATAAAGCCTAGTCGCCCATCGGAGCAGTATAGCACCCTGAGCGCTCGAGGGGACACGTAGTACCTGCGGACGTGCGACCGGCGGCGCAACTGTGCCATCGTCCGTGCGAAACGTGCACGGATGCGGCGTCGGAGGCAAGTATACTAAGAAGAGGTTCTAGTGTCTTGAGCATTTACGTCATCGTCAACCAGAAGGGTGGTGTGGGCAAGACCACCACCGCCGTCAACCTCGCAGCCTATCTCGCGCTAGCGGGCAGGAGAATCCTGCTGGTGGACCTCGACCCACAAGCCAACGCCACCAGCGGTCTGGGGCTAGACAAGAACAGCATTGGCAAGAACGGCTCGGCGGCGGAATACGGGGTCTACCATGTCCTGGTCGAGGGTGCAGCATCCAAAGACGCAATCGTACCGACTGCCACGACGAATCTCTGGGTGATGCCTGCGAACCTGGACCTAGCAGGTGCCGAGGTGGAGCTCATGCCCCGCGTGGCGCGCGAAACCGTCCTCCGGCGTGCCCTGGATACGGTGCGCGCGGACTACGATATCGTTCTTCTCGACACGCCGCCATCCCTTGGCATTCTCACCGTTAACGCCCTCACTGCCGCCGACGCGGCTGTCGTACCGATCCAGTGCGAGTACTACGCGCTGGAAGGGGTCAGCCAGCTCATGCGGACCATCGAGATCGTGCAACAATGCCTGAACCCGGGGTTGCACGTAGCAATGGTCATCCTTACCATGTACGACAGCCGTATTCGGCTATCGCAGCAGGTAGCAGACGAAGTACGGAGCGTGTTCGGGGATCGGGTGTCGCCGACGGTCGTACCTCGCAATGTCCGCCTATCCGAGGCCCCGAGTCACGGTGAGCCCATAGCGCTCTATGACCCCGGGTCCCGAGGAGCCACAGCCTATCAGCGACTGGCGGAGGAGGTGATGCAGCTTGAGCAAACGCGGCCTCGGTAGAGGTCTGAACGCACTTCTGGCTGGAACCCAGGCCGACGACGTGGCACGCAACGTGCGCGAACTGCGGCTGGAGAGCATCGCGCCGAATCCGTTCCAACCGCGAACGCATTTCGACGAGGATTCCCTGAAGGAACTAGCCGACTCCATACGGGAAAACGGCGTTCTGCAGCCGGTCCTCGTTCGCCGGCGCGGTCCAGAGCGGTACGAGATCATCGTCGGGGAGCGGCGCCTGCGGGCGTCGCGTATGGCCGGTTTAGCGACAATACCCGCCATCGTTCGGGAGTGCTCCGACAGAGATATGCTCCTCGTTGCCTTGGTGGAGAACGTCCAACGGGAGGACGTGAACCCCGTGGAGCAGGCGCAAGCCTACTACAGGATGCAACACGAGTTCGGCCTGACGCAGGAGGAGATTGCGCGGCGCGTGGGGCGTTCCCGTTCTGCGGTTGCCAATACGACTCGGCTGCTCTCCTTGCCCGAGCGTGCGCTGCAAGCGCTACAGGATGGACGGATCACGGAAGGCCATGCCCGGTTGCTTGTGAGTTTGGATCCCTCCCTCCAAGGCACAGCGTTGGAGGCGTTTCTGGGGCGTCAAATGAGTGTGCGGGAGGCTGAAGCGTTCGTTCGCTCCCTACGACGCGGTGAGAATGCAGCACAGGCCGAAGGAGTGCAGCCCGGTAGCCGGGATCCCAACCTTGCGGCGCTGGAAGATAGCCTGTCGGTGGCACTGGGCACCCGTGTCGCTGTGGAACCGCTCGTCCGTGGCCGTGGCTCAGTACGTATCGAGTACTACACCGAGGAACAGCTCGAGGGGATTGTGGAGCGTATCATCGGCGGGAGCTAGGTGGATACGCGGGATGTGTTTCACGTGAAACAGTCCGCATGATCTCGCGCCGGTCGGCTCTAGCATCCGCCGCAGCAGGATTGAGTTGCGCTCTGAACGAATGGTAAGGCACCATGTCCGCCCCTTCCATGCTTCGCCGAATCCACCCACGCACCCAAGGCGGTCCATCGAAGCACTCTTCGTTCTTGCTGGTCGTAGGGATGCTCCTGCCTTCCGTGGCGCTCCTCTTGGTGTTCAACTACGCGCCGGCCGTCATCGGTCTCTACCGGGCTTTCACGCACTGGGAAACAGGTGAAGCTCCGCACTGGTGCGGCCTCGCCAACTTCGTAGCTATGGGTCGTGATGAATTCCTCCGTATCAGTGTGGGCAACCAGATCCTGTTGCTGTTAGCGAGCCTTGCCAAGACCCTCATCGCGCCGTTCGTCGTGGCGGAGCTGCTAACCGGCCTCCGATCGAGCCGTCTCCAGTACGTGTTGCGCACGGCGTTCATCCTTCCCATGGTGGTGCCCGGCATGGTGACCATGCTCCTCTGGGCGTTCATCTACGATGGCAGTATCGGCTTGCTAAACATGATCCTCGAGGCGCTGGGCATGGGCAATCTCACGCGCGCGTGGCTCGGTGAGGCCAATACCGCTCTCCTGGCCATCGTAGGCGTGGGCTTTCCGTGGGCTGGAGGGCTGGCCTTGCTCATCTACCTGGCCGGTCTCAACGGCATCTCCGCCGACGTCTGGGATGCCACGGCTTTGGATGGCGCAGCTGGTCTCCGTCGCATCTTCGCGGTGGATATTCCGCTCCTACGCCCCCAGATTCGCTTGCTGGCCACTCTGACCATCATCGGTTCGCTCCAGGACTTCGGCAGCATCCTCATTCTGACCGGCGGTGGCCCCGGCCTGGCTACCCACGTACCGGCCCTTCACATGTACTTCCAAGCGTTCCGGTTCGGCCATATGGGCTATGCGTCCGCTATTGGATTCGTGCTGTTCCTCGTGATCTTCGTTCTCGCTGTGCTCAATCAGCGATGGGGGCGCCGAGAGGTCGAGGCGTGATCCCCATTCTGCTCGCCTCCTTTCTAGTAGTTCGGCCTGCATCGCCGCCAGTGGGCCTTCGCCTGGAGGGCAGCTTTCTGCAGTACAGCGATTCGATGGCAAACCGCACGTTCGCGGAGTGGCGCAGGGAGTTGGACGCGGCGCGCGCCATCGGTCTCCACACGATCATCATCCAGTGGCTCTCCTATGGGAATCACGCATACATGCCCGCCGGGTCTGGCCCAGATCCCACGGAGCACATCCTCCGATACGCAGACGCGCACGGCTTGCGCATCTTCATCGGTCTGCGTGGTGATGAGGCATGGTGGAGCAACTGGAAGGATGCCGCCTATCTCGATGCCCTTGCGGCAGCTAGCGAACGCATCGCCAGTCTCGCGTGGAAACGCTATGGCCACCATCGCGCCTTCGCGGGCTGGTACATTCCAACCGAGCTCTGGGACGCCCCGTTCACCGATGCGCAGATTGCCGCCTTGCGACGCTTCTTCCAGACCATCAGCACACACTGCAAGAGCCTCGCCGACGGCAAGCCTGTGGCCATTGCGCCGTTCTTCACGGGCCTTACACCGCCCAAGCGTGTGTCGGAGATCTATGCCGCGCTGCTCACGGATTCCAATGTGGACGTCCTCATGCTCCAGGATGGCGTTGGAGCCAGGGGCTGGCACACCGAAATCGAGGAACGGGTTGTTCCCTATTTCCAGGCGTTCAGAGACGCCTGTCTTGCGGGAGGGGTCGAGCTGTGGTCCGATCTCGAGTGCTTCAGACTAGAGGATCGGAAGACGCATGCCTTCGGGCCAGCACCGCCCGAGCGGATACTAGAGCAGCTCGCCGCTGAGGCACCGTTTGTTCGGCACTTCGTGACCTTCGACTTCTTTCACTACATGAGCCCCTCCTGCGGCAAGCAAGCGTCGAACCTGTACTACGGCTACAAGCGGTTCTGCGCGGATGCGGCATTCCTGCCTGTTCTCGGTCGGTCCATGCAAGTAGACCCGACATTCGTCTACTATCGCGATCGCTCTCCGGAGAGTATTGCCGACGAGATTCGGGCGGCGGGCTACAGCCTTGTGCATTACGTCGTGGTCAACGACACCGATGTAGACGGTAGACTGGTGGAAGCCTTCCGGCGACGGGGCATCGGTGTGTGGTACGTTACGTTCGGCAACGGTACCTACCGCCCCTCGGGCCTGCCACCCGGCTGGGAAGAATGGCGCATGGTGACGCGCTCCGACCTGGCCGGTCAGCCTCACAACGATGGCTACACACGTCTCTGCCTGAACAATCCGGCCTACCGTGCTTGGAAGAAGTCCACCATGGCGAAGGTGCTCACGCAGCATGCGTTCGTTGGAGTGGATATCGCCGAGCCGCACTGGCCGGAGTACCCCGGCATCGCTTCGCCCGCTTATGCATGCTTCTGCAAGTACTGCAGATCGGCGTTTCTGAAGGCGAATCCCGAGGAGACGGACCTGCCGGATATCCTGGACCCGGCATCGCCACGACATCCCTCCCGCAATCCTGAGCTCTGGGCGAAATGGCTCCGCTTCCGCCAGGTCTCCCTCACCGACTTCCTGAAGGATCTTGTCAACGCACCGGACGGCCTCCGACAGACCTGCCCAGACCGCAAGGTGTGCACATGGACGCTGGCGCTGCTCGGCGATGACGGCATGGCTCGGGTGCGCGAGCTGCACGGTGAGGACGCAGCCGAAGTCGTCCGCATCGTCAAGCCCGACGTGCACTGCCTGCAGACCCACTGGCCCGATTGGATGGAGGGGGACCTGGAAGGAGATTACGTTCGGGGCTACAAGCCGTATCTCGATGCCATACGTCGCGTGGTACCGAATGCTCCGGTCGTCTTGCAGGCGGACATCGGCTCGCAGAAGCAGAATCGCCGATCCTGGGCGTGGGTACGTCAGTTCGAGAATGCATGCAGGCGTATGGGCGCCCAGGGGGCCATGTCGTACGAATACTTCATCGGCGGGTACATGTACGATGAACCGCCTAGGGTGGTGGAAGCGAGTCGAGTGGGAGATGCGTTGCGGCTTGTTTTCGACAAGAGGCTCGACCCGGCAACCGCCGGCAAGACAGGCGCCTACGAGATCGAGGGAGCGAACGTGACGGATGTGGAGGTGGATGGTAACGTCGTGAAGTTGCGCCTGACGGGCGCGAAACCTGGGAGTCTCCTGCGAGTGACCGCGAAGGGTATCGCCGACGCCGCTGACCGGCGGCTTTTCGATGATCGGCCGCCATGCGTGCTCGTCGAACAGACGCTGCGTGTGCGCTGGTGAACGGACCCACCGTCCGGGCGCACGGCGAGGCAGGCGCAGCTCCCCGCAATGTAGGATTCAGACACTGCCGAGGGGTATCTCACCGTCCATGAACAACACTCCAGACGCAGCCCCTAGAAGCGCCCGGTGGCACCGTTGGAGGTCGGTGCTGTGGGTTGTCTTCCTCGTAGCTATTGTCGCTGCTGGGGTTCCGGCGTTACGGTTCCGGAGCTACTCCATGAGCCGTGTTCGTTGCCAGTCGAACCTGCGCCGCTTGGCTGTGGCGTTGCTCCTCTATGCCCAGGATCACGACTACCGATTCCCCATACCCGACTATCCCACCGGCCCGGACCGTTACCGAACATGGGTGGACCTGCTGAGCATGTACGTAGACCGCCAGCCCATCCTCCAGTGCCCATGGAACGAGCCAGGGCATGCTCGCCATCCGCGCAAGGGCTTCCGATTCGGCTCCAGCTACGCCCTCAACTCGCGCTTCTGGAACCATTTCATGCCTGGGCCCTTCCCCTTGGACAACCTGGAGTTACCGACCCAGACGGTACTGCTCGTCGAAGCGGGCAGGGAACGGGCAGATGGCCCGTTCGGTCACGACCTCACCGATAGAATCTGGCATACCTACTGGGACACGGGCGCCATGCCGGGTGCCTATCCTTCGCCCCACTGGGGGAAGATGAACATCGTGGCAGTGGACGGACACGCCCGGACCGTCAGCGTGGCACACTATAGCCTCGACGGCCACAATCCTCAGCTCGGCAGGTTGGGAGGCGGTGTGTTCAACTGGAACGGTGGTCATCCCAACGGAGACACCTCCGGTCCTCCTGCCGAGTAGGCGGCACTGGGGTTCGCTGGCGATCCCTTGCCACTCGAACCTGCCGGTAGTTCACAGTACTTCCCTGAGACGGTAGATTGTCGGTACACTGGCATACTCACCACGAGGTGTATGGCGATTCGCGAGATCTACGAATCGCCGGGAGGTTGACGACCATGCATATCCGCCTCCGTCGTTCGCAAAGCCGATGGGCGGCAGTTGCCATGCTCGTCTCGGCAGCATCGCTGATGATCGGCACGGCCTACAGTGGCGTGGCCATGCGGCGTGCAGCTCCTCAGAGTACGGAGCCGCGCCGCGCAGAAATCGAGCGCGACTGGCTCGAACAGGAGACGGCCCGTGTGGAAGGCCGAACCGCACTGACGACGGCCGAAGACGCGGCGGGCGCCTGCGACGGCTGGAAGGATGGCCAATGGGGGTTCCACACGGGCCTCGACGCCGAGCCGTGGTGGCAGGTGGACCTCCAGACGCCCACGCAACTCGACCGGGTCGTCGTCTACAACCGGTGCGATGCAGCCTCCCGTGCGGACCAACTCTCCATTCTCGTTTCGGTGGATGGACGGTCCTGGAACCGGGTCTACCGGCATGCAGGTCCGACCTTCTACGGTGCTACGGACGGACGGCCGCTCGTCGTACCGCTGAAGGGTGTCGCGGCCCGCTATGTGCGTTGCACCATTCCCGGTCCTGCGTACCTGCACCTCGACGAAGTGGAGGTCTATGCAGCAGCCGACCCGGCCACGAACATCGCCCTGAACAAGCCCTGCGATCAGAGCAGCCTAAGTCAGTGGTCGCGTCCACCTCATCGCCCCGCGCTGTCAGTTCTCCCGCTCGAGGACCTCCTGGAGCGCGGCCGAAAACTCGTGGCGCGGCTCAGAGCCGTGGGCATCCCCACGACGGATTGCGAGCGGGAACTCCAGAAGGCAGCATTGGCCGCCAACGGCCCTCCTGAACAGCGACATCAGGCCTATCTCAACGCTCGGTGGGCCATGCGGCGCCTCATGCTCGCGGACCCGCTCCTTAGCTTCGACCGCCTCCTCTTCGTCAAGCGCGTCAACGGTTCGTTCAATCACATGTCGGACCAGCATTACGGCTGGTGGTCCCGACCTGGTGGCGGCCTGTACATTCTGAGCGGCTTCCGATCCGACACGCCTCAGATTCGCCAGATCGAAACCGGCCTTCCGGAAGGCAGCTACATTGACCCGGATCTTTCCTATGACGGCAAGAGGATTCTCTTCGGGTATTGCCGATACTATCCGGAAAGCGCCCAGCGTGCCGACAAGACGGACAAGGCCAGCATTCCCGAGGACGCTTTCTATCATCTCTACGAGATCACCGTGGAGGGAACCGGGCTCCGTCGGCTCACGAGTGGTAAGTACGACGACTTCTCGGGGCGATACCTGCCCGACGGCTCCATCATCTTCCTCTCCACCCGACGAGGTGCCAGTGTCCAGCATGTCGGAGCTGTCGCCGACGAGGCAAGCCCGCGCCCGGACAGTTTCGTGCGCTGCGGCGGTGACCGGTACCGACCTGTATCGGTCTACACGCTCCACAGGCTCATGCCGGACCGTAAGACCGTCATCGCTCTGTCGCCGTTCGAGAACTTTGAGTGGACTCCCAACGTCTGTAACGACGGTCGCATCCTCTACGCGAGATGGGACTATGTCGATAGGAACAACATGCCCTTCATGAAGCTCTGGTCCACCAACCCGGACGGCACGAATCCGCAGGCGGTCTATGGGAACCATACCGCTCTGTTCCATTGCGCCTTCGAGGCCCGCCAGGTTCCTGGCTCCCGCAAGATTCTCTTCACCGCGTCGGCGCATCACGCCGTGACCGGCGGGAGCCTCGTGATGCTGGACCCGGCTAGAGGTATGGACGGTGCCGAGCCCATTCAGCGCATCACACCGGAGGTGTGTTTCCCCGAGGTCGAGGGATGGCCCCGGTCGTATTACATGAGCCCCTTCCCTCTATCGGAGCGGGTTTTCCTCACGGCATGGGGTCGCGGCAACCTGGCCGAGAATCCCACGCGTGGCCTCGGTATCTATGTCGGCGACACCGACGGCAACCTGGAGCTGCTCTACAAAGATCCGGCCATCTCCAGCACTTATCCGCAGCCGCTGAGGGCCCGGCCCATGCCTCCCATGCCCTCGGATCGTCTCGCTGAGCAAGCGGACGAGGGGAGGTTCCTCGTCAGCAGCATCACCACAGGCCTTCCCGTGCTGAACCAGCGTATCACGCGTCTTCGGATCGTCGCCGTACCGGCCAAGACCCAGCCTGAGATGAACAGCCCTAACCTGGGAGTGACCGCCGACGATCCTGGCAAGTGCGTGCTTGGGACGGTACCTGTGGAGCGGGATGGGTCGGCCTACTTTCTGGCGCCCAGCGGCGTGCCCCTCTTCTTCCAGGCGATTGGCGAAGACGGCACCGCCGTCCAGACCATGCGGACGGTGACCTATGTCCAGCCAAGGCAGACAGTGGGATGCGTGGGCTGCCATGAGAGCCGAGCCACGCCGGTAGCTAACCGCCGACCTATGGCGCTGAACCGGCCTCCGTCTCGCATCACACCTGGGCCGGATGGTAGCTGGCCGTACCGTTTCGACCGCCTTGTGCAGCCCGTCCTCGACCGGCACTGTGTGAGCTGTCATGCTCCTGGGAAGCATGCGTCGCATGTGAACCTCGCACCTGCCGCGGCCTACGAGACGCTCGTGAGTTACGGACATCCCAGCCTGCGCGAGCACGTGCAGAACCGTTATCGGGAGGGCAGGTCCATAGCGGGCCAGGGTGCGGCCGCCACGAGCGCCTTGCTGCAGCTTCTGCGGAAGGGGCACCAGGGAGTCCGCCTGGACGCCCAAGACATGGAGAGGTTTGTTACATGGATGGATACCTACGCCCAGCGGCTGGGGTCGTTCAGCCCACAACAGGAGGAGGAACTGATGCTGCTGCGGCGACGCTGGGCGGCGATCCTGGCGCCGTGAACCTGCGGATCCTGCCGCACGACGGATGGGAGGAGATCGTTCTTGCGCTGCCATGCGCGCCAGGGGAGAGTGCGTCGGAAGCGCTTCTCAGGGCGGTTTCCGTGCTCCATCGCGAGGATGCTGACCTCCTCCGCGCGGTCGTCTTTGGCAGGGTAACACCCCACGGTCAGACCGTCGTCGGTCCGCGTGGCATTCCGGCAACCTTCATCGAGGGAGCGCCCTGCTCGGAAGGGTTAGTGGCAGGCGTCCAGGTTGTGGGTGCCCGCGGAGTCGAAGTAGCATGCTACGAAGGGGAGTACGGAGCCATGGCCACCGTGGTGGAGGATCGCCACGCGCGCTGGGCCTATGTCTCCAACGTTGCGCCGAGTTCCCTCTGGGCGCCACCAGGCATGCAGGCGCGGGAGGCGTTCGAACGGGCCGAAGCGACGTTACGGCTGGCGGGCATGGGCTTTGAGCATGTCTATCGCACATGGCTCTTCGTGGAAGACATTTTGGGGTGGTATGGCGACCTCAACAGGGTGAGGACCGCCTTCTATAGCGAGCGCGGTGTGTTCCGGGGAGTCGTGCCTGCCAGTACTGGCGTTGGAGCGTCCAATCCCGTAGGCGCAGCCTTGACCATGGATGCGCTTGCGGTCTCGCCCTTGGATGGGCGCATTCAGATACGACCTGTGGAGTCGCCCCTCCAGTGTTCCGCGCAGAACTACGGAAGCTCCTTCAGCCGGGCGCTGGAAATCGTCGAGCCAGGTCTGCGGCGCCTCGTCGTGTCGGGCACGGCCAGCATTGGCCGGGATGGGTCTACTTTGTGCGTGGGAGACGTCGCCGCTCAGACCGACTGGACACTGGACGTCGTGGAGGCCATCCTCCGGAGCCGTGCTATGGACTGGAGCGACGTCACACGGGCCGTGGCTTACTTCCGCAACCCCTCCGATTGGTGCGTCCTTCCCGATCGCTGGGTTCGGCGAGGGGCGCCCGACCTCCCGGTGATCACAGCTGCCAGCGTGATCTGCCGCGACGACCTTCTCTTCGAAATAGAACTCGACGCGGCGAGACCGGACTAGAACGTAGCTCAGGAACCCACACCATGTCCATGAAACAACATGAAGCCGTGGCATTGGCACTGGAGCGCCTGGGGGGCGAAGCGACGCTGGGAGAGCTGTACCGAGCCACCATGGAGATCCCCGACTGTCACTGGGGAACGAAGACGCCATTCGCCTCGATACGGCGGATTGTCCAGACTCACCCAGCCTTCGTGCGCGTCCGGCCCGGCCTCTGGGCGTTGAAGCAGAGTCGGCAGGAACGTGGCTTGCCTCCTGTCCAGGACGAGGCATTGGCGACACCGGAGCAGAATGCCGAGAATCACTCTTTCTACCAGGGCTTGTTGCTCAAGCTCGGGAGCCTCGGCGGATACGACACGTTCGCGCCCCACCAGGACCGAAACCGGCTGTTCGTGCGACAACCGATTGGCGCGCTGCGGACGCTATCGGACCTGCCTCCGTTCACATACCCTGAGATTGTCAAGAAGGCCTCGACCGTGGACGTGATCTGGTTCGTCCGCAGGAGCCAAGACGTGCGCATGCCGGCGAGCTTCATCGAGGTCGAGCACACCACGGATTTTGTCAACTCCCTGGTGAAGTTCTGCGAGTTTCAGGACTTCTCGGCGGCAATGGTCATCGTGGCCGCCCGTGAACGTCGGAGGGAATTCGAAGCGGCGCTCGACCGAACAGCGTTCGAGCCCATCAGGAAGCGGGTGGAGTTCGTCCCGTACGATGTGCTTGCACGGGAATACGAAGCTGCGGAATGCCGCGCGGCGTGCGGGCTGCCTCCGCCTCGCTCCCCACGACGGACTGCCAGATTCTGAACCACACGGAGACTGCCAGCAGTGAAGCAAGCCGTAGGTCACAGGTTCCGAAGCATGCGGAACCCTCGGTACCGCATCAGCAAGTTCGACCACGAGACCTTCATCGTCTACGACCGAGAAGAGAAACGGGAGATCTGCGTCTGTTCGAGCTACGAGGGCGG
>JBBIPC010000027.1:0-38622 GCA_037443035.1 Chthonomonadales bacterium
CCCCACACGCCAGTGATGATCCCCCCATAGCCACACGTTAGGATCGTGATCAACAGCATTTCCGTGCCGACACGTGAGTAGCCAAGATAGAACCGATGGGCGCCGAACGGGCCCAGGAGTATGCCGAGCAGGCCCGCCGCTAACTTGCTCTTGAGTGGGCGTCCGTCAGGACCTACTTTCACCACGTTGGTCGGCATGGCCACCCGAACGTATTGCTTCTGTGCAAAATGGCCGACCACCGGCGGTGGGGAGAGTACAGCCGCGATCGCCGGAAGATCCCTGGCCAAGCACGTACGTTCTCCTGGCCGCTCGATAACTGTCGTGCCAGGGGTGACGCGCCCCTCATGCGCCCACCGGATCAGGCCAGCCATGTCAACGGGCCCGTACTCTCTGCCGTCAATACCGATGATCCAGTACATCGCAGGTAGCCTCCATGCAACGAACCCACGGTTGTGCGTTAGGAAAACCTCCGAGATGCCCCGTCCGTCCTATTTCATTAGCATCTCCAGAGCTTTGTCAAGTTGCGGATCGCGCTTGGCCATCCAGTCGTCTATCGTCATCGGCACCTCCACGTCCGGCTTCTCGCCGAGGTCCTCCATGGGCGTACCGTCGAGACGGTAGACACCGCTGCCTGGCATGCGCCCCGAAGTCCCATCCACCAGCGGAAGTCCCCATGTCCAGATAACGTAACCCGGCGTTGGCATGCCGACGAGCTTGGCCAGACCACGAGCCTTCATGGCGGCCGGGAACATCTCAGCGTTGGAGAAGCTGTGCTCGTTCATGAGAACGATGATAGGCTTGTTCCACGCAGTGCCAGGGGCAGGTTCTGGCAACGCGTTGCGTCCCTGATAGTAACCATGGGGGCGTCGTTCCAATCGGTCAATGAGACTGTCGGAGATATTGCCGCCACCGTTGAAGCGCACATCGATGATCATGGCCTTCTTGCCGATGGAGCGCTCGTAGAACTCCCGGTCGAAGGTGACGGCGTTGCCGCCTCCCATCCCAGAAATGTGCACATAGCCGACCGTGCCCTTGCTCTTCTCCTCCACGTACTTTGCCAGCCGGTTGACCCGCTCGCGGTACCTGAGGTCACCCCACTCTCCGTAACTGAGACTGAAGTACTTGACGGTTCGCGCTCCTTCTTTACTGGGCTTGTCGTTGACGAGGAACTCGAACTCCCTGCCTCCGAGATTGTTGATCTGACGGTATAGATTCTCGTCGAGGGTGACATCCTTGCCGTTGATGGCCAGTACATACTCGCCCGGCTTGATCTGCGTCTTCTCGAATGCCGCCGGCGAACCGGGCAAGACGCTCTCGACCTTGATGCCGGGCCCCTCGTAGGAGTAGTCGAAGGTGAAGCCGAGGTGGGGTGTGCTGGCGCTGGGATTGCCTCCCGGTTTGGGGCCGACCTCCGAATGGGAGGCTTCCAGCTCGCCAACCATCATCTGGAGCAAGGTCGCGAACTCGCTCCTGGTCTCCACGCCTTCCAGCATGGGCTCGTAGCGCTTGCGGATGGCCTCCCAGTCGCGGCCATGCATATTCGGGTCGTAGAAGGACCGGTTGTACGCCGACCAGAACTGCGTGAAAGCCGCGTGCCGCTCCTCTCGCGAATCTCGCTCGATGTCTGCGGTGAACGTCACCTTCTCCGTGGGGTTGTTGCCTTCGAGCTTCATCGTCCACAACTCGCCGTTGCGCACGTAGAAAGCCTTCTTGCCGTCCTTGGCGATACGGAGGGCGCCATGGCCGCCGCCCGTCGTCAGCCGTTTCACCTCTTTCCCATCGTAGCTAGCCGACCAGATGTCGCCCTCGGAGATGAAGTACGTTACTCCTTCGGAGCTGACCGTTAGGTCGCCCTGGGGATTCTGGGAACTCAGCTTGCGAATCCGTTCCGTGATGCCATCGAAGTCAATCTGAACCTTCACAGGGTCCTTAGGTTTCTCGAACTTCAGATCGGTCTCGTTGATCCTGGCCTGCTCCTTCGTCAGCGGGATGGCGTAGAGACCAGCACCGTCGCGGTCGCTCTGGAACAGGAGGAACTTTCCGTCTGGTGTCCACCGAGGTTGACCGTGATAGGCGTTGAGGCGGGTGACATTGACGGCTTCGCCACCGGCGGCAGGCATGATGTAGATATTCCATGGTCCAGCCACTTCGTTGATACAAACCGCCAGCCATTGCCGGTCGGGTGACCATGAAAAGTCTCCGCCGGACTGCCAGTTCTTCGACGCGTCGGGCATGGCGATCACCCGTCGAGCCTCGCCCGTGGCGATGGTAACCGCGTAGAGGCCGCCCTCCTTACCGCCAACCCAGTGCCAAAGCTCCTTGCCGTCCGGCGAAAGGTGCAGCTGACCAGCATCTTCAGGGCGGTTCCAGAGGCATCGGTTTGTGAGTTTCTCGAGATCCACCTCGAAAATCCGTGTGACGTATTCCCGGTCCGACCGGTAGTAGAGCTTCTTCCCGTCTTCAGACCAGAGAAAGTCGCTGTCGTCCCCCACCCAGTTGGTGAGCTTGCGGGCGATCTCAGCAGGCTTGGCAGCCACGCCCTTGGGCTTCTCCACGGCGATGGTGAAGATGTCGCCGCGAATGCCGAACGCGAACGTCTTGCCATCCGGAGATGGCTCGGCTTCGGTAACACCTGACGTCAACGTCTCGCGTCTGACTTGCGTAACCGCCTCATCTTCGCTGGCCACGAACTCGACTTTCTGCGGCTCCTTCTGGCCGGCCTTCAGGAGGTAGAGGTCCTTGTCATATTCGAACACAATGTCGCCGGTCTTGAGGGCAACGTTGGGAAACCGCACCGATCCGCCGACGAAGCTCGTGATCTGTCTGCCCCTGCCGCGGAGATCGAAGAGCCACAGATTCGGGGTGCGTGCGGCGCTGTCCTTGAACTTGCCCGGGTCTTCGCCCAATTTGTGGGACGACGGCGTAACCTCACCGTACGTCACCGTGAGGAGCGTCTTGCCGTCGGGCATGAACCGGGTCCATAGGTGCTGCTTGCCGTCGTCTGTAACCTCTGTCCGCTTGCCAGTCTGGACATCGAGAACGACGATCTGCATAGCTGCCGATCCGTGATAGCGTGGCCGTGTCCAATGGAACCCCCGACGGCCGAAAACGACGCTCTTTCCATCCGGCGAAAAGCTAGGATAGTTGATGCTTTCGTAGTCCTGAGTTAGCTTCTTCAAGCGTAGCGTGTTGACATCCAGAGTGAGGAGCTCGTTCTCTCCGGTGTCCCGTCCCGTGGCGAATATGAGTTGCTTGCCGTCCGGGCTCCAGCCGTAGGCAATATCCGAGGACGAATGCCAGGTCAGACGCTTGGGCGCTCCGCCGGCCGCTGGCACCACGAAGATATCCCAGTTACCCGTCCGTGTGCTGGAAAAGGAGATCCACTTACCGTCCGGGGAGAACTGCGGATAGGCATCCATTTCGACGTTCCGGGTGAGGACTGTTGCGCGTCCGCCCGAGGCTGGTGCTATCCAGACATCACCCTTGTACACGAAGGCGATCTGCGTGCCATCCGGGCTCAGGGCAGGCATGCGCGGTGCTACGACGGGGCGAAGCTGGGGCGTTGGGAGCTGAGAACTGGAGGAACCACTGAACGCTACTAGAAAGAAACAGGATACAAGAAGCTTGTTCACAGAGCGTCGAACCTCCCTCTGTACTTGCGCAATGGGCGTCACGATTGGTCGCTCAGTCTATAACTTATGCGCTCCAGGTGTCAACTCGTAGGTCAGAGAGAAGTCGCATCTTGACGGAGTTCCATGAGGCAACGGGGTACAACCGCAAGTACGCCATCGGACTGTTCCTGCGCCCTCCGCCGTAGAGAAGCTGGCAAGAGTCTCCTTGTCATGCGAGTCTCGCTGCGCGTGCACGCCGCAAACAACCTGGCGCGTACTTGCAGTCCGCCTCGAAGGTATTGGTGGACAGTACTGCCAGCGTCGCGACGGCCCGAACGAAACGCAGTTCCACATCAAAGGTCCTATAGCCAATCTGTCCAGTGGAACGTCGCGTGCTGAGCAGGTAGCGCTCGAGCGTGCGTGGAATCTACGAGCCAACTGAGCGAACGAAAGGAAGACCCCCATGGAACTGCGCGTTCATGCAGAAGGGCGGGTACGGAAGGCCTGTCCCGTGGTCGTTGCGTGCGACAGCCGCAATGTGCCGCCGTTGCTCCGGGCTGCATCCGGCATTGCCGCGACCCAGCGTGACGGCGACAAGCTCGCCGCTATCATCGCGGTTGGCGATCCCGATAAAGATACTGTCTATACTCCACTCGAGGGGAAAGCTACCGGCGGTGTCGTGCTGACCGACAACAGAACCGAGATCGCCGTCAGCATCAACGACCAACCTTTCACGACCTATCGGTACGAACAGGTACCTGCGCGGCCCTACTTCTGGCCGGTGCTCGCTCCGGGCGGGGTGCCTGTCACACGTGCATGGCCCATGCGAGAGGACGTCCCAGGGGAGACGCGCGATCACAAGCATCACCGCTCCATGTACTTCGCGTTCGGCGAAGTCAACGGCGTAGATAACTGGAGCGAGGAACCTGGCCATGGCCACACGGTGCATCGCACCCTGGACGAACTGCTCAGCGGGCCGGTATTCGGTCGTTTCCGGACTACCAGTGACTGGACCGACGCCGATGGGCGCAAGATCCTCACTCAGCGTGTGGCAGTGACCGTCTGGAACATCCCGGACGCCACGTTCCGCCTGTTGGACGTGGACCTTCGGCTCGTCGCCACGGAGGGAGACGTCCACTTCGGAGATACGAAGGAGGGTGGCCTACTGACTGTGCGTGTGGCCACACCCATGGATGTTCCCAACGGCGGGCGCATCGAGAACGCCTATGGGGGCATCAACGAGCGCGAGACGTGGGGCTATGCTGCGCACTGGTGCGATTACTCCGGGATCGTAGGAGGCACGCGCGTCGGAGTCGCCGTCATGGATCATCCGCTGAGTTTCCGATACCCGACCTACTGGCACGTGCGGGACTACGGCCTCATGGGCGCCAACCCATTCGCGCTGAAAGCCTACACCCACGGCGTGAAGGACGGCAGCTACACTCTGCCAGCCGGCGAGGAGATGCGATTCCTGTACCGTGTGGTGGTCCATCTCGGCGACGCCACAGAAGCCGACATACGGGGCAGATACCTGGACTTCGCGACACCACCCACAGTGGAGATACGATGACCGTTCGGTGGCAGGTGGTACTCATGGCGGCCCTCGCATTCGTCGTGCTGCCTATGCAGGCGTATTGCCAGGTGCGCCGTAGCTTCCGCCTGGTACCGGGATCCCCTCTAGAGACGAGCTTCCTGGTGGACAAGCAGGGAGTCTCGTCGGCTGGCGAAGAAGGTCGCAAGGTACCACCTGCTGGCGGATGGCAGTACGCGTTGCCGGCCCTGCCGGGCGCCCAGGCCCGTCTGTCCTGCTCCGCTACGGGTGAGCTGAGGATCACCGTTACCGGTGCCGACGGCAAGCCCCTGCCGTCTGCCCGGCAAGCTTCAGCCGATGGCTTCACTGTGACCGTAGCCGTTCCGCCCACGCACCCGCTGGGTTCATCCGTCACATTTCGCTTCAAGGCAGGCGGCGAGTCGGCCATCCTGCACAGAGCCGAGTACACCCTTTCCTCCGCAGACAGGAACGGCAACGGCATTCCCGATGCCCTCGATACGGTCCTGTCTCCCGGCCGTCCGCCTGCTCGTGCTCCACGCCCGACTCGGCCCACGACTAGTTTCCAGACTGCTCGGCCCTACAGCCCTGACATAGCCGTACCCACGAACGCGGTTCTTGTCTATTCGTCGGCTGCTGATGTTCTTCAGGGATGGAAGGACGCGGGATACGCGGTCTACGCCATGGGCGGATTCCGTGAGTACGACGCGTATGTCCGAGAGCACCCGGGAGAGGTCCAGACGGACCGTAGTGGCAGGGCGCTCGTCATCGGAGGGAACAGCTACTACATGGTGCCGATTACCGAACGGAACAAGCGATCGGCAGCCTATTACTTGGAGGCCATCTCCAACGGCGCCGTCGGCGTCTGTCCCGAGGAACCCGAGCTTTTCGCCCGGGCCGGCTACTCTGAAGCATTCAAGGCCGAGTGGCAGGCGGCCTATGGGGCTCCATGGACACCACCCCATACGGATGTGGACTCCCGCTACAAGTCGGAGAGGCTCAAAGCGCAGCTGACGGTGCGACAGGTAGATACGATCCTCGGAGCCGTCGCCCAGCACCATCCCTCTGTCCGCCGCATGCTTGCTGTACACAGCCCTATCACCTACAGTCATTGGGGCATCATTGCGCCACACTCCGAACTCTTTCGACTGCCTTCGGTTCAGGAGGTCATTGCCCAGGTCTGGACGGGGACGGCGCGAACGCCGAACCGTGTGGCGGGTATCCGCGCCGAACGGACCTTTCATCTGGCATATCTGGAATACTCGTCCCTCGTCTGCTTGCTGAGGGGATTGGGCAAGCCGGCCTGGATGCTCATGGACCCCGTGGAGGACAATCCTGACCGGACCATGGAGGACTACCGGCGGAACTATGCCGAGACGCTGGTTGCATCGTTCCTCTTCCCGACCGCTGAGCGGTTCGAAGTCATGCCATGGCCGGATCGGGTGTACGGACGAGTGCCTTCCGACTACGCAACTGTTGTGAACACCATTGTCGGTGCCCTGAGCGATTGCTGGCGGTACCCCGGTAGGGTTCGTGCCGGTACCCAGGGTCTCGCGGTTCTTGTCGGAGATAGCATGTCGTATCAACGGGACGAACCACATCCCAGCGATTTCGACGGCGTGTACGGTCTCAGTCTGCCGCTCATCAGCCATGGTATACCGCTGGATGCCCTAAGCCTGGACCGTTGTGCGGACAGTGGCTACCTCACTGGCACGAGAGTCGCTCTGACCTCCTACGACTTCCAGAAGCCCCCTTCAGCCGCTTGCAACTCCGGACTGGCCGACTGGGTCAAGCGAGGAGGCGTTCTCATGGTGTTCGGAGGAACGGACGCCTACGATTCGGTCTCCTCGAGCTGGTGGCGTGCGGCCGGTTACCCTACGCCGTTGGAGGACCTTTTCGCTAGACTGGACGTCGCCACGCGCCGGATAGAGTCGGGGGGTGTAATATCGGTATCGAAAGCGCCAGCCGTGGAGCTCGCCAGAGGTGATGGCGCCGTGCGCAACTTGTCCAATCGCAGGCGGTATACGCTAGACCTCACTCCGTTCGTCCGCAGCAACGGCAGCGTCTGTGTCCGCTTCGAGGATGTTACGCCGAGCGACGGCTGGGGACCGTATGTGACGTCCGTCGAGCTGCGCCTCCGGGACCGCCTGGCAGCCTCGTTCCGCGCCGGCTCCGAGATGGAAACCCGCTTCCTGGCGGTGGACCAGGGCAGCATTTGCAACGGTGAGGGAAGGTTCGCCGACGGACAATCGTATTGGGAATACCGCTTCGATAACCTTCCGCGGGACGCGCCTGTTACGCTGATCGTCGAAATGGGGAACGGGTTCCTCGCCAGCGCCTATACTCCAACGAACACGCCTTCGGTCCTGGAGTCCACGGACGGGTCCAGCCATCCGACGCTGCGGCGTCTGCGAACACTCGGCGCCTACTCCCTGACGGTCTACGAGCCTCCGCCAGGCGCGACCGTACTCTACCGTCGCGCGTCGGACGGGGCTCCGGCGGTGTGGATGGTGAAGGTAGGTAACGGTGCCCTGTTCTATTGCGGAATGCCTCCTGGCTACCTGACGGCAACTGCCCAGACCGACCGATGGATGCGCGACCTTGTCCGGAGGGCCTGCGCCGAGGCCGGACTCGCTTTCGAACCAGCCAGGGCATTCGTGGGCTCCCGTGGTCCCTACGTCGCTGTCCGAGCCTTGACTGGTTCAGAGACCCTGGCTGGACGGTACGTGGATCTCCTCAGCCCCGACCTTCGCGTCTTGGAGGACCCCGAGATCCAGGCTGGCCAGGCGGCGTTCCTCAAAGATATCGGCCCTACGTCTGCGCCTGGCCTCACGGCGGTCTCAGGCAGGGTGGATTCGGTCGTGGAAGGGACGAACGTCACGGCATTCGTCGTCCGGGCACCAGAGGGAACGGCGGGCGTCGCGCGGCTGGTCCAGGGATCGAAGGCTTTGGTGGCGGCGAAGGCATGGGACATGTGGGGTCGTCCCATACCCGTAAGTGTCGCCTCTCAGGCGGGCTCCGTCCTTGTGCGATATCCGAACAGGGCCGACGGCGTCGCGGTCAAGGTCGTCTGGAAGTAGGCCGTCCCCCAGGGATTGAAGCGAGCTGCTGTTCAGTCCTCGAGAGCCGACCAGTCCCCTTGGAGAAGGGCCCTCTTGGCGTCCATGTAGTAGCGGAAGTTGTCCCAGGAGATGTCCGGTGGTACCGTGTGGTCCACCGTGGGGATGAAGCCGCCCTCCTCGATGAGAGGTATCGACTCCCTCAGGTGGGCGCGAATAGCTCTAGGGCCTTTCGCGATCTCCCGTTTGTCCACACCTCCCCAGAGGCGTAGAGACCGTCCAAAGCGGCGACGCCATTCCTGCGGACTGACCTCTGCGGCCCGCTCGATGGGCCACACGACGTCCACGCCAGCATCCATCAGCAGTGGGATCAGAGGAGTCGGGTCCCCATCCGAGTCGACGGCGAAGTATCGTACACCCTTGCCCTTGAAAAACTCCACCATGCGCTTCAGGTGGGGGAAGATGAACTCCCGGAAGGTCCGCGGCCCTAGGAGCGGTCCGCTTTTCATGGCGAAGTCCTCATTGAGCGTGAAGTAGTCCGGGGTGATCCGGTCCAGCACCGGCCGGCTCGTCTCGATGATGAAGTCGGCGAAGAACTCCATCATCTCATGCATGAGGTCAGGATAGTCGTACCAGGCCACGGACAGAGCCTCTGTTCCCATGAACTCCCTGGCCCGCCAGTAGAAGCCGTTGGCTGCGCAATTGACGCCCAGCACCAGGGGATAGTCCCGCTGCTTCCAGCGGAGGATCATTGCATCGAGGTCTGGCGGGTAACGCTCGGGGATGGCCGCGATGAGCCTGCGCTTGATATCGGAGAAATCTTCGGGCCTCTTGACGGGATGGGACAGGTACTGATCCATGCACATGCGCCCACCGCCGATGGTCCCTGCCTTCAGTGCTTTGTGGACGATACCCAGATGGTCCTGGAAGATCTCGTAGTCTTCGGTCTCCTCGATGAGTTTGCTCTCGAAGGGCGGGATAAAGCCGTAGTGGACAGGGATGTACTCCCGGCGGTCCAGACCGATGGCGTCCTCTCCGACGAACCAGTTCCACGTCCACCCCGCGATCGCCTCAGGAGCTTCGCTGCGCCATCGCTCCACGGTCTGCGGCCAAACGCCCAGCTCGTGGTTGGGCCTTCGGTCAGACGTGCGGTACTCCATGCAGTCGTAGAAACGTTCTAGGTCCGTTTTCAAGCAATGCCTACCCTTTCCATGCTATGAGGCCCACTCCTGCGACCACCAGAAGGGCCGCGAGCATTCGGCTCCATGCCCCTTGTTCTCCTAGGATCCGCAGACCTCCTGCGACGCCGAACATGACGGACACGGTCCGCAGGGGAACGATGTAGGACACGGGAGCATGGGGCATGGCCATGGCGAGCAGGACGAGGAGGTATGCACCCGGTATGAGCAGGCCCACTGCCACGGCTGCGGGACCATGGCGGCGCCACTCGGTAACCAGCGCTTCGGTGCCCTTGCGGTACCAAAGGACAGGCGCCAGGATCAGACCCGAGGCACCGTGCGCCAGACAGAGGTACAGAACAGGGTGGACCCCTACCCGCGAGACGGCTGCCTTGTCCACGATGCTATACGCAGCGTACATCGTGCCAACGAGAAGGGCCCAGCCGGCGGCTCGTGCCATGCCGCGGAGGACCTCCTCCGTCCCTATTGGCGCCTGAAGCACCACGACGGCGGCAAGGATCAGAGCGACACCCACCAGGCCTTCAGCAGTCAGCCGTTCACCCAGGAGCGTTACCCCGAAGATAACCGTCAGTAGAGGTCCGCTGCCTCTTGCGAGAGGATAGGCGTACGACAAGTCCGCATGCTTGTATGCGCGGCTGAGAGCGAGGTAGTTGACGGCATAGAGACAGCCAGAAACCCCAATGCAGAGCCAACCCGCAGGAGGAATCGGATGGCGGATGCCGAATCCAATGGCAACGGGCGTGTAGAGAACGCATGTAGCGATCAGGTACAGAGCCGTGAATGCTCCTTTGTCGCCCGCGCGTTTCACCAGCAAGTTCCATCCAGCGTGCAGGACACAGGAGATCAGCACAAGCCCTATGGCTACGCCTGTCACAGGAGCCTCTTTGGTGGAAGTGGTACCGCGTCACTCCCGGGCACGCTGGGCCGGTTGTACGGCGTCGAAGGGCGCGAAAGAACTTCCAAAGGAAACACTTGTCTTGTTGTCCGGCGGCGATGGGTCTGCTATAATGGCGCTCTACCCACTTGCAGGCACACTCCACGATGGCTGATCCGCAACCGTCCCTGCTCGACTCACCGGAGGCACTCGAAGCCCGACGCATCTGGGGCCGAGCGCTGCCACAGCTCGCCAACAAGCTTACCCGCATGACATTCGAGAGCTTCGTGGCGCAGATCCGACCTATTGCCCTCGTGGACCGCCGAATCGAGCTTGGAGTTGCCACAGCCTTCGCAAAGGAATGGCTGGAGCGGCGCTACGAGGGTGCGATCCGCTCGGTCCTGGAAGCTGTGGCAGGCAGGAACCTGGAGGTTGTCTTCAGGGTTATGCCCAAGACGTTCGCCACAGGAGAGCCGGAAGCTCATACGACTGACGGTGTTCAGAGCAACGAGATCCACAACCATAGGACAGCCAACCGACAGGACACCAAGCTGGGGGAATACCACCGGGAGATCTGCGCGCCCTTCGACACGCGGCTTACGTTCGAGACGTTCGTCGTTGGCAAGACCAATCGGCTCGCATACTCGGCGGCCATGGCCGTGGCGGATACGCCAGGTCTCCACTTCAATCCTCTCTTCATCTACGGTCCCTCCGGTCTGGGCAAGACGCATCTGCTCCACTCCATCGGTCAGCGGATCGCGGCGGCGAATGGATCCCTGCGCATCCTTCTCGTGGACGGCGAGAGCTTCACACACCACTACGTGAACTCGCTCAGGGAGAAGCGCTTCGACCTGTTCCGGCGCTACCTCCGCAGCGTGGATGTCTGGCTCGTAGACGACATCCAGAGCATCGCGGGCAAAGAGCACACCAGGGAGGAGTTCTTCCATACTCTCAACGCCATGCAGCAAAGGAGGAAGCAGATCGTCCTCACGAGCGACAAGACGCCGAGAGAGCTCCACGCTATGGACGACCGGCTGCGGTCTAGGCTGGAGGCAGGCCTCATCGCCGACATCGCGCCGCCTGAGCTGGAGACGCGCCTTGCCATACTCCAGCAGTTCTGCCTCCAGAACGGCTATGACATTCCGGAGGATGTCTGCTATGTCATTGCCGATTCCATACAATCCAACATCAGAGCCCTGGAAGGAGCAGCGACACGCGTTGCCATCCAGTCCTCCGTTCTCCAGGTGCCGCCGGACCTAGAGCTGGTAGAATCGGTGCTGACCCATTTCTTCATAGATATGCGGGGCGCAAGGCTCAAGCGCGCTGTAAGCCTCACAACGGTAGCCAGCGTCGTGGGGGAGTCTTTCGGTGTGTCCGTCGAAGCCCTGGTGAGCAAGCGACGGGACACGAGGACTTCGCTCGCTCGGCACGTTTTCATGTACCTGGCGCGCGACCTCTGCCACGAGAGCTGCAAAGCCATCGGTGCCTACCTGGGAGGTCGGAGCCACACAACCATCCAGAGGGGCGCAGAGCATGTGCTCAGCCTCATGGATCGCGATCCTGACCTTCGCAGACACGTACTCGCTCTCCAGGCGAAGATACGCGCCCACTGACGCACAGAGTGTGCACACCGCTATCTGCTCTAGAGCCGATCGAGCATTACGCCCATCCGGCGGTCCTGGGCTCCGTACGCTGCCAGCTGAGATGCGCGCCGTGTGTGCGTTAGTAACACGCTAGGTGAGCGCTAAGTGATGTTATGCACGTTCTGCATTGGTACATTGACAGAAAGTCCTTCTGAAGATGAGAGCGGTCATCATGTAGAGACGCGTGGCAGTCCAGCAGGCCGGGGGTCCCCTCGTGTCAGAAGTGCTGCGGCGATACATCTGCGATGATCCTTCAGCGGCTCACACTTCGTACGTTTCGGAACTACGAAGCGCTGACTCTCGAACCAGCCCCAGGCCTGAACATCCTCGTGGGTGAGAATGCCCAGGGCAAGAGCAATCTGCTGGAAGCTATTTATCTTCTAGCTACGACGAAGAGCTTTCGAGCGGTCCATGAGTCCGAGGCCATTCAGGACTCTGCGACCGAAGCGATCATTTCTGGCTCGGTTCTGAAGGACAATGGATCGAGCACGGACATCGAGCTCGTCATCAGCGAGAACGAACGGAAGACCGCCCGGATCAACAGTGCCAAGACGGCTCGTGCCGTGGATCTTCTCGGGCATCTTCACGCCGTTTTCTTCGGTGCCTTGGACCTGAGGCTGGTCACAGGCGAACCAGCTACCCGGCGTCGCTACATGGACCTTGCCATCTCCCAGACGACGCCAGCGTATTGCAGCGACCTCGCTGGGTACAAGCGGGTGCTACTTCACCGCAACAACCTCTTGAGGCGCCTGCGCGACGCGTGGTTCGCCCACAGTGGACTGGAGGTCTTCAGCGCACAACTAGCAGACTTCGGCTCGCGCCTCATCGCCAAGCGCCTTTCGTTCGCGGTGGAGCTTACAGACCTGGCCGGCACGGCACACTCCAGCCTCTCTGGGGGCACCGAGACCCTCTCAGTTCGTTACGCACCGTCACCGAACGTCGGCAGCGCAGAGACGCCGGAGGAGATAGCCCGGGTCTTCGCGGACGCTCTGTCACGTGTTGCCGATGATGAGGTCCGACGCGGCACTTCGCTCGTTGGCCCTCAGCGGGACGACCTTCGTTTTCGGATCAACGGTCTCGAGGTTCGGACTTTCGGCTCTCAAGGACAACAGCGTACCGCGGTGCTCAGTCTGAAGATGGCTGAGCTGAGCTTCATGGAACGTCACACAGGGGAGCGACCAGTCTTGCTGCTGGATGACGTCATGTCGGATCTGGACGATCAGAGGCGGTCTCGGCTCATCGAACGAATCTGGGGCCGCTGTCAGACGTTCGTCACGTGCACGAATCTCCGCAGCTTTCCGAAGGAACTGCTGCAAGACGCCGCCGTATTCCGGGTAGCCGAGGGGCATGTAGAGCCTCTCGCTAATGCGCAGCCAGGCCTCAGTGCAGGATAGTCCTTCGATCGTTGTACTGCAGAAGTCGGGCCAAGAGCCGAGAGGCAGGAGGCACAAGAGAAGGTCGGGAGCTGCACACCACCTTCGCCCTGCCCGCGTGCGGGGAGGGTTGGGGAGGGGGCGTCCGGATATCGGACGCCCCTTGCTTTGAGGTCAGTAGATCGTCAACGCTCCTTCGCCGTAGCCGGCGTCGACCCAAGCGTCTCCGACAAACTCGCAGCGGATGGTATGCGAGCCAACGCTCAGGCCGGTGGTGTTGAAGAGGTAACGGGCAACGCCAGAGTGAACAGCCGGGCGCCCAGCATATCGTAAGCAGAAGGGTGCCATCAACGATCTAACCTAGGCAGCGAGACGCGGGCGACCGGCACAGGACACGCTGCCCGTCACCCTGGTCCTATCCCGCAGCAGGTAACCCACCGTCGAACGCCGTAATCCCTAGCAGGCGCCGGCGGGCTGAACCCCCTCGTTCCTCATCGTAGGCGATCTGGCGCCGTCACACTAGGAGTGTCTGCCATGTACATTCGGGACGGCCAGCTCGCGATCCAACTCGATGGCACCTGGACCTTCACCTTCGAGCCGGCGGAGGAGGAAGCACTCCGAAAAGTTCGTAGTGTCGCCGACATAGATGCGACGGGGCGGCTAGCGTATCCGGCGACCGTGCCAGGGAACCTCGAGCTGGACTTGCTCGCGAACGGACTCATCGAGGAACCGTTCCACGGCATGAACATTGCCAGCCTCACTAGTCTGGAGACCATGCGCGTCGTGTACTGGAGGCGCTTCGAAGCTCGCCCGGCGCCGACAGGTTGTCCCGTTCTCGAGGCTGATGGTATCGACTGCTATGCCACCATCGTTCTCAACGGTCGCGTCCTCGGCCAGACCGACAATATGCTGATCGGTCATTCCTTTCCCCTTAGCCCTGACGACTTGCGCTCAGAAAACGAGATCCTCATTATCCTGGAACCGCCATTGCGACCTGCCGATGAGCAGGACTACCCGCGTCTCCTTCAGGCCATGCCATCCAACTACGAGTCGCTTCGTACGCGAAAGGCGCCCCACATGTACGGCTGGGATATCATGCCGCGGGCGCTGTCGGCAGGCATCTGGAAGCCCATACGAATCTCGTTCTTACCTGAGGAGCGACTCGAGTGTGCATACTTGGAGACGCTGGAGCTTTCGCCTGACCGACGGAGCGCTACTTTGCATCTTCACTATCAGGCGCGCCTGAAGTCCCACCCCCACGATGGCTACGAGCTGCTGCTGGAAGCAAGCTGTGCAGATTCCGCCTTCACCCATCGCCAGCGCATTCTCGGCTATGGAGGCTCGTGGCGTTTCGAAGTTCAGGATCCTTGCTTGTGGTGGCCACGCGGACGGGGCGCCCAAAACCTCTATGACTGCACCCTTACCCTTCTTCACAGGGGGAAACCCCTCGATCGCCTGCAGTTTCGGATTGGCATCCGCACCGTCGCGCTCGAGCGCACGGACACAACGGACGAAGCCGGCCGCGGAGAGTTCTGCTTCTACGTGAATGGAGAGCGTCTGTTCGTTCTGGGAACCAACTGGGTACCTCTGGACGCCTACCACAGCCGAGATATTCAGCGAGTGGACGCCGCCATGGAGCTCGTCACCGACATTGGCTGCAACATGATTCGGTGCTGGGGCGGCAATGTCTACGAAAGCGAACGATTCTACGACTTGTGCGATGAAAAGGGGATCCTCGTCTGGCAGGATTTCGCCATGGCATGTGCCATCTATCCCCAGGACGCTGCCTTTCAAGAGGTCTTGCGTCGCGAAGCGGTGGCTGTGATCCGGCGGCTGCGGCAGCATCCTTGCATCGCTCTGTGGGCTGGCGACAATGAATGCGACTATTCCTTCCTCTGGGGTGCTAGCGGCGTGGACCCCAACACCAACGTGCTGACACGTCGCGTCTTGCCCGAGGTTGTACGATGCGAGGATCCTCGGCGTCCTTATCTGCCCAGCTCGCCTTACATCTCGCCGGCTGCCATGGAGAAGGGTGTTCGCTACCTTCCCGAGGACCATCTATGGGGACCGCGGGACTACTACAAGAGCGCCTACTACCAGACGGCCCTGTGCCACTTCGCTAGCGAGATTGGCTATCACGGATGCCCAGATGCTGAGTCCATCCGCGAGTTCCTCACACCCGAGGCGGTCTGGCCGTACTACGACAACGCCGAATGGTTGCTCCACTCCACATCTCCAGTGCCCGGTGTGAACCTGTTCGACTATCGTGTGGAGTTGATGGCGAAACAGGTGCGGGTGCTTTTCGGAACGGTGCCGGATAATCTGGAGGAGTTCGTGTACGCCAGCCAGAGTTCACAGGCTGAAGCGATGAAGTTCTTCATCGAGATGTTTCGATCGCAGAAGTGGCGGCGGACCGGTATTATCTGGTGGAACATTTTGGACGGCTGGCCTCAGTTCTCCGATGCGGTGGTGGACTACTACTTCCGGCGCAAGCGGGCCTATCGCACCATCCGCCGTTCCCAGGCGCAGGTGTGCATGATCCTCAGAGAACCTGTCGAGGGAGAGCAGGAGATCGTCATCTGCAATGACATGCATGACGCCATTCCTGTTCGGTTTCGGGTTACCGATCTGCACTCCGGGGCGGTGCTTGCACAGGGAGAGGACGAGATGGCCGGCGACCTGGTGACGGTTGTTGGTGAGATACCGTACAACTCCTCCGATCAGCGGGTCCTCGTCATGGAGTGGGACACTCCCGTGGGAAGCGGTTGGAATTACTACCTTTCCGGCGAACCGCCCTTCGATCTCCACTGGTATCGTGACGCCATGAACCGCCTCGACGCACGCGAGGCGTCCGATACGAACGGAGGTGACTGATGCCCCGTCTCCTGCTCTTCGCTGCTTGTCGGCAGGTGCTGCTCAACGCTAGGGATGACACTGTGTCCCTCGTCAGTCTCCTGGAGCGCGTCAGTGTCCAGATGGATGCCGACGGAAACGTTCCCACTGTGGCCGATGTAACGTGGGAACACCTGAGCATCTGGGAGGCAGAGTTCGGTGACACTGGTCAGAGTTTCGAGCAGCGACTCGAGGTGGTACTACCGGATCGCAGGGTCGCCGCTGAAGCGCGTCATACCTTCGCCATGGAGCAGCAACAGCTCAGGGTGGTGGGCAGCGTGGCAGGCTTCCCGAGCCGTATGGAGGGACGCTACATCGTTCGGCTGTCCGTTCGCAACGTCCTGGATCCCGATACGTGGCTGCGCGTATGCGAGTACCCAGTTACCGTGCAGTACCTTCCAGCGGCAGAATCTCCAGCGTCGCCTCCGCCGTCAGTTCCTCGTTAGCCTGGGGCGCCTTCATAGAACCGTCCGCCAGGGCTAGGAAAAGATGGCATAGTCCTTGGCCCGAGTCTATGGCGAAGGCACGGGTCAGGCCATGTCCCGGCAAGACTCGGACACGCGTGGTGCTGGTGCTCAGGACGAGAGGTTCGGAACTGGCACCGGCGTGGCCGAGACGTGCCCCGAGACTAGCGCCCGCAAGGCCAGCCTCCGTGCCACGTTGCCAGCCCGCGAAGTCATGCATGGGCATTCGGAGAGCGTAGAACCATGACGGCGCCGCCGGACGGTCCACATCGGATCGGAGCCTCATGGTCACATCCACACGAGCGTCGGCACCCATGGCGTAGCGGAGAGCGTAACGGACCACCGGAGCGGGCGCTGGGCAGGATTGCACACCGTTCCATGCCCGCTGGCGGAGTGTGCCACTGAAGATCGCAGTGACCCTGTCGCCATCCCTCCCGAGCCTCAGCCGCGGGTTGGTCTCTCCGTCGGCAGAGGCATACAGATTGCTGGCGAAAAACCCTTGGTCGGCGTAGGCATCTGCCCCCTCGGTGAAGACCTGCACGTGCCTCTGTTCGGCGTGCATCTCCAATCGGGCCGGTACTCCGCCGTGCCGTCGAGCCAGAGTGAGCCTCACCCTTCCATTGTCCATCCTCACGAACCAGGGGTCTATCTCCACCTTGACCGGGCCGCCGCGTATCTCCGGCGGCAACACGCCGTCCATGAGGCCCAGCTCCTCTGCGCGCTGCGCACGTCGCAAGGTTGGCAAGGCGTCGGCTAGGGTCTCCCCAGTACGCAGCTTCGCGGCATAGTCCTGTTCGATATCGGTGAGCGTTCCCTCGCTCGTTCGTACGGTCCAACGTCGCCCTGCGAGCTTCTCCTGTGGTACCGTGGAAGGCTGCCAGCCAGCCGGTTTCAACAGGATGACAACGGGCCGATAGGGAGGGATTGTCATGGAAACTCGTGCGCAGGAGGTTTCCAATCGCTTGCCTGCCAGTCCATCCCACGCGGAAGTGAAGCGTGCCGACAGCGTTGCTGGCCATCGGAGCGTGCAAGGCAATGGGTCTCCCGTCAGGTTTACCGCGACCACTGCGGCGCCATCTTGCGCCTCACGCAGGAATGCCAGTACGCGCCCATCGGAGGCGTTCACTGCCTCGTAATGCGCCGCGCCATGGGTGAAGCATCGTTCCGAGTTGCGGAGCGTTATCCAGCGCCCCAAGTCCTCGCTGTAACCGATCTCCTGTTCCTGCTGTAGCAACGGAACGCCCTGCATGAAAACCAGAATGGCCATGAGCGCCTGAGATGGCCCCACGCCGAAGTAGTCCGTCGCAGATACCGTGTCGTGCAGTTCGAGAAAGCGCACCAGTCCCCGCAGGCCACGCTGAGGATATGCCAGACGCTCCCACTCGAGCCATGCGCGGATGTCCGTGATCCACTGCACCAGATCCGGGCGCTGGGTGATCTCGCGCATGGCCATGTACAGAGGGTAATCGAAGATCATGTCGGCATTCTTGAAGACGAGAGGGATACCACCTTCCGGCAGAGTGACCGCATGACGATGGACACTGCGGAATGCATCCCGGACCACCTCATTCAACTCCAGTCCCCCGAACGCGACGGCAGCGTTGGGACGTGGTGAGGCCCAGTTCGGCGCCTGACCCCACCCGATGCAGTCCAGCCTAGCTCCATCGAAGCCGAACTCCGTTGCCCATCGGCGCACGACTTGCCGGATACGCTCTTGCCAGATACGGTTCGAAGTATCTGCGGCGAGCACCGTCCCACCCCAGACACGGACCGGCTTGCCCTGCCTGTCCCTGCACCAAACTTCGTCTGGCAGGCGTCGCACCTCCTCAGAGTCAGGATGGATGCCGTATACGACCAGATCAATGAGCACGCGCAGACCTGCTGCGTGGGCAGTACGGATGAAGGTCTCGAGCTGCTCCGGTGACCCGTTTTCGGGAGCGATTCGGTCGAATGCCGGGAGGGTGTAGACCCAGGGTGGTGGCCAACTCACCGGCATGAGCCAGAGGGTGTTGACGCCTAGCCGTCGGTAGTAGGGCACCAGTGCGGTGAGCCGGTCGTAACGGTTACCCCTATCGCCGTCGCCCCAGCTCTCGAGTCTCCCCCAGGGGTGCACCTGGCAAAGTACCGTCCGACCGAGGTCATCAGGCTGGTCAGGTGGAGGCCCATTGCCGATGGAGTTCGTCAACCGCTGCACGCCCCTGCGGAGTGCTGCCTCGTCACCGGCGATGACCTGGAACACTTGCTCTCCGACCTCGAGCGTCTCGCCTGGCTGAAGCCAAGCCAGCGCCTCGAAGGCATGGTCGAAAACGAACCCCTGTCCTGTTCGGATGATCGTCAAGCGTGCTTGATCGTGGGTGAAACGGTACGCTGCAGCGACAGATAGGCGCGCCGCCGGACTGTGCAGTACGCCCAAGGAGTACTCAGCACGTGTCCACCCAGCCTCCTTGACGCTCAAGAGAGGCCCCATGCCAGCATCCGGGATCTTGCGAATGGGGAAGTTGCCAGGCACGAGCGCCCAGTCCCGGCCCTCAGACGAGAAGCGGAGCGCCGGTGAACGCAGTGCAACGCCAGTAACGAGAACTCGGCCGTTGCCATTCCATCGTATCTTTACCCTGCGGGTGATCGTCGTGCCCCGGACCGTCGTTACTGTCGTAAGCGTCCACTCACCGACTTGTCGCGTCACGAGTGTAGTGGGACCGCTGCGCTCCAATCCGAGGAGCTTCCATTCAGTGGGAGGGGGCAGTTGTCCGCCTTCGTAGACGAGGTTCATATCGGCAGTCGGCTCGCCGTAAGTCTTGCCATTCACCAAGATGCTGCGCCAAATGCCGGTTTTCGTGTCCACCACAGCTGACAAGGATGGGAGGCGAGCTGGCAATGAAGCCGCCACTACGATCCATGCGAACACGTTGGGAATGCCTCCTATGGAGTGACGAGGGAGACGGCGGTCTACCCGCTGGTGCCTTCCGACTTTGCCTGGTTCCAGACTGCATCCATCTCGTCGAGCGTCATGGAGCGCAGTTCGCGTCCCGATGACCGCGCCTCCTCCTCGATGCGACGAAAGCGCGCCTGAAACCTACCCAGCATCTGTCGGAGGGCGTCCTCTGGGTCCACATCCGACCATCTCGCGAGGTTCGTCACGGCGAAGAGCAGGTCACCGATCTCGTGCAAGATACTGTCGCGCTCTCCAGAGGCTAGGCTTCGGCGAAGTTCCTCTAGCTCCTCTTCCACTTTCGCCATGACGTCCTCGATGCGCTCCCAATCGAACCCGACGGCCGCCGCCCGGCGCCCGAGCTCGGCCGCCCTGTGAAGTGCCGGCAGCGATGCAGGAACACCGTCGAGTACAGACGTACGCTCGTCTTTTTCCGCCTGCTTGATCGCCTCCCAGTTCCTTTCGACGGCCTGGGGATCCGCTGCGGAGGCATCGCCGAACACGTGAGGATGCCGTCGTATGAGCTTCTCCACAATGGTCTGGACCACATCATCCGCATCGAAAACCCCTGTCTCCGAGGCTATCTGCGCATGGAAAACAATCTGCAGGAGGACGTCACCGAGCTCTTCGCAGAGTCCGTCGAGATCGCCGCGGTCTATGGCGTCCACTGCCTCATAGCTCTCCTCGATGAGCCATTTGCGAAGGCTCTCGTGGGTCTGCTGCCGGTCCCACGGGCAGCCGTCCTCGGCCCTCAGTCGTCGCATGACCTCCACGAGGTCCCCGAACGTCTTCTTGCGACGATCCAGAGGCACGGCTGGCACGTAGACTGACGTCAGGTGGTCGGCAGCAACGTGGTCCAGACGGTGCAGTGGCACACGGAGCACTTCCTGGCATCCAGGTGTGCCGGCCCAGCGTATGACCAGGACCTCCATGTCGTCGGGATGGTCCCGGAGAAGAGCAAGCTTCGCACGCGAAGCCGAATCGCGGTCATACACCTGGTAGATCAGTAGGGGTACGTCCACAGGCATTGCCAGCTGCTCGATGCTCAACGCGTCGAGCACAACGAGCGCTTCGTCGAGGGGTATGCCGGCCGCTGCGAGTACGGGCTCGATAAAGCTCTCGGACCCCACGATCTCGACGTCCAGGCCCTGTCCGCGGGCCAGCTTCAGTACTCGATGGGAGGTCTCTTCGCCAACTAGCGGATGGCCCGGTACGGCGTAGACTACGTCGCTGCCCGACTTCGCGGCCTGGAGGACACGCTGGGCGATGGCCTCGTAGACGCTGTCGAAGTCGTCTAGCGTCTCGTAAAGGTCATCGCAAGTGGCATACGTTACGCCGGTACGTTTCAGAAACTCGACGGCGGGATGGCGCTCGGTGCGAAGGACGATCGGTAGACTCGAGAGCAGCCGCTGGCGGGCGGCCAGGGACATGCTCTCCTCGCCACCGGGACCCAGTCCAACGAGAAAGATCATCGCGACTCTGCATGCAGGGTGTAGCGACCGGGCTCCGTGTCGCCACGCGCGGTGCCAACCCTGGCTGAAACTGTCAGCGGCCTCCCGTTCCGCCGGACGGAGGAGCAGGGGTCCCCTGTGGGCCGCCCTGCACCGGTGATGGTACAGGGACGGAAGCGCTCTCCTTGAGCTGTTTGCCGATTTCCTCGTAGCCCTTGAGCGTCACTTCGATCTTGGCATCTTTCACGTAGTCGCGCATGAGGATCATCACGCGCTGGCCCGCTGTTGGATCCTTGCTGGCAATGACACGACCCAGCAGGTCATACCGAATATCGCTGAGAGGGATTTGGCGGGCTTCCTTGATCTCCACCAATTGTACGAGGAACCAGTGAGGCGGCGCCGCAGGCTGATTCGGGACGCGTGGTGCCTCCACGCGCACGGGTTCCTTCGTGTATTCCCCAGGTTTCAGATTCTTGATGGCCGAGCGGAGCACCGGCGGCATGGCTGGCTCCGGCAGGAACCCCGTGTCACCGCTCCGGGACCGAAGAGACGGATCGTCGGAGTCGGTCAGGGCGACCGTCTCGAACGATATCCCCTTTTTCAGCTTTTCGGCAGCGGCTTTCGCCTTAGCCTCGTTGTTCACCTCCACGATCCTGAGGTGGTACTGCTTGGGTTCGACGAGACGCGACTTGAGCTTGTCATACTCGGCCTGGATCTCTGCGTCCGTAATGTTCAGAGGTTTCGCCATGAGATTCCGCACAGCGACCTGGAGGCGGGCATCTCGCTTGGCCATTTCCTCCGTCCGATAGGGGCTGGCGCCGACCGCCTGGGGATAGCGGCGCGCGAACGCCAGGTACTCGTTGACCTGGGCATCCGTCGGCGTAGCGCCCTTGCTCGCGGCAAGCTGGAGGATGAGTTTCTCTGTGAGCAACGCTCGCATGGCGAACTCACCAGCTCGCGCGGGGCCACGCGATTGAGCGGAGTTGCTCAGCTCCAAGGCGTCCACCTGCGCCATCCGGGAGTAGAATTCTTCCTCCGTGATGGTGTCGTTATTGACACGTGCGGCGATCTTCGGCCCTCCGCAACCTGCAAGGACGGTCGCCAGGGCAATGAGTACCAGGGCTGCTAAAGTAATGGTTCGCAAGATATGCCTCCCGGTGAATGGCGTTGCTCGACAGCTTACGAGTATGACACGGCACGACTACGGCCGTCAAACACGCGCAGGCCAGGCGCGCCGTTGGATCGCCTACCGGAAGTCGCGCCACTCGCCGTTCTCGTCTTGGTACTCGATCTTGATGACCGAGCTGACCGTTGCCCGTTGCTTGCCGACGAGGCCCTGGACCCGAAGCTTCGGTGGCGCGTCCTGAAGGTATGTGGCTGGCAGGCGCGTGCCGGTGTACATGGCGAGCGAAAGGAGGCCCTTGCGGCTCAGCACCCAGCGAGGCTTCCCTTTGCTACCCAGGGTCACGAGGCACCTGACGCCACCTCGCGCGCAGACCTGGGCGTCCTTGGCTGAGATGACCTTATCCGTCGAGTCCACCAGCACGCAGGTTGCCGATCTCTTGCCAGACTTCATCGCCGTGACGAAATACCCTTCGACGCTCACGTTCGTACCAGCAGGACGCTTGGCCTGAATGAACTCCGAGACGGTGACGAAACGGTTGTGCGGCTTCGGCGGTGCTACGGTGTTCTTCTTCGTATCGCCCAGCCCTGCGGAGGCGAATGTGACTAGAGCGACGGCACCCAGGATACTACCTGCAGCCGTGAACGTTCGAGAATGACAGTTCACCATGACTTCCTACCTTCCTCTCTCCATGCGGGTCCCGCCCCATCATGCCATAATCGTGGCCAGAACCCCACTATGATAGCCCTTTCCGGTCCGACGTTCCGCCACCAAACTACGCTCAGCATCCTCATCTTGATCGCGTGCTTCTGGACCGCCTCTGCCCTGTCCGGCACGAAGGAAGGCCCGGAGGCTCTCTTCCCCGACTCCAGCATAGTGGATTTCAGCTTCCTCCTGGATCCTCCCGCTGGTAAGCACGGCTTCCTCGGAGTCAGCGCCAACGGCCAGTTCCGGTGGCCCAATGGCAAGCGCGCTCGGTTCTGGGGTGTGAATATCAGCAACCAGAGCGTTTTCGTGGATGCGGCGACTGTGGATCGCGTGGTCGCCACACTGGCCAGAGCCGGTGTGAACATGGTTCGATTCGAAGCGTTGGATGCGGATGGTGGTCTGCTCGAAGACTCCGCGGGCCGGCCTTTGCGGTCGCCCGATCCCACCAAGCTCCTCATGCTGGACTACTGGACATGGCAACTCCGACAGCGGGGCATCTACTACTACTTCGATCTGCTCGATCTTCGTACGTTCCGCGAAAGCGACGGCGTGCCCGACGCTGCGCTGCTTGGCCGCGCGGCAAGGCCTTATGCTATGTTCGATCCCCAGCTCATCGCGCTGCAGAAGGAGTACGCGGAAGGTCTCCTGCTGCACAGAAACCCCCACTCGGGTCTTCGATATGTAGATGATCCTGCGTTGGCGCTCGTGGAGATCTGCAACGAGAGTGGCTTCTTCCTACGACCAGGTGCCCTGGAGCGCATGCCTCCGCGAGTTGGCGCGCTGCTGCAAGGCCGCTGGAATGCCTGGCTCCTTGCCAGGTACGGATCCAGGGAGCGATTGGTGGCCGCATGGACGCTGAGAGACGCCCCCGGAGCTGTCCTCGACGAGACGGAAGATCCCGCCAGGGGCTCGGTCCGGACACCCGTGCTCTGTGGTGGCGGGACTGTGGCTGGCGATGCGCGCTTGTCCGAGGCGCGGTACCGCGATGGCGCTCGGTTTCTTGCAGAGGTGCAAGAGGGCTATTTCCGAGAGATGCGGGCTTACTTGCGCTCGATCGGGCTGAAAGTGCCCCTCACGGGTGTGACATCACATCAGTTCCTTGGCGACACTGTCGCATCTTTGCCGCTGGACTTCACAGCCGGGAACTACTACTGCGACCATCCAGCCTTTCAGACCGGCGACTGGCAAGGCGCTCTCCATTTCTCCGATGCGAATCCTCTCAGGGAAATCGGCATCAACCGGAGCGCGCCCACGGTCGCAGCTCTCCGATGGGGGCGCCGTCCCGTCGTCATCCGCGAATGGGCCCAGCCCTGGCCCAATCGGTACCGGTGCGTCGCACCCGGGGAGATGGTTGCCTACGGCTCTCTGCAAGACGCCGACGGTTTCCTACTGTTCGGATACCACGTGGCTCCACGACCTGACGTTCTTGGGGATTTCGATCATCAGGCCGATCCTCCAGTGTGGGGCCTCATGGGTCCGGCAGCCCTGACGTACCTGCGGGGGGACGTTCGCCCTTCGCCCACTAGCATTGCACTGCGGTATCCGGCAGCAGACGTGCTCCGTGCGCCAGGTACCGTCGGCGATGTGCTGAAGCTCGCTTGGCATGTGCGCGTGCGGAGCGTCTTCGAGGACTGGCCTGGGGCAGAAAGCTGGAAGCCTTCATGGCCTGCGACAATGCAACCAGAGGAGGGTATGAGAAGCCTGCGATCTCAGAAGCTTCCGGCTGGGTCCTGGGATGGTAGTGTGGCCGTCAGTTCTACGGGAGAGATTGTGCGGCGCACGGACAGGGGCGTTCTGATAGTCCGCACGCCACGCACGGTGGTGATTTCGGGCGAGATCGGCGGCTCCACATGGACGGCAGGTCCGCTCCGATTGTTCACACGTTCACCGGTCGGCACCGTGTGGGCTGTCTCGCTGGACGGTCTTCCCCTGTCGTCCTCCCGAAGGTTCCTGGTGAAGATGGTTACGAACGCCACGAACACGGATCAACGGGTGACCAGGGCGGGGGTCGGTGCGCCCGCCCCATATCGTCTCGTTTCGTCGGGGCGGGCTCCAGTGATGACGAGTGGTTCCATGACACCCGGTGGTCTGAGATTGGCGCTGAACAACAGGCTCATCCTAGCTTTCGATCTCGTAGGAGGTATGTGGGAGCTCCTCGTGGATGGCAATCGAGCTTCGCTGTTCTGCGACACGAGAGGCGCGACAGGGTCCGTCTTCGGCCACAGGGTGACTGTCACAGCCGGGCGTGTCATCACGGTACAGCTAGCGAAGGATAGACACGTATCGTCGCCGAACACGAGGACAGGGAAGGACCACCGATGAGCCAAGCACTGGCGTTCATCAAGATGCAGGGCGTGGGTAACGACTTCGTCCTAGTGGATGCGCGCGGCGGGCCGAAGCATGAGTGGCCGAGTCTTGCTCGCCGACTGTGCGATCGGCATTTCGGGGTGGGCGCGGATGGACTCCTGCTCGTGACGCAGGAAGAGGGTGCCGATGTAGGCATGCGCATGTTCAACCCTGACGGGACGGAGGATTTCTGCGGCAACGGCCTACGCTGCGTAGCACGCTATGTGGCTGACGGTCAACCGCAGCGGCGGAACCTGAGCATCGCGACGATCGCAGGACTGCGTGCTGCGCGCATTCTCGACGACGGTCAGGTGCAGGTGGAGATGCAGCAACCAGCGTTCCACCCATCGGACATACCCATGCTCGTGGAAGGTGATCGCGTTGTGGACTACGACCTCCCGCTGGAAGGAGGCCCGATCCGCATCACTGCACTGTCCACCGGCTCGACGCACGCCGTCGCCTTCGTGGACGACTTGCCGGATGACGAGACGTTCCTGCGGATCAGCCCGCTGGTGGAAAACCATCCTTTCTTTCCCGAGAGAACCAGCGTGATGTGGACCCGTGTGTCCGACCGGCACAGCATTCGGCTCCGGATCTGGGAGCGTGGCGCGGGAGAAACACTGGGCTGCGGGACGGGTGCATGCGCGGCTATGGCGGCAGCACGCGTCCAGGGATTGGTGGACTCGGAGGTCACGGTCTCCTCACGCGGCGGCGAGGTGATGGTGCAGTGGGAGCCCGGCGGCAAACTGCTCAAGACAGGTCCCGCGGAGTACGTTTTCGAGGGCCGGTTCATCTGGTGAGACCTAATGGCAAGCAGATGACCGCATACCGGGAGGCCGCAACTCTGTGACGCGTCGAAGTCGCCGCGAGTTGCTCATGGGACTCGCGTTCATCTCGCCGTGGCTCGTGGGGTTCTTCGCCCTGACCCTGTACCCCATCCTTGCGTCTCTCTACTACAGCTTCTGCGAGTACCGTGTCCTGACGCCCCCACGATGGGTAGGTTTTCGCAACTACGTGGAGCTGTTCACCGATCGCGATTACTTCCTGCCATCGCTGGCGAACACGGCATTCATGTTCATCGAGCTGCCCATCGCGTTGGTCCTCTCGGTGGGCATCGCGCTGCTCTTGAACCAGCGATTGCGGGGCATGCCGATCTTCCGCACCCTCTACTATCTGCCATCCGTGGTTCCGACCGTCGCGGCGTCCATTCTGTGGTTGTGGCTACTGAATCCAGAATATGGCCTCGTCAACAAGACGCTGGAGTGGCTGCATCTGCCTACCACGGAGTGGCTTCAGAGCCCCATATGGTCCAAGCCTGCCTTCATCGTGCTGGACCTGTGGATGATCGGCGGAGGCATCGTCATCTACCTTGCAGCCCTCCAAGGCGTGCCCGAACACCTCTATGAAGCGGCTGAGCTCGATGGAGCGTCCGCCTGGCGCAAGACCTGGCACATCACGCTGCCGAGTATCTCGCCGGTTATCTTCTTCAACCTCATACTCGGCATCATCGGCACGTTCCAGTACTTCACCCAGGCGTTTCTCATGACGGGCGTACCGCCAGGCGGGCCCGCGAACTCCACGCTGTTCTACGCGCTCTATCTCTTTCAGAACGCGTTCACGTACTTCCGCATGGGCTACGCATGCGCCATGGCTTGGGTACTGTTCATCCTCACCCTCGTCGCCACGCTTCTGATCTTCCGCACTTCGGCTCGCTGGGTCTACTACGAAGGAGACGCCCGCTAGCGGCGGCCAGGTTGTCCGTCGGCACTACGACTGGACTGCAGGACAAACGATAGCTACTCGTCGTATCCCTTCAGTTCGCGAACCCAGATATTGCGGTAGCGGACAGGGTTGCCGTGGTCCTGCAGGAGCAACGGTCCCTTCGGGCCATGCGGCGCGTACTTGGCCAGGGCGCGGTGCGCCATGGCTCCCAACACCTCAGCATGATGGTGGACCAGCACGCCGTTGTGGAAGACCGTCAAGTAGGCCGGACTGACGAGCTTATCGCCGTCGAAGCGAGGGGCGATGAAGACGATGTCGTACCACTGCCATTCGCCGGGTTTGCGCGAGGCGTTCACGAGCGGTGGATACTGGCCGTAGATCGCGGCGCACTGTCCGTCCGGATAGGTCTGGTTCTCGTAGCTATCCAAGACCTGAATCTCGTAGCGCCCCATGATGATGACGCCGCTGTTGCCGCGCCCCTGGTCTATGCCCGATGGCGGGTTGGGGGTGGCGAACTCGACGTGGATCTGGCAGTCGCCAAACTCCTCCTTGGAAATGAGGTTGCCCCCTGGCCGAGCGACCTCCACATAGCCGTTTTCCACCTTCCAGCGAGGTGGAGCACCCCCGTCCGTCACCCAGTGAGATAGGTCTTTCCCGTCGAAGAGCACGATGGCGTCGCTGGGCGGCTTCCCTGGCAGATCTTGGATGCTGGAGGTCCCTGGGTCAACGACCCTGGGCTGTGGCCGGGTACCGTCGTGCACGCGCCACTTTCCCCCTGGCAGGAACGGTGTATCGTCATAGCCCAGCTTGCGCTGCTGGTCTCCTCCGGATGCGGTGGAGATACCTGTAACCAGGACGGCTAGCGCTGACACTGCCACGGCCAGTCCAATATGTCTTCTCGTCATTTCTTCCCTCCTCAGTGCGTGGCGACACGTCCGCTCGTCAGGCCGCGCCGCCCCGAACATAGTGCGGTCTCAAGCCTTGCCCTGTTCCTCCCCCTGGGTGATCAGCGTGGTGAACCGCTTGCCGATGGCCAGTGCGGGATCTAGCGGCACTTCTGCGCGCTGCACGTCCGGCGGTATGCTAATCAGAGGAGTGGGGCGCAGCTTCTTGCCCTGGAACTGCGGCAGCCACTGGGCCTCCGCTTCCAGCATCTCCGCGGTCATCTCCCGTATCTCAGCCAGTGTGCAGCATGCCGACGTTAGCGGATCCATGGCTACCGCCTGCATGGCCAGCTCAGGATCCCCCTGCAGCCCAGCCTCCACAGCCAATCCCTGCACCGTGACGTTGCTCTGATTCAAGGCTGCGCACTGTGGCGGGAGCTCCCCTACACGCAGGGGATGCAATCCTTCGCGATCTACGTAGACGGGCACCTCGACGCAACAGCACTGCGTCAGGTTCGTGATGTAACCATCGTTTCGCACGTTGCCCTGGAGACGGAATGGCTTTCCAGTAGCGTGGGCCTCCAGGATATAGGAGCAGTACTCCACGCTTCTGGGTTGGAGAATGGGTGTCTCGTACTGGAGCGGATCGGTCTTGGCGTACTTCTCCGCCACAACCTTCGACCACTTGTAGTAGGCGCCCGATTCTCCTCCGAACGCCGGCTCGTCACAATAGAGCTTCAACGCCCGTTCACTGCTCCGGAACCACGGCACATACTCGCTCAGGTGCCCCGTGCTCTCGGTCATGAAATAACCGAAATGCCGCATGACCTCGATGCGTACCTTCTCGTTGATGTAGTACTCCGGCAGTTCGCAGCGCTCCTTGAACAGAGGGTACAGGTCCTTTCCGCGGTGCTCGAGCTTCAGGAACCAGGCCATGTGGTTGATGCCCGCACACAAGAAGTCTATCTCGTCCTTGGGGACTCCCACGTAGCCTGAGATCAGATCCAGAGTGGTCTGCACGCCGTGGCAGAGGCCGATGTACGGCACATTGGACACCTTGCCCAGGGCATAACAGCATGCGGCCATGGGGTTCGTGTAGTTGAGCAGGATGGCGCCACGTTTGGAGTAGCGCTCCATGTCCTGGACCAGCCCTACGAGCACCGGCATGCTCCGGAGTCCACGGAACACGCCTCCAGGGCCTAGACTGTCTCCGATGCACTGATCCACGCCATACTTGAGGGGGATCTCGTAGTCAATGCGGAACGCGTCAACACCACCGACCTGCACCATGCAGACCACGTAGTCGGCGTCCCGGACCGCTTCTACGCGGTCGGTGGTGGCATAGACTTGCGCGCTGAGACCATTCTCGGAGATCATCCTCTTGGCGAAGGCTTCCATGCGCCGGAGCTTCGTCTCGGTCGGACTCATGAGGGCGTACGTCGCGCCCTCGAGGGCGGGCGTGGCCAGCATGTCGTTCAGCAGCGTCTTCGTGAACACAATGCTGCCCGCGCCGATCATGGCGATTTTCATACGTACACCTCCTCGAGCGAAAACAGTCATGGAGCAGGGCAGGTTATCCTCGCCCATGACATTCGTCCGCCATGGCTTTCGGCGCGCCGACAAGGCCTTCCTTCCGCGGCACCCCTTGTTGTTGACTCACCACCGACAGGCAGCGACCGTGAACCGAATGGGGCATGGAAGCCACTATGGTACTGTATGGAGAGAGTTCGATGAGACTCCGGGACCTCTGGTGGGTCAGAGCCGTCTTGCGAGGCGACAAGGAGCGGGCGGAGCGTTGGGTCACCCGCGAGTACCCACGCGTCTACCGCATGTTGCGATACCTGACAGGCGATAGGGAAGCGGCCGAGGACCTCACGCAGCAGGCTTTCGTTCAGGCTTGGCAATCCCTTGCCAGCTACCGTGGCGAATCCGGACTGAGCACTTGGCTCCATCGCATCGCCTACCGCCAGTACACCCACTGGCTGCGGACCCGGAAGGCGACGTTACCCCTGTCGCAAGCACCGGAGCTCGAAGATCCACGGCACGTCCAGGGACTGACGACGATCCTCGTACAGCGTGCGCTCCAATCCCTTTCCGATGAGCTACGCGAGCCATTCTTGCTCTATTACGCGCGTCAGATGAGCATCAAGGAAGTCGCCGACGTGCTGGAGATCCCTGCCGGTACAGTGAAGTCGCGCCTGTTCACGGCGCGCCGGCTGTTGCGGGAGTTGCTCATGGACGAGCCTGTGGTTGCAGGGGTTGACGAAGATCCCGCAACGAAGACTACGCTGGGAGTGCTGCCATGACGTGCGGCCGTCTGGAACAGAACTGGCGACCGGCTCCGGTGTTGCACCGATGGAGCTGCACAGAATGCCGCAAGGCGCGCGACGCGGACGCAGCCGTCCAACTGGCGCTGGCGTGCACGATGGCTGAGCCTGTCCCCATGGGAGGGCTCCGCCGCGTACTCCAATCCCTTGGTCTGTCCGCGTCTGAAGATCGCATTCGCGAGCATGCGGGGCTACGCCCGGGCAAAGGCCTGGTTCGTGTCATCGTCCTTGTGGTCCTCCTGGCCGTTGCGGGAAGGGGCTGGCTGTGGTGGCTCGACCTGGACCCTAACATCCCTGTACCCAATCCCAAGATGCCCGTTCCCAATGCCTTCGACTACTTCCGCAGGGCAGGCGATATGCTGGACACGAACGCTCGTCCGGAGGGCGCCATGGGTGGTCCCTCTATGTCTGCGAGTTCGACCCTTACCGGAGACGCGTTGAAAGACGGAGCCAGCCTGCGGGAGAAGGAACTGGCCCTCCGCCGGAATGCCAGCGCCCTTCGCACCCTGCGCCAGGGCTTCGCCTATGAGTATCGCGAACCGCCTGCGCGCAGTTTCGACCATGTCTTCCCTTACCTCGCCAACTACCGGCAACTTGCGCGGCTGCTCAGTGTGGAGGCGTCGGTCTACGAGTCCAAGGGCGATGTTCGGCGGGCAAACAGCGCGAATCTCGATGCTATCGAGCTGGGCACGAAGATTCAGCAGGGCTCCGTCCTGATCGGCAAACTCGTGGGTCTGGCCTGCGAAGCTATCGGGCGGGAGGGGCTATGGCATCGCCTCGACCGCATGGGTGAATCCGAAGCGAGGGAAGCCGCACTCCGCCTGGAATCCCTCAACGCACGCCGTGTTCCGATTGCCGACACGCTCACTGAAGAGAAGTACGCCACGCTCGCCGGCTTGCAGACGTTCTTCCGCGATCCGAGATGGCGCTGGAACGCCCAGCGCGCCTTCGGAGCTGACAACGATCGCTATGGCGAATGGGCCTCGTTCTTCGCCACTCTGCCGCACAGCAAACGCGCCATCGTCGCACATTATCTTGCCGCCATGGACTGGTTCACAGCCAGCGCCCGGCTCTATTTGCGCCAACCGCTCACCGAGCCACGCGTTTTGGCTTCTGATCCAGTGAATGCAGTTCTCATGCCCAGCTTCGGCAACGCCATCGTGAAGGACGTCACCGACGACGCCATGAATCGCCTCCTCGTTGCCGCACTCGGGGTGCAAGCCTACAGATCTGCACACGGCAGGCCGCCCCGAACTCTGGAGGAAGTGCGGAAGGCCGGATACATCCGGAACGTGCCGACAGATCCTTTCGACCCCCGTATCCGAGAGGTCCAGCTCCGGTACTTCGTCAGGAATGGCAAGCCGCTCCTGTACAGCATTGGACCGGACAGGGTCCACAACGACGGTGTGCCGATCGTGCGGCGCTCCGCGAATGGCCGAGAGCTCTACGCAGTCGAGGCTGATAGTGTTGGTGACATCGTCGCGGGCGTCAATGGACCCTGATGGCGAGCCGTCCATGAGCTGCCGGCAACTGACGAGGCTCTCGATCTCAGCAGCGCTCCATCGGCGGAGATGCGAGGTATGCCGTCAGGCTGCCAGCGCCGAGGATAGGCTGTCATTGACGCTGGAGTGCCTGCGCGCAGAACCCATCCCTGCCGACGGTAGGCAGCGGGTGCTGGAGGCGCTGCGGCTCGACGACGTCTCGGCGCTCCAGCGGGTTCGCGGCAGGCTGCGGCGAGCGGCCGTGCGACTGGCAACGACCCTCTTGCTGTCTGTCCTTGGGCTGAGCGGCTGGATCGTCAGGCAGGACCGAGCGCCAAAGCTCCACATGCGCCCCGTCGTGCTCCCTTCTCCGAATGCGTACACTTACTTCCGCGACTCTGCCCGGTTGATGCAGGTACCCGATGCCGTCATGAAGGTTGCGTGCGACTGGCCTCGCGTGGAAGCGGCGAATCGCTACCGGATCTTCGGCCTGGTGCCGCGTGTGATCGTGGAGCCACCGACTACGCCAGATCGTGTCTCGAGGATTGCGCCATCCGAGAGAAAGGCTCTGCTTCTGGCCAACGCCGAAGCTCTCCGACTCCTGCGCACGGGGTTGCGGCACGAGTACCGAGAACCACCGGTGCTCTCCTTCGATGCGCCATCCGACCATTACCGTGGATACCTCCATCTGGCCTACTTGCTCGTGGCGGAAGCGCAGGACAGAGCACGCCGCGGAGACATGGAGGGTGCCCTCGAGAGCAGCCTAGATGCCATCCGGCTGGGGACGCTTGTCGCACGCGGAGCGCCTATGGTCGGTTGGCATGTCGCGGCCAAGTGCCGGGCGATCGGTCGCGCAGCGCTATGGGAGATCATGGACAGCCTGTCTCGTGACCAAATGCTCCGGGCTGCGAAGGAGTTACAGACCCTGCACGCCTCGGAGACCAGCATCCTCGAGGCGTTGGAGAATGAGGAAGAGGCCGGCGTGGCAGCTCTCATTGACTTCACGGGCCATCACTCATGGCGCTGGACGATCCCGAGGCTCTCGAGAGGTGCGAAGTCCGAAGAAAGCGCCTCCGAAAAAGCCCTATGGTTCGTTCTCACCATCCAGCACAGTCGGTCGGACATGGTGAAAAGATTCAGGTATGCCGTTCGTTCTGCACTTCGGCGGCAGGCATATCCTCTTCCGACTGCAGTTGCGGAGCGCAGGTATCCTTATCCCGAGGAGGTTCTCCTTCGGCCGGAATACGGTGCGCGCCTGCTCGTTGCTGACACTGACGCTGCCGAGGCGGAACTGCTCTCCACGACACTGGCGATTCATGCATACCGTCGGACCCACGGGAAGTGGCCCTCTGGGATCGAGGAACTCGTCCGAAGGGGGTATCTCCAACGCGTACCGCAGGATCCGTTCAACAGGAACGTGGTAGGCCAAACAACGCGACTCCGTTACCGAGCGGTGTCTGGAGAGCCGGTCGTCTACAGCGTCGGTCCCGACGGTAAGGATGATGGCGGAGTGGCGCTGTACACCGATAGCGCCTTCGTGAACGGCGGCACGAGCAGATTACTGACCAGCTACAGCAAGGGCGATCTTGTTGCCGGTGCGACCGTAGGCTGGTGAGAATCCGCGTGCCAGACGAGCCGCAACGCAGAGTACGTAGTAGGGCATGAGAGTCATGACAGCAGCCGACGGCCAGAAGCGCGAACCTGGGGACACGACGCACGAGCATCGGGCACCTGAGACTGCGGAGGCGTTGGTCAGGCGTATCCTCGAGACGAGGGTGCAGAGCCGCCGCGGCTGGCTGTACTGGACCTGGGTCGGCCTTGCACTGTTCCTCTTCTGGTTCGCCTTCACCACGGGGTGGCCTCTCGCGCCCTGGTGGACATGGCTGCTACCCATAGGGGTGTCCCTGACAGCACGTGGCATCGGTCGGCTTGCTGCGGCGGCCGAGACGGCGTCCGTGGCTGCAGTCCTCCAGGGTGACGACTGTCAGCGGGCGGGCGTGCTCATCGAGTTGCTGACATGGCCCGTGAAGCGGGTGCAGGCGGTAGCCCGATGGAGGCTCATGTCTTTGCTGAGCACATTACAGGAAGACGATGCCGCTGCGCTGACACCGGTACAACTTGCCTGTCTGTATGACCACTTGACACCCATGCAGGCTGCACGAGATCCGGACTTCGTCGAGGCGATACTTCGGGCTCTGCCCCGGATCGGCGACGATCGCGCCATTCCTGCGGTCATGCGCTTGGTTCGGATGCGCGCGTGGACGCGCAGTCTTTGCAGAATCCGCACAACAGCTCGCGTCCTGTTGCCTGCGATCGAGGCCCGTGTCTTGCGAGTGCGCAGAGAGCGTGGACTGGTCGAAGACGACGCTCGGGCGGGAGTCGGTACCGTAGAATCTCCACCGGGTCGCCGGGGTTTCGGTGAGGAACTGGGTCTCCGGCCTCAGATGCGTCTGGGGTTTCTGGTGGCGGCATGGCTGACCATCGTGCCGCTTGGTGCGTGGCTGAGCTTCGATCTTGCCAAGCAGCACAGATGGCTCGAGGCTCTGCTCTATGGAGCGCTCGCGGTAGGGGCTACACAGCTACACCGGCTGACACTCATGCAGCGGCATGCCAGGTTGCTGCGTTCCATCATGCAGGAGGAAGACGTCGAAGCTGTGGGCCGCATCGCCGAAGCTGTGCTCTGGCCGGACGAAAAGATCCGGGCGGCAGCCATGAGCGCTCTGGTTCGGGTGCTTCCCAAGCTCAAGGCGTCGGACGCCGGCATACTCACGTCTACGCAGCGTACCTGTCTGAATGGTCTCCTGGACCGGACGACGGCCAGGGAACGGCCCGATGTCGTCGTTGCGCTGCTGCGCGCCCTGGAACAGGTCGGCGATATGTCTGCGGTACCGTACGTGCGTTCCCTGGCCAACATGCCGGATGCGACGGCGAGAATGGCAACCGTGCGAGAAGCCGCACGCGAGTGCCTGCCTGTACTCTTGGAGCGGGCACGGCAGAACACCGATCCTCAGGTACTCCTTCGTCCGGCCGAGCAGCCGGCCGCCCCGGAAGAGATGCTCGTAAGACCAGTCATGCCAGGTCCCGTGGCCGAGGATGCAATGTTGCTTCGTCCGGCCGATACCGTAGATGAAGCTACGGTATAGACGTCGGTAAGTTTGTGTTATCCACGCGCCACGGGGGAACCGACGAGGTCGAGACGGGGTAAGCTCCTCATAGGATGAAGGGCTTCCGTCCGCCTGAATTACCCCCAGCTCTGCCGGCAGACAGGCCCCAGCCATTCCATGTTTCCTGAGAGGAGCGACTATTGACCAGACGAGCTTTCCTCGCCGGAGCTCTGCTTCTGGCCCTAGCATTCCCGGCCAGTGGCGCCTCAGGCTCGAACACACCCAAGAACGTTATCCTTCTCATCGGAGATGGTATGGGCTTCGCCCAGACCACCCTTGCCCGCCTGTCGTTGGGCAAGTCGGACTCCGTCCTCGCCATGGATACGATGCCGTACGCGGGATTCGTCAAGACGCACCCCGCGGATACCGACGGCAGGCGGGGCGTCCTCACCGATTCAGCCGCGGCCGCCACAGCTCTTGCGACTGGCCACAAGACGAAGAACGGTATGCTCGGAATGCTGCCTGATGGTAGGCCCGTCCGGACCATCCTCGAAGCCGCCCAACTCCAGGGCCGCAGCACCGGGTTGGTGACGACAGTGACGATTACCCATGCTACCCCTGCGGGCTTCGCGGCTCATGTGCCGAGCAGGGGAGATGAAGCAGCCATCGCGGTGCAGTATCTGCAGCGGAAGGTGGACGTTCTCCTGGGAGGAGGTGAGGCATTCCTCCTGCCTCAGAAAGCTGAAGGCAGCAAACGGAAGGACGACCGGGATCTGTTGGCGGAATTCCGATCGGCGGGCTACGCCGTCCTTCGCACGCGGGAGGAGCTGCTGAGCGCCCAAGGCGATCGCCTGCTTGGCGTCTTCAGCAAGAGCCACATGGAGACGAAGCCACCGGAGCCATCCCTGGCGGAGATGACTCGCAAGGCACTGGCCACTTTGTCCCGGAATCGCAAAGGCTTCTTCCTCATGGTCGAGGGCGGCCAGATCGATTTCGCGGGTCATGCCAATGATGCGCCGAACAACGTGAAGCAGACTCTCGATTTCGATGCGGCCATTGCAGAGGTCCTCGACTTCGCACGCACACGGGGTGACACGCTTGTGCTTGTCACGGCGGACCACGAGACGGGAGGACTGGCCATCATCGGTCCCTCGTCCGGCTCGACAGCCGACTACGGCCTCGCCTGGGGGACCAAAGGACACAGCGCAACAGTCGTTCCGCTTCTTGCCGAGGGACCCGGTGCCCATCTGTTCAGCGGCGTCCTGGACAACACCGATATACCGAAGAGGATAGCTCGGCTCTGGCGCGCCAAGCTGGATTGAACCTGTGACCTGGGCGTTTCACTACAGACGTGTCGGTCTTGCTAACGCGGAGCGAGAGAAGCAAGACTAAGGCGCGCTCAGCGTGCTACAAGAACACGCTCAGCTTCCTTGATTCGCGGCATAAGATATCCGACTGTCGCGTAGAGGAAGCTGAGCGCTTGACGATAGCGAAGGCGTAGCTAGCTCGTGGCTCCTTCAGTGGGTGCCGCTTTGGTCGTCGTCCTGCGGCGCGTGCGGGGCTTTGTCACGGCGGGCGCCGTAACCGTTGTGGGCTGGGCCTTGCGCAGGCCGCGGATCTTCTGCTTGATCCGCTCCTCCTGCCGCTTCCGCATGCGCCTGACTTCCTTTTGACGTATACGCACTCTGCGCTCCTGATGCAAAGGATGACGGAGGCTGAGTATAGCCCATTCGAGCTCGCATGTCAACGCGCGGTTCGAACTGCGGCTGAACACGGACAGCAGACCGGTCAGATGGTTATCTCTTCATGCGGAGTGTGACAACGCACACGGCCGCTGCCGGAAGCTGGAGGCGTAGGGAGCGACCGTTGGCCGTCAGGGACTCGATGCGCGGAGCGACGCGGTCCGGCTGCTCCAGGTCGTTCGTCGCTCGGAGATCGGCAGCCAGTATCTCCGCCTGAGCATCGCGTACGGGCCACGGCAGCTCCAGCTCCACCTCTCGCCCACGCTCGGCATCCCTATTGACCATGCACGCAACCCAGCGGCCCTTGGCCTCCCCGACGACCACATCCACCCAGGGCACGTCCCGAACCGCCGGCAGGAATCGGCGGCGCGGCACATCATACGCAGGTCCGCTCACTTCGATGGGCAAGAGTCTCTCGGGCATAGCTTGGCCATACATGCGCTGGACATGAATCATAGGGGTCACATAGACCACGCCCCGGTGCTTCCGGATGCATCCGCCGTGCATGAGAGCGGTTACGTTGGCGATGTCCACAATGGCGGCTGCACGCATCAGGGCATGGAAGAACAGCCCGGCGTAGACTGCGCCGGAGTGATCGTCATGGTTGGGGAACTCGCGCCATTCCCGACCGCCCACGATGATCCCCCACTCGGTAACAGCGGCCTTCGGCACCGGAGAGCCGCCTCGCTCCTCGAGTAGCCGCTGCAGCTGGGGAACGAACTCCTGGGACCACCACAGCGGATGGGCCATGGCGCTGGCGAAGATATCGGCGTAGCTGTGCTGTGCATGCAGACCCGACGGCAGTGGCACGAGGGGATGAAGGGACAGATGGTGAGGTGGACGCCCATCCTCCCGCGCCGCGTCCAACACTGCCGTATTCCATTGCCGGTCGAACTCCAGTCCCTCGCCGGCGAACTGATCTCCTTTGCCGGTGGCAATGACCTCGATGGACGGATCGGCGGCGAGCATGGCTTTACGAAACTCCAAGAAGCGGCGGGCGTTGCCAGCGGCGCCCGTATGACCGATCTGCCAGCTGCCGTAGAGTTCGTTACCGACTTCCCATACGCGGACGTTGTACGGCTCAGGATGGCCATTGGCGGCACGCCGGGCGCCCATGGGTGTCGTGACGTCGCCGTTGCAGTACTCCACCCATGCGGCGGCTTCCGCGGGGGTACCGTTGCCAGCATTGACGCAGATGTGCGGCTTGGCACCGATCCTGGCGCAGAATGCCATGAACTCATCCGTGCCGAAGTGATGGGTCTCCAGCCCGCTCCAGGCAGGATTCGGGACCGTGGGCCGGAGCTCCCGTGGCCCTATGCCATTCTGCCAGTGATAGCCGCTGACGAAATTGCCGCCGGGCCAGCGCAGCAGCTCGATCTTCAGGCTCTTGGCGATCTGAACGACCTCTGGATCCACACCGTGCACGGCGTCTGCTGGGAAAATCTCCAGCATATCCACGTCCAGGGTGCCAGTCTCGGCGGTTAGAACCAGATCTAGCAGCTCAGCTCGTGCCACAGCGCCCTGCGGAATCCGCATGTCCAGTCGTCGTGGGAGCCACCGGCTTCCGCCGGCACGGACACGCGCCACGGCCACTTCCGAGCCGTCCTTCTTGCGCAGACTCACCACGAGAACCGGCGCCTTACTGCTGAGCGACCGTATCCACACCGTTCCTCGGTAGCGCCGTTCCCGATGCACAGGTAGAGCCACCTGCTGTATGGCCAGGTCGCCTTCCGTCAGACGGAGGGAGCGCCCGACCAGCCCCTCTTCCAGCCAGACGGCGCCATGCAGTGCCCATCGCGCCAAAGTGCCGTTCCTATCCGCCTCGAACTGGGGGTTGTAGACCACGTTGGCCCACAGCGCCTCGTAGATGGAACCGCCCAGATGCTCCAGGAAGTTGCTGAAGAGGCGCGGCGAGACTCGTGGAAGCTCCCCCGAGGGCCTCCCTACAACGACGCGCGTCACCTCACTCTCGGAGCGGTGAAAGACCACTGCACTCGTCGGACTGACTTGCTGAGCAGGCGGTATGACTTGCAGTGCCGGCATTAGGACACCGAGCGACAACACCTTCGGGACCCCCCTTCCGTCCGCAAGAGCCCTCCACACGCCGTGGTAGCTCCTGTGATGCGGTCATTGTGGCACGG
>JBBIPC010000028.1:0-1611 GCA_037443035.1 Chthonomonadales bacterium
CGTTACGGCCGAAGGCCGTGTAGCCGCAGGTTCTCCCTGCGCCGCATGACGCGGCGGTGGACCCGCCGGCGATTGGGTAGAGGCTTGCGCAGGTGCCGACTGCGTGGCTTACCATGCAGGTCCTTGTCGGTCGAGGTGCACGTCCGCAAGCCTCGTATCGATATCCAAGGCGGGCGGCGGATGGTGCTCTCTCTGCGCGCTCTGGGGCGAACGACCGGCATTCTACAACGCATCTAGGTCCAGCCGTTCCATCTTTGAGCGCCCCCGGGGTTTCGATACGTCCCGATGGCTATCGGGACTACTCAACCGCCGGGGCGACCCGGTCGCCGTGTATCGCCGGGGCGGCGTGGTCACCGTGTGCGTCGGGGACCACGTCGCAAGAAGCGACGGCTACACGCTGCGCGTCCCTGTCTCGTGACGGCTACACGCCGCACTGCATGGGCAGCACCGCCATATGACCCCGCCTTCACGGGCTCGGCACTCGACGCTCGCCGGCGCTCTCGTTTCCGTCGAGATAGGCTTGCAGACGCTGCACTTCGTCCAGCACGCCAACGAGACAAAGGCCAAAGTCCGTAAGAGCGTATTCGACGCGCAGCGGCGGTTTCTCTCCGTGGACTTTTCGGCAGACGATGCCGAACCGTAGCAGTGTGCGGAGCCTTTCGTGCATGACCTTGGGTGCTAGTCCCGGGCACGCGAGTAGCAACCGGCTCGGCCTTTCAGGGCCTTCGCGCAGGATACTCAGCAGGCGTACAGTCCACTTACAGCCGATGATTGTCTCTATCATCATGGCTGCCGAAAGAGGCTGCGTTGGACTGGTAGGCGCCATCGTGCCTAAGAAAGATACGGGTCGAGCGTATCCGCCGCTAAGTTACCGGAAAGTAATATCTTGACGAACTTAGTGAAGATAAATATCCTTACTGCATCCGAGGCGCGACGGTTCCGCGAGCTCGGTGACATGGCAGAAAGGAGCACAACCATGAAGCGCAAGGCGGTGTTCTATCACGCGGGTTGCCCGGTATGCGTCAGTGCAGAACAGGGACTCGTCAACGCTGTGGACGCCAACCGCTACGTAGTCGAGGTGGTCCATCTTGGTTCAGACCGCGACCGCCTCTCTGAAGCGCAGAACCTCGGCGTCAAGTCTGTTCCGGCTCTCGTCCTCGACGGCCAGGTCTTCCACATCAACTTCGGGGCAAGCCTCGAGGACCTGAAGTAGTTCCCATACCAGGCGTGCTGCGCAGTTGTACCGAGCCGACGCGGCACGCCCCTCACTTCGAGATCTTCGTGACTCCAGTCGGAAGATAGGACTGGCGCAAGAAGCCCTGGTGATTCTGGAACTCTTCCAGACCACTCGTGCGCCAAATGAAAGTGGAGGCAATCGCAACTGCAAGATCATGGCAGGGCGATGCCCCGAAGAATCCCGATAGGAGGTAGTACGATGCGTAACCTGTGGTCCTTGCTCGTGGCCGTCGCCGTCCTGTTTGGCGCAACGCTCATGCCTGCTACCGCCCAGACTTCCAGCAAGAAGCCTGCGCAGAAGCCTGGCGTGACGGCAACCACCAAGAAGTCTTCTGAGACCGGAAAGCAGACGACCAAGACGACAGCGAAGAAGTC
>JBBIPC010000028.1:1711-29592 GCA_037443035.1 Chthonomonadales bacterium
CTGCCAAGAAGACTGCCAAGAAGACCAGCAAGAAGGCGACCAAGAAAGCCTCGAGCAAGAAGAGCGAGAAGAAGGAGCACGAGGAGAAGAAGTAGTCGACCTGAGGTGTCGAGAACTCCGTCTGCGCTGCAGACATCTCCATGGCCCCCTGCCGCCTCGTGCAATGGGGGCCATGGCGTTAGGAATGGGCGCAACAGGCTGAGCGACTATGGTAGTACAACCTTCTCATCATGTCCAGCGTAACATCGTTGAACTGGCACTTCGGACACGTGGCGCCTCGGTGATGGACTACGCTGCTCGCGGCCAGTCGGGCGCGTCCGTGGACCGGGCGCAGCAGGAGGCGTTCGAGCAGATGCTCGAAGGATGCCTCGAGCGCTTGTGGCGGTACGCCTATCGCTTGACCCGCCACACGGAGGATGCAGAGGATCTGCTGGCCGAGGCTCTCGCTGAGGGTTACCGAGCTTTCAGAAGCTACCGAGGCAGGAGCAGCTTCGCTACGTGGATGTACCGGATTATCACAACGACCTGGCTCGATATGCAGAGGAAGGCTGCGCGACGACCATCCGAAAGTCTTGAAGCACTCATGGACGAGGGACGCCTCACTGACCTTCCGACGAACGACACAACACCGGAGACAACGCTCATGGATCGAGCTTTCTCGGCAAGAGTCGAGGAAGCACTTCAGGCGTTGCCACCAGAGTACCGAGCCGTCATCATACTCGTAGATGTGGAAGAGCTGGATTACCGACAGGCGGCTGAAGTACTCGATGTACCCGTGGGAACAGTGAGATCTCGAGTGCACCGTGGCCGTCAGGCGCTCCGTGCACGGTTGGCGTCACCGACGGCTTCCACGGACCCCAGTCGCGGGAGAACAGGATGAACTGCTCGGAGACAAGAAAGAAACTCGATGACCTGATCGCTGGCACGCTCGACAGTGGTGCGGCGGCGGCAGTCCGCGAACATGTCGATGCCTGTTCCGAATGCGCGGATGCTCTGCGGGTCTCCATGAGGGCTCGCGATGCGCTGCGCACACAACCGCCACCGCTCGACGAGACCAGGCGACAGCGGATTCTCCATGATATGCGTCAGAGGGTACTGGCACATGCCACGGCAAGAGAGCATTACCGTGTCCACCCGATACGAGGATGGCGGACCGTCCTCGCGACGGCCTCGGTGGCCGCGGCCGCGATCGTGGTCTTGTCGGGAGTATGGCGCACACAGAGGCAACCTGACGACGACGTTGCATCCATGCCCTCTGCGACTCAGATGAACACCATGGCTTATCTTCACGCAGCGAATAGCCAGGCACTGCTCGTTTCCGGCGGCGAATGGAACCGCGATATACTGGCCGACACCGAAACGCATGGTGGCATTGAGTCCCCGTAAGCCGGCGGCTCTTGTGCCGTGGCTAGCGCTCCTGGGTTGTATCCCGTTACCAGGTGCGGCACGGCCGGCAGCGCCGCTGACCGCGGCGGAAATACTACGACGTTCGGTCGTTCAGGGAGAACGCGTTCCCATCACCGCCCAATTGAGCTTCACCCAGTGGAACGACCATAGTACCGTTGCGACCCTCTCCCACTATGCTCAGGACAGCTTGGGACGCTACCGACAGACCTACGATGCACCCCGAGGGATCCACGGCAGGATCCTGATCTACGACGGCCGGCGCCTGTGGCAGGTCGAGCCGCGGCGCAAAGCCATCGTCGTGCGCGACATGGTCGCACCCGCTGCAGACGCCAAGGAGCAGCTCGTGCGCCTGTTGCTGCAGAACTACACCGTTCAGTTGCTTGGCCCGGGGCGCGCTGCTGGGCGTCCGTCGTATGTGCTGCGCTTGGTTCCTCACCATGCTGGCAAAGGATCGCAGCGCCGATGGGTCGATCGGAAAACGTTCCGCACTTTGCGTACCGAGACTCGTTTCCCTGACGGAACTCTGGCGTACTCGATGCGCTATTTCGATGTGGATCTGCCTGCCAAACTCTCGGACGCTCTCTTTCGGCCTCCTGCCACGAAGGCACTGAAGATACAAGCCAAGACAGGTCCGCAAGCGCCCTTGGACCAGGCCTCATTGCGGGTAGAAGCTGCTCGCTGCAGTCTGCCGGTTTCCGGACCGCTCGGCTTTCGTCTCGAGCGCGGCACCAGAGAGCAGGACGGTGCGTTTCACGCCGTCTACTTCGACGGTCTCGAGACCATCTCCGTCTTCGTCTACGCGCGGCGTCCCCTACCAACGCATGAACCGCCAGGTTGGACTTCCATCATGACGCGCAAGGGTCGCATCCTGCAGCATAGCGGTAAGCATACCAATATGCTGACGTGGTCGCGACGAGGCTTTCGGTACACGGCTGTGTCGCACCTCTTGCCGAACGCCTTCCTCGATTTCGTCGGAAGCCTCCCATAGGTCGTGCGCCCGATCCGGCGCGCGCATGCGGCGTACCCTGTATCGCACGCAGGGCGACGCGCGGGTCAGAGGGGCCTGTCACTCTCGCAGTCGCAAGACGATGGGCCCGGCGCTTCCATCGGCATGGAACGGCTTCCCTTCAGCATGCGTCCAGCCGGGGCTGGAATAGACATCTGGGATCGGCTCGGTCCTGACCCAGACCCCGTCCGATCGTCGAGCCGCAAGAGTGATGTTGCGGAACTTCCACGCATCCCCCACCGCGTTCGTTACGACGACCTGGTTCTCCAGCTTCAACAGGCGAACCTGCTCGGGACTCAAGGAGATCGTACAGAGCACCCACTCGTCGCGGTCGGTCGTCGGCACGCGGGCGACGCGCGTGCCATTGATGGAGATCCACTTCTCGGAGTACCGGCCGCTGTTGGAACCGAACACGTCCATCCGGAGCAGCACCGATCGCGCGGTGGCCAGGTCCGACAACCGCAGCGGAGGTCTGGCAGCGGGTTTGCGCTTGCCCACGCCACGGTTGACGGCCTGGCGCTGACACAACGCCCCAACACCACGCCCCTGAAGCTCGAGTAACTGTCCGCCCCCCGCTTCGAGGCGGAGCGTGACTACATGCCCGACACGTTGTCGTGTTCCGCCCACGTCCGGAATGCGCACCCGCTGCACGGCGCGTGAAAACGTGATCCGAACCTCCCGTTCCGGCAGGACGTTCAGCGCCTTTGCAGCGCGACAATCCACCACCATCGCTAGCGGATCGCTTCCCGGCCTCGTGAGCACTCCCACAATGAGATCAGATGACATCGCCTCGACAAGCTTGCCCTGGCCGGGTTCTGCGAGGTCCTCTAGCAGACCATAAGGAGGCAGGTCCTCGGGAAACGGCCACTCCGATACCGTCCGGAACGCAGTGCCGAACAGCCCAGTGCATGTGCGCCCGAGCAGCATGGGCCCCCAGGCACCGATTCGCCGGTTGATCTTCTGTGCGACAGGATAGAGAGGTGTGCGGGCGCGGCGAGCCGCTGCATCGGTTGCGTGCGGTCCGAGATGCTGGAGGCCTCCAGAGTTGTAGCAGAAGTACCAGATCCCCTCAGCACCATACGCCACGCCGGCGTACGCCGGCAACCGAAGAAGGGAGTCTGACGGTATACAGCCGCCCATGTCCTTTCCCTGCTTGTCCAATGTGCCCTGGACGTTGAACATGGGCCAGAAGATGACCCCGTTCTCGCGACACCGGCGCGCGTAGGACGCGTAGGAAGCGCAGTATCTTCTGGCAAGCTCCGCAGGAGGAAGGTGCCACTCGTAGAGGGTAGGATAGATCTGAGGATCGGCGATGGGGTTGTTGTTGGCGGCCAGATTCGTGGGGTCGATCCATCCACACAACCAAGGCATGAGATGCGGCCGACGTTGGAACAGGAAGTCCGTACAGGCACGACTTCTCGGGCTGACCTCGCCTTGATCGTCGCCGATCATGAAACCGACCAGTGCTGGATGCTTGCCGATTCGCTCGTAGAGCCAGCGCAGTTCGGTGAGCGTCGCGGCATGATGCACCGAATGCGGCTCGTAGGGATCCGCCTTGCCTCCCCAGGGCCGATCGTTCTTCGTGTATGTATCGAAGAAGACCCCGAGACCGTACTTCTGAGCGAGATCGAGCTCACGGACTGCCTGATCCGCGTCGCCATAGCTATCGAGTTGCATGTAGCGGCCTGCCATGACAACGTTGAAACCTGCGTCCCGGTAGGAGCGCATCTCGGCATCGGTGGCGTCAGGCCCCCACCAGGCGCCAATGACGAACTTGTGGAACTTGAACTGCCAGCGATCTCGCACCCTCCGCTCTGGAGCATGCGTCATGTTGCTCATAGCCGCGACAAGGGCAAGCATGGCGAGTACTCGCATCTCTTCTCCTCGCGATATCTCTCGTTCTGGAGGTTTGTCCGTTGGCCTATTCGCTTGCGCACCTACAGCGAGAGCAGATACTCGGCCAGAGCATCCAGTTCCTTCGACGACAAGTGCGACGTCACGCCGTGCCGATCTCGCTCATTGAATCGTTTCAGGACATCCCGCATCGTCACCGCTCGACCATCGTGCAAGTACGGCGCCGTTCTCCACAACTCGACCAGCGGTGGCGTTACGAACTTGCTGTCCGTGTCGTACGGTCCACGAGTGCCGACATCGTACAGCTTCCGATCCGTCAGGTTGAGCCCATGATGACAGGACAGGCATTTCGTCTTCGGACTCTCGAATAGCAGCTTCCCCTGGCGTGCCAGCGATGAGAGACCGGTTCGCCCTGGTCCAATGCGACGGGGACTTGGCAGCGGCCGCATCGAACGGATGTAGGCCATCACGTCCGGTACCTCGTTCGGCTGCGGCGAGCGGAAGAGGATGTACCGGAAACCGGCCGTGGCCGCCACCGTGAGGTTGCTGCGGACCCCGTGAGACATCATCGGTCCTCGCTGGTGGGCAAGAAGGAGCGACCGGGTGTTCTTGGGGTTCCCGATGCCATCGTTCAGCAAGTCCCAGTTCAGACCGTCTGCGCGGCCGTCCGGGTGGCACGTGGAGCAGCTCAGCCAGTGCTGGAACGCCAGCGTCCCGTCGTGGAAGATGCGCTCGCCGCGTCGTGCAGGGCTGGGAGGCGGCGAGGCGCCGAGGCTGATGGCCCGTCGCACACGACCGCTGGCATCCGCGAGGGCTACATCGCCAGTGAAGTACTGAGCCACTAGCAGGGACTTGCCGTCGCGCGCCACGGAGAGCCCTCGTGGACCACGGCCTGGTAACCTTACTCGCTCGATAAGATCGCCCACGTAAAGAGCGGAGAGGTCGTTCACGAGCTCCGCCCGCTTCGTTGGGTCGGCTCTGATCTCTTGCCAGATATTCCGCGTGGTTATGGCCCACTCGGGCGAGGTTCGGTTCAGCGGATGATCCGCCGGTAGGCCGCCCCCTGCCCACCGCATCATCCGTGCGAAATCGAGGCGCGCAACCTCATGCACACCACTGAGCGTAACCCACACAGTCTTTCCGTCTGGAGCAATCTCGACGTCCCATGGGTCGGCGGCGCCCTCCTGAGGTTGGTCAAGGAGTACCGTCACATAATGCTTCAGACCCTCGAGGTCCAAGACGGACAGCGCATTCGTGTTGATCCAGCCTCGATCGAGTTGCGTGGTTGGCAGATTGTACCGACCGAGCGCGTGCACCAGGCATGCCCACCGCCCGTCAGGTGTGATCGCCACACCGCGTACGTTGGCAGACCCTGCTGGAAGGTGAATCTCGGCTACTCGGCGGTAAGTCGTCAGATCGTAGATGCCAACGGTCGCCGCGTTGTCCTCACGAGTGGCATCGCCCGTGGGCAAGAGATTGGGCACCACCGCCAACCGCCCATCCGGCGACGCAGCGATCCCCGCGGGTTCACCCGTGCAATGCAAACGGCCGACGGTCCGGCCCGTGCGCAGATCGAGAACCGTCACACTGCGGTCGCCAGAGTTACCCACGAGAAGACGCCGACTCCCTGGAAACGTGGCGATGGCGCTCGGATACGCCCCAACAGATAGGACGCGCAGGACCTTGCCCGCCTCGGGGGCGATTTCGACGACCGAGTCACGCAGGTACTGTGTGGCGTACACCCGACCGCGAACCCAGCACACGCCCTTTGGAGAAGCGACCGAGACCGTGCGCACCAACCGGCCACGCGTCGGTTCCACGATGGCAACAGCGTCTGCAGTGAAGTCGGACACAGCCCCCAGCCGCCCGTCCGGACTGAACGTCGCATCATACGCAGAGTGTGTGAGCCGACGCGATTGTGCGGCCCAGGGTCCGCTGGATAGCGCCATAGCCGCCAGCAGCGTACCCAGAAGTACTGCTCGCCACCAGGCTTCTTGGGGCCTTATCCATGCCATGTCCGGCTCACTCCTCACCGTAATCTCTGTCGCTACCGACCTTCAACCTTGCGTACTTCAGTTCTTTGCGTCTCACCACCTCTCCTGCCGCATGGTCCGTGGGAGGCAGAGGACGGTCCCTGGCTTTGGGTATTCTGAGCACAGGAGGTATTCGCACATGCTCATAGAGCCCGGAAGTCGTCTCGTCATGACTGGCGACTCCATCACGGACTGCGGTCGCGGCTGGCCAGTCGGAGATAGCGAATGCGACACACTCGGAGATGGCTATGTTTCCCTGATTGACGCGACGCTCGTTGCCTCGAACCCGACATTGGGCATCCACATCTTGAACACTGGCATCAGCGGCAACACCGTCCGTGACCTGGCGGCACGTTGGGAGAAGGACGTCCTCGAACTGGAGCCGGACTGGCTCTCGGTCATGATCGGGATCAATGACGTTTGGCGGCAGTTCGATACGGACCCCTCGCTCCTGCGCCCTGTCCTCGAACCGGAGTACAGGAGCACGTTGGAGCGCCTGCTCAGGTCCGCAGTCCCCCTGGTGAAAGGGATCGTGGTCATGCTTCCCTTCTACCTGGAAGCCGGTCCGGACGATCCCATGCGTGCCATGCGCGACACGTACGCCAAGGCGGCACTGGACGCCGCGCAGTCGGTTGGTGCACTGATCGTAGATACCCAGGCAGCTTTCGAGGCAGTGCTGCCCTACCGTAGCCGCGATCGCCTGGCGCCAGATGGAGTGCATCCCACACGAGTCGGTCACATGGTACTGGCGCAGGCTTGGCTCCGGGCCGTGCGCTTCTGCGGATAGGTCCGATGGTGCGCTGGCTGGGTGCGCTTCTCTTCTTCTCCATGGCCGCACGCGCACCTTCCGTCCCGCTGGTAAGCGCGAGCGATGGGCGAACTACGGTGACCGGCGCAGCGTACCGTCTGTCGTTTCGCGAAGGAGAAGGAGCCTTCGATCTCGCGTTGAAGCAGCTGGATGGTAGCTTCCGCGTGATTGGCCGGGCAGGCGGATCTCTTACGTTGGGTCTTCTGACAGCATCTGGCGAGGAGCATCTCGATGGCAGACGCGCCACCTGGAAGATTGTCCAGAAGGGCAGTACTGTCGTTGTCGGTCAGGCTTCGCCGCTCGGCGTAGCTGGCAACACCGTCGTCGAGATGCACTACATCTGCACCGACGATGGCATTCTCGTGGGTGCGAGGGTGGCGAAATCGCAATCTCAAGGTGCCCTACTCCCCCTTCCTCGCCTGGCTCTGGATCCCTCGGAGTGGGCGGAGTATGCCTTCTACGCAGAAGATGGCCGGCTCCACACCGGGCATATTGACGACCTGGGACCACCTTCGTCCTATGCCGGAGTCTCGCCGTGGGGAACCCATGGCGATACAGTCGCCCGCCTGGAAGTCCAGCGGCCAGCCATAGGGGTGTTCACCAAGGACGGCACCGGGCTGGCGGCGGTCTTCCTGGACTACGCGCGACGCTGGCGCAACGCCTCGGCCTTCGTGCAGAGGCACACGGCACCGGCCGTGCTCTTCTACCCAGCCTACGTCCCTCTAGAAGATGCCACCGAGAGGATGTGGTGCTGGCTCGTCCCGATGAGGGACAGTCGCCTCGATGCGTTGCGAATAGCAGACCTCGTCCGAGCCGGCGCAGAACTAACGACGTCGTTCGAACCCGTGGCACCGCCAGTACCTAACGACTGGTTCCAAGAGGTAGGCGACTTTCCGGACCGGCTGCGACGCACTGCACCTGTGCGGGACATCCGGCAGGCTGTGGTCTATACGATCAACGAGTCCACCACGTCCGAGGATGCCCTGGCCTTGGCGCGGAAGGCCGGATCGGAGGTCATGATACGTGGATGGTTCAAGTGGGCGAACGCCCCGGATCTCTCGCGGGTAAGGCACTTGCCAGCAAAGGCCCATGCCTTCGGCGCTCTGTTTGGAGGTGGCATCACCTGCAGCGCCCTGTACGACACCGAGAACGGCATCACCCACGAGCAGCTTCTGGACATGGCCACGCGTGGTCCCGACGGAGAGCTCGTGGATGCCTGGGGACAGAAGGGGGTGCGCCACGGCTCCCTCTCCAGTCCTGCCTATCTGGACTACCTGTTCCGATGGTGCAAGGAGCAAATAGACGCCGGCGCGGATGTCCTTTTCATGGACGAGCACACGGCCGCGCTGGCAGCCAATGAAGGGTTCGACGATCATAGCATCGCTGGCTTTCGAGCCTACCTGCTGGAGAAGCTCGGATGGCCACCGACCGACAGACGGTGGCAGAACCGCGGAATCCCTCTGGATGACCCGGCTGTGTGTTCCGACGGCACCATGCGGACGTTCAACTATCGCGCATATCTTCGCAAGAAGGGTCACACGGACAACCCCTGGTCACCCGAGAACCCGCTGGCCAGGCTCTATGCCGAGTTCCGCGAATGGCGGGATGCGAGAGCGTGGCACAGCCTCACGTCTCGGATCCGCGCTTACGCAGCTTCGCTGGGCCGTCGAGTTCTCGTCAACGCCAACGGGTTCGCGCCTGAAGTCGATCTTCAGGTCGCGGGCGTGTGGAACGACACGATGATGCGAAACGGACGCATTGACCTGACGGAAGACGGGATCCCGCGCTGGCGCCAACGCATACGGAATGGTCAGCGCGTTGCAGGTAGGCCGGTACCTGTCGTCCTCTTCCACGACTGGGGCTTCGGTGACACTCCGTTTCCGTTCTTGAGCATGCCGGTCGAAGATCGGGACCTGTGGATCCGCATCCGCGGCGCCGAAATCTATGCCGCAGGAGGGTTCTTCGCCTTCCCGGTGCTCGGTCCCTTCGGATGCAACGCTGCACGGGATGGCACGCTCCGGACGATTCAGCGTCAGGCCATCTTCTATCGCGCACACCGGCAACTGTACACACAGGGACAGTATGTCGGTTGTCACGGCCTGAAAACGGCCGAGGAGCGGCTCAGCCTCGCTGTCTGGCAACTGTCAGGTGGCAAGACGGTCGCTATTCACGTCATCAACCGTGCTGTCGAAGACGGTCGGCTGCTGCCGAGGGTGCGTGTCCGCATCACGCTCCCTACGCCCACGTCTCCAGTCTCCGCCAGAGCTGTTTCGCCGGACTGGGACGGTGCAGTCCCAGTGCAACTACGGCGGCTCCCCGGCGGTGTCGAGGTTACACTCCCCCGCCTCGAGGCATACGCCGTCGTCCTTGTGGACTTCCGTCGTCACCCGGACCTTGGAGGCATCACCGAACCTGCTCGGGTGACCCTCGAGGCGCGATGGGAGCGCCCCCGGCGCTCGGAGTTCCGCGTTGGACACGGTGGCATGGTGGACGGCTCCGACGACATCCCGGGGATGCTCCAGGGCAGGCTGCATACGCACATGCGGAACCCACCGACGTTCCTCGTGGATTCGACGGCCGGTGCGACGCTGAGAATCAAGGTCGGCGCTGTTGCAACGCTCGGCGCCAGAGTGGAGGTCAGGGTGGACGGCAAGGTACTGGCGGCAGTGGATCTCCCCGACCGAGATGGCCTTAACGACAGCGAAGCGCCGGAGTACGACCGCGTCTTGACCTTCCGCATTCCAAGAGGCGGACACCGCGTGACTCTGGACAACTCAGGCGGCGACTGGGTCAGGCTCCGCTGGCTGGAGTGGAGCGTATCGTCCCGCTAGATGCTGCAAACACCCGGTGCGACAGCCTGCGTCCGCCGGGCCGTTTCCGGAACATGGCCCTGACAACCGGCGTCTGACGGTTGCTGGACGGCCACGTGAGCGGGATCCGATAGTCGCATACGGGACCGAAGGTAATATACTAACAGGAACTGCCGGCGTGCCATCACGTCGGCCATTAGGTAAGCATTGGGCTCGGATACATACGGATATCTGGCAGCCGGCCTGTACTGGGTGCTCATCCTCTGCTGGCTGACCATTCTCATCTTCTACTGGCGCGAGTACCGGCGTCTCAGAGGGCTGGGCACTATCGTCAGCACCATGCTCGTCGTCGTGTTCCTCGACGGCGCAAGAACCTTGTTGGAGAGCGTCTACTTCGGTACCGTCTACACAGCCCGCGCAGGTATCTTCCCCCGGTTCATGTTCGAGCTCCTCAGCGAGCCACAGCTCGTCATGGTGCCGAAGCTCGTCAACCTGGCGGCTGCCACCATCATTATCATGGTGCTCGTTCGGCAGTGGTTTCCTGCCATGCGAAAGGAGCTCGATCAGCAGCGGGAGCTGAGCCGCCTCTACGAGGAGCTGCAGCAGACCCATGAAAGGATGAAGCAGGCGCACGAGGAGTTGAGCCGCGCCCACGAGGAGCTGCGCGCAGCCAGAGAAGCGCAGGAAGCCCTCACCCACATGATCGTCCATGACATGCGGACACCGCTGACAAGCATCATCACCGGGCTCCAGACCGTGCAGCAGACCGACTACGATCCCGAACTCACGCCGGAACTCGTCGAGAGCGCTCTGGCTGGCGCAGACCGGCTCCTTCTCATGGTCAACGACCTCCTCGACATCGGGAAGATGGAGGCCGGGATGATGACCGTGAACACCGAGGTCTTCTCGGTGCAGGAACCCATTGACCTCGCCATCAGCCTCGTAGACGCACTCGCCCGCGAGAAGCAGATCGCTGTTCAGTGCGTCAACGCCATTCGGAGCGCAGGCAGCGACGACCGTGTGCAGGCTGATCGGGAGCTTGTGCGCCGCGTCGTGGTGAACCTCTTGGGCAACGCGCTCCGCTTCACGCCTCGAGAGGGGACCATTACGCTTGCCATCGAGCAGGCCGGACGCTCATCTGTCCGTGTCTCCGTCACGGATACAGGCCCAGGGGTCCCACCTGAGCATCAGCAACGGATCTTCGAGAAGTTCCATCAGGTCAATAACGGCGGGTCCAACGGTGGGAACTCGACTGGCCTTGGTCTGACCTTCTGCAAGATGGCCGTGGAAATCCTCGGAGGTCAGATTGGTGTCAAGAGTGTGCCGGGCGAAGGAAGCACGTTCTGGTTCACGTTGCCAGCCGGTACTGCTGGCTAGAAGGTGCCTCCACGCCCTGGGTAGCTACCAGTTGATGGGATAGGCGCTGATTCCCGTGAAGCAGCCAACGACGGTCGTCAGGCCACCTGCCACGAAGTCGCCGACGATCACACCATAGAAGAATGGAAGCGACTGGCGATAGAGTCGCATGCCGCCGTATCGCAGGACCACGAGCTTGGCAGTCCATGCGATGAAAAACGGCAGCCAGACCTGATTCATGGTGGGTGTGTTGGCGATGGCGTAGCCCACAGGGTGGAAGACCCACCACGTGAACTGCGCACGGAGCAGCAGCAGGGCTGTCGTGACGGCGAATCCCGCACCGGCCGCCATGGTCCCTGGTAGATCCGTTTTCACCGGTGTGGCTAGCGCGTCATGAAGCTGGTCGAACGGTTGTCGGCCCATGTACGTGCGCCAGCTATCTGTCTTCGCGCCTGCGCCGTAGTGATACCAGATCATCAGCGCAATGGCGAACGAGATCACTACGCCAAGCGCAATCGCCAGGACGAGCGCCCACGTGAGACGCCGCTTGGAGGCGCCGATCATGTCGGCCATCTTGTAAGCGTCCGACTGGTTCGGCATGGAAAGGCAGCGTAGGTCGAAACTCGCGATGGCACTCCTGAGGTACGCCAGCACTGTCAGGTCCGCAGGCGTGTACACCGTCGTGCCGAATGTGGTCGTCATGAGACGGTAGGCGTCTACGTCAGGGCCGAACAACCACGCGTTACCGGTCTCCGCTCGAATGCGCGCCGCAGCGATCATGTATAGGAAGGACAGCAACAGAGCGAAAACGGCCACCCATGGCCGCATGCCAGCCGCCACGCACCACGTCACGAGTAGACCCAAAGACATCACCAACCCGACGAATGCCCACCGGTAGGACATGGGCTCGTCGGAGTCATCGTCTGGCGTCTTGAGCGTTCCCGTTCGTGGCCTTCTGCGTCGCCATGCGATGGCCCAGACCTCCGCAAGGTAGTGACGGGATAGCCACAGTCCGAATATAGTAAGCGCCAGAAACGCCCCTGCTCCCTGATGGCCGATGAAAGGCCAGGCGCTCTGTCCGCCCGCTGTCGCACCGGCGGAGATGCCCGTGGCACTTCCGAAGACCGCTTCTAGCTTCGTCACGAGCCAGAAAAACCAGCAGCTGAACGTGATGTCGACCGACAGCAGATACGCAATGCCTATGACGAAGGGATAGAAAGATATCGGTGTGTAGCCTATGGCGTTCCACGGAGCAGAGGTGAGCATCTGGCCGATATCTGGTTGGTCTGCAGTACGGGTCGGTATGTACGGAACAGCAGGCACGTTGAGATGGAATGTGTTCATCACGTCGATCGAGAACGGGATGGCGAACCCCAGCCACAGGAGCCGATTCCTGAAGAACCCCGCCTGCTCCCGTATCATCTCCACGGGCACGACCACTGTCGGGAACGTCAACCTCTCACGGTCCACCCACTGGCGTCGAAGGATCGCCACGATGCAGAGCGTTGCCAGTGCGACCAAGACCATGAAAACGGTCCACGCCAAGATCTGCTGCCGCCATAGTGCCCACGGAACAGTGGCGTTGCCGACATAGAACCCGTAAAGGGCTGCCTTGTCCTTCTGGGCAATCCAGTCCTTGATGTACGGATGGAACAGCGTGGCCCACGCGTTGCTATCGTTGGCGTAGTAGAAAGCCGCGGTGATTGTCGGCACAATGAAGTGCAGGCCACCCGAAGAGCTGATGACCGTAGACACTGTCATCATGACGTAGAGGACGAGCAGCTCGACTCGCGTGAACGCTAGTGGCTTCAGAAACCGAGTGACAACGATGTTGACGACGATGAGCAGAAAGAGGATGTTGAAGGCGCCGATAGGGATGCTCGTACCTGCCAGGGCGGTATGGCCGCGTCCACCGAGAACGAGCTCCGCCCAGTGAAGCCATAAGTCCGTCACCGCCGTCAGGATAATTCCAAGCAAGACCGCCCGCCAGGTGATCCGGGAGCCGCCTGCAGTTCCACGTTGCGCTGCGCCAGGCTCCCGCGGCACGTCCGTCACTGTGCTGCCACCCGAATCGTCTGGAGCTTGCCGCTGGAGAAACTCAGCACGGCAGCCCACCGTCGGACGCCCGCAGACTCCGACGCAGATCCATCTCGCTTGTCGTCATGCTTGAGGGGTACGCGCCAGATGAGCTCGTCTCTCGCGGACTCCGGCGATGGCAGTTCGCTTGTGAGCGCCAGCACTCTCTTGCGTGCCATTCCCGGAGTGATGGCGCCCATCCACCCCAAGTCGCGAACATAGCCGTGGATGCGCGGTGTCACAGTGTCGGCGGCCAGGGCTTTGCGAGATCGTGCCTCCAGTGCGAGTGTAGAGACTATGTCGGCGTCTAGGGGTGCCGACGGGAACGTTGCGCGCACCACACAACCTGCCGCCGGCCATGCCCAACATAGCCCTTTCCCCCCATGCATGGGTGCCCCGGACCCCAGGCGCTTGCGAAGGTCTCCCGCTGTGGAAACGCCCACCGTGACTCCAGCGATTCGCGCAATACGCGGGAAGTCGTCCGGCTTGCCCAACAGGGCGTTCGCTGCGGCGATGGCGCACGCCAACACCGCCAGTGGGATGACCCCCGGCGAGACGCTGCCGGCCACTACCCGACCCAAGCCACAGCGAGAACCGCCGGTGCTTCGCTTCCAAACTAACCAGCAGGGCAGAGAGCATCTGGTCCGCCCTTGCTCAGAGGTATGATGCATGTTCGTGAAATACCCTACTATCCGCCATGGAGCCCCCATGCCTTGAACGGCAAGACAAGGGACTGGCGTTTGTTCGGCACGGCCACATTCTGCTACGCGTTCGGCTTCGCCGTGTACAACGGTCTATTTCAGAACTTCTTCCGCGAAATCCTGCATGGCGAACCCGGCCAACTGGGTGTGCTCGAGTCCTTGCGAGAAGTGCCCGGCTTGCTGACGGCTTTCACTGCAGGCATCCTGGCCATGGTATCCGAGACGCGCATCGGCAGTCTGGCCCTGCTCGTCTCCGCGGCGGGTATTGCCGCCACAGGTTTCGCGCCTTCCTACTGGCCACTCGTTGCCATCACCGTTTTCTGGTCGGTGGGAATGCACCTGTGGTTCAGCCTATCACCAGCCATCACTCTGGCGCTCGCGGAAGGCAAGGAGGGTGGCCGACACCTGGGACGCATGGCCGGCATTGGAGCCGTGGCCGTCCTGGCTGCCCTTGGCATCACGCGAATCGTGAAACCCTTCCTTTCCTACCAGTCTCTCTTTCTCGTGGCGGGGGGGCTGATCTTCGTCGCAGGTGCTATGGCCTCGTTCATTCGCCACCGCGAACGTCCACGGAATGGTCCGCGGCTCCTGCTGCGGAAGGAGTACAGACTATTCTACTGGCTCACGTTTCTCGAGGGCTGCCGGCGTCAGATCTTCGGGACCTTCGCTCCATTCGTGCTCATTGTTGTGTACCGATCGCGTGTGGAGACCATGCTCACCCTGGCCCTCGTCAACTCGGCCGTCTCGACCCTGGCTGCACCTGCAATCGGGCGCTGGATCGATCGGCTGGGGGAGCGAAGGATGCTGACACTCTACTACCTAGCCCTGATCGCCGTATTCACGGGCTACGCCGTCATTCCCAAGGTTGACGTCCTCTACGGCCTCTACATGCTCGACAATCTCCTCTTCGCGTTCGCTATCGCCATTACCACGTACTTGAACGGCATCGTACGCGAAGGGGAGATGACCCCGACTCTGACAATGGGTACAACGATGAATCACGTAGCAGCAGTGGTGGTACCGGTTACTGGCGGAATGCTCTGGAAGGTTGCGGGTGATTTCCGCATACCTTTCTGGATCGGAATCGGCGTGGTGTTGCTATCGCTCGATGCTGCCAGGCGCATTCCTCGAGCGGCACAGGCAAACGCCCAACCGGAGGCGCCCCGTCCGTAGGTTACGTATTCAGCAGTATCGTGCAGTCTCGCGGCTCGAGCCGCTCCGAAAGGAAAGCAACCATGAAGTCTACCCTGACCGAGATAGCCGAGGCGGTGGACATGGCCAGGAAGCGCCTGCTGTGGGCGCTCTCCCATGTTCCGGAGGACCGTCTGGCCTGGTCACCTGCACCAACGGCCAAGACGACGATGCAGATCGTCGGTCACGTAACCTCGGCCAATCGGTTCTTTCTGTCAGTTCTAGAGAACTCTGCTCCGCAGGATGCGACTGCTCCTGACGGTGACGTTCCCACCACCCGCGAGGAAGCAGTCACTAGCATTGACGCAACGACAGATGCACTCCTGGATGCCATTCGCTCGCTGAAGCCTGAGGACCTGGAGGCCAAGCGAACCACGCCCATGGGCGAGATATCCGTGAGCTTCGTCCTGCGCATTGCGCCGCTGCATACTTTCGGTCACGCGGCGCAGATCGAGTACCTTCAGTCATGCTGGGGCGACACGGATTTTCACTGGAACGACTAGCTCCCTAGCACCGAATCCCGCGCTGGTTCAGGGCCTGAACGATCCGAACAACGGCGTCGTCCACGTCGTTACCGCTCACTAGTACATCGGCCGCTCGCCGAGTGGGCAGCACGTACCGCCGGTGCATGGGCCATACGCTCGCGTGCCACTGAGTGAGCACGCTCTCCGGGCTGCGGCCTCTCTCGAGATTGTCGCGCCGTACGCGCCTCCTCAGGCATTCCTCAGGCCCAATGTCCACGTACACACGAACGCTCGCGAGGCGTCGCAGAGCACTCCAGTGGAGCACGAGCGTCCCCTCCACAAGAACAAAGGGAGCCGGAGCAAGCTGGCGTATCGCGGGCGTTCGGCAGTGTTTCGTGAAATCGTAGGTCGGCACGTCCACCGCACGGCCGAGAGACAGACTACGCACAGCCGAGGCGAGAGCGCGGCGATCGACGGCACCCGGCCTGTCGAAGTTGGACCGAGCTCGCGTTTCCTCTGGAAGATGCTGCAAATCGTGGTAGAAGTCGTCCTGGTTGACGGTGACGCACCGATCCGAGCCGAGACGGCACTCGAGGGCCCGCGCCAGGTTCGTCTTGCCGCTGCACGTCGGGCCCCCGATGAGTATTACGACTGCCATGCCAAGCTGGGCTCGCGTTGCGTGGTACGGACGTAGTGAAACGCCGCCGCCCTAAGGCGCCTGTCGCAAGGCCTCCACATACCAGTCCAAGAACGCCTCTTTGCGTGGGTTCACCAATACCACGGCGTTCGGCTCGCCTTCGACCACTCGCGTCATGCCGTCGTTCTCGACCTCTATCCTCACGGGCTTCTCGTCGGCGAACCGGTGCCCCGCCGCATATGCGGCTGCGACCGGGTCGTACAGCGTCGGCACAGGCATGCCCCAAAGCAGGCGCAGGGATGCGATGGCGTCCGTCGTCCGCTTTCCGAAAGCCGCTAGCTTCTTCTGACGCTGCTCGTCCAGTTTCATCATGGTCGTTGCATCGAGACCGGCCATGACGATCGGGACGCCGCTCCCCATCACGATTCGAGCAGCAGCGGGATCGCACCGAATGTTCCACTCAGCGACCGGAGGTGGTTCGGCGTTATAGCCGACGAAGTGGGAGCCTCCCATCATGACGATCCGCTTGACCTTCGTCCGAACCTCCGGGTACCGCGAGAGCAAGTCCCCTAGGTTCGTCAGAGCACCGATTGTCACAATCGTGATCTCGCCAGGCGCTTTGTTGACCTGCTCGCGTAGGAACTCGACGGCAGTTGTCTTCTGCAGGGAACGCGAACGGAATCCGGCCGCCCACAGGTACTGGGGCCCTATCTTGTGATCACCGCGTCTGCCGGCGCACACGGGCACGTCCTTGTGCCCCATGACCCACAGCAGCTTGGCCGCCAGCTCGGCACGCTTGTCTGTTTCTCCGAATACAGTCGTGACGCCAACGAGTTTCACCTCGGGCAGTACCGCCAGTAACGCAAGTGCATACACGTCGTCCACGTCATCGCCTATATCCGTATCCAGGATGATCTTGGTCTGCGCCTGTGACGCGCCGACTGGCATAGTGGCCCCTAACAGCCCAGCTAGCAAACACACGATTCCTACCCTCCCCAGCATTCCCAAGTTGCGTCCCCTCCGAACGAGCCCCCCGCTAGTGCATGACTACGAATGGCGATACACGTCCCAGCCCAAGTACGTCTCCATCGCATCGGCCACTGCATCCGCGACCAGCGCATGCGCTGCGGCTACGTGGTGCTCGAAGCCGACCTTGCAGATGTAGCGGAGGAGCTGCTGCAGGTTCGGGATGTGCGCCACACCAGCGCCACCGAAGGTGTCCAGCGGATCCTCCGTGAACTCGCCCTCGCCGACGTACGCGCTCATCGTGCCGCTCAGATCATCTGTGGCAACACGACAGAACGTGAAGGGCCCTGGCTTTATCCTGCCGACGATCGTGCCGTACGTATTCTCGATACCGACGGTACCTCCGATGATGTCCTGCACACTCATGCGCGCGCAGCTCATACATCCTGTCGGAATGTTGCTGCAATGGAAGAGGACGCACTTGTCGGGATCCTCGCCGTAGTTGTTGTTCCAGTCCAGCAGCGCCGCTGGCTCTCCGGCAGCTAGCGTCAGGGCGTACATGGCCAGTGCACCGGTGACGTCTACTTCGCAGGCGCTGGGCATGAGCCGGTTACTCATCATGCTCATGACCGTACAAGGAACCACTCCGTAGAACTCCTCCATGGCGGTCCAGCACTGGATGGCTGTCGCGACGAGTCCGTTCTCTGTGGTCCATTCCTCGATAGCCGCCGCCAGCTTGGCCATTTTCAGCAGAGCCTGAGATGGTGTCTCGCCAGTGTCCACGTAGCCTCGAATCGCTGCGACTTTCTCCTTTACCACCCCAGCATTGTCATCCAATCTGCTCGCTCTTCCCATCATCTCGAAGAGGTCTATGGGCTCGACCGTGATGCCATTGGTCTCCAGGATCTTCTCACTGAAGCGTACGGTGTTGAACGCCGCTGGCCGAGCACCTATGGCGCCGATGCGCGCATGGCGAAGACCTCTCACGACTCGGCATGTCGCCGCGAAACGGCGCAGATCCGTCCGAAATTCCGGTGTGTCCGGAGCCACGGTATGCCGCTGCGTGAGCGTGTAGGGAATGCCGTACTGGGTGAGGTTGTTGCATACGGACATCTTGCCGCAGAAGCTGTCGCGGCGGTCGCGGATCGTCATCCTGCCTGCTTCGTCTGGAAACGCATGGATGAGAACCGGCAGGTCCACGTCCGCCATGCGCAGCGTCTCGGCGACACCTCGCTCGTCCCCGAAGTTGGGCAGCGTGACGATGATGCCGTCTATCTCCGCCGCGTGCTTCCGGAACAGTTCGGCGCACTTGGCAGCATGCTGGCGTGTCTCGACAGAGCCAAACGGCGTGTCGTCCGGCGTGAGCGCTATGGCGCCGAACCCCTCCGACGCGAGGACGGCTAGTATCTCCTTGCGACCGTCCTCGCACAAGTGATCAGGGAAGAACCCCCGATTGCCGACGATGACACCGAACGTCGTTCTCTTGCTCATATACTCGAACTCCTTGGGTATGCCTTCGCCCTGGTGCCTACGACTTCTTGGATTGACCGTAGTAGGCTCCGGGACCGTGTTTTCGAAGAAAGTGTCGATCCAGCAGGGCATCGCTGATCGCATGGGGCGACTCCGCCAACGCCTCCGTCAGCCAGGCCGTTCTGGCGACTTCTTCCAGGACGATGCTGTTTTCTACCGCTTCGGTGACCGTGCGGCCCCAGGTGAACGGCCCGTGGCCCGCGACCAACACTGCGGGCATCTCCAGCGGCGATCGGTCACCGAAGGTCCGGAGGATCACTTCTCCGGTGTTCCGCTCGTAGTCTCCGGCTATTTCCGCGTCGCTCAGGCTGTCGGTGACGGGCACAGCACCCCGGAAATTGTCCGCATGTGTGGTCCCGTAGCATGGCAGCGAGCGCCGGGCCTGGGCCCAGGCGGTGGCGTACGTCGAGTGTGTATGGGCGATCGCTCCGACTTCCGGCCACGCCCGGTACAGGACCAGGTGCGTCGGAGTGTCTGACGATGGACGAAACGCCCCGTCTACAACCTTGCCATTGAGATCCAGCACCACCATCTGCTCGGGGAGCATGTCGTCGTAATGAACACCGCTGGGCTTGATAACGATGTAGCCCGTGTCTGGGTCGCGTGCACTGACGTTGCCCCACGTGAGAATCACCAGGCCGGAGCTCTTGAGCGCCAGGTTCGCTTCGCAGACGCCGATCTTGAGTTTGTGTATCATGGTCCTTCCCGTCCAGGAGGTATCAGGAAGTACTCTGCTTGATCTTTAGTAGCTTCTTCATGATGTCCCCCAGGCTGTCGGCATGGTCCCGCAGACCGAATGCGTCATGTAGCCGCTTGTAAAGGCCGTAGATCTCCTTGTAAACGGCATGGCGCTTCTCATCTGGCCGGTAGGTTGCCGAAAGGCTGCTGGCCATGGCGGCTTGTGCCTCTTCGGTGGTCGCGTAACCACCATCGGCCGGTCCCGCCGCCACAGCGCCAAAGATTGCAGCGCCAAGAGCACATGTCTGGGCGGACTTCGTGACACTGATGGGCTGGCCGTGCACATCCGCGTAGATCTGCATGAGCAGTGGGTTCTTCTCCGCGATGCCGCCGCATGCCACCACCTGCTCCACGGCTACTCCGTACTCGCGCAAGCGGTTCTGGATGGTCAGCGAACCGAAAGCGGTCGCCTCGATGAGCGCACGGTAGATCTCGGCGCGCGTTGTGTGGAGTGTTTGGCCCAGCAGGAGACCTGTCAGGCGCGCGTCCACGAGAACCGTTCGGTTGCCATTGTTCCAGTCGAGGGCCAGAAGGCCGCTCTGGCCCGGCTGGAGTCTGGCAGCTTCGTCGGTCAAGCGCACGTGGAGAGAGGCATCACCCTCGCACACGTATGTGACGAACCAGTTGAAGATGTCTCCTACGGCAGACTGGCCCGCCTCGATGCCCCAGTAACCAGGTAGAACCGAACCATCTACGATACCGCAGACTCCGGGGATGTCGCCCGCAGCGCTGTCTCGTGACGCCACTGTGATGTCGCAACTGGACGTGCCGATGATCTTCACGAGCGTGCCCAGGCCCACTCCTGCGCCGACGCCTCCCATATGCGCGTCGAATGCCCCCACCGAAACGGCGATACCCGGTCGGAGCCCGAGCCTTGCAGCCCATTCCTCGCACAACCCTCCAGCGCGCACGTTCGCAGTGTCCGCACTCTCGTAGAGGCGTGCTCGCAGCGCCCCGATTCTCGGATCGAGAAGGGACAGGAACTGCGAATCCGGCAGACCGCCCCAATCCGCAGCGTACATGGCCTTGTGACCAGCGGCACACACGCTGCGCTTGATCCGATCCGGTCGCAACTCACCTACGAGGAGTGCCGGGATGTAGTCGCAGAACTCCACCCAGCTATGAGCCGCCTCGAAAACGACCGGATCCACGTTGAGACAATGCCATATCTTGGAGAAGAACCACTCGGAGGAATACGTGCCGCCACACCTTCTCAGGTACTCGGGCCTGTGTTCTGCGGCCAATGCCGTGATCTTCTCCGCTTCCGCCATGCTCGAGTGGTCCTTCCACAGCCACGCTAGTGCGTTCAGGTTGCCATCGAACTCCTTCTTGAAGCACAGCGGTGTGCCGGAAGCGTCCACAGGCATGGGCGTGCTGCCAGTCGTATCCACGCCGACTCCAATGATGCTGTCTGCGGCGAAATCCGGGATCGCCTTAGCCATCTCCAGTGCCGCCGCGACGCTGCCCTCGAGTCCGTCGTGGTAGTCAGCCGGATGCTGACGCGCGACGTGGGGATTGGCTGGGTCGGAGATCACGCCGTGATCCCCACGGGCGTAATCGTGGACTGCAGTTGCCACCTCTTCACCCGTGCGGACGTCCACGATGAGAGCCCGCACGGAGTTCGTACCAAAATCCAGCCCAAGCGCATACCGGGGTTCGGACATAGGACGTCTCCTTAGCTAACGGTCATCTACGGCCACACTCGCGCAGGGTGACCCTTCGATCTGCCAGAGTATAATTCCCTTTGCGACGGCTTTTCCCTGCTTGGCAGGCGACAGGACGACATCGGGGAACGCCGCTTCCCTCTGAGGATACACCATGGACGCAGAGACTACCGAAGAAATAGCCAGGCACTGCCGAGAGATCGCCCGCTGCAATCAGCGCGGAGGACGTATGCTCTCCGTCGTGGACCTGGTCGAAGCAGGAACGCTGCCAAGCGACGTAGCGGCGTACTGCATTGCGGCCGTTTCAACTGGGAAGTCGTTTCTCGTCGGAGCATCGCCTGGAGGTGCCGGAAAGACGACGGTCATGGGAGCGCTGCTGAACTTCGTTCCGCCCCATCTGCCGCTGGCCGCCGCCACTGAACAGGCGGTGCTCCACGGGGCGAATCTCCACCGTTGCTGGGTCTGCCATGAGATCGGATCCGGTCCGTATTTCGCATATCTGTGGGGTGAACCGCTCCGGGCGTGGTTCCGATTAGCCAGGAATGGCAGCATGCTCGCGTCCAACCTCCACGCCGACTCGATGCACGAGGTAGAGCATCAGATCCTCGGGCAGAACAGCGTGCCCCGCGAAGATTTCCAGCACATCGGTCTCATCCTCTTTCTCCAGCTACAGCGACGACCTCAAGGACACGCTCGCTACGTGTCCGAGATCTACGAGTGCGATGGTACCTCCCCCCATCGGCTGGTATGGTCACGGGCCAGCGGGCACGTAGCGCCTTCTCAGATTGTCACTACGGAGCGAACGCGCTGGGCGCAAGCGCTTCTAGCCGACATGCTGGGGCGACACTGCCGCACCATCGAAGAAGTGCGCGCAGCATTCTTGGAGGCATGGCAGCGCCTACCGCCTGGCAGCTAGGCCATCCTTTGTGCTAGGAAGGCGACAGCAGCCTAGCCCATGTACTGGCGAAGGTAGCGCGCCGACTGGCGCAGAGCTTCCTTGCGCGTGTCGAGCGTACCCTCGTAGGCCCTGTCCTCCACTTCGACACACACGGGACCATTGTATCCCGCATCCGTCAGGGCGGAGAAGAACTTGCCCCAGTCCACATCGCCGAGACCGGGCAGCTTGGGTACATGGTACTCCAGCGGTGTTGCCAGAACGCCGACTTCGGCCAGCCGGTGGCGGTCAACGCGTGCGTCCTTTGCATGGACGTGGAAGAACCTACTTCCGAACTCACGGATGGCCGCGATGTAGTCCATCTGCTGCCACACGAAGTGGGATGGATCGAAGTTCAGCCCGAGGTTGTCGGCGTCGAGGTCTGCGAACAGCCGACGCCAGATCACAGGGCTGGTGGCGAGGTTCTTCCCCCCTGGCCACTCGTCAGCCGTGAAGAGCATGGGACAGTTCTCGATGCCGATACGTATTCCGAGACTGCCAGCATACGTTGTCAGTTCCCTCCAAAGCGCCAGCATGTCCGGCCAGTTCGCTTCCACCGAGCGCGTCCAGTCGCGACCGATGAACGTATTCACCACGCCGACACCCAGCCTGGACGCCGCCTCGAAGACCTTCTTGAGATGGGCCGTGCAAGCTGCTGCTTCCGATCGGTCCGGCGAGAGAACGTTGGGGTAGTAACCTAGGCCGCTGATGCGCACATTGGTAGTCTCGCAGAGCGCATGGATGGAGGCGATGCGCTCGTCGCTGAGATCGGCCACGTCTACATGGGTGACGCCAGCATATCGGCGCTCGGCCTTGCCCACGGGCCAGCACATGAGCTCCACGCAGTCGAAGCCCTCCTTGGCAGCGAACTGCATGACCTCCTCCAGCGTTAGATCCGGCAAGATGGCACTCACGAATCCCAGCTGCATACCTGACTCCTTTCGAAATGTGATGTCGCCGATGATGGCACTTTGTATCATGTTCCCTGCATGTTGCCTGCCGATCAGCAGGACTCGAGAAGCGCGGCCAGGAATCCATTGTTGAACCGCGCCGTGCCACCAAGTCGAGCCTGCGGCAATGTACGCCTAGGGAGGAACCTCATGCCCGACACGACAGTTGCATTCATCGGTACCGGCCTCATGGGACTGCCCATGGCACAGAATATCATGCGTGCTGGCTATCCGCTGGTCGTCCATACGCGTACCCAGGCGAAAGCTAGGCCTCTACTCGACACAGGCGCGCGATGGGCTGACACTCCCGCCGACGCCGCAGCCCTTGCCTCCGTCGTGATCACCATGGTATCGGATACCCCGGATGTTCGGCACGTCCTACTGGGTGAGCGTGGGGTCGTGGAGACCGCGCAACCGGGTTCTCTCGTGATTGATATGAGCACAATCTCGCCAAGCGCGACTCGGGAGATGGCAGCAGAACTGGCAAGAAGAGACATTGACATGCTGGATGCGCCGGTGTCAGGAGGCGTCAAGGGAGCCATCGAGGGCACGCTTTCCATCATGGTGGGTGGCAGGGCAGAAGTCCTCGGACGTGCGCGTCCCATACTGGAAGCCATGGGCAAGAACATCGTGTATTGCGGCGGGCACGGGCAGGGGCAGATGACCAAGCTCTGTAACCAGATCGCCGTGGCGAATCACATGATCGCTGCAGCCGAGGCCATCGTTCTCGCCAGACGAGCCGGACTCGACCCGCACGCACTTGTCCAAGCTATCGGCGCAGGAGCAGCCGGTAGCTGGGTTATCAACGTCCTCGGCCCGAAGATGGCAGATCATGACTTCGCACCCGGCTTCATGGTCAAGCTTCTCCAGAAGGACCTGCGACTTGTCATGCAGGCCGCTTCTGAGCTATCGGTCTCGCTGCCCGGAACAGCGCTGGCACATCAGCTCTACGCGGCCCTGGAAGCCGAGGGGCGAGGCGACGATGGCACACAGGCCCTGATCCGCGTCTTCGAGAAGCTCGCCGGCATGGACGAATGATGCTCCGAGCCGTGTAGCCTACTGTTGTCAGGAGCGTGGCGCTGTGACCTTTCGGACCGTGACGAGGAAGTCGGTAATGGTGAGAATCTCCGTACGACCATCTTTGCGCTTCACTCTGAACCTTCGCTCCTCTGGCACGACAGTGACCTCGTCGCCCGCGTCCGTCTGTCCACCAATGAGCACGGCAGTCCCCCGCTTGAACATCTTGACGTTCCTGAGGTGGCTCATGTAGTACGCTACCACCTGCGCTTGCTCGGCCCGTACCTGTAGTCGAAAGGTATACGCCACTCCTCCCCCCAGAGGTGCTGCGATGCCATTCTCCCCGGGCGCAAGCCGAGCTCCTGGGCAGACCGGCACGTGAAGCGCGGCCATGTCGGGTTTCGCCCTTGTCGTCACGACCGGCGATGGATGGGGTCTGACAAGCCGCTGGCAGCCAGCTACCAGCAGTATGCACAGGAGGATCAGTCCACGAGTACAGCGTTCAAGCAGCGCGATCATCCATGACACCTCCACCGCTGGGCACGTGCCAGAGGCTATCGCAGGCTCACGCAAGCCAGCGCTTTGCGGTTGCGAATGAAGAGCTTGCCCTGCGCAATGATCGGCGGGCTCCAGCTCTGACCGCCGAGCGGGACGAAGCGTCCCAGCTCCTCGTATCGTTCCGGATTCAACCGGACCATGACGACATCTCCAGCAGCACCGTTGACAGCAAGAAGAACGCCATCCACTGCCACGACACCGCCCTTCTCGAAACCGGATTGCCGCCATCGCACGGACCCGTCTCGAGGGTCCAAACAGATGAGGTGGCCGGGATCGCCTATGCCGTATAGGAAACCCTCATATAGCACCGGGGTGTTCATGTGTGCCTGCAACGCCTTGTTCCGCCACCGCTCTTTCACCCCTTCGTTAGTGATATCGTAGAGCGCACACCCCATGCCGTACGCGCTCGTCACGAAGACGCTGTTGCCGATGACGATGGGGCAAGCTACGTTCGTGCCGTCAGTGGTCGCCCACGGTATACGCCACAGGACCTTGCCTGTGCCGTCTTCGGCGCCAACGAATCCTGTCCAGACGGTCATGACGTACTGGCGCTTGCCGGCCAACGTGGCAGGCACGGGCATTCCGTAGCCTCCAGCGTCTCCTTCACCGCCCTGCCAGATGACCTTGCCGGTCGCTGGATCGAGAGCTGCTATGGATGCGGGCTTGCCGCCGGGCCAGACGATGAGCTTGCCCTCGTAAAGCAGCGGCGGAGATGCATACCCCCAGCAGGGCGCTGTGCCACCGAAATCATGCACTAGGTGCTGCTTCCACACCAGCGTACCGCGCATGGCATCCAGGCAGTGCAGATCGCCCTCACGGCTCAGAGTGTAGACGCGGCCCTGTCCAACAGTTGGCGTAGTTCGGCAGAAGCCATAGAGGTTCCGCGTAGCTTCCGTGCGAACGTACTTCCACTGCGAGCTTTCCAGCCTGTAGGCAAAGCGCCAGCGCTCTGCGCCGCTGTTGACATCCAGCGCCCGCACCACGTCGTCCGACCCGGCATGATCCACGATGTAGACCAGCCCATTCGCCACCGCCGGTCCTCCATAGCCGTCGTCCGACAGGCTCACCTTCCATAGAACCGCGGGTGGCCTCGTGGACCAGTCTTTCCGGATCCCCTTCTCTGGCGACAAGCCATCGAGCATCGGACCGCGGAACTGGGGCCAATCGTTGCCTCTTGCAGCGCCGGCACGGGCTGCTCTCTGGTCCCCCAGAGTACGGGCGCTACGCGTGGGTAGACCGTCCACTAAAGAGACCGTCCACACTAGTGCGACCGCGAGCGTCATTATCGCGGTGGGTCTTCTCGATGTCACCTGGCAATGCCCCCCGACCAACAAGGACATGATGGCGTAGTCCGATTCGGCGCGTCCCGGCTGCGCTGAAGTGGTGGTCTACGGCGATCCGACCCTGTGCCGTATCGTCGTTGCTCATGGGCAAGGTTACCCTATGAAGCCATCGCGGTGCGTCCCTAAGCGACGTTGACATTCTGGCTTCCGCAACCGTATAATCCTAACAACAGGCGTTCCTTGATACCTTGGGGGGCACCGAGTAGCAGAAGCCAGCCCTCGCGGATCATGGGACCGCCGGGATTGGTCCAGACGGACCTGAAGCTACGGAGGTGTGCGCATGCAGCATCATGTGCGGGCACGGGTCGTGGTAGGTCTGGCTGCGTGCCTACTCTTGTCAATCCCCAGTAACGCCTCTATCCCCTGGGGCTGGGGTACCAACTACTTCGGTGAGATTGGCGACGGATCCATGACTACCCCTCGCCTGTCACCTGTCGAAGTCACGTCGCTCCACGCCGTGGTCGCTATCGCTGCAGGCGAGGAGCATAGCGTCGCCCTCGATGTTAATGGCAACGTCTGGTGCTGGGGCTGGAACTACGCCGGGCAAATCGGCGATGGAACCCAGACCGACCGTGCGCTGCCCACCAGAGTTACCGACCTCGCGGCTTGCGTGGCAGTTGGCGCTGGGAGTAACCATACGCTGGCCGTAGCGGGGAACGGTACGGCATGGGCGTGGGGGCGGAACAACCAAGGGCAACTCGGCGACGGGACAACGACCAATCGAACGCGTCCCGTCCAGGTTTCCGGCCTATCGGATGTTGTGGCTGTCGCAGGTGGTACCGGCCATAGCCTTGCGCTAAAAGCAGACGGCACCGTGTGGGCCTGGGGCGAGAATGGCCTGGGCCAGCTCGGCGATGGCACGAACACGGACCGACGGACACCTGTTCAGGTACAGGGTCTGACTAACGTTGTGCGGATCGCTGCCGGCGACAACACAAGTGCGGCCATTCGGTCCGACGGGACCCTCTGGACATGGGGCAACGGACCCCTCGGCGATGGAACGCTCCACCACTCCAATACGCCCATCCAGATTCCAGGTCTGGCGAACGTGGCGGACGTGGCCCTTGGTGGCTACCACGGCATTGCGGCGCTGCAGAATGGTACGGTCTGGACCTGGGGTCTGAACGACTACGGACAGATCGGCGACGGTACGACTACGGATCGGCTCTCCCCGGTGCAGGTTGCGGGCCTGGCGGACGCTGTGGACGTTGGGGCCGGCCTCTACCATAGCCTCGCGCTTAGAGCGAACGGAACAGCGTTCTCTTGGGGCCGCAACAACGTCGGCCAACTCGGCGACGGAACCATGGTGGACCGCCTGTCGCCGGTGCAGGTCCTTGGGCTTGTGGGCGGGGTGGCCGCGGCTGCGGGGCTGTCCCACAACTTCGTTCTGGTTCGTTCTCCCTCAGCGCTGTATGTACCGGATCGCACCGGCACGCAGACGGAGACAGTCACCTTGCGGGCCTACCTGCGTCGCCTCATTGACAATGCCTGGCTCCCAAATGAGACCGTTGGATTCGCCATAGATGGTACAGAGGTTGGCTCCGCGGTTACAGACAGCAACGGCCGAGCACAGTACGATTGGGTGATCATTGACGGACCTCCATTCCGCACCATCGGCGCCACCTTCGTTGGCGACCCGGATTACCTGCCATCGAGTGGCAACGGCACGCTCATTTGCCAGACCTGGACCACCAAGATGGCCACGTTCGACCGGACACAGAGGATCAGTGGGCGGACAGAGCTGAAGGCAAGGCTGGTGAGGAGCGACAACGTGCCGCTATATAACAAGACGATCAACTTCTACGTGGACGGGACGTTCGTCATCGCCCGCCCGACCA
>JBBIPC010000029.1:0-29254 GCA_037443035.1 Chthonomonadales bacterium
GTATTTCGCGAGTCCGAATCGGAGTAAATGCCGTTCAGGCAAGAGGGCCAAGAGCGTAGCGCTGTGGGCTGAGATCGAGACGGGCGGCGGAGACGCTGACCTCTGCGTCCTGCGAGGGAGTAGGCGAGAGGCGAGGGGCGACAGCCGAGAGGCGCGGACAAGCGGCGGGTGTGTTTCAGGCGGGGAAATGCAGTGTGTAGGGGCAGTCCCCTGTGGCTGCCCCTATGGCCGTGTCTGAAACAGATTGAGCGCGTTTGGATCGGTAGGGGCGGGTTCCGAACCCGCCCCTACGCATGGCGATGAGCCGTATGCGTATCGATGGGGACGCCGTCATGGGCAGGCACGGGGGCCTGCCCCTACGGGCGACGTGGTCGTGTGCCGGTAGGGCATTGACACGTAGGGGCGGGTTCGGAACCCGCCCCTACGCATGGCGATGAACCGTGTGCGTATCGATGGGGATGCGGTGCGAACGTCCAGAGCCCTGGCCCGGGATGGGCAGGCGCGGGGGATCTATACATGGGCAGGCACGGGGGCCTGCCCCTACGTGTGATGCGGCCGTGTGCCGGTCGGGCATTGACACGTGGGGGCGGGTTCGGAAACCGCCCCTACGCATGGCAATGAGCCGTATGCGTATCGATGGGGACGCCGTCATGGGCAGGCACGGGGGCCTGCCCCTACGGGCGACGTGGTCGTGTCTGGATGAGATCGGCGACGTTCGAATCGGTAGGTGGTGGGTTGTTGGTGGGGTAGGCAGGAGAGGGGCTGGAGCGCGACGAAGGTTGGGGCAGCTCAGTCTCGGGGGTTTGCTGCCTCATGCCCGTGCGGATACGTATGACCCTCCTCGGACCGCCGCCGTCGGGGCCTCACCGGCACGCCGACGGGCTACGGGCCATGGTTCTCTCCTCGTTGCGCCGAAGGATGCCCCTCCTCGCGAAGGCCATCCATGACGCTAATCAGCCCAATCCGATCTCCATCGGTCCGATGTTGCCACGGGCGGACGTTCCTGGCGGCTACAGCGTCGAGATAGGCTGCGTGGCTGACGAGCTAAGTGACCCTCTCATGCGCGGGCTCCCCCGTGCCCGTGGGCGCATTCTCCTCGGCAAGACGTCCTATGACGTACGAGAGGTGGACCTCGTCGCTCAAGCGACCTTCGACGAATTGGCCGCACGACCCGAGGGGCGGGCCGTACCACTGCGCATGTTGACCCCCACGGCCCATCACGCCCCAGGACCGGTCCGTCGAGCCGTGGTGGTGCCCGATCCGGTGCTCTATGTAGGAAGCTGGCTTCGCCGATGGAACCTTTATGCGCCAGATCCGTTCGACGACTCGCTGCTGGAGGCGGTGGCGAACCAGGCAGCCATTCGTGCGTTCCAAGGGGGTACCTCGGCTGTGCGCCTGGGCCGGATGCGCACGTTCATCGGCTTCACGGGCACGGTGGAGCTGACGATCCTCGATGGTCATGCGGACGCAGCTGCTGTGACAGCGGCCGTATGGGCCCTTGCGCGGTTGGCCGAGTTCTGCGGCACGGGTGTCGAGACCACACGTGGTATGGGGCAGACGCGTTTGGAGCCCAGTGGCACCTTCACCGCGGCGCGTGCGGCAGAGAGAACTAGCCAGGAGCCGAGAGGCAGCGACGCGTTGGCCGGCGAACGCTAGGCTACCTGCGCCTGCGAACCTTTGTCACAGGAGCCGACGAGCGCGGTTCCGGTGCGGGTTCTCCCAGGCGCCGCACACCGCCAAAGAGCATGCCGAACCCGGGCATGGCCAGCAGGAACGTCGCCACCGCCACCATGGGGGCCCAAATGGCTCCGTCGTCAGGCGCCAGAATCGCACCAGCGAGCCATATGACTAGCGGCGCCAGCATGGCGATGATACCGGTGAAAACCAGGGTCCTGGCCCGTGGGTGCGCTTTGCGCGGGATGCGACGTGCTATCAGGAACAGAGCGGCACCCACCACCAGCACCACTGGACCGAAGAGGCGAATGGCCATGGTGGAGGCACCAAGGGCGGTCTTGGAAGGATGGATGGTCTCGCTCAGTCCCACCAGCCCCAGCGCCAGCGTGCAGACACTGAGGATGGTCAGCAGCGTTCTCGAGCTCATCTGTCCCATGGCTACGTCCCCTTGTTTCTCGGGCACGGGTTCGACGACCACCGTGCGGTGTCTCCAATGTACCCTCTTGACAGCGCCTGCTCGGCACCCCCGCCATCATGCCATGCGCCGCTTGCGAGGCGGCGCCATGGTGAGCGGCTCATGAGGCGTCTGGTAGACTGATACCGAAGCGGCACGAGGCCGCTGCTGGAGTATCTACATGGACATGGACCTGCGCAAGCGACTGGCCGAAAGACCGCACCGTCGCTATAATCCTCTTACTGGAGAGTGGATACTCGTCTCGCCACATCGAGCCAAGCGGCCATGGCAGGGCCAGATCGAGAAGCATCCCGTGAGTTACCGGCCTGCTTACGTAGCGGATTGCTACCTCTGTCCTGGCAACCCGAGGGCTGGCAACGCTAGGAACCCAGACTACACGGGCACCTATGTCTTCACCAACGATTTCCCGTCACTCCTGGACGAACCGGTGATGGCCGGCCCCGAGGGCGAGAACGGTTTCTTCAGAGCCATGGGCGTGCGGGGAACGTGCCGGGTGGTCTGCTTTTCACCGCGCCACGATCTGACCCTGGCCGAGATGGATTTGGAGGCGATCGGAGCTGTCGTGGACGTCTGGGCCGAGCAAGTGGCCGAGCTGGGGGAGCGCTATCGTTGGGTACAGGTCTTCGAGAACAAGGGTGAGATCATGGGATGCTCCAATCCGCATCCTCACGGGCAGATCTGGGCAACCGACTATATTCCCAACGAGCCCAATACGGAAGACCGCATGCAGCGGGAACACTTGACCGCCCGCGACGAGCTTCTCTTGATGGCCTATGCGCGGACTGAGGAGAAGGCCGAGGAACGGGTTGTCGTGGTCAATGACGACTGGCTCGCCGTGGTGCCCTGGTGGGCTATGTGGCCCTTCGAGACTCTGGTACTGCCACGAAGACGCCAGGTCCTTCGGGTGCCGGATCTCGACGGATCGGAGCGGCGGAACCTCGCGTCCCTGCTCAAGGATCTTCTGACCCGTTATGATGCTCTGTTCGACGCCTCGTTCCCCTACACCATGGGCTGGCATGGTGCGCCGACGGGCGACTCCAGCGATGTCCATCACTGGCAGCTCCACGCCCACTTCTACCCTCCACTGCTTCGGTCGGCGACCATCAAGAAGTTCATGGTGGGTTTCGAGATGCTCGCCGAGGCCCAGCGGGATATCACTCCGGAACAGGCAGCCGAGAGACTGCGGCAGGCAGGCGGGCGGTCTCGACGCTGAGGGACTGATCGCAGTGCGAGGCGAGGTGGGCTTCTCCGTCGTCCTGTTCGTCATAGTGTAGAATGAGCCTGTCATGAGACTTGAAGTCTCTTGCCGTGGAAGGTTTCCAGAGGAGCGAGCGCCTTGGACCCTGAGCCGTCTCGTGGCCTGAGTCGCCGAGCGGTCCTGGAAGGGGCCGTTGCGTTCGCAGCTTTGGGGACATATCCTCCCATGTCCCGGCCTGTTCAGCCAGAGGAGGTTCCTGTGAGCACTATAGCGCGCGTCGTATGCATCTGCCAGAACGGCGAGAGCCACCCTACCGTGCAGGCCCATCGCGAGTCCATGCTGGCTCACGTTCGTGACGCTCTTCAGGAGCGCCCCGACATGATCGTGCTGCCCGAAGCTTTCACGTCCGTCGGCGTGCCCGGACCGGCCTCGACTTCCGCTGAACCGGTCCCCGGACCCACAACGGACGCCTTTGCCGCCGTCGCGAAGCGGGCACGGACCTACGTCCTTTGCCCCATCCACACCAAGCATGGCGATAGGATCCACAACTCAGTGGTGGTGATCGGCCGGGACGGGTCCATCGTCGGCATGTACCACAAGCACTGTCCGGTGACCACTTCCCACGATTACACGGTGCTGGAGGAAGGGATCACGCCGGGCACCGAACTACCAGTCTTCGACCTGGACTTCGGTAGAATCGGCATCCAGATCTGCTTCGACATCGGTTTTCCCGAGAACTGGCAGACGCTGGCGGCCAAGGGTGCGAGGCTCATCGTCTGGTCGTCCGCCTATGACGGTGGCTTCCCGCTACAGGTCTACGCTTACCTGCACCATGTGTGGGTGGTGACCTCCACGCGGAGTCCTCGATCCCGTATCGTAGACCCCTGCGGCGAGATCGTGGCGGAGGCTGTGCCCCCGGCCCGGTACGTGACCCGAGCCGTGAATCTGGACACGGTCGTCTCTCATCTGGACTGGAATCAGTCCATACCGGCCAAGATCAAGGCCAAGTATGGCGACAAGGTGGACGTCCGGCAATGGGTGCCAGGCTCATCCCATTTCGTCGTCGAGCCTCTGGACCCGACCATTCGGACCGAAGACCTTCAACGAGAGTTCGGGTTCGAGTCCACGGCCCTCTACCACGAGCGGCATCGCCGTGCTTATGCACGCCTGCGGGCTGGCAAGCGCCCCGAGCCTCAGAAGGCGCTGCATGGCAATCGCCCTGAGTGGGGACCGTTCTAGGACATACAGCAGAATGACGGCGTAAGCTCGGACGGGCCTAACGGTCCAAGCGGACGTAGGTCCTCTCGCGCCATGAGTCCACGATCATGGTAGGTTCGTCGGCATCCTGACCGATTTCCCAATATCGGCCGATAACGCACGAGTGAGATCCGGATGCCTGGGGATCGGCATGGAAACCCACGGCGATACAGCGGGCCGGTGTTTGTTGCAAGAGGGTAGTCACCACTCCAGCGATCTCCCGCATGAGTCGGGGGATAGCGCGGATCTCGCGGCAAGCCAGACACGCATCGGGAGCGAGATCGCTGGTGAGATCCACCCGTAGATCGCGCCCAACCACGTGCACAGCCATCAGCTCTGGCATACACGGGCGGTTGCGCACGAGCCTCGCGTACCACTCCGCCAGACCCGCGCACACTTCCGCAATGGTAGCTCCGACTTGCTTGCTGAGGACGCCTGCACTGAAGAGAGGCTCGGGAAACTCCACTGTAATGAGCAGCTCCGCAACACCTCCCATGAGTGCTAGGTTCATGGGCTCCAGCGCAATCTCGGCGCACTGCTCCAAGAAAGCCTTGGCTTCGGTGACCTCACCTTCAGCATAGGCCGATGCACGGTACGCGATGGTCACCAGCGGTCGGGCTGGAAGTTCGCCTATCATGGCGTATCTCCCTTCGCATCCTTCGGGACGCCTCCAGAAGGTCTCTCTTCCGCGGCTCTATGGCCATTCCCACACAAGCCGGCCTTAGCGGCGTCCAGCCGCGTCAGATGGGACTCAGCGCCGACCCACCGTGGCAGCAATGCTCCAGGGCGCCAGAGTCTTTCCTAGCTTGGTCACCGGCCTATCGGAGTAGTTCAGCCACAGCAGCTCGTCTGGTGCACAGAGCGTGACGAAAACGCCGTCTTCCACGCCGTCTGCTGCTACCATCTGCCTTGTCATGGGCGAGAGCTCGCGGGCGTTGGCCAGCGTACTGCTGAGGAACTGCCGGAACTCCGGGCCGTCGCCACGTCCATGGAACGTCAACGCACGACCCTTCCCTGACGGTTTCAGGATCCGGTCATGCCAGGACTCATCGCCCTCCACCGTCCGCAGCCGACCCACTCCGTCGGCGTAGAGCACCAACCCTCCTGCCGCGACCCATTCTGCAATCTTCCTCCACACAGCAGCCTCCGATACGTTCCCGTGCAGCAGAATGAGCGCCTTGACGCGCTGGAGACCTCCATCCAGAATCTGGCCGTCGCTCATGTAGGCAAAATCGAAGTGGTCTCGCAGGGGCTGCACCTTGCCCAGGAAGTCGTTGTCGTTGAGCTTGATCCATGTCTCGGGGTAGTAGACGGCGATTTCGACGATGGGCTTCCGCTGTTGGAACTCGTGCCCCCATGTCTCGAAGTTCGTGCGATTCTCTTCGCTTCCGAAGATGTTCGGGAAGTAGTAGTGCAGTCCGTTGGCGCCAGAAGCGGTGGCGTTGTATACCCGGGCGATGACGCCATGGGCATCCACAGCGCCGGCTGGCTCGAAGCTGAACCTCGCCCCGTACTGGTGACTGGCGGACGCCACCCAACGCGTCAGGGAGAAGTTGGCGCGATAGTCGCTGCCCTCGTTCGTAATCCTCACCCCTCCGCCGATCTCTGCAGCAACCTTGCACTGTTCGCCGAAATCGGACCCGTGCTCAGCGGGCGCATGTCCTCCGGTACAGAGCTGGATATCGCCCTTGGGGAAGTGTTTCCTGGTCTCCTGGAGCCACCAGCGGGACCAATCGGTCATGGATCCGATGTACCAATCGCACATGTCGAGCCAGGCGCGGGCGTTGGGAGCCTCCTTCTTGAGGAAAGGCCGTATCGATTCGAAGCTCGCGATGGTCTTGCCCCATGCGGCCGAGAGGCGGTCCACGGTGGTGTACTTCCGCTGGAGCCATTGCTGAAAGCTGGCCACAGCATAGGGATCACCTGCCCAGAAGCCAGCATGCGTGTGATACGGTCCATGGATATCGGCGGTCCAGTCGTTGCCAGTGGCGAGGTAGATCGCCTCCCCGTAGTTGCCGGTGACGCCTAGGAGGATGGTTTCGATCACCCCTTCCTCCCGATAGTGCTCACAGAAAGCCTTGATGAATCGAGCGACGTGCTGCTTCAGCGTCGGGCTCCACAGCGAGGCAACGTCTGATTGCTCGCCATGTTCCAGGCACACGTACCCCTGAAACCCGGCTTTCTTGTAGTACCAATCTGGAAGGCTGTAGGCTGAACCGACGATCAGGAAGGGCACCCACTTGATGTCGTGGCGTTTGTAGATGCGCACAAAGGCATCGTAGACGCTCCAGTCGTACTTTCCTTCCGCCGGTTCGCAGAGGTTCCAACGGACGTAGCCCTCGTGGCTGGTCACACCGAGGGACTTCAACGCCGGAATGGCCGACTCGAGCGCCGAGGTCTGGTGTGGTACGTCCTCGGGTCTTGCCGGGTCGAAGCCGCCGATGATGAGCTGGCCTCCCGGTCCTATCTTCACTTTCGGTTCGATAGTCACTTTGGGCATCGTCTGCACCTCGCTCCAGTCCCCAGGCCGCGTCAGTGTGACCTGAACGCGGCGAATGAAGAGGCGTGGACCGCTCAGCCGGAAGTCCGCGCCGCAGTTCTGACGGTTGGCGAAACGTGGCCGGCGGAACTCGAAATAGGCTCGGCGCCATTGCCTGAGACCCAGCGTCCATCCTCCCGCCCGATCGTCCGCATGGCAGTACTTATCACTCAAGGCATCTCCCTTGGCGCTGTCATACTCTGCTGTCAGCATGACACCCACCGAGTCGTCGAAGTACTCCACTACCAGATACACGGGCCCTGGGAGCGTTCGCTTACACTCGTTGTCTATGGCGAAATAGAGGTAGGTGGAAGGAGGCTGGGTGTTCGGCTTGTTGGTTACACAGGGGCTATCGGCGCGGCTGGCCGGCATGGTGAAGCCGTCGGCGCCCTCGAGAAGCCGTAGACCGTTCTCCTCTGCACCGGAGGCTGTTGCCTTCCAGGTTGCTCCTTCGAGCGTCCTGGTCTGCCCATGGGCACAACCGACCAGGGCCAGACCTACCAGTAGGAGTCCCAGGAACTTGATACCAGACATGTGGCGCATTCCCCTCTTCTGCTAGCCTCGTCCGTACGAGCTACGCGGGTCTGTTTTCTGCGGGCAGTCATCGGAATCCTGCAGGAGCGCGCGTTGAGAGCGGCGAAGGTATAGGGGACGGGCGTTTCCATCGCGCCCGCAATTCTCGCGTGGTAGGTACTCCATGTCCGAACCCATCCGCTGGGGCATTCTCGGTCCCGGCAACATTGCACATCGTCTTGCCGAAGGCGTCCGCGCTCTGCCGGATGCCAAGGTGCTGGCCGTTGGTTCCCGAAGCATCGAGCGCGCCAACGCCTTCGCCGACAAGTGGGAGATTCCCCGCCGCTACGGTAGCTACGAGGATCTCGTAGCCGATTCCGAGCTGGACATCATCTACGTTGCCACACCACACCCCTTCCATGCACCGTGTTCCTTGCTCGCCATCGAAGCTGGTAAGGCTGTGCTCTGCGAGAAGCCGTTCACCGTCAATGCGTCCGAAGCTCGGCAGGTTGTGGAAGCGGCACGCCACAAGGGCGTCTTCGTTATGGAGGCCATGTGGACGAGGTTCTTCCCGCTCATGGCGCGTCTCCGTGATATTGTCGCTGCCGGCGAGATCGGCGAGGTGCGCCTCATCCATGCAGACTTCGGCTTCCGAGCAGGATTCAACCCGGAGGGTAGGTTGTTCAGCCCAGCCTTGGCAGGAGGAGGTCTTCTCGATGTTGGCGTCTATCCTATCTCGCTGGCCTCCATGCTCCTGGGCACGCCGAACCGCGTGTCTGGCCTTGCCGTCGTAGGAGAGACCGGAGTGGACGAGTCCGCAGCCATCACTCTCGGCTATCCGTCGGGGGCGCTAGCCTCGCTCACCACGGGAGTGCGGATCACCACGCCCCACCTCGCCATCATCTGTGGAACCGATGGGAGTATCCACATTCCATCGCCATGGTGGGTACCGGAACGCATGACCGTTCGACGAGGTCGGGGCACGGTCGAGTACAGCGAACCTAAGATCGCCTCGGGCTTCGAGTACGAAGCTGCCGAGGCCGGACGTTGTCTCCGCGAGGGACTGAAGGAGAGCCCCATTCTGCCCCTGGACGAGTCGGTAGCCATCATGGATACGATGGATCAGCTCCGTGCGCTCTGGGGCGTACGCTATCCCATGGAGGACAAGTAGTGAAGTACGGAACGATTTCCGGCATCGAGAAGCCGGTTTCACGGCTCATTCAGGGCGCACTAGTAGCTGCGGGTCGAGGCGAGGAGAAGGCCTTCGAGCTTCTCGACGCCGTTTACGATCTCGGATGCAACGCCTTCGACACGGCGGTTATCTACGGCCAGACCGACCGTATCCTGGGCAAGTGGGTCAGGGAGCGAGGCATCCGCGACAAGGTGGTCATCCTGGCCAAGGGTGCTCATCACAATGCTGACCGGCGACGCGTGACCCCGTTCGATATTGCTTCGGACCTTCACGATACACTGGCGCGCATGCAGCTCCCCTATGTGGACCTTTACGTGCTCCATCGCGACGATCCCACCGTACCCGTTGGTCCCATCGTCGAGGCGCTGAACGAGCATGTGGCGGCAGGACGCATCAAGGCTTTCGGCGGCTCTAACTGGACTCACACACGGATACGCGAGGCTAACGAATACGCCGCCGCCCACGGCCTCATCCCCTTTGCGGTTACCAACCCCCAGTACTGCCTGGCAGAGCAGAGGGAAGAGCCGTGGGAGAACTGCGTTAGCATCGGTGGCCCCAAAGGGGAGGAAGCGCGTCGGTACTACGCAGAGTGCGGCATCGCAGTCCTCTCCTGGTCTAGTCTAGGCGCTGGCTTCTTCTCGGGCCGCATCACGAGGGAAAACGCCGCTGACTGGAAGGAAGGCTACGAAGCTCAGGCGGTACGATGTTACGGCTCGGAAGAGAGCTTCCAGCGGCTCGACCGCGTGCGGGAACTGGCTGCTGCCAAAGGTGCAGAGGTACCCCAGATCGCCATGGCATTCCTCATGAACCAGCCCATGAACGTCTTCGCACTGGTAGGTTGCCAGTCGGCCGAAGAGTTCGCCAGCAGTGCAGCAGCGCTGGACATCGAGCTGACCCAGGAAGAACTCGACTACCTAGACCTGAAGACAGACCAGCGACCGTTTGGGTAGGTCTCGATCCCTTCGCAGATTCGGCGAGAGCGAGCCGCGATCCTACTTCTGATCCGGTTCGAAGAGGCTATCCGGCGGATCGAGGTTCACTTTGAGGTCCCTGTAGGCTGTAGCGCCTGCAAGGATGCCTTCCGCATTGCGTACCTCGATCCGCGTGGGGATCCATACGCCCGGAAGAACCTCCACAGGTTGGAGGTAATCGAACGTGGCGCGGACCTTGCCCTCGGAGTCCAACCATTCCCTGCGGACCAGATACTTCCTGCGGGTATCCATCCACAGGACATAACGGCTTGTATCCCCATCGCCGAAACGGATCTCGAACGTTGGCAGGGAGCGTCCTTGGAGCACTTCGGTCCGGACATACTTCCAGCGCATCTGCTCCAGACGCGCCGGCGTCAGGATCCCGATGTCTAGTAGGGAGTGGCGCTTGCCAAGCTCCGCGCCCATCTCGTCCCTTCGACGCAGACCGAGCTGGGGAACGCGAATGTAGCGTGTGGATCCGTTGACAATGAACACACCGAGGCGGTTGTCCATGCGGAACTTGTCGGGGTCTTTGTAACGGATGGTGACTTCGCGAAGGCGATAGAGAACGCCGAAGTCCTTGTTGATCTTCTCGAGCTGGGGCAGATCGGCCTTCTCCACGGTAACGCGTGCCTCGAGGTCTCGAACGCCGTTGACGGTACATGCCGCCAGGTCGGCGTCAGCCGATGACGTTCGGGACTGAGGACCTGCCAAGAGGATCAGCGTGAGGAAAGCCGGAATCAGAACACGCATGACGAGAGCTTACCCTATCGTGCAAGGGGCTTGCCACGACGCCCGGTCGGCAGGATGGGCGCCTAGCCTGTCTTGCGGAAAATCGGTGTCACTCCATGCGCTGACCTTAGTGTCTCTTCTCGTTCGCGCCGGGTCATCGGTCGGAACCGACTGGCGATGTCCACTGCGAGCCGGAACAAGCGCACGTCCCCAGGCGGCACAGCGGCAGTGATGGGTTCCGAGAGAGTGAAACGAAGAGCCCGCGCAGCCTGGTCGGGATCGGCCACCGGCTCGTACCAGCACTTGGGATAGCGATGCTCGGCGCCCTGGGGCCACGGACGGTATGCCATGGCTTTGAGCGCAAGGCAGCCCATACGCCGTGCCCTGGCCGCCTGCAGAACCTGAGGACCGAAGCCGCCTTCAGAGTAGCAGACGTAGTTGAACGGGAATAGAATGGTGTCGAACTCGAAACGGTCCATGGCCGCCAGTGCGGCTTCCACTGAATGAGCGGAGAACCCCAGGAACCTCACCGTTCCTGCGCGTCTGGCGTCATTCAGCACTTCGATTGCACCACCACGACCGAGCGCCTGATCCACGTCTTCCTGTGAGGTCAGGGCGTGCAACTGATACAGATCGAGATGGTCCGTGCGCAAGCGCTTCAGGGACGTACTCAGCTCCTCGGCGGCGCCAGCTCGGTCGCGGCGGGCGGTCTTGCATGCTAGGAACACCTTGTCCCGGAGCCCTGCCAACGCGTGGCCGAGCTTCTCCTCTGCCTCTCCGTTGCCATAGCTGGGCGCCACATCGAAGTAGTTCACCCCGCGGTCGTATGCTTCACGCACGATACGGTCGGCTTCGTCTTGATTATGACCGACGACCACAATACCGCCGAGGCCGATGATGCTAAGGCGCGCGCCTGTCTTGCCAAGAACGCGCCTGGGTAGAGGGGCAGCGTCGGTTTCCCTTGCCAAGCCAGCAGTGGCTAGCGAAATGGCGGTCGTGGTGAGAAAGGTGCGGCGATCCATGACACAACTCCCGAAAGACGTCTCCTTTCTTTGCCTTTACGCACAGAGAGTCATGTATGGTTCAACCAACGGCAAGTCGGCCCAGCACCTTTCCGCCTGTCCGATACTGCACGCGAGTAACCATCGTAGAAGCACCCAATACCTCAGGAGGAGAGCCATGAATATCCTGGACACCCACGATGGAAGCAGTACGACGGAGAATGGCACCCGCCAACTCGCAGCGGGGGAAAGAGGCACCCCGCTTACTACGAGCGATCTCCGGCGCATAGTGGACGAAGGCTCGGCAGTGCTGGAGGCAGCAGAAGAGCGACGGAATCTTCGCACGCGGCTACTGGAGATCCTCCAGGCGTTGGAGAGAGAGGCTGCTGCCGCAGAGGCCGACGAAGACGCACCGGGAGCAGAGTGGCTGCGTCGCGAGGCCACACGACTGCGCGATGCCGCTTTTGGACCGGTACCCGCATCCGTATCGGTCACAGTATCAACCGCTAAGACGACCCTGCCGACCAAGCCGCCTTTCGTTCCCGTGGACCCAACCGCGAAAGTGCCTGTCCTCACCCCTCAGAAGAAACCATCCCAGAAAGCCAGGCACAACGATCTGGTCCACTGGCAGTCACAGTGGGAGGAGCTGACGAAGGAGTTGGTAGGTAGCCATGAAGGAGCAGGCCGCACCGCTGCCCTCCTGCGCGCCAGGGCTGTTCTCTGTGGCGCGCACTCCTTCGTGCTGCGTGAGTCGGCAGATCAGAAACTCGCCGACGACGTCAAGGCCGCAGGAGCTCTGCGCAACGCGATCGTCCGCCGTCTGGAGGAGCTCGGCGTTCCATGGTGCGTGTCTCCTCGATGGGCCTTGTCGGAGGAACACAAGGAGCGGGCCGCCCGCCTGCGCCTCATCTGCGACAGCTACTTCCGAACCGCCATAGCGTGGGAAGTATTCCTCGATGAACAGGAGCATCCGTCCGCGCCCGAATCGCGGCGGTACCGGCTGCAAAGCACCTACTGGGCGACGAGGTACCACCAGGCGTTGCTTGGCCGCTTCGGTCTCAAGGACGCTCTGACGGATCAGTTGGCGACAGAGGTGGGTGCCGCTGCCCGAGAAGCTGGGGCCTGCGAGCCGCAGGAAGCCGACCTCAGTAGCGACACGCCGCTCGTCACTACGAGAACGCTGAATGCATTGCTGGAAGTCGGTGACAGGACCGAGGCGGAGCGGGCAGAGGTGAAGTCAGCCGACGCTCGCGACCAGGCCGTCGAGGAGGTGCTGAAGCTGGCCCAGTCGAGGCCCGATTTCGGCATCGACCCTGAGAAGCTTGCCGAGGACCGGGCGAGCATCAGCAGCGCTCTCCGCCAGGCGTTCGAGGTTGGTGTCCCGCCCTCCAACAAGGCCATGCGCGACGTCCTGCTCGACCGCTGGCATTCCCTCTTGGATGGCATGGATGGCTTCGAGGTCTTCCTGCGGGAGGTGCAGGCTGAGCTGGATCGGCGCAATCAGCCCTTGGGCGACGAGGAGGCGGAGGCTGCGGAGTCCGTCGGCGACAACGGTGTGGAACAACTGGCGCTGGCCTTGCGACCGTTCATGGAGGGGAAGTCTGTGCTGATCCTGGGTGGGGTTCCTCGCGTTCACACGGCACCTCGTCTCAAGGCTGCCCTGGGCTGTGCAAGCGTCGAGTGGCCTGAAGCCAAGAAGAATGACACTCCGGACAAGTTCGAATCCGACATGCGCCACGCCGACCTGATCCTCATTGTCAAGAGCTACGCCAGGCACGCTATCAGCGAGGCCGCGGCGGCTATCGCCAACGAAATGGGTACCCACCGGGTCCTCCTCAGCGCCGGCTACGGGGTGGCCAAGATCATCTCGCAGTTGCACGAATACTGCGCCAAGCGGGGGCTCGTAGGCGCCGCTGCCTAGTAGGCGCCCGTGGCGGCGGAGGGATCCACAGCGCATGCGGCGAACTGCCTATGTGCAAAGGGTCTGCGCAAGCGAAGGGGAGGCGTTGGCATGCTCGATCGCGCGAAGGCGGCAGTTTTCGTGGAGGCCGGGCGACCTCTGGATGTTCGGGAGTACGATGTCGCGGAGCCAGATGAGGGTATGGCTCTGGTGGAGATGGTCAGCTCCGGCATCTGCGGTACTGACGTGCACATCTGGGAGGGCGCGCTCGGCATCCGCGGACCGATCATCCTAGGCCACGAGTTCCTGGGTCGGGTGGCCGCTTTGGGTGCGCCGGTTCGGAGCACTCCACCAACCGATTGCTTAGGAAGGCCGGTGGCGGTAGGCGACCTGGTCGCGGTGAACGTCATCGAGCCGTGCGGCAACTGCCTTCTCTGCCGGACGGGTGGGGCCGCTTCATGCTTGCACCTCATGGAGTCCCTCACCTACACTCGGTCTCCCGATGAGCCGCCCCATCTTCACGGCGGTTACGCCGATGCTACGTACTGCCCGACCAGGTACTTGCATCGCCTACCTGAGGGACTTCCGCCCGATGTCGTGGCCACATTCCTGTGCGCTGGTCCCACTGTGGTGCGCGCTGTGACGTACGGAGGAGGCATTGCCGCTGGAGAGCATGTGGTCGTCCAGGGGTCCGGCCCGGTGGGATTGTTCGCTGCACTGTGGGCAGCACGTCATGGCGCTGGCTCGGTGACGCTGCTCGGTTCCTCGTCACACCCCCAACGTCTTCGCCTGGCCGGACGTTTCGGAGCTGATCGCGTGCTGGACATCCGGTCGTCCTCGGTGGAGGAAAGGAAGCAGGCAGTGTTCAGCAACACCGTGGGCATCGGCGCCGACGTCGTCATCGAGTGCAGTGGGTCGCCGCAAGCGGTTCCTGAAGGGCTGAATCTGCTGCGGCCTCGTGGACGCTACCTGCTCGCAGGTCAGTACTCGGACCGAGGCGCTGTGCCCCTGCCGGTCCACGTCATTACGTTCAACGCTTTGCAGGTGCTCGGTAGCGCCCAGTTCACTTCGCAAGATCGCGAAGAGTACTTCCAGTTTCTCCTGCGGAACGCCAACGTATGGGATGCCGTTCGCGACACCGTTACCGTTCGAGCACCCGTCTCCGATGCCAACATGGCACTGGAAACGGTCCGAGCGGGAAAGGCAATCAAGGCGGTGCTCGTGCCGGGGTAAGCTGTGAACATGCATCTCGCCGATTGCATCGCCCTGTGCCCAAGTGGCCGTGACCTGGCTCGCCTGAGATTGGAGGAGCAGGATCGGCGCGTGTTTCCGGCGTCGGTCCTGTGGCGCGCGGAGTCGTTCTGGGCTTCGGAGGGCCGCCCCATGACGCTTCGAAGGGCGGAGGCGCTGAATGCCGTTCTCGATCGGTGCGAGCTCATCCGCCTTCCCGGGGAGCTGCTCGTAGGTTCGGGGCATGGCAAGCTGACCGTAGCGGGCGATGCCACCGCCCTCGAGGAAGCACGCAAGGTTCTCCAGTCCATTGGGGCGCGCCACTTCGGCACCCACGCCGACCATGCCGCGCCGGACTATCCGACACTTCTTCGCGAAGGTCTGGTCGGACTACAGGAGCGGATCCAGGGAACCGCGCGGACCTTGCCCCCATCGGATCCGAGGGCTATCTTCCTCGAATCCATGCGAATGGCCGTCGAAGGCCTGCAACGCCACATGCTGCGGTGGGCTGCGGCACTCGAATCGGAGACGTCGGCCGGCCACCATTCAGCTCTCCTCGAAGCCCAGGCCACCATGCTGCGCGAGCTGTACCAGCGACCGCCTGCAACCCTATGGGAGGCTATGCAGCTGGTCTACCTGGTCCACTGCGCGTTCCAACTCGATGACCGATATGCCATGGCACTGGGCCGTGTGGACCAGTACTTCTGGCCATTCTACGAGGGCGATCTGGCTCGGGGACGGCTGACGCGCCAGAGCGCACTCCTGCTCGTCGAGCATTTCGTGGCCAAGCTCGCGGATCGTTGGGACATTCAGAACGTATGCGTGGGAGGTCTGACTCCGTCTGGCGAGAACGCGGTCAACGACCTTAGTTACATGTTCGTAGAGGCCGCGAAACGTGTGGCGCGGCCTGGCGCGAATCTCACGGCGCGCATCAACCGATCAACGCCGAACGATTTCCTGCTGGCGTGTGCCGACTGTATGCGTGGTGGAAGCGGCTTTCCAGCGGTGTACAACGATGACGTCCAGGTGTCGGCCCTGGTGGAGCAAGGCTATCCTCTGGAGGATGCACGGGATTACTGCTTCGTGGGGTGCATCGAGGCCTTCATCCCCGGCAAGCAGGCGCCGTGGGCAGACAGCCGTTTCAATCTCCTCCAGTGCGTGGAGAGGGCTGTCTTCGACGAGACGGCGGACCTCACCACCTGGGATGGTCTCCGAAGAGCGTGGGGCCACCGGGTTCGCCAAGGCGTGGCCCGTCATGTGGAGGAAATCCTGCGCATGGAGCGGGGAGCTGACGAACGCGCCGAAGAGCTCACTAGCCCCCTCTTGAGCGCTCTGACAGCCGACTGCATCGAGAGAGGTCTCGACGTGAACGCTGGAGGCGCACGCTATCCATCCAACCATGGCATCGCTGGGATGGGCATCGGCAGCACCGCCGACTCTCTCGCAGCCGTCAAGCGATTCGTCTATGACGAGCCATGCTACAGCCTGTCGGAGTTGCGGGCTATGCTTCGCGCCAACTTCGTCGGATACGAGGCAGAAAGGACGCGCCTTCTGCGTGACGCGCCGAAGTACGGCAATGACGACGAGGAGGTGGACGCAATCGCTGTCGAAGCGGCCGCCGTATTCTGTCGAGAGGTTCTTCGTTACCGGACTGCTTCTGGCGGGCGGTTCTGGCCGTTGATGGCTGCCAATGTGCAGAATGTCGCTGCAGGAAGAGAGGTCGGAGCGACGCCGGATGGCCGTCTCGCAGGCGAACCGGTGAGCGACGCAGCATCACCGTCTTTCGGAAGGGATCGGCACGGGCCCACGGCCGTCGTCAGGTCCATTTCCAAGGTGGACTACCGCCTGGCTCCAGGTGGCAATGTCGTCAACATGAAGCTGCACCCCAGCGCCGTAAGGGGTGAGGCGGGTCTGCGCGCTCTTGCCGCGCTGATCCGCACCTGTTTCGAGCTGGGCGGTGTTCAGTTGCAATTCAACACCGTCGGGCGTGAGGTCCTGCTGGAAGCCATGGAGCATCCAGAGCTGTACGGCGACCTAGTGGTCCGCGTATCGGGCTTTTCGGCGTACTTCACGCGCCTCGAACGGGCCGTCCAGGAGGATGTATTGGCTCGGACCGAGCACCACGTGCTCTAGAGCGTCGGCCAACCCAATCGGCGCCCAGCCTGCCGCTGCGACGGTACCTGAACAGTTCGGGCGGAGTAATACGCGTTCAGATCCAACCCCTTGCCCGATAGTAGAACCAGCGTACCTGCTCGTAGAGCCACCAGCGGAAGACTTCGAGCCGTTCGCGCGTGCTCTTGGGGTTGGAAGGCGCGAACTCCCGCTCCGTGGATGGATACGAGATCACGTCGAGCCCCAGCTTCCGGAAGACCGCCACGGCTCGGGAACTGTGGTAGGGAGAGGTCACGAGTATCACGCTCTTCCAGCCACGCTTCTGGGCCAGCGTGGCAAAGCGCATAGCCTCGTCTCGGGTACTCAGGACCGGTCCGATGGCCTCCACCGTCGGATTGCCGCACAATCGCGCGATCTCGGCCACATCGGCCCGTGCGCTCGGGTGATCGCCGCCAACCTCCGTCCAGATCAGCCTTGGAGCCCAACCATCTTGCACCAGCCGCAGACCGTCTATCATGCGCGCGAATGCTACGTGGTCGAGCTTGCGCTCCTTCGTGGTGGAGGATCCCAGTACGAGAACAGCATCAGCTCTGCGCAGCTCGTCCCGTCGAATCAGGCCGCGCGCGGCTCGGGGGACGATGGTCGTCATGGTCGCTATCGCGAAGACAATCACCGTGCCGGCGCTCAGGATCCAGAGGAGGCTGCGGAGGCGGACTGCGTACAGCAAGGCCCCCAATCCCGCGGCGATGGCCACTCCGACGCTGTGATCGAACTCCATGAACGCTTTCGGAATGCGCAGGGCATACAGGCCGGCATACAGCAGGCCTCCCAGGACTGCACCCTGTACCATGTCCTTGCGGATATCACGCTGGCCGTTACCGCTACGATCCGCCTTGCGCCCCATGCCTATCGTCTCCCGTGTCGAATCTGTGGATAGATTGTGGTCGGTGCATCATACCCTGCTCGGCCCACGGTCCATCCGCGTTGTTCGATGCCCCGTGGGCTGGACCACGGTAGCGGGTATCCTGAGCGTATGACATCGAGGGAAGTCAGGGATGCCGAGCTATGCTTGTCCCTGCTGGATGCTGAGGGCGTGGTCGAGGCGTGCCGGCATACCCATCCGCTCTGGAATCAGGGCAGAGATTTCGCCGCTTACACGCAGCGGGTGGAGGAAGCTCTCGCACGCATGGACGGCACGATGCGGTACATGGGGCTGTTCCATGCGACCCAAGGACTGGTGGCGACTGCCAGGGAGCTCGATACCTTTCTGAACTGGCAGGGCCAGGCTGTGCGCGCCATGGGAATCGCTGCAGTGTTCGTCCGCAAAGACCAGCGTCGCAACGGCATCGGCCGGGCCTTGATGCGGCACCTGCTGAACGATGCGAAGGCGCAGGGTTACCACGCCGCGTTCCTCTTCTCCGACATCGGCCCTACGTACTACGCAGCCCACGGCTTTCATGCGTATTCTGCCCTGGACTGGCATGCTTTGCCGGAGCAACTACCAACCGACGCTATGCTGGCTATTCGCAGGGCCGAGAAGCACGATATCCGCAGAATGATCGAGTGGTACCACGCCAGCGCCTGTCAAGGAGGACTGTCCGTCCGGCGCGCGCCCGTCTGGTGGACCTACTTTCGCTGGTGGAGGGATGCCCCGGACGATTACATTCTATGCCATGGGTCGAAGGAGGTCGGTTACCTCAACGTGCGTCTGCGCGGTGACCGCCTTCACGTCTACGAGTGGGCAGCGCCTGGCATAGACGCTGAGCTCGTGTGGGGTGCCGTCCGCGCCCGGGCAGCCGACTACGGTGCGAATCTGCTGACGGGATGGTACGTACCCTGGCGGAAGGAGCCGTGGATGGTCACGACAGAGCGCTCCGCCGCGATCCCCATGGTGATCGCTCTGCAGGAAGACCTGGCGCTCCCCGATGCAGACACCGTGAACTTTGAGGAGCTCGACCACTTCTAGGCTAGGCTGGAGGAGTCCTGTGAAGAAGCTCTGGCTGACCTGCGCCTTGCTTGCCAGCCTGGTGTGGGTACAGGGAGGGATCGCCGTGCCCGCTCGAAGAACAACCGTGACGATCGTTGGCGATGCCTTCTACATGAACGGCAAGCCCACCTACCCAGGACGCACCTGGCGCGGCATGAAGATCGAAGGACTCCTCATGAACTCGCGCATGGTGCAGGGGATCTTCGACGACCTGAATTCCGAGACACGCTCCCTCTGGGCCTACCCGGACACGGGCCAGTGGGATCCCGAACGCAACACGCGCGAGTTCGTCGCCGCAATGGCGGACTGGCGTCGATATGGTCTCCTTGCTTTCACCATCAATCTCCAGGGTGGCAGTCCCCAGGGTTACTCCCGAGCACAGCCTTGGCACAACTCGGCTATCGCGCCAGACGGCAGCCTACGAAGCGACTACATGCGACGGCTGGAGAGGATACTGAATAAGGCGGACTCCCTGGGCATGGCCGTCATCCTCGGCATCTTCTACTTCGGACAGGACCAGCGACTGAAGGATGAGGCTGCCGTGATCCGGGCGCTGGACAACGCGGTCGAATGGGTTCTCGACCGTGGCTATGGCAACGTACTTATCGAGGTGAACAACGAATGCAACGTCAGCTATGATCATGCCATCCTTCGACCCGAGCGGGTTCATGAGCTCATCGAGCGGGTGAAGGCGCACCGCAAGGATGGTCGCAGGCTTCTCGTGGGGACGAGCTACGGCGGCGGCACCGTGCCGAAGGAGAATGTCGTACGAGCCTCCGACTTCCTCCTCATGCATGGGAACGGCGTGGGAGATCCCAGCCGCATCTCCCGCATGGTCCGTGAGGCTAGGTCGGTGCCAGGCTACCGGCCCATGCCGATTCTCTTCAACGAGGATGATCACTTCGATTTCGAGCGTCCAATGAACAACATGGTGGCCGCCGTCTCGGAGCATGCATCGTGGGGCTACTTCGATCCGGGCAAGAGCAACTACGAAGATGGGTATCAGTGTCCGCCCGTCAAATGGACCATCAACTCCCCCCGGAAGCGAGCTTTCTTCGAGCTCCTGGCCGAGATGACGGGAGCGGTTCCGAAGCCGCAGGCCAGTGGGCGCCGCGTTGCCGCGCGGAAGCTAGAGCCCGCTACGCCCGGCACGACATGGACCGTGGTAAGTCCGGAACAGGTGGGTCTGCGGAAGGACAAGCTGGATTCCCTTGCGGCCTTGGTCCAGGGGCGTGGGTGCGTGGTACGCCATGGGTACCTGGCCTATTCATGGGGAGACATCGCACGATCGGAAGACGTCGCTTCCGCCGTCAAACCGGTCATCAGCATTCTCATGCTGCTGGCTGTCCACGAAGGCCGACTGCGAAGCCCTGACCAGGCGGTGGCCGACGTTCTGCCCGAACTCCGGTCACTGAACAATGGCAAGGATGCGGGCATCACGTGGCGTCACTTGGCATCGCAGACATCTGGCTATGGACTCGCCGAACCTCCAGGACGTGCGTGGGCCTACAACGACTATGCGCTAGCGCTCTACTACGATACGCTTATGGATAGGGTGTACCGGCAGGACGGCACGGATGTCCTTCGCAACGCGCTCGCGGTTCCGCTTCAGTTCGAGGATTCCTTCACGTTCGACGCCTTCGGCCGGCCGGACCGTCGCGGACGGCTGCGGATCTCCGTGCGCGACTTCGCCCGCTTCGGTCTCCTGTGCCTACGCGACGGACGCTGGGGATCCAAGCAGATCCTGCCGCGTGGTCTTGTCCGGCAGTCACTCAACAGCATCGTTCCCGCTGACTTGCCCCGCAGCTCCGGCAAGGAGGCAGAGATGTTGCCAGGACAGCGCACGCTCGGGGGAGGCAAGAACCAGACCCCCACCGGACCGGGCTACTACAGCTTCAGCTGGTGGGTGAATGCCGTGGGATCAGGAGGCAAACGTCTCTACGTGGACGGACCGCCGGATCTCTACCTCGCGGCCGGCCATGGTGGCATGCGCATGCTGATCATCATCCCCAGTCTGGACCTGGTGGTCAGTTGGAATGACTCCCCGATAGATGACCACGACGCGAGCCCCGGCAATCCCAACACGCGCTGCAATCGGGCCGTTAAGCTACTTGTCGAGGCAGCGCAATAGGGCCGGGGCCTCGGACTGGGTCGCTCGTGTTACGGACAGCACAAGGCCGGTCAGCAGAGTTCATGGGTCGAGCCTTGGTCGGTATCGTCTTACTGATGGCCCTCTCCTGTGGCCGGATTGCGTGGGCGACGACTGTCACCGCTGGAATGAGTGACTCTGGTACGCCTGTCGGTGAACCCGGCCTGCGCAGGGTCATGCTTCCCTCGAACAGTCCGAGCGGTAATCCCATCAACGATCGCATACCCGTCATCTTCGTCCCGGCTACGACAAACACGACAGGCTCCCCGGCACCAGCGGTGGTGCTTCTCCACGCTCTGGGCGAACCGAACGATGCCATGATGCGCCGCATGGCTCGTTTCTTCGCAGCGCGAGGCATGCACAGTGCCATCATGCAGCTTCCCTACCATATGCTCCGCCTGCCGCCCCACGTGAATCCGCTCACCCAGTTCGTCGGCCGTGATGCCGAACGCGCTGTGCAGGCGTTCCAGCAAAGCGCATCGGATGTCGGTGTTGTCGTCACTTGGCTTCGTGAGCAGCCCGGTGTTGACCCCGAGCGGATCGGCGTGGTGGGTGTGAGCCTGGGTGCAATCGTGGGGCATCTCGCCATGGGATTGGACGAGCGGCTCAGTGCGGGCGTTTGCATCCTGGGCGGCGGCCGCCTTGCCAGCATCTACCGGCGCAGCCTCTTGCCGCGAGTCCTATACCCCTTCTTGCCACCGCGTCTATCCAAGTCGCAGGAGGAAACCGTCGCACGTGTGGACCCCATCACCTATGCCGATCGGAATCGCCCCAGACGAGTCCTCATGATCCAGGCAGCGCGAGACGTCCTCGTACCGCCTTCGGACGCTGAAGCACTCCGGAGAGCTCTCGGGAATCCCCCTGCCATTTGGGTCGACTCCAACCACTACGCTCCCATCTTCGCTGAGACCGCCATCCTCCGAGCATCCGCCGACTATCTATGGTCCGTGTGGCGGCCGAGTCCATCGGCTGAGCCCATGCGGCTACCAACCATAATCCCGCCGCTCATCAAGGCAGGGTTCGTGTTCGGTTTGGACAGCCTCACGACCCCCGCAGTATCCGTGCAGGTGCTGCGTGCTGGTATGCGGAAAGATCATATGGGCCTGCTCCATGCAGACGCCGGATGGTCGGGCCGAGGCCCGTTCGTCGCGGTCGGGTTGACGGTGAACGCCCATGTAGATGCCGGGTATGCCTGGCGGTTGGGCGCAAGACGCGTGCGACCGTTTGTAGCCCTTCACCTGGCTCTCTAAGAAGCCGCGCAGACGGAAGAGCGGAGGGGATGGCATAGTGATAACCTGGCCAGTATTCGTGATCGCTGTCGTCGCGGCCTTGCCTGTCCTGCCGTCCGCTGGAACAGGCGGACGTCCTGCGGAGCCGGTGGTGGAGGTCGAGGAACCGATCTATACGTTCAAGGATGCCGGCAACGGCGCCGGCCCCATGTGGTGCTATGGCAGTACGTGCGTGGTGCGCTACGGCCAGGACGTGTTCGTCAGCGGCCTAGAGACACTGCCTGATAGGAAGCCGCTGAACAACACACGCTGGGTGCTCTACAGGCGAACTGCGGCAGGGTGGCAGGTTGTGCTCAAGGATGAGACCGGACGCACCCGCGAACCCTGTCCGCTGGCAATCACAAGGGACGGGCACTTGTACCTCTCGGCGAACCCCACCCTCACACCCCCGGACACGTACAACGGCCCATCTCGGCCGGAAATAGTACGGTTCGAGGCGCGCAGGTCTGAGGAACCTCCCGTCACACTCCTCCCGAAGTGGCAGGGCTCGCCGCCGTTCACCGAGCACTCCTACCGCGGCCTCGCTGCCGATGGATCTCTGCGCGAACTCCTCTTGATGAACATTCTCGGCCACGAGGCCCAGTACTGGTCCTTCATGGACAGCCGCGGCCAGTGGATAGCCTCCGGAAAGTGGGTCTTTCCCATGGGTCGGGAGTACGAGAGACCCGAGCCGATACGACTGTGCTACCCCGTGCTCGCCCTGAAGAACAGGTCGGCCCACGTCCTGGCCATCAGCGACATCGTCGAACCGGTGCGCGAGTGGAGGGAGTTCAAGCGGGCGCTCACGGGGAGGGAATGGGACTATGACTTCCGTCGCCTGTTCTACGCATGGACGCCCGACATCACGCAGCAGGGCTTCGGCGAAGCGGTGGAGATTGCTAGCCGTGAGACGACGTGCGGGCACATCACCAATCTCGATATCTGGCTAGAGAACCCCCATCGGGCTCACCTGCTATGGCTCGAACGAAGCGTGTGGTACGCAGAGATGCGAGATCGTTTCTTCCCGGACACGCCGCTCACCGTCTCGTTGGAGTACGCCGTGGTGGAACGTGGCAGAGTCGTCCGACGGGCAACGCTGGCGCGAGGCGGAGAGGGGGCCGATCCTATCCAGCCGGGCTACGGGAGGTTCCATGCCACGCCTGACGGGAGACTCCATGTGGTGGCCTACTTCGCCGGCACGACCTCCGACAGCAAGGCCATCTCGGAGAACCGACTGTTGGAGCTGGCGAAGGATGGCAAGGTCGTCCGAACCTGGCGTCTGGCGCTGAAGCACCCCTTCGCGAGTTTCATGACCGCCACGGAACGGGCCGGAACGGCTCGGTCGCCATACCTCGATCTCATAGGACCGGCCATCGGCGTGGAGGGGATTTCCTACGCAAGGATTCGCTTACGCTAGATGTCGAAGGAATGGAAGACGTCCGGCGTGACCGATGCGAGCGGTCACCGCCATGGAGGTGGTCAGGTGCTGCGCCATATGGTCGGTCTAGTCGGGTGGTTTGCACTGGTGGCAGCTATTGCCGCGACGGCCGCCCAGTTCTCCCCGGGGCATTGGTACGCATCGCTGCAGAAGCCAGCGGGCACTCCGCCCGGTTGGGTGTTCGGACCTGTGTGGTCCGTTCTGTACATCATGATGGCGGTGGCGGTATGGTTGGTGTGGAAGCGTCCAGGGCAGCCGCCATTGTTGCCGATCGGTATCTTTATACTCCAGCTCATGGCGAATGCAGCGTGGTCATGGCTGTTCTTCGGCCTGCAAAGGCCTGGGCTGGCGTTCATGGACATCGCCGTGCTGTGGATCCTGATCGTCGCATGCTTGCTGGCGTTCCGACCCCATAGCAAGGTCGCCGCCTGGCTCATGGCGCCCTACCTCGTGTGGGTTACCTACGCCGCCTACCTCAATGGCGCACTCTGGATCCTGAATCGGACGAACCGGGGTTGACGAATCATGTCGTGTGCGTTTCTCTTAGCATTGGCTGGGATCTCTTCGATCGCCCACGGAGCTACCATGCCACAAGAACCTGATCTGCGCAATGTGCCGGGAGTAGTGATCGCCCACAGCCCGGCCGTGTCGCAGCAATACATCGGCTCTCCTTCCATCGCCATCCTCCCATCCGGGGAGTACCTAGCTTCCCACGACTTCTTCGGCCCCGGCAGTACACGGGACCGAACCATCATCTACGCCTCCAGCGATCGGGGCAAGACATGGCAGCGCCGATCCGAGATTATCGGCCAGTGGTGGTCTACGCTCTTCATCCACCGGAATGTCCTGTACATCATGGGAACGAGTCGGGAGGATGGCTTCACCGTCATCCGTCGCTCCACGGACGGCGGTTTCCTCTGGACCCAACCGCGGGACGCCGAGACGGGCCTTCTGCTCGCCGATGGGCCGTATCATTGCGCACCGGTGCCGGTGGTCGTGCATCGCGGACGCATCTGGCGGGCCATGGAGGATCAGTTCGGACCCAAGGGGTGGGGCAAGTGCTTCCGTTCCTTTGTACTGTCAGCACCCGAAGACGCCGATCTGCTCCGTGCAGAGAACTGGACGCTCACCAACCGCATCGGGCGCGATCCTTCGTGGCTGGGCGGACGCTTCGGCGGCTGGCTCGAAGGCAACGTGGTCATCGCTCCTGACGGCGACCTCGTCAACATCCTCCGTGTGGACTCGCGGGACGATGACGAGTGGGCCGCCATGATACGGATCAGCAATGACGGAACCCACGCAGCGTTCGATCCCGCCACGGGCTTCTTCCATTTCCCAGGCGGCGCCAAGAAGTTCACCATTCGCTGGGATCCTCTCTCGCGGGCCTACTGGTCCCTGGCAACGTGGGTCCAGCCGCAGTACCGCTCCGGCAAGCCCGCCTCGACGCGCAACACACTGGCCCTGGTACGGTCTAGGAACCTTACAGACTGGGAAGTACGAGCGGTGCTCATGACCCACCCAGATACGGAGAAGCACGGATTCCAATACGCCGACTGGCTTTTCGAGGGGAACGACATCGTCGCCGTTGTGCGCACGGCGTTCGATGATGGCCTCGGCGGTGCCCACAACTTCCACGACGCCAACTTCCTCACCTTTCACCGCATCGCTAACTTTCGCACACTCCGCACCGATGTGCCGGGCCAGCGCTAGACCGCCCCGACCCCGTGCACCGTATGGTCCGGTCCGCCGCTGACGGACCCTCTCAGTCCACGGAGCAGGCGAAGATCTGCTCTACATCGTGCAAAGTCCGGTTGTAGAGGATAAGGCTGCTATCCGGAGAGACGACGATGTTATGCGCCGGGGCAGCATGGGATGGCGTTCGCTGGACCGCTCGTCCCCATGTTCCGTCCTCAACGCTGAAGGTGTAGACGGCACCGTCCGAGCTGCATGCCGCCACGTAGCGGCCATCAGGGCTGAATCGAGGATCGCCAGTGACGCCGCCCGGCAACTCCGACAGTTGACGCATCTCACCCGTCTGTGGCGAGACTACGAAGACCTGGAGTGTCACCTGGCCACGGAGCATCGCCTTGCCCATGCATGCGATCCAGCGCCCGGCTCCATCCGCTCGGAGGTGACCCGAAATGCCCCGTAGACGGCGGTCGCCATGCTCCGCGGTTCGCGTCAGGCGACGCACCACAGCGCCCTTAGGCGGCGCCGGAAAGGTGGTTTCCGTCCCTTCCAGGGGTCCCCAGGGTCCAGGGACGGTGATGTCATCGGGCACGTCCACCAGAAACACGTCGGAGTAGGGTACAGGCTTGCCGTCCTCTTCCACAAGCACCGTCCCTCGAAAGGCCCTCGCACGCTGATGCTTGCTCCCTCGAGCATAGCCGTGGCGACCGACCCAGCAATCTCCCTCTGCACGCTGGTATTCGTCCGAGCCCGGCCTGGGGTTCGGGACGCATCGCGTCAAGAGGACCGTGAAGCTCTCCCCTTGGAAGTTGCGCCCCTGAGGATCCTCCGGGACCGGCACGGACCGCCCACGCATGGAGACTCCCACTTGCCTCAGGTCCTGACCGAGCGCCTTCATGAGATGGTCGTTGTACGTGAACCCGATCCACACGCCAGAAGCGTCCGGTTCGTGCTTGTGGGTACCGCCGCGAAGGGCTCCAGGCGTGAACGGCGGCAGCACGTTGCGGCTATCCAGCCACCGGTGCGCACCAGAACCATCCGTGGCGATGATCATGCCACCACGAACGGTCTGTTCGTACGTCAGTCCGGATGTAAGAGCATGGATGGCGACGACGGAGGTCTCGCCCAGCCAGCTCGCCGCCCCCACACCGAGGGAGGGCGGCTTCTGGGTGTAGAAGATCGTCACCCTCCCCGTGCGCACGTCTACGTACCCAAGCCGCGTGTTGGTGTTGATCCCTCCCGCGTCACGGCAGTCGAAAACCGCCAGTCTACCGTCCGGCGAAAAGTTGATGTTGTTGTCGAGGTTCTTCTGGAGGGGGTCGCTCGTTAGCTGGTGCTCGGACATCAGCATATCCTCGACTACGGATTCCATGCGAACACGACGGTCAGCAATCCCGAAGCAGGATCCATGAGCTGCCTGTACGTGGCAGGCGCGTCCTCGGGCGGTCGCACGTCTGAGATGAGATCCTCGACCGCTAGCTCTCCGGAGGAGATCTTCTCCAGTGCCTCCCGCCGTTGGCTGGGCCGGCAGTCTCGCGGTATCAGGAACATCAGCTCTTTGCGAAACGCAGCCTGATAAGGCACGGCGAACATGTCGGGATAGCTCCCCTGGACCACATAGCGCGCCCCCCGTAGCAGTGGATCACCCCACGGAACATCCCTGGCCAAGGCAATAGCCATGGGCAAGACGGGAGCGCTGCCCGTCGCATCCACGACGATATCAGCGCCATGAGGCAAGACCGATTGCACGCTCTCCTCCAGGCTTCCCTCGACGCACACTGCCTCGACGCCCGCTCGCCTGGCCTGCTCTACCCGCGCTTCCGCCTTGTCGGCGGCAACCACACGGCACCCGGCCTGGACGTAGAGGCGCGCACACAACTGCCCGAGGATCCCCAGACCCACCACGGCCACCGTCTCGCCCTGGGATGGTGCTGCCACCCGTACGCCGTTCAGGGCAATGGCAGCCAGATGGGCCAGGCTCGCAGTCGCGAGATCGGCCGTCTCGGGCAGCTCGATGCAGTCGGATGCTCGAGCTACCGCATGGGAGGCATGTCCACCCCACATGACGCCGAGAGCACCGCCGTCCTGCGTGCCGTTGAGGTAGACGTTGTCCCCAGGTTCGAGCCCGCTAGCCCATCCGGCTTCCACGACCGTACCGGTCATGGCGTAACCCGGGATGTACGGAAACGGAACCGCATCCGGCTGCTTGCCCGCCAGGCACCGTAGCTCCGTGCCAGGGCTGATACAGGTATAGTGTGCCTCCACCACGACCTCGTCAGGCTGTGGGCGACGCAGTTCGAAATCCCTGACCTCCACTGCATTCGGTGCGACATGGACAATGGCACGCGCCTTCACATCGGTCCTCCTGTCACGCACTACCGGCAGACCAGAGTCGGCCGTTGCCGGGCATCCAGTGTCTACCACGCCAGCCCGGATGACTCCTGCCAATCAGGGGACGCCGCTTGGCGATTCGACCTTGACAGCCAGCGTTCCACTGCCTATACTAATTCTTGGAACAGTCGCGACTAGGGAGAACCTCTGGGTGCGGCTGTCCTGGTCCATTCAAGGAGGTGTCAACAGCCGAGGTTCTTGCTAGCGCTCTGCTTTCAGTCGGTCCACAGCGGCAATCGCCGCACTCGCGTCGCCCAGACGCAAGCGCGTCGGAGTGTCAGTATCGTTCTGGAAAGGAGAGGGTTATGCAACACCGTAAGTGGCAAGGAGCGTTCACGCTCATCGAACTGCTCGTCGTGATCGCTATCATCGCGATCCTGGCAGCGATTCTCTTCCCTGTCTTCGCGCGTGCGCGCGAGCAGGCACGTGCGACAGCCTGTCTTTCCAACGTCAAGCAGCTCCAGCTTGCAGTGAGCATGTACCTCAACGACTACGACGGCGTCTTCCCCGTACCCTATCTCCAATGGGCCAACGCAGTCGGCGACTCGTGGGGCGAGCTCTACCAGGGCCACGCAGCCATCGGCAATGCCGCCCAGCAGGACTACGCCAGGAACGCTTCGTACTTCGCCCAACTCAACCCGTACATCAAGAACCAAGGTCTGCTCGTCTGTCCCAGCGACAGCGGCGCCTTGACGAACTTCCCCATCGGGCAGCGCTTCACGTCCTATCACTTCCGCCACTACCTGGGCTACGGGTTCCTCCAGGGTTATATTGACTGCTGCGGTACGGCGGGTCGTCTCTGGAAGGAGGCCGAGTTCCGCTTCCCGGCCCAGACCTACGTCTTCGATGAACTCCACATCTGGCATGATGATCGGCGCGAGCCTCTACGCTGGTTGGGTGGTGGTGAAGGATGGGCCATGAGCGCCAAGATCACGGTTTCGTTCATTGATGGTCACGCCAAAGCCATGGCTGTGGACGGTGTCATCCTCCGGGCGCCGTGGTGGCCTGGACAGGGCTACGACATGCACTGGCCGCGGTGCAGCGACGCCACGCTGGCTGACGCCGACTGCACGCCAGATCCGGGACGGGCGGGGGCCTACCCGTAATCGAAAAGGGGTCTACCCGTGAAACAGAATGTATCGCCCGGAGTGGCCGTAGCAGTCATCGTCATCGTCCTGGCGGTCATCGCTCTGTGGTACTACAGGGGATCTGCTGGTTCTTCCAGGAGAGCTGCCGAGATCGAAAAGACCATCCAGGCGGGGCTGGCCGGCGGACCGCCACCCGGGGTCACAGCTAGCGGGCCATCGGGTCCCCACGGGCAGACCGGAGGTCCTCCGCCGGGCATCGGACCTCGGGCCGGTTCCGGAGGACCGCCCATCCAGACGGGCATCCCCATGGGCCCATCGCCCGGCGCCCCTGGCACACCGGCCATGCCGGCCGCGCCGCCCGGCCCCGCACCGCGCTAGATCCGCTGCGGCAGCCTGGATCCGCGCAATCGTAGGGGCGGGTTCCAAACCCGCCCCTACGTGTCAATGCCC
>JBBIPC010000030.1:0-26634 GCA_037443035.1 Chthonomonadales bacterium
CGCCGGGACCGCTTCGCGAGAAACGACGGCTACAGGTCTTGCGCCGCAAGAAGCGACGGCTACACGCTGCGTGGATACGGGGCATGGAACGTCGCAAGAAGCGACGGCTACACGCTGCGCGTCCGCGTCCGGGAGGTAGTGTCCCGATGCGTTACGGCGGAAGGCCGTGTAGCCGCAGGTTCTTCCTGCGCCAACGTCACGCATCACACACACGCTCGTGGCAAGAAGCTGGGCGAATACACTGCAAGCCGTGGAGAGATGAACAACAAGGCTAATAGAGGGCCCCTCGGGCAGAGGAACGCGCTACCCGCGGGTGCAAGGGTTCAAGAGAGCTTGGCGGGGATGACGAGACTTGAACTCGCGACCTCCTGCGTGACAGGCAGGCGCTCTAACCGGACTGAGCTACACCCCCGCGCTGAGTCGCCGCAATATCTCCCGGCGGCTCCTGTGGCCTCACATGTTGGTACATTACCCCCGAACAACGCTGCATGTCAACATCGGCGACGGGCCGAGCTCCAGCATACAGGTGCTGGCACATTACGAGCCTCTCGCTGACCTCCATCATGTCTCGTCGGTGCTGTCCGTGCCGGCAGGTAGGTACGAGAAGAGATCGGCGTTGCGCAGGTGAAAGCGGATGCGCACGTAGGGTAGCTCTGTCGCGGGCGGCAGGCGGTCCAGTCGCCATCGGAGAGGATGTGCCGTAGCGTCGCCGCGGAACGTCAGGCCATCACGGGCCGAGAAACCGGGGAGTACCGTGCCATTCGGGCCGAGCAGCTCAGCCTGGACGTAGCCATCAGCGGCTGTATGGGCATTGATGGTGACCTCAGGCCGCTCCAGCCGCTCTCGCCGTGTGACAAGCCAACCGCCAGTCCCTCCTGCACGCATGGAGCAGAAGCCGTCCAAGCGGAGGGTTGCTAGCCCGATGGCCGCTTGGTCGCGAGGCTCGTCATGCGGCTTGAGGCAGCCTCCATAGTAGAAGTACAGCTCGTTACCTCTCAGTACGGGCGCACGAACGGTGTAGACCATGGCCGCATCGAACTCGCCAGCATCTCCGCGCGGAATGAACGATCCGCGCTGAGGAGGGCGAGTCCAGTTCACGAGGTCCCAGCTCCATGTTAGTTGGGTGTCTACGGTGCGCGGAGAGTCGGCTTGGGCTTCGAGCATGGCTTCGGGGCTGTAGCGCCCCAGTTTGATGTAGCGCGCGTGGTAGATCCACGCCAGGCCGATGTACAGCCCCTGGTACGGAAAGACGGGCATCCCGTAGACTTGGGTGGCGTCGGGGTCCAGGTCGTCGGCCACGAACACGGGCCCGTCCCAGGGCTTGGTCCAGTTTTCGCCGTCGCTGGACCAAGCGACGCCGACGGCCCGTCCCCGCCGGCTGTGCGTCTTCCACGTCGCTGCGAACCGGTTCTTCAGCGTGTCCCTGAAGAAGTTCACTACGTCCGAGGAAGGGAATAGCCCCCTCCCCGGAGGTGTGGTCGGGTAGCGCCACCGGAGGCCGTCCGGTGAGTATGCAGCGCGCGGTCCGATGCCGTAGTCGTACCCGAACATCACATAGCGTCGGGATGGGTCGGGCTCCCATGGACAGCGGATGACGCTGGGGTTATGGCAAAGACCGCCTGTCACCTGAGGGGCCGCAGCGGAGACGACGAGGTTGTTACCGGACATCCCCGGATACGGGATGAGGTTCAGCGCTGGCTTTGTCCATTGAATGCCGTCGGGGGACTCGGCATAGCCGATATGCTGGCCCTCATGGATGATCTGATACCACATCCGGAGCCGACCGCCGTCTTGCATGACCGTGCCATAGACGTACGGACCCGCCACGGCATCGCCCCTCTCCCACGGTCGGTCACAGCGCAGGACGGGATTGGCAGCATGCTTGCGCGCCTGATGAAAGACGCGTTCGAGCCCATGCTGCTCCTCGACAACTGTGGCGTCCAAGAACAGCCGCCGCCAACGGCCCTGCTGGGGCGAGGCATACTCACCCTCTGGCGACGAGGCATCCTCCGATGCAGCAGGCGGCCCTGCGGTAAGCCACGGTCCAGACGCTACCTGAGGCGTCACCATTGCACCAAGACCATGTCGTAGAAAGGACCGGCGGTCCATGGCTCCTCGACCCCCTTTCGACGTAATATTCTTGGGTGCCAACCAGCATGTCCGCCCCAGGCAAGCAGTTGGAGAACGAACCGTTCAGCGAACCCTCGTGTACGAGCCGATGGAGCCTGGCGCGTGCGCAGGCTGGCATCTGGCTGCACTCCGCAAGCACTCTCCGCAAAGAGACGGCGTTCTCAGCCGTCGGTCTTCGCGCAGGGTCCTATGACGTATCCTTCTACTGGTATACCGTACGTCAACACGCAATGTGCTCCTCGCGAGATCTCATGACGAACCGAGATAAGAGGCTTAAGTATTACAAGTGAGAGAGACACCTTGACACAACTGCGCATGGACACCTACACCTTGCCGGCAGCCGATATCGGGTCCGAAAACCCGCTGCCCATGTTCCGAGGGACCGAGGACTACAGCGCGATCGCCCTGGACCCCAACGTACCCGAAGAAGACCGCCGTTTCATGGGATGGCAGACGGGCTGGCGCGTTCTCCCTCATCGGCTGCAGGACGACTACAGTCGGCGAAGGGCTGTTCGGGGGCTCGATTGCATCATCCTAGAGAACGAGCACCTCAGGGCCACGTTCCTGCCGGGCGTTGGCGGGAAGCTGGCATCTCTTTTCGATAAGCCGACCGAGAGGGAGCTGCTGCACCGAAACCCTGTGTTTCAGCCGGCCAACCTGGCGTTGCGAAATGCGTGGACGAGCGGTGGCATCGAATGGAATGCCGGTCAGCCGGGTCATCATTACCTGACCTGCGCACCTGTTTTCGCTGCCTGCGTGCTGGGACCCGATGGATCGCCATGCCTGCGCTTGTACGAATGGGACCGGGTCAAGGGCTTCGCATGGCAGATAGATGCCTGGCTGCCTCACGACTCACCGTTTCTATTCGCCCGCGTGCGTGTAGTGAACCCGCACCCCTGGGACATCCCTATGTACTGGTGGACCAACATCGCAGTTGACGAACGAGAGGATGTTCGCGTGGTCGTGCCAGCCGAGACGGCTCTGTGCAACCCCTACTCGACAGCCATGATGGTTGTGGACTTGCCGAAGGTGGGCTCGCGGGACCTGACGTACAGCACCCAATCGCCTCATGCCGCCGATTTCTTCTCTCGCATTCCCGACCATCGCCGCAAGTGGATCGCAGCCCTGGATGGAGACGGCTCAGGCTTGTTCGAAACCTCGACTGCCCGGCTTCGAGGCCGGAAGCTCTTCTGCTGGGGCATGGGACCCGGCGGCCGCCGATGGCAGGAGTTCTTGGCTGCACCCGGACATGCGTACATCGAAATCCAGGCGGGTCTCGCTAGAACGCAGATGGAATGCGTTCCCATGCCGGCATCCTCCGAGTGGACTTGGACGGAGGCCTTCGGGCATTTACAAGCAGACCACGGCCGAGTCCATTCCGACGACTGGGCAACAGCATGGACCGAGGTTGGACGATGTATAGACGAGGCGCTCCCAGTGAGCTCTCTGGAGGTAGTGGACGCCGCTCTCGCTCGCGCCGCCTCTTCTCCGCCGACCGGGATTCTGTACCGTGGCTCTGGTTGGGGCGCCCTGGAGCGTCTCCGAATGAAGCTCTGCAAGGAACACGATAATGTGCCAGCGGAGCTGGTTTTCCCGTCTGAGTCTATGGGTATCGAGCAGGAGCCATGGGTCACTTTGCTACATGAGGGCTACTTGCCGGAACGTGCGTCAGCCGACGGTCCGGGAGCCTTGATGACCCAGCCGGATTGGGAACCACATCTGCAGCGGAGCCTACGAAGCCCACGAGGAGATCACTGGCTGACATGGTGGCACTTGGGGAACCTTCGCATGGAGGCACGCGACGTATCTGGCGCGGAAGAAGCGTGGCGTGCATCGCTCGAGCGGTGCCGGACCGGCTGGGCGCTGCGAAACCTGGCGATCGTAGCCGAGAGGCGCGGGCAGACTAGACTTGGCATGGAGTTGCGCCGCCAAGCATGGGAGGCTGGTCCTCGGATTGCACCCATCGCGATCGAGCATGCGAATGCCCTCATCTCCCTGAAGGCATACTCCGCCGCCCTAGCGTTCCTGCATAGTCTACCGATGGAGCTGCGCTCCCACGAGCGGCTACTCCTCGTGTGGGCGAGGGCAGCACTGGAGACGGGGCATCTCGAAGGGATCGAGCGCATCTTCGAGCACGAGTTCGCGTCCATTCGCGAGGGGGAAATCACCCTGTCGGATCTGTGGTTCACGTACCATGAGCGTCGCATTGCAGCGGCCGAAGGAGTGCCAGTGGACGACAAGCTGCGAGAGCGTGTGCGTTTGCAGTATCCGCCGCCACGGCACATGGACTTCAGGATGGCGACGTAGTCCCGCACGCGTCGTCCGCTAGGCTCTGCTCTGAACTGGCGGAGCCAGTGCGTGCGAACGCTGCGTCAAACGAGGAAAGGCCGCCCGATTGGAGCAATCGGACGGCCTCACTGGGAGCGGGGACAGGATTTGAACCTGTGACCTTCGGGTTATGAGCCCGACGAGCTACCGGACTGCTCCACCCCGCAGCGCTGTTTGCATTATACCATACGCGTCACGCAAGTCAAGAGTTGCTGGGACACGACAGTATTCGCAGGATTGCAGCACTCGGAGAGAGAACCGTATCTCGTATGATGAGGGAGGTGCGAGTTTGGACAAGCTAACGAGACGCGAGATACTAGGCAAGTCGGCGCAGGTCAGCGGTCTGATGATGGCGACATCCATTCTCCCGCAAAGAGTGTTTGGCGCCAACGACCGAATCCGTGTCGGGCTCATTGGTTGCGGAGGCATGGGCAGGGGTGATCTCAGCACGTTCCTGGCCAACACTGAAGTGGACTGCCCCATCGTATGCGACGTGGATGACAGGCAGGCTGGACGAGCCCAAATACTGGTGGAAGAGACACGTGGCAACAAGCCGGATACGGTACGGGACTTTCGGCGGGTACTGGAGCGAAAGGACGTAGACGCCGTGATCGTGGCAACTCCTGACCACTGGCACGCCCTCCCTACTGTGATGGCGTGCCAGGCGGGCAAAGATGTCTATGTCGAGAAGCCCTTGGCAACGAGCATCGTCGAGGGACGCGCCATGGTCGAGGCTGCCAGGCGGCATGCCAGGGTCGTTCAGATGGGCACTCAGTGGCGAAGCCACCGGAGTATCGGCGACGCGGTGGAGTTCGTGCGTTCCGGCAAACTCGGCAAGATTCGGTTCGTCCGCTGCTGGGCGTACCATGATTGGCTGGGTGACATCGGCAATCCACCGGATGGGCCTCCGCCCGAGGGTGTGGACTATGACATGTGGCTTGGTCCAGCTCCCAAGCGGCCGTTCAACCCCAACCGGTTCCACTTCAACTTCCGATGGTTCTGGGATTACGCGGGCGGCCTCATGACCGACTGGGGAGTGCACCTGATCAATGTCGTCCTCTGGGCCATGGGTACAACACCCCCGAAGACAGTCAGTAGTTCTGGCGGCAAGTACGTCCTCAATGACAACTCCGAAACGCCGGACACGCAGATCGCGGTGTTCGACTTCCCCAACTATGCATTGATCTGGGAGCACCAAGTCCAGTGTGGTGTGGGCATGAACAACCGTCCATGGGGAATCTGGTTCAGCGGCACCGAAGGCACCCTCATCTTGACGGACAGCAATTGGGAAGTCATCTCAGAACCGAAGAAGCAGACACTCACCTCGTTCCAGCGGCCCGGCAGCGGCGATGCACGACCGGCACACGTGCGGAACTTCCTGGACTGCATGCGCTCCAGGCAGCAACCCGTCGAGAATGTCGAGCTCGGCCATTTCGTCTCCAGTGTCGCTCATCTGGGCAATATCGCTCTCCGTTCGAACGTCAAGGTTCACTGGGATCCCGTCAACGAGCGAGTGACCAATAGCCGCGAGGCCGATCGACTCGTGGGTGTGCGTTACAGAAGGCCGTGGACACTGCCCTACGCGAAACGGGCAGTCTAGACCGTCGAATCTGCGGACGGGACCGGAGGGAGCGCGGTCCCGTCCGTCCTGTGCGCCAGTGCTATCGAGCGATCAGCACTCTGCGCGCTGTAAGCGTCGAGGCGGTTGCATCCCACGTCCCGAGAACGTCCACCAGAGCATCCACCCTCACGTCGTCGAATGTTGCTGATGCGCGTGGAATGGACCCGAAGACGGTGCTGTCGGTCGTCAAGACCTTCACGCGGAACGCACCAGGCCGCATCCCCATGAGCGCTATCTGAGGCTCGACAACGAAGGACTTCTCCGAAGCGTCCACGGACAGCACCTTGCCGCGAATGTGCGCCGGCATGAGATCGGGACGTGGCGGGGATACGTCCAGTACCACTATCACAGTCGCGGTGACCACCCTCGTCGCTGCATCCCACGGCCCGAAGACGAACACACGCTGACCTTCGGCGAGATTGACTTCGGCTCCGGAAGAGGCGCTAACCACAGTGGTCGCGTCTGTGAGTGCCACGCGCGCGATCCTGCCGTTCGGTAGGCGAAGGTCGAAACCGGTGCCTGGGCTGAGGTTCGTTACGGTGCCCACGAGCCGGCCCCGGCGGAGTCTCGCACCCAGTTGCGTGCGGTCGCCCTCGCGAACACGAGCCTGGAGACCGTTGCCCATCATCTGGAATGACGACAGATCGAAGTCCACCGCCAGATCAGCTGTCCCATTCTCCGCGATGGTGACGTTGACCGGGAATTCCGCCGTGCACCTGCCACCCGAAGCTGCGGCGAAGCCATTGCCAGCTCCAAGATGCAGCGGCACGTCTGCTACCGCGCCGTCGGTCCCGCCGAGACGCATCGCATTGCGGAGCGTCACACGTGCTCGCGTATACGCGCCTGGCGACACGGATGCAGTTCCGAGAAACTCCGCGTTCGTCGCGAGGTCTGGGAGATTCAGCTCCAACCCGTCCGAAGCATCGTACACGGTCTGCCAAGTGCCTGCGGCTGGCGCAATCTCGATACGGTAGATGGTGGCCCAAACCTGGGGGTAGCCGTCCCCGAACGCATCGGTAACGTAGAGGTCGAGATCCCCATTGGATCCTCCTCCACCACCTCCGCAGCCCGCCAGCCAGACGCTACCGAATGTTGCCGCAATGGCGGCAAGACGTCGTACAGATCCGCTCATCCGAGCGTTCCTCCTATGGCAGGGTGACTATCCAAAGAGCTCTCCGTCGCGCGGTGCTCATCTCTAGGACGACGGGAAGTCTCTCAGGTTCCTAGACGACGTGCATGCGAAATTGTTCAGGCCCGAAAGGACCGGAAGGAAGAGGTCTGCTCCTGGTCGTATAGCCTTTAGTGAACGCTCATCCTTCTAGGAGGCCGCCATGCGTATCAGTCGCGCAGTGATTACCGCCGCAGGTCCGACGCAAAGGCATTTGCCGCTCCAGACGCTGGTGGACCAAGACGGGCAAGCGCGAACGTTGCTACGCATCATCGTAGGCAGCGCGCTCGCCACTGGTATCGAGGAGGTCTGTGTGGTGGTGTGCCCAGGCGACGAGCGACCGTACTCACAGGCGCTGGGTCCGCTCGCGTCCCGCGTGACCTTTGTGGAGCAGTCAGAACCACGGGGGTACGGCGACGCGATCCTCAGAGCTCGCGATTTCGTCGCCGGTGAGCCATTTCTGCACCTCATCGGCGACCACGTCTTTGTCAGTACGAGTGACCGCAGCTGCGCGGAGCAGCTTATCACAACCGCCATCGAGAACGAGTGTGCAGTATCCGCGGTCGTGGCTACACGCGAAAGCCTCTTGCCCTACTTCGGAGCAGTCGGCGGACGTCGGATCCCCGGTTCGTCGGACCTCTTTGTGATCGATCGGGTCATCGAGAAGCCCACGCCGACACAAGCGGAACAGGACCTCGTCGTGCCGGGCCTGCGCGCCGGGCACTATCTTTGTTTCTCGGGTCTTCACGTTCTCACGCCGACGGTCATGGAGATCCTCGCCAGGCATGCTGCCGAACTCCCCACGAACGGAAGACTAGAGCTCAGCCCTGCATTGGACGAACTGGCGCGGTGCGAGAAGTACCTGGCCCTGGATGTGCGAGGACTGCGCTACGCAGTAGATACGAAGTACGGCCTTCTTACTGCCCAGCTTGGTCTGGCCCTGCATGGCGCAGATCGCAGCGAGGTCCTTGCATTGCTTTGCCAGATGCTGGCAGAGACCGCGCAGTACAGGTAGGCGACAGTCATGCACCCATTCGTCGAGACCATCGTATCCCACGATCCGTCCGTGCGTGACCGTTCCGTGGATGCCCTCTGCACCAACGCGACACTGCAGTACCTACGAGAAGGCACGGACGCCTTGGAGACGTTCCGCTGCGGCAGCGCTAGCCTCTACGAGCGTGTCCGGACCTGTGCCTTCCTCTACGCGGTGCACCGGTTCCATATCTCCGTCCACCCGGATACACCAGTCACGGGCCGGATCCCGTTCGAAGGCTTTCAACATGTCCTGGATAGGCGCTTCCCCGAAGCCATCGAGGCGTTCCTCGAGGTCCAACGGATGCAAGGGCTCAGTGCTCCCCTAAGCAGTGCCCTCGCAGTGGCGTACTACCGTCTGGCGTTTCAGACCTTGGCCGATCAGGTGCGCCGTAGCGTCCGCTCTGCTGTGGGCAACCGGTGGATGTTCCGCGTCGGTCATCCGCATGATCAACCCCTTCGCGTTCGTCCGGAGTTGCTGCGACGATCCGATCGGAACCAACTCTATCCCGTTCTTCGTGAGCAAACACCTGTGCGCATGGACCTGAGCCATTCCGGCTGGTCCGACATCTTTCTGCTGGCCATGGATTACCCCGAAGGCGCCCGGGTCCTCAACGTCTCGGTTGATCTGGCTGTGCGCGGGCGTGATCCTGCCCCGCGTCCACCTGTGGAAGCCTACTTCCGTGTCATCGACGCTCCCGTTATTCGGCTCGTCAGCGTGGATCTAGGGGCATCGGCGACTGTAACTGAGCTGCGTGAGATCTTCGATTTCGCCCGGGATTACCTCGGTCTGCTGAAAGCGGCCCTGATCGCGTCCGGTGTGGTACCTCCTGGTCTCGAGGGCTCGGAGCAGGCGCTGCGCGATGTGCTGGAGCACGTCGTTGGACCTGGCCTAGGGATCGAGCTGGTCAGTTGCGTCAACGGTATACCGAAGGGCTCGCGGCTCGCTGTGTCCACCACACTGCTAGCAGCACTCATCGCCGCCTGCATGAGAGCCACTGGTCAGACAGCGACCTTCACGGGCCCTCTAGCGGAGCGTGATCGTCGTGTCGTAGCGGCGCGGGCCATCCTGGGCGAGTGGCTGGCAGGTTCCGGGGGTGGGTGGCAGGACTCCGGTGGTCTCTGGCCGGGCATCAAGCTCATCGAGGGGCAGGTGGCCACGGAAGGCGATCCCGAGTGGGGGATCAGCAAGGGACGCCTTCTCCCGGGTCACCGCATCCTCGCCGAGGATGTCGTTCCACGCACGGCCAGGGATCTGCTGGAGCGATCGCTTGTCTTGGTACATGGGGGCATGGCGCAGAACGTGGGCCCCATCCTCGAGATGGTGACGGAGAAGTACCTACTCCGCTGCCCGGCTGAGTGGCGGGCGCGTCAGCAAGCTCGTCAGGTCTTCGACGAAATCGTTGAGCACCTGAGCAGGGGCGATGTGCGCAGTCTGGGTAAGGCTACCACGCGGAACTTCGATGGTCCCATTCAGACCATCATTCCTTGGGCTGGAAACCTCTACACAGAAGTCCTCCGTCGGCGCTGCCAGGAACAGTTCGGGGAGCGATTCTGGGGTTTCTGGATGCTGGGTGGGATGTCCGGAGGAGGAATGGGCTTCATCTTCGACCCAGCCGTCAAGCAAGAAGCGCAAGATGCCTTGCTGGACATTATGACCGCGACGAAGCGCACCCTGGAGGCGGCCCTACCGTTCGCCATGGATCCAGTCGTCTACGATTTCGCTATCAACCACAGCGGTACAATGGCGACGTACCTGACAGGGAACGAGGCGCTCATGCCTCGCGGCTACTACGCAACGACACTGCCCGCACTCATACGCTCGGGCGCTGACAGTCTCACGGAAGTACAGCGCGCCGAAGTCGCGGCGTTCAGCCGCGCATGTCGAGCTGGAGCAGCATTTCGTGGCGCCGCGGAAGACGTGCTCGAGGGCACCCTTCCGGCTTTGCGGACAGAGGCTACCGCGGACGATCTCGAGGCTCTGCTGAGAGCCAACGGATTCGACCGCGAGGAACACGAGCAAATACGGGCAGACCTGCGACGAGGTCGCATCGGTATGGCACAGAACCGCCTTCCTGTGAACACCGACATACGCGACGTGGAACCTGAGGACGTGACGTACCTATCTGCTGTGCCCCCGCAGGATCATGAACGGGGACTTACGGACCTCGAAGAAGGGCGCGTCGCAGTGGTGACACTCGCTGCCGGGCTCGGAACCCGTTGGACGCAAGGAGCCGGTGTTGTCAAAGCACTGCACCCCTTCGCCAGACTCGCCGGCGGGTATCGCAACTTCGTGGATGTCCACCTTGCGAAGACCCGTCGCGCAGCTCGTCGCTACGGCGCGGAGTTCGTCCACGTCTTCACCACGAGCTATCTTACCGACGAGCCGGTCCGGAACTATCTGACGCGGCATGCGCAGTACAGCGCTTGCAGGATCTCACGCGGTAGATCGGTGGGTCTTCGACTAGTGCCCATGGTGCGAGACCTCCGCTTCGAGTGGGAAGAGAAGCCCCAGCAGATGCTCGACGAGCGAGCTCAGAAGGTCCGTGAGAGCCTGCATCAGTCGCTCATGGAGTGGGCGCGCAAGAGTGGTGAGGGGAGCGATTACACGGATAACATTCCGAGCCAATGCATTCACCCGGTGGGCCACTGGTACGAAGTGCCGAACATGCTGAAAAACGGGGTCCTAGCGGACATCCTCGAGGCCAACCCCGGGCTCCGTACACTCATGCTCCACAACATTGACACACTCGGAGCCGATCTCGACCCGGCCGCCCTGGGCGCACACCTGAGTTCCGGAAGCGTGCTGACCTTCGAAGTTATCCCACGCTGGGTCGAGGATCGAGGTGGCGGTCTCGCTCGGGTGAATGGACGGCCCAGGCTGGTGGAAGGTCTCGCCATGCCGCGGGAGGAACAGGAGTTCGACCTGTCCTACTACAACTCCATGACCACATGGATAGATATTGACGGTCTTCTGGCGGCGTTCGGCCTGGATCGCACCAGTCTGCGCGACGAGGCGCGAGTCGCCGGAGCAGTGCGGGCCATGGCAGCCCGCATGCCGACGTACATCACCATCAAGGAGGTGAAGCGTCGCTGGGGGCTCGGGCAGGAGGACGTTTTCCCGGTAGCACAGTTCGAAAAGCTCTGGGGTGATATGACAGGTCTCCCTGATATGGCTTACAGCTTTCTCGTGGTGCCGAGGCTACGTGGCCAACAACTCAAGGACCAGGCGCAACTAGACGGATGGCTGCGCGACGGCTCGGCTGCCTATATCGAGGCGTTGGGGGACTGGACATGACCGCCATCTCCATTGGACAGCAAGCTCCCGATTTCACCCTCCCAGACTTTCGTGGCGATACCATCAGACTGTCCGCCTACCGTAGCGCCAGGAATGTGGTACTGGTGCTGAACCGGGGTCTTATCTGCCCCTATTGCCGAAAGCACTTGCAGGAGCTGGCACGCCGATATGCCGAGTTTCAGGCAAGACAGACCGAGATCGTCGCAGTCGGCGTGGACTCAGCCCCAGCTTTCGAGCGCTTCTGGCTCGCTTGCGGCATCCCATTCATCGGCGTGCCCGATCCCGAGCGAAGGATGCTCCGCAAGTACGGCCAGCAAGTGAAACTCCTGCGACTGGGCCGGTTGCCTGCAGTAGTGATCGTTGACCGCGACGGCGTGGTGCGCTGGATCCACTACGGAGGCTCCATGATGGACATACCGCCAGTCGAAGTGCTGCTGGAGCGCCTGGACGAGATGGCTGACAAGACGGCTGCGAGCGATTGATGGCGTCCATGGTGTCTATCTCATGCCAGCCGCTGCTCGACGCCCCCGTCGTCATGGTGATTGCTGTCACCACGGCGCTATTCGCAGGGGCGAAGCCACCCCTAGACCGCACGTCGAATCCGTGGTCCATGATGGAGCTGTCCAGGCCTCCTCAAAGCTATCCCGCGCCAGGCTTCGAGGAGGACGGTGTCCAGGCCGTGTTCTACGAAGGACCACCTTACAGGGGGAAGCCGACCCGCATCTTCGCCTACATGGGCTTCCCCAAGCTCGAGCCTGGTCGGAAAGCCCCCGGCATCGTTCTCGTGCACGGCGGCGGCGGCACTGCCTTCGCTGGCTGGGTGCGTCTGTGGAACGAGCGGGGCTACGCGGCGATCGCCATGGATACCTGTGGCTGTGTGCCGCGGGGATCCTACGGCGCGTGGCAGCGGCACCCTGACGGAGGACCTCCAGGTTGGGGTGGCTTCGACCAAATCGATTGGCCGCAGAAAGATCAGTGGACGTATCATGCAGTCGCCGCTGCCATTCTGGGTCACTCGCTGCTACGTGCCCAGCCGCAGGTAGATGCGAAGCGCATCGGACTGACGGGCATCTCATGGGGCGGTTATCTTACCTGCATCGTCGCTGGTGTGGATCACCGCTTCCGCTTCGCTGTGCCGGTCTACGGGTGCGGGTTCACCAACGAGACCTTCTTCGCCCCTGCACTGAGGGCCCTTGGCACCGAACGGGCCGAGCGATGGATGCGCTGGTGGGATCCCTCTGTCTACTTGCCCAACGTGCGGATACCCATGCTGTGGGTTACCGGTAGTAACGATTTCGCCTACACGTTCAACGCGCTGCAGAAGTCCTACCGCCTTCCCAGGTCGCCACGAACTCTGGCCATCCGGCTGCGCATGCCCCATGGACACGGTCCCGCAGGCGAAGCCCCTAAGGAGATCTGGGACTTCGCAGACAGTATCGTGGCCGGCGGCGTACCTCTTACCCGCATTACGGGACAGGGGCGTACGGGCAACTCCGTCTGGGCGACGTACCGGACGCCAAGGGACATTGTACGTGCCGAGCTGAATATCACACGTGACCGAGGTCCGTGGCCGGACAGGGTCTGGGAAGCTATGCCGGCAAGTGTCTCGCAAGGTCGCGTCGAGGCGGAACTGCCCGAAGGTGTCACGGTGTACTACCTGAATCTCTTCGATGACCGTGACTGTGTCGTGAGCACCGAACACGAGGAGATCGTCGCGGACACTAAGCTCCGATGATCGTCGTGTGCAGGGCATTGGCGAGAGCTGAGGAAAGCCTGGCTGGAACGTACCAGACCTCCGTCGTTCCAGCACCCGAGAGAGCACCGTACTCGACGCGGACCGATGACGAGCTGAGTATCAGACACAATGGACAGCGGGCTACAGGCCCGTGCAGCTCACCATCTCCTGCGGCACCACCATCCCCTGGTGGTGTCCATGATCGCATCACTTGCTCAACGGCCCCTCGTTCCCTGACCTGTCCACGGCAGCGACAGCGTACCGGGCGTGGAGAGGAGCGCCGCGGTCCAGCACGCTGGTTCCCACCGTGGAGCGAATCTGCTGCTTTCTTGCACCTTCCAGTCGGTAGACACGATAGTAACACAGGTCTTGCGTCCCCAGGGGATCCCACGCGATTCTATTGTCGCCGCCCTCACGCTCGACGCGCACATGACGAACCGCGGAAGGTGGAATGTCGTCGTAGGCGGTTGTGTAGACAGTCAGAGATCCCGGCAGCACGGTATCCGCCAGGGCGCCCTTCTTCATCGCCACGACTCCTACTGGACCCGGCAGGTCGCCGAAGGGATGATGGTGGACGTTGGCAGGGTCGTACACGTACTTGCGGAAGCGGGCGTCTGCCGCACCGTGCAGGCGAAGCTGCACTGGCACTGGGTTCTTGTTGCGGTTTACGACAGCGATGCTCCACGTCTTCCCGCGATGGTGTTGCACCGCGGCCGCCCTCAAGCGCGGGTCATCGGAGGTGACCCGAACGGCTGCCGCTGGTCCGCGGAGATACCGAGTCAGAAGGGCGTAACCGTAGTAGATGGCCCGTGTAGAGCGGTCTTCGCCTGAGCATCGGAACGTGCCCCACTTGTTCACGTAGCCGGGAGCGAAGTCGTCCGGCAAGTCCATGAACGTCCAATAACCCATGCCATAGACGCCCGCGTTCACCGCTGCGATCACGGCTTCCGCAAGTTGGATGGTCACAAGAGGTTCCTGGGGCGTCTCGAAGAACACACACCGGTCCTGCCGGACTCCGTCAATAGTTCTACCGTCCTGCCGCGCACCGAACTCCCCCAGGATGAAATCCTTACCGCGCCGGCGTGCGACGGCCACAACATCCTGCAGCTTCTGTAGCCACCAGGGATAGAATCTCTCATCGTCGGGTGGATGATTGTTGAAGTAGTGATGGCCGCCATAGATTGCCGTGATTTCGTCCATGTTATCGGCTGCCCACTGGATCGTGTGCCAGTACTCCACTGGTGAAGCATCGGTTGCGAGCAGCCCCACGGCAATCCTGCGCCTCTGTAGCTCCTCGTGAAGCGCACGGTGATACTGTCTGAAGCGGGACAGATTGTTGACCAATCGTCCCCATCCTCCCAGAGACAGCTCGTTCGTCATGCAGTAGGTACGCAGGTTCGTGATACCTCTCGTGCGGGTGTAGAACTCGAGATTGTCGGCCACGCGTTGCGCCCACTTCTGCAGCTCTTCTGGAGTCTCGACGTCAGGAGGATTCCACGTTGTCAGGTAGATCTCGGTCCCTGTCTCCTTCATCCTCGCCATGTGAGAGGCAATCCGCTCCATCATGGGCTTATCGTAGTCATAGTTGTCATTCATCCGCACGAAGGAGGGGTTCATCTCGCGCCAGCGCTTGTAAACGACTTCGTCGAGTTCTTCGTCGCTTGCGACGAAGATGTGATGAAAGGCATGGAAGCCGACGCCCGCGAAGCGCGGCTGGACTACGCTCGAAGGGTCTATGTCAATGTGCCGTACCCGGTCGCCCAGATCCGGCCATGGGGTCAGGCGTGCCGTTCTCGTCAGAGACGGGCCGACGAACCACGCCGCCCCATGTGCATGGAGGATCAGGCTGAGACGGACACAAGCTGTACCCACTGGAGCTGCCCCTGACGCTTCGAGCTTCTCCCAGCCGTGCATCCCGTTTTCCTTGGACGACCGACTGTGCGCGATGCCGGCCCGGGATCCATCCGCTGCTACGAACTCGAGAGCCATATAGGCACCCGGATCTTGGTCCACGCCCTCAGCTCGAACCCAGACGGATGCCGCGAATTCGTCGCCTGCGCGGATGTCGTCGCGGAAGTCTCGACGAAGTTGCTGGTACGCCAGCGGGCTTCCTTCTGGGACGCGAATCCTCGCAGAGACGCGTCCCTGGTACTGCGCGGCAGGGTCGGCGTCGAACTCGGCTCTGCCGACTCGCTCCCAACCCGCTAGATCTGCAGCAAAGGAAGCCGTTTCGAGCAGCACCTCCTTCGCCTGTCCTCCATCCGTGCTGTGCAGGATGCCTAGTCCAAGGAGTCCGAAGGCCAGCACTGCTGGTGTGGCAACGTAGATGCTGTGCATTAGCTTTCCCCTTCCTGCTAAGCCCCTATCTAGCCAGCATGTTCGAGTCTTCGTTGCGCCCGAACACCCACTGGCCTCCACCCGTCCGAAGTGTTACGCATCATGGTACCGCGTCCTAGTGCGAGGCAGGGAACATGCAGAACCGCACCGAAGCGAATCACGCGACCGATCCGTGTAGGAGGAAGTGCATGATATCCGCAGTGCTCGTTCTGGCAGCTGCCACCGGAGTACCGCCGCGAGCCATCCCTCCGCCAGCCATCCCCAAGGCGGATATGCTGGTGGGCGCCTATTACTTTCCGGGATGGTGCCAACCGGAGCGTTGGTATTGCATGCTCGCTAACCGCAAGGTCCTACACCCGCTTCTCGGTTATTACCGCGAAGGAGACCCAGAGGTGGCAGACTGGCACATCAAGTGGGCCTCCGAGCATGGCGTGGGGTTCTTCGCATTCGACTACTACACACATCATGGGTCGCAGATGTTGGAGTCGGCCCTGGACGGCTTTCTCAGGTCGCGATTCGTCAACAGCATGAAGTTCTGCCTGAACTGGTGTAACCACGCACCGGCGGCAACCATGACTGCCGAACACTTGGCGGAATTCGCGGACCTCGTCGTTCCCAAGTACCTCAAGCATCCGTCCTACCTTTGGGTAGACGGCAAGCCGCTCGTCATCATTCTCTCTGGTTACAGCTTCGTCAAGACGCTGGGGGTGGACGGCGCGCGCAGGGCGTTCGCGGACTTCGACCGAAGGTGCCGCGAAGCTGGCCTCCCGGGCGTTCACATCATGTCCTGTGAGGGAGAGATCGTGGGTGAACAGGCGGTGAAGGACTCCCTCGCAGCGGGCATTCGCGGATTCGTCCTCTACAACTACCCCTACGCAGGAACGGACATGAACGGGCCTGGCCGGTACGCTGAGGCCACCTATGAACACATGAACGCCATGGGCGAGAGTCTCTGGAAACACTGGCAACGTCTCACGAGTGGCCGTTTCTGGCCTACGGTGATGCCAGGATGGGATCGGCGCCCCTGGCTCAGGGACAACGATCTCGTCCGAACCGGCAGCACGCCAGCGCTGTTCGAGCGCGTTCTCCGGCGGGCTCGTGACTATGTCAACAACGATCGGATCGTCATGATCGAAGCCTGGAACGAATGGGGCGAGGGCAGCATCTTGGAACCATCCGTCGAGCATCGCTTCGCTTACCTCGATGCGGTCCGCGCCATCTTCTGTCCCGGTGCGGGCTCGCATCGAGACCTCACTCCAACAGATCTCGGTCGGCGGGCACCATCCTTCGACATTCGGTTGCCGATGCTCCACGAATGGCGCTTCGATTTTGGCACGCAGGGCTGGAGCGGCAGCGGAGTGGCTGATGTGCGCGAAGAGAACGGCACACTCACGTTCCGCACCACCACAACGGACCCCCTAATTGCGTCGCCACCCAACTACATCGAATGCTCACAGTTCCCGCGCGTACGGATACGAATGAAAGCGCTGGGACCAGAAGGAAGCCCTCCGTCGTGCACCGCCCAGCTCTTCTGGTCCACGGTGGAATACGCCATGCGGGAAGATACGAGCATCGCTTTCTCCGTGCTCTTGGACGGACGTTGGCACACATACGAACTGGATCTCACGGCCGCTCGGAAGTGGACCGGTATGGCGGACGCGATCCGACTGGATCCTGCGGACAGGCCAGGTATTCAAGTGGCAATTGACGAAATCGTCTTCGATACTCGCTAGGTATCACCTGGTGAGACCGACACGTTCTGGGGAGGAGTGTGCAAGTATGGAGACCGCTGCTGGTTTGACCCGACGCGAGTTGCTGAAAACGACGGCGGCAGCAGCCGGTGTGGCCGGGCTAGCCGACACGCTGCAGCAAAGCGTCGCACAGCCTGAGCCGATCCCATCCGGCCGCATAGGCAACGTTCGGATCGGTCGCATGCTCCTGGGTGGCAATCTGATTGGAGGCTGGATGCACTGCCGCGACCTCAAGTACGTGCACCAGCTCTTTCGCGCCTATTGCACAGAAGCGAAGATTATGGAGACCATCGCGCTGGCGGAACGACACGGGATCAACACGGTGTTCGAGACCGGCGGCGAGTTCGTGAACCGCCACAACCGCCAGAACGGCGGCAAGATGCAGTTCATCCCTCATATCGAAGTAGATGCCGACCGATCGGAACAGGCACTGAAGGATCACATCGAGGCGCAGGTGGATACGGGAGCGGTAGCGCTCTACGTTTGGGGCGTGTCGTCGGATCGGCTTGTCTACACAGGAAACAGCGCGAAGCTTGCCAGGGCCGTGGAGCTGGCAAAGGCACACGGGCTCCCAGTGGGCGTAGGGACTCATTCCCTCACGGTCATCAAGGAATGCGAGCGACATCGGGCTCCGGTGGACTTCTACGTGAAGACGCTCCATCGCGACGATTACCCGACGGCGACACCGAAAGAGAAGCGCAGGGATTTCATGTGGATGACCGGTGAAGGCGGCTACTTCGACAACATGTGGTGCATTGACGCGGAAGAGACCATCGTCTACATGCAGTCCATTGCAAAACCGTGGATCGCCTTCAAGGTGCTGGCGGCTGGCGCGTACCTGCCTCGCGACGGATTCAGGTACGCCTTCCAGAACGGCGCGGACTTCATCGCGGTAGGAATGTTCGATTTCCAGATTGCCGACAACTGCGAGGTTCTGAAGCGGGCTGTCGCAGATAGCCGCAACCGTCCGAGAAAGTGGTACGGTTAGCTCGCCGCGGACGAGTCTGCGGACCGTGCCACGCCGTGTCTTGGCATTCGTTCGGCACGTATCTTCACTAGTGCCGCAGCGGTCTGAACTGGAGCCCCTGCAAAGGCTTGCCTGCAGTATCCGTGAGACGGAAGTGGAAGCCCCACATGCCGGCGCGGTTGTGCACCTTCACAAGAATGCGGTTCGTGCCCTGCCTCAGCATCGTCGTCGTTCGTTCTGCGTCCCGCTCCAGGCCGCCGGCATAATCGCGCTGGACAACCAGCGTGTCGTTGACCCACACCATCATATCGTCATCGCTGCCGTACCGCAACTCCACCGTCTGTGTATTCGGACTGATGACGTCGCATGTCGCGTACGCCGTGGTCCGTCTGGCCAGATCCTGGCCGCCCAGCAGCTCCCCCAGACCGACGACGCCACCGAAGCTTCTTCGGACCTCCCATCGAACTGGACCGTAGGCTCCCTCATAGACCGCTTGCACGTCAACGTGCTGCTCTGGAGGATAGACTGCACGTATACCGCGCTCTTCCGTGGGACCAAAGGGAAGGATGACGTACCACGCCGGAGGTATCCCCGCGATGGGCCTGGGACGCCGTGCACCACCTATGGGAAACGCACGCTGCGCCCGCATCTCAGAAGACTCCGGCGGCACACGGAGTGCACCGTGCTCGAGTATTTCCTGGTGCGTTTCGCGAATGACGTCCTGGAGAGTCGGTCGCTGAAGCCATCCGTCCAGAGATGGCACACCGCCCAGATAGGCAATCAACCCGCACGCGCCTTCGCGCACGTAGTCTTCGATCTGCTTCCGGAGCTGTTCCGAAGTGGGCACACCCCTGCCGCGATTCTCGGGTCGGTTGTACGCTGCATCGAACGTCTGATAGACACCAGCGAACGGCATCCCGGGAACTTGCTCTCGTGCTGCGGCCACCATCCACTGCACTTGATGACTCGTCATCAATGGGTCGTAGCGGCCGCTGCCGGAAACCGGATACCAGTAGATCAGCATCAGGTCGCAGGCGCCGCGTCCAAAGTTGCACAGTGAGCCAGCGCTGCCGTAGCCTGCCGCGATGATGCGCTTCGGGTCCAAGCGCTTTGCCACGCGATAGAGGTTCCGCAATGCTGAAATGGCGTCCCCAGGGCTGTCGTCGAGGACGTAGTAGCCCCATAGCATGGGGGAGGTGCGAACGGCTTCGATATCACGTGCGCACTCCTCAGGCCAGAACAGGATCGTGCCCCCTCGGTGTGCGGCCCGCTTCGTGCCGTGGTAGCCTCGCTTGCACCGAATCAGCCGACCGTGCTCGAAACCTCCGTAGTGAATCCGCTCGTCGTCCAATGCTATCACGCCGGAAGCTGGCACGGTTCCTGCACCGTGCAAGAAGAGTGGAATCTCGTCCTGATCGGCCGTGATCCTGTCAGCCAAGCGGGGTTTGCCGTAGATGTGCTGGGTGAGATGGTAGATCACATGCACGCCGTACTCGGAGCATGCTCGCCCCACAGGAGAAGACGGATCGAGGTGCTCTCGTCCGCCGAGCACGACATCCATGCCGAGACGTGCCATGGTCGCTATGCCCTCGGCTGTCTCCACGGTGTAGGAGCCAAGTAGTGGCTGGCCAGCAACCGTCATACTTCGCGGCAATCGTATGGACTGGCTCACATCGCCTCCTCGGCTCGGAAGGAGACCCATTGCTCCAATGGCGATACCGATGCACCGTGCGCACAAGGCTCTATGGCAGAACACGCGCCACCTCCCTAGAGTTCTGGGCCGCGTGTTCTTCGAAGGGGCTTGCGACTCCTAGGCACAACGGGGTCCAGCAGACGGACGCCGCCAGCCGCACAACGCAAGCGCGTCAATAGATGGTGAGCTTACCTGTACCGGTCCCCTCCTCGATCCACGGGTCACCGTTGAAGACGACTGTGACGACATGGGCCCCCGGCTCTTCGACGGTCTGGTAGAGAAGCCGTGCAACGCCCTTGTCGTCTGTATCCGCGTTACCGATCGGTGTCCCGTCTACCGCGAACTCCAACGGTCGGTTCTTGACGGGCTTGTAGTCGTACAGTCGCCGGAAATAGACGTAGAAGGATACGAGTCCATGATAGGGAACCCTCTTGGGGCAGACCCAGATGTAGGGCTTGGCCTTCAGGACGGTCAGTGTGTTCGTCCGCGATGACGCACGGTAGCCACCATCACCGGCCCACTCTGCGAGAATGGTGCGTGTGCCGGCCCCGGCACCGTCCGAGACCGTGTATCCGATCTGGGCCCGGCCTGTCGAGATCGTCATGGACTCTCCGACCATGCTGCCATCTACCTTGAATGTAATTCGCTTGTTCGCGACGGGCGTGTTGTCGAGCCGATACAAATAGGCTTTGAGGATGGTGTATCCTGTGATCCGCTGCGTTCGATCCAGGCCGTACATCTTTGTGTCTACCGTCATGGCATGGAGCGATGCCGTGCCGTACGAGCCCTCGTGTGAGCTATCGCCTCCGAACTCCGCACGGATCGTCCTGTACTCGGGACCGTCCGAGATCACCCAGGTGAGGTCCGCCCTGCCGCTGTCGTTCGTGTAGCTCCATCCCACCTCCGTGCCGGCTATGCTGAAAAGCATGGCTCGGCCAGGCAACCATGTGTTGTCCGTAGTTCGTCGCAGGTAACCGCGAAGGATGATGGCCTCCGTGATGATCCCTTCCCTGTCGAGGGTTGTCGTGGTCGTAGGAGCCGGCGAGACGCTGAGGGTACCGGTGCCCGATGTGTCTTCGTACTCGTCATCTCCCGCAAACTGAGCCGCTATGGGCCAGTCGCCCGTACCGAGATCCTCCGGTATGTAATAGTCGAGCGTCGCCACCCCAGACGTGTTGGTCATGCTGGATCCAACCTCGACGTTGGCGACGCGAAACGTGATGCTACGCTCGGAGATAGGAGCACCGTCGCTCGCTCTTGTCAGAGTTGCGCTCAGTTGGACTGTCTGTCCTATGGCCCCCACACGATTACTCACCTGGAGCTGAGTGCGCTGGCGGAGCCGGAAACGCAGGACGAAGGCGTCCGAAGTTCCCCCGTTGAAGTCTCGATCGTACGCTCCCTCGGTCGTCGGGAAACCATCCGAGGAAGTGGTCCCGCAGACGTACGCGCTCGCCGCTGCCAATGCGATACCGCCCGCTGAATCCGACCCAGTTCCACCGATGAATGTGCTGTACCGGAGATCGTTACCGGACACGGATAACAGACTCAAGAACACGTCCTCTGCGCCGTTCTGCGTCGTATCATAGGCATCGGAAGTCACAGGAAAATCGGTCGATAGAGTCGTGCCCCCGACGATGGCCTGACCACCGCTGTACAGCGAAATGCTATGCCCATGATCGAGGCTGCTTCCGCCTAGGTAGGTCGAAAAGGCTAGCGTGGTGCCCGTATTGTCCAACTTCGACACCAGGGCGTCACCCGATCCGTTGTAGCTGGTGTCCAACGCACCGTAAGTCACGGGGTAATCGCTGGAGAAAGTCTCACCCGTGATGTACACGTTGTTCCCGTTGTCCAAAGCGGCTCCATAGAGCGCGTCATCCCCAGAACCGCCCAGATACGTAGAGAAGACCAGAGAGCTGCCGTCGCCGCTGAGTTTCGTTACGAACCCGTCATTGCCGCCGTTGTACGTAGTGTCGTAGGCGCCTGCAGTCGTTGGAAAGGCAGACGAATGCGTTACTCCGCAGACGACCGCCTGCCCGCTGCCATCGACGGCGATGGCGTAAGCCGTGTCGGTGCCACCACCACCTAGAAACGTGGAATAAGCCAGACCGCCGCCGTCAGGGTGCAGTTTGGTGACAAAGGCATCGGCGTAAGCCCCTTTGTCGGTGTCGTATGCGCCTGGCGTCGTCGGGAAGTCCTCCGAGTGTGTCTGACCCGTTACATAGACGCTACCGCTTCCGTCCACAGCAAGCCCGTTCGCCTCGTCTCCGTCACTGCCTCCGAGAAACGTCGAATAGACGAGACTGCTTCCCGACGGGCTCAGTTTCGTCACGAAGGCATCGCTGACGCCGCCGTTGTAGGTGCCATCGTGCGCTCCGACGGTGACGGGGTAGTTCGATGATCGGGTGACGCCAGCAACATACGCGTTGCCCGCGCCGTCCACTGCAATGGCGCGCCCCTCGTCCCAGTCCGTCCCACCCAAGAACGTCGAGTACACAAGGTCGCTGCCGTCGCTCGTGAGTTTCGTCACGAAAACGTCCCGTTGCCCGTTGTGGCTAGGGTCGTAAGCCCCGCTCGTCGTGGGGAAGTTTGCGGAATACGTGTAGCCGGTGACGTAAGCACACCCGGCGTCATCGGTAGCAATGGCCAGCGCTCTGTCTTCGCTACCGCCGCCTAGAAACGTCGAGTAGTCGAGCGTCGGGTCTATGACTAGGGGACGAGAACGGTCGTACTGCGCAACGCGGAATCCCGCTACCGGCGGCGCAGCGGCGGTAGCGCATTGTCGCAGCACGGACCACGCGCAAGCCACCGATACGCGGCGGCCCCGCAGTTCCTGATATGCTGCTGGCGGACTCCAGTGCAGCACGCCCCACGGTAGCCGAACGACAAGGCGACCACGGGCATCTACATGAATGCGAGTCGCGTTATCCAATGCCACCCTCAGCCGTCGCGGATCCCTTCCGGGCTTGACGAACACATCGAACCTCAAGCCGCCAGTGGCAGACTTGGACCCGGTGGCTGGTCCGGGGCCGACGAAACATACGTCGAGTCCGGGGTACAACTCCGTTGTGCGCACGGTGCCGTACGTCGGAATGCCCATGAGCCACCCGCCACGGTCCCTGCCTAGGAGGTAGTTCACGACGCCTCGTTTCCGATCAGCCCCGTACACTCCATCGGGCTGGGCAGCGCCGGCGAACCGAAGTGACAGAGCGCGAGGGACCGGTCCTGAGCCCGCGAATAACATGAGCAGGGACCGGTCACGCACGAGGACCACACAGTCCCGTCCACGACCGATGAAACGAGTGGAACGGTCCGCCTGCCCAATGTTCGGCTCGAAGCGCATGGGCAGGGCCGAAGGGAGATCCGTTGGTTGGCACAGGCGTCGGTACGGCTCACCTCTCGACGCCATGGAACTGTACGTGAAATACAGTGCAGTCGCGAGCAGAAGAGAACCGCGCATGGAAACACCTCCTCGCGTCTTGGTGATCCAATCGGTAATGGTGCTCGTTAGGAATCTGACGCGCCAACTGCCACGTTTGTTCCTGTTGTCACAAATGGCGTCACGGTCCAGAGTTGGACCGACCGCGTCCGAATTGCGTGATAGTCTCCGAGCGGAGTGAGGAGGAGATCTGCAGAGATGGCGCGGGAGCTGCATGCGCCCCCGATGGGTAGGAAGGGGTCAAGCCTGAGGGTCCTACTATGGATGAAGGAGCCGCCCTGTCTCTGCTTCAGAACGGTCGGCTCCGCCACAGAACGACCTAGATGACTGATCTCTGGCTACTACGCCGCGCTCACGTGCATCTTGCGTTGTTTGCGACAGTGCTTGCAGGGCACGTCGGTGTACGGGATTCTCTTCAGGCGAGCTCGGCGTAGAGGGGCGTCGACAGGTATCGCTCTCCTGTGGAGGGAATCACGACCACGATCATCTTGCCCTCGTTCTCGGGCCTTCGTGCTACCTGCAGGGCCGCCCACACTGCGGCGCCGGACGAGATCCCAGCGAAGATCCCTTCTTCTCTCGCCAGCCGACGCGCCGTCGAGATGGCATCAGCCTCCTCGACCGGCACGATCTCATCCACTACACTCATGTCCAGTATCTTAGGCACGAATCCGGCACCGATGCCCTGAATCTTGTGGGGCCCCTTCGGCTTGCCCGACAGGACTGCCGATGCAGCCGGCTCCACTGCGACACAGCGGAACTCCGGCTTGCGAGCCTTGATGACTTGCCCGACACCCGTTATGGTGCCACCTGTGCCAACACCTGCAACCAGTATGTCCGCGTGCCCATCGGTATCGCGCCAGATCTCCTCGGCAGTGGTCCGACGGTGAATCTCGGGGTTTGCCGGGTTCTCGAACTGCTGAGGGATGAGATAGCGCGGGTCCGCGGCGGCCATCTCTTCGGCCTTGGCGATGGCGCCAGGCATGCCCTCTGCTCCTGGCGTCAGCACTAATTCGGCTCCTAGCGCCTTGAGAAGCGCTCGGCGCTCTAGGGACATTGTCTCAGGCATGACGAGGGTACAGCGGTAACCTCTCGCGGCGCAGACGAAGGCAAGTGCGATACCAGTGTTGCCGCTCGTGGGCTCCAGAATGATTGTGTCCGGCCCGATCTGCCCAGCTTTCTCTGCGGCTTCGATCATCGAGACGCCGATGCGGTCCTTGACGCTGGAGAGCGGGTTGAAGTACTCCAGCTTCGCAACGACCGTTGCTCTGGCGCCGTCGGTGACCCGGTTCAGCTTCACCAGAGGCGTGTTCCCAATGAGATCCGTAATGCTATTCGCGATCCTCAAAGCGTCTGACCTCCTATCCTCGCGCCTGCGAGAGGAATGTATGGGAATGTACGGATCTGCGGTGCCTCGCGTTCCTGGCAAGCCGCGCCTGACACCCGCTGGCGGTAGGCAACTTGGCCGTCGCTCCGTCTGTGTATCTTGGAGCAAAGCCCTTGATTACAGACCGAAGTATCCGCTATAATAGGCGTAACCGCGTATACAATCCGTCGTGGATGGTGACGGCCCTCACAAGGAGGGCGTTCTACGCTATGTTACACACACTGCGCCTCCCCATGGTTGCCATGGCCCCGGCCGCCATGCTCCTGGCCGCGTCTATTATGCGTGTCCCGGGCGCCGCCCAGCAGAGAGCCGGCAAGCGACCGCCCGCTAGGGCTGCACAGACGCAACAGGCGCCGATATCACCGGAGGGACGGCGCTGCCTGGGATGCCACGCAAGCGTGACGCCGGGCATCGTCGCCGACTGGAAATCCAGCAAGCACTATGGCAATGGTGTCGATTGCGCCGCCTGCCACGTCGCGGCCGCCGAAGGCAATCGTCCGGACATCCAGCAACACCATGGTTTCAAGATCGTCGTCCTCGTTACCCCCAAGCACTGCCAGTCCTGTCACGAACGGGAGGCAGTTGAGTTCCAGGCAAGTCGCCATGCTGATGCGGCCAAGTTCATCGGCAGTCTGGATAACGTCCTGGGCGAGGTAGTCGGTGGTGGTCCGGCCGCGGACTCCGGCTGTAGACAGTGCCACGGATCGACGGTCGCGGTGAAGGACGGCAAGCTGGATCCTTCCACATGGCCCAACACAGGCATTGGCCGCATCAATCCTGACGGCAGCAAGGGTACGTGCACTGCCTGCCACTCCCGCCACGCCTTCAGCATCGCCCAGGCCAGAACGCCTGAAGCGTGCGGCAAGTGCCATCTTGGGCCCGACCATCCCCAGATGGAAGTGTGGCAGGAGTCCAAACATGGCGGGCGCTACCTAATGAACCTGGCGCTGGGCAAGGACATGAACTTGTCTGCCCCCGCAGGCAAGTGGATTCCCGGCAAGTCCTACTCTTCCGGTCCCACATGCGCCTCATGTCACATCAGCGCCACGCCCAACGCCAGCACGACGCACGACGTGGGTGCACGTATCTCCTGGACTCTGCGGCCGCCGATCGCCACTAAGCTGGAAAACGCAGACAAGAAGCGAGCCGCCATGCAGGACGTATGCATGCAGTGCCACAGCCGAACGTACGTTCAGTCCTTCTACACTCAGTTCGATCGGGTCGTGGGGCTGTACAACGACAAGTTCGCCGTGCCGGCAAAGACGATCATGGAGCGACTGACAGCGGAGAGGAAGCTCACAGACCAACCCTTCGACGCGCCTATCAAGTGGACCTACTACGAGCTGTGGCATCACGAAGGCCGCCGAGCCCGCCACGGCGCAGCCATGTCAGGCCCGGACTACACATGGTGGCATGGGCTCTACGAGGTGGCCAAGACGTTCTATACCCACTTCCTCCCGCAGGCCCGCGAGCTGGATCCCAAGGTCGTGGACGATGTGATCAAGAGCATGCCGGAGCACGCGTGGTTCACCCAGGGCATGACCAAAGAGCGGGTCAGGCAGATCCTGGAGTTCTATCAGAGCCGGTACAAGCAGTAACGGCGAGCACCCACTTCGAGGGTGTTCCGAACTAGGCACGAGGTACACCACGGCACGGTTGCCGACCGTGCCGTGGTAGCCGCCATGCCGGTCCCGTTCGCACGCGCAGCGTGTAGCCGCCGCTTCTTGCGGCGCAAGACCTGTAGCCGTCGTTTC
>JBBIPC010000031.1:0-25728 GCA_037443035.1 Chthonomonadales bacterium
CGGCAGCTTAGACGCCTTCAGGACGAGGTGCTGATCGTTTCGTAGCGCAGGCGTCCTCGCCTGCATTGTCTGATTTCGCTGTGATGCAGCCGGGACGGCTGCGCTAAGCGTCGGCAGCCGAGACGGCGGCGCTAGGTGGCCCCTGCCATTCCCCCGTGTCGAGGTGGATGCTCGGCCGCCTGGCCACCACCATCCAGCCATCCGCTGTTTCGGGTAAAGTGCTAGGCGAATGTCCCCGGATCTTGCGCTTCGAGCTGACCCGAGTGTCGGGGTGGACGGGATGGACCAAGGGTAAGGAAAGGAAGACCGACTTGGAACTGCTGATCTGCGGCACGGCGGCTGCCGAGGGCTGGCCGGCCCTGTTCTGTGTTTGCGACGCATGCGTCAAGGCCCGGGAGCTGGGCGGGAAGAACATCCGCACGCGCTCGGCGTACATGATAGATGACCGCCTGCGCGTGGATTTCGGTCCGGACTCCTACCTGCACCAGCTCAAGTACGGGCTACAGTACGAGAAGCTGGAGCACCTCATCATCACGCATGCCCACAGCGATCACTGGTACCCCACAGACGTCCACTACCGGCGCCGCGGCTATAGCGTCGTGCCCAAGGACTCGCTACTGTACATCTGGGGCAACGAGAAGGTCTACCAGAAGTTCGAATCTGTCAATCCCGACCACTGGGACTCGTACAAGATCGTGTACAAGCGAATCACCCCCTGGCGGCGCATGGACCTGGGCCACGGCACGGTGGCTGTTCCCATCGCAGCGGCCCATGACACCAGCGAGGAATGCGTGAACTACGTCATCAGTCAGGGGGGCCGCACCCTCCTTATCGGACATGACACGGGTTGGTACGAGGAGCCGACGTGGATGTATCTCTCCGGTCAATCGCTCAACGTCATCCTCTTCGACTGCACCTACGGACCGAACGAGCACCCGCGCGGTCACCTGGGCTGCGAAGGGGTCGTCCGGGCGAGGGATGAACTAGCACGTCGCGGTGCTCTGGCCCCCGACGCCCGGGTGATCGCCACGCACTTCTCTCATAACGGCGGATGGCTTCATGAGGACCTCGAGAAGTACTTTTCGCCGCATGGGATCGAGGTCGCTTTCGACGGGATGCGCCTCACCGTCTGACGATGCCAGACGCGTAGCCGATTGCCCTAGAGCCGGCCGAACAGTACGGCGCAGCCATAGGCGATTGCCGCCGCCGCAGGTAGTGTCAGGAGCCACGCCCCGACGACATTGGCTACAACCTTCCACCGAACAGCACTCAGGCGCCTGGACATGCCAACGCCCATGATCGTGGAGGAGATCGTGTGGGTAGTGGAGATGGGAGCGCCGACGTGGCTTGCCGTCAAGATGATCGTGGCGGCACTGAACTCCGCCACGCATCCGTGAATGGGCTGTAGTTCCATCACCTTCCGGCCTACCGTCTTGATGATTCTCCACCCTCCCGCACCCGAGCCCAATCCCATGGCAGTGGCACAGGCCACCATGACCCAGAAGGGGATGTGAAACTCCGCCGGGTGCGGACCACCGTGGGCCGCCGCTGAAGCACTGAAGAGGGCCATGGCGATGACTCCCATGGACTTCTGCCCATCGTTGGAACCGTGGCTGAGCGCCATGAGCCCTGCGGATAGCACCTGAATCATACGGAAACGGCGATTGACCTTCGTTGGCGAGGAGCGGCCGAAGATCCACAGGAACAGAATCATCGTGATGCACGCACCGACGATGCCAACGATGGGCGACAAGATCAGGCCCACAAAGACCTTCTTGGTTCCCTCGATATGGAGGACACCAAGACCACGCGACCCAGCCACAGCGCCGATGATACCGCCGATGATGGCGTGGGTCGAACTGGTGGGCAGGCCCCAGTGCCAGGTGATTAGGTCCCAGACGATGGCGCCCAGCAGGGCAGCCGCTACCACCTGATGGGTCACATTCTGCGGGTCCACGATACCCTTGCCCATGGTGGTGGCCACCGCTGTACTGCTCAGCGCTCCGACGAAGTTCAGTCCTGCACAGAGCAATACGGCGCTACGGATGGTGAGAGCACGAGTGAGGACCGAAGTCGCAATGGCATTGGCCGCGTCGTGGAACCCGTTGACATACTCGAAGAGCAGTGCGAGAGCTACGACTGTGACGATCCATCCGTCCACCGTCAGGAGCCACTCCAAAATAGACCCGGCAGAGCAACCTTCACGAGTTCTTCACCAGCGCAGCTTCTATGCAGTTGACCGTGTCCTCTGTGTGGTCAATGGCCTCCTCCACGTAATCGAGGATCTCCTTCCACTTGATGACCTCGATAGGGTCGGCCTCCTGCCCGAACAGCGCTGCCAATCCCTGCTTCAATAGCTGGTCACCCTTGTTCTCCAGGGCGTTGACGTCCTCGATGAACTGAACATTGGAGTCCCTGAGCCTTGGCAAGAGCTTCACGCCTTCGTTGAGGGCGTACGTTGCCTCCACAAGAACCGCGGACAGGTTCACTGCTGCCTCAGGAATGGTCTTGACTCTGTAGAGCACCGTCCGATCTACTGCTGCTCTGGTGAAGTCCACAACGCTGTCCAGTTCATCCGCCAGGTCTATGATGTCATTGCGATCGAACATGATCGGTGTCACGAAGGTTCGGTTCAGGCGTCGCGTGCACTCGTGCTTGAACTCGTCCACTTCGTGCTCGAGTTGGCTAATCGAGTCTCGGAGAGCCTCCAAGTTCTCGGCACCAGCGAAGACCTTCTGAAGGATGAGAGCGGCTTGGTAGGCGCGCTCGCTCATTTCCAGGAACAAATGGAAGAACTCCTCCTCGCGGGGGAGGAAGAAGTGCATCAGACGCTGGATGCTACCAGCTACACCGTGAGCCACGTGCTGCTCCCTCTGGGTACCTACGTCGGACGGCGAGAGCGAGCCATCCGCGGGGGCCCATGTCGAACGTGTGGTATGCCTATTGTACCGCCAGCGGTTGCCTGGATTCATGGCTCGTGCCAGATTCCACAAGCGTCATTCCTGGCCTCGGGGATCGAGGACCGTCGCCATAATGCTTAGCAGGAGATGTGCACACCACGTCGAATCAGTATCCCGTAACACGGCCCCGGTAACGCACTTGTGAGCGACGATACCTCCCTCCCATCGGGCAAGAAACGGCTCGGGCAGATCCTCTGGATCGCAGTCCTGCTGGCTGGTGCAGCAGGGGTCGTGTACGCGTATCTGCGATGGACGTGGGTGGAGGTCCAACCGCTCTGTGTGGCGACGGCAGTGCCCGAGCGCCCACGCTCGGCGGGCGGCGTCTGGTACTGGATCGAACCGACGCCGCGGGAATGCCTCCTCGTCCGTTTCGACGGGAAGCGGACGGCGCTGGCGCGAAGCCCGCGTATTGCCGCTTACTGGCCAAGTAGCAAGGCGCTCGCCTGGATCGCCGCCGATGGCAAGGGCTGGCAGGTGCACCGAGCGAGCCCTGACGGCTCGGGTGCGACGACGCTCTTCCGTTCAGACCATCCGCTGGACGGTATCTGGACCGATGGGATGACCACTGCGTGGCTAGAGAAGCTGCCACCCCCGAAGACGACGGCTCGATTCCTGCCGCCCATCGGACCGCGGACGGTCGTATGGATGCACGACGGACGAACCAGTCGGAAGGTGGCGGTGCTGCAAGAGGGTTTCGCACAGGGGCAGGTCGTGGGGGCGGTCCGGGACACGCTCTACGTTGCAGGATCGAGGGAGGACGGTATCGGTGTTACGGTGGTCTATGCCATCGCGCACAACTCCCCGCCTCAGCGGTTGCTCAGCGAGTACGGCACCATCTCAGTGGCGCTCCATGGCGAAGAGCTGGTCTGGACGGCTCCCAGCCGCGAGTCGAATACCCTCTTGACAGCGTGCCTCCGTACCATGGACCTTCGGAATGGGGTCATCCGGACAGCAGCTGAGTGGCTTCCCGCGGGAGGCGTCCTCTACCGACGTGGTGCTGACTGGATTCTGTGCACTGGCTTGACCGAGACTGCGTGGCAGGTGGACGAGGTTCAGAAGGGGGGGCACCCCCTGTCGGTACCGGACGACCAGTGGCCGATTGCAGCCGACGAGCATGGATTGCTGGCAGTGCAAAGGCAGAAGACGCCGGGCCGAGTCATGGTCAGTAGGATTCTGTACCGATGAAGCGTGGGTTGCAGCGCAGCGTCAGCCCCAGGGCGGCCGCAACAGTCATCCTCCTCGTGCTCGCTGCCGTGCAGGCGTGGTGGTGGCGGGCTTTCATCTGGCGTCCGCAGCTTCCTTCCGGTGTCTCTGCGACACCCATGACACCCATGCCGCCAGGACCGCAGATAGAGCAAGGCCGGAAAGATGTCGAGGTAGAGACCATCGCAGGTGCCGTCGAGCCGGGACTCGCCGACGGTATTGGGCGGGATGCTCGCTTCGATTCGCCTGCAGGGATTGCCATGGACGGTGCTGGCAACCTGTACGTGGCCGACTCCAGGAACCACCGTATTCGCTTGGTACGGCCCGACAACCACACATTCACGCTAGCTGGTGCTGGCGAAGGCTACCTGGATGGTCCTGCCTCGACAGCTCGGTTCCGTTTTCCATGCGGCGTCGCAGTAGCCGAGGACGGGTCCGTGTATGTCGCCGATACCGGCAATCACTGCGTTCGCGTCATTCGCAACGGCCAGGTTTCGACCCTGGCAGGCGGGCGACAGGGCTATGCTGCTGGCAGTGGGTCCCAGGCAGCGTTCGACACTCCACTCTCCGTTGCTCTCACGCCTGGATCTCCCGGGACACTCCTCGTGGCTGACTGGGGAAACAGCCGGATTCGGCGGGTTAGCTTGGACGGTCAGGTAGATGCGGGCACCCCAACGCCAGGGCGTCCTGTGTCGGTAGTTGGTGGTAGCAGATGGGCTGTGACGGTGCCCGACGGAGGTCTCGTTTTCGGCGCATGGGGAACCCTGAAAGGTATCAGAACGGCAGTGGAGGGCATGGCCGTAGCGCATCCTGGCGTTGCCTTGCCCATATCCATACAGGGCGAGACAGGCTGGCTCATGGCCGACGCTGACCAGGGAGCGGTCCTCTTGGTCCACGGCACGGTTGCCGAGGTGCTGGCCGGCGGGTTCCAGAATCCGGGCAACATGCTGGCCTGGCGTGATTTCTCCGGCGAACAGGCCCGGTTCGGCAGGATCGGCGGTTTGGCGCTCGATGGGCGCGGACGCATCTATGTGAGCGACACCGATTCCAATAGTATCCGTCGGGTGACCGTGCCCGAGCTTGTCCAGGGAAAGGAGTAGCTGCGCTGAACGTCGAGATAGAAGGGCTCCGCAGGGATTACGAAGGCGGAGTTGTGGGGCTATACGAGACCGATCTCACCATAGGCGAGGGCATCTTCGCATTGCTGGGGCCCAACGGTGCAGGCAAGAGCACACTCATGTCCATGTTGGCGACCCTCCTGGAGCCGACTCGCGGTACCGCCCGCGTCGGAGGTTACGATATTCGACGCCGCAAGGACAAGGTCCGGGAGATACTGGGCTACCTGCCGCAGGACTTCGGTCTCTACCCATCCCTGACCGTGTATGAGACTCTGGACTACATCGGCCTGCTCTATAACCAACGAGACGCGGCGCTCCGCTCCCAGCGCATCGAGGAGGCCATTGCGCGCGTGAACCTAGGCGAGGTTCGCGACAGGCTCGTTGCCTACCTGTCGGGGGGCATGCATCAGCGAGTAGGACTGGCGCAGGCGCTCATCAACGACCCTCGGCTGCTCATTGTGGACGAACCGACGACGGGCCTGGATCCTGAAGAGCGCGTACGGGTCCGCTCCATGCTTACGGAGTTGGGCCGCGATCGGGTCGTCATACTCTCCACCCACCTCATCGAGGATGTCGCTGCCATCGCCGATACCGTTGCCGTTCTCCATCGCGGCAAGATCCGCTACGTCGGCACGCCGTCGGGTATGCGAGAGACCCTCCGTGGACGGGTCTGGGAGATAACCGCCTCCGGCGACAACCTGGCGGACATCCGGCGTAGCTTCACAGAGACTGCACTGCAACGAGACGGCGATAGGGTCCGCATTCGGGTGCTGTCCGAGACCGCACCTGCCGCAGATGCCCAGCCTGTCGAACCGACTCTCGACGATGCCTACATAGGTCTCATGCGTGAGGAGGCTGGTGAGCGCCAGCATGATGGCTAGTCCAGGAGCCTCGCCCCTCTGGATGCTCGTCCGCGCAGAAGCACGCATCGGACTGCGTGGCGTCCCTCTACGCGCTGCTGTGCTCCTCAGTATCGTTCTGGGGTGGGCAGTCGGCAACGCCTCTGGTGCAGGCGCAGGACTCTCGGCCCTGGCGACGGGGGACGCCGCATCCACCTACCTCGCACTTGTCGTGGTCTACTGGATGGCGATGATTGCATGTCGGGACCAGGCCGTCTCGGCTGCTGCGATCGTGCTCTCCAAGCCCCAGCCCACGGAGCGCCTGGTCGTGTCGCGCTTTCTCGGCGGCTATCTTCAGGTCCTTGCGCTCCTGCTAACCCTGTTCGTTGGGGCGGCGCTATCTCGTTGGTGGCACGCCGGCACACTGGCGGGATTCGCCGCCTATGGTATTCAGTTCTTCCGCGCCGCGGTGGTCCTGTTCTTCGCCGCATCGGCGTCCTACACTTTGGCCTTGTTGGCTGGCACGCCGCTAGCCGGTGCTCTGGCCGGCATGTACTGGTTGGTGACTCTGGCCGGTCAGGACTACCTGGCCAAGGTGTACTACCCGTATTACACGCAGAACCTCCCGGCATTCGGGTTCGCGGGCGTCTTCCTCATCTCGATGGCGGCGCTCTTGCATCGTCGTTCGCGGCGTGGTGCGCTCTGCGCGCCGATAGGTTATCGCCTTGCTCCCTGGCTGACTTTGTTGCTAGTCGTCATGGCGGTCAGACCTATCATCGTTCACGGCCACGATCCCCTCATGCGTCTGTCGCCGCTCATGGAGGAGATGGGTCGCCAGGACGCCTCCTTGCTGGGCCGATCCCCAGGATTCACGCTGCCGGATCAGCACGGCAGGCTCGTTTCGCTCTCCGGTACGCCGGGGCGGGTCTTCGTGATCGCGCTCCTGGAGCCGCGGACGGAAGAGGGCGTTCGCTTGCTGGACAGGCTGCGGGATCTCCACGAGAGGTATGGCTCACGCGGCGTTCTGCCCTTGGCAGTGTGCATTGCCAACGACCAGGGGGCGGCCAGAGTCGTGGCAATGGGTGAGCGGCTGCGGTATCCGGTGCTGGTGGACTGGGGCACGCATCACGCTCCAAGAGCAGCAGATAGGTCCCCCATCGCGGGGGCCTTCAGGGTGAGCGACATGCCAAGCGTTGTCGTGACAGACCGGAGGCGGCGTATCCGGGACATTCTGGAAGGGATCGGCACCTACGATGGTCCCGGCCTCGAGGAGGCAGTGTTGCGCCGACTGGCGGAGGAGCCTGAATGACACGTCTCCTCCGCTACAACTTCCGCGTACTCATGTTCGGCCATTGGTGGCTGCTCGTTTTCCCGATTGCGGCCAGCCAGCTCATGGTATTCTGGAACCTGGTCACTCTCCGGTTCGAGGAGCCGTTGCCCTCCCACTCTGTCGAGACCGTTCCTCCGCTGCTTGCGGCCTTCCTGTGCGCCCATGTCCTGTCTGCCGAGTACCGAAGTGGGGTCGGCGCAATTCTGGCCTCGAAACCAGTGGACATCGGCAAGGTGGTGGCTTTCCGCATGGCGGTAGTGCTCGTGCTGGTCTGGGCGCTGGCACTCCTATCGCTGACGGCGTTCTACTATGGCTGGGAGCCCTATCCCATCTGGCCTGCGTGGCTTGCCTGTCTGCCGTCTACGGTGTTTTTGGGCCTCCTGGCATTGGCATTCGCGACGTTGTTCCGCAACGCTTGGGCGGGGTTCGGGGTCGCCGCCATCTGGTGGGCCATGGACCGGGCACCAGGCGTGCTGATCAACCCCTTCCTATCGCTTCGCAGCGTATCAGCCTCCATGGTGAACGAGACGACGCATCAGATGCTGGTCTTTACGCGATACGCCTGGGAGCCGAAGTTCGTCCTTCTTGCTCTCAGCGTGCTGCTCTACCTGTGGCATCGGCGCCTCATCTTCACCTTGGGGTCACGGAGTGCGAGCCGACTGCGCAGACGTGGGGTGGTTCTGGCGCTCCTCGTGCCCGTGGTCTACGCGGGAAGCGGCGCATCTTTCAAGGTCGCATACCTGTACACGCACCGAGGACGCCTGCTGCCGGACGACACGGCATGGATACGTACGCAGCTCGCACCGTTCGGACCAGTTCCGGTTGCGTGGGCTTTCGGGCCGGTCTTCGCAGCCTATGTCGGCGAGATACCGAACACCTGGCGACTCCAGGCTGGCGATGAGGCTGACGTCTACGGCGACACAGCGAAGCACCGAGGGGACATTGCCCGGATCGTTCAACGTGGCACCCGCAGCATCTGGGGGTCCAATGTTGTCGAGTTGTACGCACGCCTGGAGAGCCAGAAAGCACCGACGCCGGAGCAGCGAATCAGCCTGCTGCGGCTCATTGTCGAGCGCTATCCCAACGGACCTCATGCGGCTGGTGCCTACGTGCGCATTGCAAGGGAGAACGTGGAGGCAGGACGTCCCGACGAGGCCCGCCAGTCCTGTGAGAAGGCCCTGACCGTGCCCCACACCTCGCGAGAGGCATCGGACGCACTACGGATACTGACGAGCATTTACCGAGCTGCCGGGCGCACCGAGGAAGCGATCGCAGCCGCCCGGCGGTGGTTCGCGGTGGCAGACGCGCGTCAGAAGTTCAAGGCAGGGGAGGTGCTGTTCGGCCTCTTGGACCATTCCGGGCGGACCGAGGAAGCTCGTCAAGCGGCAGCAGAGACGCTGGAAGCCATTCGCCTCTTCCGACGAGCGGTGGCCGCCAGTGGTCAGGCCAGAACTGCCGGCACCGACACGCCCCTCCTGCGGGATGCCGATGCACTGGAAGGGCGGCTCCGGGCGTACCTCGGGGGTCGCCGCTGAAAGGTTGCTGCTTGTCGGGCTGCTACGTACGGAACCGTTTCGCAGAAGCGAAGTAGGCACACTGGTTGCCATCAGCGCCGAGGGGAGGCAGGTCGGTTGCACTGGCTTGTGCCGTGTGATACAATCCCGGCGAATGCAGAGGCGCTGTCGGCGCCGGTAGCAGAAGGAGTCACCATTGGCCAAGAAGACGAAGAAGTCCGACAAAGTACGCGTCGGTATCGTGGGCGTGGGAATTGGCAGCTACCATGCTCATGGCTACAGCAAGCTGCCCAACGTTGAGATCGCGGCGCTCTGTGACATCGATGTGGACCGTCTGAAGCGCACGGCGGAACGGTTTGGCGTGAAGAAGGTCTACACCGACTACGAGATTATGCTCGCCGAGGAAGAGCTTGACGCCGTGTCGGTATGTACCCCGAACGTCCTCCATGCGCCGGTCGCCATCGCGGCTCTCGAGGCCGGTTGCCACGTGCTCTGTGAGAAACCTCTGTCCGTGAATGCCGAAGAAGGCGCCAAGATCGTCGCGGCCGCCAGGAAGGCAAAGGGGAAGTTCATGATCGGCATGAACAACCGCTTCCGCGGCGACACGCAAGTGCTGAAGAAGTACATCGAAGCTGGCGACCTAGGAGGGATTTACTACGCGAAGTGCGGCTGGATTCGACGCAACGGCGTGCCGGGTATGGGGAGCTGGTTTACGCGCAAGGAGATGGCAGGCGGCGGCCCGCTGGTGGACATTGGGGTTCATGCTCTGGACGTCACGCTGTACCTCATGGGCAACCCGAAGCCTGTCAGTGCCTACGGCGCTACGTATGCCAAGTTCGGTCCATTCGGTAAGGGTACTGGGCAGTGGGGTACAGCCGTGAAGGGCGGCGAGTTCACCGTGGAGGATCTGGCCTGCGGTATGGTTCGGTTCGAGAACGGTGCCACGCTGGTGCTGGAAGCGTCATGGGCGCAGCACTGTGCGGAGGAGAAACTCTATAGCGAAGTCTACGGTGATCGGGGAGGCGCAACACTGGAACCACTTCGCATCTTCACCGAAGCCCACGGCCGACCTGTGGACATCACACCGAGCTTCCCCAACATCAGCGGGCACGAGGCCGAGATCGCGCACTTTGTCGAGTGCATTGTCGCTAATAAGCAACCGCTGGCGACAGCGGACCAGGCGTTGGACGTCATGAGAATCCTGGACGGCATCTACCGTTCTGCGCAGACCGGCGAGTCTGTAGCGCTGAGCGGCGCATCCGCCAGGACCACCAGGTAACACTGCCACAGTGGAGGAGCAAACATGGCACGACCCGTCACACTCGTAACCGGCCAGTGGGCCGACCTCACTCTTTCAGTGCTGGCCGAGAAGGCCGCCAAGTTCGGCTACGACGGCCTGGAGCTGGCATGTTGGGGAGATCACTTCGACGTCGCCGCGGCGGCAGGACCCGACGGTGCAGCGTATTGCCGGTCCCGTCATGAAATCCTTGCCAAGAACGGACTCAAGACCTGGGCTATCGCGGCGCACCTGGTCGGGCAATGCGTTCTGGATCGCATCGATGTCCGCCATGCCGCCATCCTGCCTCCAAGGGTGTATGGCGACGGCGATCCGGAGGGTGTCAACAAGCGCGCCATCGAGGAGATGAAGCAGACCGCCAAAGCTGCGAAGAACCTCGGCGTCCAAATCGTCAATGGGTTCACAGGCTCTTCGATCTGGCACTTGCTCTACTCCTTCCCACCGAACCTGCCGTCCCAGATTGACGATGGCTACGCTCTCCTCAAAGAGCGGTGGACGCCCATTCTCGACGTCTTCGCGGAGAACGGCGTCAAGTTCGCGCTAGAAGTCCACCCCACCGAAATCGCTTTCGACATCGTCAGTGCCAAGCGCACGCTCGAAGCGCTGAACTACCACCCCGCGTTCGGCTTCAACTACGACCCGAGCCATCTGGGCTACCAGGGCGTTGACTACGTGAAGTTCCTCTACGAATTCTCTGATCGCATCTTCCACGTGCACATGAAAGACGTGTACTGGTCGCCCGTGCCCAAGCGTATCGGGGTGTTCGGCGGTCACGTGAACTTCGGCGATCCGGAACGGTTCTGGGACTTCCGCTCGCTGGGACGGGGATGCATCAACTTCGAGGAGATCATCCGCGCCCTCAACAACATCAACTATCAGGGGCCCCTCTCCGTCGAGTGGGAGGACAGCGGCATGGACCGCGAGCATGGTGCCGCCGAGGCCTGCGCGTTCGTGCGGAAGCTGGACTTCAAGCGGTCAGAGGTGGCCTTCGACGCAGCATTCGAGAAGAAGTAATCCGGTCTGCTCCTGTTAGCCGGTTGCGTAAGTCCGGTGCCGACCTGCCCATCCGGATGCCGCGGTTGGGCAGGTCGGCTCGCGACCTATAGGGTGGTTGGCCGGAGAAGAGGGGTGTACCCATGATTGACCGCTACACCACGCCGGAAATGCGCCAACTCTGGAGCATGGAGGCGAGAACACAACGCTGGCTCGATGTGGAGATCGCCGTCTGCGAAGCTCTGGAGAACCACGGCCACATTCCAGCTGGGACTGCGCAGGTGATTCGCTCCAGGGCGCGTTTCGACCTGGCGCGCATGGCGGAGATAGAGAAAGAGACCCGTCATGACGTCATGGCCTTCGTCAAGAACGTGCAGGAGTATCTGGGCGAAGAGGGGCGGTTCCTCCACTTCGGGATCACCTCCTACGATGTCGTGGACACGGCGCTGGGCATGGCGCTCCGCGACGCCACGGATATCATCCTGCGTCGGGCCGAGATCCTCCGGCAGATCATCCTGCGGCGTGCACGAGAGCACAAGGAAACGCTAGAGATCGGTCGTACGCACGGTATCCATGCCGAGCCCATCACCTTCGGCTTCAAGCTGGCAGGTTGGCTCGATGAGATGAACCGGAACATCGAGCGCCTTCAGGCCGCGCGAAAGGCCGTCGCCGTCGGTAAGGTCTCCGGGGCCGTGGGAACGCACGCGAACATAGACCCTTCCGTGGAAGAACAGGTCTGCCGTACGCTCGGTCTAGAGGTCGCGACGTTCTCGACCCAGATCGTCACACGCGACCGCCATGCCCAGCTCCTGTGTGCATTAGCTATCCTGGGAGGCTCGCTGGAGAGGTTCGCTACGGAAGTGAGGAACCTGGCACGCACGGAGTTACTCGAAGTCCAGGAACACTTCGCACGTGGTCAGAAGGGCTCTTCGGCCATGCCACACAAGCGGAACCCCTGGAACTGCGAGACCGTGACAGGCCTGGCGCGTGTGCTGCGCGGACTTCTGATCCCCATGCTGGAGAGCATGACGACCTGGCACGAACGCGACCTTGCCAACTCGTCGGTGGAGCGGATCGTTCTGCCCGATGCCTGCGCACTGGCGGATTGGATGCTCTGGAAGTTCGCGGATATCCTGGACCACCTCGTCGTCTATCCCGACAGAATGGCTCGGAATCTGGAGCTCATGGGAGGGCTGGTCAGCTCCGAACAGGTCATGCTCGCGCTCATCCGTGCGGGCCTTCCCCGGGAGGAGGCATACGCCGTCGCTCAGCGGAACGCGGCCCGCACATGGGACGAGGGCATGGACTTCCGGCAAGCCGTCCGGGAGGATCCCGTGGTCCAGCAGAAGCTCACGCCGGAACAGGTGGACCAGTGTTTCGATGTGCGATATCACCTGAAACACCTGCAACACACCTTCGAGAAACTCGGCATCTAGACGTCCAGGCCATGGCTGATCGAGCGGAGAGGCGGTGGCTGTGGTCCGTGGCGATGGCCCTCACGGCTGTCACGTTTCTGCCCTACCTGTTCGATCGGTCGCTCCAGGGTGCTTCGCCTCTTTACGGATGGTATTCGTGGTATGCGTTCAACGTAACCGACAACTGCGTCTACCTGAGCTGGATGCGCCAGTACGCCGATGGCGCGTGGTTTCATAGGAATCTCTTCACTACTCTCCACCAGTCCGGACACCAGATCAACCTCCTTTTCTTGCTCCTGGGTAGGCTCGGAGGGTGGACGGGGTTGCCCCTGATCTTGCTGTACCACGCGGCCCGAGCCGTCGCGTCGCTTGCGGTTCTTCTGCTTGTTTGGAGGCTGGCCGGCCTGGTGGGATTCACGGGTCCAGGAAGGCGCATCGCATGGTCCGTGGTGGCTGTGAGCGCTGGCCTTGGTTGGGTCCCGGGCCTCTGGGAGCGAGCATTCGCCGGCCCCGTAGATACCTGGCAACCAGAGGCCGTGACTTTCCTGAGCCTGTACCTGTTTCCGTTGTTCGGTGTGTCGCTGGCGCTCGTGCTTGGGATTCTCGTGAATCTACTGGAAGCGGAGCGCCGCCGAAGCACTCGCCATGCAATCTATGCCGGTCTATGTGGATTCGTGCTCGGCAACATCCATACGTACGACATTATCACCGTCTCTGGCGTCTGGGTTGGGTTCCTCGCTGTCGAACTGGCGAGGAGTCGCCGCTGTCGGAGGGACGAGTTTGGGCCTGACAGAGGCACCTTCGCGAGAATGCTTGTAGCCGGGCTGCCTCCTGCCGTCTCGGCGGGCCACATGTTCTGGGTCTACAAGACCGAGACGGTATTTGCTCAGCGGGTTGCGGTGCCGACACTGACACCCAGTCTAGTGTGGGTCCTCCTGGGGTTCGGCCTTCTGGTTCCACTGGCAGTTGTGGGCATCATCTCGGCCCTTCGTAGCTCAGAAAGTGGTGAGTACGTCGCTACGGATGGGCCGCTCTTCCTCCTCGTTTGGGCAGTGGTGAACATCGGCATGGCCTACGCTCCGGTGAGCTTCCAGCGCAAACTGCTCATGGGGGCACACATCCCGGTCGCACTTCTGGCTGGCTGGGGAATGGCAACCATCGCCCGCGAACTGCGAGGCATGTGGCGGCCGTTGCTGCTCGCTGTGGGGTTGATCGTCATGTCGCTGACGAACATACGCTTCATGTTGCGTGACAGAGGTGGCCTCAGGCACGGTGGGGAGACTGTACGGGCATTCTTGCTCGCTGGTGAACGGTCGGCTATCGATTGGTTGCGCCGGAACGCTGAACCTGGCTCCGTTGTCCAGCCGCTTCCGTGGTTGGCCGTGGGACCGGACGGCAGAGCGGGTTTCGTGGATACAACAGTTGCCTGCTTCGTGCCTGGGCTGACGGGTCATGCCGTGAATGCGGGACACTGGGGCGAGACACCGGATTTCGGGCACGCCATGGGCAGGTGGCTGAGGTTCCTGATGCCGGATACCCCCGACAACTGGCGCAAGCAGCTTCTGCAGGAAACGGGCGTCCGCTACGTCGTGTTCAGCCAGAAGCGGGCGGAAGCCAGGGATACAGCCGCAGACGCGCTGCTAGGGGCGTCATCAGTGCCATCCCGCGTTCCCTACCTCCGCCGTATCGAGCAGGCCTCCAGCGAGGACGCCGACGTGTACGAGGTCGTGGGTTTGTAAGAGGATGAGCCACGCACGGCACCGTCCAACTACTCGTGGCAGGAAAGGATGAGCCATGAAACAGACGAATCGGATGGTACGCCATACCGCGCTTGCCATTTTCATTGCGTTGGCAACAGCACCCTACGTCGCGGCTGCCCAGGCGACCCAGGTCGCCCGCGGCGTCGTTTTCGAAGACCGCAACGGCAATGGTGTGCGCGATGCCAACGAGCCAGGCATTCGTGGCGTGCGCGTATCCAATCAGCGGCAAGTCGTTCTCACCGATTCTAGGGGCAGGTACGAGCTACCCGTCACGGACGACACCATTCTCTTCGTCATCAAGCCACGCGGCTGGGCAGCGCCGGTGGATGAGAACGGCCTGGCCAGGTTCTACTACATCCACAAACCTGCCGGATCGCCGAAGCTCCAGTACGAAGGCGTGCTGCCCAGCGGACCACTACCGGAATCCGTGGACTTCCCGCTGCACAGACAGAAGGAGCCTAATCGCTTCCGAGTGCTGGTCTTCGGGGATACGCAACCACGCGACCAGACCGAGATAGATTACATCGCGCACGACGTCGTAGAAGGGCTCGTCGGCTTCGATGCGGCCTTCGGAATCACGTTGGGTGACATCGTCTTCAATGACCTGTCGCTCATGGAAAGCATGAAGCGGACCATCGGTCAGATAGGTCTGCCGTGGGTGTACATCGGAGGGAATCACGATATGAACCACGACGCACCCAGTGACATGCTGTCGGACGAGACCTTCGAGCGGCACTTCGGGCCTCCCTATTACTCTTTCGACTACGGACCTGTCCACTTCGTTGTGCTGGAGGACATCCACTGGCGACCAAAGACCGAAGCCGCGGCCGCCGGTTACTCCGCGGGGCTAGGCGAGAAGCAGTTGGAGTTCCTGAGGAATGATCTGTCCCTCGTTCCAAGGGCTACGCTCGTCGTGCTCATGATGCATATCCCGCTGGAGGCGGTCGCCGAACGGCAGGAGGTCTACCGCCTGTTGGCATCGCGCCCGCACACGTTCTCCATGTCGGCCCACACCCACACCCAGGAGCACCGTTTCATCGGCAAGGAAGCAGGATGGCAAGGCTCGCAGCCCCATCATCATTTCATCAGCGGGACGGTATGTGGAAGCTGGTGGTCGGGAGCACCAGACGAGCTAGGCATACCCCACGCGACCATGAGCGATGGTACACCGAACGGCTACTCCATCCTCACCTTCGACGGCACGAAGTACGCCCTCGAGTTCCGTGCTGCAAGACGACCAGCCGACTACCAGATGAACATCTGCGCGCCCGAGGAAGTTGCGGCGGGAGACGCCGCCAGTACGGATGTTCTCGTGAATGTCTTCGCTGGTTCGTCGCGATCCAAGGTAGAGATGCGAGTGGGACAGAACGGGCCGTGGGTAGCCATGGACCAGGTGCGTGTGCAGGACCCGGCCTATGTGACCCTGAAGGAGCAGGAGAAGGGGCCGAAGCCGCCGCCAGGTCGGACGCTGCCAGGGGCTTCCGTGTCGTCCCACGTCTGGCGTGGCAAGCTGCCCCCAGGTCTGACGCCCGGTACCCATGCGATCAGCGTACGAACGACCGACATGTTCGGGAAGACGTACGAGGCTAGAAGGGTGATCCGCGTTCGGTAGGCCCGGACCGGACAGCTTCCTCTGCGAAAGGAACACACTTCGATGAAAGCCATCATGGTCATGTTCGATTCCCTGAACCGGCGGTTTCTGCCGCCTTATGGCTGCGATTGGACCGTGGCACCGAACTTCGCTCGTCTAGCCAGGCGGTCCATTACGTTCGAGCGGTCCTACGTATGTTCCATGCCCTGTATGCCTGCCAGACGAGAGCTGCATACGGCCCGACCGAACTTCCTGCACCGGTCCTGGGGCCCCCTAGAGCCGTACGACGACTCCGTGCCCCAAATGCTGCGTGACAATGGTGTCTACACGCACCTGGTCACGGATCACTACCACTACTGGGAGGACGGCGGGGCGACCTACCATAACCGTTACTCGACCTCGGAGTTTTTCCGCGGCCAGGAAGGAGACCTTTGGCGTGGACAAGTGGCGGACCCAGAGCTTCCGCCCAGAGGCGTCGGCCGCCAGTCCAGGCTGGATTCGTATGTGAGGCAGGATCTCATCAACCGGGAGGCCGTCCGCCACGAATGCGATCGGCCGCAAGCCCAGACCTTCGGAGCTGGTCTGGATTTCCTACGCAGGAATGCCAAGGAAGACCGTTGGTTCCTTCAGATCGAGACCTTCGATCCTCACGAGCCGTTTGATTCCGACAGGAGATACAAGGATCTGTACCCTTACGAGCATGATGCGTGGTTCTTCGACTGGCCCGCCTACCGCAAGGTCATGGAGACCCCGGAGCAGGTGCGTCATGTGCGCTATGAGTACGCTGCGCTGCTCAGCCAGTGTGACGCCTACCTCGGAGACGTGCTCGACCTCATGGACCGGCTGGATCTCTGGAAGGATACGATGCTTATCGTCTGGACGGATCACGGCTTCATGCTCGGCGAGCACGACTGCTGGGCGAAGATCTGGATGCCCTTCTACCAGGAGGTGGCGCATACACCGTTCTTTGTCTGGGATCCGCGTGTGGGACGCGCCGGTGAAAGGCGGAACGCCCTGGTGCAGCCTGCGCTGGACATCGGTCCGACGCTGCTCGAATACTTCGGACTTCAGCCGACGCCCCGCATGCTAGGCAAGAGCCTCTCTCCCGTGCTTCGCCGCGATGAGCCCGTTCGCGAAGCGGGCCTCTTCGGTCTCCATGGTGCCCAGGTAAACGTCACAGATGGACGGTACGTGTACATGCGCGGCCCAGCGACGCCGGACAATGCTCCGCTCTTCAACTATACGCTCATGCCCACTGCCATGCGAGGATTCCTGGCGGCCGAGTCGCTGGAAGCCGCCACGCTCGCGCCTCCGTTCTCGTTCACCAAGAGCCAGCCCACGCTCAAGCTGCCTGCGAGGTCATGGGTGCCACAGGACGGCGATATTCGGCGCACCTTCCTCTGGGACGTCGAGAACGATCCAGCGCAGACCACACCTTTGGAGGATGAAACGGTGGAGCGGCGCATGACGGAGCTGATGATACGCCTCATGCGAGAAGCGGATGCCCCGCCGGAGCAGTATGAGCGGTTGGGCCTGTAACGAACAGGAGACATTCCTTGGAATGGCAGTGTTTTCGAATCGCTGCGAAGGTCGGCAGCCCGTTACGACAGCACTGCCTACCGTGAGGCACTCGGCGCAAAGGACGGCTTCGTATGAAACTAGCCTTGTTAGGATTCACGTTGTTCATGCACTCCGTCGCTATGAACGCTGACCCGCTCCCGCTCGACCTGACCCACGCAGTTATCGTCGTTCGTCCGGCTGAGGTGGCACCGCCTGTGGAGCAGATGGCGGTGAGGGTACTGCAGGAAGAAGTGGCCCGCCGAACGGGGGTGACCTGGAAAACCGCCACAGCGTGGCCAGCGAAGGGCTGGGCCATAGCAGTCGCGTCCGGCAAGATCCCTGAGATCTACGGACGCTCGACAGTCGCCTGGACGCCACCCAATCGCGCCGACGGCTTCAGTCTCGGTACGGATACAACCAGCGCGCCGGATCGACCAGTGCTCTGGATCATCGGGACCGACGCGCGGGGATGCTTGTACGGCGTGGGTCGGTTATTGCGGAGTCTGGAATGCACCCAGGGGAGAGTCCTGCTGAGGGAGCCCCTGAACTTCCAAACGGCGCCTGCGTACCCCATCCGAGGGCACCAACTGGGCTACCGGGCTACGGCCAACTCCTACGACGCATGGTCGCCCGATCAGTTCGATCAGTACATCCGCGAACTGACCTTCTTTGGCGTGAACTGCATCGAGGGTATTCCCATGCAGGATACGCGGCCCACGGTCAATCCCTTCCCCAGGGAGAAGATGAACGTCGAGCAGAGCAGGATATGCCAACGCTACGGGCTGGACTTCTGGGTGTGGACGCCCGCGGATTTCGATCTGCAAGATGCCGCCCGTCGCCAGGCGAAACTTGCGGAGTACGAGAAGCTGTTCCGCGAGTGTCCCCTCGTTTCTGCCGTATTCGTGCCGGGCGGCGATCCGGGCGACAACCCACCCAGTCTCGTCATGCCCTATCTGGCTGACCTGGGCGCCTTGCTGAGCCGGTATCACCCACGGGCCAGAGTCTGGCTCTCGATGCAGGGTTACGATCCGTTCGAGCAGGACTACGTGTACAGATGGATCAGCGAGCATCGGCCCGAATGGTTGGGTGGCCTCGTGGGAGGGCCTTCCAGTCCACCTCTCCATGAACTGCGCCAGCGACTACCCAGGCCATATCGTGTACGGGACTACCCCGACATCACCCATTGCGTCCGATGCCAGTTTCCGGTGCCATGGTGGGATCCGGCATTCGCGTTCACGCTCGGTCGGGAGCCGGTCAATCCCAGGCCTGTTTTCTACGCCAAGATACTGGCGGATACAGCTAGATTCACGGACGGTTTCATCACCTACTCGGACGGTGTGCACGACGACGTGAACAAGGTTGTCTGGAGCGCGTTGGGATGGGATCCGAAGGCCAATGTAAGGACTATCGTAGAGGAATACGCGCGCGTATTCTTCGGTCCGGACGTTGCCGAAGAAGCGGCGGCGGGCATTCTCGCCCTGGAACGTAACTGGGAAGGTCCCCTGGCCACTAACGGAAGTGTGGATGCCACTTTCGCTTACTGGCAGAGGATCGAAAAGGCCCATCCCGAACTGAGCAAGAACTGGCGTGCCCAGCTCTGTTTCCTACGTGCCTATTACGACCTCTACACTCGAAAGCGCCTCCTCTACGAAAGCGATCTCGAGAAAAAAGCGAATGCGGTCTTGCTGCAAGCGAAGAACAGAGGAGCGCAGGCGTGCATAGACGCAGCGCTTTCCATCTTGCGACAGGCCGACAACGCACGTGTCCGCAAGGATCTCTCGGATCGCATCGAATCGCTGTGCGAAGACCTATTCCGTTCCATCGGGCTGCAAACAAGCGTGGCAAAATACCATGCCAGCGGCGCTGAGCGTGGCGCCGTCCTCGACTTTCTGTACTATCCGCTGAATAACCGCTGGTGGTTGGAGGACGAGCTCGGAAAAGTGCGCAACATGGCGGATGAGGCCGATCGTGTGGCCCGGCTCGAGGAAATCGCACGATGGGAAGAACCAGGCGAGGGTTCGTTCTATGACGATATAGGCAATGTAGCGAAGTCGGACCACGAAGTGAGGAACGAGCGTCTCGCCCGGCCCATTCTGGACATGGATCACATGTCCCTGCCAGGTGTCATGTGGTGGATCGGCGATCATCCCAACGCTCGCGCTCGCCAATCGTGGTTCACGGGTATGGACTGGCCCGAGGCGCTCAGCTACGCGGGACTGGATCCCGAGGCAGACTACGTCATACGGACGACAGGCTACGGCGATTGTTTCGTGCGCGCCAACGGTGTCAGGCTGGTGCCAACCGTCTATGGCAAGGGGCTAGGCGAGTTCAAGGAGTTTCCGGTACCGCGAGGTCTCATCCGTGACGGCAAGCTCATCGTCACCTTCGATCCAACGTTCGAACCACACCTGAACTGGCGGGTGCAATCGCGGCTCACGGAGGTCTGGCTCATCAAGAAGCAGCCCTCATCGTCTTCCGTAAGTCACTAGGGGGCGAAGCATGCAACTGCTCATGGTCATCGCGGCATGTCTCCAGACGACTGCCCCGGCAACAGGATGGCATCATCCTCTCTATCTCGGCAATGGAGGCCTCTGGCGTCAGCGAGTTCCCATCGTCGTCACCAACCGCAGCAGCAAACCGCTTGCGGGGACAACCGTGGCGGTTACCGTGGGGCATGGCAAGAGCGAGGTTCCTCTTGCCGGAGCGCGCATAGGGGAGATACGTGTCTGCAATGAACGAGGCGTGGAGGTGCTACTTGCTGTTGCCGATGCGACGGGCAACCCTGTACGCACGGGCCGCATGGAAGAAGGCATGACCCTGACGTTGCCGATCGAGTGTCCCGCAGAAGCAGGTGCACGGTACTACATCTACTTCGACAACCCCCGATCATGGGCGCCACCAGACTTCCTCGAGGCAACAGGTACCCTCCGCAACGGTAGTGTCGAGGACGGGCAAGGGGACACGCCCGCTGGATGGGTCCACGACGCTGGGGATAACCGGCATCGAGCGTCCTGGACGGAGGAGGATGCTCACTTGGGTCGCCGCTGCCTCAAGCTCGAGGTGGCCGGCGGCGCAGAGCCGACCTGGATAGCCACCCGCCAACTAGGTCTCCAAATCGTGGGCGGTGCACGCTATCGCATGACCGCATGGGTCAAGGCCAGTCGGGTCCAGGGTTACGCCGGATGGTATATCCACCTGGGGAACCTGAGCAATCCGATGATCGAGGCTCCCATGCTGTCGGCTGGGCCCGGCACCTATGATTGGAAACAAGTAACCCTGGAATTCACGGCTCCGTCAGACGCAGATCGCGCGGACCTGGGTACCGTCCTCTGGGGTACGGGTACGGCATGGTTCGATGACGTACAACTGGAGCTACTGGACTCGGTCGCCGCGCCGACAGTGCAGACGCTGCCCGTGGAGCGGTTCGCTCTACACGAAGTCGGCACGGGATCGCCCTGGCTGAACGTGGCCGGAAAAGGTTCTCAACAACCTCGAACACGAGTTCCCATCCGCCTGGTCAATCTCTCCGACCGTCCGTTCGAGGGCTTCGCCTCCGTGCCTGCGTCTATGACTGGCCGGCTCGGCGCCGCGACTGGCAGGTCACCCAGCGTGGCAATCGCCGATCGCGGCAAGGTCCTCCCTCATTTTCTCGTAGGGGACGTCTTGCTCACACATGTTCGCATACCACCGCGTTCGGTCCTGACGCTGCATGCATACCGAACTCCGACGCGATCAGGCGGGCGGCCGGTTGGGGGCGTCCGCGCCAAGGACTACGCGCCGAATCCGGCTGTGCCGGGCGGCATGAACCGATCGGCCGTCACCATGGACCCAGCGCAATGCGCAGCCTTGCTCGCTAGCCCTCTGAATCTGGTGAAGAATCCCTCGTTCGAGGAGGGTGAATCCCTTCCAGCACACTGGCCGGGAGGAGCAGAAGGCGGCCGCCCGGCGGGCACGGAGATGGGCATTGTGAACGGTGGTCTGTTCGGCAAGAGGTGCGTCCGTGTCCACATACCCGAGGGGTCCCAGCGCGCATGGACGGGCTGGCGGCAAGACGTAGTGGTGCAGCCGAACCGGACCTATCTCCTCGCAGCGTGGTTGCGGTGCGAGAACCTCGACGGTGGCCTGCAACTCCACGTGCATTTGCGCAAGGAGAACGGAGATCTGGTGGGCCAGAACGCCATGACTGGTGCAGGTCCGGCCATCAGCGGGACAACTGGCTGGACGCTCATGGCGGGGATTTTCCGCACGCCGGAAGAATGCCGACGCTTCCAGATCCACTTGACGATGCTCGCCAACGGTACTGCCTGGCACGACGGTGTCCTGCTCCTGGAGGTCGCGTCGGCCGAGACGCTAACGCCAGAGGTACGGACGACCGGCCTGCCAGCGCTCGCCGTATGGCCGGTGAATCCCATCGTCAAGGTGTTCAAGGAGGATGTGCCTCCAAGCCGGACCTCAGCCCCTCAGATTCGCATCTCCTGCGCCGCAAACGAATACGAACCGGTACAGATCGCCTTGCGCTCGTCCCGAGACATCCGTGGTCTGAGGGTTGTCATGGATCCGCCACGCAAGGCGAACGGCGCCATGCTGAGGGAATGGGAGATTGGTGTAGTCGGTTACGTACCGGTGGATGCCGTTACGAACTACTACAGCGATCGTACACCTCCGTACTACCGCAAAATCCCGCGAGGCGCACCAGGCTCGGACGGCTGGCCGGGTTGGTGGCCGGATCCGATCCTGCCATACGACCGCTTCGACCTCGAGGCCGGTCAGACGCAACCTGTATGGCTGACGCTGCACGTCCCTCCGGCGACGCAAGCTGGTGTGTACCGCGGGCGAGTGCGTTTCGTTGTCGCCGACAAGACGCTGGCCGCATTGCCGCTCACGGTCCGAGTGCGCGGCTTCAGCCTTCCGGACAAGCCGAGCCTCAAAGCGATCTACGATTGCCGGCAGTCAGGTCCCATGTGGTCCATTCCTGGAAAGACGGAGTCACAGACCCGCGAGGACTTCTGGCGGTTCATGGCCAAGCATCGTCTGTGTCCAGATACCATCAAGCCTGAGCCCCTGTTCACCTACAAGGATGGGCACGTAACGGCAGACTTCAGCGAGTTCGATCGGGCCGGGCGCATCTACTTCGACGAGCTGAAGTTTCCCCATGCCTACACTCCGTGGCATTTCTACCTGTTCGGGTGGGGTCACCTTCCGGGTGAGAAGTTCGGCGAGAAGCCCTACGAAGGAACGTACCCGTACGAGGGCGTAGACCGCTCGAAACTGCGACCGGAATACAAGCGCGCCTATCAAGCATTCCTGCGGGTTTTCTGGGATCATGTCAAGGCTATGGGATGGGCCGACAGATTCGTGCTGTACATTTCCGACGAACCCCACGACAGCCAGCCAGCGATTCGCGCACAGATGCGGGCGCTGTGTGACATGATTCATGAGGTGGACTCCAGAATCCCGATCTATTGCAGCACGTGGCATCACCAGCCGGAGTGGGACGGAAAACTGGACGTCTGGGGCATCGGGCATTACGGCATCGTTTCGGTCGCGAAGATGGAGGAGCTCAAGGCCGGTGGGGCCAGGATCTGGTGGACAACCGATGGGCAGATGTGCACGGATACACCGTATTGCGCCATCGAGCGGCTTCTCCCTCATTACTGCTTCGAGTACGGTGCGGAAGCCTACGAGTTCTGGGGCGTAGACTGGCTCACCTACGATCCCTACCGGTACGGCTGGCATGCTTTCCTGCTGCATGATTTCGGCGTGGGCATGGAGAAGGAATACGTACGGTATCCGAATGGTGACGGCTTCCTTGCATATCCACCTGGACCTAAGAAGTTCGATAGGCCCGTGCCTTCTGTGCGTCTGGAACAGGCTAGGGAAGGTGTGGAGGACTATGAATACCTGGTGCTCCTGAGGAACATCGTCGCACGCGGCAAGGCGGCTGGACGCGAGGTGGGTATCGGGGAGGCCGCACTGCGGAAGGCTGGAGAGCTCGTAAGCAGCCCCTGCGAGATCGGCCGTTATTCCACGCGGATCCTGCCCGATCCGGACCGCGTGCTGCGCGTGCGCGAAGCCGTCGCCAACGCCATCGAGAAGTTGGGCGCGGTTCCGTGACGGCACACGATGGGGCTGCCCCCAATCTCAGAAGTTGGGTGGTCGGGTCTCGGTCTCGCCGATCAGATAGATCATGAATCCGGCCGTGGCGATCTGAAAGAAGGACATCAGCACTCCCACGGGATGACCGGCGAAGAACGAACCTAGCACTCCCACGATGCCGAAAAGGATCTGGAGGCCGCAGAGGAAGTTGACGATCCCACGTACGAACTCGATGCGAAAGATCAGACCCAGCCCCACGGCCACCGGAAACAGCCCGAATGCAGCTGCGACGACTCCGGCGCCCTTGTCTGCAAGGAGCAGTGCCGTGAGGACGCTGTAGGCGCCGCTGAGGATCCAGTAGACCGCTATCAGGTTGTAGGCAGTGCCTGCCCAGCGAGGGGCGCCTGGCAAGACCGCGGGTGTGCGAGGCGATGCCGGTCGTCCCAAACGGATTGAGGGCGGTCCTCCCACGGTTTTCCCGCAGAACTGACAGGTTACTGCGCCGTCAGGCAAGATGGCGCCACACCCTGGACACTTCACCACGGAACGATCTCCTTCTGTGGTATGTGCGACCAGGGACGTCCGGAAATCGTCATGATCCAGGCTGCGGAAAGCCGCTGTCAGTCTGGCCTGATGGCAAAGCCCTCGTTATAGAAGACATACAGGCCGTCCTTGCCTGGTGCTACGAGATCCGGCCGTCCAGTACCACGTAGGTTGGCTAGTGCGAATCGGATGCCCACTCCCGTGGCCTTGCGCACTTCGCCGTGGTCTATGACCTGCTTACTGAACGATTCGCCATTCCACTTGAAATAGTACGTGCCGATATCATCCCATTCGCCCGGATCATTGCCACAATGGGCCCGGTAGCGGCTGCCTGTAACGAGTTCCGGTTCGCCGTCGCCGTCAATATCAGCCCACTCCATAGCATGATATTGGGAACAGAAGGGGTCTATGGGATGCCGCTTCCATGTGCGCGTGCCGTCGGCAGCGCGGCATTGCTCCCACCAATCCAGGCCATAGCCATGGCCTTGCCCGACGATGATGTCGGCCAGACCGTCGCGATTGACGTCCGCGACGAGGATGGGGACGCTGGCCGCGCCGAAGTCGAAGTCCGAGTGGAACACCCACTGACCATGGAAGGGGTCGGGCGGGCATTCGAGCCAGCCACCAGACAGGACAAAGTCCCCGCGCCCATCGCCGTTGATATCACCCCATCCGAGCCCGTGTCCCTGCGCTTCAGGCCAGATGGTGAACGCATCGAAGCGTCCTGTGCCCGTGCCGGATGCGTCGGTGACCAGCTTGTAGACGACGAGCGGCGCTCCGGGAGTGTTGGGGATGACTTCGATCTGACCATCACCATCCACATCGGCAGTGATTACCGCCTCGATATTGCCGCACTCAGCGATGGCGTACTCCGGCCAGTCGCCGCCTGCTGGCCCTGGGTTGCGACGCCAGCGCAGCGGTCCCCACCAGCTCCCGTTGATGATGTCGGTCCAGCCGTCGCCGTCAATGTCCATGGGAATAGCGCAGAAACTATCGAAGTACTCCCCTTCCGGGCGAATATCGCCGATCTTGTGGCGCTTGCGGAAGTCGGGTCCTTCGTACCAGTAGGCGCCGGAGACGATGTCGAGATACCCGTCTCCGTTCACGTCGAATACGTCAGCGGCTTCGTAGCGTTCGTCCGCGATGAGGCGCTTCGTCCACTTGAGTGGCATGTCCTTCTCCTGTTTGGATTACGTGCGTGTGCTATCTAGGTTTCTGGGCGTACGGCTGTCCTCGCGATCCTAGGATGCCACACATCTCTCGGCCAGCGAACGGGCAGTGGATGGAAGCGAGGGATCCAACGTGACTCCTCCCACCCAGACTGCACATATCGCCTCACCGGCAGCAAGTGGATGGCACTGGCTGCTGTTACCAAGATCGGCATCATGAACAGGACGTGCACAGGATACCTCTCCGCCCTGGCGTCTTGATGAACCAGCGCAACGCAAGGATCGGCGGCCCTTCGCGGCCACAAGGAGGAGCCGTACAGGTTGCCGCGGTCGCCGAACG
>JBBIPC010000032.1:0-25622 GCA_037443035.1 Chthonomonadales bacterium
GGGTGTACCAGCGCGCGTGGTGCTTGCACCGTCGAGCGCGAGATCTCCACCGCACATTAGTCGAGGAGCCTACGCCATGCCCAAGACAGTCATCATCGGTGCGGGGAGCGGATTTGGCGCACGCCTCAGCGTGGACATACTGGCGCATCCCGAACTGCGCGAGGGCACCATTGCACTCGTAGATCTCGACACGGATCGGCTCGAGCTCACGGCAGCGTATGTGCGGAAAGTCGTCGAGGCTCACGCGTGCGAGGTCCACGTTCATGCCACCACTGAACGCAGAGAGGTACTCGACGGAGCGGATTTCGTCGTTATCGCCATTGCCGTGGGTGGGCCAGCGTACGCCGGTCCGCTGTATCACGCCGAGATCGCAATACCTGACCGGTACGGTGTGAGCCAGCAGATAGGGGACACGGTTGGGCCGGGCGGCCTGTTTCGTGGGTGGAGGACTGCCCCGGTGATGGTGGAGATTCTCCGCGATGTCGAGCAGCAGTGTCCCTCTGCGTTGGTGCTCAACTACACCAATCCCATGGCCATGCTGTGCTGGATCATGAATGAGGTCTCGCCGGTGAAGAAGGTCGGCCTCTGCCATAGTGTGCAGGGGACCGCGGGGCAACTGGCTCGCTACATCGGCAAGCCATCTGCTGAGATGACGTACTGGGTGGCGGGCATCAACCACATGGCATGGTTCCTCGAACTTCGCTGGAAGGGTCAGGACGCGTACCCGCTACTGCGCGAAGCCATGGAGAAGCCAGAAATCTACTCCCAGGATCGAGTCCGCTTCGAAATCCTTCGTCACTTCGACTTCTTCGTGACGGAATCGTCTCCCCACATGTCCGAGTACGTTCCCTATTTCCGGAAGCGCCCGGAGACGTTGGCGCAGTTCGGTCTGCAATACCGCGAACCGACCACGGATGCGAACTCAGGAAGGCGTTGGTCGGAGGACTCGCCCCTTCGCAAGCAGCTCGACGGTCGCGAGCCACTGGATATTCGCGGTTCGCACGAGTATGCATCCTTCATCGTCCGGTCGGTCTGGACCAACACACCAGGTCGCATCAATGGCAACGTGGCCAACGATGGTTGCATCGGCAACCTTCCCCAGGGATGCTGTGTCGAGGTCCCATGCCTTGTAGACGGTACAGGCGTGCGTCCCTGCACTGTGGGAGTCCTGCCGCCCCAGCTCGCGGCCCTCAATGTCTCCAACGTAGTTTCGCAGGGCCTGGCGGTAGAGGCGTTCCTCGAGCAAGATCGGCGCAAGGCCTTTCACGCGCTCATGGTAGACCCGCTGACCGCAGCCGTCTGCGTACCTTCTGAGATCCGGTCCATGTTCGATGAGCTGTGCAAGGTGGAAGCGGACTGGATCCCTTGGCTCGCCTAGGACGTATGCTTGGTGGTCGACCCATCACTACGGGCGTGCCCGGACTTCCCTGCCTGGTGAGCGTTGCAATCTACGCCGTTCTCCTGCTCTTGACTCTGACGGCGTCCGTCGCCCGGAACGAGGGTCATCTAACGTATGCCGTGGATGACACCTATATCCATATGGCCATGGCGAAGAACCTGGCGCTTCACGGCGTGTGGGGGGTAACCCGGTACGAGTACACGGCGTCATCGTCCGGCCCTCTGTGGACACTCCTCGTCGCCGTGGTCTACCGGATCTGTGGCGTATCCGAAGCTGCTCCCTTGGCGCTGAATGCCATTCTCGGACTTGGTGTTCTTCTTGCGGCGGACCGACTGGCGCGGCGGCTTGGCGCGCCGGCATGGCGACGGCTTCTGGTGGGCGTCGGCATTGTGTACCTGGGACCGCTCGTGTTCCTAGTCTGCATTGGCATGGAACATCTCCTTCATTCGCTGCTCGCGATCCTCTTCGTTACATACGTATTCGACCGGCTCACCTCGGAGCCAGCACGGTGCCCGGAACAACCTGGTGGGACTCGACGCGTCATCACGGCAGCGCTCCTTGGATTGGGATTGATGGCAACGCGTTATGAGTCCGTCGTCATCATCGGCATTGCGTGTTTCATCCTGGCGGTGCTGCGGCACTATGTGGAGGCTGTCGGCACGATTCTGGGCGCTTTCGTACCCGTCGTCGCCATGGGCATTGCGAACAAACTGCACGGTTGGATGTTCCTGCCGGCTTCGGTCGCGCTCAAGGGCTTTGGCATGAAAGCGCCTATCACGCATGGAGTGGGCGGCCTTTGGCACGCCCTTGTGTCCCACACGGCAGCACTCTCCCACTTCACGGTGCTCATTGTCGCCGCCATTCTCCTCGCTCTGGTCCTAGCAATCCGGCCCCCCGACGATGCCGATAGGAATGGGTCCAATCCACGAGCTATTGTCTCAGGTTGGTTCGCCTTGGCTGCCATCGTCCACCTGAGCGCCATGTTCGGCGGCAACGAGGCGATGGACCTCCGATATAGCGGCTACCTCGCCATCCTCGGCTGCAGTATTGTCGGTGGTTTGGATTGGCGTGATGCTGGTCTCCGAGTAGCGAAATGTCTTACCGCCTACTGCCACCTGCCGCCGCGAACCGTCGTGCCCGTCGCGGCCATTGCCGGCGTCTGCTTTGTTCCGCTGGCTGCCATGCAGGTCGTTCCGGTTCTGCATGAAACACCGACTAGGACGGTGTTCTGCATGGACAATATCTACCGTCAACAGTATCAAACTGCTCGTCTCGTTCGGCACCTTCCGGCAGGAACGACCGTTTCCCTTGTCGATATCGGTGCCGTCTGCTTCTATGCCGACATCCGCTGTGTGGATCTGGTGGGTCTAGCCACTCGGGAGGTTGCGGAACAGCGGCTTCGCCGTCGCGGTCAGGGCCAGGGCTCGCTCGTGCCGCTGTATCGCGATCTCATCCGCCGGCGTGCGCCCAGGCTGATCGTCGCCCCGGCGTCGGCCCTAGACGCAGCGGGCCCTGCATTACCACGTCTCTGGGAACCCCACGTGCCCTCCGTACTGCCGCAGGAGCTCGTGCCGCTAGGCATATGGTTCACCCCCAGGAACATCGTTTGCGCTGACGCCGCAGTAATCTTTCTGGCCCGGGACGCGAGCGATGCAGAGCTGCGTCGCACGTTCCAACAGGTGACTACATCGCTCCCGCGCGATATGGTCACTCGTGTTTTCGAGTAGCGCGCTGGACCTTCGAGTCTATCTGGTTGCGAACGTCTGGATGTTGGCCTTGCGCTGAAACTCCACGAACTCACGGTCCAACCGCAGTTTGTTCTTCGCAATGCCTTTGGCTAGGCGCGCGAATATCCTTGCCGTGTCCTTGACATCGTCGTATGACCGAGTTACGGCTGGTTTCCGTTCCAGACAACGCACGATCCACCACACATTTCCGATCCTCACCGGACCGGCCTGCTCGCCTTCATCTAGCTGCCTGGCCACACTGTCCAGACCCGTCACCATGTTCGTGAACGACCGCCCTATGTAGTAAGGTTCGAGTAGGCCCCCGTGTACTGCGCTGTCGTGGATACTATAGCGCGCGGCTACCGCGCCGAACGGTTGCCCAGCCTGCAGGGCCGCAAGCGCACCACGGATCTGCGATTCGGACGGAGAGGCAACAACCGCCAGGCGGACGCGCGGAGGTGTGTAGAACAGTGCGCGCATGTTACGGGGGTCCACATTCCGCCGGTAGAACGCGCGCACCTCGTCGTCGGTCACTTCGACGCCCTGGCACAGCAAGTTGATCTCACCCAGGACGCGCTTCAGCGAACCGCGGTAGCCCCATTCGGTTACCCCAACATCCGCAAGCACGGCGTGGAACTCGGGGCTCTTGGCCTCCAGACGGTACCTCTGCTCCACCTGTTCCTTCGTCGCTTCTGCACCATGCGCACGGATGAACTGGGCACGAAGCTCCCGGTCTACCAACTGCTTGAGTGTAGCCTGGCCATACCGTTCCACAAGCTCATCGTAGAACTCGTCCCGTCGTATGACGACGCCATTCACGGCGACCATCGTTCCCGTGAGGTATCGCCTATGACGAGCCCTCATCAAGAGAGCGCCTGCCAACCCTGAAATCGCCATCAACAGAACTACAGCCAGTATGGCGAGCCGACTCGACCGAAGGATCTCCATGAGTCGCGCAGGCGTGCCAAACAGCAGGGTGCGTCGCACTGCCTCTCTCGTGCCAGCGATTCGACTGGTTATTGCAGCGTTTGCACGCTCTCGAGCTTCTAGTGCTGCCAGGCGTGCAGCGGCCTTTTCCTCGCGCCTAATACGCGCCCGCTCGGACCGCGCCAATCGCCACTCCTCTAACGCCTGGAGCCACGTCTGGCTGTGAGCTGCTACGTGTTCTTCTCGGCGACGCCTAGCGCGCTCTTCCCGTTCGAGGCGCCGATCCGTCCACCATTGGCTGAACCACCAGAAGACCGGCTTCGGATCCTTCTTGGGCGATGCCCCCTTGGTCCCGAGTTGGCCAGATGCCTCTAGCCACTGCTCCCATCTCTCCGTCACGTCAGATGGTGGCAAGTCCGGTCGTGGCGGCTTGCCCTCTTGTGGGTCCTCCTTGTCTTCTGCCATCTCTGCTGATCACCTCCGCTCCGTCGTGACAACATCCATAGCGGTCTGCAGCCGTGCGACGTCATGATTGGATGTGAAGTGCGCGGCAGAAACGCGCACGGCGTTCCATCGTGGCACATGACGGACCACGATGTTGAAGTCGGTGCGCAATCGAGCGCATAGGTCGCCGGCGTCCCATCCGGCTACGCTGAAGCTGACGAGTCCGGCATGGCCATCCTCTGGCGTCAGAACGGTCACCGGCGCCACCATCTGTAGTGCTCTTCTCAGCTTGTGTGCCATGGCGGCTATGTGGCGATACACCGCATCTTGCCCGGTGTTCTTCAGCCACAATATGCTTTCCTTCCAGCCGGCTGCCAACGCCCACGACCGCGTTCCGTATTCGAAACGCTGGCCCGTGGGCCACGGGACGGCTTCAGTGGTGTCAAACGATGCATGCTGCAAGGAGCCTGCCCCCACGTGTCGAGGGACCAGCCGGATCAAGCGATCGGGGGAGGCGTAAAGAAAGCCCGTACCCTTCGGTCCGTGGAGCCACTTGTGGCCGTTACCTGCCAGGAAGTCACAACCGATAGAAGGGGCATGCACCGGCACAGCACCCAGCGACTGGGCAATGTCGACCAGGGAATAGGTCTGCCTCTCGGCAGCCCACCGGCAGATCGCAGCGACCGGCAGGAGCGTGCCAGTCTCGCAGGTTACGTGGCTGATGGCGACAAGCCTGACGCGGTGGGACCATTGCGAATCCAGTCGGCGTAGCATCCCGGGCTCATCCGGGGAACAGGACACGCGGCGTATGACGACCTCTCGGCTTGCCTGGAGGTACAGCAGCGGATGGAGGATGGCCTCATGTTCCTCGTCGGAAGTGAGAATGACATCGCCTTCGTCCCATTCCAGACCGGAGAGGACCAAGTTGATCCCATCCGTGGCGTTGCGCGTGAAGGCAATCCCCTCCGGCTGCCCACCGATCATCTCGGCCAACATACCGCGTACCGTTTCTGCATCGTCGGAAAACGGGTACTCGGCCGCTACACCATCCCTCTCGAGCTGTGCCGTGGCACGCAGCAGCGACTGCAGGGCCGGCTCCGGCATGGGACCATAAGTGCCAGTATTCAGGTAGCAGACCCTGTTCAGGACCGGGAAAGCAGCACGTACGTCGGCCAGGCGGTCCGCCGCCAGTGGCTTCGGTCGCACCATCATCGCTCACTCCTCCCCATAGCAGCGGCAGGCGCGCGAACACGGTTCGGCCGACTCCGCATTGGCAACCGGCCCAGCTGGGTTCACCGACCTTCTATCCAGTCCACCGCAAACGATACGCCGCTCGCATTGATAGGATCCAACCGAATGGCTGTGATCGTCTGGCCTTTCCACCGCTCATGCTGCCCAACGGGCAGTTCGATCTCGTGCCACTGACCGTCTCCGCGCACAGGAAAGTTGAACACCTTGTCCTCCGCGAACGAGGGTTCGGACGCCGTTGTCCAGTAGAACTGGCCTCCGCCGTCTCGGTCGGAACGCAACCGTACGATGACTCGTTGCACAGTCTGGCCGTCGAACCTGCAGTTGGCACGCACCACATATGGGTCCGGTCCGCTGCTCGTGCCCTGAAGCGTGCCGTCACGAACCACGAGGCCAGCAACGTCATGTTCGGGCGTCCAGCCCTCATCGTCGTCGTCGAATGTGAAGCGGAGATGGGTGGCGAGGCGAGGTATCAGCACCGTGGCAGCCGGCTCGATTCCTGTGATCCGAATCTGGGACGGGGCATCCGATGGTAGGCGAATGACCAGTCCATGCACCGCGGCATCATACCGCCAGCATGCTCGGTCGGTGTACAGGTCCTGCGCCACCTCCGGTACTGGCGCAGCCCCGATCTGTACACGCTTCGGACGGCTGACGCCCAGCACGGCGACACTGCCCCTCATCCCCTTCGGGTGGCGCACGACGAAACTCAGAGCGTCGCTTTTCCAGCCCGCGCCCGTCACTGAACCAAGCGTGGTGACTCGAGCGACAGCGCCACCAGGACCAGCCACCCGAACGGTCTCGGGCTCCTCCGAGCGCCCCAGATAGGCATAGACGTTCTTGAGGATGAGCCTGGGTGCGAAGTCCCATGCGGCGCGCACGTCAGTGATCGTGTGATAGGAGTCCGGCCACAGGGTCAGGATCTCCTTCTTGTTGGACTGCTGGTACATGGCGCAGCGGGTGATGCCAATCGCGATGTCCCGCCAGGACAGTCCCCCGAAGCTCGTCTCCGGGTCGTATGCGTGGAGCTTGAGAATCGCGCCGGCGTACCGTAAGCCGTTCCACTGGACGATGTTGCCAAACCAGCTACCCCGCATCTGTGAGGCGCCGAAGACTGGAATAGACCCCCAGCGCATCCAGAGCTTGCCTGGAGCGTTCCAGACGTAGACGAAGGGTAGGCCCGTCATGGCCCAGCGCTTGGCATCGGCAAGCCATTCCCGGTTGCCACTGACGCGGTAGGCTTCCAGATACGCCTCCACCGCATCCGCGGACGCCAAGATGTCTGGGGTGTGTACCGGCACCTCCCACACTTGGGCCGCGCGTGGCACACGGAAGGCGCGCATACGCCGCAGAGAGCGCACACCAGCCTCCCAAAGTCGCTGGTCGCCAGTGATACGAGCCATGCGCAAGAGAAGATAAGCGTTGCGAGCAACAAGCCCGATCTCCACCTCTCCCGGTTTGCCGAGTTCATGATAGTCGTAGCCGCGGAAGACCCCTTCATCGCGCCTATCTGCGTCGAACGCGTAGGAGCCGTCGGCAGCCTGCTGGCCCATCAGAGAGGCCATGCTCCATGCGTGTCCGCGGATCGTGCTCAGGGGGTCTCCTTCCGCGAAGGAGAGCTCATCCTGGGTCATCGGCGTTGTGTGTTGACGAACGAGGTCAAGGCGGGATCGCCACTCGGCGGCTTGCGGCTTGGCGGGCAAGATGCGCGTCGCTTCGAGGAGATCGTACGCGTAAGAGGGATCGAAGCTTGGCTTGCGCCAGATCGCTGGCCCATTCAGGTAGGGGAGCCACCCCCGACCCTCTTTGTCCCACAGAGTCTCCATGTAGGCACGCATGCTCCATGCGATCTGAGCATTATCGCTACCTTGTGGGGCACGAGCTGGCTTGGAAGGTGTGTAGAAGCGGAACCATCGCACAATGCCCGCCAGCGCGCCTGGTGTGATCGGCGATCTGTCCGACGGTGTGACGGCGAGTACTCCGCTGAGCGTCAGCGTCTGTCCTGCAGCCAGATCCATGGCGTATTGGTGGGAAGTTACGACGCCGTTCTCCGGCCAGCCATGGGCCGCACTCGGCGCAATCAGTCCCATGAGATGGCCGGCACGTCCCTCGATGCGGTCGGGCGATGCGAACACCGGCTGAGGTCTGTCGTGGGTGCCGTCCCACTTCGCATAGGCATCCCAGTACAGCGCTGTCGTCGCAGTGGGCGTCTGGACGGCCATGGCCGGGATCGTGACCTTGTTCGGATGCGGCGCGAAGCGAGGCCGGTCCGGATGCGATGCTATGATATCGAGATCGCTACTGCTTACCTCGTCTCCAGTTAGCCATTCCAAGCCTGGGAAGATGCCTTCGATCTTTCGTTCGCCGTCGGCGCCCTCACCCACGAGCAGGGTTGGTCCTTCGAAGGCCACGACCTTTCGCGATGCGCTGCACTGGACGGACGTCTGGACGCGGATGGCATCCGCCGAGAGAGGGCGAAGCTCAGCGCGGAACGTCCAGCGTCCACCTGCTCGGTCGACTTGGGTCGTCACCAGCTTCACCGCTCCTGTCGCCACTCTAGGCAGAGCATAGCGTGCTGTCAGAAGCTGCGTACCACCCGACGGCAGACGAACGGTAACGCGCCCCAGGTGCGGCATGACGCCTACTAGGGCAGCCGTCTTGCCCTGCACGCGCATGAGATGTGCCACTGTGCGATCTGTTCCAGAACGGATCGTGACAGGTCCCACGGAGAGCGATCTCGGAGAGACGACCGCATCCGTAATACTTACACGGACTGGCCATGATTGCTCCGGTTGCCCGGCGGGCAGCCCCTGCAGAACGCACCGGTACTGCTTCACATCTCCGGGTCTGCCCGTCGCCGAGACATGGAAGGTCACGCTGGAGCGTCCGCCCGGCGGGATAGCAGCAAGCCGGGCAGTGCGCCGCATTGCCCCCGTGCTCTCCTTCAAACCAACGCTGTAGCCTGTGGCCAAGGCGGTACCTCGGTTCCACACGGTCGCCGTTATCTTGACAGGCCCGCCTGGTCGTGCCAGTCCCGGCGAGGCTAGCGCCATGAGCAGTTCTGCTCGAGGCACAAGCCGGGCGACCGCCGTCTCGCGTGATGTGCCTTCGTCAGCATGAATGCGAATGGCACAGGTTGACAACCGTCCCCTTACGCGCCATCGGAGCGTTGTGGCGCCACCTGGGGGCAACGGTCCTGCCGCTGCGGGTCCATCGGCAGTGAGACCTTGCGGCATTTCCAGAGTGACACCGATGGTGCCGGACGGCGCGCTCCCCACATTGGAGACGCAGGCCTGCAACGTTCCGGCACGGTCCGACGCCGCATCATCCGGGTAGAAGTGCACTTTCTCAATTTGGAGAATGGCCATCTCGCCTGCGAGCAGCTCGAAGTCGTCAACCAGAAGATCTGCAGCTCCGCCCACAATGCGGATGCCAATATGCACCCACTTCACGGCAGGTGCACCCGAGTAATCGTACGCGAGTTTGGTCTCGTGCCATTGGCCGTCGCCTGCCGCATCGTTGGGGAGGAACCGCTGCGTGCGCGGCTCACCTGTGTTCTCGATCCCGGGCTCCCCCATCGGGATTACCACCACCGACATGCTGGCATCCGTTGCGGCCGAGAGCACGCGGTAGTAGACCCGCACAACTCCCTTTCGCACATCCAGCATCGCCCCCAAGGTGCCGGGACGCCACCCGCGATTGAGGCCGGTCTCAGGCGGCATGGGCGTCTTGCGAGAACGTTGAATGCGCAGCGAGTAACGGCCTGTATGCGCCTCCGGGGAAACAACTACGCCGTCACCGACAGGACTCCAGTCCACAGGGAAGTAGTTGCTATCGAGCTGCTCGAATCCGCCGTTCGTGAGGATGTGCGTCTGCGCAAGTGACCCTGACCACATGCTCAGGCATACGAGCACCCATAGATAACGAAAACGCATAACCCGCCTCCCATGCTTGCTCCTGAACTGAAGCCGCTGACAGCTCATCGTACCCGTTCCGTGCACTGCGGACCGCTGCACTGTGTCGGTTGCTGGCACCGCGTATGCTATTCAGGAAGCCTTCGGGGAAGGAGTGCTCACCCGTGGCACCGAACCGACACTCGGAGGAAGCCCGCGCATGCCATCATTGTTTCACACTATATTGCCAGCAGTATGTCTGCTTATCTGCGCAAGCATGGTGCTTAGCGTACAGGACGCGGAAGCAGCGCCGCCCCTTCCTGAATGGGCGGAGCGCTTGTTTCCGTATACGGGAGTGCCCGACAGACTGCAGCATCGTCTCCGTCGTATCGGCGGTTCAGCTCTGGAGGCGAACGGTAAGGAAGCCGCGGTTGTCGTCGTCGTGCTGCGGTACCCGGAGCTGGACGGTCGTGATGCCTTGGGCCAGGCGCGGATCTTCCTTCCGCCCGAGCTCCGTGAGAACCCCTCTCAGCGATTGCCCCTGATCCATAATGCCGGATACGAGCTGGACGATGCGTCGGCAATTGGCCTTCTGGCCAGAGGCTATGTCATCAGTACGCCGCATGCACACTCGCTCAACCCTCTGGGGCGCAGCGTGAACCTCGATCGAGCCATTCTGCATGCCGCGTGCGGGCTGCCGTTTGTCCAACGACGCCACGTCTCCGTCCAAGGCGGCAGTGCTGGCGGTTGGATGACTCTCATGCTCGCTGCGGATGCTTTCCCGCTCGTATGGGCCATGCCGGATGTGCCGCCCATCCACTGGGGGTTCAACGCTGCCTATATCGGCGAGCAGCAGCACCTCTCAGGACCGCCGCCGGGTTCCGATACCCCACGCATGCCTGTCCACCAGGTGGTCGGCCCCATCGCCGATCAATCGCGCAGCACCTATGGCGTACCTTTCGACCACCCAACATACCTGGCAGTGTCTCCCCTAGCCCACCTGGACACGCTCACTGTTCCAACGCTCATGACGTTCTCGACCGCGGACATGCTCGTGCCCATCGAACAGGTGGGGCGCAGTGTCGTCCGGCACCATGACCCAGGGGCGTTTCCGGATGGTTTCCGGTCGGATATCACAGCTCGTTTCCCGGGTGTTGGAGGCAAGCGGACACTCCTGGAGGTCCTTTCGCCGCGGACGAGCAAGCTCTTCGTCTTGCCTGCACCATCTGACATTCCGAGGTTGCGGCCCGACGGTTCCTTCGAAGGCAAGGCCCATCCGATCGTGCTACCCTTCGCACCGGATCGGACGCTAAGTATTGTCGTGCTGGACGAGGGGCCGAAGGAGCCCGATGTCGGTCACTTCAAGTACGCGTGGGCGTTGGACCACGAGCCCTTCCGGAAATGGGCCGAAGAAGAAGGCGTCAAGCCGAACCAGCTTACCAAGGCGAAGCTCGAGCGCCTGATGAAGCGAGTGGTTGGCGAGCCATGGAAACCCATGACAATCCGCCCCGAGAAGGCGGCTAAGGAAATACCCGCGAACCAGCTAGACTATCCGGAGGCCGAGAGGCTCGACGTCGTCGTTGGGTTGCGTGCCTTCGCGGAAGATGATGCGTGCGCACGTCGGTTGTGGCAGCTCTACCGTTCGCTGCCGCGTCGCCTGAAGGTATTCGGCACTGCGCTGGGCGATGGCACACCGGCCAGCGTCCGCGCTGCGCTGGACCAGGTTGCCGCGGGACGACGAGGCTGAAAGGTGGCATAGGTGAAGGGACTTGGAGCAGTTCAATCGCGTACGTATCCTAGGAGGGGATGCGCAGGACTTCGGACGCATTGCACCGAAGATCGAAGATAGTCCTACTTCTACTCGCATCCTTGACGGAGCACGATGAGCCGGTATCGCCTGCCGTTGTTTCCACTGAACACAGTCTTGTTTCCCAAGATGCCGTTACCGCTGCACGTCTTCGAGCAACGTTTCGTGGCTCTCATCGAACGGTGCATCGAAGATCGGTCGGAGTTCGGCATCGTCCTGGCCCGCGATCCTGATGAACGGGGCGATGATATCGCACGCGTCGGTACGCGTGCGCGCCTCCACGCGGTCCAGAAGCTAGAGGAAGGTCGTTACAACGTCGTGGTCGTGGGCGGCGAGCGCTTCGCAGTGTTGGAGCGTGAGCGGATCGAAGCTGGCTACGACCTGGCTTTGGTCGAGACCGTGACCGACATGCCGGCGGATCCAGAGCACATCAGCAGCCTCGTGGAAGAGACCCGGAGGCTCTTCGCCGCCTATTTCGAAAAGCTCATGGGACGCATTGGACTGAAGTCCCTGCAATACGAGCTACCGGAGGATGCATCCGAGCTCTCGTTCGTCGTGGCAGCCGTCATCCAGCTTCCCAGCGAGCGTCGGCAACTCCTGCTTGAGATGACGAATACTCCGGAACGCCTGCAGCAAGAGATCACCTGGCTACAACGCGGCATTCAGCAACTGGAGCCGGCCGATACCCGTGCTCAGATAGCTCGTCGGTTGGACCCTGCGCGGGCGCGCGAAGAGGTTTCGCGCAACTGAGACGTCGCGCCCGTGCGCATGGAGGTAAGAAGATTGGAAAAGACATCCCTGGGACCAACGACATATCTGTGTCCCATGCCGGTGGCAGTGGTCGGCGCTCTGATCAATGACCGACCCAACTACATGGTCGCGACGTATTGTGGCATCGCGCAGCACGATCCCCCCATGGTGGCAGTGTCTCTTAACAAGATGCACTACACCAACGCTGGCATACGCAAGTCTGGTGCGTTTTCCATCAACCTTCCGTCCGTAGATCTGGTCGAACGAGTCGATCATTGTGGAATCGTTTCTGGGCGTACAGAGGACAAGTCAGGATGCTTCACAACCTTCTACGGCACGCTCGGTAATGCTCCCATGGCGGCTGAATGTCCGCTGAATCTGGAGTGTCGGCTCGTGCTAGTTCTGGATCTGCTTGGTACGAACGAGCTGTTCCTGGGCGAAATCGTGGAGACGTATGCCAGCAGCGAATGTGTCAGCGACGGACGCATCGAGGTGGAGCGTCTGAACATCCTCTCTTTCACTGTCGCGGACAACCAGTACAGGAAAGTCGGGCCGGCCATAGCCAAGGCGTGGGAAGTGGGACGCTGTCGCAAGCCACGCGACTAAGGAGGACAGCATGCGGTACTTGCTAGGTGTGGACGTCGGCACGAGCGGCACGAAAGCACTCCTCATGGACGAAGCCGGCGCCATTGTCGCGCGCGCAACTGAGGAGTACCCGCTCTACTCACCCCGCCCGCTCTGGTCCGAGCAAGAGCCTGACGACTGGTGGCATGCTACGTGCGCCGCCATACGGAAGGTGCTCGCCAACTCGGGAGTTCAGGCATCGGATGTCGCCGGTGTAGGACTCTCCGGTCAGATGCACGGAGCCGTCTTTCTGGGCGAGGGCGACGTCGTGCTGCGCAGGGCCATTCTGTGGAACGACCAGCGGACACAGGCCGAGTGCGACTGGATAACCCAAACGATCGGCCCAGACCGTGTGGTGGAGCTGACGTTGAACCCCGTGCTCACGGGCTTCACCGCTGGCAAGATCGTATGGGTGCGTAGGAACGAGCCCGACGTCTACAACAAGACGCGCAAGGTCCTACTGCCCAAAGACTTCATTCGCCTCCGCCTAACCGGGGAGTATGCCACCGAAGTCTCGGACGCTTCGGGAACCTCCCTCTTGGACGTCAGGCACCGGCGCTGGTCCGACGAGATGCTCGACGGCTGCGAGATACCGCGGGACTGGATGCCGCGCGTCTATGAGTCACCGGAGATCACGGGGCGGATCACGGCAACTGCAGCAGAGGTAACGGGGCTCGTGGAAGGGACGCCTGTCGTTGGCGGTGGTGGCGACCAGGCGGCCGGGGCCGTGGGCAATGGTATCGTAGAGACCGGCATTGTTTCCTCGACGGTGGGCACATCTGGCGTCGTCTTCGCGTTCGCCGACGAGCCGCTCTGCGACCCTGGCCTCCGTCTCCACACGTTCTGTCATGCGGTCCCGGGCAAGTGGCACCTCATGGGTGTCATGCTCTCCGCTGGTGGATCCTTGCAGTGGTACCGCGACACGTTCTGCGCAGAAGAGAAAGCTCAGGCTGCGGCTGCAGGCAAGGATCCGTACGAACTGATCACCGCTGCAGCCGAACAGGCGCCCGTGGGCTGCGAAGGCCTAGTGTTCCTGCCCTACTTGACCGGCGAACGAACGCCCCATGCAGACCCCCACGCACGAGGCGTGTTCTTCGGCATCACGCGACGCTGCTCCAAGGCGTACTTCGCCCGCGCGATCATGGAGGGGGTGGCCTTCGGCCTGCGAGACTCGTTCGAGATTATGCGACAGATGCGCCTTCCCATCGGCCAGGTTCGTGCTTCCGGAGGAGGAGCGCGCAGCCAGCTATGGCGCCAGATACAGACCGATGTGACGAACCTCCCTCACTGCATTATCAACGTAGATGAGGGGCCGGCTCTCGGTGTAGCCCTCCTGGCTGGGGTTGGTACTGGCATCTACTCCAGCGTCCCCGAGGCATGTCAGCAAGTGATTCGCGTCGTCGGGACCACCCAAGTGTGCCCCGTGAACCGCGTGGCATACGACAGATTTTACGCCGTCTACCGCAGCCTGTACCCAAAGCTGAAGGACGTCTTCGCAGAAGTCAGTCAGATCGTCGCATGAGCACTGCGCTGTCGGGCATACGGGAGGTAGTACCGACCGGCGAGTTCGTGATCCTCGACACTGAGACCACCGGCATCGGCTACCGGGCGGAAATCGTCCAGATAGCCATCGTGGACGCTGAAGGAAACGCACTGCTGGACAGCTACGTGCAACCAACCTGTCGGATTCCCCCGGACGCCACGGCGATCCACGGCATCAACGACTCCATGGTGGAGCATGCCCCAACCATTGTGGATCTCGAGCCCGCCATAAGAAACGCTCTCGAGAACCGTACAGTCATCATCTATAACGCCGAGTACGACATGCGTCTCCTGAAGCAGTCGTCCTGGGCAAGAGGCCGTTCCGTTGTCTGGCGGGACATTCCTCGCCGATGGCTATGCGCCATGCTTGCGTACGCCGAACATCGCGGCGAGCCGGGCCGCACATACGGGGAATACCGCTGGCACAGGTTAGAAGCAGCGGCGCGTTACGAGGGCATTGCCTGCACAGCAAGCCACTCAGCTCTCGGCGACTGCCTGACAACGCTGGAGCTCGTCAGGAGGCTGGCCGGTTTGTAGGAGGTAAGATCCACGAGCCGAGCGCGTCGGAGCGTGGCTCGTCTGCTACACTGCCCTCGTGAAGACCACTCTGGCTGGAGTACCGGCCGATCTCCGACCGGCGCTGTACCTGCGCGCTGTATCCATCCTAGAGGGACCGTGCGATGCGGAAGAAGTCGCCCTCGAGGAGGAATTCGGTTCGCTGATCTTAGGCAATGACCAGGCGCGATCCGAACTGCAGTGCATTTCGTCCGTTCTGCGGACCCAACGGCTGGCGGCGCTGGCGATCAAAGGTACCGCGCACCTCATACGATTCCGCCAGTGGCCGCTACCACGAGCACTCAGCGATCTCGACTTGATCGTGCACCAGCCTGATGCAGCCGCGGTTCTCGAATGCCTGAACAGGATTGGCTACGTGGTGGAGGAGTGGAACAGCCCGGAGGACACCTTCCTTCACCTGTATGAGGGTCCGGGGCTCCGCCTGTTGCGCTCGGGATCGCTTCCTGTGGACCTGCAGATACGTCTTCCCGGCTTAGGAGCCAGTCCGCTTGCCGAGGAGGAGGCGTGGGTGGCTGCATGCTCTCCAGACGGCGACGAGGCTCGCCACGGGGTGCTTCTCCTCCATCCGATGCACGAGCTGCTGCTGGCCATGGCGCATCTTGCCAAGCACCTAGAACCGCCGCTGCGTCCCTCGCCCAAGTGGATCACCGATATGCTCATGCTCGTGTACGCTCGGACGCATGGGGATGTACCACCATTACTGCCGCCGATCGAAGGCCAGAGCCTGGAAGCGAAGCTCGAAAGGCTGGAGCGCTGGGATCTCTTCTGGCCAGTCGCACCCCTAGACGCTCGAGGCGAGTCTCGTCCGCCGGATCAGCCAGCACTGTGGACGTGGGACGACTTCTGGGCCACTGCTCGGCGATGGGACATCGAGGCGTCCGCCGGCGCCATCGCTGTGACGCTCAACGCGCATTGGCAGACGGCCATACCATCGGTACCGGACGGATCCGAGGCGATACCCTTGGAGAGGCTCGCTGCGGCAGACGATGCATTCGATCTGGCAGCCGCATCCACGGTGCCACGGGATTATCTCCGTCGTGCGATCCAGGTGCGCACTCTTCCGGGCGTTCGGGCCAAGCTTCGCTACATTGGGAGATTGGTCTTTCCCACCGCCAGCAATCTCCGGCGACGTTACCAGCTCGCAGAAAACGCCTTTCTGCCCCCACACTACGCACGCCACCTGGTGAACACCGCCCGCAAGTTCCTGCGGGGGTTAGTGGCGATGCTGCTACTGCGGATCAGGCGCGTCCGAGCGCTTACTTCATCTTCCCCGCCGCAGGAACGATGGAGGTGAACTCTATTCGTTCGCCTTCGTTGCCGAAATAGCCGCCCCATCCGATGGCGATACCAGTAATCGCCGACCAATCCAGAGGTCCGGCAGGTCCGGCAGAGAATGGGGCATGGGCGAAGTTGCTCAGCGGCAGGACGATGTTGGACTTTCCCGGAGCCCCCAGGCTGATGCCGGTCTCCGCCCAGTATTGCACTCCACGCCGGTCGGTCACGATGACGAGCAATTGCGGAGCGGCCGGCTGGCCGTCGGGAATGATCACGGTGAACCGCAAGAACGCTTCGCGTGAGAGATCCAGCGCTGGCTCGTACTGCAGCATCAAGAACAGGTGGCAGTCCACATTGCTCTTCCTCACGCGACCCGCCACGCGCCATTGCGAGGAGCCACCCACCGGCTCACCGTGCTCCTCATGGACACTGCCTTCCACAAACTGACCCGCTCCATGGGAGACGCGTGTGGGTTCGAGACGGCGGAAGCTCAGCTGGCTGGCTAGATCTGCACTGGGCTTGCGCAGTTGCCGTTCTCTAACCCGAGCGAATGTTAGGAAGACCCCGGCGTACGGCTGGAGCGCCACGGGGACTCGGGAGGAGTCTGCCACGACGGAACGCCTGCCAGTCAGAGGGTCCCATTTCTGGCCAGCGCCCATCGCCGCGACTTTCACGAGTCCCTGCCACATCTTGTCGCTGTCATTGATGAGGAAGTAGACCTCGCGACCATGGACGCGACGATGAGTCACCCGCAGTGGAGCGGCCGATTCCGCAACAGAGACGTCGGGTTCCAGCAGATTGCGCAACACGTACGGCAGCATGTGCTCGGTACCTTCTGGCAGATACACTCCCACACCGCCTGTCGCACTTCTGTGCTGACGCATTCCATCTCCCCTGCCGAACACTCGCTCTGCGACCTTCCGGACAGCAGCCGAAGGGTAGTCCTTCTCAGAGTTGGCGGGAAGCGCCGCCAGAGCGATCAGTACTCCGCCGCTCCTGACGAACGCATCGAGCTTCTGCCAAGCGGCCAGTGGGAGGGTGTCCGTACGCGGCAGTATTACGACTCGCCACCGAAGATTCCCATGCACAAGATAGCCCTTACTGACCGTGGAGTCGACGATCGCCTTGCTGTCGACATAGGTGAAGTCCCGCTGCGCCCTGAAGAGCGTTTCGGAGGCGCTCCTGAAAGCAGTCTCCACCTTGAGCGCCGCACCAGCCTCCGAAACCATGTGGCGCGATGGTCGGAACCTCACCCAGGCGCTCTCCACGGGGTAGAGAACGGCGATGTCCGCTACCTGATGGCCACCCGCGAGCATCGTGCAGCACCGTCCTACGTATTCGTTGAGGCGTCGCAGTTGCGCACCAGAAAGGTCGAGAAACCGGTAGTAGCTCGTTATCGTGTTGATGCCGCCGAGCATCAGCCTATTGCAGGTGCCTCGGATTTCGCCTTCCGTCACCACGCGTATGGGCCGCGTGTCGCCTTCACTCCGCCAGACCTGCACATGGTCCGAGGTCTCGCACATTGTCACGGTTCGACCCTCCAAGTCCGCCACGCTTCCGATCATCCGGGCTATGTGCCATGGCACCTCGGACGGTATGCTGGTCAGGCAGTCGATACTGGGAGCGTCCAGCCTACGCACGCACCGGAAGAAATCGCCGTAGAGCGGCACATGCATGGTGAGCCCCTCCTCTAGGAGCAGGTGTCCACCGGAGAGGATGTGGTGCCGGCTGCACCACTGCTGGATCTGGCCGAAGAAGTTCCCCGATACCAACTCTGAGACTGTCCGCCAGAAATCGTAGCGAGCCTTCTCCGCCGCAGGCCCTTGGCCGTCCGCAAGCAGAGGCAGTATGTCCCGCAGGTCGTACCCGCGGCGTCTGCGGAACTCGGCTTCGAGGTTCTGACTCCAGGGAAGCACGCGGTAGGGCATGGGCCTAAGATAGAGGCTCATGAGCGACGGTTCGTCTGTGAACGTGCTGACAAAGCACTTGCCCAGATCGTTCCCCAAACGCCTGGCGTACGCATCATGTGTCAGCTCGAGGAATCGCGCCGTCGGTTCTGGCTGCAGCAGATTGATATAGGGAAGCTTATCACCCAGGCTGTTCGCGGCGTGGGTGCCTTCGTAGATAGCGTCTTCTGTGATGACCATGGCATGCCACCGTCCAGGCCGCGGTGGCAACCAGTGGACGTGGCCATTCTCCACCGTCAGAGGAACCGCCCGCTGCCGATCGAGGACGCCATTCGTCACAGGATAGGCGGCTGACAGCAAGATGCGCCCCGGCGGGACCGCGAAGTCCACCGATTCCCCATTCGTCATGGCATCCGAGATGAGCATGCCGCGTGCAGCCCAGTCCGGATGTCCTTGCATGGTCAGTCCGCCAGCCGTACCCGACGGATACCCCTTCTCGTCGTAAAGCCACAGGGACATGCCGGCCTTCTTGGCCTCTCCCACTGCCCTGACGAAAGCCCTCCAATGCTCCTCGCTCCTGAGATACTGATCGAAGGAGACGTTACATACCACTCCGCCGAAGCCCTGAGAAGCAAGCGTGCGAATCAAGGCGTCCTGATCTTCTGGTCGGTCGGGCCAGTTGTGAATGATCTTCAGAATGCGAGACCGGGCAGGCGGATTCATGAACAGTTTCTCCGGCGGCCGTTTCTCGTCAGCGAGACGGACAGGAGCTGTCAGCATCTCCTCCGGCACCAGATACACGTTCGGACCCATCATGCCTCCCGGACCTCCTCCGTCGGTGACGCGCACGGCAATGGTATTCGCTTCTCCCGGCTTTACCAGACCGGGCGATATCTTGTAGCTTCGCTGGACAAGGACCGCTTGCGTCCGCGTGATGGGTGTCTCGCCCACCAGCACGCCATTGACGTAGGTTCGGTCGGCATCGTCCACGCTGCCCAAGTGGAGCACGAGCCGCTTACCGGCCCACGATCGCGGCACAACGAACCGCCTCCTGTACCAAGCCACGCCGTCGTAGTCCGTCCAGGGCATTCCCATGCGAGGTTTGGGAGGCATGCCGGGTCGTGGGTCGGTGATCCCCTGGGACTCCCAGCTTCCGGGCACCACGAGCACACGCCACCCCGACACATCCCAGTCCGGCCTTTGCCAGCCCTGGCGCTCGCCGACATCCTCAGGGTCCGTCCGAAACAGCCATTTCCCCTCCAGATTGTCCATGTCTGCCGTCAAGACCGAGGACGGAGCGGATTGCTCTGCCGCAGGCTGGCGCTCGGTGCTCATTGTGAGGAAAGGCAGCATCAGGAGAGGGATGATGGATAGAAGCCGTTGCCGGCTTGGCAGCCTCGCGCGTCCGCTCATTGGTTGTCCAGTACCTCCATCATGGCCTCGATGTTCTCCGGTCGTGCGTCTCCAGGAATGGCATGGGCCGGAGCCGCGATGAGACCTCCATCCTTGCCGACCACATCCACAAGTCGGCGGACATGGTCTTTCACCTCCTGGGTTGTGCCGTATGGTAGGATTCTTTGCGTGCTGATGCCACCGTAGAAGGTCAAGTCGCGCCCGTACTTGCGTTTGGCTTCCTCGACGTCAATCACTTCTGGCTGGAAGGGATTGAATACATCCAACCCGCACTCTATCAAGTCCGGGAAGAGCTCGTCAACCTTGCCGCAGCTATGGATGAAGACGCGCTTGCCATGCCCTTTCACTTCTGCGTACATCTGAGCCACACGAGGCCTGATGAACTCCCTCCAGAGTGCCGCGCCCATCTGGAGGCCCGTCTGCTGGCCCCAATCGTCGCCAAACAGCATGGCGTCAATGTCGAAGCTGCAGGCGCGCTCGATGACACCTAAGTTCACCTCCAGGATGCGGTCGAGGAGTGTATGGACGAACGGCTTGTCCACCACCATTGCCATCATGACCTCTTCCATGCCAGCCAGTGTCCAGGCGCGCTCGTACAGGCTGAAGCCGATGTTGGCGACGATGAACTGGTCCTGGGAGCGCCGTATTACATCCGAGAATGCCGCGTACCGGGATGGATCCGCCGGATCGGGCACCGGAAACACGTGCACGTTGGCTGGTGTGACGACCCTGTTGCAGACCACACCGATGTCGGGATCCACGTGCCTGTCCCACTCGACTCCCCACTCATCACGCCATACCTGCGGCCTCACTTCCTGCCAGGCGTCGAGTGGCTGCGTGCTCAACACGGTGAGGCAGTTGTTCAGCCTATCAGCGAAGCGCTCGTCGCCGCAGTAGGCCGCGTACTTCGCGTAAGCAGGTTGCGTGAATCCGATGTTGTAGGGGATGCGGTCCGGCTGGCGATGCTCGATAGAGCTGATCACCCGTTCCCTGTTCGTCATGGTCACTTCTCACTTTCCAAAGGGCCTGTCAGTTCAGCCACCCGAGACGCCCATTGATGGAGATGGTGTAAGTCACGATCTGTGTCGGTAGGGAATACGCGGTCCAGAGGAGCTCCGCAGCGAACTCACCGAGGATGACACCGATGGCCACGAGCCTCAGTTTCTCGTAGCCTCTCAGCCCGTAGTAGCGCTGGACAACAAGCTTGAGGATGAGTACGATGCTCAGGCCGAACCAGCAGTAATCAATACCGTAATTCATGGAGAGCGCGTATCCCACTGGGTGCAAAGGAAAGCCCGGGACCTGAAATCGTATCGTGTCCAACAGCAGCACGATGGCGAATCCTGTCATCATGGCAAGCGGCGCAGCGGGTCCGCCTGCTTGGGGTTGCTCCACGATGGTTCGTACAGCCGAGCCTGGTTCACCCCATGCGGGCGTCGCTCCGTGCACATACCCGCGCAGTGCATAAGCCCCCTGCCCGACCGCCGTTCCCATGAGGAACGCGGCGGCTACCGTCCAGAAGACCCATCGAGCCGACATCCCGGCCGACTGCCCGAGCTTGAAAGCCTCCAGTTGGTACGGCATGGGATGCGTTCGGTGGATTCGGTTGGTAACGAAAAAAAGATGGTACAGCTTCACCGTCGCCGACTCTGGCAGCGCTTTGAAGCCAAAGAGACCAAGCACGACCTGATGAGGTCCCATGAACGCCATTTCGTGGATGGGAGGTCCCACCTGGGCGCGCATGCGCGTGAGCACAACGCTGAACACGAGAAACAGACCGATGTAGCCGAGCACGACGATGGGGCTCAGGCCAACCATGCGTCCCAGAAAAGCCAGCCCGCCGAGACACGCGAACAGCCCGATGAGACTCCAGCGCGGACGCACTTCGTCTGGCTCGAAGCCTGTGTTGCGAACGACGTGCCGACCGAGCTCTCGCAAGTAGCTCTTGGAGGAGATGATCGCCCCAATGAACAACGCGAACACCGCTCCCCACGTCTGCTCGCTGAAGTAGGGCGCCGCCGGCACAAGCCAGCTTCCTCCGAACACCCCTTGCTCGTAACCGTACAGCTCCATGCCGAACTGCAGTGCCTTGCGCGCAAAGAAGAAGAATACACACGAGAACAGTAGGTCCGTTGGCATGAACAGACCGATGGCGGACATATACGGGAAAATCCCCACAGACGTCCAGCCCAGCGATACGTAAGGAGGGTTGTTCAGACTCGGTATGAGATCCACGAGACGACCGGCTAGGAAACGAACGTTGACCCTAGGCAAGGAAGGATAGAGAAACGCGAAACCATTCAGCATATCTATGGCGAAGATGACCGCGAAGCCACCCCACAGATAGCCGCTGCGCCAAGCTGGTGACTCGGGCTTTGTCAGAAGGAGAGGGACCTGAAGGATGGGGAACGAGAGTTTCTCTTGTCGCGTCCACTGCTCGCGCATGAGGGCGTTGATGCACAGCATGGCGCCGCACATGAGCCCGAAGAGAACGGTCCATGCAGCGATGGGTCGCGCCCATACTCCGAGCCGCGTCAGAAAATAGAGCAGTCCATAGCCTCCGCGGCGGTAGTCCTCCAGGGCCGTCGCGTCCTTGAAGTAGAACCATTCGGGCAAGTGGGGGTTGATGTGCTCCTTCGCCCACGGGTTCTGGTCCCCGAACAGCGCGTAGTGTGGGATGTACATGGAGTTGACGAAAAGCCATTCCGCGCACATGGCATTGGCAACGGACAGAAAGATGTAGACAATCGATAGTTCGCTGCCAGACAGGGCATGGCGCGGGGACCAGTGCCTGACGAGCACATTGACCGCCGCCACAAGCATCAGACCGCAGACGGGGGGCACGAGGAGCGAGAAGATGATGTCACTGGTGATCTCCACCGACCAGTAGGCCGCGAACGGTAGAAGGACAAGTGCGATCAGCAGCGCTCTCCAAGGACCTCGCGTCCGTGGAGGCTTGGGTGAAAGGGGCTGGGTCGGTGGCATGTTCTTGCTTTCTCCAGAAGCCCAGTCCCTTCCTTCTGCACGATACCGTGCTGCCTAACGTGGAGATAGATCCCCAGGAAGGAAGGAGCGCTCATGGGCCGAATCTCATGTAGCGACGACATCCTCACGGGAGGACTGGATGCAACTCGGTGTCGTGCTTGCGGCCATTGTGGCCGCTGGTCAGGGAGGCAGCTCGAGAATGAAAGTGCTGGAAGCGAACCGCGCTGTTGTGTCGGCAACGCTCAGTGGTGCCGAGGTCGTGATTCGCATGGAAGATCGGCGCAGTGGCCACGTTTGGGCAGATGGACCCTATGCCTACGCGATCACGGTCAGCCATGCCGAAGGCCAAAGGGATCATCGAGGGCTGGCGAATCCGCGGGTGCGTGTTGGGCAGGGTTCGCTGACTGTCTCGGGGACGATCACCGATACAACCCTGTCCGTCATCCATCGCCTGACGCTGGATACGAGCGGCGTGCTCCAGGAGCGGATCACTCTGCGCAACGATGGCAAGGAGCCGGTGGAGCTGACTAATGTGGGCATGGGCTTCCGTAAGCTGTTCGCGGCGGACACGCAGGCGCGACGACTGGTAGCAGTGCCTTTCCGACGCCAGGTGGACGGCAAGCTCCACGACTACGGCACAGAGGATCTCCTGTCCGGCCGGTTCTCCAACTCGGATTGGGCGAATGATGCCACGGTCGCCAATCAGCAATGCGTGGATGCTGGTAGGCTCCGCTCCGAAGCGTGGGCATGGACGGACGGCGAAGCCGGGGTGCTGATCGCCAAGTACAACGACGACTCGATCGAGAACTCTGTGGCGGCGGTGGAGACCGTCGCGGAGGACACGGCGCTGCGCTTCGGGGGTGCGGGGCTGTCCCTCTACCGCGAGCCCCGGGGAGCAACGTACTTGGGCCCTGGCAAGGCCTTCACATTCGGCACCACCTACTACTTCCTGTTCGACGGTAGCTGGCCGCAAGCGTACGAGCTGTACCGCACCTTTCTCGAAGACAAAGGACACGGCATCCCGAAGGACTACGCTCCGCCCCTCAACTGGAACGAGCTGTTCGACGTCGGATGGTATCACTCCAATCGTGAAGAGTTGTTCAAGTACTACACGCGAGACGCGCTGCTGAAGGAAGCTGCCAAAGCCGCGGAGATCGGATGCGACCTCCTGTATCTAGACCCGGGGTGGGAGGTATGCGAAGGCACAACGCAATGGGACACCGAGCGGCTTGGCACCGTGCGGGACTTGGCCCGTGAACTGCGTGAAAAGTACGGCCTGCGGCTCGGTTATCGCACCATCGGGCGCGTCTATCGGGATGAGTTTCCGAACGCCTGGTACATTCGACGCCAGGGAGAGTCCGGTCCCTATTCCATGCCTCGGCTGAGGCAACAACCCACGCCCGAACCGGTTCCCCTCCGCAAGGCGGACGGCCGCCGCAACCTTGCCTTGCTGCCCGGCGTCAAGGTTTCCGTTTCGTCTACCATACCCGGATATGACAAACTGCACCGGCCGGAGCATCTGAACGACGGCTGGTACAACAACCCGGCAAGCTGGATCTCCGCAGAGGATCCGTCGTGGGTCGAGCTCGACCTTGGCGCGGAATACCGAATCGACGAGATCGCCCTGGGCAGCGAGCATACTGCGCACTTCAGGGATCGCTCGCTGCGCCGGTTCTCTTTGTGGCTGCGCCCCGCAAGTGGCGACTGGCAGACCGTGTTGACGCATTGGGGTCCGACTGTTCACGAAACGACCGCGTTCCGATTCCAGCCGACGATTGCGCGGTTTATCCGCGTTCTCATCCACGAAGCAGGGCCCACCAGCGCTCGGATAGACGAGCTGGAAGTCTACGAAGCGGAGCCTGGCACCGGTCCAGAGCCCGCCCGCCGTCCCATGCCGGATGTCGTGGAAGGGTCTCCTATCGGTTTCTGGGAGGTCTGTACTCAGAACAAAGCATGGCAGGCGGAGAAACTGAAGCGGATCCTGGCCATCACGGGACAGGGCGTGGACTTCATGATGTTCGATGAGTTCGACTGGCGTGGCCCCTGCTACGATCCGTCGCATGGTCATCCGGTTCCATCCACACCGGAAGGCCACGTCCGAGCCGTTTACGGTCTCGTGGAAGGCATGCGCCGACGTTATCCGCATGTCCTCGTGGAAGCCCACGACCCGGTGTGGCCTTGGTCCATGCGGTATCTCCCGACGTACTTCCGCCAGGGATTCGGGAAATCGCGGTACCAGGAGAACTGGGGCTTCGAATTCATGTGGAACCCCATCGAAGACCTACTATCGGGCCGCGCGCTCTGTCTCTACTATTACAACCTGGGCTGCCCGGTACCGCTCTACGATCATATCACCATGGAAGCCGACAACGACGCCTGTCTCTCGTTCTGGTGGTATGCCTCGACGGTGCGGCATTTGGGCATCGGAGGCAAGAAGGGCCTGAACAGCCCTGCCGAGAACGAGGTTCGTTGGCAAGCCTACAAGAAGGCCGTCGCCGAGTACAACCGGCTGAGGGCCTACTACGCGCGCGGGAGGTTTGTTGGGCTCGAAGAGACCGTTCACGTCCACGTTCATCCCGATGGAAAGTCCGCGGTGGTGAATGTCTTCAACCTTACGCGCGACGCTGCGCGTAAGACAGTTCGGTTCCCAGCCGATCTCTTGGGAGCCAGGAACGCCGCACAGCTGGCCTGCGAAGGAACCACAAGCCAGGCCGATGGAAAGGACCTTGTGCTCACCTTCGATCTCCCGCCGCTTTCACCTGCTCATGCCGTCGTAAGGCTCGAGCAGTAAGGAGACGGAAGGGAACTGGCGCGAACCTGTCCCTGTAGGGATGGGAGCGATTGGCGCTACGTGGCCGTTGTGGCACGTCTAGACAACTTGTGACTGGAGGTATGGGAGAGACCGCCAGAGGCCTAGTGCAGCGAGTGCTGGGGATACCGACGCCCCCGTATTCCGCTAGGATGTCCCCGTCCGAAGGCCAACACAACCGTTCCGAGGTGCACCTGCCATCTCGATCTCCCTCCCCGGGGCGCAAGGGGTGCCTCTTGCCTCTCAGCGGTCGCCTCCTACCCCTTCCCCCTCACCGTGGCCCTATCCCCGCAAGC
>JBBIPC010000033.1:0-22789 GCA_037443035.1 Chthonomonadales bacterium
GAGCGTTCTAGCCACGACCGGCCCTCTCCTTCGATTGTTCGATTCACGATGAACTCGAACCCCTCCCATCCGTTGTCGTCCTTGCCATCGGCGCTGATGAGCAGCCACATCCAATTGGGGTCCGTGCACAGACTGATGCGTTCGCGCGTCCGAACGTAGAAGTACACGTTCGTGCGATCCCTGGCCACCTTGCAGGCAAGGATATCGTTGCGACCGGTCCGGTTCACGTAGTGCGTCCCTGCCACGCCGTCGTGGTCGCGTGGCAGCGTCTCACCATAGTGAGCGGCGAACTCTGGCTTCACGTCGCTCCACTGACTCATGGATCCGCCAAGCTGGATGGTCTTCTCGCCGGATGCCGTGGGAACCGCTGGTGCGCCCTTGTAGCGGCGGATGTGGGCCACCATCTGCCAGTAGTAGTTGTCGGCGTGGCTGCACTTGCCCGGTTCGATGTCCCTGCTGTATTCCTGCGTGAACTGATCCACAAAGACCAGGGGACCATCTGGCTGCCCCCAGCGTCCCGCGATCCATTCGTTCCATCCTGTTATCATGACGAATGGCGGCTGCAACTCGTAGACCCGCTTCCATTGCTCCTCGAAGTTCAGGCCCAGGTTCACGGCGCCGGCTCTTGTATCCATCTTTCCGTCGTGGAAGCTCCGTCCGCGCGCATCCCCGTTGCTCATGTTCGTGACTTTTCCGTCGGATACGCGCAGATTCTGTGCGACCGAAACGTTCACCATTTCTGGCTTGGAGGGATCATCCTTATACCCGTAGGGCTGGGGGTACGCCGCCTCCCAGTGCCACGCGTAGGACGTGTTCACCATCTCGAAAGGCCAATGGGCCTTGCGCAGGGTGAAGAAGCCCCGAAGCTCGTCATCGGCCTCCTTTGGATCGCAGATCATGAGGGGTTTCCCCTCCCATCGGAACCACAGATCCGGATAGAGGTTCTTCTTGTACAGATCCTCGTAGATCCGTCGCGCCGTTTCCCCGGCCTTGGTATTCACCATGAAGCAGATCCGAGGCGTCCGTCCGCCTTCTTGGCGAACCTGGCTGAAGACCTCGCAGAGTTTCAGGAAGGTCGGTGTGTACGTCACGGCGTTGGTGGTGTCGAAGATGAGGGTATCCACGCCCGCGTCGGCGAGCAGATGGGCATGGCGGCGCAAGACCCAGGGATCGTCGCTGCGGTAATAGCCGTAAAGAGGTTCTCCCCAGTAGTGATACATGCCGACGGGTCCCCAATAGGGGGACCCAGGGTTCTTCAGTGCTTCGGGATCCGCCTGAAGAATGCGGCCGATGTCGTAGGGCCCCTCCCAATGGGGGCTTCTGCCACCCGGGTTGTCATGCCAGAGGAAGTAGAAGATACCCACCCAGCGGTCCTTCCGCGGCGGACCTACTTCCTCGTGAAGCGGCAGACGTCTCCCCAGCGCGTCACGCGCAGGCCACGGGGTGGTGTCCAGCGGGGTCGGGGGTGGACCACCCGATTGGAGCGGCAATGCGGCAGCCAGAGACAGCACGCACATGGCGATCAGCAGGGCGAGCATGAAGGTGGGCATGGCTCTCTTCCTCGCGAAGATTCTGGATGGAACGGTCTCGGCAGGTATTACGACGTGCGGTGGTGAAAGCTCCTGCAACTCTTGGAGGGTAGTGACCCAATGCACATGTTGCGATCAGGATCCCTCGTGGTCAGCGTCAATGACGATGGTCGCATCAGCCTTGCCGTGGACGGGTGGCCTGGCCTCCGTATCCCTGCCGCGGACACGAGCATCGCGTGCGCCGGTCGCGATACCCGGTTGCTGAGGCGCACTTCCGAGAAAAGGGCAGACGGTTCGGCTGTCGTCACCGATGAGTACGAACCCGGACTTGTCATTGGCCGCAAGATACTTCATGCAGACGCGGGACAGGCCATCGTGCTGGAGTCGGAACTGACCAATGCCTCCGGCACGGCCGTCGAGCTCACCGACGTCGCCCTGCTCCGATGCACCAGCGGCATTTCGCTCGGAAGAAGCCCGGATCGGGTCCGTCTGTACGAGCAGGGCTCCTACTGGTCACGCGTGCGCCCCTTGACTCAAAGCGAAGGAACTGCTGAGACAGGCGCCGAGCAGGACCGGGCCGCCGCGCCACTCCACTCTTCATCCCAGTATGCCTGGTTGGCATGGGACGGCGAAGCGCATATGGCATTGCTCGTGGGATTCGAGACAGGTGAACGCTGGACCGGTATCATCGAGACCTCGGGTCCTGCCGCTTCCATGCCGAGTCTCTGGAGGGCTGGTCTTGCCGGTGGCCATGTCCTCGTCCAGCCAGGGCAGACGGTTGAGCTCGAAACCCTCTCGATCATGGCTGGGGATGATCCATGGGCGCTTCTGTGTCGCTACGGGGATCGGGTCGGCCGGCGGCACGGAGTTCGCGTGCCATCCAAGCCGCCCGTTTCGTGGTGCTCGTGGTATCCCTATCGTCTGGGCGTCAGCGACGAGCGGGTGCTCGCGACAGCGCGTATCGCGGCAGAACGTCTCAGGCCGCTCGGACTGCGTATCATTCTCCTCGATCTAGGTTGGCAGGAGGGTTATCTGCCCAGCGCCTTCCGGGAGAATGATCAGTTTCCCCGCGGCCTGGCTGCGCTGGCATCCGATCTGGAACACATGGGATTCCTCCTCGGAGCATGGTGCGCACCGTTCACGATCAGTGACCACGATCCTTTGGCACGCGAACATCCCGAGTGGCTCCTGGGTGCCGAACCCCATGACGGATCCGCGCACATTCCACAACCCCTGGGCGAGTGGTTCTGGGAACCCCATGGCCAGACCTACGCTCTGGACTTGACCCATCCTGGTGCGCAGGAGTGGCTGCGCACGCAGATGCGCTCTCTGAGCCGGCGCGGAGTGCGCTACTTGAAGCCGGATTTCATGAGCGGCGCTCTGAGCGGAGCCCTGACCGGGCGCCACGACCGTGCCGTAGTGGCCGGTGGAGGAGCCGAAGCCGTCCGAATAGGGATGGACATCATGCTTCGCGAGATTGCGGTAGGCCAGAAGGAGGCGTGGATTCTGAACTGCGGAGGGCCGGACATCCCAGGCAAGGGTGCCATGCCGCTCCTGTACACGTGCGACGACACAGGAAACACTGGTTTCGTAGGATGGAAGCACCTCGAGGAAGACTATGGCCGGAAAGTCGCTGGTCATCTTTGGAAGAATCGGCGCTGGGGCATCATCCAGCCGTCGTGCATGGTCGTTGGATTGTCGGGGACTGTGGAGGAAGCGAGGTTGCGGGCAACGGCGACGTTTCTCGCTGGAGGGCAGGTAGACATCGGCGATAACCTGACGAACCTGCCCGAGGACCGCTGGCAGATACTCCTAGCGACGCTGCCGCCACTCGGCGTATCCGCGAGGCCTGTGGACCTGTTCGAGCCGCTGGAAGCCAGCACTCTCGCATACGATGCTTCGACTGGTGGCAGGGGTGGCGAGGCCAGGAAAGAGGCTGCAGAGGGCGTCTCCCGAGTGTGGGTTCTCTCGGTGGACGGAGAATGGGACCGCTGGAAGCTCGTGGGCCTCTTCAACTACGACACGAACGACAACGTGCCCTACGGCAAGGCTCGGATCACGACGTTCAAGCTCCCCCTCGAACGTCTTGGCATCGAGGAATCACGTTCCAGCGCTGTTCTCGAGTTCTGGTCGCAGCAGTATCTGGGTGCATCTCCCTTCGACCTTAGGAACCCCCATGGCTATCGTCATCCGGGTGATGCCCAGGGCCTCATCGTCTCGCCTTCACCGGCCATGTGGGAGGTCTCGTTCTTCGGTCCATCGGTGAAGCTGCTGATTATCCGGGAGGCAAGGCAGCACCCGTGGCCTGTGGGGACAACGTTCCATCAGAGCGGTGGGATGGAGCTGCAAGACGTATCATGGCGCGCAGGCACGCTCAGTGGAACCCTCCATCGTCCTCCTGGCCAGAGCGGCTCCATCATCATCGCCGCCGGTGGCGCAGCGCCACGAGACGCTCGTGCTGGTCGGCGGAAGGTGCCATGGCATAGTGGCGCCAGTGGCTCCATACACCTGCCTGTCGTCACGGAGTCGGATACCACTCGCTGGCAGGTGCGGTTCTGAGGCTCCCCAGCAGTCGGTACCGAAGCGTGGCAACGCCAAAGGGACTCGGGTCAGGAGTGCCGAATCTATGGAGTGGCGAACGGTAAGGGCGTGCACTAGAGCGTCATCGGCTTCGTGAACTGCGACCCAGGAGGCATCATGGCTTCGGGACTACGGGCGGTTCTAGGTGTGGCACGAAGAGTGATTCGTGACTTGGGGCTGGTGCGCGCCACCGGCGTGTTCGCTCGCAAAGCGTGGCGGAAACTGCGCCATGAGCGCCCGCCGAACACCGTGGAGGCGAATCTGGAGGTCTGGGAGACCCACGACTGGTCGCGTTTGGGCGAAGAATGGACGCCGTCTCAGGAGTGGAAGGAAGCCATCCTGAACGAGCTGCTGAGGCCGCATATTCCCGCTGGTTCCTGTGTTCTGGAGATCGGGCCGGGCGCCGGCCGGTGGACCGAGTACCTCATACCCCTTGCCTCCCGCCTTATCCTCGTTGACATCACGCCGGCGTGCATCGCTCTGTGTAGAGCGCGATTCGCCTCCGAGAGTCATATCGAGTATCACGTCAACGACGGTCGTACGCTGCCGTTCGTGTCCGCCGCATCTGTGGATGCCATCTGGTCCTTCGACACGTTCGTGCATATCGAGCCGCGGGACATCCATAGTTACGTCAGGGAGTTCGCCCGTGTGCTCAGACCCGGCGGCGTGGCTGTGGTGCATCATGCACGATGCGGTTGTCACAGGCGAAGCTGGCGGAGCGACATGACCGCCGAGCAAATGGTGGAATTCTGCAATGAAGCAGGTCTGGTGGTAGTACGGCAACAGGTTAGTCTGGCTGGGGGCACCATATCTCTGTGCCAGTTGGGTATCGCGACCAAGCCGGACGTCGTCAGTGTGATCCAGAAGCCGCTGCGCGATGAATCACCCGCCCTACCTACGTAGGTCGGCCTGTCCCGCGTGCGGGATTCGTTTCTCAGCCTGACAATTCACGGTCAGGCTGGCCTGGGTGAGGACCATTCACCTAGCACGACCTACCCGCCGTACCTGTCGTGGGGTCCATTTTCTACGGACGCGCAGGTGAGGTTGTCTCATCGGGGTCGGCTCGGAAGGCCGCTTGCCACGATGGGATCGGTCCGCGCCGCGGTAGTCGCAACGCGGCTGCGCCTCTACCGGCAGGAATCTGGTGCGTTCGCCGAGGAATACCTGAGCGGGAAGTGCGCCATAGTCTAGGTCCAAGGAGGAGGGAGGTATGCCAACTCGGCGTGAGGTTATTGCTGCCAGTGCAGCCTTCTTGGCAGCCCCCGTAGGGGAGATCATGGCAGACCCCTTGCTGGACAGTCTCGATCTGGACCGGCCCGAGCTGGCGCCGGTCCGCGAAGCGGCGCTTGGTGGTGACACAGCGCGCGCACGCACGGCGTTCGCAGCGTATCTGCGGACGCGCAAAGCACCGAGGTGGTTCGTGGATCCCGCTTCTCCGTCGCGGGACGCCTCGCGCAGTGAGTTGGAGACCGCGGATATGGCCCTGCGCCACGTTCTCGAGTCGGTGGGCATTAGCCACGAATTCGGAGAGAAGATCGACTGGTCTTACAATCCCACCACCCAGCCCGGCTCGCCTCACGCCCCAGACCACGAATGGACCTGGCAGCTCAATCGCCACAGCGCATGGGCCGCTCTGGCCCGGGCCTACAACGCCACCGGTGACGCCCGCTACGGCCGGGAGTTGGCCAGGCAGATCCTCGACTGGATCCGCGACAGCCCACCGCCAGAGAACCGCGCCCTTCAATCGCCGTTTTCGCGCTGGAGGACGATCGAAGCCGGCATCCGCATGTTCAGTTCATGGCCCGAGGTCTACCACCGGATGCTCCTCCACCCGGACGTTTTCCCGGACGAGGTGCTGCTCGCGATGGTGGAATGCATGGGTCGGCACGCCGCCTATCTGGACAGGTTCCCCACGGGCGGAAACTGGCTGTGCATGGAGGCTAACGGGGAGTTTCATGTGGGTGTCCTGTTCCCGGAGTTCCGCGATGCGGAGAAGTGGCGCACCAACGCACTGAGCCGCCTGCGAAGAGAGGTGGATGCGCAGGTCTACCCGGACGGAGCGCAGGTCGAGTTGACGCCGGGGTATCACAACGTGTCGTTGAGGAACTTCGTCCAGGCGCTCCAGTTGGCAGAGCTGAACAGCATAGCCGTACCCGAAGGATACAAGGCTGGCCTCGAGCGTATGTACGACCTCAACCTGCGGGCCATGTCACCGGACCGGGACATACCCCCCTTCAACGACTCCTGGAGCGTCAACGTACGTGGAGTTCTGGCCGAAGGTCTGCGACTGTTCCCTAAGCGCGAGGACTGGCGGTGGATCGCATCCGATGGCAAAGAGGGTCGGCAGCCCAGGGAGACCTCGCTGTTCTTCCCCTATGCCGGCTGGGCTGTCATGCGTTCGGGCTGGGATCCAGAAGCTCTCTTCCTCATGATGGACTGCGGGCCATTCGGGTACGGCCATCAGCACGAAGACAAGCTGTCCTTCGTGCTTCACGCTTACGGCGCACGGCTCGTCTTCGAGGCCGGCTCCTACGCCTACGACGCTTCGGACATGCGCCGGTATGTACTTTCGGCACGGGGCCACAATGTAGTCCACGTGGACGGTCTGGAGCAGAACCGGCGAGGCGGTCCGCGCGACGGTTATGTCGTCCGGAAACCGGTCGAGGTTCAGTGGAAGACGGGCAGGGACCTCGACTATGCAGCGGCCAGGTATGGGCTTCTCCCGGAGGAGAACTGGGGACCATCGAAGCTCCGACACGTCGTCCATACCCGCCGCGTCCTCTTCGTGAAACCACACTACTGGCTCGTCTGCGATACCCTCGAACCCAACGACGACGCCGAGCACCTGTACGAAAGCACGTTTCATCTGGATGCGCAGGAAGTTCGAGTAGATGCGGCCACCCATTCAGTTGTCACCGTGCGTGATGGCCCTAATCTGACGATTCTGCCCTTGGCGACGGATGGCCTCCAGGTGCGCATCATTACAGGCCAGATGGAACCATTCGTCCAGGGGTGGCTGCCCAAGCGGCACGGGCTGACGGGAGCCGATCCCCGACCGTGCGTCTATTACAGCGTCAAGGCGCGAGGACGTACCGACCTTGTCTATATCCTCGCACCCTCGAAGGCCGGCAAGCCATCACCGGTGCGCGCTCTCTCCCGATTGCACGACCCAGAGGCGAAGGTCGCTGCGACAATCCATCTCGTATCAGGCGGCTCCCATACATTCCGGCTCATGCCCGACGGGACCTACCGCTTCGGGCGAGGCTAGGCGCTTTCGACAGGCTCTATGTCCGGAGCAGCCAACCAGCGGATGGGGGCGAGCTGGAAGCCCGCCCGTGCGCATGCCTCCGAGAGCTCCTCTAGCCTACGCCCCGCAGGGATGAGACCGATGACTGCGCCACCAGAGCCAGGGAACTTGGCTGGGAAACCAAGCTCGCGGGCATACCGGATCATGTTCAGGTTCCTCTGACCGACGACGTCCTCTCCGTAGAGCCGCAGACGAAGGTCGAAGTTGGCGTTCATCAGCTCGGCCAGACGGTGCATGTCGCCGCGACGGAGCGCCTCCAGAGCCTCCTCTGTCAGTTCGACGAAGCGCCGCATGCCGTCAACCACTTCGGGATCGCCACGATGGAAACGCGCACGCACATCTGAGTGAATCCGTCCCGAATCGCTGGGATGGCTATCCCATGCAAGGTACATGGGAGGAAGGAGGTTGATGTCCAGTGGAACGTAATCACCGTAGCCTCGGCTCTCCATGAGATTCCGGGAGAAATCCATGTAGACGCAACCGCCATAGACTTGCACCACGCGATCTTGCAGGCCAGCAGCGATGGCCAGTTCTTGCATCTCCACATCCAGCACCAGGTTCGGCTGCACGGGCTTGGGTAGCTGCTCTTCGGTTACGTCGAAGAACTGCATGAGGGCCTTGATGGTGGCGGTCACGATGGCGCTGGAGCCAGCGAGTCCCACCTGCCGGGGAATGTCCGTGTCGTAGGTGATGGTGAAGTTCCTCGTGGGAAGGGCGATGCCGTGGTCCTCGCAATACTGGGCGAAACGCTTGCACGCTGCAAAGATGAGCCGCATGCCACCGTAATAGCCATCGCGAATGGCCGTCTCCTTGAGAGCATCGAGGGACGGAAACTGGGAGGGGTCGTGGACGGGATGGGGCACAATCTGCAGCGACGGGCTTTCCCAGAGAGTGACGCGGGCGGAGAAGTTGGCGATGGTGGCGGCAATCGTCTTGCCGAAGAAACCATCGGACGGATTACCGATAATGCCGACCCTGGCATTGGCGCTGGTACGTATGATCATGGCAGCTTGCCTCCCTTGGTCAATGATTGGATAGCGGCACCGGCCACCTCATCGCAGGCCCGGGCGGCTTCATCGCCTCCCTGATTCGTCATGACGCCCACACCGAACCCCTTTTCCGGCGCCAACCACGCGACGCAGAAACTCATGGTATTGGAGCCTGCGTGGGTCAGCACCGTTCCTCCCCAGTCCCGCTGCGTGACCAGCCAACCGCCAGCGTAGTTGCCCCCGAACTGCGGGCTCAATAGGCGTTGCCACGTTTCCGGCTTGAGCAAGTGACCTGGCTCCCTCTGGCCCATGAGCGTGGCCGCCAGGTACTTGCCCCAGTCGCCTGGCGAACAGTGGGCTGTGCCGGCAGGGCCGAGAGCCGGGGGGTTGTCTGCAAGAATGCCCGGGGATACGGGCACGTGCTGGCCATCGCGCAGGCGATGCTGCCACGGCTGATCCTGCTTGCCTGGAGTGCCCATGGCGCCGAAACCGCCCGTACGCATACGCAGCCGTCCGAAGATGCGCTTTCGCATGATCTCTTCCCACGGCGCGTCCAAGAGTCGTTCCACAATGGCACCCAGGACCATGTAGCCCGCGTTGCTATAGGCGTAGGTCGAACCGGGCTCGGTGCCAGGTCGGCCTCGCAGGATCTTCGTCACGAATGCCAGGCGCTGCCGCCGGGAGGCCTCGGGCGAACGTCTACCTTCTGCAACTTCCGCCAGATTGGCTGGAGCGGGGTGGAGCGAGCCCGCAAGCCCCGACCGGTGCGCCAGCAGGTGGTCCACAGTCACGCGGCGCATGTCCGGGTGCATGTCTTCTGCTATCTCGGGCAGGCCCTCTGCAAGCGGCGTCGTCCAATCGAGCTTGCCCTCTTCGATGAGCATGGCCACGAGGGTCGCCGTCATGGCCTTGGTGCACGATCCGAGATGGAAACGGTCCCGCGCGGTAACCCGCGTCGTGCCGCCATACTTGCGCACGCCGGTTGCAGCCTCGGCGACCACACGACCATCTTCGATGGCCACTGCTGCCAGCGCTGGCAAGTCGGTCTTCGTCCGGATAGGCTCGAGCATGCCGGCTAGACGCCTGGAAGTAAGCCTGTCGGAAGGTGCATCGGCAAGGGACATGGAGAAAGTCGAGCTTGCGGCTGCGTATAGAAACTCTCGTCGCGTCAGCACGGGCAACTCCTTAGGTTCGCAACCTCTTCGATTCTGCTAAGCACGAAGGGCACCGCTGGTCACGCCCTTGACGAAGGCTCTCATGCCGAACGCGAACAGGAGGATCAGCGGGATGCTCCCTACAACGTAACCGGCGAGGGTCGGCCCATACTCCATGTTGAACTCGCCGGAAAAGCGCGTCACGCCTACTGTGAAGGTCTGCAGCGCGTTATCGCTGATGGCCACCAGAGGCCATATGTAGTCGTTGTAGACCCCCAGGCTTGTCATGATGGCCACTGTGCTCAACGTGGGGATAGTCAACGGCAGGGCGAGATGGCGATACATGCGCAGGTCATCCGCACCGTCCAGCCGCATGGCCTCGAAAAGCTCCTCTGGCAATCCGCTGATGAAGGTACGGCAGAGTACGATGCCCAACACCTGTCCGCCTGCCAGGTAGGGCAGGATCAGCGCCCAGCGCGTGTTCAGAAGGCCCATGCTCTGGACGAGTGCGTAGGTCGGGATGAGGGTCAGGATTCCCGGAATCATGAGGAGCGCGAGCACGCCGGCGTAAACGGCTTCGCGGCCGCGGAAGCGGAGCCTGGCCAGAGCATAGCCTGCTAGGGAGGCTAGCCAGACGACGCCGGGCACGACGACGAGCGTTACGATGAACGTGTTCAGCAGAAAGGGCCAGAGCGACTGAGCCGCGCGGACATAGTGGCTCCACTTCGCCGGGCTGGGCAGGCCCCAGAAGTTCGTGAAGATATCTGCGTTGGTTTTCAGACTCAGCAGGAGCATCATCGCCAGCGGCGCAAGAGAGAGCCCCAGCAGTAGCAGAAGCACAGCGAGTGCCGTTGCACGTGCCAGGCGATCCGCGAAACGCCCCTTGCCCATGGTCCCATTATACACAGCGCAGCCCCTGTCGCGTCCGGCGCGAAATGCATGTGGCGTACGTCTGCGCCGCTCTACGGCAAGATGGATGTGCTATCGGGAAGGTACTGCGCCGTCTGTCGGCGAATCGCCAGAATGACTTTCCAGAACAGGAGTGAACGATGCATCAGTTTCCGCGCACGCTTGTCGGCGGCGTGTCCATGCCCCGGATGATCATTGGCAGCAACTGGTTTCTTGGCTACAGCCACTGTACACCATCCAAAGACAAGCTGATCCACGAGACGTTCGCCGACTACCACACCTTGGCCGACCTGCTCGAGGTATTCCTCAACGCCGGAGTGGACGCCGTCATGGGCTTCGGCCGCAACCCGCTTCTTCAGGCGGGCGTCAAGGAAGCGGAGCAACGAGCGGGCCGCAAGTGCATCATCGTCTCGACCCCATCGCTGCCCCACGACCGGCGCACGGCCACGGAGGGCTTTGACATGGACGAGATCCGCCGGCTCCTGGACGCAGAGGTGGACTGCGGTGCGACGTTCTGCATGCCCCATACCAGCACCACCGACGACATGGTAGACAACTGCGCGCGAGAGGTCCGGCACATGGCGCCTGTTTTCGCCGAGATGCGCCAACGGGGCCTCATACCCGGCCTGAGCACCCACTTACCGCAGACGATCGTTTTCACAGACGAGACAGGCCTCGATGCTGAGACCTATATCGCCATCTACAATGCCATGGGCTTCCTCATGCCACTGGAAGTGGACTGGACCCAGCGAATCATCCATGGCGCCAAGAAGCCTGTCATCACCATCAAGCCCATGGCGTCTGGTCAGATACGCCCATTCCAGGCGTTCCACTTCGTCTGGAATACTCTGCGGCCCCAGGACATGGTCACGGTCGGCTGCATGACTCCGGATGAAGCCAAGGAAGTCATCGAGCTCTCGTTGAGCATTCTGGAGCGACGGAACGCTGATATCGCTCTGCAGGAGACTCGCTCGAAGGCGACGGTCAAGGCTGCCGCAAGCTGACGGCGCACGCTGAACGGCGCCAACTCGAGCCGCGGTATACTGCCCACAGGAGGATCGGCTCTGCGGTAGGTCTCTGCCACGCAGGAGCCGGTCGCCCAAGGAGAGTTGGCTATGCGATCCGATGCGCCGGCTGGTAGGGAGCGACCCCTGGATTTCATCCGGGAAGCCGTCACGGAGGACCTGCGTACAGGTAGGTTCGATCGGGTACATACGCGCTTCCCACCAGAACCCAACGCCTATCTCCACATCGGCCACGCCAAGGCAGTATGGATTGACTACGGCATTGCGCTAGAGTTCGGTGGGAAGTTCAACCTCAGGTTCGACGACACGAACCCGCTTCGGGAGGAGGCCGAGTTCGTCGAGAGCATCATCGAGGACGTCCGCTGGCTGGGAGCCGACTGGGAGGACCGTCTCTTCTTCGCATCCGACTACTTCGAGCAGATGTACGAATGGGCCGTGCAGCTCATACGCAAGGGGAAAGCCTACGTCTGCGACCTCTCGGCTGAAGAACTGAGCGCTACGCGTGGGACGCTCACCACTCCTGGTGTCGAGAGTCCCTATCGCAACCGGAGCGTCGAGGAGAACCTGGATCTCTTCGCCCGCATGCGTGCTGGCGAGTTTCCCGACGGGGCCAAGACCCTTCGAGCCAAGATTGACATGGCGTCGCCGAACCTCCTCCTGCGCGACCCGGTGATGTACCGCATCATCCACGCTCGGCACCACCGTCAGGGCGATAAGTGGTGCATCTATCCCACCTACGACTGGGCTCACGGATTGGAGGACTCCATCGAGGGTATCACCCACTCCCTCTGCTCGCAAGAGTACGAGATCCATCGCCCCCTCTACGATTGGTTCCTCGACCAGCTCGGCATCTACCATCCACGGCAGATCGAGTTCGCGCGTCTGAACATGACATACACGGTCATGAGCAAGCGCCGGTTCATCGAGCTCGTCAATGGCGGCTATGTCAGCGGTTACGATGATCCGCGGTTGCCCACTCTGGCAGGTCTCCGACGGCGCGGCGTGCCGCCCGAAGCAATTCGCAAGTTCTGCGAGATCATCGGAGTCTCGAAGACCGATAGCCTGGTGGATGTCGCTCTGTTCGAGGATTGTGTGCGGGACGATCTGAACTTGCGTGCTCCACGCGCCATGGCGGTGCTTCGGCCCCTGAAAGTCGTGCTGACGAACTATCCGGAGGACCAGTTCGAGGAGATGGAGCTGGTCAACAATCCCGAGGATCCTTCGGCTGGAACGCGGAAGGTGCCATTTGGACGGGAGCTCTACATCGAGCAAGACGATTTCCGGGAGGAGCCACCGCCGAAGTACTACCGTCTGGCTCCAGGCCGTGAGGTTCGCTTGCGCAGTGCTTACTTCATCCGCTGCGAGGAAGTCGTCAAGGACCCGCAGGGCAATGTCATCGAAGTCCGCTGCACCTACGACCCTGCAACGCGAGGAGGTAACGCACCTGACGGGAGGAAGGTCAAGGCCACCCTGCACTGGCTTTCTGCAGCGACGGCGGTGCCTGCCGAAATCCGGTTGTACGACCATCTCTTCCTCACGCGCGACCCGGACGATGTGGAACCGGGCAAGACCTATCTCGACAATCTGAACCCGAACTCGCTCCAGGTCCTGCAGGGCTTCGTCGAGCCGAGCATTGCCAAAGTCCAACCAGGCGATCGCTACCAGTTCGAACGGTTGGGCTACTTCTGCGCGGATCCCGACACGACCGACGGCAGGCCGGTCTTCAACCGTACCGTGACCCTGCGCGATACTTGGGCCAAGATCGAGAAGGCACTCAAGCAGGGCGGCGGCTCCTCCGAGCGGTAAGCCGCCCCGCGCCTGTCCTGCCCGACAGCGCAAACGCAATCTCCACGAATGCGCTGAAAGTGCTTGACAGTCCGAATGGCGCTGCCTATACTAGAAGCAACGGTGCTGTTCTTCGGCGCGACGGACGCTTTGTGTCGTGCAGGGACCAGTCCGACCAGGTTGGCAACTGTGAACCGGGTACAACCCAGAGGAGGAGGTAAGATGTCTTCCAAGTCAAGACGCACGGGCTTCACGTTGATCGAGCTGTTGGTCGTGATCGCCATCATCGCGATCCTCGCTGCGATTCTCTTCCCTGTCTTTGCCAAGGCCAGGGACCAAGCGCGACGCACAAGCTGCCTTAGCAACATCAAGCAGCTTGGCCTGGGCATGCTCATGTATGTCCAGGACTACGACGAGACCTTCCTGACAACCCAGAACGGCCTGGGCGGTGACTATCCTGGCTGGGATCCTTATTGCGGCACCTGGGTGGGCTTCCGGAGCTGGGTTCGCTACATCCAGCCGTATCTCAAGAACAAGCAACTATGCTTGTGTCCCAGTGGGCCGCGCAACTTCCTTCTGGGAGGAACTGGTGTTGCCGATGGCATGGCACAGGAGTTTCCCGAGGGGAACCACTACCTCTACAAGCACGCCATCGCGGCGGCCGGCGACTTCCTGGGCCGCCCGCTGAAACTGGGCGACTACAACGTGCCGGCTTCCATCGTCCTGATCCACGAGTATGCGTCGTACCATAACAACCAGCAGGCTGTCATGACGATGATAGATCCACAGCTCGTCCAGGGGCTCAACCTCAACGTCTGCTTCATGGACGGGCACGGCAAGTATGTGCCCGGCGGCCAGTTCCGGCAGGCAAGGGTCATTCCACCGAGCAACTACGCTCCTTACGGCAATCCACCCCAGAACCTGGACCTGAACTGGCTCGTCCGCAATGACGGTGCCTGGACATGGGACGGCCGCGATCAGGATGCGAGGGACGTCGACTAGCCCCAGGGAAGGTGCGCAAGTGAAGCAGAACATCAGCCCCGCCGCGGCAGCCATTATCATCGCCGTCGTGGTGGCTATTGTGATCGGCATCTACGTGTGGCAGTACCGGGCGGCGCCGCAAGCAACGGCGATGAAGCCGCCGTCCATGTTACCGCCGCAGTTTCGGAGCATGAGTACCAAGGATCCGGTACCGCCCAATATCTCGAACCAGCCCGTTCAGGGCGGATCGCTGGCACCGCCAGGTCTCGGCAGTAGCGGACCTACCATACAGAGCGGCGGGATGATGCCCGGTGCACCTCCCACTCCCGGCGGTGCGCCGCCGCTCGCCCCTGGCACTGTCCCAAGTCCGCGTTAGGACATCGCCAGCGAGAGCGTGAACGTCGCGGCATGGAGCGGGGTCGTCGGCGAGACGGCCCCGTTTCTGGTTGCGGGACTGCCTAGACCTAGCGAACAGAAGGAGGGGCGAAGGTCATGGCGAGAACCTTGCGCAATCGAGTTGTCGTGATCACAGGAGGGTCGTCCGGCATCGGTCGTGACGCGGCCCTGCGATTCGCTCGGCATGGCGCTCATGTAGTCGTTGGTGCTCGCCGGCGGGAGCTTCTGGAGGAGGTGCACGCCGAGATCGAGGCGTCGGGCGCAAAGGCCCTGGCAGTGGTGACGGACGTCGCAGACCGCAGTCAGGTCCAGCGTCTCCTGGACGCTACTCTGGAGCACTTCGGCAGGGTAGATGTCTGGGTCAACAACGCAGGTTACGGCATGGTGGCGTGGGTGGAGCAGACCACGCCGGAGGAGATGCGGGCTCTCTGGGAAGTCAACTACATGGGCGTTCTCCACGGCTGTCAGGTGGCGCTTCAGCAGATGCGGCGCCAGGAGTCCGGACATATCATCAACGTCTCCTCACTGGCGGGGCGCTTCGCTCTGCCGCTCAACTCGGCCTATGCCGCTACCAAACACGCTGTGAATGCTCTGAGCCAATCCCTCAGTATGGAGCTGCGCGGTACTGGTATCTACGTCTCTGTCATCATGCCTGGCTTGACGGACACGCCCTTCTTCGAAGCTACCGTGAACAAGGTGCCAGGCTGCGGTCGCAGTATCGTGAAGGCGGCACCTGTGGGAGTGGTAGGTCAAGCCATCGTACGCTGCGCCATGAGACCGCGTGAGCAGGTCGTCCTGGCGCCCATGGGACGCTGGTCGCTCCTTCTCGCAGAGGCTATTCCGCCAATCTTCCGCGCTGTGGCCCGGCGCTACCTCCAGGTTCGCACGGAACAGGGCTCTCCCTGATACCCCTCGTTTCCGGGTGCTATAATCCCCCCACAAGCGTCAGTAGCAACGTAGCAGGAGCTGACCTTCGGAGATTAGCATCCATGATCCCGATGACCTTTCCCCGGCGTCGCACACGGGTCGTACGCGTCGGTGATGTCGCGATCGGCGGCGATAACCCTATTGTCGTCCAGTCCATGATAACCGCAGAGACCCACAACGTTCCGGCGGCAGTGGAGCAGATCATCGCCATGCACCGCGCCGGCGCCGAGATCGTGCGCGTCACCACACCCAACCTGCAGGAAGCGCGTTGCCTTGGCGAGATCAAGGCCCAAGTCCGGAAGAGGTATCGCGACGTACCGCTCGTCGCAGATGTCCACCATCAGGGGAGCGCCATCGCCGTAGAGGTGGCACGCTACGTAGACAAGGTCCGCATCAACCCCGGCCTCTTCGTTTTCCGCAAGCCCGTCCAACGGAGCGAGGAGTACACGCAGAGCGAGATACAGGCCGAGCTGGATGCCATCGAATCAGACCTCTTGCCCGTCATTCGTGCATGCAAAGAACGGGGCGTAGCCATGAGAATCGGCGTCAACCATGGCAGCCTCGCGGAACGTCTGACCGTGATGTACGGGGACACACCGCAGGGGATGGTGGAGTCGGCACTGGAGTACATCCGCATCTGCGAGCGGCATGACTACCGTGACATTGTCATCTCCCTGAAAGCGAGCAGGGTGCCCGTCATGCTGGCTGCCAACCGCCTCATGGTGCAGCGGATGGAGGAGGAGGGCATGGACTATCCCCTCCATCTGGGCGTCACAGAGGCAGGTGACGGGCAGTACGCACGGATCAAGAGCACGGCGGGCATTGCCACTCTCCTTGCCGAGGGCATCGGCGACACCATGCGGGTCTCGCTCTCGGAAGATCCGCTCAACGAACTGCCGGTTTGCTACGAGATCCTCCAGGCGCTTGGGTTGCGCAAGACCCGTGTGGAGTTCATCGCCTGCCCCTCCTGCGGGAGGACCAAGTTCGACCTTCCCACAGTGCTGGCGCAGGTCAAAGCCGCCACAGGTCACCTCGTAGGACTGGACATCGCCGTCATGGGCTGCATTGTGAACGGACCTGGCGAGATGGCAGACGCGGACTATGGCTACGTCGGGAAAGGCGGCGGTAGGATTTCGCTCTACCGCAAACGCCAGGAGGTCAAGAGCAACATCCCCCAGGAGCGAGGCGTAGAAGAACTAGTGGCACTGATCAAGGCGGACGGCCGGTGGGTGGATCCCCCCTCGGAGCATGATCCGCCAACGACAATGGAGGAAGCGTGAAACTCCACGAATACCAATCCAAACACTTGCTGTCTCAGACGGGAGTTCCTGTTCCACGCAACGGAGGTGTTGTCAGCACTGCCGCCGAGGCCCGACACGCCGTAGCAGAGCTTGGAGGCCGGGCTGTCCTCAAGGCCCAGGTACATACCGGCGGGCGCGGGAAGGCAGGCGGCATACGCATGGCAGAATCTCCGGACGAAGCAGAACGCCTGGCTGGCGACATGCTGGGCATGCTCCTGAAGACCCATCAAGCCCCCCAGGGAATCAGGGTGGAGAAGCTGTTGATCGAAGAGCCCCTTGTCGTCGAGAAGGAGTTCTACGCGGCGCTGGTGCCGGATCGCTCCCTGCGCCGCAATGTGTTCGTCTTCAGCGCCATGGGCGGCATGGACATCGAGGCCGTTGCCGCCGAGCACCCCGACGCCATCGCTAGAGAGACCATCGAGCCTGGCATGGGGCTGCGCGCCTATCAGGTTCGCAGAGCGTGTTACGAGTGCGGTATCACCAAGGAACTCACTTCCTGCCTGGTTCCGGTCCTGCTCGGCCTGTACGATGCGTTCGTCCATCTCGATGCCACGTTGGTCGAGATCAATCCCCTTGCCGTGACGGCGACAGGGAACGTGCTGGCCGCGGACGCCAAGATCACGATTGACGACAATGCCCTGTTCCGTCATCCTGATTTGGCGGCCATGCAAGAAGAGGCCGCAGAAGATCCCATCGAAGCCGAGGCCCAGCGACGCGGCATTCAATACGTGCGTCTGGACGGCACCATAGGGGTCATGGGCAATGGCGCCGGCCTGGTCATGGCAACCTTGGACGAAGTCGCACGAGCAGGAGGGAAGGCGGCCAACTTCCTCGACGTGGGCGGTGGTGCGAAAGCCGACGCGGTTCGGAGTTCCCTGGAGTTGATCCTCATGCACCCGTCCGTGCGAAGTGTCCTGGTGAATATCTACGGCGGCATCACCCGCTGCGACGAGGTGGCCAAGGGCATTCTAGAGGCAACCGCAGGCATGGACCTTCGAGTGCCTATCATCGTGCGGCTGGCGGGCACGCGAGCGGCCGAGGGGGCGGCATTGCTGGCGGGCTCGGCGTTGACAACAGCAGCCACCATGCAGGAAGCCGCGCGACTCGCTGTCCAAGCGGCGGCCTAGGCAGCACAGAGCGCCACCGGTTCGAGCAAGCAGCGGCAGCATTACGGTGAGGTATGGCATGACAGAGGAAAGGTCGGCAGGGCGACGCGCGCGTGAGGAGCTGACACCGGCGCGCATCGTCGAGGAGCTGGACAAGTACATCGTCGGTCAGAAGGATGCGAAGCGGGCCGTAGCAGTTGCCTTGCGCAATCGCTACCGCCGGAGGATGCTACCGCCTGATCTACGAGACGAGGTCATCCCCAAGAACATTCTCATGATCGGTCCCACGGGCGTCGGTAAGAGCGAGATCGCCAGACGGCTGGCTGCGCTGACATCGGCCCCGTTCGTGAAGATCGAGGCGACGAAGTTCACCGAGGTCGGCTATGTAGGACGCGACGTCGACTCGGTGGTTCGGGATCTGATGCAGACAGCCTACCGACTGGTCGAGGCGGAGCGCATGGCCGAGGTCGAAGAGGAAGCACGGCAGCGCGCCATTGATCGTATCGTGGATATCATGCAACCTGCAGGACGCCGTAGCCGCGGCGACCGACCGTCTGCCTCCAGCTTCCAGGTAACACTCGGCTCCATCTTCGGGGGCGCCACCCATCCCATCCGCCCCGACCAGGAAGACGACGACCGGGAAGAGGACGAGAGCCTCCGCGAGCGTCGAGCGCGTATCAGAGGCCGTCTCCGCGAGCAGGTCGCAGCCGGCCTCAAGGATGACGAGCGCATCGAGATCGAGGTGGAGCAGTCCCATACCCCGTCCGTGCAGGTCTTCACGCCCCAGGGCATGGAGGAGATGGCCATGGACCTCCAGTCGAGCCTCGGCAGCCTTTTCGGAGGCAAGCGCAAGCCACGGGTCATGACGGTACGAGAAGCACTGGACGTGCTCCAGCAAGAAGAGGCAAGGAAACTCGTGGACCGCGACGCTCTGGTCCACGAGGCCATCGAGCGAGCTGAACAGGATGGCATCGTTTTCATAGACGAGATTGACAAGATTGCGGGACGAGAAGGCGGCGTGGGCCCGGATGTCTCCCGAGAAGGTGTGCAGAGGGACCTTCTGCCCATCATCGAAGGGTCCACCGTGACGACGAAGTACGGACCTGTCAGGACGGATCACGTCCTGTTCATCTGTGCCGGTGCGTTCAACGTATCCAAGCCGTCGGACCTCATACCGGAGCTTCAGGGGCGCCTTCCCATACGCGTCGAGCTGGAGAGTCTGGGCGAAGAGGACTTCCGAAGGATTCTGACCGAACCCAAGAACGCCTTGGTACGCCAGTACACAGCCCTCCTGGCAACGGAAGGGATCGCGCTGGAGTTCACCGAGGATGCTATCGCCGAGATTTCCCGCATAGCTGCCATGGTGAACACTCAGAGCGAGAATATCGGGGCGCGCCGCCTTCATACGGTCATGGAGCGGCTGCTGGAGGAGATATCCTTCCAAGCTCCCGACCTGCCGGAGAAATCCGTGCGCATCGACAGCGAATACGTGCGCCAAAGGCTATCCGGCATCGCTGGCGATACGGATCTCAGTCGGTACATCCTCTGAGGACGCGGCATACTTGCCGTAGGTCCGGTACCAGCGCTCAGGTACAATCCTTCGCATGGTTGCAGAGGTTAAGCCACGGACCGGACGGGCGAGCGTCATAGCCCGCCAGCACACCATCAACGGCCTGCTTTTCACTGCGCCGGCGATTGTGGGCCTCGCGCTGCTGACGGTGTACCCTCTGGCGGCTTCCCTCTATTACAGTTTCTGCTCCTACTCCGCGCTGAAGCCGCCCATCTGGGTGGGGCTGGGCAACTATCGGCTTATCTGGCGCGACCTCACGCACCACGGCCTACTCTTCGAGTCCATATGGAACACGATCTACTACTCGGTGTTCGCCGTTCCGCTGGGCATCGTCGCCGCATTCCTACTTGCCTTGCTGTTGAACCAGAAGGTAAGGGGTCAGGCCTTCTTCCGCACACTCTTCTACGTTCCGTCGGTGGTACCGGTGGTGGCATCGTCCGTCCTGTGGCTATGGCTTCTGAACCCACAGCACGGCCTGGTGAACCTCATGGCGCGGTGGACCGGTATCGAGCGTCTTCTGGGCGTAGCTGGCGTGAAGACGCCCATCGGTTGGCTGGCGGACCCGGCATGGTCCAAGCCTGCGCTCATTCTCATGAGCCTGTGGGGCGTGGGCAATGCCATGGTGATATTCCTGGCCGGTCTGCAGGGCGTGCCGGAAGAGTACTATGAGGCGGCAGAGCTGGATGGTGCCTCGTCCTGGCAGAAGACCGTCCACATTACTGCACCCATGATGAGTCCCCATATCCTGTTCATGCTCATCATGGGCCTCATCGGGTCGTTCCAGTACTTCACCCAGGCGTGGGTCATGACGAACGGCACAGGTAGTCCGGCCAACAGCACGATGATGTATCCCATGTACCTGTTCCAGAACGCGTTCCAGTTCTTCAAGATGGGCTACGCATGCGCCATGGCCTGGCTGCTCTTCGTGGCGATCGTTGCTGCCACGGCGTTCATCTTCAAGACCTCGGCAAGGTATGTGTACTACGGCGGCGAGGGTCGCTAGAAGATGGTCTGGCTCCGCGACGTGATGGGAACGGGCCTCTAGCCGCGCTCACCAACGCCTCATGTCGTCCTCCGTCGCTCACCTGGGGATGGAGGTTTTCCCTGCCCCGCGATATGTACGCTACACTACCGCAATGCCCATCTGGCGAAGCTCTGTAGGAGGTCTCCATGCAAATCTCACGGGAAACGTACCGCTCCAAGGTTCTCGGGTGCTGGCTGGGGAAGAACATTGGCGGGACGCTCGGCGCGCCCTTCGAGTGGCGCCGGCAGGTCAATAACGTCACGTTCTACACGCAGGACCTTGGCGGTGAACCACTGCCGAACGATGATCTGGACATACAACTCCTCTGGCTCGTCGCTCTGGAAGAACAGGGTGTGGACCTCGACGCACACATCCTTGCGGATTACTGGTGCCTGTACGTGACGCCACACTGGTGCGAATACGGCACCGCGAAGATCAACATGCGTCAGGGGCTCCTTCCGCCGCTGTCCGGCACGCTGCACAACGCCTACCGCCATAGCTGCGGAGCTTTCATCCGCTCGGAGATCTGGGCATGCATTTGCCCGGCCAGACCCGACCTGGCCGCTCGCTACGCCTTCGAAGATGGCATTCTCGACCATGGCAACGGCGAGGGGACCTATGCCGAGGTCTTCGTGGCCGCTATGGAGTCGGCTGCGTTCGTGGTTCCTGACCTGCGAAGGCTGATCGAGATCGGTCTCTCGTACATTCCCGAACACTGCGGCGTAGCCGAAGCCGTCCACACGGCGCTGGAATGCTTCGACGCCGGCAAGACGTGGCTCGAAGCCCGCAACGAGATTCTCGAGAGGCACCGTGGTGGTGCTTTCTGGCACATGCCGGAACTCGTCAGCGCCGAAGACCGGGCGCGACGTTTCGCCGAGGGCGTGGTGGGATACGATGTGCCCTCCAACATAGGCATGACAGTGCTGGGCATGCTCTACGGTGGCGAGGATTTCGGTAGGGTCCTCTGTACGACGGTCAACTGCGGCGAGGATACGGATTGCACGGCTGCCACGGCAGGCTCCCTCTACGGCATCATGTACGGGGCGGAGGCCATTCCTGAGAAGTGGATCGCGCCCATCGGCCGCCGTATCAAGACGGCATGCCTCAACCTCGGCGAGCTGGGTTACTTCGGCAATCAGCTACCCCAGACGGTGGACGAGATGACCGACCGAACCGAGCTGGTGGCACGCCAGGTGCTCCTCCGCCACGGAGGACCGGAGATAGCATGGACCGCCGGTTCCGGCGAGGCTACTCCGGATGGAGCCGGCGATTCGCAAGACATCGCGGTCCTCGCTGCTAACCTCGTGGCCAAGGACCACGGCGCATTCCTCTACCGGGCGATGAACGGCCCGCGCTTCGACTTCCCGTTCTTCACCGTGGCTCTGGACTATGGCGAGACGCCGGAGATACGAGACTGCGAACCCAAGACCGTACGCGTGATGATCTATAACCGCTACAAGGTGCAGGCTAATCTCTCTGTACGGTGGTTCGCGCCGCCCGACTGGACCGTGGCCCCATCGGACACGGCCTTCGCCATGAGCCTGCCAGCCAACCTCGACCGCGACCCCGTAGCACTGACCTTCGAGGTGACGTGCCCCAGGGTTACGCGAGCCCTCGAGCGTGCTGTGGTGCAGATAACCATCGAAGGCCGACCAACGGTCATGACAGTGCCCGTCATGTTCTTGAACGGCAACGGCAAGTCGCTGGCCAGTTCGGAGCCGTCGTAGCGCTCCGTTTCCGGCAACGCGTCCGTCTTACGATGTGGTGCCGCCCGCGCCTGTCCCCTCCAACCGCGACGATGAATCGTCGAGCTACGAACACGAATCCCGCACCTGCGGGATCAACGGCAACCGACGAACGTGGGTTTGGTGAACACAGACCGGCAATGCATTGCCGGGCATCCGTTGCCGGGCGGGAATGCACGGGCACACATCATCTACCGCACGTGTCCCGTCCAACCCCGACGATGAATCGTCGGGCTAGGAACACGAATCCCGCGTCCGCGGGATCAACAGCAACCCACGAGTGTGGGTTTCGTGAACACAGACCGACAATCCATTGCCGGGCGTGCGTTACCGTGTGAGAATGGACGTTTACACATGGCCTACCGCACGTGTCTCGTGCAACCGCGACGATGAATCGTCGGGCTACGAACACGAATCCCGCGTCCGCGGGATCAACAGCAACCCACGAGTGTGGGTTTCGT
>JBBIPC010000033.1:22889-23311 GCA_037443035.1 Chthonomonadales bacterium
GAACACAGACCGGGAATGCATCGCCTGCCGCAGGTGTCCCATCCACACTCAGTATGGCGCAACTGCGCACGGAGAGAGGATGATCCGGCTCATCTGCTTCGGATTGCCTGTGGCAGGGCGAACTCCACCACTTTGCCCTCGTGGTCACGGACTCGGACGCCGTTCGCGTCGGCTTCCACTCGGGACCAGTCGCCGGAAGGAAGCACGCCGATGTCAACGCGGGCTCCGGTGGCTTTGTCATATGCCCCCAACAGCTCGTCCTCGTAGATGACAAAGACCCAATCGCGGAACTCGCAATGGGCAGAAGCCGCGGTGGTGTGCCGCAAGAAGATATCACGGTCGTCAATCGGCGGCGTTGTGTCCGGAGAGGGTGGTGTCAATTCTTGTGTGTGATTTGGTTGAGGTGGGTGCTCTCCGTATGG
>JBBIPC010000034.1:0-21306 GCA_037443035.1 Chthonomonadales bacterium
CGGTGAGATATCTGGAGGTGGTTCGACGTTGGCGCACGGTCATCCTGCCGTGGCTAGCGGACGAACCCCAGCTCCCAGCGCGATATGCCATGCAGGAACAGCCTGGCCCTCTGTCCTGCTTCCTTGTCCGTGCCTCCTCTGTCCAGCCCCACAACCTGGGGGTACCAACCAGGCCGGTAGGGAGGGGCCAGGATCTTCACTGGCGCCGACCAGCTCATCGGGCGGGAGATATCGCGACAGAACGACATGTAGACGCCTTCTTGTGTCCAATCCTTGTCCGTTGCTCGGTTCAGGAGCATGACCCAGCACCGCAGGTAGGTGTTCCAATGAACCGATGGTCCCCAGAAAGCATCAGCGTCCTTCCGATGCCAGTCCACTCGAGCGGGGAAGATGGGGGTGAGTCTCCCACCCAGACCAGGCTGCGACCACTTGCCACCATGCCACTTTCGGAGCTTGCCCACTGGGTTCCCTCGCTCTGCGAACGGCATTCGAGCCACGGCTACGCCCTGTTCCTCGAAGTCGCCGTATGCGCTGAAGAAGACGTAGAGCCACTGCTTCTGGCGGTCGGGTATGACGCAGAAGTCCCCGTTGCCGCCCGCGAAATAGAAGTTCTCCGTATCACGACGGAGCGAGTCTGCGGGTGCTTCCAGGATGAAGCCAAGGTCGTGCCACGTAGCTCCGTTATCCCGAGAAACTGCAGCGCCGATTCTCGGGGCGGTCAGGTGACGGTCGGTGACTTCTGGCACAACGCCCACAGGTTCGTTGTGATACCAACCCCAAAGTGTGCCGTCGGCATCGCGCCATGTCGCTTCGATCCATCGCGCACCATTGCACTCGTTGTCATAGCGAACGGCTAGTCCAGTGGTGTCAAGGTGAAAGATGTCAGGGCCGTGGCTCCGATAGGGCTGGCCGATGCTGTTGAACACGTACAGAGTACCGCGATCCCAGTGCAAAGGGCTGTTGCAGTCGGTGTCGCGAAAACGGATCTCCGGCGCTGGATGAACGACAGCGCGTGGCGCGTGAGCGGTGGCAAGCATGGTGCAGGCAAGCAGCATGTCCTCTCCTCCTCCGTCGCTCCTATCGGGCCATCGGTACTTAGAAACCACGCAATTCCGTGCTGCTGCGCGGTGGAAGTCCTTCGCGCGGAAGGCGCCTCAGGACGATGTATTCGATGCCTCGTGCGCGACAGAACTCCTGTTTCTCGGGACGATGGCCGTCTTCGTTGACGACATAGCAGTCGGGGCGGATGCGTTCCATGTCTGGCGCCGCATCGAGCCATCCGACGCCTGAGCAGATGAATGCCTCGTGGACGTAGCGGACCGATGCCACGGCGTAGCGCCGCTCGTCTTCGGAGAGCATGGGATGCTTCGGACCTTTCAGGGCACGAATCGAGGCGTCGCGCCCGACGCCCACGTACAAACGCCCGAACGCCGAGGCTTCCTCGAAGAACCTGACGTGGCCGGAATGGAGCCAATCGTAGCAGCCGGTTACCACGACAGTTCTCTGCCGTGGGTCGGGCCAAGCAGGTACGCTTGGAAACGCATCCAGTACTGCCTCGGGAATGGTAACAGGGCGGATGCGTAGGCCCTCACACACGCTCCGCCAGGCAGCGGAATCCTCCGGCGCAAGGCGCGCCCACGCAGTTACGTGCGAGAGGTGCTCCTCAGCGGGTACCTCGCTGTCGTCTGGCTCTCCCAGCGCAGCCTCGGCAACCCACCGCAGGGATCGAATCAGGTAGAGCCGCTCTTCCTGCGGGAATCCCGGGCTGTGACTTGCCAGCCCTGCCACCACGTCGTCGCGCCAGAGTACCGCACGAACAGGACCGTAACGTGATGCTTCTTGGAGAAACCGGATGTCCCGCGTTCGCAGATTGTCGAAAACGCCAGTTACGAGAATGACACTCATGCACAACGAATGGTGCAACGAAACGCCCCGGGCACAGGCTGCTCGGAGATGACGACGAGGTAGCCTCCTCCGCAACCGGAGTAGCCGGCGCCCGGGTAGCGACTCTGGTACCACCGGAGCAACGCCCACAGGTCCAGTTCCAGGGTGGGATGCTCGAAGACGCACGGCAAGAGTGCTCTCCAGCATTCCATGGTGTCATTGAAGGCTTTTCCCAGCGCCGCCGTATCCTGCGCAAGGATCGCCTCGAAGCACGCGCGACCCGAGTGTCCGAGTGATGCGACCATAGCGGGACTGATCCGCTTGACGTCGAGAGGATTGTAGCCCGGCGGTCGCTGGCAGACGGGGATGAGATGAACCACACTTTCCAGCCAGTGGCATACCCCGAGGTCTGTGACTGTCTCTACGTGCGCTGGGAATACACCCCCGTGTACGCGAACGTCATAGTCCAGACGGCTGATGCCTGGATAGAGCAGTCCGATCATATCCTGCGAACCGGAGGGGTCTGGCCTGCCTTCGTTCTCGGCGTAGTACAGCTCACGCACGAGATCGGCCAAGGGCCTGTCGGGGATGCCGCGTGGCCACAGCTTCAGCATTGCCTTGCGTGTCCCCGTGGCCATGCCGGCCCGTTCCATGAAGCGCACGTTGGGCACCAGAGATACGACGACCATACTGCCCGGAGGATCGGGGTTGTGAGTGGAGACGAACGGCTGGTCTATCCACCCGCCCGATAGTGCGAGACGGTAGGGTGCCCATCCGATGACGCCGGTCAGGGGAGCATGAGCCGCGCCGGTCATGACGGCTACCAGCGCTCCTCCACCACTTTCTTGCCGGCCTTCCGATCGTAGTACTGTTGCTCGATCCAGGCGTAGGTCTTCCGCATCCCTTCGCGCAGAGGCGTACTCGGCTCCCAGCCCAGGATCTGCTCGATGAACGTGTTGTCGCTGTTGCGTCCGGCTACGCCGCGAGGGGCGTCGAGGTCGTACACGCGCCTGAGCTGGACACCTGCAATCTCCTCCACGATGTCCACAAGCTCGTTGATGGACACCAGCTCGCTGGAGCCCAGGTTGATGGGCGTCGCAATGAGTTCCTCGCAGTGCATTATCCGATCTATGCCGTAGACGCAATCGTCTATGTAGCAGAAGCTGCGCGTCTGGGTACCGTCGCCCCATATCTCGATGACATCGCTGCCTGCGTCCTTTGCCTCTATTACCTTGCGGCAGATGGCAGCTGGGGCTTTCTCCCGACCACCGAACCATGTGCCGTGGGGACCATAGACGTTGTGGAACCGCGCAATGTGTGTCTCCAGGCCGCGCTCTGCCCAGTATTCTTGGCAGAACATCTCGGAAATGAGCTTCTCCCAGCCGTAGCCGCGCTCAGCCATGGCAGGGTATGCGTCCGACTCCTTGAGTGCACGCACGTTCGGGTCCTTCTGCAGGTCCGTGTTGTACACGCACGCTGAGGAAGCGAAGAAGTAGCGCTGAACACCGGCGCGCCATGCCGCTTCGATGAGATGTGTGTTGATGAGAACGCTACGCAGGCACTCCACTCGGAACCGCTCGATGAAACCCATCCCACCCATATCCGCAGCGAAGTTGTACACCTCGACAGCACCCTCGACCGCACGGACGGCGTTGGCTTTCTCGCTGAGGTCCATGCAAAGGCACTCGACTCCAGGAACCCGCTGGTACCACTCGCCTACGGGTTTGCGATCTACTGCCCGGATTCGGCGAAAGCCTTGCTCGTGGAAGCGGCGGGTCATGGCACCGCCAATGAAACCGCCTGCACCCGTTACGACAATGAGGTCATCCTTACTCAGCACGCGTTCCGCAAGCCGTTCCTCCATCTGTCCAGCCTCCTCTCTATTGCGGACGATCTTCTACCAGCTAGCCCGTCAGGCTTCCGACTCGCTGTTAGCGGCCGTCTCCACCAGAATGGGCTGCGTCCACGCGCAGCGGCCTCCCTCGCCCCAGCATTCGGCACGAAGGTAGTTCTCTTCACGCCCACCGGCTCGGTAGCTCGCTCTGGGACCTTCTCCCACATGGACCAGCCGCCCCCATCGTCCGTAGAAGCAGATCCGCTGCGCATTGGGGGCGGTCACGGTCACGTGATCTCCCTCCACCCACACGGATTCGATTTCCACACCGGTGCTGCTGTAGAACCGTCCTTTGGCGAGGGCAGCCACGACTCCTTCCCGAGTGCGATCCTGGACCTGGGCCACCAGCCAAGCCCGGCCCATCGCAAACTCATGGTGAGCATCGTCATGGGCGAATCCCCATGCCCGAATGCCGATGGAAAGCAACCGATCCCATCGGTCCGTCGCCAGAGCGCTGCCTTCGAGGAAGTCTACCACGCCGTTGTATATCTCGATGCCCGTGTAACCTCGAAGCGACTCCATTTCCGGCTGAGGGAAATGGTTGAAGTGGGTCTCCCAGTTGGGGTGGTTCAGGACAGCAAGACCACCTGCCGAGACGATTGCATCCACGACGGTCTGTCGGCTCGTGTCTGCGGCGATTGGGACAGCTACGTTGACGGCCAGGATATGGGGACCACCTCCCACTTCGACCCCTGGGATCATTATGAGACCGTCCGGAGAAGAGACTGGCCAAGTAAGGTGGTCGTGATCCGAAATGCAGAGGAAATCGTAACGGCGAGATGCATAGGCCTCTGCCGTCTGTTCCGGGGACAACTGCCCATCGCTTCCGGTCGAATGTGCGTGAAGGTTCCCGCGAACCCAGGTGTATCCCTCTGTGAGATAGGGGCAATCGAGCGATATAGTCAAGGTGTCGTGGCTCCGAACGGTGTTGGTGGACACGAATGAAGGATTGTTCGATGGTTCATCGCCAACATCCTGCGTGAGCCGCTGCTAGGTTCCAGCTGGAGATGCGAAAGCCTACGGACGATCATGGCCCCCAAGGCGAGAGAGTGCGAATCGCACACTAATGGAGGTGTCCTGACACAAACGGTCGTATTGCAACAGAGTAGCCCTAGTCTGACCACGGGGCTGAGATACGGAGGTGCAACTAGATGGGCTGGTCTTCGAAAGTGTTGTTGGCGGCGCTGCTGATGACGGTAGGATGGCCGAGTTTGGCCCAGAACAGCGGCGCCGACAGCAAGACATGGATCCTCACTGCAGGTGCGTTCGTGCCGACAGACAAGGATCTATGTGGTGCTGACACGCGCACGGGCTTCACCCTCGCGGCCTTCCACAGACTGCGCGAGACGGACCGAGACGTGTTCTCGGCTTTCTTCCGGTACTCGCGCTACGACCTGAGCAATGACCAGTGGGTGGAGCTCTACAGCCCCATGGTCGAGTATCGCTTGAAATCGAGCCAGACGACATATCTGGCCTTGGCGGCTGGCACGGTGATGGGCGCCAACAACAATGGTGGTCACACGTGGAGCGCGGCTTACGAGGTTGGCGCCGGCTGGAACGTGTCCTCGTCGGTACTGCTCGAGGTGCGATGGATGAGAGGAACGAAGCGTGGTGAGCACGGCATCGCCATCTCTGCAGGCGTGAGGCTCTAGGAAAATGGGCCGCGCACGGAAAGGAGTCGAACCAATGTATCATTACGGAAGATCTCTGCGCCGGTCCCATGTCGTGGTGATCGGCGTGTCGCTAGTCCTGGCCTTCCTGCTAGCTGGCTGCGGCGGCGGCAACCTATGCTGCGCGTCCGATACCGGCGGCACTGACGTCAACATCTACGGACCCGCGCACGGATCACCGCCTCCTGCGGATCAGGGAGGCGGCACGGGAGGTGCGAAATGAGAAACGGTTCTCTGCGTAGCGCAGCTCTTGCCGTCTCTCTCCTGGGAACCCTGGCTCTAGTGTGGGGCTGTGGCGGAGGTGGAGGCGCGTCTGCAACTCGCATGGCCACGGCCGAATTCAACATTCGCTGGCCTGACAGTGCAAGCCGGACCATACCGACTGGCACGAATCGTTTCGTCATCTACGTCAATGGGGATGGTATGTCCACCCAGGCCTACGTAGTGGACGTGCCGAACGCCACCAACCGGACCTATACCTATCGGGTACCCGTTCCGCCCGGCACCAGGAGACTGTTCTCGGCGGTGGCGCGCCAAGTAGCGAGCACGAAGTACTCCGGTATCACTCCGGTAGCGATCAACAGTGCGGATCTGACTGCGGGAGACGCCCTGGGAGCAGGCATTGACCCGCAGCCATACGACATCGCACCTGCCACGCGCACTACAGCGAACGTCGAGATTCAGCTTCCGGGCCAGCCAGGAGCGGGCATCACCAACGTGATCGGCAGAGTGAATCAGGTGCTCGCACCGTCGTTCCCCAGCGTCGCTCTGCTGGGGATCTTCCGCGACCAAGACGGAAACCCGATCACGAATCTTAACATTGCCAACCTCGAGGTGCTGGAGGACGGGATTCCTGTGGTCATCACGGACGTGCGAACGGTTGGGCAGGCTGGGCAACCTATCTCGGTATGTCTAGTACTGGACCGATCAGGGAGCATGGGCTACCAGGGCAATGCGGATCTCGAACAGGCAGCCTCGACATTCGTCAACCTGATGGGTGCCAACGACGCAGGCGAGGTGGTGAACTTCTCCACCAGTGTGAGTGTGGACCAGCCGTTCACCACGGATAAGAGCCTCCTTCTCGCGGCCATTCAGGGGCGCTCAGCAGGTGGCAGCACGGCACTGTGGAGTGCGGCCTACCAAGGCGTCACCGACACTGCGCAACGGGGTGGCCGCATGGCGGTCTTGCTCATGACGGATGGCTATGACAACAGCAGCTATCATACGCGGGATCAGGTGATCGCTGCAGCTAACGCCGGCGGCGTGCCGATCTTCACGATAGGACTGGGTTCCTCGGTGGATCCCGGTCTGGCAGAAGCAGCCAACCAAACAGGTGGCCTCGCCTTCGTCGCTCCAACATCGGCGGACCTGGACACGCTGTACCAGAAGATATCCGGACAGCTCAGTGGTCAGATGCAGATCACATTCATCAGCGCAGACCCGATCGCCCATACGCCGCCCAAACAACGGGTCCTGGAAATCCGGCTAAAGTACGGCTCGCTGCAGCAGACTACGACCGCATCATTCAGCATGTAGTCCGTAGCCGGACGGGAACAAGCGGCCACTTCCTTCTTGCTGGCGACGGCGGGGAGGAAGTGGCCGGTTCATTCAAGAAGCAGCCTCAGTCACAAGGGCGATGCATCGCCCTTCGATGACACACGAAACCCACCTGCGTGGGCCGAGCCCATGCCAGGTCTGGGGTTTCTCCCTCCGCCGGAGGATTCCTCGTCGGGCGGACCTAAGTGAGGCGCGTTACAGCTTGAGGCGTTCTACTTCAGCCGCTCCCTCAGGGCTTGCTCCTTGGTTTCGTCCTTGAGGCGTCCCGTCTCGGTGAGGATGTGCGGCGTAACGAAGACAACGAGTTCCGAGTTGGTGCTGCTCGACTTCGTGCTCTGAAACAGCGCACCGAGGACGGGAATATCCCCCAGGATGGGCACTTTCGTTCGCGTCCGATATTCCTGGCGCTGCGTCAGTCCTCCGATCATGATGGTCTCACCATCCTTCACGCGCACCGTGGTTTCTGCACGTCTCGTCGAGAGCACCGGCAGGCCGGTCTCGCGTTCCTGCTCGCTGATATTACTGACCTCTGGCTGCAGAGTGACAGTGATCTCCCCGTTGCCGCCAGTCCAAGGTCGCACTTGAAGCTTGACGCCAACGTCCACGCCTTGGATGTACTCCTGCTTCCCTCCGAAGGTGTTGACCGAGACCTTGATGAACTTGGTCTGGCCGATAAACAGGTCAGCCTGCTGGCCGTTCACTGCCGCCATGCGTGGGTTGGAGCGCACGCGAGCGCGTCCCGAGGCAACCAGTGCCCTGAGGTTGGCCTGGAACTCGGTGGGAAGCTGGCCGATGGTGCGATACGTGATGTCTCCAGTACCAGTGTCCATCGAAGCCGTCATCCGGTCATTCTGGAAGAAAGCTCCTAAGGCAGCATCGAGATCGCTCGTCGAGGCAACTTCGACTGCGAGCGCCTCGATCATGATCTGTGGCGGCGCGATGTCCACTTTGCCGAAGTCGGTGCGGATCTTGTCCAGCATGGGCGCCGGAGCCGTAACGACGACGGCATTCTGAGCCTCGTTCACATGGAGGAAGCTGTAGAGGAACGTCGGCAGGAGGCCGGATGCAGTCTGCGCCTTGATGTACTTCATCCGGAAGGATTCAGTGCTCGACAACCGGTAGGTGGCGAGATCCGACGGCGTGCCATCAGCGATCATGTAGACGCCGTCGTCAGTCTTGGCGTACGCCAAGCCATAGCCGCTCGTAAGAGCGGTCAGCGTCTCATCCAGAGTGAGGTCCTCGAGCGTCACGGAGACTTCGCGGTCTTTCACGGTATCATCCGCGACCAGGCTGGCGCCTGTCTGCTGAGCCAGGCGCGCTAGGAGAGGCAGAAGCTTGGCACGCACCGCGTAGATGGAGATCTTGCCATCACGCACGACGACGTCCTCGCGAGTACTGCCACCATTCGTCGAGCCAGAACCGGTGCCTGAGGGACGAGACGTGATGGTACGCTTCGAGTTCACCGTGATGACGATGCTCTGGCGATCGGTGCTCCGGTTGACATTCACGCTGGACGGCTCGTATAGACCGATGAGCATGACCACACCCACGCCCTCGACGGCGTCCTGGGGCACGGAGAGCTGCAGATAGCTGACTGGGTACTTGCTCACGTCCAGGAACGTCTTGTTGATCAGTGACTTGGCGTTAGGGAACCGCATGGCGAGTCTGGTACTCTCGCCCCCATAGAAAGCGCTCCAGTTTCCGCCTTCAGGATCCCACTCGAGCACACCGTCGGCCTTGACAGTGATCTGGACGCCATTGCTGAGCTGCTGGCTCTCGATGGAGGTGATATTGCAGTAAGCCCGGTTCTGGCACGGTGCGGCCCATGGCAATAGCAGGATGCTCAGGATAGCGATGGGATGGCGAACTTGTCTCATTGGGGTGGCTCCGTCGGTCGTTCATCGAAGGACGCGGATCCCTCGACCGTTCTGACTGTCACGAAGATGGCCAGGCGGGATTCCCGTATCGCTCGGCCACGCGGGTAGGACCAAGAGCTGCCGAGCAGCGCTCGATTGCTTGCGTCTGTCTGGCTCATGTCGAGGCCGCCCACGAAGAGCGTCTCGCCTTCGTTCAGGCGAACGGTTGTCTCGGCGCTTCGCTGTGCGAGCGTAGGATTGCCAGTCACGCGCTCCGTCTCCACAACGTCGCTGGATTCGCTTCGCATGTGTGTGAGAATGACGCCGCGGCCGCTGGTCCACGGTGTCACTTCGAGCGTAGTACCGTAACGCACCGTCAGGATGCGCGTCTCGAGGCTATTGGTCCAGAAATCGAAGTACTGGGCGGCGATCTGCTTCGTCCTGCCAAGGAACAAGCGCGCCGTGCGCCCGTTGAGCACCACGGTCCGACTCTGAGAACGGAGGTGCACGCGCCCACGGGTCTCGAGTGCCCTCAGCGTCAGGGCCAGTTCCTGGGGCGTCGCGGATACCGACGAGAATACGATGTCGCTCATGTCGGCCAAGCTCGTAGTGCCCCCTTTCCAGATGAACCGTGCTCCGAGAGCTTGGATGAGGTCCGAGGTTGTCTGGAACTCCGCAACGGTAGTCGTTACCTCGACGGCAGGTACGGGCTGATCCAACTGCTCGAGGTCCCTCCGTACCTTGTCCACCATCTCCGGGCTACCCACCACCGTCAGAGAGTTCCGACCTGGATCTACCTGCACGTGGGCAAGCAACAGATCCGGGAGACTGTCCCTTGCAGCACTGGCAGTGATGTAGCGCAGGGGGATCTCGGCGAACGAGCTGCCGTAGTACGCCGAGGTATCGCTGATGCTACTGTCCGCCAGGTAGTAGCCGCCATCACGAGGTACTAGGGACGCCCCGCATGTCATGGCTATACAGCGCAGCGCTTCCTCCAGCGGAGCGATGTCCAACGACACGCTCACCGATCGGTCCAGGGTTCCTGCTGCCGTAATCGAGACACCTGCGGCCCGACCTATCTCCCGCATGAGGTCCTGGATGCCGATATCTCGCGCATAGATGCTGATCAGCCCTCGCTCGCTGGTAACCTGGAGCACGGCGCGGGCGGGATCTGGGACTCGTCTCGGAGGCGCTGGCGGAAGCGTTCGGCGGTCGCTCGTGACGAGGATGATGATCGCTCGTCGGTCCTGACTCTGCTCGATGCTGATGAACGGTGGGCTCTCGCCGGTGGCATCGAAGCTCCACCGGTCGCCCGGGAGCCGCACTTCCCGCGTCATGGCAGGCTTGTAGAGGACCACACGGATGTGCACCCCGATGCCCTCAACGGCCTCCGGCGGTACCGTGACCTCTACATGACTGACAGGGTAAATGCCGATGTTGGCAATACTACCCACCTGGGAGCGAGCGTTCCAGATGCGGATGGGGATCTCGGTGATGCGCTTGCCCATCTTGTCTCGCCGGCCCATGCGCGCAGCGTCCACGTTGAAGAGATCCCTCGATTGAATGTCCGGTGCCATGAGGCCGTCGGCCTTGATCGTCACCTGGACGGCATTGGTGAGCCGTTTCGATTCCACCGCCGTGATGTTGCAGTAGGCACGCTGCATGTACACGCGACCCTGGCCACCAGCGATGGCCGGAAGCAACAAAACCATCGCCGCGGCTGCCCGGGCCAACGTGGAGATCACAGCGCGCATGCTACGGCCTGGCTTGCCGCCGATCATCGTCCTTCAGAATCCCTTCGTACTTCTTCTCATCTTCGGGCGGAAGGTGACCGGTCTGGGACAGGATGCGAGGTGTAACGAAGATGGCTAGCTCTGTTGTAGTCTCCCGGTTGTCAACAGAGCGAAACAAAGGACCGATTATAGGCAGATCGCCGAGGAGCGGGATCTTGGTGCGCGTGCGGCGAGACTCCTCCTGAAGGAGCCCTCCGATGATGACTGTCTCGCCGTCGCGGACTCTGACCGTCGTGTTGGCGCGACGAGTGCTGCGGTCGGGAAGGCCGGTTGTAGGATCAGGAGCGCTCAGGACGCTGATCTCTGGCCTCACATCCACGATGATCTCGCCCTGGCCGCCTGTCCATGGGGTCATGACGAGGCGTACTCCAGCGTCAATGGCATTGCTCTGGGTCATGCCCGCGTATTCATCCTCGCCCCGCGGCATGGCCACAGGCGTGCTGAGGTAGCGCTGCTTGCCGATAAAGATCGTGGCCCGCTGTCCGCTTACGGTCGCAATGCGCGGGCTTGCCTTGACCCTCGCCTTGCCGGCGGTGACGAGTGCTTTCAGATCAGCGCTGAACGAATTCGGCAGCGTCACGAGCGTGTGGTAGAAAACGGTGCCCGTACCCGCATCTACAGCCACCTGACGCGTGGCATTCGTCCAGTCCCACCGGAGACCGAACTCCTGCGCGCCCGTATCGGTGAACTCAACCATGAGCACTTCCAACAGTATCTGCGAGGCTGGAATGTCGAACTGCTTGATATCCTCGGCGAACTTACGGAGCACGTCGGTGGGTGCCGAGAGAATGACAGAGTTCTGCTCCTGGTTGGTTTTCACGTGGTCCTGCAGGAACACCGGCAATAAGGACTTGGCGTCCGGCGCGAGGACGTATTGGGTGCTGATTGCCGCGATATCGCTCAGCAGATAGGATGAGGGGCTTCGGGGAATGCCCTCGCTGACCATGAAGATGCCGTTGACTTCTTTGCACGACAGCCCATAGGCGGCGACGATGGCGGCCAGAATCTCCGTGGCCTTCTTGTTGACGAAGTGGACCGTTAGACTCCGTCGCACAGTGTCATCCACAATGACGCGCAGGCCGGTCTTCCTGGCAAGTGTTGTGAGAACGTCGTGGGCATCCACGCTCACGGCGTGAAGGGAGACGCCTTCAGGCGCAATCGTCACCTCTACGCTTGTGCGTTCGGCGCTTCCGGTTGCAGCTGCAGGGGGCGTATCGTCCCGAGCAAGAGCTGGCAGGGTACAAATCAGAACTACGGTGGCGCACAGAATGCGCACGGCATCGGGCATGGGGACACCTCCGGAGAACTTGCGCACGGGGCGTAGCATTACTGTCAAGGCAGTATACCGGAAAGGATGGGCGACCCAAGGCTTCCGCGGAAAGGATACTGCGACGGGAGGTCCAGACCCTTGAGGTTCAGGAGGGGGGTGACCGCCTTGCCAGACGGCGTCGGATGAGGGCGATGGTAACCACGACCGGCAGCCACACCGGCGTCCAGACGCCCAACCATATGATCTACGACCACACACTGCGGGCGAATGCAACCAAGCTCCGCACTGCGGCAGAGGCAACCTCTCCACTGCTGTAGCTCTCGGGTGGTACCGCAGGCCCTGGCCTTGCCTGTTCGCGGCACGTGACAGTGGTCGTGGAGAAGGCGACGTTGTGCCTGAGATAGCGCATTCGACCCTCGTACTGCTCGATCTCGAGGCGAACTCTTGCGAGCTCCCGTTCTACTGCCAGCGTGTCCGCTAGCTTGCCCGTCCGGGCGAGGTGCGAGAGCAGGCGCTCCTCGGTCCGTTTCAGGTTGCGGAGCCTGGCCTCGACATCCAGGAACTCCTCCGTGACGTCCTGGGTCCCGATGTGACGAGTAAGGACGGTACCCAGTTTCTCGATACTCCGCATCAGGTCGTCGAAACGCTCAGCAGGGATGCGGAGCTGCACCGTCACCGAACGAACTCCGAGGGGATCCATATCCTCCGTCGTTTCTCCAACGTAGCCGCCCAGTTGCTGGGCCGCCGCGCCCATGGCATCTGCTGCCTTTCGGGAATCCCTCGTCTCGATCGCGATGAGAGCACCGGACAACTGGGCCGTCTCCTCGGGTGCCCGCCGTTGGCAGCCACCGTTGAGAGCCAGCAATCCAAGGAACATCGACAACAACACATGCCTTGCCGTCGCGCAGACCTCCTGTCTACGCTGTCTAGGACGCTACCTTGGTCCCGTGGGTTTCACAGAGACAGTTCAGGGATAGACAGGCGCCTCAGTCCGACCGCTAGCCGCAGACCTTTCCGCGGCCTCGAAAACGGCTATGGTTCGGCGTGCCTCCTCGGGCTTTACCGCGAGTTCCGCACCGTTCTGGAGATGCGCGACGATATTCCGGTAGTAAGCGCCCCAGTCCGTCTTCTTGTAAGGTACTCGCACCGCAGCCGGTAGCTCCCCGTAGGCGACGTTCATGGTGAATGCATCGCCACCTTCGTCCACGATGGCTCCCTTCGTCCCAAGAATGCGCCACCGTGGCTTAGGGGCTCGGCTGATGTTGCTGAGTTCCAGGTCGGCTGTAGCTCCATTCGCGAACCGCACCGTTGCCCGGACATGGTCTTCGTTGGTGGCATCCATCCAGACGCGCTTCTGGAAGTACCCGTTGACACCAACCATGGGCGACTGGATCAGATTCAGGATCCAGTCCATGAAGTGCGCGCCCCAGTCGTACATGGCGCCGCCCGAGATTCGCTTGTCGGCTCGCCACCACGTGCCTGGATGTCCGTAACCGCCACCGTACGCCTCGATCTGGAACACGTCGCCGATCATGCCGCGCTCGATCACTTCGCGGAGTGCGAGAAAATCACCATCATGACGCCGGTTGTGGAAAACCGTGAGCATGACGTTGTTTCGCTGGGCTGCTTCGATCATGGCATCCGCCTCGGCCACCGTGATGCACATGGGTTTCTCCACCACGACGTGCTTCCCAACTTCGGCGCAACGGATGCCCACTTCGGCATGAAGATTGTGTGGCAGAATCACCACGCAGAGGTCCACGTCGTCATCCTTCAGAAGATCGGCGACATCGGTATAGGTTCGAATGCCGGGGAAGTCACGTCTGGCTGCCTCCATGCGTTCCGCGTCTACGTCGCAGGCAGCGATCGTCTGCATCCCAGCCTCGTTCATCCAGTTGGCATGTGCGCGTCCCATGTTGAACGCGCCGCCGTAGCCAATGACAGCCGATCGAATCGGCCTCTCTTGCATGCTCACGTTTTTTTCTTCCTTTCGAATAGCTATTCACTCAGGATGTCGCGGAGCCGCTTGGCCTTGCTCGCGCCATCGGCGGCCCTTGTCTTCGCTGCCTCGATGTCCTCCCAGGGGACAACGAAGCGTGTAACCCCCTCTATGTCCAGACCTTTGAGGTCCAGGGTGAGATAGCCGTCTGTGTCCACTTTGCCGTCGAAGACAGTGGTGAACCCCAATCGCTCTGGTGGGAAGCGCATCGCATTCCTCCTCCTTCCGTTCAGCGTCTCATCGCAGGATTTCCATGCGTTGGGCCGGTAATCCTTGTTACCGATGCGACCAACGGACGTCAGTAAGGCTAGAGCAATACCAATGCCACCGATGGGTGCACGGTGGTGCATGAACCTATGTCGCACCCGCAACAACAGGGAGGGATAGAAGGATGAGACGACTGAGCGTCTCGCTGAGCATGGCGGCCGTGCTGGTCACTACGGCGACGCTTGCCATGGCGCAGGGACCCGGCGGTCCGGGTGGTCCTGGCGGCCGACGGATGGGCGGCTTTGGTATGCAGGGCGGCATGATGGGTGGCGGTCTGATGCTCCTCCGCATGCCCGAAGTGCAGACAGAGCTGAAGATGACCCAGCCTCAGATCGCCAAGATTGACGAGGCACAGCAGACAGTGCGCGAGGCCATGCGGGAGGTTTTCCAGGGCGGCTTCCAGAACATGACCCAGGAAGAGCGCCAGAAGGCCATGGCCAAGATCGAAGAGATCCAGAACAAGGCTGTCGCGAGCATTCTTGACCAGACCCAACTCAAGCGCTTCAAGCAACTGGAGCTGCAGCGCGCTGGTGCAATGGCCCTGATGCGGCCGGCCGTGGCCAAGGAACTCGGGCTGACCGAGCAGCAACAGGCCAAGCTCCGCGAACTCCAGCAGAAGCAGATGGAAGATATGAGGGCGCTGTTCCAGGGTGGCGGTTTCCAGAACATGACTCCCGAAGAGCGACAGCAGCTCGGCCAGAAGATGCAGGAGATGCGGAAGAAGGCTGAGGAGGCTGCTCTGGGTGTCCTGACCGCCGAACAGAAGGCCAAGTGGACCGAGATGATCGGCAAGCCGTTCAAGTTCCCCGAGATGGGACCTGGCATGTTCGGTGGCCGGCGCAATCGGCCGGGCGGTGCGGGCGGCCCGGGTGGCAATAATCCGCCCGCTTAGTCGCGATCACCACTAAGCACGACAAGAGCGTGCCGGAGACTTCCCTTCCGGCACGCTCTCTCTACGGCAGCTTCGAGCTAACAGCGGCGTCGTCAGCCGGCCAGTAACCTTCTAGCCAGGTTGACCATGAAGACGACGTTATCGAGCTGAATGTAATCCAACTGTCCCCCCATGCGGTAGAACGTCTTGCAGAACCTGAGATAGTACGCCGGGTGGTCCATAGGGGGCTCACCGGTAGTCCAGTCCCAACCTCCACCGTCCTGAATGTCCACCACAGCCAGGTAGTGGTCGTGTATGGGCTCGCAACCCGTGCTCAGTGCAGCGTTGTTGGCCATGGAGAGTGCCTTTTCGAAGATCATGGGGGCCATGACCGCGGAGCCCACGGCCAGGTGCACGCCGTTGGTCAGGTCCGCAATCGCACCGGCATAGGCGTGGAAATCGCGCAGCGCAGCCCGACCTATGGCTCCGGCGGACGCCATGGGATGCGTGGATCAGATGGCGTCGCCGATCCCCGGGGGCACGGTGAAGGGTACACCGCACCGATACGCGGTCCATTGGAGGCTGAAGCACCTCCACGGGTGCGGTAGGACCAGGCGACCTGGTTCCACGTGCCACCGTTCGATGAGCGCCAGGAGATCGGCGTCCGCAGCCGCCGCTTCGGTGCGCTGGTACGGTGCCGGCAGGATGTCATGGGCTACAGGTGCGAGATGCGCAGCGATCCGTTCGCGCAAACGATCCGGCTCGGGCACGTCCAGGTGTTCGTCGTGTATCAGCTTGCCCATGCTTTCGCCGTACCCCAGACCGTGAGTCCCGCCTACTGCAATCGCTAAGTGGGTGTACCGCCCCGTCTCGTCCCACGTGCCGAAACGACCCTCTGCGGTGTTCGCCCGCACGTCCTCTGTGCTCTGACCGATGAAAGCGAACTCCCAGTCGTGGATGCAGCCGGCACCGTTGGTCGCAAGGTGACTGATCCAGCCCGTCTCGACGAGCTTGGCGGCAAGGGGACCGAGGCCGTTCTTGATGAAATGGGCGCCAAATGTGAGGATGACGGGCTTGCCCGAGGCCCTCGCCTGGCGGATGCGCTCGGCACACCGATCCAGACGTGCGACCTCCGGCCCCGGTGGCTCGGGTACTGAAGCATCCAGCCCGACTGCGATCTCCTCGATCCGCAGTTTGTGCCTGCGCTGTGACAGAGAGTACATGCGCAGCTTGCCTACATCGAATCGCTTCATGGCTCCTACCAGGGAATCCTCATGGCATGGCGCAGGGCGCTGTTCGGGCGGTCAGATACCCCGTCATTGCTTCCGGATGCCTGCTGCTGCCGTGACGGACGCGCCGAGCTGGATACGGAAAGTCCGCACTTGCCATGGCAAGATGTCGAAGCTAATCTGGAACCCCGATATCTCCACGGAATCGACGGTCTCCTCCAGGAGATTGCACTCTGCGGCTTCAGCGACGGGGCGGGTGAACGTTATCTTCACAGGTCCGCGCGTGCCCAGGGCTTCGTACACTCGCACGATCAGTCCCTTGCCATCTTCGGCGATTTTCACAGCATCCACGATGACGCCAGTCCGGTCCACCGTGATGGTGGAGCGCTGGCGAGGCAGCCGGCCGGGATGGTTATCCGTAACTCGGGCGAGCAGAGGGACGTTGAGCTCCTGTGCAGCATAAAGCACCCGCCCACGCCAGTCGCCGGTATGCGGGAGAAGGGAATAGGTGAACTCGTGCTTGCCACGATCGGCCTCTGGGTCTGGGCTTTCCGGCGATCGAAGCAACGTGAGGCGCATGACATTACCGTGAATGTCCCATCCGTACTTACTGTCGTTGAGTATTGCTACTCCGTAATCGCCTTCTGCTAGGTCCGCCCACCTATGGCCAGGAACCTCGAACCGAGCCTGGTCCCAGCTTGTGCTCCAATGTGTCGGTCGTTCGATGGCGCCATAGGCAATCTCGTAGGTCGCTCGAGGTGCGTGAACCGCCACGGGGAATGCTACCTTCAGCATGGTCTTCCGCTCTTGCCAGTCCACGCGTGTGACGAAGTCAATGCGATCGTCATACTCGTACAGGATGATGTCCTGCTCGATGGTGGAGTTTCCGTACGAGAGCGTCTGGCGCAGCACCATGCGGAGGTGATTGCGTTCCACCAAGGTGGGCGGTCCGTCCGCCTCGAACTGCCAGGCACGCTCCTGATACGATAGGTCCACGTCCCATGCTTCATCGCGGACAGGTTTGTCCTCGAACACCTGCAGGACATTGCCGAGGCATCCAGGCTGGAGGATGTCGCGCCGACGGAGGAGATCCCTCAGGACAGCGATGCCACCACGTTCCGCGAACTCGATCTCATAGCGCCGGCTGGTTGCCTTGCCGTCAACGTATCGGAAGTGCGATCGCGGCGTGTCCGTGCTTCCGGACACGACGTTGTAGACGGCGTACCCGCACGCAGGAACGCGCGCGGCGAGGAACACCAGCTTGCCGTTCTCGACATGTGCAGGCGCAGTTCCGCCTGTGGGGTCCCAGACGGTCACGCGCCTTCCGAGATTCGGTATCTCCACTTCCACGAGGCCGTCCCGCACCCACGAGAGTGTGTTGTAGACCACCACAGGTACGCCATCCACCTCCGTGTTGATGAAAGGTTGCACGAACGCAATGGCCTCGTCGCGCATCTGCTGTCCTTCTTCGATGAGCTGGCGGTAATGCCTGGCGGAGTCCTCGTAGACGGCATGGATGGATGAACCGGGAAGGATATCGTGAAACTGGTTCAGCAAGATGGTATGCCAGCTACGCCGTATCCGGTCTGCTGGGTAGTCACCTCCCAGAAGAGCGGCGACAACGGAGAACATCTCGACATCGCGATAGAGCAGTTCGCACCGTCTGTTGTCCCTCTTGTTGGCGGCCTGGGTCGTGTAGGTGCCACGGTGTCGCTCGAAGTACATCTCACCGTTCCACACCGGCAGGTCCCCAGGACGATTGGCCAGCCTTTCGAAGAAGTCGTGCACGCGACCTGTGCGCGCGGCGGGCAGCCCCGGCATGTTCGCCAGTCTGGGAAGGAACTCCAGCATACGCCGCGTGGGGCCTCCTCCTCCGTCACCGAATCCGTAGGGGCACAGGAACTCGGGAGATTGGAGTTTGTCCGCGTAGTCGGACCACTGGTGGACGATTTCCGCCGGTCGGACCTGGGCATTGTACATGTTCCATGTGTTGTGGACCAGGTGCGTCAGCAGGCGCGAGCCGTCGATCCCTTCCCACCAGAAGGTATTGTGGGGGATGCGGTTCACCTCGTTCCACGCCACCTTGGAGGTCATGAAGTAGTCGAGACCTGCCTGCTTGTAGATCTGCGGAAGGGACCATGTGTAGCCGAACACATCCGGCAGCCACCCTACGCGAACATCTACGCCGAACTCCTGCCGGAAGAACTGCTTGCCATACAGGCATTGGCGCACCAGGGACTCCCCTGACACGACGTTCGTATCGTTTTCCACCCACGTTCCACCAATCGGTTCGAAACGCCCCTCCTTGATGCGGGCCTTGATACGCCCGTAGACGGTGGGGAAGTACTCCTTGAGGTAAAGGAACAGTGGAACCTGGCTGCAGACGAAGTGGTACTCTGGGAACTCATCCATGAGGGCGGCGACCGTGGCGTACGTTCGACCGACCTTGCGCATGGTCTCCCGGAGCGGCCAGAGCCACGCCACATCGATGTGCGAGTGTCCTGCGAAGAAGATGGTTCCGGGAGACCGCCCGAACTGAATCGAGTCGAGATTCGCCCGGAGGGTTTCGCGAGCTGCTCGCACGGCGTCCCGGAAGCTCGGCGCGGACTTGTCCCTGAAATCTACGCCCTGGAGCGCGCTCTTGATCGCAAGGAGGATCGCCTCCTGGATGACAGGGTCCTGTACGGCGGAAGCGCTCTCGTGTGCCACCAAGAAGTCATAGTAAGCGTCCTCCATGGCGGCGTCAACTGCAACGAGGCGCGCAGTGGTCAGGAGATACGGCTTGTTCGCATCCGAAGTTACATATTCGAGGTAGCCCCCAGTCTTCATTTCGACTTCGCACTGGTAGGATTCTCCTCCCCGGCACGGGTTGGCGAGGACCATGTAGCCCCGGTTGTCATCCACGCCGTGCTTTGGATCTCCATCCACGCAAAGAAGACCTTCTCCTCCTGTAGCGAGCTCTAGACCAACCTTGAGACCAGACCACTCGGGCGGGATCGTGACATTTCGACGCAAGAACACCGTCTGTCCCTGTCTGGCCCAGATATCGCCGACATCGAGAGGAGTCCAGTCCTCTAGGAACTCGTACTCACCTGGTCCAAGGTGTCGGGCGGCTCGTTTCTCCCATCCATCCAGCCGCTCCTGATAGACCACTACGCGGGAACCGATCTCTTCCACACGCAGGCGCAATGTCTCGATCAGTCGTGCCATCTGCATCCTCCCTCTTCACCATCGCTACGCATATTCGTCGGTGGCCAGACTACGTCCTGCCTGCCGGCCGCGCAGGCAGGAATCGGGCGATTGTGTCGCCAAGTATCCTGTCGAGGAAGGGGGAGAGCGCGCATGATACGTCTTGGTGGTCCCGTGTTCGTCCATGCGGACAGCCCGGCAGCATGGGTCGCTGCACACAGAAGCGCAGGTTATGCGGCGGCCTACTGCCCGCTGCAAGCCGATGCCGACGAGTCGCTCATCCAAGCCTATAGGGAGGCTGCAGACGCTAACGACCTCGTGATCGCCGAGGTGGGAGCATGGAGCAATCCTCTCAGCCCGGATCCTGTGCAGCGGCACGAGGCCTTGGAGCACTGCAAGAGGCAACTGGACCTGGCAGAGCGGATCGGTGCCCGCTGTTGCGTGAATATCGCCGGCTCGCGGGGCACGAAGTGGGATGGGCCAGACCCGCGGGACCTCACGGGTGAGACGTTCGAGATGATCGTCGAAACCACGCGGGAGATCCTTGACGCCGTCCAGCCACGCAACACCTTCTACACGCTGGAGCCCATGCCGTGGATGTATCCGGACACGCCTGACTCCTATCTGGAGCTGTTGAAAGCGGTGGATCGTCCAGCCTTCGGCGTACACCTGGATCCAGTGAACATGATCTGCAGCCCTCAGAGGTACTTCGCGAACGGCATATTCCTGCGGGAATGCGTCGCGAAGCTGGGACCGCACATCAAGAGCTGTCACGCGAAGGACATCCTCCTGCAGCCGAACTTGACGACCCACCTCGATGAGGTACGTCCCGGATTGGGTGCGCTGGACTACAGGACCTATCTGGAAGAACTAGACCGTCTCCTTTTCGATGTGCCGCTCATGCTGGAGCACCTACCTCGCGAGGAAGAGTACGTAGCCGCCGGTGCCTACATTCGATCGGTGGCGAAGGTAGCCGGTATCGACCTCAAAGGGATATGACGCGGCCATCATGAGGAGCTGCCTCGCTCGAGATGACGAGCGTGTTTCGAGACACGGGGAGGCATGACCGTGAGTGTGCGACGTACGACCGCGGAGATCGTCTTATTGGCGCTGCTGGTAGCCGTGGTCGGGTGTGCGGGACGGAAGGAGGCCGTTGCTCCGACCGGCGGCAAGGGATCGCCTGTCTTGACAACTTCCGCATTCGAGCACGGCCAGGCAATACCGGCTAAGTACACGGGCGATGGGGAGGACGTCTCGCCTCCGCTGTCCTGGACCAACCTTCCGGCCGGTACGACGAGCATTGTCATCATCTGCGACGATCCGGATGCCCCCATGGGCACGTTCGTCCACTGGCTCATTTACGACGTTCCAGCCAAGGAGAACGGTCTGCCGGAAGGAGTGCCGCGGGACGAACAGCTTCGCAATGGGGCATGTCAGGGCACGAACGATTTCGGTCGCTATGGTTACATTGGTCCGTCGCCGCCGCCTGGTGGCGTTCATCATTACCATTTCCGGCTCTATGCGCTGAGCAAACCGACCGGCCTGAAGCCCGGCGCTTCGCGAGCAGATATCGAGGCGGCGATGAAGGGCAAGATCCTGGGGACGACCGAACTAGTGGGTACCTATCAGCGCTGACGGTATTGTCGGATCCGGCGGCTGCAGCAGCTGCCGATGGCAGTTCCGGCCGCCTGCGGTCCTCGAGTAGGCCCGCCGGTTCAAGCGCGGTGGTTGAGCAGTTCCGATAGCGATCGAGGCACTCGAAGACCGGCTGCGTGACCCGGTGGTTGAGTAGTCCCGATAGCCATCGGGACGTATCGAAACCACCGA
>JBBIPC010000035.1:0-20325 GCA_037443035.1 Chthonomonadales bacterium
AGCCATCGGGACTACTCAACCACCGCTCATGGCGCCGCGAGAAGCGGCGGCTACAGCCTCCGCCCATGGGTTCGGTAGTACTCCAGTCCTTCCCGTAACGCGAGGAGGTTGGCCAGCGGGACGCCGGGGGTGATGCTGCTGGAGCCGCCGAGGAATAGGCCTGTGGGCGGACCGTTCTCGACGAGCCACCGGAGCTCCTGCCGGATGTCATCCGGCGTACCCATCGGAAGCGTGCGGGTCACGGAGACACCCGCGATGATGAGAGGCGTTCGGCCGTCACGGGTTCGCATGCGGCAGATGCGCGCGTAGTCCATGCCATCTTCGTACTGAAAGCCCTGGAACCCAGCCAGACCCACATCGAGCAAGCGTGGGACCATCTCCATGAGGTTGCCATCGCAGTGCCAGATGAGCTGGACCCCAGCTCGGAGGAGCGGCTCCAGGCTTCGGGCGAAGTGCGGAAACCAGATCCGCTCGAGACTCTCCATGCTGACCAGCGTGCCCCGCGAATCGGCCATGTCGAAGTCCAGCCTGTAGATGGGCGGCAGACCGCCTTCCTGATATGCCTTGGCCGCCGCACGGTTGTTCCGGATAGCCAAGTCGGCCTGCAAGGCGAAATGCCGCTCCATCACATCAGGATAGAGAGCGTAGGCCGCGAAGTAGGCTGCGTAACCGTAGGCACCATAGGCGAAGACGGGGAACATGACGAAGCCGTAGCCCCCCTTGAGCATGGTGGGACCGATGCGCTCCTGCATGCCCGCTTCGTGGTGCAGGATCTCCGCCGCACATTGGCCTTCGTCGAACTCTGCTTCTGCACGCTGGAGGGCCGGAAAAGCATGGCGCTCCAGGTGTTCCACCACCGCTTCGGGGCCGTCAATGACGATGCCATCGAGCACGGGCGGCCCTCCGCCGGTGGTGGCACCACGCTCGGCACCACAGTAGCCCTCGCTCCCCATGGTCAACGGATTGTCCCAGAGGTACTGGTCGAGCATGCATACGCCGAAGGCACGCTGCATGGTTAGATAGGTCGGTTCCGGTTCTCGGAGGTAGGCCCCCTCAGGCGCACCCGCAAGCCTGTCTATCATGGCATGTTCCATTACGTGGATGAGCCAGGTGGGAATGCCTTCGACGGCTTCTCGGCAGATCGTGTCCAGAGCGAGCCGAGCTGTGGAGGTCTCGGGATTGCGGAGCCACGCCAGGCCGGGTTGGGAGATCGTCGTTGGATCAACCATACTTCCTACGTATTCGGCTGCTGCACGATCCTTCCTGTCAGCGATGGTGCAGTGCCGCGGGTATCCTCACCGAAGGACCGACTAGGTTCGAGCAGGAACAGCGAAGGGAACGCCTTGCCATGGAAATACGCATGATACCAACCAGCCAGATCGTGGAAGATACGGGGCAACCACGGACGCAGGCTTCCGCCGAGACCCTGGAGGAGCTGGCGGCGAGCATACGGCAGCACGGTATTCTCAACCCTATCACCGTCGTGCCGCTGCACAACGTCGGCATGTATCGAATCGTGACTGGTGAGCGCCGGTGGCGAGCCGCACAGATGGCTGGTCTGGTGGAGATTCCCTGCGTCGTGCGGGAGCTAGATGCCGACGAGATCCGGGTCCAGCAGTTGATCGAGAACATGCAGCGAGAAGACCTGCAACCACTGGACCGGGCCAGGGGCATCGTAGCGCTGCAGGAACAGACCGGCGCTTCTGCAAGAGAAGTGGCGGCGATGCTCGGGCTTTCGGAGCGCATGGTGCGCAACCTCCTGGACCTGCTGGATCTGCCGCGAGACGTGGGAGAGCAGATTGTGGCAAGCCCCAACAGGCCCGCAGACGGCAGGCTGACCGAGAAGCACGCGCGCGCCATCAAACAGCTCGCAGATGATCCGGACCTCCAGCGCAGAGTTGCCGAACGGGTACAGCGGGACCGTCTGAACACAGCCGAGACTGCGGCTATGGTCCGCGCCATGCGAGAGAGCCCCGAACTGTCGGAGGAGATCCTGACGGCTCCGCCCGAAGCCTTCGCAGGCTATCTCAAAGCGAAAGAGAGAGCGGCCGCAGAGAGGTCGAGAGCGGCCGAGGCGGAGCATCGCCGGGACGAGACCGTGGGAGTCGTCCAGGCATGCTCGACAGCCTTGAACGACATTCGGCCCGTAGGACTGGACAGGCAGGAACTGCTGGCACTCCGCGAGGCTCTCGGCGAGCTGCGCAGGGTACTGGAAGCTCTGGAACGTGAATGCGCCCTGGAGTTGGCTCCGTCTGGCGAGTAGGCTTCGCCAGGTCCACCCGGTGGCGCTGACCTTGGATCCCAGATGAGGTCCGGTCCCGTCAGGATCGGGCTGGATCGTGTCTGCACGTGGCCATCCACGTATCCCATGACATAGGATGAGCGGGCCTGGTGGCGGCGGTCTACGATGTCCGGTCCGCCCCACGGATTCGCGCCTTGCGTGCGGGCATCGAACACCATAGCGACGCTCCTTGGCGCGACGATGACGCCCAAGGCGACGCCGTGGAGCCGTCCGTTGTAGGCGTAGGTCCTTGGATTACCCGCGGGTGCCGATGGGCAAACGAATACCTTCGGCTCCTTTGTGTAAGGAACAAGGTTATCGGCCCAACGGTCTGTCGGGGGAAACTTCTCGTCGTAGTCTTGGGCGTACATGAGCATGCCGAGGCCGAGCTGTTTCACGTTACTCATGCAGGTGGTGGTACGTGCTCTCTCTCGAGCCTGGCTGAACACGGGAAACAGGATGGCGGCAATGACAGGTATGAGCAGCACCCCGATACCAGAGAGTATCGTACCGGCGACGGCCATGCCCTGCCCTTGCAAGCGGTTTCCCGAACGGGCAATGGCCGAAAGCGCCATGATGCCCAAGATCAGACCGATGACAGAGAAGACAACGGGGAAGCAGATCAGACCGAGGATGCCGAGGATGAGCGACGCGATGGCCAGGCCGCTGGTTCGTGGAGGTTCCGGCGGCGCAGGTTGTTCTAGCTCTGTGTCGGCTCGCTGCTGAGCGTGAGATTCTCTTAGGTCGGCACCGCACCCCCCACAGAAGCCGGCACCTTCGGCGGCTTCTCGACCGCACCGGGGACATCGCATGGCCAGTCACCCTCCCTTTGTAGGACTAGGTCCTATCGAGTTGTGCACTGTCCTACATGTCATCGGGGTGTCGTCCTATTGCTACCATGTGCAGCGGGCATGTATGCTGCGGACAGTGCACCGTATGGTGGTGCCTATGGTTTCTGGAAGCCCTGCCTCCGTATGAGGCGGGGCTTCTTACGTTACCGTATGCAGAAGGATACGCCTTTCGCCGGAAAGAAACCTTCTTGGCGGGGGCAATGCCATGACATCACGGGAACGCGTGCTCGCGGCCATATCGCGCCGACCGCCGGACCGGACGCCGCGGGACTTCTGGGCTGAGCCAGCCGCATGGAACCGGCTCTTCGGTTACGTTGGCCACACCGACGAAGCCAGGCTTCTCGACGATCTGGATATTGACATACGTCGTCTCAACGCCACCGAACCGGCAGCGAAGCTTGTCGCGCATGGGATTTACCAGAACATGTGGGGCGAACGCTTTGTCTACCGCGAGACCCCCTGGGGACCGGTGAGAGAGGACCTGCCCGGCGCACTCAGCGAAGCCCGTTGGCTCGAGGACATCCTGAACTTCCAGTGGCCTTCACCAGACTGGTTGGACTACAGCGCCATTCCCGCGCAGTGCCGCCAAGCCGGGGAGCGTGCTATCCTCTACGGCTTCGCCGACGTGTGGCAACGGCCGGCCCTGGTCCGTGGCTGGTCGAGCTTCTTCCTGGACATGGTCGAGCGCCCGGATTGGGCGCATGCACTCTGTGAGCGGTTCACGAGCTTCTACCTGGAGGATTACACGCGAGCGCAACGGATAGCCAAGGGGCGCATCGATCTGTTCCTCCTTATCAGCGACCTCGGTTCCCAGAGGGGTCCACTGATCTCACGCGAGGTCTTCAGAGAGTTCGTCGCACCTTACATCAGCCAGATGGTCGTGCGCATTCATGAGCTGGGAGCGAAAGTCCTGTATCACTCGTGCGGCCTCGTACATCCTTTCATCGAGGATCTCATCGCTATTGGTGTGGACGTGCTGGATCCGATCCAGCCCGTTGCACCGGAGATGGCCCCTGAGCGGTTGAAAGCGGACTTCGGCGACCGGATCAGCTTCCACGGAGGGATCGATACCCAATATCTGCTCCCCTCAGGTACCCCGGAGGAGGTTGCCGCAGAGGCGGAGCACTACTGCCGGGTGCTGGGAGCGGGAGGCGGTTACATCCTGGCGCCTGCACACCTGTTCCAACCGGACGTGCCGCCGGAGAACGTGCTCGCTGTCTACGGTATGGTCTAGCTGTCACAGCCGAAACTGTGCAGGACGAACTGGGCGCCGTCGTGCCTCCCGCATCGCGAATTCGGCGTGCCCGGAGCATTGTGCCATCCGCTCTCGTATTGGTGCCTACCTCATAACACTGGAGGTCCCCAACATGGACTTACGCACAGCCGCCGCGGCGGTCATCGGCGCTCTCGGCCTGACTGCGGCAGCCCCTGCTCAGACCGCTTCGGTTCGGCACGCGTCGCAACCCCTCGCATTCGAGAGGAACGCCGGCCAGACCGATCCGCGCGTTAAGTTTCTGGCCCGCCATCAGGGCGGCATCATCTTCCTTCGGGGCGCCGGCGCGACGCTCGCAGGCAAGGGCGGCGCCTTGACGGTTCGCTTTGTCGGCGCAAACCCGAAGGCCAAACCAGTCGCCGGCCGGCCCTTGCCCGGCAAGGTCAACTACTACAAGGGCAAGGACCCGAGCAGGTGGATTTCCGGGCTTTCGACCCACAGCCGGGTTCGGTTCGTTGACGTGTACCCCGGCATTGACGTGGTCTACTACGGACGGAAGGCGGGATCAGGCCGCAACGCCGGGCCGGACGTGCTGGAGTTTGACTGTGAAGTGCGTCCCGGAGCTGATCCGACGCGCATCAAACTGGCGTTTGATCGCGCGGAGTCCGTTGGAATCGAGAACGGCGACCTCGTCGCGCGCGCCCCCGGCATGCAGGTGCGTCTGCGGCGTCCGGTCAGTTATCAGACTGTGTCAGGCGCGCGCGTGCCGGTTGCGAGCAAGTGGAAATTAGTAGGGACGCGAGCATCGGCAACCACACAGGCAGCGCTCAAGCTGGCGCGATACGACCGGACCCGACCGCTCGTCGTTGACCCGGTCCTGTTCCTCTTTAGCACCCGCTTCGGCGGATCGTCAGACGATCGGCTGACAGCCGTGGCCGAAGTGCCGAGCAGCTACGCCGAACCCGTCGTAACCGTAGGCGACACGATCTCGACCGACTTCCCCACGATGTCGCCGCGGCAGACTTACCACGCGGGCACGGACGTCGTAGTCACCATATGGCAGTGGAATCTTCTTACGCCGGCGGTCTCGACATACGTCGGGGGCTCGCGTGACGAATCCGCAACGTGCGTCGCGATAGATGCCGACCGGAACGTCTTCGTCGGCGGTCACACTACCTCGCCGGATTTCCCAACGGCGAACGCCTCCCAAGCCTCCATTGGCGGCGGCCAGGATGCTTTCATCGCTCGGGTTGACGCCTTCTCTGGTCAGGTCGCGTACAGCACGTTCTACGGCGGATCGGGCGATGAGACCGTCGCCGGGCTGGTGACCAACGCCGCATCCGCAACCATCGCCGGAACCACGACCTCGGCCGACCTGCCGGGCACTGCTCTCGGCTATCAATCCGGCCTCGCAGGCGGATCAGACGGCTTTGTGGTCAACTTGACGCCAAACGGCCAACTTGCGACCGCCACGTACTTCGGTGGAACCGGCAATGAGGTAGTGACCTGCATTGCGCGTCGTGAGACGGAGGTTGTCATCGCAGGATACGCGGGCGACGGCATACCGATTACGGGACTGGCTTTTCAGGCCGACTGGCTGGGCGGCCTGGACGGGTTTGTCGCCGGATTCCCTTCCGCGCTCACGGGACTGGCGTTCTCGTCTTACCTGGGCGGCTCCAGCGACGATAAGATAACGGCGATTTCGGTGGATGGGTCCGGCATCTGCGTTACGGGTGAGACGTTCTCCGACGACTTCCCGGTTACGGTGGATGCGTTTCAGATGGCACGCGCCGGTCTGGCGGATGCGTTCCTGTCGCGCTTCGAGGATGTAGCCGACTGGCTGAGTGTCTCGACGTTCCTCGGCGGAACCGGCGACGATGCCGGGACTGCCGTTGACGCACACCGCATGATCGTCGCCGGCTACACCACATCGGCCGATTTCCCAACCGTGAACGCGTTCCAGCCCGTTCCGGGTGGCGGCGAAGACGGCTTCATCACGGCCGTTTCCAGGGCAGTCGCCGGCCCTGACTACCTGCTCCATTCCTCGTACCTCGGCGGGTCCGGCGATGACAGGGTGCTGGGAATAACAGTGGACCTGTCGGGCGAAGTGCTGGCGGTCGGTTCCACCTCGAGCCCGGATTACCCTTCGGAGCGCGTTCCCGTTATGGGCAACACAGGATCGGGTGTGGACGGCTTCATGACGCTCGTGGCCTACGAGCACCTGGGCACAGGCGGTTACCTGAACTGGCCCGCGGGCGCGCCTGGGCTCTGGGTTGTTTTCGAGGCCGGCATAAGCGGTCCGAAGATACCGCTCGAGGGACGCACGATCGAGTTCAGCGTTGACGGCGTGCCCGTCGGATCGGCCGTAACCGACTACTACGGAACTGCGGTCTTGCCGTGGCTCATACCCGACACGATGCCCGTGGGCATGCACACGCTTAGAATGGACTACGCGGGCGAGGCAAACTACGACCCCGTGTGGATCGAGGTTCCCTTCGACGTTCAGGGCCCAACAAAAGACACCAAGCTCTACGTGCCATCCCGTTCGGGTACGAATGGCCGCGCAGTGTACCTCCGCGGCTATCTGCTGGAGACCGTCGGCAACGTGCCCGTGCCGGGCGAGACCGTCGCATTCCGCGTTGACGGGTCACATGTGGGCTCGGCGGTGACAAGCGCCACCGGACGAGCGACACTCACGTATGTCCCGCAACTCAGCGAGGGCACATGGCCGCTCGAGGCGGAGTTCGCGGGAAGCGGCACACACTCGCCTTCGACGGGCTCGAGCACGATCGCCATACAGAAGGGGGACCTGCATCTCTGGACGTTCGGGCGCTCGGCGGCTCCGGGTTCGGTCTCGTATCTACGCTGCCTGGTGCGCCGGTATGACGACTTCGCGCCGGTTGACGGACGAGAGATACGCTTCAGCGTAGACGGCACGTTCATCGGCTCGGCGTGGTCCATCACATCCGGCTGGGCGCAGGCTGAGTGGCAGATACCGATGGGAACGGCGCCCGGACCCCATACCGTCACTGCGGAGTTCACGGGAGACACGCAGTTCAAGCCGGCGTCGGGAGCGGGGACGGTGAACGTCCTGTAGGCATCCGGCCGACCTTCCGTTTGGCCCCCGCTGGTGACCGAATCAGCGGGGGCTTCCTCTCTATGCATGTGCCCAGCTCGGCATGCTTCCATCCGTCAGCCTTCTCTGCTACCCGAGCTAGCCTCACGCCGATGCTGCGCCCCAAGCGAACAGCCTTCCGTAGAGCGCTCGCACGCGTCCGTGGAGTGCCGACAGGCTGGCCCCAGCACTGCCGTCACCGGAAGCGTGCGCACGCATGCGACGCCCCTCCTCGACGCACAGCTCGTCGTGAAGCGGAAACACCTCACGCATGAGGAACAATGCGTACTTGACAAGTCGAAACGGACCGAAGGGTCGCGGTTCCTGGTTCGGAAGGGCTTCGACGGCGACGGAGTAGAGGGACTTGATGCTACCGATCAGGTCGTTGAGTTCGCACGTAGGTGCAAATACCACGGTGTAATACCACCCGAATAGCTCCCCGCGCTCGCAGCCGTGAGCATCGCTCACGCCTACGATCGGAAGGCGTCTGCCGTGCACCCTCTCCTCATGGTAACGAGCCACCTGGAGTGTATTGGAGGCCGCCTCGAACAAGTGGTAACCTCCGATGACCTCGTAGGCGTCGAACGGCATTTTCTCGAAGAGATATGACGTCAAAGCACCCGCAGGTGTGTAACGGTTGCTGGTAAACCAGTACGGATGACAGAAGATCCCCAGCCCACCGCACTCGCGTATGCGCTCGAAGCACCAGACGGTGGACGCGTACTGGTAAGGGTCTACCCCAGGTGGTAACGGTCCGATCTCCTGCATCAGCCGCTCGACGGCAGCACGATAGGTTTGCTCCTCCTGGAACATGGCATTGATGCTCTTGCTTCCTCCGAAGTTCACGATGTGCACGGGGTTCGAGGGAGGGTGTACTTCCTCGCCTGGATACATTCTGAGGTCGCAAGGTAGCCCTCGATATGTCTCGATGGCCTCCAGCGAAGGAGCGTACTTACCATGGTCCGTCAGGGCCATGAAATCCAGGCCCATGGCCCGACATGCCGCGGCAACATATGCAGGGGACTCGCGACCATCCGAGTAGCTCGAATGCATATGGACATCGCCCTTGAACGGGAAACGTCCGGCGAGGTCCGGCCCAACGGAGTAAATACGAAACTCACCCACGCGCCGACGGTTATCTCCCTGCACGGCCTCGAGTACGAGGACATGCTCTTGCTCGCCTTCGAAATACTGCTGTAGCTCGACAGAGTTCCCCACCCGTCTCAGCACTGGCTTGTTCCGCTCAGGCCAGCCGCTCTGCTGGGAGAACTCTTCGCAAGGAAAGTAGGTGACTTCGTAGCTCACGCCCTCACGGAACGACACGTGGCTATGAAGCGGCGATATGGTAATGGTGCTAACGGCATCGCCCTGCACGACAACGGGCGCAACTGCGAAGTATCGTAGTTCCGGACGCATTCTCCCCTCCCTGGGAGGCAGTTGGCCACGTAGAGGGCGAAGTCCTGCCACGGAAGGCATAATGCATGACGAAGGGCTTGTGGCAACGAAGGGATTCGCGGCATACCAAGCCAACAGGAGCGCATGATCCGCATGGACGAGCCAGAGTGCCTACAGAGTTTTCGCGAACCGGTTCGGCGCTGGTTCGTGGAGGCGCTCGGCCATCCTACGCGCGCTCAGCAGCTAGCCTGGCCCACCATTCGCACCGGTCAACATACACTGGTGGTCGCTCCCACGGGTTCTGGCAAGACGCTGGCGGCCTTCCTAGTAGCCATAGACCACCTTCTATTCGATCGCGTGCCTCCGCCCGAAGAGCGCTGCCGTGTCGTGTACATCTCCCCTCTCAAAGCGCTCGCCGTGGACATCGAGAGGAATCTCCGCCGGCCCATCGCTGGCATCTCGGCGACCGCCCAGCAGATGGGAACCACGGTTCATGTACCGGAAGTGGCGGTCCGAACCGGCGATACACCTGGGCGAGAGCGTCGTCGGTTCTCGCGACGACCCGCTGATATCCTCGTCACCACGCCGGAGTCTCTGTACCTCGTCCTCACCAGCGGCGCACGACAGGCGCTGCGATCTGTTCGCTGGGTCATTGTGGACGAGATTCATGCCGTCGTGGGGACGAAACGGGGAACACACCTCGCCCTTTCCCTGGAACGGCTGGTGGAAGTGACCCAGGCAGGTGGCAGCCATGGCATGCAACGCATCGGCCTATCCGCGACGGTACGACCACTTGACGAGGTAGCACGATTTCTCGGCGGATTCGATGAACGGGGCGCAGAACGGCCGGTGCGCATCGTGGACGCCGGTGCGCGCAAGGAGCTCATACTGACCGTCGCTGCACCACAGCGTTCGGGATTGGCGCTCCAGCGGCTGACGGCAGACACTGGCGGGGTTTGGCCGGCCATGCATGAGACACTTCTGGAGCACATTCGGCAGCACCGCTCCACGCTGATCTTCGTGAACAATCGCCGGCTGGCCGAACGTCTTGCTGCGGCCCTCAACGAACTGGCCGGCAGGGACATATCTCAGGCGCATCATGGCTCCATTGCGCGTGAGCGGAGACTCCAGATCGAGGACGACCTGAAGTCCGGCAGATTGCCCGCGCTCGTTGCCACTTCCTCCCTAGAGCTCGGCATTGACATGGGCGCCGTTGACCTGGTGGTGCAGATCGAGTCACCGCCCAGTATCGCCTCTGGCCTGCAGCGGATCGGACGCGCTGGGCACCATGTGGACACGCCAAGTGTCGGCGTGATCCTCCCCAAGCACCGCGGCGACCTTCTCGCGTGCGCCGCAGTGACCGAACGCATGCATGCAGGCGCAGTCGAGAGCATGCGCTACCCGCGCAACCCGCTGGACGTCCTAGCGCAGCAGATTGTCGCCATGGTTGCCACGGATCCGCTAACAGTAGACGATGTCGAGAGGATTGTGCGTCGTGCGGCCCCCTACCAGCATCTTCCACGACATCTCCTTGAGGATGTGCTGGACATGCTCTCAGGCCGCTACCCTTCGCACGAGTTCAGCGATCTTCGGCCTCGGCTGTTCTGGAACAAGGAGGACGGCGCTCTCCTAGCGCGCGAGAATGCTCGCCGCGTGGCCGTCGGCAGCGGGGGAACGATCCCAGACCGCGGTCAATACGGTGTGTTCATCTCCGGAGTACCACCTTCCCAAGGAAGGGTCGGGGAGCTCGAGGAGATCATGGTGTTCGAGAGCCGTGTTGGCGATGTGTTCCTACTCGGCGCCAGCAGTTGGCGGATTGCGGAGATCACGCCGGACAGAGTCCTAGTGACCCCCGCGCCAGGCGTGCCAGGTCGCATGCCCTTCTGGCACGGAGAAGGTCCGGGACGACCGGCAGAGTTCGGGCGAGCCATCGGCGCCCTCGCGCGAGAGCTGCTGTCCGTGTCCCACTCGGACGCGCTGGCCCTGCTCGCAGAGAGACATGGCCTCACGGAAGCAGCTGCCAATGACCTGCTGGACTACTTACAGAGCCAGCAGCAAGCGGCCGGCGCTGTCCCCGACGACCGGACCATCCTAATCGAGCGACACAGGGACGAGATGGGCGAATGGCGTATCTGCATTCTCACACCGTTGGGGAGCCGCGTCCTCGCGCCCTGGGCAATGGCCATCGGAGCAGTGCTGCGCGAACGGACCGGCATCGAAGCCGATATTCTCTGGACCGAGGATGGTCTGATCCTTCGGCTCCCAGATGCCGAGGCGCCTCCAGCCACGGAATGGCTCTTTCTAGATCCGGACGACGTCGAGCGCGTTGTCGTACAGCAACTGGCTTTCGGTGGAGGAGCTGCGCGACGCATGTCGCATGGAGCCCCCGTCACTGCCGTCTTCGCATCTCATTTCCGCGAAGCTGCCGCCCGTGCTCTCCTTCTTCCCCACCGGCATTCGGGCAGGCGTTCGCCTCTCTGGCTGAACCGCAAGCGAGCTGCCGATCTTCTACACGTAGTCTCTCGGTACCGGGACTTTCCCATCGTTCTGGAAACGTTCCGCGAATGTCTTCAGGATGTCTTTGACATACCCAGCCTGGTGGAGCTCATGGAACAGGTGCAGGACGGGCGTATCCGTGTCATTGTCTCCGACACTGCGGTACCGTCGCCTTTCGCTGCATCGCTGCTGTTCAGCTATACGGCCAACTTCATGTACGAAGGGGACGCTCCGTTGGCCGAGCGCCGTGCACAGGCTCTCACGATAGATCCCATCAGGCTGCGTCAGCTCCTTGGCGAAGCGGACGTACGTGATCTTCTCGAACCCCGCGCTCTTGCCGAAGTCGAGGCATCGCTGCAAAGCGTCACCGACACCGGCCGTGCCAAGTCCGCCGACGATCTCCATGATATGCTCCTTCGCCTCGGTGACCTGAGCTTCGAGGAGATCGCGGCTCGAAGCATCGGTACGTCTAGCGGGACGCTGGAGGACGGGAAGCCGCCCTACGATGCGTGGATTCAGCAACTGGTCGCTGATCACCGCATTGTTCGACTCACTGTAGCGAGCGAGGAGCGCTACATTGCCGTAGAGGATGCGCTGCGCTATCGAGACGCCCTCGGCACCAACATTGCGGGGCTACAGTCCACCGCTCTGAACAAGCCTCAGGATGATCCGCTGGGAGACCTGCTGGCGCGCTTCGCGCGGACCCGGGGACCGTTCACAACGGGGGAGGCAGCCAGACGATTCGGGCTCGGGACTGCAGTTGTGCAGGAGGTGCTGGAGCGCCTGGAATCCCAGGGACGGGTCGTCCAAGGGGAGTTCCGTCCTTCGGGTGCGGGACCCGAATGGTGCGACGTGGGAGTGTTGAAGACGCTGCGAAGCCGTTCCCTCGCCATCCTGCGGAGGGACGTGGAACCTGTCGAGCAGACCATCCTGGCCCGGTTCCTCACCGAATGGCACGGAATCACGCCTGCGACGGAGCATCGAACTACGGGCCTATCGCTTACCGATGTCCTGCGGAGGCTGCAGGGCTATCCGATTCCGGCTTCTCATCTCGAGCGGCATATCTTGCCTCCGCGGCTGGCATCCTATGATCGCCGGGATCTCGACCTTCTAATCGCCTCCGGGGAGGTCGTCTGGACAGGCGACGGAAAGCTGGGCCCGAACGATGGGCGCGTTCGCCTATTCTTGGCATCGGACGCCCCCTATCTGTTGCAGTCGCCTGCCGGGTCCGGGTCAGACCCCGCAGCGCTTCAGGGACTTGCGGCCGACGTCTACGCTTTTCTCACCCATAACGGTGCTTCTTTCTTTCCGGCTATCGCAAACGGTGTTCACGCTCTACCCAGCGAAGTGCTCGAGGCCCTCTGGGATCTCGTGTGGATGGGGCTCGCCACCAACGATACACTTCAGCCTTTGCGCAGCCTAATAGATCCTACCGCCGCCAGACGCGCCGAGGCGTATTCCCGCCGCCGCACAGGCCGATTCCGCCCCTTGCCGGTCGGCCCAAGCTTGGGCGGCCGACCTGTGCCGCCGACGGCATCAGGACGGTGGTCCGTACTGCATCCATCCGCCATTGCGAACGGCACCGCAACGGATCGCCTCATGATGTGGGCGGAGCAACTTCTGGAGCGGCATGGAATACTCACACGAGAAGCAGTACTGGCCGAGGGCATAGGAGGCGGCTTCGCGTCGCTGTACCCGGTTCTGAGCGCGCTGGAGGAAGCGGGTCGAGTGCGACGCGGGTACTTTGTGGAAGGGCTCGGCGCATCGCAGTTCGCCCTGCCCGATGCGATCGAACAGCTTCGCCAGCTCAGGAGTGGTCCGTCGCCGGCGTCGAGCACCGACGCACCGCGTGATGCCGTCTTCCTGGCCGCAGCGGACCCCGCGAACCCCTATGGCGCCTCCCTCGACTGGCCTAGCAACCCAGATCCACGGCGACCGGCACGCGCAGCAGGTGCCTTCGTGATCCTGATCGAAGGCGAGCTTTGTGCTTGGCTCAGCCCTGGCGAACGGCGCATGCTGCTATTCCGGGAGGATCGGCAAGCGATGGACGCCGTCCTTGGCACTATGCGTGCCGCACTCCAGGACGGGCGACTGGTGCCGTTCATCCTCGCACGGATCAATGGCGTGGCTGCCGCCGATAGCGCCCTCGTCAGTCGGTTCGAAGCAAGCGGTTTCTCGGCCGGCTCCCGCGGGATCGTACTCCGGAGGCCCACGAACATGTAGACGACCAGTCCTGGTTCGAGGACTGGCCGCCTCGTGCTCCGCGTCGCCTGCACCTGTAAGGAGGGCGGACAGCTCGACTGGGATCGTGCCTAGAGCGGTACTACCCAGATGTTGCGGAACTGAACGGGATCGTGATCGCCCTGAAGAACGATGGGGCCTGTGGCCGCCTCGCCCTTGAACTCACCATACTGGATTCCCGTCGGTCCGTTGAACTCCTCGTTGGCGTGGATGAGAACACCGTTCTGGAAGACCGTTGCCCGGGCCTTTTCTACAACCTTTCCTTCGGCATCGAGACGCGGCGCTCGGAAGATGATGTCAAAGCTCTGCCACTCGCCGGGCTTCTTGCAGGCGTTGACTCGTGGAGGCTTCTGGCTGTAGAACGAGCCGCAGCCATGTGCCTCGGGCTGAGCGCCAAAGGAGTCCATGATCTGGATCTCATAGCGCCCCTGAAGTCCCACTCCTGCATTGCCATGACCACGGGTCTTGCCCTGGGCATCCACCGTGGGACGGAACTCCACGTGCAAGTAGCAGTCCCCGAATTCCGCCTTCGATGTCACATCCGCTTTCGCGGGAGTCATGGCCCCTCCCTGAAGGGTCCAAGGAGACATAGCGCCGTCTTGGACACTCCATGGAGGCTGGTCTTTCGTACCGCGCCGATACCAGTTGTCTGCGAGATCCTCTGTCTTGCCCCCAAATAGGACGATGGCGCCCTCCGGAGCGGCACTGGGGAGGGCGATGGCCACGGCCGCCTTGGCCGTTGGTGGAGTGGCGTCCTGCGCCGAGACATGGACGAGCAGCCCGGCCGCCAAGAGGAGCGACGACGCGACCGAAGCGACACGGATAGCTCGGTCTCTGTTGTAGTTGGTCATGAACTTGCCCTTTCGAAGCACGTGCCCGCGCCTTTCGCGGGTCCTGTGAACCTTGATTCGCCTGCCGCACCCTCGTTCCCTGCCAGCGTGTGGGCGCTTTGCCGTCAGAATGCGGGTATTCTCTGAACCTACTTTCCCTACAATAGGAGAGCGCCAAAGACACCCATGCCGTCGGAAGTCGTCACCCTCCACGGGCACATCATCGACTCGCTGATTCTGTCGCGAGTCCTCGACACAGTCCTCCTGCACGATGCCACATACGAAGTGCAGATGTTCCGCATGGGCCGGCACAAAGAGGAGCCCAGCTACGCCGAGATACTCATCACAGCCAAGGACGATGCGGCGCTAGAGGAAGTACTCCACGAGGTCGGCCAGCTTGGGGCTGTGCGACGAACCCCTGAACCGGTTCGCCTGGCCGTCGCGCCGATGGACGGCGTTTTCCCCGAAGGCTTCTATTCCACCACTAACCTGGACACCTGGGTGTATGCGGACGGCCAGTGGCTGCCGGTGCAGGATATCGAGATGGACTGCGGCATCGTCGTAAGTCGGAACGATGGCATCACCTCCGCACGTTGTGTCCCCATCGGCCGCATCCGCCAGGGCGATCTGGTCGTTGTGAGCGACAGGGGTGTGCGTATCGCACCCCTGCCACGCGTCGAACCGAATAGCGCGTTCCACTTCATGGGCAGCGGCGTTTCTTCGGAGAGACGCAAGGAAATCGTCGTGGCTGCAGTTGCGCGCGCCATGCGCGAGTGTCGCGAGGCCGGCACGCGCATTCTCTTCGTCGGCGGGCCAGCCATCGTCCATACGGGCGCCGGCCGATATCTGGAATTGCTCATCGAGGCAGGGTGGGTAGATGTCCTGTTCGCAGGGAATGCCCTTGCGACGCACGATATCGAACAAGCTCTCTACGGAACATCGCTCGGGGTGAACCTGAAGACTGGTCTCGCCGCAGCCCATGGGCACGAACACCATCTTCGCGCCATCAACACGATCCGTCACGCAGGAAGCATCAGGTCTGCCGTGGAGCAGGGCATCCTCAAGTCCGGGATCATGCGGGCATGCGTCCTCCGTGGCGTACCCTTTGTACTGGCAGGGAGCATCAGGGACGATGGGCCACTGCCCGAGGTAATCACCGATTCGATGGTTGCTCAGGACGCCATGCGTCGCGAAGTACGGGACGTCGGAATCGCCATCATGGTCGCCACGACGCTGCACGCAGTAGCCACCGGCAATCTCCTCAGAGCTACGGTCACCACGATCTGTGTGGACAACGATGCCGATACCGTGATCAAACTCATGGACCGTGGCACGCACCAAGCCTACGGTCTCGTCACCGACTGTGAGTTCTTTCTGAAAGAGCTCGCCTTGCAGTTCGGCCTTGTCTCGTGAGGACTAGTCCTCCCTGGTCACACGGATTTCGGCGTTGGCGGGCAGCGCCAGGCCGGCAGCGACCTCCACTGCTTTGATGATACCGGCAGGCACCGGGCATGCTGCGTGCTTGCAGTACCTTCTCGCCATTTCCATGACCTGAGGTGGGCTCCCTCGCCAGCTCATCTCCTGCATGGGGTCTACCCGCACTAGCTCATTGCCCATGCGCTGGACGTCGGGGCAGTCACTCTGTATGTTCAGCACACATTCGTCGCCATCCATGATGGCTCGGACGGTTGTTCGGAAACCACAGATGCCGGCGTGTATCTCACTCGTCGCCACGTTCTTGCTCCTCTTGGATAGCCTAGCGTCACATTATGTTGCACTACGTCGCGCCGTGCCACGTCGTGCCCACCTATGGCAGTTCCCAGGCTCTCTTTGCGCACCGATCTTGCTGAGCAGGGAATGCTAGGCCGTCCGTCGAATAGGCCTAACATGGGAAGATCATTGCCAATTGCGGACATCCTCGTCCTTGTTGCCTACCTCGGCGGCATCGTAGGGGTCGGCCTCCTTTTCGCACGCCGGAATCGCACGGCCGATCAGTATACGACAGCGGAGCGTAGTTTCCCCGGCTGGGCCGTCGGCATGTCCATGTTCGGCTCGTACATCAGCAGCATCAGCTTCCTGGCGAACCCGGGCAAGGCATTCCATGACAACTGGTGCGCGGCAGGGTTCACCGTTGCCACGCCGCTGGGGCTCCTGATTGCCACGCGATGGTTCTGTGACTTCTATCGCAAGAGCGGGGTTGTCTCGGCATATGACCACCTGGAGCATCGATTCGGTGCCTGGGCCAGAACGTACGCGGTCGTATGCTATCTGCTGCTACAGATGGGCCGCATGGGCATGATCACCTTCCTCTTAGCCAAGGCTGTAGTGCCGCTGCTCAGTGGCGGCGAGCCTCCGTCGTGGCTGATGCCGGCCATCATCATCATTACCGGCGCCCTCATGACGACCTACACGCTTGCCGGTGGCATTCAGGCCGTGGTCTGGACAGGTGTCGTGCAGAGCATGGTACTCATCGCCGGTCCGATCATCTGCATCGTCGTGCTGGTTGCCACTATGCCGGGAGGCCTACCGAACGTGATCAAGGTCGCCGCCCAGCATGGCAAGTTCAGCTTCGGTCCCTATGACGCGTCACTGGTTCACCAGACGTTCTGGCTCGTTGTCATTAACGCGCTGATCGAACACATGCGGAACTGGGGGGTTGACCAGAGCTACATCCAGCGGTACATCAGCGCCAAGAGCGACTCCGAGGCCCGCAAGAGCATCTGGATCGCCGGTCTGCTCTACATGCCCGTCGGGTTCTTCTTCTTCTTCATCGGCTCAGCGCTTTTCGCCTATTACCAGGTTCAGCCACACCTGCTGCCCTCCAGCCTTGACACGATGAAGGACCCCGATGCCGTTTTCCCCTACTTCATCACCCACCAGTTGCCGGTGGGCTTGAGCGGGCTGGTCATCGCTGCCATTTTCGCGGCATCCATGGACACGAACCTCAACAGCATGGCGACCCTCACCCTCTGCGACATCTACAAGCGCTACATCCGTCCGCAGGCTGGTGACCGCGAGTCGCTGCGCGTGCTTCATCTGGCGACCCTGTTCTGGGGTCTGGCATGCATCGGTTTCGCGCTGATCATGACGCTGAAGATCGGACCAACGATCGACTTCGGCTGGAAAGTCGGAGGGCTTCTGGGTGGGGGCATGCTGGGCCTCTTCCTCCTCGGGCTCATGACCCGCGCAAGCAGCAGGGCCGCCGCCATTGGCGTTGTCCTTGGCGTAGCTCTGATCCTCTGGATGACCCTGTCGAAAATGCCAGTGTGGCCGGCAGCGTGGGGGCGTTTCGTCAGTCCGTTCCACGACCTGACCATCCCGGTCGTCGGCACGATTGCCGTCGTCCTCGTGGGAGCCGCTCTTGGCCTCCGTGATCGCGTGCCTTCGGCAGCAGTCAGCCACCAGCCTAGCAGCCAGTGACATACACAGGTCGGCTCGACGTAGTCGGACGGACGCTGCACTGCCGGGCATTCTGGAGCAGGGTGGAGAAACAGGCATGATCGCATATAGCTATCCCGCAGATCTAAGATATAGCCGTCCACCCTTCGTCGTCGCGCGGTGGATCGCACCGGCGGCTGGGGTCGTGCCGCCGTACGGTACGCCGCAATTTCGCAAGGAGTTCGAAGTCCCCGAAGGAAGGAAGCGGGTGACGCTTCGGATCGTGGGGCTTGGGGATTACGACGTGAGCCTCAATGGCCGTCGGGTGACGCCCACTGGGATCAATCAGCCGTGGTCGCAGTACGAGAAGACGATCTACTGGGCGGAGTACGACGTGACCCGCCTGGCGCGACCGGGTAGGAACGGTGTGGGAGTCCTCTTGGGAGCCTCGTTCTGGCACAATCCCAACCCGCCGTCGGGGCGCTACAACAAAGACGGGCCGCAGCGGACGGTGGCGGAGCCGTTCCTCCTAAGAGCCGAACTGGAGATCGTCGATGGAGACGGTCGGAAGACCTATGTCGGCACCGACGAGACGTGGAAGGTGCGGGCGAGCCCGATCGTGTTCTCGCATGTATATGCCGGTGAGGACTACGACGCGCGGCAGGAGGCGGTCGGTTGGGACCGAGGGGGCTTCGATGACGGGGCGTGGGCGGCTTGCCGAGTCGTGGAGGGGCCGAACGCTACGCTGGTGCGGCGCGGTTGGCCGGGCTTCGGCGCTTTCGAGCGGTTCAGGCCAACCGAGATCCGCACGGGCCCGGAGGGCGTGTTGCTTTGCGCGTTTCCACAGAACATGTCGGCGCAGCTTCGGGTGAAGCTTCGGGGAGGCAAGCCGGGGGACGTGATTCGGTTTCGGTGCGGTGAACACCGCAACGGTGAGGGGCGGCTGTTCGGAGGCTATGTCGTTGATGCCGCGATCACGACGAACGGGAAAGTGCTGACGCGGCAGTGGTCCTTCTTCTACGTTGGCATGCAGTTCGCAGAGGTGACGGGGGCGGTGCTGCCTGGGGCGCCCAACCCGAATCGGCTGCCGGAGCTTGTGGAGATCGAAACGGTCCATGTGCGTTGCGGGCTCGAAGAGACAGGGCGCTTTCGGTCGTCGAGCACTCTGTACAACGGGATCCATGGGTTGGTGGATTGGGCCATGCGGTCGAACATGGCTTGGGTGATGACGGATTGTCCGCATCGGGAGAAGCTGGGCTGGCTGGAGTGCGCGTATCTCCTGGCTCCGACGTTTCTATACCGATATGACGGACGGGAGTGGTTCGCGAAGATCGCCCGGGACATTCGGGATGCGCAGGAGCCGTCAGGCATGGTTCGGACGGTGGCGCCCTCCTACCCCGCTGGGCGGTTCCCCGGTGCGTTCGATTGGACGGTGGAATGGGGGGCGGCTGCGGTGATGGTGCCGTGGCTGCATTACGAATGGTACGGCGATGCGCAAGTGCTGCGGGAGGCGCTGGACAGCATGCGGCGGTTCACGGACTATGTGGGATCGCTGGCGGTGGACGGGATCGCGCCGGAGGGTCTGGGCGATTGGTACGACTACGGTCACGGTCAGCCGCCCGGCCCGTCGCGGTTCACGCCCACCAATCTCACTTCCACGGCGACGTGGGCGATGTGCGCCAAGACCGTCGCGCGGGCGGCGGAGGTGCTCGGGGAAGCGGAGCTAGCCCGCCGCTATCACGGACTGCACGCCGAGATCGCCGCGGCATTCCGAAGGCGCTTTCAAGACCCGACGACGCGGCTGTTGCGGCATTCGGGCAGCCCGCAATGTGCCAACGCTATGGCGATTTGCGCAGAGGTCGTAGAGGCGAAGGATCACGGCGTGCTCATCGAGGACATGGTGGCAGACCTGGAGAAGCGGGGCTGGCAACAGACGCCGGGCGATGTGGGACATGTGTACTTCATCCGCGCGTTGGCGCAGGCGGGGCGGTCGGACGTGCTCCATCGGGTGTATTCGAGAACGGGTCTGGGCAGTTACGGAGGGATTCTGGCGAAGGGGCTGACGTCCATGCCGGAGACGTGGGACGCCATGCGCGATGGGTATCAGTCGCTCAATCACTGCATGCTGGGACATGTGATGGAGTGGTTCTACGGCTACGTGGGCGGGGTTCGTCAAGCGCCCGGCAGTGTGGGCTGGAAGGAGATCGTGATCGGCCCGTGTCCTGGGGCGTTGCGTAGTGCGGAGGTTGCGTTGCAGACGCCTCGGGGCCTGGTCCGTTCGTCATGGCGCATCCAGGGGGGTATCTTCGTGCTGGAGGCACAGGTTCCGCGTGGAGTCCAGGCGACAGCGGTACTTCCCTCGGGGCGACGCGAGGTGTTGCGGGCGGGAAAGAGCACCCTTCAGGAAGCTTGGCAGACGGAGCCCCAGCGACCTTCCCGGTAGTGAGCGCATTCGCAGCGGATCGCTGCTGCTTCTCGCGGCGCCATGAGCGGTGGTTGAGTAGTCCCGATGGCTATCGGGACGT
>JBBIPC010000036.1:0-17147 GCA_037443035.1 Chthonomonadales bacterium
CCCACGGGCGGGTTGTTGACGCGCTCTTTGTCCCGGTGTTCGTAGGCTTGGACGTCTCGGCCTCTACCGGATTCTCTGGTGCCGCTCATCTTGCGTTCCTCCTATACCGACGTCGACGGGTATCCATTCCTTCGCGATCCCGCGCTTCCGCTCCTGCAACGGTGGGGTGGCCCCGCTTAGGTTGTTAGCCCCCCCTTACATCCCCCCGTAGACGGGGGGAGTGGGTGTACCCCCCCTTGCATCCCCCCCCGCATGCGGGGGGATAGGGGGGGTTGGTTCGTATGCGCGGCTGTTAGCCCCCCCTTGCATCCCCCCGTAGACGGGGGGAGTGGGTGTCCCCCCTTGCATCCCCCCGTAAACGGGGGGAGTGGGTGCCCCCCCTTGCATCCCCTCGTAGACGGGGGGAGTGGGTGCCCCCCCCTTGCATCCCCCCGTAAACGGGGGGAGTGGGTGTCCCCCCCCTTGCATCCCCCCCGCCTGCGGGGGGATAGGGGGGGGTTGGTGCGTATGGGCGGCTGTTAGCCCCCCCCTTGCATCCCCCCGTAGACGGGGGGAGTGGGGGGGCTTCCATATATATACTCGTGCGCAGTGGGCGGAAAGCCGAATCGTGGCGGGGGGACTTTTCGAGATTCCTAGGGGCAGGTGTGGCCGCGGCGGGCGAGCTCCTCCTGGGCGGCGGCGCGGAGCTGGGAGCAGTCTATGGTCCCTTGGTAGGTCCGGGAATCGTCGGGGAGCTGGTAGAGATGGACGGGGTCGGGCATGGTGGCGATGTGGCAGAGGTCCTCGACGGAGATCTGGCGCATGTCGCCCATGACCGCCGCCAGCATCTCTGAAGCCAGAACCGCGTGCATCGGGTCGTTCTGCAAGAGGTTCAGGAGCGGCCCCACGACGGCTCCGCCGCAGCGTGCAACCACCTGGGAGTCGGTCCACCGCGAGACTCCACGGGCCCATTGCTGTTGAAGCGCTTGCAGGACGACCGCGGCACCTTCCGGCGTATGGGTGTCGGCCAGGGCTTCCAGGATGGCGTAGGAATCGTTGACAACTGCCAGCGCGTTCGTCAGCACCGGCACGGCTGCCACACCGTAGGACGCCGCCTGCGCGTAGTCGCCACTGGCGATGGCCATGGCCACGTAGTCCTCGGCGGTGCTCGGTGCCCAGCCCGCCTGGGCCAAGACGCGCGCCAGGCGCTCATCTAGCGTGGCGTGAAACTCGGCCACGAGAGTCGCCAGCACATAGGGATCCCGCAACGCCTCCTGGCATCCTTCATGCCAGTTTCCGTCCCGCCAGGCCTGGAGCGCCATACGGGCCAATGTATCGAGGGCGGCCGGTGTTCCGAGCGACAGGAGAACCTGGACGGCTTCTGGACACCAGCGGTGACGAAACGCCGAGCGGTTCAGAGCCAGCACTGCACGATCGCCGTGGCGGGTCAGAGACGCGTAGTAACCAGTGGCAATAGCGAAGGCGATGTGCTCGTCCGTGGTGGTCGGCGACCATCCACGCCGCCGCAGCTCAGACGCGGCGTCGGGGCTGAAACGCTGGGTCAGCTCTTGGAGCAGTGCATCCGTTCGCCCTCGTACACCGCTTGCGTCCTCATCGCGACGACTTGGCCACAATCGCATCGTAACCCCTCCGTTGGCATCATGGCACTTGCAGGGTTGGCGACACGCAGGACAGATGGTAGACAACTCTCTTACCTAACACTATACGCGGTGTCTTGCGATTTGTCCAGTGGCAGTCGGTTAGGAGGGACCGGAGAGCAGAGCGCAGAATCGACAGATAGGATGTGGATGATCGGCCGGAGGGAGGTTGGAGGGTGAAGCTCCTGTGGTGCCTGCTAGTCGGTGCGGCCATGTGTGCTTGGTCGGATTCCCAGACGCGGCTTCGCTTCGATTTCGAGACGGGCGACTTGCAGGGCTGGCAGGTCATGGAAGGGCGTTTCGGCGCCATCGTGAGCGATCGGGCGCTCTGCAGGAATACGCCGAACACGCCCTACCCCAAGGAGGGCCGCTACTTCCTGAGCACGACCGAGCTGTCCGACGGGGGCTTCGACGATGGCATGACAGGCGTGGTCGAGAGCCCGGCCATCCGGTTGACGGGACCTGTGATCACGCTCCAGGTAGGGGGCGGCGGCCATCCGGAGACGTACGTGGCGCTCTGCACGGAGGACGGCGTGGAGCGCCGGGTGGCCCGGGGCGCCAACTCCGAGACGATGCAGCGCGTTCGGTGGGACGTGTCGGAGCTGGTGGGCAAGATCGTCTACTTCGTCGTCGTGGACCAACACAAGGGGAGCTGGGGGCACATCACGCTGGATGCCGTAGAGGTGGATGGCGTCTTGGATGCCGAGGCCACCGCCCGGCTCCGTGGGAACTACACCGAGAGAAAGGAACGAAGGATGCGCATGCAGCAGGCTGAGGAGGCAGCCCGTGCCGCCCAGCGGGAACGCCACCGCCGGCAGCTCCAGGACCCCAAGTATCTATTCGACCAGGGCAAACCGCGCGTTTACTCCGGTGAGGCTCTCCAGGCGATCTCCATGCCCGTGGGCGGGATCGGGGCGGGGTGCATCCAGATGGACGGCTACGGCCGACCGGCTATTTGGCAGATTTTCGGCAACTACCGCGCCATGCGCATTCCCGACAGCCTCCTGGCCATCCGCTGCAAGGTTGGCGCGTCGGCGCCCGCGGTCCGTGCACTTCAGGGCGCCGCGGCGGGTCCGTTCGCGGGCATGCGCACGGTGCGGTTCCAGGGCGAGTACCCCTTCGGGTGGTGGAGACTCGAGGACCCGGCCCTGCCGCTGGATGTCACGCTGGAAGTCTTCTCGCCACTGGTTCCCGGCAACGCGCGCGACTCGGCGTTTCCCGCGGCTGTGTTCCGGGTGACCGTCCGGAACCGCAGTTCCAAGCAGGCTCATGTCCACCTCCTGGCCGTGCAGCAGAACGCCCTGGGCCTCGACCCCAACCACGAGCCGGAAGGTCTGCAGGCGCCCTCGTACGGGGGCAACCACAATCGCGTGATCAGCCAACCGGGGCTGAGCGTGGTGGCCATGTCGCGGGAGGACTCGCCGGGCACAATGGCGCTGGCCGCCGTCGGACGAACCGTCGCCGCCGCGGCCGACTGCGGCGACCTGGACGCCGTCTGCAAGGCGTTCACCGAGACGGGCCAGGTCGGCGGTCCGGCAGAGACGCCGCCTTCACCGCAGGGCCGCACCTTCGACGCCGCCATGAGCGTGCCCATGCATCTGCGTCCCAACGAGAGCCGGACGCAGGCTTTCTTCCTGACTTGGCATATGCCCGGGCAGGTTCATGGCGAGGGGGCCTGGCAAGCCAAGGGGTGCATGTACGAGAACTGGTGGCCCGACGCGCCGGCCGTGGCCGTCGAGCTGAAGCGCCGCCTGCCGGAGCTTCTGGCGCGCACCCGGCTCTATCACGACACGCTCTATGCCTCGAACCTGCCTCGGTGGCTGCTGGATCGCATCTCGTCGCAGGTCGCCATTCTCCGAAGCAAGACGTGCTTCTGGGGCAAGGATGGTTACTTCGGCGCGTGGGAGGGGTGCAACGCCGGGCAGGGCTGCTGCATGGGCAACTGCAGCCACGTATGGCACTATGCCCAGGCGCACGCCCGCCTCTGGCCGGAGCTCGGGCGGCGCATGCGCGAACAGGAACTGCGGCAAACCACCGCCGAGGGTGCCGTGCCCCATCGCCAGCCGGACGCCTTCCCTGCGTTCGACGGCCAATGCGGGACCATCCTGGGTGCCTACCGCGAGCACCTGTGCTCGGCTGACGACGCTTGGCTCCGCGAACACTGGCCGACGATCCGCCGGGCCATGGACTACCTCGTCCGCACGCATGACCCCGACGAAGACGGCATGCTCACGGGTCCGCAGTGGAACACCTTGGACGAGCGCGCCGGTGGCACGTCGTCGTGGCTGGGTTCGCTCTACATCGCGGCCCTGCGCGCGTGCGAACGGATGGCCCTGCGCATGCAGGACCCCGGCGCCGAGCGCTACGCCCGCATCGCCGAGGCGGCTTCGCCCAACCAGGACCGGGCCCTTTTCAGCGGCGAGTACTACATCCAAGTGCCTGAAGCCACGCCCTACCGGGACTACGGCAACGGCTGCCATATCGACCAGGTCCTGGGGCAGTGGTGGGCCGATATGCTGGACCTGGGCCGCATCTACCCGGCGGACCGCTGCCGGAGCGCCCTGGCTGCCCTCCATCGGCACAACTTCCTCTACGACTTCGTTGGTGTCCGCCAGGCGCCCCGGAAGTTCGTCCACGACGACGATGCCGGCACCAAGATGATCACCTGGCCTCGAGGCGGCCGGCCTCCTGCCGAGCACGAGATGGCCTATGCCGACGAGGTCATGACCGGCTTCGAGTATGCGGCCGCCGCGGCCATGGTCTATCACGGCCTCATCGAAGAGGGCTTCCGCACGGCCCGGGCCATCGCCGACCGCTACGACGGCCGCCTGCGCACGGGCCTGTCCGCGGGTGACTACACGGCTTGGGGCTACAGCGGCAACCCGTTCGGCGACGACGAATGCGGCAAGTTCTACGGCCGTGCCATGAGCTCGTGGTCGCTGCTGCTGGCCTGTCAAGGCTTCGTCTATGACGGCCCCGCAGGGCTGATCGGCTTCCTCCCCCGCTGGCGGCCGGAGGATCACGTCTCGTTCTTCACTGCCGCCGAGGGATGGGGGCTCTTCGCGCAGAAGCGGACGTCGGCGGGGTTGCGGGCTTCGCTGAAGATCGCGTACGGCCGCCTGCGGCTGCGGACCATCGTCCTCGTGCCATCATCGGGCAAGGTGACGGCTGTTCGGGTCACTGTGGCGGGCAAGGCCGTCCCCTGCTCCGCGAAGCTCGTGGACAACACCGTGCACATCACCCTGCGCCGCGCATTCTTCCTGACGGCTGGACCCAAAGTCGAGGTGATCGTGCGATGAGCGTTAGGTGGCGGAGGCGGTAGCGCCGGAGGGCGTGGCCCTCGGTCGGTCCCGTGCCCGTTTCCGATAGGCAAGGAGTACGCCATGTTGCTCACCATGTTCGTGATACCCATTGTGTGGAGCCCAGCGCAGACGCCCACGGGTTCTGTATTCCTGCCGGAGCGGCTCGTTCAGGCCGCACGGGCCAACATCGCGCGCTACGACTGGGCTCGGCAATCGCGGGACCGGATCGTGGAACGCGCGGCGCCTTGGATGCGCATGAGCGACGACGAGCTCTGGTCCCTCATGTTCGGCAACACCATCAAGCGGTCGTGGATGGTCTGGTCCAACGGCTTCTGCCCTGCGTGCAAGCGGGCTGTGCCCATGTACACGTGGGAGATGGACGCTCTGAACCTGCCGTGGAAGGTCCGGTGCCCCCACTGCAAGGAGATCTTCCCCAAGAACGATTTCGTGCGGTTCTATCGGTCGGGGCTGGACGAGCACGGCGTTTTCGACCCCAAGCGCGCCGACCGGTCCCTGCTCTACAACACGGAGCATCCCGACCCCGGCGACCCGCTCCGATCCTTCGGTGTGGACGACGGCGAAGGGTATGTAGAGGGCGACAAGCGTTGGCGATTCATCGGTGCCTATCTGATCTACGGTCAGTGGAAGCAGGCCATCTTGGGGGGGATCCGCAGCCTGGCGGATGCCTACACGGTCACCGGCGACCCGGCCTATGCCCACCGCGCAGGCGTGCTCCTGGACCGCGTGGCCGATCTCTATCCGTCGCACGATTTCGGCCAGCAGGGAGTCATGTACGAAGGACCGCCTATGGCGGGTTACGTCTCTACCTGGCATGATGCATGCGAAGAGACGCGGCAGCTCGCCCTGGCCTACGATCAGGTACGGGATGCCCTGGCCCGCGACGAGAAGCTCGTGCGCTTCCTCAGCGAGAAGGCCGCCCGATACCGGCTGGAGAATCCCAAGCGGACCTGGGCCGATGTGTGTCGGAACATCGAGGACGGCATCCTGCGGCACCCGCTGGAGCACCGAGAACGGATCTATTCCAACTACCCGCGCACGGAGATCACCTTGGCCACGCTCACCATGGTCCTGGGATGGCCGGGCAACCGCCAGGAGGTCTTCGCCATCTTGGATCCCATGCTGGAGAAGGCGACGGCCGTGGATGGTGTCACGGGTGAGAAGGGCCTGGCGGGGTACTCGGCGTTCACCGTGCAGGGCGTGGCACTCTTCCTGGGCCAAATCTCGCGCATCGAGCCGACACTCCTGCGGGAATTGCTCCAGCGCCATCCGCGCCTGAGAGACATGTTCCGGTTCCACATCGACACATGGTGCCTGGGCAAGTACTACCCGCAGACGGGCGACACGGGCGGCTACGCTTCGCTCGTGCCTCGCTACGTCGGGGTTCCGCTGCGGAAGGACGCCGGGATGGAGCCTTCGGGCTACGATCTCTTGGTGCGTTTGGCCAAGGACACGGGCGATCCCGCCTTCGCCCAGGTGGCCTACCTGGCCAACGAGAGGACTGTCGCGGGTCTGCCCTATGACCTGTTCTGCACCGATCCGGCGGCGGTCCAACGCGAGGTCGCGTCGGTTGTCCGGCGGTTCGGGCCGGAGCCCAAAGTGGGCAGCGTGAATAAGGAGAAGTGGTGTCTGGCCATCCTCCGGTCCGGAGCGGGTGCCGACGCGCGGGCGGTGTGGCTGGACTACGACGCCGGCGGTGCCCACGGTCACGCGGACGCCCTGAACCTGGGCATGTTCGCTTTCGGCCTGGACCTGCTGCCGGAGCTGGGCTACCCGCCGGTCCAGTTCGGCGGCTGGGGGTCGCCACGGGCCAGATGGTACACGGTGACGGCGGCGCACAACACGGTGGTGGTGGACCGTCAGAATCAGGAGAAGGCGTCGGGTGTGTGCACATTATGGTGCGATGGCCGGGGGCTCCGCGCGGTCCGGGCGGCGTGTCCCCAGGCGGCGCGCGTGCGACGCTACGAGCGGACCATCGCCTTGTGCGACGTTGGGCCGCAGAGCGCCTACGTGGTGGATGTATTCCGCGTGGCCGGCGGTTCGGAGCATGTGAAGTTCCAGCAGAGCCACTTCGGCACGCTCGCTCTGAAGGGTGTCGAACTCGCCGTCGAACCGGATTTCGGGCAGGAGACCCAGATGCGTGCGTTCCGTCTCGGGCGGGTCTCGACGGACGGTGCCGTGGCGGATTGGACCGTCCAGGACCGCCTGAAACTCCTTCCGGAAGGCGCAACGGCGGGGCTGCGGCATTACGAGCTGACGGAAGGCGCCGAAGTCGGCACGTGCGAGGGCTGGATCGCCATCGGGGGCTACAACGCGACGGAGGAGCTCTGGATACCCCGTCTCGTGGTGCGACGGCGCGGGCAGGACCTGATGTCCACCTTCGTGGCCGTGCTGGAGCCACACTTGGGCACGCAGGCCATCCGTACGGTCCGGCGATTGCGCATGGTTCGGAGCGGTGCAGGCATCACACCCGGAGATGGGACCTGCGCGCTGGAAATCCGGCGGGCGAATGGTCTGCGGGACATCGTGGTGGTGCCCGATCCCGAAGCGCCGAAAGGGACCGTGACCGTTCCGGAGGCAGAGCTTTCGCTGGACGGGGATCTCTGCCGGGTCACGCTGGACGCCGGTGGGCAGGTTCGGTTCGTATCCGCCGTGGGCTGCTCAGAACTGCGCGTAGCCGGGCTGCGCCTCCGGGGGACGACCCGTGACAGCCGCACGCTCATCGAGCTGGAAGTCGCGGGAGGACGGCCCCGGATCCTTACCGGTAAGAGCGCCGTTGCCGAGGTTCACTACGTGGTCAGAAGCTGGCAACTCGACCGATGATGGAAACAGGGAGAGAGCGTATGACCAGTGCACGTCTAGGCAAGGCGGGTTGTCGGGGTCGTTCGAGAACCGTCGGGCACGTGCTGCAGCGATCGTCTTGCGTGGGTCTGCTCCTACTGCTCGCTGTAGGGGGGCGTCCCGAGTTTCCGTTACCTTCCCGGTGGTATCCCGTGTGCCAGGGCGTTGTCTACGGAAGGGCAGCCACGCAGTCGCCGCGTCCGTTGCATGCACATTTCCTCAGGGTGGATCTCGAAGCGAAGGGGCTCTCGTTCCTCGCAACGCCGTCGGCTGGAGCTCCCGACGGCCACACCCTGGGCATGAAGACGAGTACCTTCCTCGAACGCTACAGACTCCAGGCAGCCGTCAATGCTGCTCCCTTCGGGCCAATCTGGAAAGAGGAGGGGAAGCCTGTCAAGAACGTGGGGCTGACCGTGTCCAAGGGCAAGGTCGTGTCGCCGGCTACCGCACTACCAGCGCTTGTCATTACCCGCAGGAATGAGGCCCGGATAGTCGCGCCGCCGTTCCGTCTCGAAAACGTGTACACCGCGGTAGCGGGCTTCGGCATCGTCCTGAGGAAAGGTGTGGTTGTAGGAAAGAATGACCAGCTCCACCCCCGTACAGGAGCCGGCATCTCGGCAGACGGTCGTTACCTGTACCTCATGGTTGTAGACGGCAGGCAGCCGAAGTACAGCGAAGGCATCACGACGGCGGAGGTAGGGGCGTGGCTGCTGACGCTGGGGTGCCACGACGGTATCAACCTCGACGGAGGGGGCACGAGCACCCTAGTCGTGGAGGATGCCTGGCGGACGCCGCGGGTGATGAACATGCCCATCCACGATGGCATGCCAGGTCGAGAACGGGTGGCTGGAAGTCATCTCGGTATTCGGGCCAGGAGGCTCCGAGGCGGCCCCGTCCTTCCACCTCCCTGGTCCGAGCCCCAGGCCGACCTTAGCAGGACCAGCGATCCGTGATGTCCGCCATCATGTCGTAGTTCTGCACGCTCGTTGTGAACTCGCCTACCTTGACGAATCCCCACTTGCGATAGAAACCCTGAGCGAGGTCATTGTCCGCGATCACACCTCCCCACAGAATGAGCGTACGCAAACCCACGGACCGTACCATCCGCAGCAAGTGCGGCATGACCGCGCTCGCTACTCCCTGGTTCTGATAGGGATCCGCCACAGAGGGAGCCAGAGATCCCGTGGTGGCCAGGTCAAGGTGGATGCCTCTAGCGGCGTACCGCTGGATGTCGCCATCGTGAGGAGGACGTTTCACGAGTAGGTAAGCAATGATTGCTTCGCCATCGTCATTCGTAACGGTGCCCACGAAAGGCATGAGCGTACGCGTGTCCAGTGTAGCGCACATCGTGTCGGCCGTCGCCTGATCGAACGGATGCGGTCCGTATCGCGATCGCGTCCTCTCGGAGAGGCTTCGGTAGTAATCTCCCAGGCGAGCTGAATCGTCGTGGCGAAGGAGACGCACGCGCATGGCAATGCCCGAGCGAAGCGTAGTCGTTGCTTCGGGTGGGACAGGCGTCCAGGGGGGCACCCAGACCAGATGGGCAGGGCAACGGCAGTCGCTAGAGCCAAAGCCGCGAACTGGGACGTACGCCTGTGGCAAGGCCAAGACGTTGCGATTGGCGGAGCATTCGTCCATGGCATGCGGAAGCGTCTCCACGCAGACGATGGATGCGTACGGCAGCAAGTAGTCGATGTGCCAATGGGCCGGGCGACCGCCTGTCAGGTGACGGCCAACTCGAGCGCGAATCCCGCGGCGGGCACTGCCTGTATAGGCATATCGGCCGGCGGGAAACACGACCTCGCCGAGTCGACCGACGGTCACGCGAGCGTCAGACGCCTGGTCCATCCACAGTCTGTACAGACCGGGCGCGTCGGGAAGCGTGCCGAAATGACTATCAGTGCACATAGCGTCCATTTCGCTGTCGTCAGGCGTGGCTCCTACGAATCTGCAGCCACGCGGTTTCCTGGCGCAGACGTGCGGCACGCTCATCGCGATTGCCGGGCCATGGCTCGTACGGTAGACTATCGCATAGCGCGGTCGGCTTGCCACCGCCAGAGGGGGATTGGATGCCTCGGCTGGACCTATCGTCACTCGTCAGAGCCATCGAGAGTCTGAAGCGGGCTCTTGACCGGTCGGAGGCAGATCCCGAGGATGTAGAACTGCGTGACGCCGTCATCCAGCGCTTCGAGTACACCTTCGAGTTGTGCTGGAAAATGCTGAAGCGCCGGCTGGAGATGGATCTGCCCTCACGAGAAGCTGTGGACCGTCTCTCATACCGCGAACTCGTGCGAGCTGGTGTGGAATACGGGCTCTTGGATGACCCGACGGCATGGTTCGTCTACCGGGACCTGCGGTACTTGACGGCGCGGACCTACGATGAGGCGGTGGCGTCCAAGGTACGCAGCCAGACGCCCAGATTCGCCAGGGATGCCGAACGGTTGCTCGAGGCGCTGCGGTGCGGAGGCGAGGAGGGTTGATGGAGGTCTCTGCGGAGCATCTGGCGCTCATACGAAGGTGTCTCGCGGAGCATGTTGCGGGCCTGGAGGTGCGCGCGTTCGGGAGCCGAGTGGTCGGCAACGCGAAGCCGTGGTCGGATCTGGACCTGGCTGTTGTTGCGCCAACTCCTCTCGACCCACGGACGCTGGCAGACCTGCGCGAAGCGTTCCGCGAGTCGGACCTACCCTTTCGGGTAGACGTCGTCGAGTTGCACAACCTCCCGGATGCGCTTCAGAGGATGGTGTGTACGAAGGGAGAGTTGGTGCAGCCAGCGGAGCAGGTACGCGAGGACGAAGGGCCGACGCGGGGCACTGACCCGTAGAGGGTAGACTCAAGGGAACACTGCTCGGACGAGCGACCGTACACAATGTCGGGCTGCCGTAAGTACTCTGCGGCGGCCCATCGTATGCCGCGAGGTACGGAGTCGATTGGCGACGCCGTGCGGAGTGCGCGGCTGTCGGACTGTTGAGGTTCGCAACGCCTATGGTAGAAGTCAAGGGTCTGACGAAGTACTACGGCGACTACGCCGCCATCGAAGACGTCTCCTTCCGCGTGGAACGGGGGGAGATCATGGGCTTCCTGGGTCCCAACGCTGCCGGCAAGACCACCACCATGCGCATCATCGCCGGGTTCATGCCCCCAACTGCCGGTACGGCTCTCGTGGGGGGTATTGACGTCGTCCAGGACTCCGTCGCTGCGCGCAAGCGACTCGGCTATCTTCCGGAGCAAGTGCCTCTCTACGAGGACATGAGCGTACGGGAGTACCTCGAGTTCTGCGCTTATGTCAGGGGAGTGCCGCGACCATCCATCGCACAGCGTGTGGCCAAGGTCATGCAGGACACGAGCGTCACGGAATACGCGGATTCCCTCATCCTCAAGCTCTCGAAGGGGTACCGCCAACGTGTGGGCATCGCACAGGCGCTCGTGCACAGTCCGGAACTCCTCATTCTGGACGAGCCGACTGTGGGTCTCGACCCTCGCCAGATCGTGGAAGTCCGCGAGCTCATCCGGAGTCTGAAGGGCGACCATACTGTCATCCTGAGCACCCACATCCTGCCCGAAGTCCAGGTCGTATGCGACCGGGTCGTGATCATCAACGAAGGTCGTGTGGCGGCCATTGATGCGCCTGAGGCACTGACGGCTCGGTTGCAGCAGAAGCAGCAGGTCCGGCTTCAGGTCCGAGGTCCTTCCAAGGAGGTGATGGCGGCCTTGCGCGGTCTCCCAGGTGTCGTGGGAGTCTCGGAGACCGATGCTGGAGATGGTGTGCACGTCTACACGGTGGAGTCGGGTCGCGGCAAAGACGTTCGCGAGGCGGTCGCAGCGCTCATCGTGAACCGCGGGTGGGGCCTCCGAGAGTTGTCTCCGGTCTCCATGTCGCTGGAGGATGTCTACATCAAGCTGACCGGTGGTGCCACTGATGAGGGATCGGACACCGGTACGGACTCTGGCAAGGAGGTGAAAGCATGAGGCCGGTGCTTGCCATAGCCCACCGCGAGCTTCGCTCTTACTTTGCCTCGCCAATAGGCTGGATTGTGCTTGCGACTTTCATGGCGTTCGTAGGTTACTTCTTCTGGGCAGCCATCGCACTGGCTGGCATCGGCGAGATGCGCATGTGGTACAGCAACACCACGATCATCCTGATCATTCTGCTGCCAGCGCTGACCATGCGCCTCTTCGCTGAGGAGCGCCAGAAGGGCACCATCGAGGTCCTCATGACCTCGCCTGTGACAGACACCCAAGCCGTCTTCGGCAAGTACCTCGGTGCCCTGGCTTTCTATGCCATCATGCTGATCCTCACGCTTCAGTTTCCCGTGACGCTGACGAAGGTCGGTTCACCGGACCGCGGACCGTTCTATTCGGGTTACCTTGGCATGCTTCTATTCGGTGGCACCTTCCTTGCCGTTGGCCTTCTCATCTCTACGATGACCAAGAGCCAGGTTGTGGCCTACGTGGGCACACTCTTCGTGCTCTTGTTCCTGTGGTTGCTCGCGTGGGTGGGCACTGGGGATGCGTGGTGGCAGAAGCTCCTGCAGTATGTCTCTCTGCCGACTCATCTGGACGCCTTCGCCAAAGGGTTGATCGACACGCGTGATCTCTTCTTCTATCTCTCCTTCATCGGCGGCATGTTGTTCCTGACCGTTCGGGCACTGGCCGCCTGGAAGTGGAGGTAACGACCATGCCGAGAAGCGCACCGAAGGTACAGAGGACACGGATGCAGCGGTACGCCGTTCATGCCGGCTGGCTTGGTGCGGCGGTCCTGCTGGGCTCCTTGATCTACTGGTTCTATCTCACGAGCATGCTCCAGTCGCGCAACTGGATTGTCAACACTGGGCTCGTCGTGGGAGCGGCGCTCGTCATTTTCTTCCTGGCAGGCATGGGTGCCGTCATTATCGCCAGCTTCCGTTCGCCCGAAGGCAAGCGATCCATGCGGTCCGCTGTGCTGATAACGGCGGTGCTGGCCATCCTCGTCATCGCCAATGTGTTGGCTTACCGACGACATCACCAGTGGGATCTAACTGGAAACCGTCGCCTGACGCTGGCACCCGTCACCAAACGGCTGCTGCGTGGGCTGAAGCAGAAGATCGAGGTAACAGCATTCTACAGCCAGAGCCCTCAGAAGCGGTGGGAAATGCAGGATGCCCGCAAGGTCCAGGACCTGCTGGAGCAATATGCCGATGCCTCTCCGAACTTCCGGTACCGCATGGTGGACTATCTCCGTGAACCCGACAAGTGGGCATCGGCTCAGATGACAACCATGCCACCAGTTGTTCTCTTCACGAACGAGAAGGGTGGCCGGGAGGAGGTCAAGGGCACCGGCGAAAAGGACTTCACCGGCGCTATCATGAAGCTGACGCGTACGGAGCAGCGGCATATCTACTTCACCGTCGGCCATGGCGAGCTGTCGCCTGAAGTCACTGACGGGACTGGTATTGGAGAGGTCAAGACCGTTCTTACCGAACAGCAACATCAGGTCAAGACCGTGGATCTGATGGGCAAGGAACGGAAGGTGCCAACAGATTGCTCGGTGCTCGTGATCGCCGGTCCGCAGGTGGATTTCCAGAAGGACGAACAGAAGCTGATTCTGGACTACGTGAAGGCCGGTGGGCGGTTGCTCGTATTGTTGCGTGTTACCGGGCCGACACTGGCGTGGCTCATGAAGGAGATTGGTGTCGTACCACAGGATAACCTGGTTGCCCAGATTGTGGAGATCCCGGGAACCGGTCTGGCGCAGATCAGCAAGACGGTGCGGATCTCCAAGTTCGAGACCCACGACATCAACCGCGGGCTGCGGGCAGTGTATTTCCCGCTTCTTCGTTCCCTGAAAGCAGCCTCTCCTGCTCCGTCCGGCGTTACCACCACGGCGTTTCTGAAGACGGTGGAGGATACCATTGCGAAGCCGCTCAAGCCTGGGCAGCGTACCGTGGATCTTCGGCCTGGCCCCAACGATCCCAGGGGGCCGTTCGACATTGCCATGGTTGCGGAGAAGGACAGCAGCGGCAAGAAGGCGCGCGTGGTTGTCATCGGTGGTGCGGAGTGGGCCTCCGACATGCTGACGACGCAGCCTGACATGGACAATCGTTATCTGGCCACGAACGCAATCAACTGGCTCGCATCCGAAGACGCCTTGGTGGATATCCCGCCCAAGGATGAGCCGCCGGACACGGTAACTCTGTCGCCCGAGGAGCGGGTCCGAACGTTCTTCATTAACCTTGCCCTGATGCCCGTGGTGTGCTTTTTCATGGCGGCGTACGTCTGGTGGAAGAGACGCTAAGCTGAGGTGGGGATCTATGGCACGTCTCCGAACGCATAGTGTCTGGATAGCGGTTGGCATACTTGCGGTCTTGGCTGTGTGGCTCTATTTCGATCTGAAGCGGCCCACCCGCGAGCCGGATGAGAACCCTAAGATCGCCGAAATCGTCGGGATGAAGGCTGATGAGGTGACGCGGGTGGAGGTCGCTACCGGCGACAAGACCATTGCGCTCGTCAAATCCGCGGCGTCCTGGTCCATCGAGCAGCCGGTGAAAGCCCCAGCAGATGCCGAGGCCGTCAAACGGGCGCTGGATGACATCCTCGACCAGAGTACGGACTACATCATGGAGAAAGCTCCGGCTGACTTGAGCAGATGGGGACTGGCGAAACCGACAAAGACGGTGGCCCTGTCCGGTGCAGGCAAACGGGTTCTCCTCCAAATCGGCAATCAGGACCCGGCGAAGTCGTCGTACTTCACCCGATTAGCTGAGGGAGGAAAGGTCTTCCTCGTGGGAAGCTATGCGCTGGAGGGACTCACGAACAAGTCGGCCGATGACTTTCGTGACAAGACGATCCTCTCGATTGCGCGGGACACCATCGAGCAGATCCGCCTCCGCAAAGACAGAGGCACCATCACGCTTGTACGTGCTGGTGGCAAGTGGTCTTTGACGGAACCCGCCCGGGTGCCGGCAGACGAGTTCGCTGCGGACGGCATCGCCGACGTACTCGCCACGCTGAAAGGTGAGAAGTTCGTCGCAGCGGACGCCACGGACTTAGCGAAATACGGCCTGGACAAGCCGCGCCTCATCGTGGAAGTGCAGGCGAAGGGGGGCGCCCAGTACGGTGTCCGGATCGGCAAGGAAGCGCCCGGAGGAACGGCAGTCTATGCAGCACGAACGTCGAACGGCAACGTTCTCGAGGTGGCCAAGTCAACGTTCGATACACTGAACAAGGGCACGAGCGACTTGCGGTCCCGCAAGGTGCTCGATGTGGAGACCGATAGGGTGGAGCGAATAGCCGTGGTCTCGCGCAAGGTGCGGTGGGAGGCGCGGAAGTCTGGCAGCGATTGGATATTCGTGGAACCCAATGCTGGCAAGAAAGCCGATGGCATTGATGTGGACAACATCATTCTCGACGCTACTGCGTCGGCTGACCGATGGGTGGCCGACAACCCCAGCGAAGCGGACCTGGCCAAGTACGGCCTGCTGAAGCCGGAGACCACAGTAACGCTCACCATCAAGGGCGGTGGCGCAAAGAAGCTCGAGATCGGCAGAAAGAGCTCGCAGTCCGACTACTTCGTCCGTGGCACGGATACAGGCAACTCCGTGTTCGCCATTGGCTCGTATGTCGTGGATCGTCTGCAGAACGTGCCGAAGGTCGAGAACGCGAAGCCCAAGTAGGTGTCGTCACGCACAACGTCTGCGCAGCTTGCGGACCGCTTAGAATCGCGATGCCAGCCGTGCGCCGGCCTTGTCAGAACGAGAGAAGCACCTGCCAGACGTACATGTTGGCGAGGGAGTCGATCTGCTCCCAGATACGGCGCACGATCTCCTCGTCCCCTTGGATGGTCCCGATTTCCTCCCGCTTCGTCTCCCATGGGATGCACACGCCGGGCGTGGTTCCAGACCACTGACGAGGCTCTGTGGCTGATGCCTTTGCGACAGGTGGAGTAAGGCTGGCATGCCCCTGGGAGTAGACGCCGTACTCCCTGGCGAAATCCGTCATAGCGCGTAGGTTGTCGGGATCCGTATCGTCCTGCATTATGGCGCTGGCGTCGAGAATGTACCCGCCTCCTTGGGCGACGCCGTCGAGGACCTTGCGGCAGTATGCGCGCACCTCCTCTTGCGAACCATAGCTCAACAGGACATTGGGAATGCCACCGCTGAGGCAGAAGCGTTCTCCCAGCTTACGATGGACCTCGAAGATATCGCCTCGATCCACGTGGTACACGATGCTCTGCTCGGGGAGTTCGGCGAAGCTATCGAGGTGTGCGTTCCAGTCCCCTTCAGCATAGAACAATGTCTGGAACCCGTCGCGCCATAGCTCCTCGATGATGGGCTTGAGAGTTGGCCAGTAGTGGCTGCGGAACTGCTCAGGCGTAACGAACGGAACGCAGCCCCTGTGCATCCAGAAACCGATGGGCACCTGCTTGGACGGGTCGGCCGATGTCCGCGCTATGTGGTGAAGGTGGGGAGCGAGCGCTTCGCATGCTTGCAGGACCTTGTCAGGCTGCTCGATGAGGTCCATGGTAAGGCCGATGTAGCCGCGCAACTTGTCGGCTAGGATGTCCAGTGGAGCTTTGAGGATGCCGGCGATAGCGGATACCGTGCCGCACTCCTCCCGGAGGCGCTGATCCTGGGTGCCGAAGGCCATGAAGTACTGCAGCATCGCCATGCCACCCTTGAGGAACGAGAGGTTGTTCCGAGCTGTGACAGGCGCGCCCATGGGAACAATGTCTGCGGAGACGCGAGGCAGCCATGTTTCCAACAGAAAACCGGTTGGATCAGCGATAAGCGCGTCGTACTCGTCGGAGCGCATAAAGGCTCGCTCCGGTGGAGGCTCCCGGTATTGGAAGCCAGTATTGGGAGGCAAGTCCACACCCGGCACTCCGTAGTAGGTAAGGCCGATGGCCTGGGTCAAGCCCGTCCATACGTAGACCATGTTGGCCACTACAGCGTCCCAATCGTAGTCGGTGGCGCACTTGCGGACGGCTTCGAACGCTAGTTCGTAGTCGTGGGTGACCTGCTGGGCGGTCATGCCGGCATAGCGGGCCGTGAACTCAGCCACGAAGGGTCGGATCGGCACGGCATCGGGCATACCGTTGCGCATGGCTGTCGTATAACGAGCCAGGCGCGTCTGATAAAGTTGCTCCGTATCTGGCATGGAGGATGCACCTCCCCGGTGAGAGATCAGGAGGTGGTTCGACGTTAGCGCACGGTCATCCTGCCGTGGCTAGCGGACGAACTCCAGCTCCCAGCGAGATATGCCGTGCAGGAACAGCCTGGCCCGCTGTCCTGCTGCCTTGTCCGTGCCTCCTCTGTCCAGCCCCACAACCTGGGGGTCCCAACCAGGCAGGTAGGGAGGGGCCAGGAGCTTCCCT
>JBBIPC010000037.1:0-17077 GCA_037443035.1 Chthonomonadales bacterium
GCGAGAAGCGGCGGTCTCATCTCTTGCGCCGCAAGAGGCGGTGGCTACATCTCTTGCGCCGCGAGAAGCGGCGGCTGCATGCTGCGCGTCCTCGATCGCGAGGAGAACGTCGTGATGCGTTACGGCCGGAGGCCGTGTAGCCGCAGGTTCTTCCTGCGCTACGTTACGCAACCGGTCGTTGAGTGCCCCGGTGCGAAGCATCGGGGCGTATCGAAACGACCGGCACCCCATACCCGCAACTCGACCCGGGCATCAGGGCTGTGAGCGGTGGTTTCGATACGTCCCGACAACGGCATGCCGGGACTACTCAACCACCGCTCATGGCGCCGCGAGAAGCGGCGGTCTCATCTCTTGCGCCGCAAGAGGCGGTGGCTACATCTCTTGCGCCGCGAGAAGCGGCGGTCTCATCTCTTGCGCCGCAAGGATCGGCGGATACATCTCTTGGGCCGCGAGGAGCGGTGGATACACGCTGCGCGTCCTTGATCGCGAGGAGAACGTCGTCATGCCTTACGGCCGAAGGCCGTGTAGCCGCAGGTTCTTCGTGCGCCGAGACTGGCGAGCGGGGCCTAGAGGTCTATCCGCGCTTTGACCATGTCGGCGCCGATTGCGCGCGAGAGCTGGAAGCCCACCTTCTCGCAGACATGCTGCATGACGTAGTTCTCGGGCAGGATGTCGGCAAGGATGCGCGCGATCTTCTCGTCACGTGCGATTCGGATGAGTCGTGACAACAGCTCCGTCCCGAGACCGAGGCCGTGCCAGCGGTCGTTGACTAGTATCGAAAACTCCGAATCCTGGGTGCCGTGAATACGGCTCAGACGCGCCACGCCGAGGATGCTCTTCTCGCCGGTGTTGGGGTCGCTGTACTCGGCCACAAGGGCGATCTCCCGATCGTAGTCGTTGAAACAGATACGGATCATCCGTTCGTGGGCGGTTCTCTGGCTGAACTTCATGGCGTGGAAGAACCGGAGGTAGACGCTTTGTTCGGAGAGTGTCTTGTGGAAGTCCACGATGAGCGGCTCGTCGTCCGGCCGGATGGGACGGATCAGGACATCGGTCCCGTCCCGCATGGTCCATCGGCCCACGTACTGCGATGGGTAAGGACGGATCGCAAGCTTGGGCAATTCCTCCTCTTTCACGCCCGGCTCGAACAGTACGACCCGAGCGTCCAGGGCAACGATCCCGTCCGGCGAAGCCAAGAGGGGGTTGATATCCACTTCTTTGATCCAGCGCTGCTCCACTACAAGGTAGCTGAACCGCACCATGAGCTGCTCGAGAGCGGCGATGTCTACCGGCTTCCTTCCCCGGACTCCCTTGAGGGCTGTGTAGATCCGCGTCTGTTCCATGGCGCGCTTGGCCAGGGTTGTCGTCAAGGGCGGCAGGCTCAACGCTCTATCCTTGAACACCTCGACGAGTTGGCCGCCACTGCCAAAGAGGATCACGGGTCCGAACTGCGGGTCAATGGTGCTGCCCAGAATGATTTCGTAGCCTTCGAGGCGGAGCATGGGCTGGACGGTGACCCCCAGGAAGTGCCCTTGTCCCGCCTTCTCCTCCACGGAACTCTGGATACTCTCGAACGCACGGCGCACAGCGTCGGCGTCTCGCAGATTGAGCTGGACGCCCCCGACGTCGGTCTTGTGCGTGATCGTCTCTGAGTGGAGCTTCAGGACCACGGGATAGCCTATACGGTCGGCTGCGGCCACCGCCTCCTCGACTGTCGCGGCAAGCTCTGTGCGGACGGTGCTGATGCCGTAGATCTCCAGGAGCTTCTTGGACTCGTACTCCGTGAGGATAGTCCGTCCTGCCGACCGTGCTCTCTCGACCAACTCTGCGCCTGCGCGTACGAGTTCTGGATCGTCGATGCCGTGGGCGCTGGACGGCGTTTCGTAAATGCCGTTGAGGTTGTAGCTGTACTGCCACATGTAGTTGAAGGCCCGGGCGGCGCTGTCGGGATAGGGGAATGTCGGAATGCCAGCGTGGTTGAGGATGCTCTCGCCTGCCATGACGTCGGCACCACCCATCCAGCTTGCCAGCAGGGGCTTGCCCGAACCCTGGGCATGGGGCCGGAGGTGTTCCGCTGTCTGCGTCGGATCGGTCATGGCCTGAGGCGTGAGGACGACGAGTAGCCCATCGCTGTTCGCGTCTTTGGCGGCGATCTCGACTGCCTTGGCGTATCGCTCGGGGCTTGCATCGCCAAGTATGTCAATGGGGTTGCCATGGCTCCATTGAGGCGGCAGGATTTCGTCGAGCGCTTGGATAGTCTCGTCGGTAAGAACGGTAAGCTCGCCTCCAGAGGTGATGAGTGTATCCGTGGCCAGCACGCCGGGGCCGCCTGCGTTGGTGAGGATGGTGAGGCGGGGCCCCTTGGGCCGCGGCTGTCGGGCCAGAATCTCGGCCATGTAGAAGAGGTCAGAAATCCGATCCACGCGGAGAACGCCCGACCGTCGGAATGCTGCGTCGAGGACCTCGTCGGAACCAGTCATAGACCCTGTATGGGATGCAGCGGCCTTGGCAGCTTGTTCGGTTCGCCCTGCCTTGATGATGATGATGGGCTTCGACAGAGCCACCTCGCGGGCCGCCGAGAGGAACGAACGGGCGTTGCCGATGGATTCCATGTAGATGACGATGCTGCGCGTCTGTGGATCATCGCCAAGGTAGTCAATGAGGTCGCCCCAGCCCACATCGGCCATGGAGCCTATGGAGATGAAGGCGCTGAAGCCGACCAGCTCCTTGAGGCTCCAGTCCAGTACGGCAGTACACAGAGCGCCGCTCTGACTGATGAACCCCACGGTGCCGGGACGGGCCATGGCGGCCGCGAAGGTGGCGTTCAGACCCGTCGGAGGACACATGAGCCCCAGGCAGTTGGGGCCGATGATGCGCATACCAGCCTGGCGGGCGTTCTCCAGCACCTGCCGCTCCAGCTCGACGCCCTCTGGACCAGCTTCTTTGAAGCCTGCGGAGATGACGATGGCGGAACGAATGCCAGCCTGGCCGCACTCGGCGACGATGCCCGGAACGGTTCGTGCGGGCGTGGCGATGACTGCCAGGTCCACTTCCTCCGGCACGCTGGCGATATTCGGGTATGCCTTGATGCCAAGGACGCTGGGTCGGCGCGGGTTGACGGGGAAAACCATGCCGCCGAAGGGGCTGCTGACGAGGTTCCACAGGATCGTGCGGCCGACACTTCCAGGATCCTCGGATGCGCCGATGACTGCCACCGCCTTGGGTGCGAAGAACGACTGGAGGGGCCTCTCACGCTGGTGCAGAATGTCGTGGGCGGTTTCTATCTGCGGCTTGCCAGAGTATGTCATGGGAGTTTTTCCTCAGGGGTGCGCTCGGACTACAGAGAGCGGTCTTGCATGCGATTGTGAATGTAGTCACATTATACCCGGGAGTACGCCACCCTAGCTCGGCGAAGCCGATGCCCGGCAGACGCCGGCGGGGGTAGACTTCTCGCAAACTCGAAGGATCAGGAGACTGGAGTGAAACTCGGAGCCAACTCAGTGCTGTTCGGCGGTTACGACATGGAGACCGCCTTCAAGTACCTCGCCATGTCCGGATATGACGGCATCGAGCTATCCGCCATCGAAGGCATGAGCGAGCATCTTGTGCTGAGCCGATGGCGGGAGGTCGCGCCGACCATCAAGAGGCTGAGCAAGGACTATGGCTTGGAGCTGCTCGCCATGGAGCAGCCGTCGCAGGATCCTGTGGTGATGGAAACGGCTTTCCAAGCTGCTGTGGAAATCGGCATACCAATTGTCAACTGCGGTCCAGGTGGAAAGTCGGACGACGAGGAGTCACTGCAGCGGTCCATCGATTCCCTAGGACGGCTTGCCGACATGGCGGAGAAGTACGGCATCACTCTATGCGTCAAAGCGCACGTTGGCGCTGCCATCTACAACACCCCCACGACTCTGCGCGCCATGGAGGCTATCTCGTCGCCAGCCTTCGGCATTGACATGGATCCATCCCACATCTACCGAGCTGGTGAGAACCCTGTGGAGGCCATCCAGGCGGTCATCTCTCGTGTGAAGCATGTGCACATACGGGACTGCAAGGGACGGCAGCAGAGCCCCGGCAAGCCCGAGATGCAGGCCAACGGGCGGGGAGACATTGACTTGGTGGGCTACATCCGAGTACTCCACGAGAACGGCTATGCCGGTCCTCTGGATCTCGAGATCATCGGCGCCAAGGAATACCCGCTGGAGCAGTGCATTGTCATCGCTGCCGAGTCCCGCGGCCACATGCAGGCATGCCTGCAGGCTTGCGGTGCGAGATAGGACCACGGTCGAGGGAAGCGCACGTCCATGATGAGCCGGCTGATTCTACTGGCGCTCGCAGCCATGGCTGCGCCGGCAGTGCACGCGCAGGGGTGGAGCCATGCCTTCCGGGACTTCCCGGCAGAGGCCGTGGAGGGAAAGGTCGTGCGGCTGAAGGTCGCCTACACCGCACCGGAACCGGTGAAGCTCCATGTGGAGCTAAAGGACACCTCAAACGTGGTGCACGTCGGAGCGGTCCAAGAAGTGACCGGAACGGGCGTAGCCCAGTTCGCCATGATGGTGCCCGTGGGGAAGTTCGGCGGGCAGATGCTGGCGGCGGTCTGGATGGGTGAGGACTGGCGCGACCCGAAGGCGGCCATCGTCCACGCTGGGCCGATACCTGTCTACACGGTGGAAGAGGGGCGCAGGCTGCAGGAGGCTACCAAGCGCGGAGCAGCGCTACGGAAGCGTCTGGGGCTGGACGCACGACGACCTGTCGTAGCAGTTCTGTCCGGGGGGTGGGCTGGACGGAGCGCCAACCTTGCGGAGCAATACCGCGGAGCGCTCGCGGCCGCAGGGATGCGATGCATCACGCTCGGTCCCGACGAAGTAGCGACACCGGGTGTGCTGGATGCCGGCGCGATCCGTCTCCTCGTCGTACCGCAAGGTCAGGTGTTTCCGGGGGAGGCGGTCGTCTTGCTGGACCGCTTCCTGAAACGGCGTGGCCATCTGATAATCCTGGGCGCACCAGCGTTCGATCGGTTGGTGCGCCAGGTGCAGGGGCCACGTGGCACGGAGTGGCTGGACGACAGACAACTTGCCGACCGCCTGCGTAGACTGCCGAAGACCCGGACACTGCTGCAAATGGAAGCCTTGCAGAAGACGTCGTGGCAGCGTTCATCCAACGACCTCGCAGCGCCGACGAGTTGGTCCATGGAACGGGAGAGCGGTATTGGGCCCGTACTGCGCCACGACATTCGTGGCCTGTCGGGTTGGGATACCCTCGAGGCGCAACTGGACCAGCCTGCAGCCGAGGGAGAGAACGTCATCCTGTTCCGAGCGCGTGGTCAAGGGCCTACCAGTGCACTCGCTGTGGAACTGCGCGAACGGGACGGCTCCCGCTGGATCGCTGTCGTACCGTTGACGGACCGATGGCAGACGTATGCCTTAACGCCCTCGGAGTTCAAGCTCTGGGACCCCGACCGAACCTCCGGACGCGGTGCCCATGGCGATCATGTGAACCTGCAAGCGATCTCCGCGGTTTCAGTGGGGCTCGCTTTCACTCACACAAGCGTGCCTGGCGGCGACCATACCTACTGGTTCGCCGACCTGGGTTCGGCGAGGGGGCCGGAAGTGCGCAGCTTCGCGGTACCCGTACTCGACACGATCTCGCCCGAATACAAGCTCTATCCGGTCCGTGGCGCCAAGCGCGTAGACGACTCGCTTGGCAGAGCGCTGGTCGGCGCACAGGCTCCGGCACTCCCCCGTAACGTTTTGTCCACACATCCCAGGCCAACAGGCACCGGCTTCGACAAGCAGAGAAAGTACAGGTGGATACCTCTGCTCCAGGTAACGGGCGAGCCGGGAGTCATGGGCACCATCGCCACCCTCGTGCACCATCTCCAAGGCCCGTACGCAGGAGGCAGATGGGCTTCGTTCACTGTTCCCGATACCGATTGGTACGCTAGGCCCGATGTGGTGCGCTATGTGGTGGCCGTGGCCAAGCGGATGCTGAACCCTGTGCTTCTCGCCGAGGCAGGTGCGCAGTATTACGGGTATTTCCCTGACGAGAGGCCCGTGCTGGGCGCTCGGGCCACCCATGCGAGCATGGCCGGACTCACGGTTCGTTTCGTGGTCGAGGACCTCCAGTACGGCAGCTCGCCTCGCACGCCGAAGGTTCTATTCCAGCGGTCAGCGAAGCTCCAGCGGCAAGGCGAGGAGGTCGTCGCCCGCGTGACATGGACGCCGAAACGATTGTGGGCCAGTCGGTATCGGGTGACGGCAACGCTCCTGGAGAACGGCAAGGCTGTAGACGTCTTGGAGCACGAGATCACCGTGCGGCACCCTCTTGGTGCGCCAGGCGCCGCCGGACGCCCCAAGTGGCGCGTAACCGTCGAGGATGGCCAGTTCTCGGCGGACGGCAAGCCGTGGTATCCGCATGGGGTGAACTACATGCCCTCTTCGGGCATTGCCGCAGAAGACGGTCACTACTTCGAGCAATGGCTCTCCTCGGAATCCTATGACCCCGTAGTAATCGAGAGGGACCTACGCAGAGTCCGGCACATCGGCTTCAACATGGTCAGCGCGTTCATCTACACCGAGAGCACCCACAATCACAACCTGGTGGATTTCCTGAACCGTTGCGATGCCCATGGTCTGCGAGTCAACCTCTCGCTCCGTCCGGGGACTCCGCTGGATTTCCAGTGGCCCGGCATCGGCGAGATCATCAAGGTGAACCGGCTTGCCGATGATACGACGGTGTTCGCTTACGATCTGGCTTGGGAGCCAGCGTGGGGCTACCGGGATCAAAGACGCCAATGGGATGCTGAGTGGCGAGAATGGATTCGGCAGCGATATGGCTCCATCGAGAATGCGGAGAAGGACTGGGGTGAGCGTGCGCCGCGGGAGAACGGGGAAGTCGTAGGGCCGTCGGATGCAGATGTGACGGCGTCCAGCACCATTCCGCACGTGGTCGCTGCGTACAGGCGCTTCCAGGACGACTTTCTGAGCCGTAAGCACATGGAGGCGCGGCAGAAGATCCGCACCCTCGACAAGTTCCACCTCCTCTCCTTCCGCATGTCCATCGCCGGCGATCCTACCTGCGGCCCGGCCATCATGCCTTACGACTTCATGGGTCTGGCGCGGAGCATGGACTTCATGGCTCCGGAGGGCTACGGTCGCATCGGCGACAAGGAGCGTGTCAAGCCAGGCTGGTTCACCGTTGCCTACGCGAGATATGCAGCGCCGAGCAAGCCCGTGCTATGGGCCGAGTTCGGCTACTCCATGTGGAACAAAGGTGCGCCACCTGCGACACCGAAGGGGCTGAGCTTCGCCGACGCTTTCGACCGGCGGCATTACCTGCCTGGTACCATCGCCTTCACGGAGCAGTTCTACCGTGACTTCTACGAAATGGCACTCGCGAGTGAGTCGGCGGGCACGGTCTGCTGGTGGTATCCAGGCGGTTTCCGAGTCGGTGAGAACAGCGACTTCGGCATCATCAATCCCGACGGAACCTGGCGGGGGCTTACCCACATCATCGCCGAGTACGCGCACAAGTTCGCGAACCGGCCGAAGCCGCGTTACGCTGATGCAACCATCCTGATAGACAGGGACAAGCACCCAGACGGCATCTACGGCATCTACAACGAAGTGAAGGACGAGTTCTGGAGGCTCGTGAGCGAGGGCCACTTCCCTGCGCTCGTGGATGAGGCCGAGGGCACCCTGTCCCGAACGTGTCCGACAACGGCCGTGGGCAACGTGCCGTACAACGGCTCGAACCCGCCAAAGTACCTCGACGCCGAGTTCGAGTATGTGCGATTGCGGAATATCGCAGGCGCGTGGATCGAAGTGCCGTATGGTGGGGGCGAGGTCCGGCTGAACAAGAAGGAATCGGTCATCATCGAGGTCCTGCCAGGCAACAACGGTCGCGTCGGCTGGACTTCCGTTGGCTACCCGGACTGCGTAGGGCTGCGACTGTCGCTAGGCCTCGCCAAGAGCTTCATCCCATTGCCGAGTATGGCCGTGCCACCCATGGGTACCGCCCGTCCTGTCAGCGCGTCACTTGGCGATCTTCAAGGAATCGATGAGATAGTGCTACAAATGGAAGCCAACGGCCGCTGCCGGTTCGGGGAAGTGCGGAGGATCCGGATCCTACCGGAATAGCGCCCGGATCGGTGGAACGTTAAGCGGTGTAAGGCTCCAGTGCTGCAACACGGACAATGAGGACGGTGACGTTGTCGTGGCCGCCTCTGGCGCAGGCCAGTTCCACAAGTTGGCGACAGGCTTCCGAAGGGGCCTGATCGCGGGCCACTTGGAGCAGTTCGGAGTCGGCAACGTGGCCCGTTAGCCCATCGCTGCAAAGAAGCCATGTGTCCAAGGGCAGCGTCTCCGCAGCGTACAGGTCGGGTTCGATCTCCGGCTGAGTGCCGATGCACCGGGTGATGATATTCCGATAGGGCGACCGCTCCGCCTCTTCCTGCGACATGGCGCCGCTACGGACCTGCTCGGCGACCCAGGAATGGTCGTCGGTGATCTGCAGTATCGTCTCGCCGCGGATGAGGTACGCCCGGCTGTCGCCGATATGTGCGACGATGGCCTTATCCTCGACGAGTGCTAGAGCGGTCAGGGTGGTGCCCATGCCCGATCTACCCGGAATGGTCGCGGCCACCTGGAAGACGTGGTCATTGGCAGAGCGGAGCGCGGCGAGCAGTGCATCCCCAGGATCTTCGCTGTCGGAGGAGTAGTAGGCTGCAAGCGCCTTCTTGATGGCCAGCTCGGAAGCGATCTGACCGGCAGCGTGCCCTCCCATTCCGTCGGCCACCATGTAGAGACTGCCGCGAACGGCCAGGGTGGGCGGATCGTCGGGCTCGTAGAACTCCGCCTTGTCCTCGTTGTTTTCCCTCACGCATCCGAGATCGGTCTTCATGCCGATGCGGGTGATTGGCACAACCCGTGGGGAGCGGCCCTCGGCGCGCCTCCAGCCTCTGACGAGCTCCTGCCGATCGAAGCGGGCCGTGATTTCGTCCTGTTGCGTCGCGTCCCGCCATTCGACCTCACTCATCCGGCATCACCTCGTCCTGCGTCGGCTCGGTAAACGCGTCCGAGACTGCTTGCGCCTCCGCCTCGTCTTCCGCTGCAGACTCTGCCGACGGCATGCTGACTACGTATTTGCCCTGGCCGATGGCGACCTCGTCTCCTTCCGCAAGGGCGATGGGTGTGTTCGGGGCCAGACGCTGACCGTTGACGAAGGTACCGTTGGTGCTACCAAGGTCCGTGATTTCGAGCTTGCCGTCGGAGGCTGTGATGCTGGCATGTCGGCCAGAGACATACGGATCCTCGGCGACCACGTGATCGCTCGGTGGACGTCGGCCGATGGTCATGGTGCCGGCATAGACGACGATATCCTGCCCATGTCCGCTCGCTGCGAGCAGATAGGCTACGGCAGGACCGGCTGGCTCGGTACGAACGGGTGCCGTCGGCTGTGTGTCCTGGTCTGCCTGCGGCGGCATGGCTTGGGTTACATCCGCAGGGAGACCTGAGTCGGGACCATCGAGCCGGAGAGTGACGTTGCCCAGTTGCAGCAGGGAGCCAGCTCGGATCGCCTGGGGAATGTTGGCAGGGATGCCGGCGCCATCCAGGCGCGTACCGTTGGTGCTGCCCAGATCCGTGATCGTCAGTCCAGTGTCACTCACCGTCACGACGGCATGACGGCGCGAAACGGTGCTATCCACGAGCAGCACATCGCCACCTTCGCGGCCGATAAGGTTCTCCCCCGTGCGCAGCGAGTAACGACGGCCCGTCCTGTCGTCCACGAGGCTGAACGGACATCCGCCCGTGTCCGCTTCGTCGGCGGGTGTACCTGGCTGAGAGGAGAGGAGGAATCCACACTCGGAGCAATAGGTCTCGAGTGCCGGATTCACCGTACTGCAGACGGGGCAGACCACCGTACCTCCCATCTGGGTCGCTTCAGGGGCGACAGCGACCCCTGTAGCTGCTGCGACCTGTTCGTTGCCGAGGACGCGGGTCTTCTCGGGCTCTTCCATGGTGATCGTCTCCTATTCCTTCCGCTTGCCTTGGTCGAGGTCGTAGATCGTGCCGATGAGCGTCTTCTCCACGCTGCCTCCCTGCTGAATGGCTTCCATGGCCATGGTGACCTCGCGTGCTTCTTCATCCCTTCCGGCCTGCATCAGGACGGTGCGCGTTCGCTGGAGCTCCTGTAGAGCACCCATGGCCGTGAGCTGCTGCGTTCGCATGCCCATCATCGTCTTCTCCAGGTTGCGAGAGGCCAGGTGGACCTCCAGCTCCTGCCTGACGATGGGATCCCGGTGGGTCTCGACGAGAGAACGATCCGGTGTGAACTCGATAACCGCATCGCCCGTGAGCATCTCCGTCCGTCCGGTCATGGCGTCATCGTAGGTGACTTCCACCCTGGCGAAGCGGTACGTGCCGGGAACATGCTTGTCGAACTCCCACTCGGACAGACTCGCCACGGCGCTGCCCCGTTCGACGTCTGCAAGGGTATAGTCCACGATCCGCTGGCCGAACTGCGGCGCCGCGGCTCCGTAGACATAGCGGCACTGGACGCCCCTGGGCGCGTGCAGGCGCACACGAACGTTCTTGGCCACGATGGTCATCAACGTCTCGAGCTCACGGCGAAAGACCTCGGGGATGAGGCTGGGTTGGGCGATGTAGTAGTAATTGCCGCCACTCCGCCTGGCAATGCCCGCCATGAGTTCCTCGTTGTACTCCGATCCGAAGCCGAGGGCGGTGATCGTGATGCCCGCCTGCTTCTGCTGCGCCACCTGCTGCACGATAGCGCCGAAGTCCTTGATGCCCGCCGTGGGTTCGCCGTCGGTAAGAAGGAGCACACGGTTCAGGTAGCCGGGAAGCCGCACGGACGCGACTTGCATGCAGCCGGTCATCATGCCGTCGTAAAGGTTCGTCGTATTGCCAGGTTGGATGCGGGCGATGTGCTCCTTGATGAGCGCTTTGTTGACCACGCGGCGAGCGGGCATGACCACCTCGACCTGCTCCTCGAAGGTGACGATGGAGAGGACGTCTGAGGGTTCGAGCAGGTCCACCACGTAGCTGCACGCCCGCTTGACGAACTCCAGCGGCTCTCCTTCCATGGACCCAGAGCGGTCAATGACGAGGGAGATGTTGAGAGGCATGCGCCTCCCGATTGCGTTCGCAGGGGCTCTCAGCATGAGGAGCAGATGCTCGCGTGACACTCCCCCGGCCCAGGCGTAGCGGCTACCTGGCACGACGTCCAGTTCCAAAGCCCTGAGGGGTACCCCAGTGGCGGTTCTGCCGACGTCCGGAACACCTCCCGTCACGACGGTCCGGTTCGGGTCCGCCGGTAAGGGTTGACCTAGCTGCTGCGTCTTGTCTTCCATAGCTTGTGACTCCGCAAGGCCGACGAGTTGGCCTATTCGTAGCGATAACTGCCCGCGCCCATCTGAATAATGTCACCCAGGGCGAGCGGCTGAGTCTGAATACGTACTCCGTTGACGAAGGTGCCGTTGGAGGATCCCTCGTCCACCAGTACATGTACTCCGGCTTGTTCTTCGATACGGGCGTGTCGCCGAGACACAGACGGGTCCTGCGCCAGGACAATGTCCCGCGCCGCATCACGACCGATGGACACGACCGGCAGGGAGAGCGCAAAGCTCTGGCCTGCATGAGGACCGTCCAGCGCGACGAGACGACTTCCCTGAGCGGCAAGAGGAACTGCGCCAAGAGGACCTGCGGTGTAGGTCGGCGCCAAACCCGCCTCTGCGACCGTGGCGCCAGGACCGGCCGACATCGCTGGTGGAGGCACGGGTGAAGGGCCACCACTCCCGCCCGTGGCGGCGCCGACCGTGCAAAGGCAGTTTCCTGCGGCGTCCTTCGGTGCACCGCAGAACTGGCAGAGGTTGCTCGGCACGCTTAGGTGACCTGGCTGCTGTTTGCCGGTTGCCAGGTCCTTGCGCGGGCTGGCAACACGGGAGGCCGTGGCCTTCTCACGGAACAAGAGACGGACCTGGCCCAGTTGGATCATGTCGCCGTCCTTCAAGACCGCCTTCTGCACGCGCTGGCCATTGACCATGACGCCCACAGGCGCGCCACCATCGAGCAGGACGTGACGATTGTTCTCCATGGAGATGGCAGCGTGCTGGGGGGCCAGCGAAGGATCGGCGAAGAGGGGTATGTCGGCTCGTTCGTCTCTCCCAAGGATGGTCAAGGGGCGCGAGATGATGTAGTCGCGTCCTTCGTTGCGTCCGACGAGGACACGCACCCATGCCTGCTTCATCATCTCCTCGACGAGGCCGATGAAGAAGCCGGTCAGTGTGCCGATTGCCGTGAAGCCCACAGCCCGACTCGGTCCGCCTATCTCGATGATCTGCGGACCGCTAACGGAGGCCGAAGCCATGCCCTGGAGAGGCTGAGAGAACAGGGTGGCCACCAGGTCGAACGCGAAGCCTCCAACGAACCCGCCGAGGAGACCTCCGACCAAGCCATGAACCGCTCGCTTGCCAGAAAGGGTTGCCGCACCAGCGGCCAGTCCGGGGAACGCTCCGAGGAAGGTCCATCCCAGGGCCCGCGCGAGCACAGCGTGGGTGAAGTCCAGCAGACCGCGGCTCTGCGCGAGCAAGAAGGGGTCCTTGCCGAACAGGGCGGCATTGTAGACAATGCTCCCGACGTAGACGCCGAACATGCCACCGACGGTGCCAATGGCGGCACCGCGAATGGTGCCTCGCAAGAGCGTGCGTGCCGAGCCCGTCACAACGCCCTCGACCGCACCGATTCCGATGCCGAGCATGACGCCCACCAGCACGCCGAGCTTGAGCATTTCGGGCATGGGTGGTGTCAAGACAGGGTCGTGGACGACGAGGCGTTCCTGCAGCAAGAATCCGAGAAAGCCTGCCGCAGCGCCGAAGAGCGTGCTGACGAGGATGCGAGAACGCATGGCCGTGGCTAGACCTCGAACCGGAACCGTGTGTTGCCGATCTGGACCTCGTCTCCAGGACGGATGGGCTGGGAGCCAGTTATCCTGACGCCATTGACGAACGTGCCATTGGATGACCCCTCATCGGTTAGCACGTAGGCGCCAGCCTCGGCACGCAGGGTGGCATGCCTGCGCGAGACGGTGTTGTCGTTGGGAAGCGCGATGGTGTTCGTCGGCTCCCGCCCGATGGTCGCCGTTCCGTCAATGGTGAAGATAGCACCCGAATAGACTCCAACCGTGCCGATGAGGCGCGGCTGAGCGACACCTACCGCCGACGACGGTGCCGTGACCACGCCATCGCTGGGCAGTGCCGAGCAAGCGCAGTTACCGGCCGCATCCTTCTTCTGGCCACAGAACTGGCATAGCGTGGGATCGGAGACGACCGGCGGCGGAGGTGCGTTCGGCTGCCATGGTGTGTTGGAGGCAGACTCGGGTTGCGGACCGCTGACCTCGATGCCTACCTTCTTGAGAGTGGCTGCCATGCCTCCGGAGAGGGACCAGCGATAGAGAAGATAGATGGCGCCGGCGCCAATGACGAGACCGAGCAGTGTGCCGAGCCAGCCGGCGAGTCCGCCACCGCCCCCCATCGTTCCAGCTGACGGAGAGGAGGAACCGCCAGCCTGCTCCCTCGATTTGCGGACATCACCGGCTTCGGACTCGGCAGAAGGAGAGGTCTGTTCCACCGTCGGAACGCGATTGGCCACTGCGACGCTGATCACCAGAGGGCCGGGAGCCTGGCCTCCAGCGATATCAACGTCCTGCGCTTGTGTAAACCCATCGCCATAGACAACGGTTACACGAGCCCGACCCATGGGAATATCTTCGAATACCGCGATGCCATCCTTTGCCGGGTCCAGAATGCGGGTCACCGAGGCTTCGCCACGAGGCTCCAGCGTCACCTTGGCCACGGAGACGGGCTTGCCCTGGTAGGTCACCTTGACGTCCAGTTCGCGGACGTGATCGAAGTCGGTGGCCTTCAGATCCAGAACGCCGTTACGCGGACCGTTGGGACCGGCCAGAGGACGAATGGCCGAAATGCCCGATCGCACGTTATCCACGGCGATACGTGCCTTGCTGCCAAGCTCTGTGGGTTTGTACTTGACCTTGAACGTACGGTCCAAGAAGCGGATGGGGAGCTGAGCAGGCTGTTTGGCGTCGGCGGAAGGCAGAAAGCGCACGAGGTGCTCCCCTTCGTCAGGCACGCTAATGGTCAGCTCGACCTCAGCGCTGCCAGGGTTCGGCCTGGCCTGCTGGGCAACCGCCACGGCCGGCACCCATGCGAGGGCTGCTGCCGTGGCTAGGATGAACCATTGCGGTTGCATCCTGAGTTGCGGAGTTCGTTTCATTGACCAAGCTCCTTCAATGCGTCCGCCAGACTCTCGGCGATGTCGCCGGCGATTAGACCGTGCTCGCCTCGGCAGTTCCTCGCAATATCGCCAGCGAGACCGTGGACGAAAGCCGCCAAGCATGCCGCTTCGTAAGGTGGTAGGCCCTGGGCGAGAAGAGACCCCACGACGCCTGTAAGGACATCGCCGCTTCCACCCGTAGCCATACCAGGATTGCCCATGGTTACGATGGTGCACGAGTCTTGCTGGGGGCTAGCCGTGCTATGACAGATTACGGTGCCAGCACCCTTGAGAATCGCGATGCAGCCGTATCTGTCAGCGAGTTGCCGGGCCGCGCTCAGCCGGTTGCTCTGTACAGTAGCGGTGTCGGTGCCGAGCAGGTGGGCGCATTCACCTGGATGAGGGGTCATGACCGTCGGTGCACGGCGGCTCCTGACGATAGCCTCGTGCCCTGCGATGGCCCACAGGCCGTCAGCATCCATGACCAGCGGAAGGGTGCATTGGGCGACACACTGCCGCGCGAACGCCGCCGCCTGCGGTGTCCGACCCAACCCTGGCCCCAGGCAGCAAACGGTTGCGCGTTCGAGGGAGGCTGCCAGTCCGTCCATGCTCTCGGCTGCCAGGGTGCCGTGGTCTTCGGCTAACGGGACGGTCATGGCTTCGGGAATATTAGCGGCGACGATGGGCTGGACAGATCGAGGAGTTGCCACTGTGACCAGGCCGGCGCCCGATCGAAGCGCTCCCCGTGCGGCCAAGGAGGGGGCTCCGGACATACCCGCAGATCCCCCGATAATCAGGACGTGTCCGAAAGCACCCTTGTGTGCATCCCGAGGACGTCTCGGGAGTGCAACGCGTGCCTCGGTCATGCCGTACCAACGGCAACAGGTAGGGACGCCCGTTCGGGACCAATCCATGCCGATGGCGTCTACCACCACACGCCCGGCGAACGCGGCTCCGGGGTAAAGCAAGAGACCCGGCTTGGGATAGCCGAACGTCACTGTCACATCGGCTCGGACAACCTCACCTGGCACCGTGCCACTGTCCGCGTCCACGCCCGACGGCACATCCACGGCGACCACAGGCAATCCCGAGGCGCGGATCTCGCGAATGGCCTGGGCGATCGCTCCCCGCGGCGCACCGGACGACCCCGTCCCCAGTAGCGCATCCACCAGCACGGCTTCGCCAGACCGCGATGACGGCTCGAGACCCAGGGAGCGTAGAATGCGCAGGTTTGTCAGGGCATCGCCCTGTATGCGTTCAGGATCGCCCAGGATCTCGTAGGTGACGCCATGCCCGCTGAGCAGGAGATGTCGTGCCGCTACGAAGCCGTCTCCGCCGTTGTTGCCGGTACCGCAGAGGAGATGAACGCGTCGCAGGTCAGTGTGCCCGCAAAGCGCCATCACTTCGCGTGCTACAGCAGCGCCGGCGTTCTCCATGAGGACGACGCCAGGGACGCCGAGCTTCTCGATGGCGACACGGTCCATTTCTCTCATCTGCGCGGTAGTGGCAATATGCATGAATGTATCTTAGTCCAAATGCCTTTCGCTGGCAATCTGCCCAGCAGGAAGATCACGCAGTAGAAACCCAGACGGAACGAGGGAGGTTTCCGCAACCGCTCGATTGGTGGGCGTTGGTGTGCTTAGGAACACGGTCGGCGCGGTACACTGAACTACTCGCAAGTTGCAAGGAACACGGACATGCTCAAAGTAGTGGTCATCGGCATGGGTCCCATCGGGAATCTCCATGCCCGTATCTATCGAGAGGACCCTCTGGCGGAACTCGTCGGCGTCTGCGACATCATTCCCGAACGTGCGGAAGCGGCATCGAGAGAACATGGTGTGCCCGGATTTCTCAACGCAGAGGAGATGCTGGAGCGCCTCCACCCGGATGTGGCCAGCATTGCCACGGGCGGCATCGAGTACGGCAGCGATCATTACCTCCCCACCATGCAGGCGCTGGAGGCAGGTTGCCACGTGCTTTGCGAGAAGCCCATCTGCAATGAGATCGAGCCGGCGGAGGAGATGGTCGCCAAGGCCAAGGAGAAGGGACTCTGTTTCGGCATTGACTTCAATCACCGCTTCACGCCTGCAGCCCGCATCGCCAAACGATGGCAGAACGAGGGACGATTGGGTCATCTGCTGTTCGTCAACATGGCCATGTGGATCGGGAACCCCAACGAAAGCTCGCCCTATTTCCACCTCAAAGCGCTCCATCCGCATACGATTGACGTCATGCGTCACTTCTGCGGCGATGTCGAGGCGGTGCAGTGCTTCGCGACGAAGGCTCCGGGCCGCAAGATCTGGTCCACGGCGCAGTTCAACATGCGGTTCAAGAACGGCGTTGTCGGATCTCTCACGGGTTCTTACGACATTGCGCGGGGGCATCCCATGGAGCGCTGCGAAGTGGCAGGCACGCAGGGGAGATTCGTGCTGGAGGACATGTGGCGAGAGGTGACCCTCTATCCGGCCGAGACATACGAGAAGATCGTCTATACGAATCCGGTGTTCGGTGGTTACCGGGACTTCCAGGATACGTTTCGGGCACGGCTGCACCGGTTCCTCGAGCAGGTCTCCGAAGGTGCGTCTCCCGAGGAGATAGACGGCTCCGGCGAGGACGGGCTCGCTGCACAGAAGGTCATCGCAGCCGCCATCAAGTCGCTGGAGAACGAGACCGTCGAATACGTGCGGTAAGCGGCGGCGGCAGCAGATGCCGGCGCCTCCGGTCGTTGAGTAGCCCGGCGCGAAGCGGCGGAGCGTATCGAAACGACT
>JBBIPC010000038.1:0-15990 GCA_037443035.1 Chthonomonadales bacterium
AGCGGCGGCTACACGCTGCGCGTCCTTGGGTGCGAAGGGAATGTCCTGATGCGTTACGGCCGAAGGCCGTGTAGCCGCAGGTTCTTCCTGCGCTCAACCAGCGGATCGGCACAGGCGACGGAAGGCGCGGAGGTCGAAATCGGGCGGGTCCTCTTTCCGGCCCTTGGGACGTGCGACATCGAGATGGCGCACGATGCGGTGGTCTGGGATCTCCGCTATCTGCCGCAGGAGCCGGACAATGTCCGCCGCAGCGCGGAGCTGCGCCGCGGGGTAGGGGTCCTTGCCGTCAGCGCGGTTCACCAGCTCGATGCCCACGCTGTAGTCGTTGACATGGGGAACGCCGTTGAGTGCCGATCGGCCGGCATGCCACGCGCGCATACCAACAGGCACCATCTGGACGACGAATCCATCCCGGTCCACCACGAAGTGCGCCGACACCTTCATGACTGGGGACAGGAAACACCCGACCGTGTCCTGAAGCGTATCAATCTCCGTGGCATGGACGACAACGGCCGTTATGGGCGTGCCGAGTGGTCGCGCGTCGTAGTTCGGCGAAGGCACGAACACCCACCGTGCAATGTCAGATGGCTGCGGCGCGTGGGCGACCGTGCCCCATAGCATGAGTCCCATTCGGACAAGGGATAGACGCACGGTGCGCCAGCGGCGCAACCTGTCTTGACGTGTGTGCCGACCCTCGGGGCTAGGCAACGACGGCCTCCAGAGATGTGTGCCGGAATGTTCTGCCGTGGTAGGGTACAGCCGCCGGCATGGAAGCGATCTCGAATAGCCAGAGGCGTGGCACCACCTGTCCGAGTCGCTGGGAGGCACGGGAGCCGATTGGCTCTACGGGACTACGAGCGGTATGTTCACCGTCTCCGTGCGCCCATCCAGTACTATCGTGACCTCCAGCGGATCCCTCGCCGGCGTAATGGCAAGGGTGAAAGAGCCATCCTCGCCAGCGACGGCCTGTGTCTCCCCGATGCGAAGTACAGCGCCAGGAGGAGCGAACCCGGACAGTTCCGCATCGCCACCGACCTTGGTGGCCAAGATTGCCGTGGGCAGCGGTCGGCCAAGCGATTCGATGGCGCGAGCGACGCTGTTTCGGACGGAGAAAAGAACGGCCGGATTGCGGCTGTAGTCCTGGAACGTCGGCGCCAGAGCCGCTGCGAACCTGAGCACGAATGCTCTTGGATCGAGATCCTTGGCTCCCGTAGCACGGGCCGCCTTGCGCACGGCATCTTCGAGCAGGCACAGGTACTCGTAATCCTCGATGCCCTCGCGCATGGCCTCGTAGCGAATGCTGGAACGAGGCGACTTCGTGCCAGGCCAGACAATCCAGTTATCGCCGGGCGCGAACTGATCGAACCGAACATCCCAGAAGTTCCATCCCCAGTGGAGGTACCCCGTGGTGCCGCTGGTGTAGTTGATCCAGTGCAGCATGCGCGTCTTGATCAGAGGGAAGTCCATGAGCCGATTGGGATAGCGCCCCTGGGGCACCCAGGCGGTGTAGTACCAGAGCTCGGCACCCTTCTGCTGGGCGGCCTTGAACTTGGGAAGCCATTGCTCGAGATAGTTCAACTGGGGGACCCAGACTTCCAGAGCACCTGCGAGGTCCGGCACGTGGACCGCGTCAATACGACGCAGTTGAGGAGCGGCCCGGCGCACGCGATTGGATAGCTCCTTCCATGACTGGAGGTTGACTTCGATGGGCTCATCGGCCACGTGGATCATGCAGCGCTCGAGCCAGCCCATGTCCTCGAGATGGGCCTGCAAGAGCGGTAGCCACTCCTCGATACTCAACTTCGCCCCCTCCGGGCTTTCGCACGCCATCTCGGAGGCCACGAACGTCTTGTCTTCCCATTGCCCATGTTCGCGGCCACCGACGTGAGCTATCTCGATGCGTTTGAACCCTCGGGAGAGGAAGATCCGAACCCAGCGGTCGAAACGCTCGAAGTCGAGCTCCGGCTTGCCGGACGCGGTCTTTCGGGCGCGGATCAGCGTCCATGGCGTCAGAATGACGTTCTGATGGTGGGCCTGCATGATCGCCGCGACCCTGTCGATGAGGTCCCACCACGCCTGGCTGTAGATGGGCGCTTGCTGATGTCGCTCGAGGGCGCCGAGATCCACCCAGACGGTGACAAACAGTCGTGTGGCTGATGGGAGTGCGAAGTCATAGACCGTGAGGCTGACAGGGACCTGCAGTTCGTCGTTGTCCACGACGCCTCTGACCATTCCAACGTACGTTCCAGGCCGGGCGTTGGCTGGCACGCGGAACTGCACCCAGATGGGCTGGTTCATGTTAGCAGGCACAGTGATCTCGCGTGCCTCGCTGAAGGCATCCGGGAAGTCTGCCGGTGCTGTGCGTGCGAGCTCCTGCGTCGGGGTGAGCGTGGAGTTCTTCTCGACGTGGAAGTACTCGATGAATGCCCAGGAGAAGTTCTCACCGCGAATGGTGGCTGTTCCGTCTTCGGAGCGGATCCCGTCGCAGCGAAGCTGCCCCACACGCACCGGCACGGTGCCAGCCCGAATGACGATCTGGCCGCCCACCGTCTGATTCCGTGCCGCGAAGAGCTTCAGTGTGCCCACGTCGCCAGTTGGCATGGCCGTATCGCGGAACACATTGTGCAGGGCATGGGTACACCAGAAGATGGCGTCTTCCGGGTTAGAGGTCGGCTTCTGAGACTGAGGTTGTTGGGACATGGTTGGCTCCATGGCGTGGCATGGGAATGCACGATCCCCCGGTAGGAAGGTTGCCAGAAGTATGATGACCAGAAGATGGCGTACGCACATAGGAAACTCTCCGTGCACGAACGGCGCTTGTCACGCGTAGGTTTCGCTGGCGGCCATCTAGTCTCCTGCAGACCCTAGTGACCTGGTCCATGCCGAACGCGATTCCAGTAGACCTCGTAGCGGAACGCAGGGCTATGGTCGGCTGTATGGCACCCCTTGCAGACTTCGGGACCCGAGCGCGAGGGACGAGGCGCGCTGGCAGACTTGGCGTGCTGAGCTGCAGGTCCATGACAGCTCTCGCAGCCGACACTCTCCAGATGCCGGTCCCCAGGCCGGTAGCCTCCTGCATAGGCCATGCCCGTGACGTGGCACGGCACGCACTCGGGGTCGCGGTCCTCGTGCGCCTGCCTGAGGACGTGCATGGCGCGCGAATGAGACGACTTGCGCCATACAGCAAAGGCATGGGCGTGGCATGGCACGCAGGCTTCGCTGCCCGCGTAGGTCGCGCCTGTGGGAAGCGGGACGCGTGGCAGCCGCCCGAGCAGGTTCTCCTTGGCGACCTGGTCCAGGTACGCGCGCCGGATCTGCTGAACAGCCGCGTCCGAGCCGAGACCTTCCGACAAGGGCGCGTAGCGTAGCAAGCGCGGCGACGCTCCCTTGCCATCTCTCCTGCCTAGGTCGGCCAGGCCAAGGTACTTGCCACGGTTGCCCGCGTACACGAGCAGGGCACCACCGGCCCTGATGGGCGGCTCCGGCACGTCCGGGCCATGGGCGTAGAGGATGATATGCACGCCAGCGACACGCCGTGCGAGCTTTGATGCTTCCTGCAGCCGCCCGTGGAAAAGAAGGACGCGAACGTGCGCAGCCGGTGTCTGGCGGACCACGTTCGACACTGCACGGGCCGGCTCGGTGACCGTGAACTCGCCGGTCGGAACAGCCGCCTCCTCGATGGCCGCCGGCGTCAAGAGACTTGTGATGGCCACCGTGAGACGGCGACCGGTCGTTCCTCTCTGGACCGTCACATGGGACCGGAACAGGGGGTTTCCCGCAGCATCGGCGATGTTCGCAGAGACGAACGGCACACGGGATGCCGTGGCCAGACTCATGAGCCGCTCCAACCCTAGCCCTAGTTCCTTCTCTCCAACGCCGATGGCATCGTAGCGGAGAGATCCCAGCATCCTCAGCAGTGCACGCGCCTTGAGCTCGTCCTGCCTGCCATCTCCGCCGACGAAGTCTCCGCCTTCGACAGCCACGACCTGCCAGGAAGTCCGTAGCTTGGTCAGGCAAGCTCCGCGGCGGTCCATGCCGCCAAGCATGGGTTTGGTGCAGCCGCACGGAACAAGATAACCCCTGGCGTCACCCGAGAAGCACAAGAGAACGCCTTTGTGTCGGGCCTGCGATGCAAGGGCGAGAGCTGCTCCCGCGAGTACCAACGCGGGGCCGAGGCAAAGCCAGCCAGCCGACGGTTGTGGACGACACCGCGTCCGTTTTCTCATAACCCGTCTACGGAGCCGCCGACACGGGCCAGCACGGGGATGACGATACGTGGCTGCCGCTTGTCATCCGTTTCCACGATGAGCGCCTGACGCACCATTCCCTCCGGCCACCCACCCTTGTACCGAACCGTGATGCGCCAACCTATCGTGCCCTGGAGCCGCACCAACTCCGGTGCCAGGTTGGGGTCCGTGCACGTGACCCGCAGGACGCGGAAATCGCCAGTGTGGCGCCTTAGAGTCACGAAACGGGTGACAGGTTCCTTGGGTTTGGTCGGCAGCGTACCCATGTAGAGGCTCGACGGGCTTACGACGATGCCTTTCTCGCACCGGATGAGGATGCGCAGCTCCGGTTGCAGCGTAGAAGTCGTGCGAAGGATGACTCGCGCGGGGACTGCTCCGTAGGGCATATTGGGCCCCACGGTGATCTTCAGGGAATATGTTCGCCTTCCGTCGGTCGTGGCAAGCGGCTCCAAGCGAGGCTGAACGGCGGGTACGGTGCTCACCACTTCGCGTATCTCCGCAGTCTCGTCTTTCTGAAATCGGACGGTGAGCGTCGTTTCCGTCGGTCCGTCAGCGTTCAGGGGCAGAGGGAAGTTATCGGATGGCTCCACGTCGGCGATAGAGACGATCGTTGCCAGCATGTAGAGTCCTGCGGCGGGATGTTTCGGGTCGTTCGTCCGCACAGAGAGCGTCTTGGTAACAGTGCCGGAGAGCTCCTCCGTCCTAAGGTCGGCAACGATACGCCCCTGGCCGCCAGGAGGTATGACGGGATCGAAGGTGGCTACGGTGCAGTCGCACGTGGGCTTCACCTGCAGGGTAAGGGGGGCGTTGCCTTTGTTGCGAATGACGAACTCGTACCGGGCCGTCTTGCCCTTCGTGATCCGGCCGGCGTCCACTTCCTGCCGGGCCGGAGCGTAGATGGGCGCTGGTTTCGCGGCCGCAGTCGCGGCTTTCCGCTGGCTTGTCGTCTTCGTCTGAGCACCTGCACCTAAGGCCATCAGCGTGAGCGAACCGACCATGAGGGCCATCCAACGTCTCATGAGAGCCTCGTTTCCCAAGCCGTCTCGAACATGGCGATGGCGTTTTCCAGCTTCACATCCCAGTGGAGTTCCGTAGTGGATCCCATCATGTAGCCTCTTCCGCCTGTGTCTCGGATGGCCTGCCGACAGACCTCGCGGACCTCGTCCGGAGTGCCGTAGGTCAGCAACTGACTAACGTCAATGCCGCCTGTGAGCACCAGATCGGGATACCGTTGTCGCACGGCTGCTGGTGTCATGCCTGCCAGCACCTCCAGGGGATTCAGCCCGTCAATGCCTGCGCCGATAAGGTCATCGAGGACCGCGAACAGGTTGCCGTCGGAATGGAATACGCACAGGGTGTCATGCTCGTGCCATGTATCGTTCAGCAGCTTCAATCGAGGCATGAAAACGCGCCGAAGCCAGGCCGGCGAGAAGAGGGGGCCGTTCTTGTACGCTATATCGTCGGCCGTGAGGGCTAGGGGGATCAGCTCGGGGTCAGCGATGCACTCGATCCTCCGCACTTCGGCCTGCGTCAGCGCCTCCAACCATTCTTCTACCAGGCCTGGGTCATCGGCGAGCAGGTAGGAGAAGAGCTCGTGACCTGCGCTGTGGTACATGTGCGTTAGACCTGGCAGGCTCTCGACGATGAGGACCGTCGGGTCGCCGTTAGGATCTCCTTCCGCGAAGCATGCTAGTCGTTCCCGTACGTGATCGTGGAACGCTTGCCGATGGGCGTCATTGTAGTTCGTCTGATCGGCGCGGAGAATGTCCGTCTTGACCCACCGCTTCAGCCCCTCCACATCGTCGAATGGCCTCTGCACGATCCATCCTGTCCACCGTTCTTGCTGCCATATCCAGCCATCTCCGTTGTCAATGCGCTGGGGATTCTCGATGGGACCGCCGGCCATGCGGGTCATGTCGAGGACGCGCCCAACAGCCAGACCAGTCAGTCGAGCACCATTTCCGGGTGCGAACTTCTGGCCCGAGTAATGCTCGATGATCGCGTCGTTCTGGAGGATATCGTAGAGCGGTACGCGGTCCACTTCTTCGAACCGCATGGTACGCATGACCCGTTCCCGCTTCGTCAGTTGCGCCATTGTCGCGGTACCCCTTTCGCGCGGCTGGCCGTGGTGCTGACCGTCAGAGCCGCTCCCTCACATCGCCAAGTTCTTCGTGCCGCGTCACCGCTCCTGCGGGACAACGGCACGGACCATGCCGCTGGTGCGTATGTTCACCCATGAACCAGCCGTCATCCAACCGTCTCCTGCATGAGACCAGCCCCTACTTGCGCCAGCACGCCTGGAATCCGGTGGACTGGTACCCATGGAGCGCCGAAGCCTTCGCTGAAGCCCGCGGGAGGAACTGCCCCATTCTTCTGTCCGTGGGCTACTCAGCATGCCATTGGTGCCACGTCATGGAGCAGGAGAGTTTCAGCGATCCCTCCACTGCTGCGTTGATGAACCGCCATTTCGTGTGCGTGAAAGTGGACCGTGAAGAGAGACCCGACGTGGATGCGCTCTACATGACCGCGGTCCAGGTCATGACGGGGCGTGGGGGCTGGCCCATGACCGTGTTCTTGACGCCGGATGGGCATCCGTTCTACGCCGGTACGTACTTCCCACCCGAAGACCGGTACGGCCTCCCTGCGTTCGTGCGCGTCCTGGAAGCGGTGGCGGAAGCATGGGCGAGGCGGCGACATGACATCGCAGCTCAGGCTCAGGCGATCGCCGAGGACATTGCCCGTTCCGCGAGACCCAGCGTGCCGACGGTGGAACCAGATGTGAACACGCTTCGGCACGCTGTCGAGGAGTTGGCCAGACACTACGACGGGAAGCACGGAGGTTTCGGCGGAGCTCCCAAGTTCCCGCAACCCATGATCCTCGACTTCCTGTTGCGCCAAGACACTGATGCGGCGCGTCGGATGGCCGTGAAGACGCTGGGGAGCATGGCACGGGGAGGCGTTTTCGACCAGCTGGGCGGCGGGTTCCACCGGTATGCTACCGACGCCGAGTGGCTGGTGCCTCATTTCGAGAAGATGCTCTATGACAACGCCCAGCTCGCATCGGTCTACTTGCGCGCCTGGATCGCGACGGGTGACGACGATCTGCGTCTCGTTGCCGAGCGGACGCTGGCCTATCTTCAGCAGGACATGAGGACCCCATGCGGTGGCTTCGCCTCCTCGGAAGATGCCGACAGCGAGGGGGCAGAAGGGCTTTTCTACACCTGGACGCCCGACGAAGTCATCGAAGCACTGGGAAGCGAGTCGGGCGTGCAGGCCGCGCGAAGATTCGGTGTGACCGAAACCGGCCATGTAGACGGACGCAGTGTGCTGCACGTGGCCGATGGGGGCACGCGGCTGCCGCGACCAGACGACGTACACGTACACGTCATGATCCAGCGGCGCTCGCAGCGGAGGCGTCCCGAGCGCGACAGCAAGATCCTGGTAGGTTGGAATGCCATGGCCATTGCCGCGTTCGCCGAAGCGGCCATGCTCACAGGGGACGACGAGTACCTGCAAACAGCTCGGGAGACCGCCAACCTCCTTCTCGAGCGGTTCACGTACCGTGACGCTGACGGGAAGCTGAGGGTCTACCATGCAGGCATGGACTCAGGGACGGAGAGCGAGGCACGGACCTCCGTTACTCTCTCGCCCGTGCCCGGGTTCCTGGAAGACTATGCGCTCTTCGCCGATGCTCTCATCACGCTCTATTCGGCTGCTGGCGAGCCAGCCTACCTTAGTGCCGCCGCCGCGCTCGCCGATACCATGCTCGAAGTCTTTCGAATCGATGGTGGACTGCTGCAAGAGGTGCCTGCCGATGGCGAGCAGCTCTTCGCTCCTGTCGTTTCCATGGAGGACAACGCCATCCCCTCGGGCAATGCGGTAGCGGTGGAGGTATGCCTCGCGCTCGGTGCTCTGCCGGTACGCGCCCACGAGAAGTTCGGCGCATGGGCGACACGAGCTGTTCACAGCATGGCTGCCTTGGTCGAGCGCCACCCCCTGGCCTTCGGCCGATGGTTGTGCGCCGTGGATCTCTACCTCCGTGGCGTGACCACGATTGTCATAACCGGCGACGCGACCCAGGCGGCCCATCAGGAGCTCGTCCGTTGCGTCCGATGCTCCTACCGTCCGGACATGGTGATTCTCACAGGCACCGCTGCCGCAGAGGCCGGTTACGTCTCCGAGAGACCCGCCGCGTATGTCTGTCGGCGTGGAACGTGCCTGCCGCCCGTCATGGATCCTGACGAACTCGTCGTCGTGCTCAGGCGTACGGCATGATCGCAAGCTGACCTGAAGATTCTCGGTGCTGGCCTTTGGGCGTCTGACTGGATGCTAGGAGTCGTCTGTACTCGGCCTCCGGGTGACCCACACGTTCACCGTCGAGTCGGCTCCGATCTCTCCACCGTCGAAGTCGCCGTAGCACGCCTCGATCTCGAATCCTGCCGCCTCCAGCTCCCCTCGCATCTGCTCGGTTTCGATCCAGCACGAGCTGTAGCGTTTGTACTGCCGTCGTACGACAAGACCGTCCCGGTCGAGATAATCCGTCCAGGCGATGACGCGGATGGTCTGCTCTTCGAAGTTGTAGAGGCCGCAGGTCCAGAAGAGGGCGTCCTGACCGGTCTCGGGATCCTGGTATTCCGCCTCCAGGTGGGGAATGTTATTGTAGCGGGCGGCCAGCTCCGGATCGAACACGAAGTAATCGAAGACGAACCGGCCCCCAGGCACGAGGGAATCGCGGATGCGGGGGAGGACCTGCCTTCGCACCTCTCCGTCGGCGAACTCGCAGATCGTGTGGAACGGCATGGTGATCAGCATGGCGGGCTGGGGCAGGGCGAACTCCCGAAAATCCGACTGGATCAGGGTCAGGCGGTCGAGGACCCCAGCCTGAGCAGCACGTCGTCGGCAGTCGGCCAGCATGCGCCATGAGTTGTCCACGCCGACGATACGTTTGCCTTGCTTGGCCGCCTCGATGGCGATTCTCCCGGCCCCGATCCCCAGCTCCGCTACGGGGCCAGGACAGGCGAGGTAGAGCTGGACGTAGAACGGCAAGCTCGCGGCGGCCAAGGGCGAGTCTTCGATGGACTGTTCGTACACGTCGGCGAAATCGTCGTATTCGGCGGTCATTCCCACAAGCGTCCTTTCTCCCGACCTGTCTCCAGATCCCACGACTTGATGACGGGATGCAGGGGCGGACCGGGCGTCCATCGCTGAGAGGTAGTACGCTGAGCGGATAGATCGTTCCTGCCCGGGTATGGTCGAGGCGGTATACTGCGACCGCATCCGAAGCAGGAAGGAGCGATATGGAGGATACTGGTCACGCGTCGAGCGTTGTGAACTGGGAAGAGCGCTACGCTGCCACGAACGGCGCGTACTTCTTCGGCAAGGAACCGAGCGCCCTGGCACATCTTGCGGCGCACTTCTGGCGCCTCTGCCATGGAGAGCGGGCGGCCCGCGTGGTAGATCTCGGATGCGGCGAAGGACGAGACGCTGTGTTCTTCGCTGAGCACGGTTGGCGTGTAACGGCTCTGGATGCCTCTCCCACGGCGATCCAGCGTGCCCGAGAACTCGCGGCCGAGCGGGGTGTGCAGTTGGAGGCGACACTCTGCGCGGACCTGAGGGGGTGTCCGGCGTTGGAGACTTTCGACCTCGTTTTCGCCGGGTGCAGCATCGGAGCGCTCGGCGAAGACGCCATACCGTTTCTGCAACGCCTAAGGGCATCGTCCCCCGTCGGGGCACTGCACGCCATCCGTTCGGCAACGCGCGAGGCATGGGGCCACGAGGAGCGCCCCGGCTTCTATCGTTTCGATCGGAACGAGCTGAAGTTCGAGTATCGCGGGTGGCGATTGCTGTACTACGCCGAAGATCTCCTCTACGTGCCGCACATGGACCGGCTGGCTTCGTTCGCCGACATTATTGCCCAGAAGGTGGCAGAGTAGGCGGCCTCGGGGAGCAAGAGGGCGGGCACTGGTACCTGCGGGAAATCTTCGCCTCGCTAAAGACGTATGGTGTTCCGGCAGTACCCGTTCGAGGTACCTATCATCACAACCGGGACCATAGACCATCGCATGCGACGTTCTCCACTCGCTATTCTGTTCATCACTGTCGTCATTGACCTGCTGGGCTTCGGCATGGTGCTTCCACTTCTCCCGCTTTACGTGGACAAGTTCGGCGGCCGACCAGTCGCGGCAGGCCTAATGGCGACGTCCTACTCCGTCATGCAGTTCCTGTTTGCTCCCATCTGGGGACGGGCATCGGACCTCTTGGGCAGACGACCGCTCATTCTGCTGAGTTTGCTAGGCTCCGCACTGTCGTTCTTCTTGTTCGGTGTGGCCCAGGCGCTCTGGGTGCTTTTTGCCGCTAGGATCGCAGCCGGTATCCTGACCGCCGCCAGCTTGCCGACAGCTCATGCGTATATAGCCGACGTCACGCCGCCTGAGAAGCGGTCCAGGGGGATGGCCATGATCGGTGTGGCCTTCGGCATCGGTTTCTCGTGCGGACCCATGCTCGGTGGTTGGCTCGGAAGACACTACGGGCTGAGCGTGCCGGCCTTCGCGGTGGCGGCGATGGCTTTGGCGAACTTCGCCTGGTCCTTCTTCGCGCTACCGGAAAGCCGCTCGGGACGTGGCAGGGCGGAGGAACGTCGGATACGGCTCCTGGACTCTCGCATGATGGGGGAAGTGCTCCGTACGCCTGGCTTGGGCAAGCTCGTCGCGATGTCCACCGTTGTCACGTTCGGCATGGCAGTCATGGAGAGCACATTCACATGGCTGGTGCTGCTGCGTTTCGTCGAGCCGACACTCGGACCTGGCACGGTGCATTCCATTCTCGAACGGGAGGCAGCGGGCGCGGCCAGCCGTGTCTTCGCCATCGTGGGCATCACATCGGTCATCGCCCAGGGGATGGTGATGGGTGGTATGGCGCAGCGCCTTGGGGAACGTCGCCTGGTCTGGATCGGGGCGGTGGTACTGGCGGCATCGTTCTACGGCATTGGCGCGGCGAGGACCTTCGGCCAGCTAGAGGTTCTCTCCGCGGCCATGGCGGTGGGGGCGGCCATCCTGAGCCCCGTGCTTACCGCTCTCATTACGCACTTGACACACGAGGAGAAGCGGGGAGGAGTTCTCGGCGTTCAACAGGGCCTCTCCAGCATGGCTCGGATGACGGCACCGCCCCTGGGTGCTTATCTCCTCCAGCGGTTCGGCACCGGTACCCCCTACCTCGTGGCTGGCAGCCTGATGTCCGCCGCTGCGGTTATGGGACTAAGAATACCAGAACCCCAGCGGCATACCACGCAAACCGAGACTGCGGAGTCAGCCTGAGCGTCAGCTAGCCACGTCGGCTCGACGAAACAAGCTGGCGACCCGCCGCTCGATCTGTCTTGCCCAACGATAGAGCGTCGCCTGTTGCCGATCCAGCAACGCGATGGGCCAACGACTCTTGGGCAGAGCGGCGTCGTAGTAGTTCACTTCCCTGCCCGCAAGGGGCAGACGTTCTGGTCGCTGATGAGTACGGAACACGTGATCCCAGAGAGCGTAACCCCATAGCCCCACTATGGCGAGATTGCAGCTCGGCCTCCAGTGATGCATGAGATGGAAGCCGTAGACGTAGCGACCCAGTCTACGGGTGGCTCGGCCTTCCACAAGTGGGCGCCAGTATCGCTCGTAGGGCATATGGAGCAGAGCATGCCACATCTCGTAGCCGATCAGATACAGGGTCGTGGCGGCCAGGACTCCGGTGACCGCGGGTGCGGTGGGCAGCAGGAGTTTCACGGGCAGACCGAGGATCGGCACGAACAGTGCGTAGAAGATGGAAAGGGCGTACCACGGGAACATGGCGTCCTCTTCCTGCGGCTCTTCGACGATAGGAAACCGATTGTGCACTGGCACCATCCGCGCCGGCTCCGTCTGGCGCACGGGCGCTTTGACCGCAGTGAGCTTGTGGTGTTGGGCGTGGGCTTTGTGCATACTGCCGAGGAACGGGAGGATCGCGGAATGGAGCAGGTAGCGATGGTAGAGATACTCGAAGAGGCTCAGAGGCACGCCGAAGCCCAGCATCCAGAGCAGCGCCCATCCGGGCCGGGCGATCTCTGAGCGAAAGCTGCCTGGGGCCAACAGCGCGAAGAGACCAAAGACGGTGCCAGCCTGCAAAGCTGTTCCGAGGAAGAAACGACCGAATGGCACACGATGGCGCGGCGTCGCGGTCGCGGTGAGACCTGAGTCCAATTGTTCTCCTGGGTACCGCGGACCATTGTGCCCGGCGGTTCTACTGTAACGACGAGTACTCCACTCTGCCATACGCACAACGGCGGTCCGGAGGTCCCGGTGTGCGTGGCATTGTGCCTTCGCAAGCGGGTACCGCGCTTATTCCACGACTGCGAAAGCTCCGTAACCTACTACGCGGTCGCGTGGTCCGGCGGTGTCGCCCGAGTTACGCAGGTCAATGCGTTCCACGCGAAGACCACGGCGCTTGGCGCACAGGAGGAGACCTCGCAGCCCCACTGCACCGCAGGCGTCATAATCCTCTACATCGCCGTACTCTAGGCGTTCGATCGCTGCGGCTGTGGCCTCGTCGGTTGCCCGCGCCTGTTCGTAGGGGAGATAATGACTGAGATCCGTACTGATCACCAGGAGGGTATCGGCTCCGTTCCACACGGCGTCCAATACACGTGCCGTCTCCTCAGGCGTCGCTGCTCCTGTGACGATGGGTACAAGCGAGAACGAGGAAAGGATGACCTGAAGGAACGGCAGTTGGACCTCGATACTATGCTCGTCCGCATGGGCGGCCTCCATGACGGAGACCGGAGGGATGCTCAGTAGCGTATCTACTGTGGTCTGGTCCACCGGAATCTCGCCCAGCGGTGTGGCAAAGGCCGATGCTCGCGTCACGCCGAGACCGCGAAACGGTACTCGGTGGGAGGGCCCGACGACAGTGACGCGACGGATGGACAGCGCTCCAGAACTGATGCGGGAATAGGCTTTGCCGGCCACAGGACCGGAGTAGACGTATCCAGCATGAGGCACGATAATAGCCTTGGGGACGGGCGCCGTTGGCGGAGGCTCGAGGTAGCGTTGAACCGTCGCCTTGAGCGCAGCCCCGGATGCGGGGTAGAACATACCTGCAACCGCAGGCGGTCGTGTCCTTGCCATCGCTGAACTCCTTGGGGCAACGTACCGATATGGCTCTGACATTTCAGAATACCGCACCTGCACGCTACTGGCGTCCTGAGCCGCCAGAACATGTCCGCTGCTATCTGTGCCCGCGTCACTGCCGCATGAAGCCCGGGCAGAGAGGTGCCTGCTTCGTTCGTGCCAACGACAATGGTCGCCTGGTCCTGACTTCCTACGGGCGGGCTTCAGGATTGTGCATCGATCCCATGGAGAAGAAGCCCCTCTACCACTTCCTGCCTGGCACGGATATCCTCTCGTTCGGTACGGTGGGCTGCCATCTCGCGTGCCGGTTCTGCCAGAACTGGCACCTGAGCGCGGCCACCCAGGAGGACGCCCTCAGCTCTGCCGCCGATCCCATGCAGATCGTGCGGGCAGCGTCTCGCTCGGGTTGCCGCAGCGTGGCGTTCACCTACAACGACCCCATCCCGTCCCTGGAGTTCGTGGTGGATGTGGCATCTGCCTGCAGGGAACATGGTATTCGGACGGTGGCTGTGACCAACGGGTACATAACGGAAGAGGCACGGTCGGAGTTCTTTGATGTCATGGACGCAGCGAATGTGGACCTCAAGGCATTCACGGATGCGTTCTACAGGCGCAACTGTGCGGGCAAACTGCAGCCCGTGTTGGATACGCTGCGGTACATCGCGTCTAGGGGCTTGACCTGGCTCGAGGTGACGACGCTCATCATCCCAGGGGAGAACGATTCGCCAAGCGAGCTGGAACAGCTGTCCGCATGGGTGGCAGAATACCTAGGCAGGACCGTGCCGCTCCACTTCTCGGCCTTTCGTCCCGCGTATCGCATGACCCATATCCCCCCTACACCTGCTTCGACACTCAGCCGTGCTCGGCGCATCGCCATGGAGGCTGGGCTCCCATATGTCTACACTGGCAATGTCTATGACCCACAGGGAAGCGCGACGTACTGCCCATCGTGTGGGACCGCCCTCATCCGCAGAGAGGGCTTCGCATCGAGGATAACGGACTTGGCGTCTGACGGGAAGTGCCGTCGTTGTCGCACGACCATCGCTGGAGTTTGGAGCTAACTCCTCGGTAGCGCCTCCGAGCGACGGACGGTACCACGCGCCAACCAGTCGGGCACAGAAACTAGACAGGAGGTCGGCAGGAGAGATGCTGACACAGCTCGTTAGAATCGCACTGTTGTCGCTGGCGATAGCATCACCACACGACGCGCAACAGCAATCGCGTCCACATCGTACGAGCGTCGCTGTCGTTCCGTACACGACCGCAGTCACGTCGTTGCCCGAAATCCCACTCTACGCGGAGGAGTGCATTCGAGCAGAACTTGCGGGGACTGGCCGCTGGGATCTGTATCTCGATCCGCGTAGCTCCGAGACGCGGCGGCGCGTACGAGTCGCCACGATGCTGGATGTAGCGGATGCTGTCCGAGCCGGGCGTGCGCTCGGGGTGGAGAAGGTGGTTACTGGCCAGGTAACGAGCGTGGATGCGAACGTGCGCAAGTCGGAGAGCCGCAAGAGCACGACATACACGCTGACTGCCACCGTCACCGTGCGACATGTCATGGTGGACGTCGCAACAGGTCGCCCGGAGCGAGAGGAAGTCATCACCGCGTCGAGCCGGGACACGTCGTCCACTCCACCTTCCCGAACGTTGGAGCTGGACCACCTTCGCAGGGCCTGCGCCGACACGGCGCGGCGCTTCGTGCGCATGCTGGTGCCCGGTGTCGAGGGGAAGGTCCTTGCGAAGATTCCCGGGAAGGACATGCCTCTCGTTCTGGTCAGTCTGGGCCAAGTACATGGCGTTGGAACAGATCACGACTGGGAGTTCTACAGGCTCGAGCCGATCTTGGATGAGAATGGCGCTCCAGTCATCAAGCCCGATGGCGAGAAAGCTACGGCCCTGCGTAAGGTGGCAGCCATCATGCGACCCGATCACAAGAAACCGACGCCATGCGTGGGACATGCGCGGACCGTCCACGAGGACACTGCCGAACTCGAAGTGGGCTATTACCGCGGGGAGTTCCTCGGACGGAGGTTCGAAGCCCGTAAGCCGGCCGTGGACGCCATCGAAGTGGGCGATATCGTCCGACCTGTTGCCCGACCGCCCGACGTACCATAACGGGCGGCAAGAACCGCTCGTTCGATCCTCCGTTACGTTCCGTTCTGTACTGATGCAGTGCCGTTGTTGGGTCAATGGGCATTGGCGGGGTCCTGCTCTGAGCAAAGATGGGGTGCGGACGGGCGGTTTTCCGCGGCTGAAGGGCAGTTTGGGAGGGTGTTTGGGGGCTGGAGAGGTGGTCAGGCGAGCTGAGGCGTTGGCAAGGCGTGGTGAGACGGCGGCGGGGCGCACCGTCGCGGATTCATCCAGGCTAGATCGCCGAAGTGATGCAGCACTATCCAGGCTGGGGAGCCAGCGCGGCACGCATCAGAGCGATCCGGACGCTGACGAGAAGGCCGTCGAACACGCCAGGAGCGCGGAAGACGGTGCGGCGTGCATGGCGCACGATCAGCACGTGCACGGAGATCAGCGCCAGCACGGGATGCTGATCCATCCGGCCCGGGTTCCCGCCCTTGCCAACATGCTCATTCACCGAGGCCAGAACG
>JBBIPC010000039.1:0-14059 GCA_037443035.1 Chthonomonadales bacterium
ACGGAGACGCAGGGAGAACCTGCGGCTACACGGCCTTCGGCCGTACCGCATCGGGGCGTTACCGCGGACACGCGACCACGGGAGGAACCGTTCAGTCGTAGGGCGAACCTGGGATGCAGGGATGCCACGGCATCCCGTGAGTCTGCAGGGGGTGCGGCTTGGGTCTGCTCGTTGACGGCCTGCTCATCATTCTCTATTTCGTCTCCATCACCGCCATCGGCCTCTACATGGGCCGCCGGGAGAGGAGCCTCCACGATTTCGCTCTCGGCGGTCGGAGGGTGCCGTGGTGGGCGGTCATGGCTTCGCTCATTGCAGCCGAGACTAGCGCCGCTACCTTCCTCGGTGCTCCGGGGGAGGGCTACGAGAAGCGTAGTCTGGCCTATGTCCAGCTTGTCTTCGGTCTCATCATCGGGCGCTACATCGTCGGCTACGCGTTTCTCAAGCCCTATTACCGCTACCGCGTCTACACCGTCTACGATTACCTCGGTGTGCGGTTCGGCCACCTGACGAAGAACTACGTTTCGGCCTTGTTCCTGGTCATGCGGACGCTGGCTTCGGGCACGCGCCTGTTCGTGCCGTCGTTGGTCATGGTGCTGGCTTGGCGCATGTTCACTGGCGGCGACGTCAAGTTCGGCCAGGACGCGGTGACGACTGTGCCTCCGTACATCATCGCCATCCTCTTGCTGACCATCGTCACCTCCATCTACACGACCATCGGAGGCATCAAGGCGGTCATCTGGACGGATGTCATCCAGGCGACCCTCATGTTCGGAAGCGCGTTGGTGGCCATCGGGACCCTGCTCTGGCATATCGGAGGGCTGGGCGAGCTGGTACGACACGTGCCGCAAATGGCGCGTTTGGAAGGGTACTTCATCACGGGCTTCGAGCCGGCGCGGGTGGCGGCCTGGAAGACGGCGGAGCATGTGTCCAGCATGAACGCCTGGGAATACGTCAAGCTTATCCTGGCCAGCGACTACACCGTATTCTCCGCGCTGATCGCCACGGTGGTGGCGAATATGGCGGCGTTCGGGACCGACCAGGACATGGTCCAGCGTCTCCTGACTGCTGAAACTCACCAGAAAGCCCGTCGCAGCCTGGTCACGGCAGCGTTCATGGACCTGCCCATTGCGGCGGCGTTCACGTTCATCGGCATCCTCCTGTACGTCTTCTACACGAAGGATCCCACCTACAAGCCGGCGGCCAATGCCGATGTGTTCGGAGCGTACATTCTCCACGTCATGCCGGTGGGCATCCGGGGGCTTGTGCTGGCGGGCGTGTTCGCCACGGCCATGGGCTCCCTCTCGGCGGCTCTGAATGCGCTTGCCACGAGCGCCACCAACGACTGGTGGATACCTTACTTCGCGCGACGGAGCGACGAGGCGGGGCACGTTCGGGCTGCCAGGGTTTTCACGGTCATCTTCGCCATCCTCATGATCATCATCGCGGGGTTCTTCGCTTACGCCAAGGTGAAGGACCCGAACGTGAGGATCATACCGGTGGTGCTGGGCATCGCCGGCTTCATCCTGGGGCCCATGCTAGGCGTCTTTCTGGTTGGCATGTTCACACGGAACCGTGGCTCCGACCGGGGGAACATTCTAGCGGTCACCTGCGGGCTGATCGCCACCATTGTGTTGGGAGAGCTACATATCTCTGCCGCCAACATGATCGGGCCGTGGTTCGGTGTGGATACCGTCTGGGTCCGGCCCGACTGGCTACCGAGAGTTTCTTTCACGTGGTTCGCCATGGTGGGTGCCACAGTCGTGTTTCTGGTTGGCATTCTCTTCAGGACACCGGACCATGTGCTAGCCAGCGCGGAGAGAAAGGCCGCCATGGCCGAGCAAGGAGACGAGAAGCCACTGGCGCTACGGGAGGAGATGTAAGCATGGAGCCTTGGGCCATGCTTCCAGCATGGATCGTGGAGTTCGATGCCGACCGGAAGGCGTTGGAGAGCCTCTTCGATGCTCCATATTCGCCGACCCGTCGCAGCCGTCTCGCCGCGCTCTTAGAGGCATGGCAAGACCGGCTCGATGCCCTGACATGGGGCGAGCTTCCATACTCCGATCGGGTGGATGCACTCCTGCTGGACCGGCTCCTTGTAGCCGAACGATCACGGCTAAGCCTGGAGAAGCGCCGCTACGAGGAAATGGAGCCGCTGTGTCCGTACGTCAAGGACCTGATCGAGCTGTTGGACGAGCGCAGGCTGCTGCACGACCTCGAGCCTCGCGTCGCAGCGGAGACACTGCACCGGGCACAGCGTGGCGTCGCCGCTCTCGCCAAGAGAGCCGGAGATGGAACGCCTACGTCGGGTGGATTATCGCTTCGCATCGCGCGATTGCTACGGGATCTCAAGAAGGGACTGGAGGAGTGGTACGGGTTCCCCGCGGGCTACGATCCAGTGTTCACATGGTGGGTGGAGAAGCCCCACGAAGCTCTTGCCGAGTCGCTGGGCACCTGTGCCGACGCACTGGAGAAGTCGTCCTGTGGAAGCGATGGACAGGGAATCGCCGGTGATCCAGTAGGCCGAGAAACCCTAGCGGCCGACCTGGACGCGGCCCTCGTCCCTTACACGCCCGAAGAGCTGATTGCCGTGGGTGAACGGGAAGCGCAGTGGTGCCGACGCGAGATGGTCAAGGCTGCGCAGGAGATGGGCTGCGGAGAGGATTGGCGCGCAGCGCTGGAGCGCATCAAGGAAGATCATGTGCCGCCAGGAGACCAGGCACGGTTGGTGCGAGACCTGGCCCGCGAGGCCGTGACCTTCCTGGAGGAGAGGGATCTGCTCACCATTCCCGAACGGGCCCGAGACGGATGGCGGCTGGAGATGATGTCGCCGGAACGTCAGAAGGTGAACCCCTTCTTCCTCGGTGGTCCCTGCATCATGGTGTCCTATCCCACGGCCGAGATGGACCACGAAGCGAAGCTGATGAGCATGCGAGGGAACAACCGGCACTTCTCACGTGCGACGGTCCAGCACGAGCTCATCCCTGGTCATTACCTGCAGCATTATTGCCAGCAGCGATATCGCCCATATCGGCACATATTCCACACGCCGTTCTGGACGGAAGGCTGGGCGCTCTACTGGGAAATGCGCTTGTGGGAGCTCGGCTTCCCCCGAACCCCCGAGGAACGCATGGGCATGTTGTTCTGGCGCATGCACCGTGCCGCTCGCGTGGTCTTTTCCCTGCGGTTCCACTTGGGGGAGATGACAGCGGGTGACTGCGTGGAGATGCTGGTGAACGAAGTAGGTCACGAGCGCTCGACGGCCGAGGGGGAGGTACGACGGTCGTTCGGAGGCGACTATCCACCACTCTACCAGTGCGCCTATTACATTGGCGGTCTGCAGTTCCGGGCACTCCATAGGGAGCTGGTGGAAACAGGGACCATGACCGAGCGCGCTTTTCACGACGGTATCCTGCGGGAGAACTGCATGCCTGTGGCGGTGCTACGGGCGATTCTCCGCAAGGACGAAGTGGAGCGGCACCATCCACCCGTCTGGAACTTCCTGGAGGAGTGAGTGGATACGCGTTCTCGGTGCGGCAGCAGGGCAGGGTTGGGTAGATGACAGTTCGTGCAGGAGCCATCAGCCGGCGAGGGCTGCTGACCGGTGCACCCCTCCTCCTAAGCAGCGCCGCGAGCGGTGTTCCGCGGCACAGAATCACCCTGGCAACCGTCAGCGCAAACTACAAAGAGGGGTTCGAGCAAATCGCTGCGTCCTACGAGAAGCTCCATCCCGGTACGGACGTCGTCATCCAGATCATGCCGGTGAACGGCTACGAAACCTGGCTTCGGACCCAGATACCAGGTGGCAGTTCCGGAGCGCCGGATCTCTTCAATGCCAACTACGCCTGGGGCATGTACGAACGGGGTCTCATGGTCAACATCGGTCCCTACCTTTCACGACGGAACCCCTACACGGGCATGCCATGGGTGAAGACCCTCAACACGCAGTTCATCGAGAAGTACAAGGTGGCAGGCGATGTCTCGTTCCTGCCCATGGACTTCATCGAGATCGCCTTCTACTACAACGCCGATGTCTTCGCCAGATTGGGGCTGCGCCCGCCCAGAACATGGGAGGAGATGCTGGCAATGGCGGGGCGCATCCGAGCCTCCGGCATCATCCCATTCGCTGTGCCAGGCAACGCCGATTCCTATTGGTCTGGCACCGTGGGCTGGATCGCCAGGTTCTTCACGGACGCCTACACGCGACATCTTGTACCGCTCGTGCTGTCCCAGCCGGGTGACTGGGACTACGACGCGCGCAAGAATGGCGGTTTCAAGCTCAACCTCAGCGACCCGTACAACGATGCCTACGTGGTGACCAATGGAGAGCGCCTTCTGGCTGCCGTGCGCGACGGCCGCATACGGGTGGACGATGAGCGGTTCGCTGAGGTCTATACACGCATTCGGGAGTTCTCCCGGTACTGGCAGCGGGGATTCCATGGCGCCAGCAGCCAGACGGCCTATCACCTATTCCTCAGCGGTCGCGCAGCGGTACTTCTGGAGACATCGGCTCAGATCGGACAGTTGCTCAAGGATATGGACGATCTGCCACCGCGGGCCCGCTTTCGCTGGGGTATCTTCGCGGTGCCACCCTTGACGACATCGCGATTTCGGGTTCCCCCCTTTCGTGGCGTTGGTGGTCCGGGTCTCGTTCTGGGGGTGGTGAAGAAAGACCCCGCCCAGGTTGCGCGCACCATGGACTTTCTCATGTTCCTGAGTTCGCCCCGATCGGCGCGCATTCTCGTGGAACAAGCCCTGCGCAACAAGAGGCCCTTGACCGGTCCCATGCTCATACCAGGAGTAGCCTTCCCGGAGAACATTCAGCGTCTTTTCGCGCCGTTCGAGGGGCGGGGGTTCGAGAGGCTGTCCTGGCGTGGTCTCCTGGATGAGCAGCAGAGCGTCTGGGAATGGACCGTCTGGGCGCAACGGTACATGGACGGGCGGTTGACGCTGCGGGAGTTCCTGAAAAGGTATCAGAAGACGATTCTGGACGCCGTGCCGCGGGTCATCGCCATGCAGCATCTCGACATGGACCCGAGGACCAAAGACAGCAGGAGCTAGGAACGGAGGGCGGCTCGCTGGACCAGTCGGACAGGTCTGGCGCGGGCGGCCCGCCGTGGCACAGTCGGGAGCTTCCTGAGGGAATCTTGCGTACCCTAGGGTGGACGATTTCTTAGGATTACGCTCGGTGAACACCACAACGCTGGTACACAGGCAGACCTCGCGTCTAGGCGCACCCCCCATCCCTCGTGAGCACGGTTCGTGGGTCCTGGCAGCGTGTGCTGTTGGTATAGGTGCAGCGGCCGCACCGGCCGTACGGGTGGTTTCTCTTCTGCTCTTGGTACTGGGTGTCGCGGCGGCGATGATGGCCCGCGCGTCGCTTCAGGCTGCGCTGCGGCGGCACCCTCGAGCAGGCGCGAGGGGGTGGGCCGCCATCTGGCTAACTGTGGCAGTCAGCGCAGCTGCGGTGCTGTCGGTTGGGTTCTCGTTGCCGGGTATGCGCGCCCTGGCAGTCGCGGGAATCGCGTATGCGGGCGTGATCTATGCGCTGTCAAGGCCAGTGCGGGGCAGACGTCTGGACCGAACAGTCTGGGGCGAGTGGCTTGGCGCAGGAGGACTGGCGCTGGCAGCTCCCGCGGGATACGCCGTGGGTGGAGGCCACTCTTTGCCGACGGAGGCGTTCCTGTGGTTTCTCATGTGGGCGTACTCCGGCAGCGGCATTGTCTACGTGAAGATGCAGATCGCTGCTCTGCATCACAGAGAGCTAGACAGCACGGAGCTCCGGAGGATATGCGGGCAGGGAAACTTCCTTTACCACCTGGGGATGGCGGCGGCAGTGGGCGCCATGGCCCTGCGCGGTGACGAATGGCTCCTCATCGGCACGGCGTTCCTGCCCGTCATCGTCAGGGCGTTCGTCGGATGGTGGCGTCTTCGAGCGGTACGGCAGTCGTTCGTGCGTGTCGGCCTGCTGGAGATGGCCTACTCCGTCTGGTTCGCCGTGTGGGTGGGTGCGGCCGTACGCACTCTATGAGAACGCACGGCCGCACCAGTATTCCGAGCTTCCGACCCATGGCCGGACGAATGGGTCAGGGCGTCACCAGCCTCACATAGTCGAGGCCGAACATGTAGGACTTGACGGCCTGTTCGTTGGCGCCAACGATCTCGGCGGTGAGCTGATGCTCGCCAGCGCTTAGGTCCAGCGTGCCGAGATCCACTTCACCCGTGGGTATGACGCCATTGTTGAAGAAGTCCATGGGCTCGCCGAGCTTCTTCCCGTCGAGCCATAGCTGGACGATCCCGTAGTCCACGGCCTTCGTGAACTGAGCCTTCAAAGCGTAGCGGCCGGCTTTCTGCACGGGCAAGGCCAGCGTCAGCTTGTCGCCCGGCTTGGCTCCCGTCCACCAGAGGTGAACGCTCCGGCTCCATTGACCCTCGAATCCGCCGAGGTTCTGTGCCTGTGTGCCACCACCCGTGCACGCGAGCACTTTCATGGTTTCGCCTTCGACTGCACCCCGAGCGACGAACGGCTCCGGGGCGTTCAGGTCGAAGTAGCCTAGGCGCTGCTCCAGAGGTTGAGGTGTATAAGGGTCCTTGCCACCTGGTGCGAGATACCAATACGCTGTGGCCGCGTAGAGCGTGGGCCGGTCATTCGGGAAGTACTTCTCGATGGTGGCGGTGAAAGCGTTCTGGAACGGCACGTTATCGCCAATATGCCACCGATTGACGGATGCATGTCCCCGGTTATCACCGCTGTTGAACGGCTGGTTGTGGTAGCAGTTGACGAACGGCGTCGGATTGCACCATGCGTAGCCAAAGTAATCCTCGGAACCCGTGCCGAACGTAGAAGGAAACTTCTCGCCGTCCACGTAGAACATCTCATCACCTTCGCCCCACCAACCCCCTTTGGGGTTCCAGACGTGGAGGTTGACGCCAACGAAGCGCCCGGCCCCTTCTGTGGTCAGCATGGTCCACTCGATGTTCCTTCCCTTCTCCGTGGGCAGGAAGGCATCGCGATGCCACTTGGCATGGAATCGCGCGTACTCCGAGGCGGGACGTGCAAGCGGCGCATGGGTTACTTCCGCTGTCACGTGCCGTACGCTCTTCCCATCGTTGACGATCTCGACGCGTGCCTCTCTGGCGAAGGGCATGTACCAGAAGCAGTAGAAGCCCTCCTCCGTCATGCCCAGAGGCAGCGACTTGTAGAGGTTGATACCGGGCGCCGTGCCGAAAAAGTCGCCCAATGGCGCCCAGACGGCCGGCTCCGCTTCGCCGTCGAAGGTGATTCGGAGGGCCAGTTCGCGGAGCGCCAGGGTCTCCTGAGCCCGATTGGTCAGCCCCTCCACCCGGACGCGCAACGCGGAGATCGCTCGTTGTCCCTTCACGTTGGCAACCAGAACACTCTCCTTGGGTTTGATCGCCATGCGCTTCCTGGCGATGCGCTGGCCTGGCCTGGCGCCAGCCGGATCCTGTCCGAGACCGTTGGTGAGAAAGTCATTGGCGCGTCGCAGCGCGTCCAGTTCGTCGGCTGACAGCTTGCGTGTGAACGTAGGGAGGATGGTGTCCTTGGGGTAGGTGGTGTACGTGAAGTGGTAATAGGCGCCCCAGCCATCCTCGGCCACGACTTTGCACGATTTCTGGAACGGGATGGGCACGTAGAGATTCTTGCCGCTCGAAGCGTCATGGGCAAGCGCTGGATAGTCAAATGGCGACTGGGTGTTATCGAAATACTGACTGAAGCGCAAGTCAACAGCCGGTTCGGTGTTGCCGTCCAGGTAGATACGCACACGGCCTGCCTGTGGGGCGGCGGACCATATGCGCCAGATCACGCCGGGCCCCTCGATTTCAGCGAAGACCTGCTTACCATCCTCGCGCCGGATAATGCCGTTGCCGTCGCCATTCGCGTCCCATGCCTTGTACTCACCCGTGTCCGGGTCGTACCGACTCGCCCTGTCATAGCTAGACCACTGGGCAGTCTTGACGCCCGGCTTGGGCACGATGGCCAGCCGCTCCAGATCGGTGAGCTGGTGAATGAGATCGAGATACGTGTACGTGTCAGCTTTCGCGTGACCGGTGAACAGTACACAGGCGCCTACTATGGCTGCCAGATAGGTACGGGTCATGCCAATCCCCCAAGGAGTATGATGCTACACGCGCAGTTCTGCGCCCACCTCTGCAGTTCCTGCGACCGTCGGTCCACGTTACGTGCGCTCGGAGTGGAGCGAGCGAGCGCCATGACAGATTACTGCAAGCGAGTAGGTTCGAGCGGCGCGCCACTCTTGTGCCGAACGAGGCGCTCTAGACCTAGCCCGTTGGAGCAGGAGCATCATCCCCGCGCAGGGCTTCATGGAACGGGACCGAGTCTATAATAGACGGCCGAAACAGGCTCGGGCGGCCGGCGGTTGCCAGTGGGTCAGTTACGGCGATACCCACCGCCCTATGAAACGCCTCGATTTCTTCTTCCTCCCGTTCGCCATGGATATTGCTGTTGCCATGGCACAGATCATGGTGAACCTGCGGGCGCTGGACCTCGGGGCGTCGGCAACTACCGTCGGCGTACTCATGGGTCTCTGCTGGGGAGTGCCTTACATGCTGGCGGCGCTCACCACTGGCACCATGGTCGCCCGGTTCGGCGCGCGGACCATGATGCTCGTTGGCGCGGCCGCGTTTGGAGCGGGCACCGCCGGGTACGGCTTCGCCGTCTCTCCTTGGCAGTTGCTGGTGGCCGCGCCGGTGGCGGGAGGTGGATCAGGCATCTTCTGGCCGGCGCTGCAGACATACCTGAAAGTGGACGACGCCAACGAGACGCGGATTCGTTCTGGCATCTTCAACGTGAGCTGGACGTGCGGCATTCTTAGCGGTGTGGGTATCTCGGGGCACGCCTACCGTCTCGCAGGTCCGCGCTGGTCTTTCTGGCTGGCGGCCATGCTAGTCGGTGGAGCGCTGATCATCATCGCAGCTCGTGTACGTCCACAACGGGTCTCGGAGCATGGCTTGAACCATGGAGTGGAACCTGACGTCCCGCCGGCATTAGGTCGAGCCTTTTTGCGCATGGCATGGCTGGCCAACTTCACCATGTGGTTCGTGGGCACTTCGGCGGTCACAATGTTCCCCCGCCTTGCCCGCGGACTTGGTTTCAGTGATGGCGCGATCGGCGAGATGACAGCAGTTGTGTGGATAGGGCAGGTGGCCCTGTTCGGTCTGCTGGCAACGGGAGCGTGGTGGCACTATCGGAAAGCCGCCCTTCTCTTGGGGCTGGCCGCAGGTCTCACCACGACGGCACTGTTCGCACGCGGGACTTCAGCGCCAGCGCTCGTGCTGGCGTCTTTGCTGCTAGGTGCCGCTCGCACTCCGTCCCATGTCGGCAGCATGCACTACGGCCTCCATGCGTGGGGCAACCGCGATGCGAATATGGGCTACCACGAAGCGATTCTGGGTGCTGGTTGTGTGGCGGGTCCGGTCCTGTCGGGAGTCGTGGCTGACATGGGCGGTGTTCGTGCGCCGTTCGCGCTGTGCGCTGGCATCATTGTTGTGGCCTTGCTTGTGGTGGCTGTATGGCCGGTGGGCTGCCGCGACGGTCGCGGATAGCCGCCTGGCCGGGGCTACGCTTGTGGGCTTCAGGATCCGAATCATGTGCGAAAGTCAAGCACAACTCCCAGCGCCCTGTCACGCTCCTGGCGCAGAAGACGGTATGCCTCGGCAACCTCGTCCACGGGCAAAACATGTGTCAATAGGGGGCGCACCCTGATGCGTCCGTCGGCGATCATCCTGAGAAACTGCCTTCGGTTGTACTGCTGCGTCCAGCGGAAGTCGGGCGTGGCCACGGTCGGGCACTTGGGCTGGTGAGCACCGATCAACGTCAGTTCCTTCAGGTGGAACGGCATGAAATCCACCTCGACAGTCCGATGCCAGATGGAACCGAGGAGGATCACGCGTCCGCCGATGCGGCACACGTCGAAGAGCTTCGGGAGCAGATCCGGGTAGCCGGAGGCTTCGATAATGCAGTCCAGACCGCAGCCGTCTGTGATCCGTTCAATGACGTCGTTCAGAGGCTCGGTGAGCGGATTCACAGTGAACGCTCCGGCGACATCGTGCGCGATCCGGAGGCGTGCTTCGCTAAGATCTGCTGCTGTCAGTGTCTCGCATCCTGCGAGACCGGCGACCTGGAGAGCGAGCTGACCCACGAGGCCCATGCCGGTGATGAGCACGTGTTCACCGGTCTCCAGGCGAGCCTTGCGAACACCGTGGGCTGCCACGCTCCCGAGCACGGCAAACGCCGCTTCTTCACTACTCACGTCCGTCGGTACTGGTGCGATACTCGCGTCGTCCCCAGGTACAGTCACATGACTTGCATGTGGGCCGAGGGAAAGCACCCGTTCGCCCATGCGATGGCCGGCGACTCCATCGCCAATCGCCACGATGCGCCCCACGTTGGAGTAGCCGGGACAGAATGCTTCGGATCGCGGCTCCGCAATCATCGCCAGTTCCGTACCGGCACTGATGAGCGTGACCTCCGTCTCGATAAGGACCTCGTTGGGGCCGGGAAGCCGCGGCTGGAACCCTTCGACAACAATACTCCCGTCCGGTTGTGCAAGCACGCGCCGACCTGTATTCATTGGCATGCGCTCCTTCTCGCGGCTGCGCCTAGAATGAGCGGACGAACGCTCCCCTTAGCGCTAGTCTGGTCGCCTGCAGTGTATCATGAATGTCCGTTTCCGAGAGGTTCTTCGGAAACGACCGGGGCTCTCGGGTGGTGGAGTGAGAGATGCGGAGATTGCCAAGCGTAGTTCCTTTGCTCGCGCTCGCGGGGCTGGCTCACGGACGCCAGATGGCGGGGCCGCGCCTGCTGAACCCCTCGTTCGAAATGGACGGGACGACGATCCTGGGCGTGGGCTACGTCGCCCAGGGCAACGCCATTACCGGTTGGAAGGTGAGTTTCCCCATCGGCGTGGCTAGGAACACCCAGACAGGCCCTTTCGTGGACAACGGCGTCGTGCCCGACGGGCGGAATGTCTGCGTTCTGCAGAACCTGGCCTCCATTTCCCAGACGATAGGCGGCTTGGTCGCCCGCAAGGTGTACCGGCTACGGCTTCGTGCCAACGGGCGTGCGTCCGACGCACCGGACCATGGTGGGCTGGCGGTAGAGCTCAACGGCACTGTACTCATCAGCATGGCCCATGTACAGCCAGTCGGCAAGGGGAATCCGTATCACCTGCTGGACGCGTTCTTCACCGCCGGTACAGGTTCGGCAGAGCTGGTGATTAGGCAGACGAATCCGACCTCGGGGGTATCGGTCCTGCTGGATGACATCCATATAGAGGAAGCGACTCCACCCAACGGACGCGACGTCATTCAGGTGAATCCCGCGACCCCGCTCACATCGGCTACGGTTGCACTGGAACAGGACCTCACGGATGTGGCGTGGATCTGGACGAACGAGACACCCAGACCTGCGTCCCTGGCCAGATCAGGCATCCGCTTCTTTCACCGGACGTTCAGTCTGCCGACTCGTCCCAAGCGGGTCACCATTGTTTTCACGGCAGACAACGAGTGCTGCGTTCTTATGAATGGTGCGTTGGCTGGCTGGGCTTCAGCGTTCAACCGGCTCTTCGTCGCGGACGTTACGCACCTCGCGCGAGAAGGCCGGAACACCATAACCGTCCAGGCTTCCAACGCGGGCACGGAGATGAATCCGGCCGGGTTGATCGCCAAACTGGTGGCATCTTGCGCGGGACACCGTGCGCCGGTCGTAGTCACGACAGACGAGTCGTGGCGCTGGAGCCTGTCGAGAGACGCCCCCGTACAGACCTGGAAGCCCGTGCGCAGAGCCGGAGAGATGGGTTGTGCACCGTGGGGTTGGGTTGGTCCGGCGTCGCTGAGGGTTTCGCAGTGGTTTCCCGAATTCCGTGTCGAGCCAAACGACCCGGTTGCTCAGTCCATGCGCCGGCTGTTCTCACTGCACTATGAAGGTGGGCGGCCGGCATGCACCCTCTGGGATGGCTGGCTTCCTCTTGCGGGGCTGTGGCCTGTACGCGGCAGGGACGTCACGGACGAGAGCAGCGTCGCAGCGTGGAAGCAGGCGCTCCTGAGCCGGGAGATTATTGGGGATGGATATGTGGCAACACATCAGCATCGAGGCTACGGGCACAGCAAAGGCTGGCCCATACCGCTCTATATGCAGACGGGTGGGGTGGGCTTCCATTTTTCGCTGGCGGATGACCCGTTTCGTTCCTGGGTTGCCAGAACCACAGATCCAGGCAAGTGGTCGCTAGAGGGACTGAGACCGATACGGCTGGATCCCGATCGAGGCTGGGAGCTGGAGATCTTGGCGCCTCACGGCTCCATGACTACGCCAACGTTCAGCATTCCTATGGCGGCCGCGCCATGTGTCCGAGTCGAATGGCAGGTGAGTCACGGACAAGTAGGCCAGGCGTCCGTCCAGTGGGCTACGGAAGACAGGCCCGAGATGGACCACGCACGGCAAGTCGGGTTCGCTCCCGTGACGGCAAGAGACGGTATGGCCTATTCCGATGTGCTCCTCTATCCAAATCCTGCGTGGACTGATGCAGGACGGATGTGCCGCCTCCGACTGAATGTGGATGGTACGCCAGGATCCAGGATCGTGTTGAAATCCATGATTACGCCTGCCGATACCCGGCACAACGTGAACAACCCCTGTTTCGTGCAAGGGAGCGCGATCTATCTGGGATGGACCGGCGACTTGGATTTCCTGCGCAAGAACATCGGGCGCATGCGCAAGGCCATGGCGTACTCGATTCCCGAGTTTCGGCTCCGAGAGTCGCGGTGTGTAGACATGCCATGGTACGGCCATGACGGGAGAAGCGGATACGTGCGCAAGCCGGACGGCACCCGCATGTCCCGCTACGCCGGGGGGGTCGGCAACAACTACTGGGACCTCCTACCCTTCGGCGGTAAGGACACGTTGGCGACGGTCTATCACTACGATGCTCTGCGGCGTATGGCGCACTTGGAGCGACTGATACGCCGGCATAAGGAGTGGCGAATCCCCGACGACCCCAATCTCATACCACCTGACGAGCTGGAGGACCTAGCCGCGCGGATGAAGGAATACGCGGGAAAGCTGCTGTGGAACGAGGCTACTGGACGCTTCGTAGCGTGCATAGACCGCGACGGTGTCGCTCATGACTATGGGTACACAAGCGTCAACTTGGAAGCCATCCATTATGGCTTCGCCACCCAGGAGCAGGCGCGGGCAATCTTCGATTGGCTGGACGGGCGACGGCGGGTCGCCGGCGACACCTCGCAAGGTGCCGACATCTACCGATGGGTATTCGGGCCTCGCTGCAGCACGAAGCGTAACACAGAATGGTACTCCGGGATGTGGGAGCCTCTGAACGTGCCGTTCGGCGACCAGGTGCAGGATGGCGGCGGAGTCCTGGGGTTCTCGTACTTCGATCTCATGGCAAGACTACGGACGCTCGGACCTGACAATGCCTACCGCCGACTCCGGAGGATCGCCGGCTGGTTCGATGAAGTTCAGGCCGAAGGTGGATACCGAGCATACTACGCTCGTCCCGGTCGCGGGACCCTACAGGGAGGCGGACCGCCGGGCGGTCTGGGGCTGGACTATGAGTTCGTAGAGAGCGTGTTGGTGCCGCAGGTCATGGTATATGGTTTCGCAGGTTTCGAGCCGGACTTGGAGGGTTTTCGTCTAGAGCCGCGCCTGCCATCGTGCTGGCGCTCCCTGACAATCAGTCGGCTCCGCTACCACGGCGTGGTGCTAGACGTGATGGTCTCGCCACGGACACTGCAGGTCACGGTGCGCGCGGGGAGACCGGTCGGTCCGCTGCGATGGCTGCCGCCATCATCGGGCACATGGTCGGCGACGGTCGCCAGCGCAGGACGCTCTTTGACGAGGATGGTGGTGTCACACGCCGGCGTCATCGTACCGACGAGACCCGGCAGCGTCGTTCGCCTCCAACGCCGGTAGCCCTGGCGGTTGCGGCGGTCTCGTGAAGCCGGCCGTGATGCGCTCTGGTGCGAAGTGGCGGGCAATCACATGGCGCCGCGAGAAGCGACGGCT
>JBBIPC010000040.1:0-12146 GCA_037443035.1 Chthonomonadales bacterium
TCTACGACCGAGAAGAGAAACGGGAGATCTGCGTCTGTTCGAGCTACGAGGGCGGCAGAGACGCGCGCGATCGCGCCAAGATGATCGCCGACGCGCTGAACGGCGCATTCACCCGGTAGGCCAGAAAACCCGCCTATTCATCACCCCTCTCCCTTCTTCTCGTCCTTCTTCTCTCCATCGGGCTGGTGGAGGAGCTTGAAGGTGATCTTCGCTGCGCCGAACTGGGGGAGGGTGAGGCCGGTAATCGTCCCTTCCGACTTGAAGGGTTTGCCGGTGTCGCGTGCGACCAGCGAGACGGATTCTAGTTTCACCCGCTGGTCACCTTGAGGGGATTCCACGACGCCCTCCGCCACAGTTTTCACCTTGTAGGTATCCACGGGCACTGTATCGGACTTATTCTCCAGTCCCACCAGCGTTACCACCACGTTCAGTTTCTTCGTACCGTCCTTGTTGGTCGGAACCTCTGTTTTCCATTCTTCTCCGACCTTGAGCGGCCGGTCGGCTTCTGCAGGCGGCCGTGTCATGGAGAGCATCTGGCGGAACTGGCCCCCTTCGCCTTCCTCCTTCACGGGCTTGCCGTCCTTGTCCAGGGTTGCCGTCATGGTGACAGTCCGGAAGTTCGGCATGGGCATGGACTGGCCGTTGACAACGATCTCGGCCGCATCCACCGTGATGGAGCGGACCATGGTACCGTCCGCCTTGATCTCGTTCGTCTTCTCGGTGGTCATGAAGACAACCTGGAGCTTCATGCCGTTGGCAGCTTCGACCTCGAACGTGTTCTTGTAGCGGTCCACTTCGCCAGCCTTGAAGGACCGCTTGATGGTATAGGCATCCTGGGCGACGGCCGGGCTCGGGCCGATTCCGAGAAGGAGCAGGCATACGGTGGACACTGCCAGGATGGCGCGGATGGGGTGAGTCATGTTCGTTCCTTTCGTCTGTTGTTGGCGCAGCACTCCAGCGCTACGCATCGTGAGATAGTTCATAGGACAACAGGTGCCAGTACCTCCCGTGCTTCGGGCCCGGAGCGATGGGGATCCAGCAGGACGATCCCCTCCGGCCCAAAGGCGGCACTGACGGCAGGAGCACGGCCCTGCTGCATGTGGGCGTAGTTGCGGTCTCGCACATGGCGCGCGGCATGGATGATGGCCACGGTGATACGCGCCTCGTCGGCAGACGGATACGTTCCCTCGAGGTCTGCTGCAGAATCGCCGAGGAACTGAACACGGCAGGCGGCCAGAATCCCCGCGTAGATACTGTCCGTTCCATATCCGACGTAGGCAGCACTGCCGTCGGGCCTGGGGACATCGCGCGTGAAGTGGGTGTTCACTGTGCGGGATCCACGGCCAGCGCTCCAGAAGCGGAGTCCGCGGTACTGCTGGTCGCTCTCGATTTTCCCCAGCGTTCCCACGATCTCATGGCCCTGGTTCACTGGCCCCTCGAAATCTGCCGGCGTGATCCAGTTATTCAGGAACGTGACGCTCATGCCGTTGTCCCAGTCCACCCGGACCTGGACGGAATCGTAGGTCGCGATGCCTCGGCTCACGAGGTACTTCTTCTGGCCGATGGCCGTAAGGCCGACTGGTTTGGCATGGAAGTAATGGTAGAAAAGGTCCACCCAATGGGGCCCTACGTAGGTGAAGGGGTCGCTATGCGCTGCCCACTCAAAGGTGCTTGTGGAAACCTCCAAGGGCTCTTCGAGATAGGCAATTCCGTAGAGGGGTTGGCCTATGCGCGGGAGAAGGTCGTTCCGGATCCGGAGGTGGTCCGGGTCGTACCGTTTGTGCATATCCACGCACACCACACGGCCTCGCCGTGCTGCTTCTGTGGCGATCTCCTCGGCTTCGCTAGCGTCCAGGCAGAGGGGCTTCTCCACGACGACGTGGCAATCAGCCCGGAGCGCCGCCATAACGGGCGCATGGTGAAGGTGGTCCGGCGTGGCGACCGCCAGCACATCCAGACCCGCATGGGAAGCGAGCATGGCTTCCCATGGCGAGTCCCCCCAATACGCTTCGGGCCGATGGCCGGTCAGGTCTTCGAAAGCTCCTGCGGCGCGGCAAGCCGACGTCTCGGTTCGGGCAGCCACAGCGACCAGCTCGAACTGCACATCGGCGAGTGGACGCGCGAATGCATCCAGGCCGAGCCTGCCAATGAAGGGAGCGATACCGGAACGCTGAAGGTCCGCGTACGCCCGAAGGTGGACGTCTCCGCCGAACATGCCGACGCCCACGAGACCCATGCGGATACGGCGATCAGGCATGGTCCTTGGCATTCCTTCGAGACTTGTCGAGACAGCGGCCCGTCACTTGCCAGGTTTGGCAGGAGGCTTCGTATTGGGCTTGGTGCCGGGCTTGGTGGCTGGTTTCGTCGTGGGCTGCGACGCCGGCTTGGTCTGCTCTTTGGGTCTCCTTGCTCGCTGAGCTGCTACTTCCACGGCCTTGGCTTTGGCCTGTTCAACGATGCCCTTGACCACGCTAGCCGGCAATACGAAGCTCGTGCCTGCGGTGCCGCCGCCTGACATGAGGCGCATGAACATGCTCAGGCCCATGGCCTCGGCGCTACCTGGCTCGTTCACTCCGGCAGGGATGGTAGTCAGCACGCCGATGACCTCGCCACCCAACGCGAAGACAGGCAGGCCGAGTGTCGAAACGGAGCCTTCCAGCAACCAGGCCTTGCGGGGTGTGGCGATCTCGCCATTGACGACGGCCGTCTGGAAGTAGGGAGCGTAATCATAGCCGCGGCCCAGCCTATTGACCTGCACGACTCGCTGGCCGACGAGAGCCTGCGTGCCAGCTCCGAAGTCCACGAACGGGAGCTTTCGGTCGCCCAGCCCTTCCACCTTGACGAACATGAGGTCCAGATTGGCGTCCGTGGCCGCCACGAAAGCCTCGTACTCGGTTTCCTCGTTGCCGAACACGACCTTGATGGTGGTGGGAGTCGTCTTCATCCCCATCTCTTCACGCATCTCGGCCGGCATGCCGAGCATCTCCATAGCCCTAGTTGGGGAGAACGCTGTGTTGGAGAGCATGACAAGACCATCTGGGCTGACGGTGACGCCGGTGAGGTTGATACGGGATTCCTGCGCTCGCGACTCACCACCGAACTTCGATTCCGTCTTCAGTACCGCCTTGACGGTTACGATAGCCGGTGCAAGGCGGGCGACCAGCTTCTCTAGGCGATCGGTGTAGTCCTGGCCGAGGGCCGGCAGCGCACCTACAAGCACGAGGAATAGCGCTATTGGCGTACGCATGGCTATTTCCCTTTCTGGGGCGAGGTCGGACCTGATGCTGCGTTGAGCTTTGTCCAGTCCGGTTCGATGAATACGAAGTGGGTGCGGTACCCCCTCTGCACGAACAGCGTCATGACCTTGGGCTGCTCTTTCAGAATGCTGGCCATGACGCTTTCGAACGTCCCGACGTCAGGCGTGGCCTTGTGCTGCATACTGAGTACCACGTCCTGGGGGTTGAGGCCGGCCATGGCAGCCCACCCTCCTGGGGTGACGTCGGACACCATCACGCCGCGGGTCTCACGGAGCTGGCGAGACTCCATCCTGTCCATGGGGACGATGTCACGCACGGTGAACTCGAGGAACTCCTGCTTGGCAGTCTTGGCCGTCGAAGCCGACTTGGGGGTGGCTTCCAGCGCAACCGTGATAGTTTCGGGCTTGCCAGCGCGGAGGATCCCAAGCTTGGCGGATTCCCCAACGACCATGGCCTCGATGGTCCTCTTGAGCTCTTCCGTGTCTTGCATGCGCGTGGCACGGACCGGCCGGCCGTTGATGGAAACGAGGATGTCGCCAGGTTGCAGGCCGGCTTTGGCTGCCTCGGTACCGGGGTAAACCTCCGTGATGCGATGGCCGCCAGCCTTGCTGAGCCCGAGCGCGCTGGCGACATCCGATGTGACGACCTGCGTACGCACGCCGAGCCATGGCCGCGGCAGTTCCGTATCCACATCCGGTTCCTTTTCCTCGCGAGGCTTGATGCGGGTCACCAGTATCTCGTTCCGGCGCCGGAACACGACGGCCAGACCGTCGGCTGGTACCGATGCGAGGAGCTCTCTGGCGGCTGCGAGATTCGGGACCGGCTGACCGCCTAGCGAGACGATGATATCGTCCGGCTGGAGCGGCGGCTGGGCAGCTTCGAAGGGATAGCCCGGGCGGGTGCTCGTCACCCGTACTCCCTGCGTAACCGGGAGCTTGCTCAGGAGCGCCCTGGTACGGGTCACCTGCTCGAGCGTGGCACCGACCGCTCGGAACTCGTCCTCGTCGCCCTTGACCTGCTCCATGACGGTTGGTATTGCCGACAGCGTCTGTTCCTTCCCGTCGCGCAACACGGTCAGCTCCGCAGGCTTGCCGATCTCCAGGGCTGCAACCCGCTGGTAGACGAGCGGCACTTCCTCGAAGAACCGGGCAGTCACGGGCACACCATTCAGTTTCAGCAGCACATCCCCCGGTCTGACGCCGGCCTTCTCCGCTGCCGACTCCGGTGCTACGTCGGAGATGAGAACACCTTCCTGGATGCCGAGCTTCTCGATGGGCAGGAAACTCACCCCGAGCCACGCACGCTCGATCACGCCCCCATCGAGCGCTTTGGCAAGGACCTCCTTCGCTATGTTCGATGGGATGGCGAAACCCAGCCCTCCTCCGTATCGGAGCTCGTTGATACCCACGACCTCTCCTTGCAGGTTCACGAGAGGGCCGCCGGAGTTGCCTGGCGCGATCTCGGCATCGTGCTGAATCCAGCGCGTGAAGAGACCCGTAGCCTCTCCCTCATCCAGCTCCATCTGCTCGATATCGTTGCGCGTCTCACTGACGAACACGCGCCGCGGGTTGGAGACGACCCCGAGCGTCAGCGACGAGGAAAGCATGAGGGGATTGCCCAGAGCCATGACGTAGTCGCCGATCTGTAGCTTGTCGGAATCGCCTAACGTGGCGAACGGGAGCGGCTTTCTTGGATCGGCACGCTTATCTGTCTGGAGCTTCAGAACGCTGAGGTCGGTAAGCGGATCGTGGACAACCACCGTGGCGGGCATGGTCTCGCCGTCGGGCAGCACGCAATCAATGCGGGTGGATCGTCCTGCAACGTGGTAGTTCGTCAGCACGTGTCCCTCCGGCGTGACGATGACGCCGCTACCCGCTCCAGGAGAGCGCTGGGATCGCCCCTCGGAGAAGTACCGCGTTACCACCGTGATGTTGACGAGCGCAGGATAGACTTTCTCACGTGCGCGCGCGATGTCTTGGCGCAGAGCATCCGGCGGCGACTGTGCCAGAGCGCTTGCCGCAGCAACCGTCATTGCGCAGTACAACACTGCTAACCGCATCGTATGGAATCCCCCGAGGCTCAATGGGCCTATCATACCATTACGGGGAAGAGCCGTGTCCCGTTGAGGGCAGGAGTTCGACCCTCGGATCCCGAATGGAGATACGAACGCCTTCCCAGGAGGGAGCACTGCCATGGACTCAGCGTTGTTGACGAGGCGCGATTTCCTCGGCGCCGGCGGCCTGCTGGGATACGGATTTGCCTGGCAACCGGATGGGCCTGCCCAGAAGCGCTTGCCACCCAGCGAACGTATCACCCTGGGTTTCATTGGCGCAGGGAACATCGCCAACGCCCACGTCTGGCCCATGGTGGCACAGCCCGATACACAGGTCCTGGCCGTATGCGATGTTCAGGACAAGCGATGCAGGGCCATGGTGGACGGAGTGAATTCCCGCTACGGCACGAACGTCTGCAAGGGATATCGCGACTTTCGGGAACTGCTGGCTCGCGACGATATCGACGCGGTATTCATCTGTACCCCTGACAACTGGCATGCGCTGCAGGTCATCGAGGCTGCCCGGGCAGGGAAACACTGCTACTCGGAGAAGCCCCTCAGCCGCACAGTGGCGGAAGGACGCGCCATGGTGGAGGCCGTCCGCCAGTACGGCGTAGTCTTCCAGCATGGCACCCAGCAACGGAGCGATCCGCTGTTTCGGCACGCCTGCGAGCTTGTACGAAACGGGCGGATCGGACGGGTCCACACGGTCCGTGTGGCCGTGGTCGGGAACGAGCCGAGGGGCTGGGGAATCCGGAAGCCAGTGCCGCCGGACGTGGACTGGGAAATGTGGCTAGGCCCGGCACCGTGGGCTCCTTACAGCGACGAGCGAATCCAGAACCTCCACTGGTTCTTCATCGAGGATTACTCAGCTGGCGGCTACATTTCGGGATGGGGCATCCATCATGTGGACATCGCCCAGTGGGGGCTTGGCATGGACCATACCGGACCCGTGACGTATGAGGGTAGAGGCACCTTCGCGCCAGACGGCATGACCGATACCCCAATCACGTGGCACGTGGAGTGCGAGTACGCCAGCGGCACGCGGATGATCTTCACAACCCCGAACGAGGCGCCCTTCGGGATTACATTCGAGGGAACCGCGGGGACGGTCTTCGTGAACCGGGGCCAGTTCTGGACGAAGCCCGAAGCAATCGGCAGAGAACGTCTCGGTCCGGATGCGATCCACCTGTACCGTAGCGACAATCATCACCGGAACTTTCTCGACTGCATCCGTAACCGCCGCTCGACCGTCGCACCCGTGGAGGTCGGTCACCATTCTCAGATCATCTGCAGCCTCAGCGACATCGCCATCCGCCTTGGCCGGAAGCTCCGCTGGGATCCGGCAAGAGAGCAGGTTGTTGGCGATACCGAAGCCAACCGGCTTCTGACACGGGCAATGCGGTCGCCGTGGAGGATCTAGAACCAATGCGACCTTCGTTGGTATGAACCGATTGGCAGGGTTCGTCACAAAGGAGATAGGGAGCCATGGCACACCGCAGAGAAGTACGATGGGAACGGATGTTTCCGGACGAGCTGGAAGCTGCTTTCGCGGAATGTCCCGTCGTCTATTTCCCTTACGGTCTATGCGAGCCGCACGGACCTCAGAACGCCGTGGGCCTTGACGCGTTGAAGGCCCATGCCATCGCGTGCCGTGCTGCAAGAGAACATGGTGGAATCGTCGCGCCGTTGGACTACTGGCATGTTCATGAGACGGGAGGCTACGCAGTATGGGCCCATGCACATGTGGGACAGGTGGAACGGACGTGGCTGACCGCAATGCCGCCGGCGCAGCATTTCCGCAACGTCTGCTACCACGTCCGCCAGGCAGATGCTTTGGGGTTCCATGCCGCCATCTTTCTGACCGGTCACTACGGACCCAACTGGCAGGACCTCGTCGACCTGCTGAAGCTCCTGCAGCCACGTGTGGGATGCCGTCTCTACGGCCTGCCCGACTTCGAGGCGAACATACCTGGGTTCGATAACGACGGCCGAAGCGGAGGTGATCATGCGGGTAAAGTGGAGACCTCGCTGCTCTGGGCTCTCGAGCCGGATTGCGTGGACGTGAGCCGCCTACCGCCCTCTGGTACTCCAGGAACGCATATGGCCATGGGACCCAGCGCTGGCGAGGCCAACCGGCTCATCGGAGAGCGGATGGTGGCAGACGAAGTGCGATACCTTGGTAGGAAGGCTGCGGAGCTTCTGGACGAGTACGACCGCATCCGACCGACAGTGCGGTTGCGGACGTTCCTGGAAGTAGAGCGGCTCTGGCACGAGGTAGTGGAGCCAGCGCTACCGACCTTCCGGACGATCGCTCCAGAATGGAACGATACTTCCGAGCTTCCAGAGGACTCCCTCTGGTACCCCAACAGCGCGATTCCGTAGCAAGGCCCCTAGTGTTGCCTGTGGCACTTGGACCCCGTCTGACCCGAGCGAACGTCGGACCAGGGGCCGGTCTACGCGATCGTCTTTCGCCTCCGCCACAATCCCATGCCAGCCATGCCTAGAAGGGCCGGGAGCTGGATCAGCGACGGCTCGGGGACCGGAACAGGGTCGAAGCGGAAGTTAGGGCCAAAGTACGCTTTCTCATCCAATACTGCGTTGTGCCATGGATAGCCCCACCCCTGGGTAATCCGGTTCTCCAGGTAAGTGACCCGCGGATCCGTCGTGACGGACGTCGCTGCGTAGATTGCACCGTCCGGGCTGCCATTGCTTGCGTAGACCCCGATGACGTACGTTCCCGGACCGAGCAACACAGATCCACCCGGTAATGCCTCCCAATACCAGTCCTGGCCGGGCATGAAGTTCGCTGGGACGGTCACCTGCGCGAGGATAGTAGTGCCGGCGTCATCCCAGATGGCAACGTTGTGGGACTCCAGGAGGCCGTCGCTGCCGGTGTCGTACATGCCGAGCATAGTGACCAGAACGGGTTCGCTGAGGGAGAAACGCCAACCACCGGTAAGGTCGAACGAAGCGTATATGTCGGATCCACCGGTCCAGCCGCTGAGTGCCTGCTGATCCGCAATGGACCGTCCCGCCGCGCATGCTAGCACGCAGCAAGCGATCAGAACACGGGTACCGAGTAACATTCTCTTCACAATCACGTAATCCCCCCCACTGCTCGAAGGTGGAGCTAGTTCTGAACCAACCAGCGCTCTCATCATGACGTATGACATAGCTTGGTCTGCTGCGTCAAGCCCTTGCGCCATGGCGTGCTACAATCGGAGTGGGCAGAAGGTCGGGTGGCCGCTCCGACCGCAGGGTCGGGGAGGAAAGTCCGGGCTCCGCAGGGCACGATGCCGGATAACGTCCGGGCGGGGCGACCCGACGGAAAGTGGCACAGAAAACACACAGCCGTTCTCTTGCCTTCGAGAGGTGCTCGAGGCCGAAAGGTCCATGAGACTGGCTCCGAAGCCAGAAACGGTAACGGTGAAAAGGCGCGGTAAGAGCGCACCGGCGACCGGGAGACCGGTCGGCCTGCTAAACCCCATCGGGAGCAAGGCTCGATAGGGAGGGGATGACGCGGCCCGCCGACCCTCCGGGTAGAGCCGCTCGAGGTCCCGAGCAATCGGGATCCCAGAGAGATGGCCACACAAACACAGAACCCGGCTTACAGACCTTCTGCCTGCAGAAGCACTGGCCCGGAACCGCACGGACCAGTGCAACCTCGAAGCCCGGTCTCCGTAGTCGGTGGTGGGAGGTAAGTACCATGGTGGAAACGCTCGGTGGACTTCTCGGCATCGTCTCCTTCGTGTGCTGGCTGATCGTGCTCATCCAGGCGTTCAATGACTCTCTCTGGAAGGGTATTCTCGCCCTCCTCTGCGGCCTCTACTGGCTCTATTACGCCATTTTCGAGTTCACCCACGAGCACAAATGGGCTATCGTCCTGCTGGCGATTCTCGGAGGCGGTTCCGCCTACGCATCGAGGCTACTCCGATAGGACGCGTGGAGGGCAGGAACACCCCATCTGCTAGTTCTGCAATGTGGGCAGGATCTCTGGCTGCCGGGGTTCTCCTTGTCACGCTCGTGCTAGCGCGTTCGGGCCTTCCCGGGCCGCCTTGCCTGTTCCGGACATTCTTCGGTATCCCCTGCCCTGGGTGCGGCATGACGCGCAGCCTGGAGTCCATCTGGAGAGGCGAGCTCGGCCCCGCTATCCGGTATCATCCCCTGGGACCGCTGGTATTCGCTGTCCTCGTGGCAGTCTCGTCATGGTCCGCTGCCTACGCGGCTGCGCCGGGATGGCGAGGGTGGCTCCACCGTCTGGCCTATCCGATACGCCATGCGGCTGTTCCGTGGCTGATCGTAGTTCTGCTCATCGGTACATGGCTCGTGCGCCTGACACTTGCGCTCATGCACGGAGGTACTTGACCTGGACAGGGGAGGCCATGCGCTCGCAGTCCAAAGCGAAGGTGCTGACTCGCTCAGAATGATCATTCGTCCAACTTCGGGGGAGGAGATGTCCGTGCGCAGACCGGCGCAGACCAAGAAGCTGAGCACACGGCTGGGCGCTCTCGCAGGGGCGGTGCTTGCACTGCTACTGGCAGGAGGATGTGCTTCTCGAGAGTCTGACCGCACAACGGACGGACGCCTCCTCGTATCCATATGGCATCCCTGGGGAGGAGCCATGACTCCGCGCATCGAGAAGATCATGGCGGAATACGAGCGAACGCATCCAACGGTCAAGCTGCGGGTTCTCTTCACTCCCAACGACCTCTCCAACAACCAGAAGTTCTTCACCAGTGTCGCCGCAGGCAGACCTCCCGATGTCATCTTCGTGGATGGCCCCCAGGTAGCCGAGTGGGCCGAAAGAGGAGCGCTGGCCCCGCTGGACACCTATCTCCAGCAGTCAGGCATCAAGGACACGGATTACTTCGCGCCGTGCTGGAAGCAGAACGCTTACCGGGGCAAGGTCTGGGCGCTGACCTTCTGTGCCGACCCCAACTTCGCCTTTGTCTGGAACAAGCAGGACTTCCGCGACGCCGGTCTGGACCCCGAGGTGGGGCCGGTCACCATCGAGGACCTGGACCGCATGTCGGACCGGCTGACACGCTTCGAGGGCGGGAACATCACGCGCATCGGTTTCATACCGTGGGCCCAGTACGGAGGCACCAACTCGCTCTTCACCTGGGGATGGGCGTTCGGCGGCTCTTTCTATGACGACGCGAATCGGAAGATCACTGCCAATCACCCGAAGGTGGTCCAGGCGCTCGAGTGGATGGTTTCTTACGCCAAACGCTACGATGTGACGCGGATCACAAGCTTGCAGCAGGGATTCGGCACGGCTCAGCTCGACCCGTTCTACATCGGGCAGATGTCCATGCGCTGCCTCCATATTAGCGGCATCGAGGACATCAAGCGCTATGCACCCCAACTGGAGTACGGCATGACCTTCATCCCAGCGCCTCCCGACGGCGAGCCGCACTCCTCATGGGTCGGCGGCTGGTGCATGGCGTTGCCCAATGGCTCCCGCCATCCGAAGGAAGGATGGGAGCTCATCCGATGGCTCTGTGCCGACGACGCGGGCACCTCGCTCGTAGGACGCGAGATGGGGCTCATGCCGGGTGCACGGAAGTCGCCCGCGTTCAAGGCTCTACGTGCGGCACGGGGCTTCGACCAGTTCTACCGGATCCTCCTGGAGACGCGCCATCAGCGACCGGTGATGCCCGTCCAGGCCTATTACATGGGTGCCCTTCAGCGTGCTGTGGACGCCGCCATCTACGGCAAGAAGACCCCGAAGCAAGCCCTGGACGACGCCACCGCCGAGACCCAGGCTGAGCTGGACGTCGTCCTCGCTGGTCGTTAGGCGCCCGGAGGCAGCTACAGCTCCCATGCATGCTGTAGCCGCTTTGCTCCTCACAAGGGCCGGCCCGACGATTCGTCGCCAGACTGACGGACCAACCCCGCATGCGCGATGGGCTCGACCCACGCAGGCGGGTGTCGTATATCGTGGGGGGCGATTCATCGCCCGTCTCGTCGTTGGTAGTCTGCAGCATGGCCGACGGCTGACGCAGGGCAGGTTGGGGCGTCTTGGCGGCTTCGGAGTTGGTCGAGCGGGAGGTCGAGGTCGGAGCCGCGGATGGAAGGCTGAGGTGCCACTGTTCGCTGTCCTTGCGGTGCATAAGCTGCGCCTCTGCGGCGTAACCCATGTGCAGCCTTCCTATCTTGTAGTGGTACCACTGGAGCCACCATGTCAGACGAGAGCCCAGACCATTCCGTCTGGACCTCGAGCGTGGTGCCACTTATCTAGACAACTGCCAAACAACAGCACCCTCCCCGCTCGCGGGGAGAGGGTGTTCACCCGCTCCGACGTCCTGCCCTCAGTTCCCTCGCCCCGCGTGCGGGGAGGGGCGGGTTCCGAACCCGCCCCTACGTCAGCCGATGGCAGCCGGCTGGGATGACGCGTCAGTTGATCGTCAGCGTTCCTTCACCGTATCCCGCCTCGACCCAGGGGTCGCCGGCGAATTCGCAGCGGATCGTGTGCGTGCCGACGCTGAGGCCGGTGGTGTCGAAGTTGTAGCGGGCCACGCCAGGATCCACAGCGCCGCTGCCCGTGGTGACGTCCGCTACCCACGTCCCGTCAAGTCGGAACGTGACCAGCTTCCCCTCTTGCTTCTTGTAGTCGTACAACCGGCGGAAGTAGGCGTAGAACTTCGCGATGCCGCCTTGCGGAACCGACCGTGGCATGACCCAGATGTACGGGAGGGCCTTGAGCACGGTCAATGTCGCCGTCTTGCTGATGGCTGCGTAGCCGCCGTTTCCGGGCCACTCCGAGAGGATGGTGCGAGTACCCGCTCCCGCACCGTCGGGCACGTCGTAGTACGGGTATTTCGCGTATC
>JBBIPC010000041.1:0-9933 GCA_037443035.1 Chthonomonadales bacterium
GCGGCCCTTCGCGGCCACAAGGAGGAGCCGTACAGGTTGCCGCGGTCGCCGAACGTGCGCGCTTCCCGTTGTCCGTTGCCGTTACGGCCGCAGGCCGTGTAGCCGCGGGTTCTTCCCGCGCATGCGTTGCGCATGGAGCGAACCTATCGCGTCGCGAAAAGCGACGGCTACACGCTGCGCGTCCTATGGCCGAGGGGTTGTCGCCGTTACGGCCGCATGCCGTGTAGCCGCGGGTTCTCCCCGCGCAGACGTTGCGCGCCGCCGCTCAATCACCGGCGGACTGCCTCTCACCGGGAACGAAATCGGTGCCGGGCGGGAAGCGCCGAAGGACTCACCCGACCCGCCGCCGAAAACGACCGCGTTGAGCATCCTATCCCCGGGACGGAGAATGCCATGCGTGTGAATCTTCGCGACGAGACGACGAGACTGGTTCTGAACGGCGGGATTGTGGCGGCGGGAGCCGTGGCGACGTGCGGCGCGGCGGGCGCAGCGCTCGCGGCTACCCCGCTCCTGGGCGCCGCCATCAGCGCCATCGGCGGCCTCGCAAGCAACGTCTTCGCCACCGATCTGCACAAGAAGCTGGCGTCGCGGCTGTCGGACCCCCGCGCGCTCCTCGCCAACCACGACCTGACGCGGGCGGTCGGCGAGGCCATTGCCCTCGTCCTCGAGGCTGAGGCGCTGGACCGGAAGGGCGCGCCGAAGTCGCAGGGAGTTCTCGGCCTGCTCCGCCGGAGCGGAAGCCCCGATGCCCGGGCGGCGTCGGTCCTGGAGGCGATGGCGAAGGCGGTTCCCGAATGGTGGCCCGGCTTCGTCGCCCGCAATCCAGAAATCGCCGAAGGGTCCCTGTCGGGATCGCCCGGGCTTACCGAAGGTCAGATTGCAGCCTACTTCTCCGTGCGGGCAGAGGATCGGGCCGATCTGCGGGCTCTCGACCCGGACGCGTGGGAGCGGATTGTCGAACGGCTGGCGCAGGAGGCGAAGGTCGTGCCGCCCGAGGGGCTTCTCGCCGATGCCGCCAAGCGTCTCCACGAGCAGTTCCCGTTGGCCCTGCGCGAGATCGTCAAGGAAGATGCCGTGGACGGAGGCAAGTCCTACCCGGCGCTGGTCCTCATGGTTCTTGGCGATATCGCGGGCTCCATCAAGGACCTGCAGGCGTCTCTGGACCTCCACGAGGAGCGCGAACGGGAACGCCACGCGCTGCTGCATGCCCGAACCTTGCGAGGCGCTAGAATTGACACTCTACAGACAGGGATGCGCCAACGGCAGGCGCCGTGCCAAGCTTCTTGAGAGCGCACGTGCATGGAGGGAGATCGCCATTACGCCATACTGGACCCCACACCGCAACGACGCGGGGTCACGGGTTGCGTGCGTGGTACGTACAGGACAAATGGCCTGCCGGTGGTCAGCCGGAGTGTGGCAAGGCGGATCCCCTCGACGCAGCGTCCAACGCCGCGGGTGTTTCCACTTGCCCGTTCCAGCTCAGCCCCTGCCACGAAAACGACCTGAAGTCTCTAACCTTTGGCGGGTTGCCGAACTTAGCCGAGCCGGACAACCTGGATATCCGACGGATCCACATCCGGCGGTATCTGGCCGACATGCCAGCCCTGCGAAGTGGTCTCGCAATACAAATAGAGACCTTCCACGAAGTGCTCTCCGGACGGGAAGCCTTTGTTGGCCGCCACCCCAACGGCGACGTGGTGCGGCATAAGGAGCATGACCACATCGTGGCCGAGGGCCAACAGCAAGCAGGCGGCAAGAATACTGGTATCCTCGCAGTCGCCGACTTGATCGTATAGGGTTTCGATCGGATACCTCCAATAATCTTCGATACCCGCCGACTCCCTATCGAGCTTGTACGGAATGGACTGAGCTAATGCCAGCGTGGCGCACACTTCGTGGAACGCCGTCCAGTCCCTCTCATCGGTGTACCTACGGAGTATCTGAGCCGCCTCAAGTGTTTCGGCGGTGACGCCAGCTTTGACGAACTCTTTGAAGTCGGGCCATCCACGATGATCGCCTTGTCTGTATGGGTTCTTGTCTCGGAAAGCCTGCAACCGGGAGATCGAAATGCGCAACGGCATACGCAGGGAGGCGCGTTCGTCAGCCGCGAACTCCACTTCCCACTCGAAGACGCGTTCCTCGTAACCTACCTCCGTATTGCCTTCGTCACCTGCCGCCCCTGAGCGTGTCGACGGCTCAACAATACCTGTGAGGGGAGGCGTGTACAGTTCAGGTATCCCCCGCTCGGCACGGACTTCTTGGCGCAGTATTCTCAGGCTTAGCAGTGCGATGCCGGCAAGTACCGGTATCGGCAGCCACTCGCGAGCCAGAATCGCACACACGGCCGTGCACAAAGCCGTGGCAAGCAGAGCAGTGCGATCATAACCATGCGTCCCGATCCGACTTGCCAGCAGCTTGAGCTCCTCGTACCGTTCTACGGTTTGTGTCTGGAGCAGCCAAATCGTCGCGCTCAATAGGAAGGCAACGCCGAGGAACCACCACAGGCTGGGATGCCGCTCGATACGGACAGTGGCCATGACAACGACTGTCAACAGTCCAACGCAAGCGGTGAGGCCCGCGCCTCCGAACATAGCCGTGAGTATTTCGGTACGTGTGGATGTAGCGTCCGTACTCACCGAGCTTCGTCTCCTCGCTCTCCGCTCTCGGGGACACCGTTGTGCCACGGTTCCCACGCCTCAAGATTCCCAGGTCGAATACCACAGATCATTCGGATCAACACACATTCACAAGACGAGTAGTGCGGTATGGCACCTCTGCCACTAACTTTGTCGCAAAGAGCCGTAGCGAACGGTCCGTCAGCCGCTGCAGGTCCGGCAAAGTAAACGGAGCGCATGATGTCGTCGGTCAAGTCTCTGGTCATCACGGTTGGTTCTGCTGCGCTGCACAGATCATTGTACAGTCGAAGAAGCGGATCGCCCCCACCCGCCTGTGGAACAATCCAACTCTGGTAGAAGGTTTCTAATGTCTGACTTAGGATGTATTCGTTTCGGGCGATTGCGTATTCTTCGATCGCCCGTGCCAGCGAATCAGCAGTGGCAGTCCGCCACCCACTGAATAGGCCGTTGCTTATTAACGTCTCAGCTTCGTCGGTCCACGCGCCGAAGCTCTCATCGTTTGCATAAGGGAACACGACAGGGCGAGTGGAGTAGCGCTGCAGGTCCAGCCGCCAGCCTTCCACTCTTGCCTCAACCGGCTGCCGTAACGATCTCGGTAATGCATCGGATAGTACCGACGAAAACTCCTCCACAACTCGCCACTCTGTAATGTCCGGATCAGCGCCTCTGACATGGCGGAGTTCATCGGGGTTGCCCGTCAGACAGTACGCAGTGCTCGTCATCGCGTCGAGTCCGTGCTCGACGGTGGCATCAATCTTGGCGGACGCCTTGCCGTACATGGCCTGCTGACAACGGGTGCGCAAGTCGTCTGTTCTTGCTCTTGCTTGCTGTGCACGGCGCCATGCAAGAACGAAACTGATTACAAACGGCAACAAGAATGCCGCAATCCAATACCCAAGCGCCTCTGCCCCCGTGCAGGGAACACGGATCAGCCACTCTTGCTTCACGAATCCCATTAGCGTTACCGCGATGGCTGCTGAAGCTATCATGCCGCGGAAGAGCATCCCAGACAGGCATGGCTCGGACGCCGCGGATTCACCGAGCTCCCGGAGTAGACGCGTGAACTCGTGCTCGCTACCTACCTCGGGTTGATACTGCTTGACTCTGTCCCTATGCAGTTCCTCACGGGCACCATCCGCGGCAGCATGCAGTTGTCGAAGCACTTCCAAGCCGTTAGAGGGGTCGCGACCGCGCCTAATGACACGATCTACTGCTCCACGGATAGCCTCGACAGTCTGCTGTCTAATCTCGCAAGCTGTAGCCTTGACTCTTGCTACTGCAACATCCAACCGCTCACGCCGGAAATAGATCTCGTAGTTGGCAATAAGCACGTGCCATCGCTTTCGCTCGACCTTATCGAATGCGAGGTGGGGGATTCGAATGTCATCCTTCACAGAGCGTCGAACGCCACCGGTGTCGTAATGGGTCATGCGTTCGCGGTATGCGCTGAATCCCTCAGCGTGCAGTTGTAGTCTCTTCAGCGCTTCCTCAACCGCTTGTTCGACGTCCGCCGGCCGTGTACATGGGGCGTTGAGGCCCTTTTCGACGATGGCCGATGCACCCTTCAGACCGACTCTCTCGGCGATCGCCCTGACTGGCAGTTCCACTGTCGCCAAGCCTATACACCCCATTCGCTGGTCGCCGTACAGGCTCAAGAAGCCTTCGTCTTGGCGCATGGCATCACCGACAGGAGCAGCAGCCCGCATCGCGAGTATTGTCGCGCACTGACTGTCGAGTTCCTCGTCTGTGTAGACCGCACTCGGCGAAGCACCTGATACAACGAAACACTGCGCGAATGGCGGTGCGTCACCATCTGCGGCTTTCCAGATCGCCTCAAGCGTGGCCACCACCGCTTCCCCACGGGCGCACCTACCTCTAGGGATGATCAGATACGAGATGACGTTAGCGGACATCCCTGCAATGGTGTGACTTACTGTGCGCCCGAAGGCATCGGCGATAGACAGGACCAGGGCCTGAACACAGGGGTCAACAACATCGGCAACTATGAGGATTTCACAAGGCGCGCCGGCTGGGATGTCCGCCTCACGCCGCGCTGATGCGTTGACGACCTGTGCTGCAACCTGCTCGATCAGTGTGGCGTGGTCGTCCGGTAGCGCGTACGGCTGTTCGCCTCCGCCAGTGACGAAGAGCGCCACCACCTCCGAGCATTCAATCTGGCATTGACCCTCTGGCACTACCGCCACGACCACCATTACTTCTGTCGCAGTCGGGTGCGCCAAGAGCGCACGCTTACGGCCTGCAATGGCGATCCTGGCACCCCTCTGGCCAATACCAACGAAGACTGTGGGGACCATCTTGCCTACTGCTGGCCCGCGTACCGCCGGAGACACTCGAGTTCCCTACGCCACTGCGCTTTCAGTCGCTCGGCGTGGTTGGCGTGGGGATTCACCCTGGGTGCGAGAAAATCGTCACAGTACTGAACGACTAAGTCACATACTTTGTCCGCCCCGATAGCGTTAGTGAGTCGCTCCATGAACGCGTTGACTTGAGCCGCATCGTCGTGGGTGAAACTCTCTGCTGCCCGGTTGCGCCCCGCGCCGAGTTGGCGCTCCTCCCGCACGCGTAGCACATTGCCCTGGGCCACCAGGACCGCAAGGTAGTACTGGTTCGGTGTTCGCTCGTAAATGATGCCATGCTCCCACTGTCGGATAAGGTTGGTAGCATCAGGGAGCTTCCGCGTACAAACAAGCCAGTCCGTGAAGGCCCCCAGCGCGAAGCTCTCATCGAGGGCTTCACGCGCCGCCGGAAGGATATCCTCCAGCAGGTCAGGGTTGCGGGCCCAGTCCTGACAGAGATGCGGTGGCTCCTTCCTGCCACGGGAGCTGCGTAAGTGGCAGTTGTAATCCTCTTTCAGTGCGCTCATGCCAGCAAGGCAATGGAGTGGGAGACCGTGTTCGAGCCTCAGTATCAGCATCTTGTGCGGTTCGAGAGTACCCTCGTTGGCTGCCTGCGGACCTAGCTGGTTCGCGTCCAAGAGCTCGCGGGGAAAGCCCTTCGGCCAGTTGGACAACGTGTTTCGATCCTGCTCCAGGTCCGCGCCAACACGATTCCGGTCCACGCGCCAGGTGGGGTCGGCAAGAGTGAACGCATTCGGAAGTACCTCGTGCAGGAACCGGTCGGCACCGACATCTTGCTCGATGACGTCTGCGAGGTTCCGTCTGACTATCGCGCTGAGCTTGGGCTGTTGGCAGACCCACTCTACGGCCTTGTCGGCCACTCTCGTGACGCTGCCAGAAGCGTCTTGGCTACCGAGGCTCCATAGGACGCGGTCCGCACTGAGATGGTCGAAGAGGCTGCGAGCCAAGCTCGTCTTGGTTGCCTCGAAACTGTCAAGACACTGCTTCACTGCAGCCGGAATGCCACCTGTAGGAAGGTACTGGGTCGTGATTGGGGTTGAGTACTCGTCCGTGTCGGCGCTCAGATCATTGGCGACTGCGTCGAGTTCGTTCCGCAATACGGTCAAGCGCTCCATGAGAAGTGGAAGACGTTGCTCGATCTCTCTAAGCACTGGAAGCACGGTCTCGCGGACATACTGTCTCGCTATCTTCGCAGAGTTCTCAGCCACTTCGGCGGCAAACCGATCTGTCAGACGCCGGACGAACTTGGTTACAAGGGGCGCAAACTTCCGGCGCTCCCAAGAGTCCGGCACCCAGTTCTGCTCTAGCTTTGTCACTTGTGTCACGTAGTCGACGGATTGCTCGATGTCCGAACTGATGGAGGAACCGCGCTCTGGACCGACCGGTGCAGAGGGAGAGATCCCTTGCACCAATTCAGTCAATCTCCGGACAACGGATAATGCGTACTCGACGGACTTGTCGCAGATCATCGAAACGCATTCCTGCTCCAACTCCGCCAACAAAGCCGTTCTGGTCTTCTCAATATGGGCACGCGAGGCAGCTCTCATAGCATCCAAAGCTTGATCGCGAACAGTGTTGCTCTTACGCTCGGCCTTCTGCATCGCCTGGGCCAGTCTGGGCTTGGTGGCATCCGGTCTGCGCGCATCCTCCAGTACGCTCGCGTCGGTCGGCAGCTGACCCGCTAAGGGATTTGCCGCACTTGCCAGCTGTCTCGCAACCTCCTCAGCGTTGAAGTAATGCGCATAGTTGCGGAACAGGTTGTCTGCGGCGGCCCTCCCCGCCTTCGCCTCCTCTTCGGTCAACCCCGGTTGCAGCCTAAGGTCGAGCAGGTCTCGCAAAAACGACGCTCCCGCACAGCGCGCTATCGTCTTCCGTGGGTACACAACGTAGCTCAATCCCATGCTGCTGAACGCCCTGGTCCGATCGCGATCCAGTGCCACGTTGTGTTCGTTGTTGTCCACCTCCCGAGCAGCCACTGGCGAGACAAGCTTCTGCAGGATGGCGTCTGCCGTGAGGTCATAGATGGAGTCGAGGTCGGGAAGGACGCGCTCGGCAATCTCATCATCCATCAGGTAGCACGTTTCGGCGGGAACGACAGCACCGCCCCCTGCAACCCCGACAACGCTATGCTGTGGCCATTGTTCCGGGTGGTGGTAGAAATGCTGCAGTTCTCTGAGGAATGCATAACCATTAGCGCCGCGAGCCCGCATCAGGGTGGGGTTCACGTTCTGTCCAAGACTGCGGTAGAACGTCGGCATGACTACAACAGCAGAGAGCTGGGAATCAGACTGGGTGTTATTCTCCAGCTCCTGCCGTATTATGGTCAGGAAATCCAGCAGCATACCGCTCCCTGTGCCCCCGCAGGAACCAGAGATCACATGGACCTGGAGAGAAGCACCGCCACCAAACGGCGGAAGCTTGCCGTCTTGGACGGCTTGTTCGTCTACAGCAACCGCACGTCGTATCGCGTTGCTGACAGCGGTTCTTACATTGTTCTGTGCGCGGTAGAGGCACAAGCGCCCAAGCGCACGAATGCGCCGACACCCCGCCGTGATTGTGTAGTTCGCTGCGAGGCCAGTATCCTGGGGCCACCACTGCCTCAGCAGTGAGTCCTGCTCCAAATGGTGATAGACCCAGTTCCGTGGGTTGAATCCGCCCAAGAAAACGTATTCAGAGCCGTTGATAAAGTACTGCGAGACCTTACGGTCAGAATGTCGATGGAAATCCTCCGTGTCGAGCACCAGAAACTGAATCATCGTAAGCAGGTCTGGCATATCCCGATAGTATCGCTGCAGAGCCAGCTTCAGACGCACCGCTATTCCGCAGCCGGCACCTCCGAGGCCAATGATCAATGTGGGGCTCAGAGTCCGAATGGTCCTTTCGTCTTCGAGTGTCCGCGGCGCGGGTTCCTGTGCACGAATTGCTCGTCGAAAGGCTTCCTCGATCCTCACGGCTTTTTCCTCCATAGCTCGTTAGGTAGTTTCAGAGACGGCGTCTTCAGGGCATCAAGAGTAACATTGCGAACGTGACTAACAAGAGGACGGCAGGTATCGCGAATCTCAAGGGGTGCCACATGCGTGTCTGAAACCTGCCATTCTCGAGAACGGCGAACTGGAACTCACGAAGAGTAACGGTATCGCCAGCTGATAGCAGCCGCTTCCCCAGTACGCTTACACCGTTGATCGTAACGAGATTACCCTTGGTATCCAACGCCAGTTGGGCGTAATCTCCGTCCGCTTCAGTATATAACTCAAGTGCACCTTTGTCCCGCCCAAGACCGGGAAGCGGCACATCTGCGCCGTCTGGTCCAACGGATACTCGTTCCTTGTTGAACGTCGAAAGGGATATGGGTCTACCCTCGATGACGATGGTTCCCTGTAGGTTGCCGACTGGCCGGACGGTTAACCGGCGCTTCCAGCCAATGAGTGACAGAGCAGCCGACGCGGCCACGCAAATCACGAGCCACCACGGCTTGCCATATTGTACGTCCATAACAACGGCAGCTTTGGACTGAGCTACTGTCGGAGAAGCATTGAGCCCCAACTCATTCAGCGCTTCTGCATCGTCGAAGACACTGGCGCACGTGATCTTGTAGGTTGTACGGAAATGCCGTATATGCCGCCCGAGCTTCCACCGCGGCAGGTGGGCCGCGAACTGCGTGGTCAAAGAATACGTGGCCTTTTCGCCGGGCCTAAGTCGTAGGGTCGTCGGAGCACTCGAGGTTGTCTTCGCTTTGTACGGCTCCAGCGATTGTATGCGCAAGTTCCTGAGGGTGACGGGTAACGCACGATAGTGATTGCCAATCTCGAGCGTGACGTTCGCGGAAAGACGCCGTGTATCGAGTGTTCGGCTGACCACGGCTATTACGACCTTGCCCTTCTCCAAATCCTCGTGGAGGACTTGCTTGAGCCGTATCAGCCGGAGTTGCCGATGTAGGTTCTGCAAGACCGCACCAGCCGCCGCAGTGTCACCGGACAGGATCTCTACATTGCGGGCTGGGAAAACTTGCCTCAGTACGCCGATGTCCGTCTCGGCACCAATGCCCAGACCGTACACGATAAGCGTGAACCTCTTCGCAAGAGCCGTCGCCTTCTTGCGAAGCTCTATCCAATCTGGGTCCGTGGCGAAGTCCCGGCCATACGGGCTATCGGGAGGAGGCTGATGGAGGCCGTCGGTCAGCACAAAAAGGGCCTGGACGGGAGCTGCGTCCGGCCGATCCAAGTCGTCCAGCGCCTTAGATAACGCAAGACCAAGATCGGTGCCGGTGCCCGCCATGGGCTGGTGAGGCAATCCACGCTCCAAAAGCGACCGTGCTTCACCCCCATTGGCGTAGATTGGCTGGGTGATGTTGGCGGCGAAGGCACGGGCTGTCAATGTCTCGCCACGAGCCAGTCCTTCGGCAAACTTCAACGCCGCTGCACGCACGACCGCATAACGGCCCGACATACTACCCGAGGCATCCAGCAGAAGACTGACATGGCCACGAGACATCTGGGCATTCAACCGCTCGGCCAGAGCCATCGGCAAGTCAGAAGGCAAAGTCTGGCCCCAGCCAGCAAGACAAATCCTCCCGATAATAGCCATTGCGAGGGGCATTACGACAAAGCGAGTCCACTGCGACTTCCGTCTCATGACCACTCCTATAGTCTGAATTGCCCCCGATGCTCGTCGCGAAACCACAGGCTAGTATATCATGCCTCCGCAAAGGTTGGCAAGACGCCGCGTTGCTCCTCGATCCTCCATCACCGTCGGTTTGGCCCTGCCGCGGTGTCGTTTGCGCGTCGTTTGGCGCTAGTTGGGGGTTGTTCGTGGCAAAGACGGAGCGCGAAGGGCGGTCTCCGGTGGTGTAAGGGTGGCTCGGACAGGTGTTTCGGGGGCTGGAGAGGTGGTCCAGCGACCTTCAGCGATTGCCCAGGCGC
>JBBIPC010000042.1:0-8537 GCA_037443035.1 Chthonomonadales bacterium
AATCGTCGGGCTGGGAAGACGAATCCCGCGAGCGGGATAGGACGAACCCATGCAGTCACGTCTCGTGTGGCGTTAGCCAGGCGTCGCGCGTGAACCATCGTCGCGCAGCCGTCCCGCGTGCATCTTCAGTATAATCCCACCATGATCCCGCTATTGGTCCCCGTCACGGTTGTGGCCGAGGCGCCGCCGGCCACGACCATACCGACGCCTGCTGCCCGGAGCAGGTTCGCGCTATCTGCGTTCCGCAAGCCGGACAGCTTCCATTGGCCAGGGCACATGTGGATATGGAACGACCGGCTCGAAGTTGGCGAACTGAAGCGGCAACTGGCCGACATGCGGGCTCACGGCGCGCTGAGCCCCATGCCCCTGCCCGAGCCGAAGGAGTTCCGGCCAACCAACATGCCGACGCGCATGGAGCCCGACTACCTGACGCCGGCGTTTTTCGATGTCGTCCGCCAGGTCGCCGACGAATCCCGCAAGCTGGGCTTGCGGCTGTGGCTCTACGATGAGGGCGGGTGGCCATCGGGCAACGCATGCGGCCAACTCGTGAAGGCGCATCCGGAGTTCGGACGGCAGTCGCTGCGGCGAACCGTGAAGGACCTGGCGTCGGGCAAGCGCGTCACGGCGCCGGCGGACTGCCTCGCCGCGTTCATCGTCCATCAGGATGGCCAATACAGGCGTCTCCAGCCCGGCGAGACGGCGACCGGAGCGCGCCTGATTACCTTCACCGTGGCGCGGCATGGCTGGCATGCCGACCTTCTGAATCCTGCCGCAACCGACGCGTTCATCGCCATGACGCACGAAGGCTACCGACGGGCCGCAGGCGAGCATTTCGGCACGACTATCCCGGCCATCTTCACCGACGAACCCAACATGGGCGACATGCCGTGGACCGAGGGCATGGCCGAGGCCTTCCGGCAGGACATGGGATACGATCTGACCGACCGATTGCCGTCGCTCTATGAAGGCGAAGGCCGGGAAGACGCTCAGGTCCGCATAGACTACTTCGACTGGTGGTCGGCGCGATTTGCCTCGGCGTTCTTCGGGCGATGCCGCGAATGGTGCGGCAATGCGGGAATCCGTTTTTCCGGCCATCTCAATGGCGAGGACGAGACCATGGGCGCGCGCAGGCACGGCTTCGGCAACGCCATGCGCATGATGCGGCAAATGGACATTCCCGGTGTGGACGCCATATGGCGCCAGCTCTGGCCCGGCAAACGGAACCACCATTTCCCCAAGTTCGCCTCTTCGGTGGCGCACCAGGAGGGCCTCGATTGGGCCATTACCGAGTCCTTCGCAGTCTACGGTTCGGGGCTTTCGCCCGAGCATATGAAATGGATCGTGGACTATCAGTTCGTGCGGGGCATCAACCTGCTGGACATGATCGGCTATCCCTATTCGGTGTCCGACTGGATGGTGGCGGGCGAGCGGCCCAACTTCCATCCGCAGAACCCCCTCTGGGATGCCATGACGGAGTTCCACGCTTACGTGGCGCGGTTGTCGTACTTGATGACGCTCGGCAAACCGCGGATTCGCACGGCGCTCCATTTCCCGATCCGCGACATCTGGGCCGGCGGCAAGGACGCCCAGGCTGTTGCCGATGCCCACGATGCGGCGGCTCAGGCTCTCTTGGAGCGGCAGTGCGACTTCGATCTCATTGACGACGAAATCATCTGCGGGCCGAACGCTCGTATCGAAGGCGGCAAGCTGCAGATCGGGCCCATGACGTATGACACAGTAGTTATCACCCGGCAATCCTGGATGCTGGACAGGGCGCGCCGGAGGCTCGAGGAGTTCGCGCGCGGAGGCGGCAGGCTCATTGCGCTCGACGCAGACCCATCTTGGAGCCAACCGGAAGGCGCGAAGCATGTCTCCTCGGCTCGGTTGGGCGACGTGCTCGAACCCCTGGTGCGCACATCAGCGCCGTGCCCCAACATGCGCGTCAGTGTGCGGGAGGCGGGATCGGCGGTGATCTACCTCGTGACCAACGAAGGCACCCAGCCGATGGAGGCCGACGTGCTGTTCCCCGAGACAACGCCCTGCGTTCGGCTCGATCCCGAGACCGGACAGGTGCTGCGGATTCACGATGCGCGACGATCGCCGAACGGTACGACCATCTGCCTGCGGCTTCCGTTTGCCGGTTCCACGGTGATCCTGTTCGGAAAGGCGTTGCCGAAGGCTTCGAGCGAGGATCCGGGCACAGGCGAGGCCATTCAGGAGATCGCAGGACCGTGGAAGCTGACGCCGGTGCGGTCGTTCACGGTCGGACACGATACGATCCGCATTGCCGATACGTCACTGCCGGCCGGCGTGACGGCCGATGCGCCTCCGCCGATGACGGCGCTGGGCCGGGACTTCTCGGGTGATGCGGCCTACGAGTGCGCGTTCACAGTCGGCGATACCGTCGCGCGCGAGGCCGAGTGGCTCGACCTGGGCGAAGTGCGGTTTGCTTGCCGCGTGGAGTTGAACGGGTGTGAGATCGGGAAGCGGCTCTGGCAGCCGTGGCGCGTCAACGTTCGCGGCAAGGTCAGGCCCGGCATGAACCGCCTGCGCATCGTCGTGACGAACACGCTGGCCAATCAGTACATCCACAACCGTGCGTACGAGCGCTGGACCCCCGCGCAGCTCGGCCCATACCACCCGCGCGCACTGGAGTTCGAGAGGGACTCGCTGGAAGCCGGCCTCGTCGGCCCCGTCCGGCTGATCGGGACAGCCCCGTAACCGCCAGCCCGATCAATGAGGTGATCGGTACGGTTGCGGCCGAGAGCCGTGCGCCTCGCGACGTGGGCGGTCCCGGTCGAAGTGCACGCGTCCCGCGTCGTGTGTCGTTACGGCCGAAGGCCGTGTAGCCGCGGGTTCTTCCCGCGCGGACGCATCGACAAACGCCATCGTCGTGCGTCGCGAGAAGCGACGGCTACACGCTCATACGATCTGGAAGATATGCAGCGGCGATGCCGCCAGGGGCCAGGGTGTTATGGACGGCAAGCGGCCACGCCGGGACGATCCTCGAGTCCTGATGATGGCCGAGAAGACGGACGGGGCGCGGTGGCGACGTTGCGACGAGGTTCGTCGCAGCCAGAGAGCGGCCGCGCCCCTCGGTCGGAGGGACGCGGCCTTGGAAAGTCGGTCCTAACGCTTGGGCTTGAAGCCGGGCGGCGGGCTGCCAGCGGACGTGGGGCTTCCGGTCCGCGGAGCCTGGTACCCAGCCGACAACGGGCTAGGACCAGCCGAGGGCTGCGGTGCGCCGCCGTACGACGGAGGCGTTGCTCCTCCATACGGTCCGCTGCTGGGGGTCGGTGCTCCGGCAGACGACGGACTGAGGGCGCCCGCCGACGAAGGCGACGGCGCACCGGCATGGGTGCTGAGGTCCCGAGGTCCCCCGCCCGGGGACATCTGGTAGGGCGCCGGCTGCATCGCGCGATAGCCCCAGATGGCCACGGCGACGAGGGCAGCAACGATCACCACAACGAACACGACGGGGCTGATCTCCCGCTTCACGGTAGCGCCTCCGATCTCGACTACGGATAGGTTCCGACGGAGCCGCCGCAAGTCACATCGAGGCCCTCATGGAACGGCAGGATGTCGTGCCAGTTTCCGGACCACCGGGCAGCCAGGCCAGGCCCCAACTGATACCCGCCATACCAAACGTTCCAGCATCGGTAACCGGGCATCTTGGGGAACTCACCGGTAGCAGGATCGGCCTTCCAAGGCTTGGCATGCCCGTCAAGATAGACGAAGTTGGTCATACCGGTGTGTCTCGCTGCGACTTCGTTGGCCCCGTCGCCGACTGAACACCAGTCCCACTGGCCGTTGTTGCAATTGTCGCGCTCATAGAGCCTGACCGTCAGCGCCGGGAACCCGGCTGCGGACAACCGCACGCCGTAGTGGTGGCCGTAGTCGCCACCCTCCCACCAGTTCCAGCCGAAGTGGCACGGCATGGTGTACGACCGTTGAATGTTGTTGCCGAATGTCGTGTTCAATATCGGCGAATACTGGTCACTTGGGCAACTGATGATCCCATAGTTCTTGCAGTAGGGCTGTATGAGACGATCCCAGGTCCAGTTGTCGTTCATGAGACCTGCGCCGCCCGACGGCACGCCCATATGCGGTGGGCATAAGGTCTCACTGTAGTCCTGGTCATACATCATGCATGCTTTGCCCAACTGGTTCAGGTTGGAGATGCAGGTGATAGCTCGCGCCTTCTCTCGCGCCTGTGCGAATACAGGGAAAAGGATGGCGGCGAGGATCGCGATGATCGCGATTACGACAAGCAACTCGATCAGGGTGAAACCGGTGCGCGTGTTCACGTCTGTGACCCTCCTTCGGTCGGTATGCTGGCGCACAATCTGCGTCGTCATATTGATTCGCCCAATCAAGCCGGATTTCCTGCGCCGGGTCGCCCCATCCTGCGAGAGACACGCGATGATCAGCGGCGCACGGGTATAGCGGATCGTCACCGCATGGGAGCACTCTGGGCTTCAGATGGTCATGCCCTCGCCGACCAACGCCTTGTCGCTGATCCGCTGATCTCGTCGGTCCGCCCATGCCGATCACCGCGTGGCAAGCCCTGGGATCAAGCGCACGCAGCTTCGGCATGATGCTCTCCGGCACGCAGGCGGCGCGACGAAATGCCTGCCAAACCTCTTCGCCTTGTATGGTTAGGCCGGACCGCCATGCCATCCACACTTCATTGGCCTGTTGCAAGACGTCGCCGGCCAGAAGTCGCCCAAGAGACAAGGCGCCTCAATCCTCCATTCGGCTACCATCGTCCGGAGTGGGTCGTAATCCTGATCGGCTCGGCGCGTAGCTACACCCCGTCTAGTCAACGGCCGAAGGCCGTGTAGGTGCGGGTTTGGTGCGGCAAGGTAGGTTGGGCGAGGAATCGCTTGCGAGCGGCTCAGCGGTCTGCCGTGGTATCCTGACCTAAGGAGCGACGCATTGCTCGGAGGACAGCTCATGAGTGGAGTATTGGGAGCCTTGGTGGGATTCGCCACGGTAGCAAGCCCTCAACTGCCTGCGGACTTTCCGCCACCGTCGAGTCTGCCTGTCATTGCCGAGTTACCGGATCCGTTCCTGAAGCCGGATGGTAGCCGTGTCCGCTCGCGGAGGGAATGGCCAGCTCAGAGGAGGCGGCTGCTCGGGTCCATCCTCTATTACGAATATGGTCCTCTTCCTCCGAAGGGCTCCAGGGTCACGGGCCGGTTGCTCGGTTCGCGAGAGACGACCGACGGATCGGGCACTGTTCGGGATGTCGAGTTGAGCATGGGGCCGAGGGGCGTGGTGAAGGTCCGTCTCATGCTGGCCGTGCCGGCCGGCAAGGGTCCGTTCCCTGTGATACTGGACGGGGATCTCGGCTGGGGGCGGCTGGATGACCGATTCATCTCTGCGGTGGTGGGCCGGGGCTATATCCTTGCGGCCTTCAATCGGGAGCAGGTGGGCCCGGACAGTGGGGAGCGGAAGGGAGTCTACGAAGCGTGGCCAGAGTACGATGGCGGTCGGCTAGCCGCTTGGGCTTGGGGATTCCATAGAACGCTGGACTACCTTCTGACACTTCCCGAAGTGGATGGAAAGAAGGTGGCGGTCACAGGTCACTCCCGCGGTGGCAAGTGCGCGCTCCTGGCAGGGGCCACCGACGAGAGGATTGCTGTCACGGCTCCCAACAACTCCGGTTGCGGCGGCGCAGGGAACTACCGGTTCTACGATGACAAGTGCGAGACACTGGAGATCATCGTGCGCAACTTCCCTTACTGGTTCCACGAGCGGTTCCAGCAGTTCAGGGGGATGGTGAACCGCCTGCCCTTCGACCAGCATACGCTCAAGGCATGCGTAGCGCCGAGGGCTCTTCTCAGCACGGAGGCTCTGGGCGACCTCTGGGCGAATCCACGCGGCACACAGCAGACCTATCAGGCAGCGAAAGAGGTGTATACCTGGCTCGGCGCACCCGATCGAATTGGCATCGCTTTCCGACCGGGACCGCATGAGCACAACCTGGGCGACTTCGGGACGCTCCTGGACTTCTGCGACCAGCAGTTCTTCGGCACGAACCGCGGGCGTCGTTTCGACGTCTTAGCTTTCCCCGACGCGCCCAGAGTCTGGAGCTGGTCGCCGCCAGGTCGCTAGAGGCGCTTGCTTCCGTCGCGCTGGTGCTGCATCCACGAGCCGACGACGCGTGCCTGCGATCAGTCTGTGGCACATCTTGGTGAAGGGAAAACCCGGACGTACAGGGAAGGAGCTTGCACCATGCGAAGCACAGGCAGCCTTCTCACCATTCTTGGCGTGCTGCTCAGCGCACTGGGACAGTTCGTCGGGTCGCCCAGTACGCTCGGTGGCAGTTCGATGGCCACGCAGAACGCTCACACGCAGCGGGATGCTACGCATGGTGTGGCCGCTCGTTATCCTGGGGACAAGAACATCGCTGGCGACCCCCGCGTCCTGTTCCACGAAGACTTCGAGAGCGGTTCGCTTGCAGAGGTGGTTCGACGATGGACCGAGGTCAGTAACAAGGACGGTCAGGTCCTCGACCTTGTGGAAGGAGGCCCTCAGGGGCGTGGGCGTTGCCTGCAGATGACAGCGGCCCTGGGCAAGAACACAGGTGGCCACCTCTATAAGAGGCTGGATCGCGAGGTCGAGACCCTCTATGCTCGCTTCTATGTGCGATTTCCGGAGAAGGCGCAGTACATCCACCACTTTGCCCATCTAGGCGGCTATCGGCCTGCGACGAACTGGCCGCAGGGTGGAGCCGGCGAGAGGCCGCGTGGGGACGAGCGGGTGACCGTTGGCATCGAGCCTCACGGTGACAATGGCACCTATCCGCCACCAGGGGTATGGACGTTCTATGCATACTGGCCGGAGATGAGGATCTCGGCTGATGGTCGCTACTGGGGCAATGGTATCCGAAGTGAAGAACCGGCGCCCGTTCCGCGGGGACGATGGCAGTGCGTCGAGGTCATGTTGAAGCTCAACTCCGCGGCCGATTCGAGGGACGGCGAGTTGGCGCTCTGGCTGGACGGCAAGCCGGCATACCACATCGCTAGAGGCACACCGCGCGGACCATGGACGGGATTGGGGTTTCATACGAGACAGGCAGGCGAACCCTTCGAAGGTTTTCGATGGCGAACGAGCGACGAGCTGAAACTGAACTTCTTCTGGCTCCTGCACTATGTGACGGACTATGCGGCCCGAGCCAACAAGGTTGCTGATCCCGATCCGACGAACCGTGTCTGGTTCGACGATATCGTCGTGGCGACCGACTACGTCGGGCCGATCGCGCGATGAGGAAAGGGCTGTGCTATGGCGACTCAGTTCGGCGTGCTGATTCATGGTGCTGGCTGGGTCTCGACGCAGCATATCGCGGCGTTCGAGAACAATCCTCACACGAAGGTTCTCGCAATCTGCAGCCGGACCCGCGAGGGGGCGGAGCGGCGTGCGCGTGAAAGCGGCCTGGCTGGCGTGGGGTTATATGACGATCTCTCCAAGGCTCTGACGCATCCGGGAGTGGAGATCGTATCTATCTGTACACCCCAGCACCTGCATTGTGCCAACGTCCTAGAAGCGGCGCGCGCTGGCAAGCATATGGTCATCGAGAAGCCCGTGGCGAACAGCCGCGCCGAACTGGCGCGGATGCTGGAGGCAGTGCGTTCGGCCGGCGTTCGGACGGTGGTCAGCTTCGTGCTCCGCTGGAATCCCCTTTTCCGCACGCTGAAGGCCATGATGGCAGATGGCGCCATAGGGCGTCCGTACTACGTCGAGGCGGACTACCTGAGCCACAACGGTAGCTGGTGGTCCGGCTGGAGGGATGCGCGCACCGTCGAACAGGGCATCAGCGCGCTCTTGGTCGGTGGATGCCACGCGGTGGACGCAGCTCGCTGGTTCGCCTGTGCGGAGGAGTTCGGAGCTGCGCGGCCCGTGGAGGTCTTCGCCATGGCAGGTGGCTATCGGAAGGGGGCGACCAGGGAGTACAACCCGCTACTGAACGTGTGGGTGGAGGACGCGCCCCCCATGGAATACGACGGTCTCGAAGCCGTCTTGATCAGGTTCGCCAACGGGAGTCTGGCCAAGGTTACCGTCAACGCAGACTGCATCATGCCGTATCGCTTCCCGTTGCGAGTTTTCGGAGACCGTGGGACGTTCTTCGATAACCGCGTCTGGTCCCACAAGTATCCCGGACAGACAGACTGGGTCGAACTGCCGACGATCTGTCCGGATTCGAGTGACGTTGCGCACCATCCCTTCCAAGCTGAGATCGATCATTTCGTGGATTGCCTGCTAGGGCAACGGGAGTCCCACTGCAACTTGGAAGATGCAGCGCTGACCCATGAGGTGGTCTATGCTGCGCTCGAGAGCGAGCGGACGCGGCTGCCGGTCGCGATAAGCTAGGGCCCGATTGGTGGCGTTCTGCGGAGGAACCACCGAATCGCCATGCTCCTCGCTTGGGCCAGTCCGATGATGAATCGTCGGGCTGCCAGACGAATGCCGCAGGCGGGATGAGCTCGACCCACGGAGGTGAGTTTCGTCTGTCGTCGGCGGATTATCCGTCG
>JBBIPC010000043.1:0-7689 GCA_037443035.1 Chthonomonadales bacterium
CCACGCCCGCGTCGAAGGCCCGTTTGCCGAAATCTCGCCACCAATTCATCGGCCCGAGAAGAGTTCCAAGAAGAGCTGCTGGTATTGGGCAACAACTCGCGCTGTCGTCAAGTCGTGCAACGACGCCCTGCCCCGTCTGCCTTCTTCGCGGGCTTCTAGCGGGTGGTCCAACGCCCAGGCCATGGCCGCTGTCAAGCGATTCGTGTCGCCCACAGGAAAAATGACGCCACCACCCCGCTCCAGGAGATCACGGACGCCTCGCGCGTCGGAGCCGAGCACGGGCACCTCCAGCGCCAACGACTCCATGACGGCCCGGGATAGCCCCTCCCGCTCCGACGGGGCCAGCGTCGCCCTGGCCGCCCGTACCAAGGGCCGGATATCCTCCTGGAATCCGAGAAAGTGCACCTGCCTCGACAATCGCAATCTCCGAGCCTCTCGGCGGACCTGTTTCTGAAGGGGCCCATCCCCTGCAAATGCGAGATGGGCGCTCGGCCTACCCAGTCCCCGCAGTGCGCGCAGTGCGTCGCGATGTCTCTTCCCCGCGTTGAACTCTGCAACCATCACGAAAAGGCTGTCCCCATCGCGAAGCCCCAATTGAGCTCGGATCGCCCGGACTTCCTGTTCGTCGACGGCCTGGGGGCAGTAATGGTCGAGGTCGATCCCCACACCAGGAATAAGGCGCAACCTGCCACGGTCTATGATGCGGTAGCGGACAGCGGCCTCGAAATCCTCACGGTTCACCACGACAACCACATCGCTCCAACGACCAGCTAACCGCTCCAGCGTGCGAAAGGCCGCATTGGCGAGAGCGGAGCCGTGGCGATGAAAGTGAAACCCGTGGGCTGTGTAAACAACGCGGCTGCCTACCCGCATCCGGAGCTTCCTGAGAGCGAATCTGGTGAGCCACCCGGCAATAGGGGTGTGGACGTGCACGATGTCGTATCGTCGCGCCTCAACGTAGGCCCTTACCCTCTTCGTTGCCTCTAGGAGTCGGTTGAGACGAAGAGAGCGGCGCGTCCAAGGGGCATCGAACAGTTCACCGATGGGCGGGCATAATTCACCGAGCTGCATCTGGGCTCCGTGGCACATGGCATCCACTGCAAACCCCTCCCGGACGAGGTGCTCGATCAGTGGAATGAGAAAGGCTCGCACCGTCGCCGCCACCGTGGTGACCTCGAGGATTCGCGGCTTCATCAGGTGGACTCTCTGAGTTTTCCCCGCAGGAGCGACATAATGAGCTCCTCCCACTGGTGGGTGACTCGAGCCGGATCGCATTTTCTCAGCACCGCCGCCCGACCGCGGCGCCCCATCGCAGCTCTCACTCTTGGTGTGCAGCGCATCAATTCAATCATTGCAGCTGCAAGCTCTTCAGGCTGTCCCGGCTCGACCAGCAATCCGCTGGCGCCGTGCTCGACGATCTCCGGCACGCCTCCGACTCGCGTCGCCACGATTGGTTTGGCGGCGCCCGCCGCCTCCATCACGCTGTTGGGAAGGCCCTCCCAGGCCGACGCGAGGACGAACCCGTCGCAGGCTTCCAGGAGCGTGGGGATATCCCCCCGAACACCCAGAAGACGACAGCGGTGGGCGATCCCCCAGGCTGTGACTAGCGGGGCCAGAAGTTGATCTGGATCGCGCCCGGCGATGCACAGTACCGAACGCGGCTCAGTAGTTGCAACTCGAGCAAACGCCGCTACCAGAGTAGGATAGTCCTTCTGAGCCTCGGCGCGGCCGACAGCCAGCCACATGAAGTCGTGCTCGCCAACTCCCAAGCTACCTCGGAGTTGGTCGGGGCCTCGGTCGCCGCGCCCGACATTCGTCGCGGTGTAGGAATTGGGAATCACGCGCAGTTTGGCAGGGGCTGCCACCTTCCGCCGCAATAGTTGCTCCGCCACGATTTGCGAGTTCGTTACGGTAGCGTCTGCCAGCCAATCTGTGAACCGCATTATCAAGTACCGATGGTGTGGGCCAAAGTTCTCGTTCCTGACCGACGACACGACAACGGGCACTCGAGCGACTCTCCCGACGAGACGCCCCAGCATGTTGGCATGGAATCCGAAGCACAGAAGCGCATGCGGCCGTCGCGCTTGGAGCGTGCGAAGAGCCAACTGGAAACCCCGCGGACTTGCCCGGCCACGTAGCATTCCCAGGGAGTCGACAGGGATTCCTCGGCCCTCGAGGATCGGGGTGAAGTGGCCGTCCCCCAGCAACGACATGACGGTCACCCACCAGCGCCTCTCCTTCAACGCGAACGCCAGGTTGGCGACCTGTGTCTCCGTCCCCCCCAGGTGCAACCCCGTGGACGCAAGGACAAGGCGACCGATGTGGTTGCTAGCTCCCGGCGTTCTCACGGAACAAGCCTTATCCGGCGCTGCGCCGGAGGTCGAAAAAGCACCGCGCGAGCTGCCGGGCAATCGTCTTGGCAGAGAATTGCGAGTCGACAAGTTCGCGGCCCCGCTTTCCGATGGCTGCGGCAAGATCCGGATTGTCGATCAGCGACACCAGCGCGTCTCGCCATTCAGCGTTTGTCTTTGCCACGAGCCCCCCTGAGCCTTCAAGGACCGCGGCATTGACCCCGACTGGGCTCGCGACGACGGCACGGCCGCATGCCAGATACTGGAGCAGCTTGAATGCGCACTTGCCCCGGCACCAATCCGAGTCCGTCAGCGGCATGATTCCAATGTCCATCTCCTGGATGAGACGCACCTCCTCTTCCCTCCTCCATCTTGCGACCACGACCCGCCCGGGGGGCAAGTACGAGAACGCAGGCACCTCATCACAAATGATCAGCAAGACGCTGTTCTTTCTGGCGGCCAGCACATCCCGCAATGCGCCCTCGATTCGGTACAGCTCATGCAGGTTGCTCGACGATCCGATCCAGCCGATCACCCTCACCTCGCTGGCATGGGGCCAGTCGGGGGGACGAAACAGTTCTGTATCCACCGCGGTCGGGATGACCACGACGTTTTCGTTGTAATCCGCGAACCACTCCGCCAGAAACTCGTTTCCGGCAACAACCAGATCTACTAGATACGCCAACCGCCTGGCAAAGTCCCCCCCTCGCTGGAGCCAGATGGCGTCGTCCACATCCAGCACTCTCGGCGCCCTCGTAAAGGGCTCCAACGTCACCAGCGAGGACACCATCTCTTTGACGAACCAGGTGACGTCGGAGTGCCACGACGCAGCCGCCGCAGGAATCCGAGCACCGATAGCTGCCGGCAACCACAAAGGGCGGAGCCAACGACTCCGCGGCGGGTACTTCTGGATCAGCGCAGGCCTCCAGTGGACAACGATCCCGAGTCGTCGCAGCTTTGAGATCAGTTGACCGGCCCGATACCACGCTGAAGGCACAGACCGCTCCGCTGTGATGGCTGTGACGCTAATCGCGCTCTTGCAGGTCTCGCATGTCACACCGCACCCACCTGAGCCTGAGAGATGTCCCCACCAAGAGCACGAAGCAGGAAAGGAGCAAGAGGTTGAACTTGATGTAGTAGGCAAAAAAGGAAAGTACCAGACTGAAGGTCAGCACTCCGTACGTCAGCACGGTGACCCAGGAACCTCCCGCCCTCGCCCATGAGTACAGGCTGGTTGTCGTCGCTCCATGAGCCGAGCAGATGAGGACGACACCGAGAGTACCGATGTCCCACCATACCTCTCCGATGAACGAGTACACGTTGAAGGCGCCACCGCCGATACTCACGAACGGGAAGTACGCTGGCAACGGTTCGATCAACCCAAGCCCATCCCCCAGGATCTTCAGAACCGGCTGAAGCACGACGTAACCGGTCATTGGAGCACGTTCGGCGACACCCTGCACCACCTGCTCCATGGCGGGCCAACTCCCTACAAAGTAGCGGTAAGGCATCTCCAGCCACAGCAGCCATTCAGGAAAACGCGATCCCTGGAACGGCCGGCGCGTGAAGATGTCTATCGTGTTCTGGTAGGCAACGAAGAACGCAATGCCGGTGACGACAAGGAGGGCGAGCGTACGGAAGCGTGGCCGCCTCGGGGACCAGGCTGAGTACGCCAGAAGGCTGGCCGCCACCGAAAAATAGGCAAACTGTTTGATTCCCGCGAGGACAAGACCGGTGAGTGCACTCGCCACGACAAGGAGGTCGGATCTCCTACTCCGACGCTCGAACCGGAGCAGTACGTAGGCCGGCAACACGAGGATGCCAAGTAGGTTCAAGTACCCGAGGTACTGCATCTGGAACTCGTCCTGCAGTAGCCACGGGTTCTCTCGCAACACCGAGAGGGTGAACCGCCGGTCGAGAATGAACAGCGGAACGGTCCACCCCACAAGTGATACTACGCCGGTCAGATAGAAGAATGCGCGAAGCCCTCGACATCGGTCACTCGGGCCGTCCACCTGCGCGCCCGGACGAACAGTGGGGACGAGGCATCCCACGGCAAAGGACAGCAACCCAACCAACACGATGAGATGCGTGCGCGCCGATACTTCGATTAGGTTCAACAGGCGTAGGTGATAGGCCCCCAACGAGGCGCAGTTGATGCCGACGAAGATGCTCAGGGGTGTCCAGGTTGTTTCGAACCGCCACAGGCTAACCGCCGCGGCCAGCACGGCGAGCAGTCCGAGGATCAATAGCCAGCCGAAGTCTTCCGCCGAGAATGCAATCACTTTGTGGACTCCCCTTGGCGGTTATCCATGGAAACGCTGCAGAGTCCGGAGCAGCGGTGCTACGACATCCCCGAGTAGTGCGTCCAGTTGCACAATCCACACGGAGGCTGGCGTTCGGGGGCACCACCGGGCAGTGGTGCGCCGTTGGTGAAGACTCTGATCTCACGCTCGTTCCAGACCACGATTTCCTTGCGCCAATCGGCCCACACATCGGCATGCATTGCAAAGTGCTGGCTCTGCGGGTCGGAAATCGGGAACTCCGCCACGAGCGACCCAAACCCGTCGACGAGTCGCGGCGGGAGAGATCCGCCGCGCCGAAAAGCGAGGATCAGCGCACGGGCGTCTGCATCCCAGTGATTGACCGCGGAGATTACCGTCAACCAGCGGTTCGACCCCTCGTCGTGTCGCTCCTCTTTCCAGAGCAGCGAGCCAGCAGCGTCGAAGAGCATGAGGGCGTCAACGCCGGTGGCAGTGCGGTCTACCCCCCGGTCGACAGCCGCCACTTCGAGGCCTGGAAGATCTGGACGGAAATCGCCAACGACAACGTGCTGCGCGTACTGCAGGGACCGTTGCCATCGAACGAGGCCCCCCTGCCCCACAATAGCTACTGAACCTCCCCCGCACGTGGCCACGGCCACCTCGACCCCGTTGGCCCGGTCCCCGTCGATGTCAGCTATGGCGACTGCATCGGCGTGACCTGGCAGGTCCACCTCCCATAGCACGCCGCCGTCATCGTCGACGACTACGTGGCCGCATACGATCTCGTCGCGCCCGTCCCCATCGAGGTCGAACGGCCACGGGAAGTGCCCCACGTTCCCTTCGAACTTCCAGCGCACTGACAGATCGGGAGTAAGTGCCCACAATGTCTGGTACCGGTCCTTGAGCACGATGGTCCTTGGGCGTGCCCTGCCAGCTAGCCGACCGACCAGCAGGGCGTCCGTCGCTCCCGAGGAGGGGAGCGGCGCTTCAGCCAGGACCCGCCCGGTGGGACCCTGGAGGATGACCACGCGGCCCGCCATCGCGCACATGACTTCAGCCAAACCGTCTTCATCGAGGTCGCACACCTGGAGGGCGAGGTCGTAGAACGTAGGGAAGTTCTCAGCCTTGCACTCGCCCCGCCGCCACAGTATCCGGCCATCCATGTTGATGGCCGTCAGGCAGGTGATCTCCTGATCGAAGTCTTGCGCGAGCACGAAGTCCGCGCGTCCGTCGCCGTCGAGATCGCCTATTCGCAGGCCGCTCCACGTGCCGAAGCCACGTGTATCGAGCCGTGCAACTTCGACAACGAGCATGCGTGCCGTTCCAGGATGCTCTACTCGTCCCGCAACCCCGACTGGCGACCGGCTGACGAGCGGGGAGCAAACCCACAATAAGCCGCACGCTGCCATCAAGGTTGCCATCCTCAACGCCGCCCAACCACCGCGCCCTCCTGCCCTCACGAGGTCCGGATTCTGCCGCAGCGCCTTGCGCCAAGGGTTCGCTCGCAGAGGACGGCCCGCAATCCGAGCTGGACGATTCACGGGTACTCAGTCTCCGCCGCCCTCTCGCGAAGGCCTCGCCGCACCTGTGCGGCGTACGCCGCCGAAAGGACGACCCCTGACGCTGCCATGGCGACGGCAGCGCCCTCCAGTCCAAGTCCGCCCAGCAGGAGCAGCAGCAGACCAGCAAGGAGCGCGACGTTGCCCAGGTGTATCCACGCCTGCACCGAGAACAGCCGCATGGCCGATGCCGGCGCACCCAGGCTGGTGGCGATGAGGTTCGCCGCACCGGCCACCATGAGGAGTACGAATAGGCGGGGGTGCGCCGCAAATGTCTCACCGTAGAAGAACCTCAGAAGCGGTTCACCGACCGCTGCCGCAACGACGATCCCGGCAGCACCGGCGATCGCCGCAACCGCAGTCAGCCGTCGCGAGACTGATCGAAATTCGGCCCGCTTACCGTCAGAGAAAGCCTTCGCTAGGCGCGGCGTGGCCGCCTGAGCGAGAGAGCCAACGATGGTAGCACCAGCGGCATTGAAGTAGGCGACGACGGCGAAGATCCCAAGGGCTGTTTCGTCGAAACGGCCTTCGATGAAATAGCGAGGCATGTTTGTCTCAAGTGAGATGAGCATCATGACAAAGCCAAGGGGTAGCGCCAGCAGAACCAGGGCTCGGGCACGTGACCGCCACGGCTGCGGAATGGGTCCAGCGGCCGAGGTCTTTCCTGCAGCGCCGGCACTACAGACCAAACGCGCGTGAAGTGCCCGTGCGCCGCGCACGTCCATGACGCCGATTGTCACGATGCTGCTGGCCAGGAGCCCGACCAAGGCCGTGTCGAGTCTACCCGTCACGCTGAATGCGGCGGCGAATCCCACGAGGTTGAGAATGCCCCGCACTGCCAGCGACCGCCCCACCAGATTCATCCTCTCGTGAAGCTGAAACAGTCCATGGTGAATGTCACTGACACCTTCGAACGCCTTTACAACACCAAAGAGAATGATCACGACTGCCTGAGGGCCGCCGTAGAAGGCGAGCCCCACCGCCGCCACCACGGCCACGGCCACAGCGCCGGTCAGCAGCCGGAGACGTCGGTAGTCCCGGAATGAGAAGAGGTGGCCCGCGTCGGTTGCCTGCACCGTGCGCAGCTGCAGGTTTGCCAGCATGAGCACCGGAGCAGCAACGGCGGAACCTAGCGCGAACCTGCCGACCAGTTCGGCGGAACCGAGCCGCGCCAGGACCACAAGGATTCCCCACTGGCACGCGTTGAACACGACGTTGCCAGCGAGGATCCAGCTGAAGTTCTGGCGAAGCGTGAGCGGGGTAAGGGAGGACATGGGGAGCCGGGGTTGCCGGTTACTTGAGAGCAGCACAGTCCGGATGGGAGAGAGCGCCCCGACCGGCGTCAGCGTCTGCTGGAATTCTCCCGGACCACCGCGGCGCCCGTCGCAATGAGCAGGACGAGCAGGCCGACCAGCGCACCCTTCACGGCACTCTCTCTGGGGCGTGAACGAATAGGGGCGACGGCGGCGGCGGCGAGGCGGACGTCTTCCACGTCCTGGCCGGCCTTGGCGAGCA
>JBBIPC010000044.1:0-7242 GCA_037443035.1 Chthonomonadales bacterium
CAGCGGGACGCTACCTCTCCTGCGGGAAGGCCGACCGCCTCTTGTCGGTTCACTCACTGACCGCCGTATACCCACCTCGGCGCGAAGGTCTTCACCGTGCGATGTCGAGACACCGCACCTCTTTACGGTCTCTGACGATCAACAGGCCGTCGGTATAGGCTGGCGTGCACCAGTTGCTCCCGCAGGCGGTCGCTCGTGCGAGCAGCCTGCATACCGACGGATTCGCCGCAATCAGGAGTAGCTGGCCCCGTTCTGCAAGGATGAGGATGTTCTGTCCCGCCACGAGGAACGAAGCGAAGCCCTGTTCCAGCATGCCCGAGAAGAACCCCTCGTCTACCCACGCGCGCGCGCCGGTTCGCGCCTCCACGCAGAACAACCGGTTGCCAGGACCCAGCCCGTATACGTAGCCTCCCACCGCCACCGGACAGGAAAAGTTCACACCAAGCGACCGGTCCCTCCACGCTTCAGCCGCCTCCAAGCTACGAAGGCCCTTGCGCACGCGGATGCCGATGAGACCGGCCGTATGGGAGCCGACGACAACCGTGTCGCCAACGACGATGGGTGTCATGACATTGCGGCCCAGTGCCGTCTTGACGGGAACGCGCCAGATTAGCTTGCCATCGCGAGGATCGAGGCCAATGACCCCCTCCGCTGTGAAGCAGACGAGCTGCCGCACGCCCCCTATGGTAGCCATGACAGGTCCCGCATGGCCGGGTATGTCGTCTTGAGACTTCCAGATAACGTCACCCGTGACCTTGTTGAAGCAGACGACACTGGCACCTTGGCGCCCACCTACCATGACGTACATCCGATTGCCATCCACCAGCGGCGATGCAGTGTTGCCGTGTCGCGCCGCGCCTGGTATGTCACCGGCCTCCTGGATCGGCATGGCGCCGAAGTCGTGGACGAAGTGGACGCGCCACATCTGCTGGCCGTCCCGCAGGCGCAAACACCGGAACTCGCCTCGACACGAGACCACATACACCCGGTCGCCGTCTACTGTAGGGGTGCCTCGTGGACCCGGTGGCGATCCGCTGTCTCCAAGGACGTCGTCCAGCACCACACTCCAGATCTCTCGTCCGTCGGCCACCGACAGAGCGACAGCGACCTCCTTTCCATCGCGGTTGTCCAGGTACAGCATGGTCTTGCCGCTCACCACAGGCGAGCCGCTCCCGAAGCCCGCAGGTTTGCTCCAGACCAAGCGAGGAATCGGGGATAGGGATTTCGGCACGACGACGCCCGTCGGCACATGCCCGTCGCCGTTGGGTCCACGCCATCGCGGCCAGTCTGCCCATGCGATGCCCGTAGCACCCCATACAACCACCATGGCGAGCATCATCACCTTCAGGTCCTCCGCAACCTTGCGACGCAGAACGGAACCCCGTCTCATTCCCATGTCACACTCCGGACGCCTGGCAGGTCGGCCAGTCGAGCGACAAGCCTCGCAGGGTCCTGGCCCGCCGCAAGTCGGACGCGGACGCACATACGTCGCCCTGCAGATCCACGCACTGCTTCCACGGCGAGTCCCTCTACAGCGACGCCGGCATCGGATAACGCCGTCAGCACCGCATTCGTGGTGTCAGCGGTCTCGGCAATTTGCATATCCAGCACCCTATCCCGCATGCCATGGCGTTGCATCCAGTCCTCCAAGCGGTGAAGCCACCACAGCACGATCAGGGCCAGAAGCGTTGCCGTACCTCCCACGAAAGCCGTGCTCCGCCCTGCACCGACTGCTATGCCCACCATAGCAGTTGCCCAGATGCTCGCTGCAGTCGTCAGTCCTCTCACGCTGGCGCCCTCGCGGATGATCGCCCCGGCGCCCAAGAAGCCGATGCCCGCGACGACTTGCGCAGCGATCCTTCCTGGGTCACCGCGCCCGTAGCCAAGCTCCGCTAGCCACACAGAGACCAAGGTCGCCAGGGTAGATCCGAGGATGACGAGAATGTGCGTGCGGAGCCCAGCAGGATGTCCGTGGATCTCGCGCTCTAGCCCGACGAGGGCTCCCAGCACCACTGCGAAAAGCAGCGGCGGGACAAGCCCCAGTGGACAGCCCCAGACCACTGGCTCCAGATGCCACGGCGTCATGAACTCTCGCTCCTCACGACCTGCTTTCGAAGCGCTGGCAGGGAGTTCCTGCAGGATGCTGCGCTACAGGCGATGAATCCTCGGGCATGACCGAAACGAACGCAGGACCAACACGGCGAGAACTCATCTTGACTGTAGGGGGCGCTGTCATGGGTGCGCCCGGAAGAGGGAGGATGGCGGTGAGCGTCGGGATGGATCAGGAGGCACAGACCCCCCAACCTTGGTATCGCCGATACCTTGTCGGCATCGAGATTGGGCCGACAGGCGCCAACGATCGCGATCGTATCTACTTTTCGAGGGCGACCGGGAAGGCTTGGGTCGAGGCGCTTCTCCGGGCGCATGCCGAATATGGCGTCGTCTTCATGAAGGACATGGAGTTCGCCTATTACGACTCCCACGTGGCACGGAAGTGCCCGAATCTCGGCGAACGAGACCTCTTGAGAGAGATCCTCGATGCTGCACGTCCCCACGGCCTGCCTATCGTCGCCTACTGCCAGGTTCAATACGACGATTCGTCCTGGAGAGCGCATCCCGAATGGCGCATGCAGGGAGCCGACGGAAGCCATCTCGGCGGCCGGCTCTGTTACAACTCCGGTTACATCGAGTTCATCGAGGCGGTACTCGCCGAGATGATGGAATACGAGATTGCCGGCTTCCACGTGGATATGCTGGACTATGGCTTCGGTCCGCCTGTGGGGTGCTGGTGCGCCAACTGCCGCGCTGCCTTTCGTAGCACGTACCAATGCGATCTTCCTACCGGCGAGAACTGGGATGCGACCTGGGACCGGTTTCTCCAATTCCGCGCGGACTCGAATACGCGATTCTGCAAGGAGATCGAGGCGTTCATCAAGACCAAGCGGCCGGAGTTGTCGGTGGACTTCAACTACCACGGGTATCCCCCGTTCAACTGGTACCCGGGCCAACTCCCGGCCAAGCATGCAGCGAACGGCGACTTCGTCACTGCGGAGGGGCTGCCCTGGACGTTCGGCCATAACAATCCGAGCCTGCTTTGCCTCTTCATGAAAGGCGCGCGACCTGGAGGCCCCGTCCAGGGCGTGACGTCACGTGGAGTGTGGGACTATCATGATTTCACCGTTCGACCGGCAGCCGAACTGGAATGGGAGGTCATGACCTATCTCGCCCATGGGGCCCAGTGCACCATCGTGGACAAGCTGTACTACGACGGTTCGCTGGAACCGGTCGCGTACGATCGCATTGGCAGAGCCTTCAGCAAGGCAAGGGACCTTCGGCGGTACTTCGGGCACGAACCCATACAAGAGGTCGGCATCTATTACTCGGCGCGTAGCCGGGATTGGTGGGGACGAACGGATCCGCCGCGATACATGCGGTCCGTCTGGGGCGCCCATCGGGCCATGATGCAGAGCCACATCCCCATGGGTTTCATCCTGGACGAGAACCTGTCCTTGCACGAACTCCAGCGTTACCCTGTGGTGTTGCTATCAGGAACAACCATCCTCAGCCACACCGAGGTGGACACGCTGGAAGCGTATGTGCGTGCTGGGGGCAAGCTCCTTGTTACAGGTCTGACCGGCCTTGCCGACCACTATGGTGAGCTGCAGTCTAGAAGCTCCATCGAACGCTTGGCCGGGGCACGGCTCCGCCGGTGCGAAGTGGACCATAGCGACAATTACCTCCGGCTACCCTCTCCTGGCGACGAAGACCCCTTCGCACGGGCAGTCGGAGCTGGCCTGGACGGGACGTTCGACCTGTTGGTCTATGGTCCGGCAGCATCGTACGAGCCTCTCGAAGCCAAGGGCTACGGGGCGGTCCTGACCGCCTACCGCTCGACGAACAACCTGTGGGTCAACCACATGAGTGCGGGACAGGTTCTGGGTCCCGGCTTTCTTATGCACCGTTTCGGGAAGGGCACGGTGATCACGGTACCCTGCGCCCTGGACGCAGCCTTTGCCAGCGACTATCGCATGCCCGAGCACAGGAACGTGCTGCGCAACCTCGTGCGATTCCTGAATCCGAAGCCGATTCTCGACATTCGCGCGCCGTCCAATGTGGAAGTAGTTCTGACACGCGATGCCGGCCGCAGGTCGCTCTATGTGCACTTTGTCGCCTGGAACGCGCCTCCGACGTTCTCGGCGGCCACGTTCCCTCAAGGAAAACGAGTGCTGCCAGCCATGATGGAGGAGCCACCAACTTTCGAGGCCGAGCTCATCGCGAACGTGCCAGCAAAGAGTGTGAGCCTCGCCACCCGTGGTGGCCGCGTCAGCCGCTCGGGAAGCAGGATCCGCCTTGCCTCCACGTCGGTTCACACGGTCCTAGTCATGCATCTGGCTTAGTCGGTCCAGGAGGGCTTTGTGCAACGTCTCGCCACCTGCCTCCGAACTGCACTGCTAGCGGCCGCACTAGCTATCCTTCCGAGCGACAGTCTTGCTTCGGACCTCGTGGACGTACTTCCGCTCACCGACCGCAGCGTCATGCTGCACTTCGACGATGGCTATGTCGAGCATCACAAACGAGGCGAGCCGCGTTCGCAGGAAAGGGTAATCGTCCACCCGCTGAACGTGGAGGCCGCCACCAAGCCCGGCAGCTACGCCGTGACCAGTCCCGACGACAACGCGTACCGTACGCCTCGACGCCCCGTCGGGATCTGGCGCAAGAGCAAGGGCACGGACTTCGCCTGGTTCGTGGATAGCTGGGTCAACGGGCGCGCCGTCAACACGCGACCGGACCACGCCAAGGAACACTGGCTCTACCTGCGACTGCCGGCGCCCATGCAGGTGGGCAAGACCTACCGCATCGAGACCGGGTCGCTCGCTGCCAACGGCAACCGCTGGACGCTGCGCTTCGACCCTGCCCGGCTGCGATCGGAGGCTGTCCACGTGAACACGCTGGGCTACGTCCCTTCGGCACCCTGGAAGTTCGGATACGTCTACCACTGGATGGGTGACGGCGGCTCGCTGGACCTGCGCGCTTACGAGGGCAAGCCGTTCCGGATCCTCGATGCCTCCACTCGCAAGGCCCTCTTCACCGGCAAGGTCCGGTTCCGCATGCCCAAGGAGCAGCAGGAGACGTTCCATAAGTCCGACTCGCCGCCCCACGGCAACTTCCTGGGCGCCGACGTGTGGGAGTGCGACTTCTCGGCCTTCTCCAAGCCCGGCACCTATGTGCTCTCCGTGGATGGCATCGGCTGCTCGTGGCCCTTCCGCATCGCTCCCGATGTCTATCGGCCCGCCTTCATTGCCACAGCCCGAGCGCTTTACCACAACCGGTCCGGCATCGCCCTGACCAAGCCGTACACCGAGTTCGAGCGTCCCGCCCCGCACAATCCGCGGCTCACCCCCGGTTTCGCCGACAAGCTGCGATACACCCGCGTGCGCTACACCGAATGGGGCAGCGAGGGCGGCGACGCCGAACGCCTCATGGCTGAATCGCCAGGAACCTTGACGGACACCTATGGCTGGTACCAAGACGCCGGCGATTGGGACAGCTATGTCACCCACCTCCGAATACCCATAGAGCTGTTGTTGGTCTACGAAATGGTGCCGGAGAACTTCACGGACGGCGAGCTGAACATCCCCGAGAGCGGCAATGGCGTACCCGACATCCTCGACGAAGCCGCCTGGCTGGCCCGTTTCTGCCATCGTCTGCGGCATGAGCTACTGACCAAGGGCTGGGGCACGGGCGGAGTGGGGCTGCGTGTGGCGGGCGATGCCTTCGGTTCCGACGAGGGTACGGCCCCCGATGGGAGGAAGGTCGGCCGGGGCTCCTGGGAAGACACCGACCGCATCTACATGGTCTCGGGCGAGGACCCGTGGTCCACCTTCGGCTACGCGGGCATTGCGGCGAACCTGGCCCGCTGGATTCGGAAGGACCCCGAAGGCGTGGACTGGGCGCGGGAAGCGCGGGAGGCCTACGCCTGGGCCATGGCCAACACCCGCCCGGGCGACGAGGAGAAAGACGAGGGCCGCCTCCGTTACCTTCGGACCTACGCCGCTGCCAGCCTCCTCGCACTGACTGGGGATAAGGAGTACGAAACCCAACTGGCCAAGGATGTCCAGTGGATCCAGCCGACGACGTACCTATGGAGCGAGCTGCACGTCTACGGCCCGGCCGTGGCGGTCCTGAGCGGCAAGGGCGATGGAGCCCTGCGGGATCGCTTCCGCAGCGCCCTCCTGCATACCGCCGATGAATGCCTCGTGGTCACGCCGTCGAAGCGTGCACTGCGCTGGGGCGGCAACTTCAGCATGCCCATGCTCGTCGGCCAGCAGACAACGCCGCTCATCTTCGACGGCCTCGTGGGCTACGCAATCGCCCGACGCACCGACCCGGAGCGCGCGCGCAAGTACCTCAGCGCCCTCTACACCACCTGCGACTACTTTCTGGGGACCAACGCCCTGAACCAGACCTGGATCACAGGAGTGGGGCCGCGTTGGCCGGAACAGGTCTTCCACATGGACGCCTGGTACAACGGCAAGGGTAAGTTCCATCCCGGCCTGGTGCCGTACGGCCCTTGGCGCAAAGTGAAGGACGAAGGGGTCGGGCCATGGGACCTGGACTGGGCCAACTCCACTGCCTATCCCCACATCGACCAGTGGCCGGGCAACGAGCGCTGGTTCAGCAACCGCTGCTCACCCCTGACCTCCGAGTTCACCGTCCATCAGAACATCGGCCCCTCGGCAGCCGTCTACGGCTTCCTCTGCGCACCCAGGGCGGGAAAACGGTAAGCAACGGCCCGGAAGCGACCGACAACGAGGTTGCGAGAGGTCCTGGGGGGTATCGCCAAGGTCTTGCCAGCCCTCCTTGAGGCCCGCCGGAACTCGTCGTATGCCACTGTTGGCTCTACCGGGTGTGACTGTTCTTCGGAATATGTTGGCATGCGGAGTGCAAGAGGACTGGGATTGACATACGACCTTCCGCAGTCGGCTCGTATGCCGGTACCGGGACTGTGGGGATGCCGGGTCCGGGAGGGCCACCGTGAGCTACGGCGGGAAGACCGTCGAGCTGACCGCCCTGCGCTGCGAGGCACGCGTCGATGGGAAGAAGCTCGATCTGGGTGCAGGCGTCATGGTGGACCGCTCCGGGCCGGTGGTGCCTTTGCGCGAGAACGCCGAAGCCCTGCGCATGATAGTCCGCGCCACGAACACCACCATCGAGATCGGGTGAGCTTCCGGGGGTGTGTGT
>JBBIPC010000045.1:0-6770 GCA_037443035.1 Chthonomonadales bacterium
GGCGGTTGCCGTACTCGTCGTACTTGCCCTCCCAGACCAGTTCGGTCTTCATGCGCGACAGCGGGTGGGGGTTGTCTGGTCCGTACTCAGGCTTCGTATTCATGTGCTTGCACCACTCCTCCAACGCGACTCGGTGCTGCCGTCGGCCTGCCGGCACGCTCATCGGTCTAAGGACCATCGGCACCGCTTGGTGAATCACGTTCGCCGTGTCAAAGCTCGAATCCTTCCCACGCCGGGGTGGCTCGGTACCTGCGATATGCCACCGGATGCATCCAACGGTGCATGCCGCCAGGACGGGTCGCGTAAGCAGAACGGTCGTTCGGCCAGGTATAATAGAACGTCGCACCCGGGCAAGGGTGCGGCCTTTGTTAACGTCTGCGAGAAAGCCGGTAGGGCATTGAAGCAAGCTCGGAAGAAGACCGTACAACTGATCCACCTGGGTTGTCCGAAGAATCAGGTCGATTCGGAGGAGATGCTCGGTCTGCTTGCCGACGCCGGCTTCGAACCGGTGACCAGAAGCTCCCGAGTAGACGTGCTCATCATCAACACGTGCGGTTTCCTCCAGGCTGCCTGCGAGGAAGGTATGGAGGCAGTACGGGAAGCGATCCGACGGCGCAGGGGCGGGCAGGTTGGCAAGCTCATCGTCGCTGGATGCCTCGTGCAACGGTACGGAGACGAGCTGGCGAAGCTGGACGGCATCGATGCGCTGGTCGGAGCCGGGCGCGCGCATGACGTGGCCCAGATCGCCCAAGCGGATCGGGTTGGGGGCTCGCCGATGGTCCACGTGGAAGCCCAGCCGAAGCACGTGTGGCAGAGGGACGCATTCCGTATGGTCTCCACGCCTCCGTGGACCGCCTATCTGAAGATTGCGGAAGGGTGCGACCATCCGTGCACGTTCTGCACGATACCGGCCATTCGAGGAGCGTACACGAGCAAGCCGCTGGAGCAATGCTTGGCCGAGGCTCGTGCGCTGGTTGCCGCTGGTGTGCGTGAGCTGACCTTGGTGGCGCAAGACACAACGCGGTACGGCTCGGACCTGCCGGGGCGTCCGGACCTCTACGAGCTGGTGGCAAGGTTGCATGAGATCGAGGATCTTCAGTGGATCCGAATCTTCTATGCCTATCCCGCTCGCGGGCTGGAGCGCCTCGTGGCTGCCATGGCGGAGTTCCCCAAGCTATGCCGCTACCTGGACGTACCCCTGCAACATGCAGATCCAGCGGTACTGCGCGCCATGCGGCGGCCCGGCGATGGAAACAGGTACGTGGCCATGCTGGATCGGATGCGCGAGATGGTGCCGGATCTGGCCATCCGAACAACCCTCATCGTGGGCTTTCCGGGCGAGACGCCGGCGGCCTTCGAGAACCTCGTGCGGTTTGTCGAGGCTGTGCGCTTCGATAGGCTCGGTGTCTTCGAGTTCTCACCCGAGGAGGGCACGCCTGCAGCAGAGATGGCGGACCAGGTGCCCGCGGACGAGCGTCGGCGTCGGCGAGATACCATCATGCGGATGCAGCAAGGAATCTCGCTGGAGAAAAACAGAGAGTGGGTGGGACACGAGCTGGAAGTACTCGTGGAGGCGGTTCATGCCAGGGGCGCCGTCGGACGGTCCTACCGTGACGGTCCAGAGGTGGATGGTTCCGTCTTCTTACGGCGAAGCAAGGCGTTGCCCGGGACCTTCGTTCGGGTGCGCATCACGAGGGCCGACATCTACGATCTGGAAGGTGAGGAGAGAGCTAATACGCCGGCCCGGAATGCCGGCGAGATGACAACGGAGGCACAGCTTTGACGGCTATCAAAGAGGAATGTTTGGGTGCGCAGTTAGCACTGCGTTACGCGGGTGATCTCCTGTTCGACGCACTCCTTCGCGCGGGCCGATCGATGAAGGTATCGGAGGCCGCGAGGACGGTAGGGCGGCCCGATTTCGACGTGCCGCTTGCACGGGTGGTGCTCAGCCATTCGCCAGACCGTTTTCTGTCCCAAGAACGACGCTGGGCACTGACGACTCGGGCTGTGGATCCGCATCATCCGGTGGAACGCACGCTGGAGGAGGTGCTGGAAGCAAGCGGGCGCCCGCAGCCTGAGGGCGCACTGGCCGCAGAGGTTGCTCGTGCCTACGGTAGGGTGGTGGCAGTCTACGCCGAGGCCGTGAAACGGCTTCTCACCAGGTCCGAGAGGTTCGCACGGATCGGGGGGTACGGCTATGCCCGGCGCTGCTGGCTCCTCGACGTGAGTAGCAGCGATCCCGACGATGTGCTGTTCGACAACTTTCTCGAAGCATCGGATGTGGCGCCGTTCGAAGCGGCCAGCAGCATCCTCCGACCGGGGGACACCGAGAGCGTGCTCCGGTTCCTCGATGAGGTGGGCGCGCCGGTGCCGTCCAAGGTCCTCCAGTTCCTTCTCTGGCGTCTGAAACCGCGTGGGTACGTTCCGGAGGCCCAGATGGCGGCGCTGTTGGATGCAGGAGCTGTGCTTCTTTCGGGTCAGCAGTGGCTCGGCCCGGCTGGGGTGGCACAGCTCGTCGCCCAATGGCCGGCGATAGCGAAGTGGGAACTGCCGCTCGGTGCGGGGGAGCGTGCCGGAGAGTCGCAGCCGCTGACTATCAGCGAAACGGAACTCGATCAGCTCGTGAGCTATGTGAACCAGCACGAACGGATGAGCCGGGGTGCCGCGATGCTCGAGGATGTTTTCGAGGTCTCGCCCGGCGACGAGACCTACGAGGGCGACCTCAAGACGCTCGTCGAGCATCTCCGTCAGGATCCGCGAGTCCTCTGGGTCGGCAGTGATCGGTTCCTGCCGGTGGGGTCCATACCGGAGTACGTCTTCAGCGTACCAGAGAACCTGTTCTTCAACGACACGGTCTACTACGACAGCGAGGGAAATCCGGTGGACACGCTCCTAGAGGACGAGGGTCTGACGGGCACGCTCCGCCAGGACATACTGTCACCTCTGGCCCAAGATGTGCTGGATGAAGAACCGCTGCCCGAGCAGCTTCCGGAACCGCCGGTAACCGTGCGCTGCGTGCTGAAGTTCCATCACAAGGAGATCGGCACGTTCCCGCTCTGCCAGTTACCGCCCGGCTACTTCCCCACGGAGCCTACGATCTGTCAGGTGGATGTGGAGCTGCCGAGCGGGCAGGTGGTCCAGGTATGGGTGAATAACGAAACGCGGCTGCTCTACGGTCTGCTGGACTGGTACAACACGGTACCCATTGACACAGGGGCCGTGTTCTACTTGGAGCGGAAGGGCTGGGATCGGTACGCGCTCACGTGGGGTGAGGAGACGGAGCCTGCCATGTTCGTCAGTCGCAACCGCGTCAGCGACCTGCTGGAGCTCCGGGTGCGTGCCGAATCCGAGGAGCTGCCGACGTTCGAGATTCTCCGGACGATCCTGGAGCACTATCGCAAGGGCATCGAGTTCATAACCGCTTTGACGGAGGTCTGCATCGTACGGCGCGTTCGGCGACGGATGGTGGCGTCCCTTCTCTCGGCCTATCACTGCTTCTACATGCGCAATAACGTTTGGGTGTTCGATGCTCGCCGACTGACGCAAGGCTTCGACAAGAGTCGGCGCAAGTACCTCATGCAGCGGTAACTGAACGATACGCAGGTGGAACGCGGCGGATAGCCCATGGCACTTCGTGTACGCTACGCTCCCAGCCCCACGGGTTCGCCGCATGTGGGCAACCTCCGTACGGCTATCTTCTGCTGGCTGGCAGCTCGGAAGTACGGCGGGCAGTTCATTGCACGACTCGAAGATACAGACCGAGATCCTTCTCGCTACAAGCCCGAGTCCATCGCGGAGATAGAGGAAAGCCTCCGCTGGCTTGGGATCGTTCCCGACGAGTGGTGGGTCAGCGGCGGTCCGCATGCCCCCTACGTGCAGTCGGAGCGCCTGAACCTCTATCGCGAGACGGCAGAGCTGCTGGTGACCAGAGGTATGGCCTACCGGTGCTTCTGTACCGAAGAGCGCCTGGCCGACATGCGCCAGCAGCAAAAAGCACAAGGCGCAGCATCGGGCTACGATCGGCGGTGTCGGTACCTGCAGCCAGACGAGGTTCACCGTTCATTGGCAGAGGGGCGACCTCACACCATCCGGTTGGCTGTGCCGCTGGAGGGGACGACTCGCTACCATGACCTGGTCTTCGGAGTAGTGGAAGTCGAGAACCGCTTCGTCGATGATCAGGTGCTACTCAAGTCCAACGGCTGGCCGACGTACCACCTCGCCGTGGTAGTGGATGATCACGCCATGGAGATCACCCATGTGATTCGGGGTGAGGACTGGATGCCCAGTACTCCGAAACAGGTGCTGCTGTACGAAGCGCTGGGATGGGACCAACCTGTATGGGTACATATCCCGCTTACGATCGGAAAGGATCGGAAGAAGCTCTCCAAACGCCACGGCGCCACACAGTTCGTCGAGTTCATTCGGGCCGGCTACCTTCCGGAAGCCATGTTCAACTTCCTGGTGCTCTTGGGGTGGTCCTCCGGGGAAGAGAACCGCGAGCTAATGAGCGTAGACGAGATCATGGAGCGGTTCACCCTGGAAGGCATCCACCGCACGCCAGCTATCTTCGACTACGACAAGCTGCGCTGGATGAACAGTGAGTACATCCGGAGGTGCAATCTGGATCGGCTGCTGGAACTCAGTCTTCCCTATCTCAGCGATGCGGGCCTTCTCGATAATGCACCGTCAAGTGAGGTCCGGGCGTATGTGCTGCGCGTGCTGAGCCTTATACGCGACAGGATGCACTTGATCGCAGACGTCGTAGAGCTTGCACGGCCTTTCCTGAGCGAGCCGGAGAAGGCGGAGCCATCGGGCCTGCGCATGTGGCTGTCAGGTAGAGGTGCCTCCGAGCGTCTGGAGTGCGCGTCGAAGTATCTTGGTACGATCGGCGCAGCCTGGAACGCTGCACAGATCGAGGAAGCTGTGAATCAGGCGGCCGCTGAGCTGCAGATTGCCAGGGCGCCCATCATCCATACGTTACGGCTTGCCACGACTGGCGTCACGGCTGGGCCGAGCCTCTTCGAGATGCTGGAGGTGCTAGGGCGGGAACGTGTGCTGCGGCGTCTTCGTCGAGCAAAGGAGTGGGTCTTGGAGGCATGAGCGAGATACTGGACGTCAACACGCTGTTCGGGCCTCTGCCGGCCTCGTCCACGGACTTGCCAGTGGATGAACTGCTTGCGCTTCTCCAGAAGCATGCCATCAGCGCATGTTGTACGATGTCCACGGTTGGCATGCTGCTGGACCATACCTCTGGCAACGCGGCCACGCTCTCGGCATGCCGGGATACACCATCGCTCTTGCCTGTGGCGACAGTGAACCCGCTCTGTTACTTCGGTGGCGAAGGGCCGGCGGAGCAGTTTGTCGAGCAGAAGTTCCGCTTGGTGCGCTTCTTTCCGTCCGCCCAGGGGTGGCCGATACGGTTCGCGCCTTTCCGTACTCTAGTGCGGACGCTGGCAGCAAGGAAGCTGCCGATCATGGTGAATGTCACGGAGCCAGGAATGGCGACCGACCTGGCCGATATGATGGACGCTCTGGAATGCAGGGTCATCCTGGCAGGTGTGGACGATAGGCAGATCGCGGAAGCGATCAGCGTTCTGCGTGCTCATCGGAGCTTCTACGTGGAGACGTCTGGCCTGACGGCGTCAGGTGCCCTCAAGTTGCTCGTAGCCGGCGTCGGTGCAGAACGTGTCCTCTTCGGATCGGCGGCGCCTGGGCGGCCCATGGCGAGTGCGCTGGCTGTGGTGCGGCACTCGGGGCTGTCTGCGGAGGATCAGGCGGCGATTCTCGGAGCCAACGCCAAGGCGGTACTGCAGGCATAGCGGTCGGCGGTTCCACAGCAAGGATGTGTATGCGGATGCGAGGGGGTGGGCAGCGTGAAGGTATTCGATTGCCATAGCTGGCTGGGCGGTAGCATTGTCCCTGGTCAGTCGCACACACCTGCGGCGCTGGTCGCACCGCTTAGCCGTCACGGCATCGAGGGCGTGCTGCTGCTCTCAGCCCATGCACGGCTGGTGGACCCCCTTGCGGGGAATCGGCTCGTGAAGGCGGCCCTGGACCAGGCGCCGGCCTTCTACGGATGCCTGGTGGCCCACGTAAACCGTGTGCAGTCGTCCATCACGGCCATGCGCGAGTTGATGCCCCAGCGACGGTTTCTCGGCATGGCGGTTGTTGGATCCAACCTCGATGAGCCAGTGCCCGTGAGCTTGGCGGACGAGCTGCTCAACGCCTATCGGCGGTATACCAAACCGGTACTCATCTTCGCTCTTAACGGAGCCTCAGTAGAGGCGGGACTTCGCATCGCGAAGGGGTATCCTATGCTGCGCATTGTCCTCGTCGGCATGGGCGGACCGGACTGGCCGCAGGCGATACAGGCTGCGCACTCGGCCACGAACATCGTGTTGGAGACGTCTGGAGCGCTGGATCGTGCGAAGGTTCCTGCGGCAGTGGAAACACTGGGAGCGCATCGAGTTGTATTCGGTTCTGGCTCGCCAGGTACGAGTCCGGCGGCGGCTCTCGGCATGATCGAGGATGCAGCGGTGTCGGACGAAGCCAAGCGTCGGATCTTGTGGGACAACGCCATTCGTTTGTTCGAATTGGAGGCGCCGCGTCCCGTCGAGGAAGCGATGCAGTAGGCACGCAAGGTCGTGTGTAGTACGCCGAAGATTCCAGTCGTAGAGTGTTGACAGACTCGGTGAGGCGGTGGTATAGTTAGATTTGCCTCTCCTGCGGGGGATGGTGTAGGGTTCTTTGAAAACCGGGCAGGTCTGGTG
>JBBIPC010000046.1:0-5741 GCA_037443035.1 Chthonomonadales bacterium
AGCGCCCGGCTTTGGCGACCGGCGTAAGGCCATGCTCGAGGATATGGCGATCCTCACGGGCGGCAAGTTCATCAGCGAGGATCTCGGTGTCAAGCTCGAGAACGTGGATCTCGCTATGCTCGGTACCGCAGCGAAAGTCGTAGTGGGCAAGGAGGAGACCACGATCATCGAGGGCGCAGGCTCCCACGAAGCGGTCACGGGACGGATCAACCAGATCCGCAAGCAGATCGAGGAAACCGACAGCTCCTACGACAAGGAGAAGCTCCAGGAGCGCCTCGCGAAGCTCGCTGGTGGAGTGGCGGTCATCAAGGTCGGTGCGGCTACGGAGACCGAGCTCAAGGAGAAGAAGCACCGCTTCGAGGACGCACTCTCAGCCACGCGTGCTGCTGTGGAAGAAGGCATCGTGCCTGGTGGTGGTGTCACGCTCGTTGCAGCTCAGGCGGCGCTCGATAAGCTCGAAGCCGACGGAGACGAGCGTCACGGCATCGCCATCGTCCGTCGCGCGCTCGAGGAACCGGTTCGGCAGATCGCCGAGAACGCCGGCAAGGATGGTTCTGTGGTAGTGAGCAAGGTGCGCGGACTTCCCAAGGGGCATGGTTTCAATGCCCTCACGGAGGAGTACAGCGACCTCGTCAAGGATGGCGTCGTGGATCCCGTCAAGGTCACTCGCTCCGCCCTGGAGAATGCGGCATCCATCGCCAGCATGCTTCTCACCACGGAGGCGCTGGTCGTCGAGAAGCCGGAGAAGAAGAAGGAGACACCGACTCCAGGTGGCGGCATGGACTACGACATGTAGCACCTCCGTCAAGCGGTGTCCACTCGTGCAGACGGGCCCTCGCCTACTACAGGCGGAATGGGCCCGTCTCTGTCTTTACTCCGGTCGGCTATAATGCTGAGCAACAAGGCAGGGTCCGCGAGGAAACGACCGGAAGGGATGTGATAGGATGGTCATTATCGAAGGCACAGGAACTCTCAGCGTGACGGAACCCGGACGCGACAGGGGTACCTACTACGAGAAAGCCGAAATCCACATATACGGCGACGTTGTTCACTTCTTCGCGTACGGCAAGTACCATACAGCGGCCACGAACATGTGCCTCGTCGGCTGGGACGAACCGCCGAGTGTTCGGTTGACAAACGACTGACTACTGTCCCCCGGAGCGTAGGCAATGGCGCCGCAACTGCACGCCAAGCTCGACGCCCTGCCCTTGTGAGGTCTGGGAATCAGGGGTCTAGCTAGGACCCTCGCCAAACGAAGCCGGACGCGGCTAGTGCCGGTGCGTGCCTATCTCCTCCCACAAGAGGCGTTCTGCTTCCTCGAACGGTACGTTGTGTCGGACGCGCATGACGGACAGCCCCACGACCGGTGGGTAGACCTGGTCGGCTGCCATGCGCGGGGCGACGTATTCGATCGCTTCGAACAACAGGTGGCACGCTGCCTCGTAGCCTAGCCCCGTTAGGCGCGCGATGTAGCGGGTGGCACGATCCATCAGTTTCAGGTTGCTGGCGACAACCCAGATCATGGTGTTGCCCATGACCCGTCCAAGGCGCACCATGGTGCACGTCGAGAGCGCGTTCAGGACCATCTTCACCCCGGCTCGCGTGACACCATCGAGAAGCAGGTTCGTCGCCGGGACCGGCACGGAGACTGTGACATCCCAACCTCCCTCCATGGGGGCAGGAGCACCATGGTACAATCGAACCCAGGCAGTCCTGACTCCGTCCTTGCGCAGGGTCTCTAGATACGAGGTTACCGGGGATCTCGGTGCAAGCAGGGCCGCATCCTCGGGGGCGACAAGTGACACGGCGATATCTCCCGGTCCGAGGTGGCGGTAGGGCAAGCCATCCAGCCCGATACGGAACTTGAGAAGGTCTGCTACCCCAATGCGCTGCACGATCTCCGCGGTCCGCTCAACCTTCTCGGGAGGAATGAGCTGCTGTATGACCTCTTCGGACCATGCCACGCAACGGGGATGCCGGCGGAGGAGTTCCTGCCATGCCGAGTCCGTCGTCGCGCAGGGTACGCACAGGAAAGCCCAGGACTCGGCTGCCTTCGTGTCGTCGTATCGCCGGAAAGGAGGAGTGCAGAACGTCGGGGACCGCTCGGTAGTATCAGTGAGCATGTCCACTGCGAGGTGGTCAGCGAAGTAGGTGTTCTTGTGGCCAGCACGGTACGTTGCTTCCTCGAAGCGCACCAGTGCCGCCAGCGAAGCACGGAACTCCTGGGAATGGAGCGTGAGGAACAGGGACTCCAGACCAGCGAGAAAGTCCCTTGGGGCCTCCTCCGGCGAGGGCACATGGCGTACGCCCAGGTCGTGAAGCTCTTGCCGCACTACCCACTCCAACACCGTCAGCAGTACAATGAGTTGGATGGTCGTGGCCTGCATGCGCGTGGAACCGCTGATAGCCATGGGACCGGTTGTCAGATTGACCTTGGTGATGCGTGGTTCCTGGATGACCTCTCGGCTCCGCTGTACATGTGCACACAAGATATCATCGGGGTTGTTGTAGACGAAGAACACCCTGGCACCGCGGTCCAGTGCCTCCCACGCCGTGCCGATGACCCAGGACGTTTCGCCGCCTTCCGTGATCGCGAAAAGGACGTCGCCCGCTCCTATCTCTAGGTCCCCAATCTGCCTTCGGCCGAACTGAGTGAAGTCTTCGAAGCCTTCCACCGCCCTGATCAGAGCGAAATCGCCGCCGGCCATAGCGCTCACCACTCGGTCCTCCCGCTCTCTGGCAGCCGCGTCAGAGACCTTTCCGGCCCTCGCGGTCTCCTGCCAGAACCGGCGCCAGATGGACTCGAGAAGGATGCTCAGGCGTCCTGTGGACCCGCATCCGGTAAAGCACACGCGGCCACCCTGCCGCAACGCATGCAGCACTTCGGTTGCCACTGGCCTTGTCGCCTCTTCCTGAACCCAGAGCCTGAAACGGCGGAGCACATCATCATCCACGGTGAACAGCAGGCCGAGAGCCTCCTCGATGCTCCCGCGGGCCACATCGCTGAGGTTGGCTGTGACGGGATGGGAGGATTCCGTGACAAGCACGCCGAGCTTGAACTGGTCTGCGATGGCGAGGAACTCCCTTGCCTTTCGATCCGACTCCGTGCTCATTTCGCTTCTCCGTGCCCTTGGCTTCGACCTATGGCGTTCTCGTAGACGAGATCGATATCCGTGGCATGATGCTCAGCGTGTATGGTGGAAAGCTTGTCGCAGCGTTTGTTGAATGCATGATCGGCATGGCCGCGGATCCAGTGCCACTGAACATCGTGCTCTTGCGAGAGGCGGAGCAGTTCCTCCCAGAGGTCCGGGTTCAAGGCTGGCGCATTGCCGGAGCGCCGCCACCCGTTTGCCTTCCACCTGCGTGCCCAGCCCTGGCGCATACCGTTGACAAGGTATTGGGAATCGGAATAGAGGTGCACCTTACTGCGTTCGGGTAGCTCTCGCAGAGCGGCAATGGCAGCCATCATCTCCATGCGGTTGTTCGTCGTCAATCGGAAGCCCTTGGCGATCTCTCGCTGGCCCTCGCTGTGAATGATGATCGCAGCATAGCCACCGGGACCGGGATTACCGGTACAGGCGCCATCCGTGTATATGGTAACTTCGTCTTGTTGTCGCGGCATTCTGTGCTCCTAGTATCCATACGTTTCGGCGAACCCAGGGTGCGTTCCTTCGCCGAGACGTAGGTGTGCCCGGTGTTTCGCTGCCAACGAGTGCAGAGGAGGGAGCTTGCGTGGGAAATGGATGGACGAGACGTGACTTCGTTCGGCAGGCGTTCGGCCTTACGATGATCTCCGCGGCCTCCGGTGCCGAGCATGCGGTACGTGCCACGGACTATGCGCGCGCCGCGCGAGTTTGGGACTGGCTGCACCACCCGGTCATCGGCGACCCATCGTTCGACACATTCGTCCGGGAAAAGGGGAACCCCATCTATGTAGGCTCGGAGCCGTACTGGTGGCCTGTGAACGGCACCCTTTTTCGAGACCCCCTGTCTCGTCTCTGGTATGCATTCGTGAGCGCGTACCCGCGCGGCTACTTCGGCAAGCCGGGGGCGGACATCCGCATCCTACGTGAGACGAAGCCGGGCGTCTGGGAAGACATGGGACTGGTATTCGGCGATCGCGTCGCGCCCTTCGTAAGGCTTGGCGGGGAACGCGGCGCCGCTACGGACGGCTGTGTTGTCTACCACGATGGCAAGTACCATATGTTGTACGGATGGGCCAATCCTCCGAACAACCGTGGCGGGCTAGGGTATGCCTGGGCCACGCGACCGGAGGGACCGTACCACTGCACGGACACGCCAGTGGACGACGACGCAGGACGCAAGCCCATCCTGGGACGCTACGTGCGTGCCTACGCCTCCACGCTGATCCGGCGCAGGAACGACTGGCTCATCCTCCACATGATGAGTACGCCGGGCAACGCCGGAGGCACGTGGGGACTGTTCGCGATGACATCGCGGCATCCGGCTGGCCCCTATGGCGAACCGATGCCGCTGCTCTTGCCACAGTCCGATGTGCACCATCCGCCTCTGGCCGAGTTCTTCCCTGCGTACGTCGTGGGCGACCGAGTGTACGCACCAGCCACGTCCGTGGCAATGAACCGAAGCTATCAGGCACTCTTCAGCGCCCCGCTGGAGCGTGCTGAGGAAAGCCAAGCATGGCGTACGGAGCAACTGGGCTCCTTGTGGCACCAGGAACCGGTCCCATGGGAAGGCCGCGGCATATGGGGACAGACGTTCGCAGCATCGCCAGCGCCAGGAGGGGTCCTCCGTGTTTTGTTTCCGGCCAAGACCGTGGAGGATGTCGGTACGATCAGCCTTGCGCGGCGCCGCCTAGATAGACCCATGCAAGACGGTTTCGTCTTGGCAGGACCTAATGGGCCAGCTCATGCAGTTCTGCGGCGGACCTACCTCGAATTCGACCTGGACATGGAGGTGGAATGGCTGGGGGGTTGGCACCTTGCGTGGGGATGCCGGGGACCCCTGGGCCCGGATAGTCCCCTGGCGGACAGCCGACCGCACCCTTGGATGAGGTTCTCGCGCACCATGCTTCGGATCTCTCCTGATGGCTGGACGCTGATCCACGCTAGCGAAACGGGAGTTCCAGCAGAGGTTAGCAAGGGGGTGGCCGAGCGCGGTTGGATCCGGATGCCGTGGAAGCTGCGTGTGCGATGCAACTCTGGCGAACTGCTTGTCGAGCTCAACCAAGACCGCCTTGTCGAGGTTCGCATCCCAGCCGAACCCGGCAGGATCGAGCTCGTTGCTGAGCAGGGCGGACACCTGCGGGTTCGGCGTTTCTCGCTGCGGGGGCAGGAGAACGCCTACTGCGAGACCTGGCTCGCGACCGAGGCGCTCGCTGGGGCAGCCGCCGCCCCCGGCGAATGGGAGGCAGTCGAGGAACCGGCGTATCACTACGGAACCGGATATCGCAGCGCAATCAAGGGCGCTCGTGTGAAGTTCAACTTCGAAGGACGGCGATGCGAGCTCTTCGCTCCACGGGGACCCCAATACGGCGATGGTACGGTGATACTGGACGGTACGCGCCGAGACACCGTCCGTTTCCATCAGGTGTCAGCACAACCGTCAGCGCCGGTATTCGCGGCCGACCTACCGCCGGGCCGCCATGCTCTCACGCTCCTCGCAGACACAGGGCCAGTTCCATGTGATTGTCTTCGGGTCTACCGCTAGCTATCCGGCGTGTCATCCTTCTGCACAATGGCGATGCCGAGTTCCTCGAGCTG
>JBBIPC010000047.1:0-5551 GCA_037443035.1 Chthonomonadales bacterium
CGAGTACCCGCTCCCGCACCGTCGGGCACGTCGTAGTACGGGTATTTCGCGTATCCGTCCACGTCCGTGGGCCGAGCGATGATGAACGTGCCGTCCACGTAGAAGTTGATCGTCTTGTTGTACAGCGGGCCGTTGTCGCTCCGGACCAGTCGGCACTTGAGCTCCGTCCGGCCGGTGATCCTCTGCGTCCGGGCGAAGGTCGCCATTTTGGTGCCCCACGACTGGCAGGTGAGCGTGCCGCTGCCGCTGGAAGGCCCGTACGCCGCATCGCCGTCGAATGCTGCGTTGATGGTGCGAGTTGGAGGCCCGTCGCTGATGACCTAGTTCAGGTCCGCTCGGCCTGATGCGTTCGTTGCCACCGATCCCACAGACGTGCCATCCATGCGGAATGTGACTGTCCTGCCGTTCAGATAGGCGTTATCGGGTGCGCGTCGCAGGTAGGCCCGGAGAGTCACGGTCTCGGTGATGGTGCCGCTCCATCCGGAACGAATAGGGTCGTGGCAGACTGCTTCACTTCCAACCAGCCCCGTTCCGAACTCGGCAGCAGGTCCGCAGCGCCGCCGTACGTCACGTTCACAGGATAGAAACCTCCTGGAGTACCCGACGGGACCGCGGTAGAGACCCTGGCTCTGCCGGACGCATCCGTCAGCGCCGAGCCTACGTAGGTGCCTTCGAGGCTGAAGTCCAGTTGCCGATTCGCTACGGCATCGTTGACAGAGTACAGCCAGGCCGCGAGCGTGGCGGTCGAGCCCGCTTGCGCTTCTCGGTCCTCTACAAGAACCCACGACGTGGGCACGGAGGTGACCGCAAGGCTGTGGTCCCCACCCGCTGCCACGGCCACCACGCCGCTAAGGCCGGATACGGCCACGGGCACGGTCCGATCCGTGTATGTCCCGTCGCCGAGCTGGCCTTCGCTGTTATCTTCCCATGCCCACACCCTACCGTCTGACCTGAGTGCCAGGCTGTGGAACTGGCCTCCTGCCATCGGCATCTTCTTCGCCATCGCCGTCATGATCACGCGCGTGCGCGCCGAGTTCGGCTTCCCCGTGCACGACATGCACGTTATGGGGCCGGCGGCGGCCATGGTGCGCCTGTTCGGATCAGGGTCGTTCGGCCGCAGCACCATCGGGATGTTCGCGACGCTCCACTGGATGACTCGCGCCTATCGCGGCCATGTCATGCCGCATCAGCTGGAGGCTCTCAAACTGGCCGGCACAGGCGCGGGCGAACGGTCGGCTATGGGCAAGGCCATTGCTTTCGCCGCCGTTGTCAGCGTGCCGATCTGCTTCATGGTGTTTCTTGATGGGTTCTACCGGATCGCTGCGGCGACCGGGCATGTCAATACGTGGGGCACCGGATACGCCCGCGAGGCGTTCAGCAACAACCTGAACACATGGCTCAAGAGCCCGGCCCGGCCTCTACCGGGAGATGCCATTGCCACCGGCGCAGGATGCGCGATTGCGCTGCTGCTGGGCTATCTGCGAACGCTCCTTCCGGGCTTTCCGCTCCATCCGCTCGCCTATGCCGTGGCGAACTCCTGGGGCATGGCCAATCTCTGGGTGCCCATCATGATCGGCAGCATCTGCAAGGCGGCGGTGCTCAAGGGGCGCGGCCTCAAGGGCTACCGCGGCGCGCTCATGTTCTTCTTCGGGCTGATGCTCGGCGAGTTCGTCGTTCGATGCACATGGACGCTTGTCGGCATGGTCATTGATACGCCGACCTATGAGTTCTGGCCGCAGCACTAGTGTCCGGGAATGGCCTCGATCGAGTTTGTGACAGTTGCGTCATCGGTTCACGGCACGCACTTGCTCCACCGCCGTAATGGTCTTTGACCAGTAACCCCGCTCGTCCTCGGTTGGAGCTTTCTCCCGCATGCGGGTTAGTTTCTCGATCGCTTCGTCAGGCGTCATGGCGCCTCGTCGGACGGCCGGGATCACGATCGCTGCGAGCCGTGCACGAACGCGAAAAGAGTCGGCTTCCATCGCGGACTTAACTGCCTGTTCGGCCTCAGTTGTCATCGCACCCCGACGAGACATCTCAGGAATCGACTCGCGAATCGCTTGGATTCTCTCCGTATCGGTAGCCTGACCAGACCGACCCTGGGCAGATGAGCTGGTGCCGGACGGTACCGAGGACGGAGGCCTGTCGGGTTTCCCTCGAACCAGGAGCCACAGGGCGAACGCAACGACGCAGGCGATAGCGGCGATAGCAACGGGTACTTTCATACATTCCTCCCACGTGCACGAACGCATCCGAAGCATTGTGTGGACTGCGCTTTGGCGGGGCCCATCAGTGTGTCACCACTGCGGCGAGCCGTCTAGCCGCTATACGCATCACGGAACTGCTTATCCGTCACACCGCTCTTGGCATGCCAATCCCAGAACAGAACGTTGTAAGTGTGTTTGGGCGCGATCTGCAGCCACGAGTCCATTCCATCCCTCATTCGAGCGGCCGGAGCGCCGGAATGCCAGTGACCGCCGGCATCCCAGAACAGCGCCTTATTGGCCGACTCTGTGTCCTCGGACATGTAGACATACGTGCTTGGGTAGAGGCCGTCCCAGAAATAGTCGTAGCTGGTGCCTGTCATGCGTTGGCATGAGTCGCCGCAGCGTGACGCCGCATAGCCCGTCGACTCCACCTCGGTGCCGGTATCCGCAGGGCACGTGAAGACGCGGTCGTCTCGCACGTAGGGCAGCAGTTGCTGTTTCACCCGTGGATAGAATGGCCGTTCGGAGAGCGCTAACATCGTCCCGCAACCGTTCGGCATGTGCTCATCGTGATCCGCTATGTACATCGCAGTGGCAGTACCGATCTGCTTGAGGTTGCTGACGCACGTACTTGACAGGCTCCTCTTGCGAGCTTGGCTCAGCACAGGTACCAGGAGGGCCGCCAGCGCAGCGACGATTGCGATGACGGTGATCAGCTCCACCAGAGTCACGCCAATCGGGGGTGCGCACCGACGCTGTCGTTCATTGGTCATTGCAGAGCCTCCGCGCGACGCGTGTGATGTGGCAAGAGAAATCCACATGCATAGCACGCAGGCGCATCAGAACAAGAAACACGGAACACAGGACCGATGAGAGGCAATCACGCCAGCAATACCGAGGAAAGTACTGTGTACAGTCCCGGCCATCGAAAGCAGCCAGAGCCAGAACGGAACACGTCGTGTAGCCGCGCCTCCCATGAGTGTGATGCCGAGCAGGCAGCATGCACATATCACGATCACCCACCACACGACCAACGCCGAGATCGCCATCGGCACTGCCTGCCGGAGGGCAACCTCGGATCTCGCGGCGCAGCACGCGGACACAACAGGGAAATGTCCACGTACTGCGGTATGCGTTCCCCAAGCGGCGGAACATAGGAGTGCCATCACCGCCAGGGTCATTGCAGGCGCGGACACGCCGGACTCGGGCCCACTCACCGCTGGTGCGCGGGCCGAGCCGTTGTTCTCAGGTATCGTGGTCACGGACAGCGACACGGGAATCTCTGTTGGACGCAGTTGTCGTAACACGGCGCGCCGGTCTTCTGCATGGCATCACAACAGTCTTGACAATCAGCAATCAAAGTCCCGAATGGATCACCTTGTCTCCAGGTGTCGCACATAGTCAGGCACTCGGGCTTGGCGCACAGAGGCAGAGGCGGGTTCGGCCCACTGAGGCCTACCCCCAAGCACACGCATGTGAGCACCACGGTCAGTACGTATTGGATATTGCGTCGTATCGCTCTCCTCTCCAGTATGCTATTACCGCGGGATTCTCAGGTGTGGTAGATCAGGAGGTGAGCGGATGGCGGCTCGCGCCCATTGGGGACCTTCAATCGGGCGACGCTTCGGATTCGACGACGATGCTACGGCCTGCCGCTGAGGATGGTGACGAGTTCCATGCGCGGTGAAAACCGTTCTCGCGCGGGGGGGGCGACGGTGGGCGGAAGTCGCATTGTCTCACCTGAGGAAGGCAACTGAGCCAAGCACTTAGGCGTACACCTTGCATCACACATGTAGCACGCGAAGCACATTGGTTTGCACCTAGTTTCAAGTATAGCCAACTCCGGATCATCTGTCAAGTCTCCGCGTTGCCATAGTAGTGCATGCTTTGAGTGTGTAAACGTGACAGGGAGTGCTTCTCCGGTATGGTTATGGTTGGAGATCACAAACCACCCGAAAGGAGAAGCACTCGATGGGAAGCATATCACTAAAGGACGCAGTTCGTCGCATGGTTGGCCGGGCGTTTGACGCGGAAGACGTTGTGTACGGCGACCCAACGCCTGTAGTGGGCGGCATAATGGCGATGTTGCTTGAGGCTTGCGCCGAGTCCGAGATCGAACAACGCACGGGTCGGCCTCTGCACAGGCGGAGAACCGAAGAGCAATCCACCGATGATTACCGCAACGGCTATCGTCGTCGGACGGTGCAGTTCCAGTGCGGCTCGGTCACCATTCGTCTGCCGCGCGTTCGGGTCGGCGGGTTTGTGCCGAGCTTTCTGTGTGCTCGATCTCGTGCTCTGCCGGACGTAGCGGAGTGGGTGTACCAGGCGTTGATGTGCGGCATCAGTGTTTCGGAGCTGTGCCGACTGGTGGAGCGGGTGACGGGGTTTCGTCCCAGCGCCGGGCTCCTCGCTGCGACGCAAGCGCGTCTGGACGCGGAGGTGAAGAGCTTCAAGGAGCGTCGTCTGGAAGGGCAGTACCGCTACTTGTTTCTGGACGCCGCATGGGTCAAGGACCTGATTGGCAGATCGACCGGACGGGTCTGTGTTCTGATGGCGATCGGGGTGACGATGGACGGTCGCAAGGAGATCCTGGGCTTTCAGCGTGCACGGAGGGAGTCTGCCAGTGCATGGGAAGGGTTTCTGCAACGGCTTATCGAGCGTGGTTTGGATCCTGGGAGCCTTGAGTTGGTGATCTCGGATGAACACAAGGGACTGATGGACGCCGTGGAGCAGGTGCTGGGCGATGTGGATCATGAGCTCTGCTGGGCGCACCGCATGCGCAACATCCGCGAGGCCGTGAGCCGCGCCGACTGTCCGGGTGTCGTGGAGATGCTCCGCAACGTGTATAAGGCAGACACACTCTTCCGCGCCGATTGTGCTCTGGCCGCATTCGAGCGAACGTGGCGCAACCGGTACCCCGGCATCATCCAATCCCTCAGGGAGGACGCAAGGTACCTGTTTGCCTTCTTCAACGCTCCCGCCGAGCACCGGGAGTACGTGCGGACTACCAATCCTATCGAGCGTACCTTCCGTGAAGTACGCCGATGGCGTCGAGGGTGTGGAGCCTTTGCCGATGCCGGGGCATGCGACCGGTTGTTCTACAAGGTCTCCATGCTCCTCAACGACAGATGGAAGACAAAGGACCTGTGGGACCTGCCCAAACGCCGCCAGCAGGCACGCAGGGCAAGTCCCGCAGGCGAACAGCCCTACGAAGACGACGCGGCCAAGCGCGTGAGCCGGGCCGTTGACCCGCACGTCTTCGACGCACCCTGAAACCACACCATGAACCCCATACGGAGAGCACCCACCTCAACCAAATCACACACAAGAATTGACACCACCCT
>JBBIPC010000048.1:0-5446 GCA_037443035.1 Chthonomonadales bacterium
CTACCTCTCCCTCGATATCCCCTGCCGGAGGGTGGGTAGGTGCTCGGCAGCGGTGGTGGAGTTGTACTCGAAGATGATGAAGCCGGGGGCGCCTTCTTCACGGGCGATGAGGATCTGCTCGATGACCTGGACGGGGTCGAGACCGGGGGCAGAGGCGCCGATGCCAGGGTAGAGGGGTATGCGATTCGCCACAGCTTCGCGCTGGACCTGGACACGTGTGCGGAACTCGCGGTTGGAGGCGGTGTAGTCCATGGGACAGACGAAGTCCAGGTAGCCGTCCCGAACCCAGGCCGCCCAGTCCTGCCCGATCTCATCGCGGCACGCAGGCCAGTTAGGAAAGACCGCCGCCGAGATCTCGATGCCAGGGCGAATGCGCCGGGCCTCCGCAGCCACCGCTTGTACGAGCCGGGTGATGTTCTGCCGCCGAAACTCCAGATACGCTCCGTGAAGGGGTCCATCGCGCAGGACGTCATCGGGCCAACGCGTGACCTTCCGGTCGCCCAGGCTGGCTTCGAACCGCTGGCGGCAGCCGTCGCAATAGCACGACGCACCGTCGGGATAACGGATATAGTCGAAGTGAATGCCGTCCACGGCGTATCTGCGGACGACCTCTAGCATACTGTCTCGCTCCAAGGCGAAATTGGACGGATGCGAGGGACAGAGCCACCGAACCTCGTTGCCGCTGATGTCTCGCTGCAGGCGTCCCTCGGCGCGGAGCTTCGCTACGAAGTCCTCCGGTGCGGTGGCCAGGTTCCAGTTCACCTTCCAAACATGCACTTGGATGCCGTACTTGCGGCAGGCGTCGAGGCAGGCCTGAATCTGGTCCCCTTCCTTTTGGCAGCGGGCGGTCACCGGCAGCAGCTCGCTGGGATAGTCGGCCGATCCAGCCCAGAGCATGTTGGGCACCACGGCCGTGAACCCGCAACGTTTCAAATGGGCAATGGCCTGGTCCCACGTCATACCGGCAACGCCATAGGCTGAATGACACCAGAAGGCGCGGAACTCCCCCCGTCGGCTCTGTTGGCTCATGGCAAACGCCTCCACGAGGTTCCTGTGGGCGTTCGCGGCCGGTTCCAGCACTGCATGATGTCTGCCATCACGTGCCGCGGCCTGAGCGCGGGCATATTCGCGTCGGGCCGCTTCCAGCTTGCGCTGGATTTCCGGTGCCCTCTCGGTGGATGCAGCAAGCTGGCGGATCCCCTCCACCGCCTCGTCCAGGGACCGCCAGCGACTACCTATGGTCCCGGCGTCGCGCAGCGCGCCCTCGGAGATACCCGACCATATGCTCGGATCGAAATGACCCAGCAGCGCCCTTAGCATTTGCAGCTTCCTGTCCCGGTCGTCATCCAGTACGACGTGGGAGATGAAGGCACCCGTATCGCTCAGCAGAATCGCTGGCATGCCAGTGGGCTTGCCAGAACCGTCGTACCACTCCGCGAGAACCCGGGCGTTGTTGGACGCGGGGCGCGCGCGAGTGATGTTCCACGACGCCTGTTTGACCTCACGAGGCATTCCTGTCAGGGGCGGGCCAACGAACCGCATGACCGCGAACTGGTTGGCCGGCTCCGGTCGGACATACTCGGCATCGGCCAATCCGAGAATCTCCGCAAGCTTCGCTGGCAACCCGTAGCATGCGAGGATCTTGCCACCTCCCCTTACGAACTGCTCGAGCGCTGCCGCTTCGGCGTCCGTGACATGGCCATTGTTGGGATAGACGACGATTTTCTTCCCCTGGAGAATGCCTTTCTCGATATCCGTGCTGTCCACGCCACCCGCATCCACACCCGCCGACCGCAGCAAGGCGGTCATGCGGTCTGTCCATGTTCGCCCCTCGGCACCGTGTTGCACGTCCCGGACAACGGGCACCGCCGTAGCTTCGGCCGCCATACCACCCATGAGCACCGTTGCCTGGCGATCTCGACCCTTCCAGAAGCTCAGGCGGATACCAGTGATCTTGCCCCAGCCTGTCGGTGCGTCCTCCGGCACGAACCCTCCGCGATCGAGCACTACTCGTTGCCAGCCCTCCTCTGGGATGGCGAAGCCCTGACCATACCAACCATCGCCGGATTGGAAGTACAGCGTGCAGTGGGCAACGGCCGAGGTATCTCCATCCAGCTTGATCCAGAAGACGATGCGTGAGTAGCGAGCCAAGTCGAGGGTGAGCTGCCGATCCCAGTATGCCCTTTCCTGCAGTTTGCTCATGTCACAGGGGAAGGCCAGGGCTGGTGCACCCTCTGGGGTTTTCTCAGCGGACAGGCTCGCCGGTTCGCCTCCACGCACCGGTTTCCACGCGGACGCCGCTGCGGAGCTGTCAGGATAGGTGCATGGCTCCACTTCGACACGGTCTGCGGGCAGCGCAGCAGATGCTGAGAGAACTGCCGCAAGGACGAATAGGACGGATAGCATCGTTCGGAACCTCCGAGGGAACGATCTACAGCGGCTCAGGCGGAGTTGTCAGGAGCTCCGACAGGCGCTCGGGGCGACACAGGCAGAGCTGCCCGGATCCGGTCGAGGACGGTGTTGGCCAGCTCTGTCTTGGACAACAGCGGCAGGGCTTCGGTCCGACCATCCGCCCACAGGAGTGTCGCCCTGTTCGTGTCCACCTCGAAGCCGGCATCGGGCTGCGTGACATCGTTCGCTACGATGAGATCCAGGCCCTTCCGACGGAGCTTGGCGGCAGCGTGGGCAAGCGTGTCATGGGTCTCGGCAGCGAAGCCCACGACGTACCGGTTCCCTTTTCGTGCTGCGATCTCGGCGATGACATCCGGAGTGGCACGGAGTGTCAGTTGCATCGTATCGCCGGTGTCGCTCTTGCTGATCTTGCGTGGAGCGGGGGCCGCCGGGGCGTAGTCGGCCGGTGCTGCTGCTCCGATGAACACGTCGCAGTGTTCGAAGCGGTCGAGAGCGATTCGGAGATACTCCTCGGTGGATCCAAAGCGTGCGATGTCCACGTCCGGAGGGGGATCCACACTCATGTAACCAGCCAACAGTGTCACCTCGCCACCTCTTCGCCGGGCGGCTGCCGCAATGGCGACGCCCATCTTGCCTGAGGAGCGGTTGGAGATGAACCGGACCGGATCCAGAGGCTCCCTGGAAGCGCCTGCGCTGACCAGAAAACGGACACCGGCCAGGTCCTGCGGTTGCCCGATGCGCTCCAGGACCGCGTCCAGGATGGTCTGCACGTCGGCCAGGCGCCCCTTTCCCTCGCTGCCACACGCCAGATGGCCCTCTGCCGGTTCGATGATGGCGACACCCCGTTCCCGCAACACAGCGAGGTTCGCCTGCGTGGCCGGATGGGCCAGCATGGCCGTGTTCATGGCCGGAGCCACGAGCGTAGGAGCCGTTGTCGCGAGAAGAAGGGTCGTCAGCGCATCATCGGCAATGCCATGCGCCATCTTGGCGAGGACATTGGCAGTAGCTGGTGCGACCAGAACGAGATCGCAGCTCTGCGCAACATGGATGTGGGCCATGCGCCCTTCGTAGGGCTCGTCGAAGACGCCCGTGAGAACGGCATTACCGGTGAGTGCGCGGAACGTGGCCGGCCCGACGAACTCCATTGCATGGGCGGTCATGGCGACATAGACCTCCGCGCCGTACTGGACGAGCTTGCTCGCAAGGTCAGCTGCGCGGTAGGCAGCGATGCTACCGGTCACGCCCAGCAGAATACGACGTCCCTGAAGCGACAGCACCCTCATACAGCGTTCTTCTCCATCTATCGGAGCAGTTCCTGCACAGGGATCGCTCTGAGCTTCATCTCTCACGCCTCACCCGCCTGGTTCCTCGCACAGGCACCGAACCGCCTTCTTCCATCGGTCCAGCGTTTCGCCCCGTTGCTCCAGGGACATCTGTGGCTCGAAGGTTCGACCTTCCTTCCACAATGGCACCAGATCGTGGGTGCTTTCGTAGATGCCGGCGCCGAGGCCGGCCAGCCATGCAGCGCCAAGAGCTGTCGTCTCGGTAATGCCCGCGCACTGAACCGGCACCCCCGCGAGGTCCGCCTGCATCTGCATCATGATTCCGTTGGAGGCCATGCCGCCGTCTGCGCGGAGCATACGAATAGGCCGTTTGGCATCCTTGGCCATGGCTTCGAGGACATCTACGGTCTGCAGGCAGGCTGCCTCGAGCGCTGCGCGAGCAATATGAGCCTTGCTGGTACCCCTGGTCAGACCGAAGATCGCTCCACGCACATTGGGATTCCAGTGGGGCGCCCCCAGGCCGACGAAGGCTGGCACAAAGGTAACGCCACCCGTGTCCTGCACGGAGGCCGCCAGTGCTTCCGTTTCGTCAGCGGACGCTATGATACCGAGACCGTCCCTGAGCCACTGAACAGCAGCGCCGGTGGCGAAGATGCTCCCCTCCAGGGCGTACACAGGCCATTCGTCGCCTATCTGCCATGCCACGGTCGAGAGGAGCCTGGCCCGAGACGCAGCGCGCCGGTTTCCCACGTTCATGAGGAGGAACGAGCCCGTGCCATAGGTGTTTTTGACCATGCCAGCGGCGAAACATGCCTGGCCAAATGTGGCGGCTTGTTGGTCGCCGACCATGGCGCTCACTGGCAGCTCCCTGCCAAGCGCACGTGGTGTAGTGTGGCCGAACGTACTTGCGGAAGGACGGATCTCCGGCAGCAGTTGGCGCGGGATCTCGAACAGCTCCAGCAGATAGTCATCCCAGGCGCACTTGTCGGCGTCCATGAGCATGGTGCGGGAAGCATTCGTAACGTCCGTCGCGTGGACAGCCCCGTCGGTGAGCCGCCAGAGCAGGAACGAATCCACCGTACCGAACGCAAGCTCTCCCCGCTCGGCCCTCTCGCGTGCGCCAGCGACATTGTCCAATAGCCAAACAAGCTTGGTGGCGGAGAAGTAGGGGTCCACGACCAGTCCGGTCCGCTCCTGAATGCTCTCTTCGAGACCTCGAGCCCGGAGCTGGTGGCAGTGTTCTGCCGTGCGCCGATCCTGCCACACGATGGCTGGTGCTACCGGTCGGCCGGTGGCCCGCTCCCAGAGCACGACAGTCTCGCGCTGGTTGGTGATGCCCACCGCAGCAATGTCCGACGCGGACGCCTTGGCATGCACCATGGCATCCCTGACGGCAGCCATCTGCGTTTCCCAGATAGCCTCCGGGTCATGCTCCACCCAGCCGTCGGCCGGAAAGGACTGAGGATGTTCGTACTGCCCCATGCCGACGATGTCGCCTTCGTTCGTGAAGACGATGGCCCTGGAACTCGTCGTGCCCTGGTCCAGCGCGAGCAATAGATCTGGCATCGGTCGCTCCGTTCTCCTGATGTGCCGCGTTGGGGGATTCTATCGGCAACCGAGCGGCAAGTCAACCGCCGCAACGGCTGCGCTACGGTCGGTTTTCTCGTAGCGCAGGCGTCCCGCCTGCAGTGCGTTATCTGCGTGCAGCCGAGCCGGCTGCGCTACGGTCGGTTTTCTCGTAGCGCAGGCGT
>JBBIPC010000049.1:0-5426 GCA_037443035.1 Chthonomonadales bacterium
GGCTGCCCGCATCCGACCGTCAAGAAGGTTCTCGACCCAGGAACGCCGAACTGCTTTCTCATCACGACAACGCTGGAGGGAGACCCCATGCGTCTGACAGCGATACTGGTTGTGTTGGGCCTTACCGCCACCGCATCTGGAGACGTGCTGGATCTCAACGACGGTACGAAAGTGCAGAACTGCTTTGCGCGAGACGAAGGCACGCGTGTCCTCATCTGGGACCGCATGGACCAGGTGGGCGGTCCAGCGCGCGAGATCCCCCGTAGCAGGGTCAAAGAGCTGAAGATCGAGCGAGACGACACGTGGGACACCAAGCCCGAGCTGCCAGACCTTTCGGTCACGCACATCGAGGTAACGCCACGTCTGGCTGGCCTGCATGGGGTTGTCCACTACGACAGCTACGGCCGCCCGCGTATCACCGGCGCGAAGGCTTTGAATGAAATTGGTGATCGAGCGTACGCGGAGCCCGAAACGGTTGTGAAGAACCTGAAGCTTTCGTACCGTCCCGGAGAAGCCATCACATTCATCGCTCATGTGAAGAACGTGGGCTTCCGCGACAGCGCACCGTTCGACTATGAATGGCTCTTGGACGGCCGGCGTCTCAGCGGCGGTCGCCATCGAACCGCGGTGAAGGAAATGGCAGAGGTCACCTTCACACAGAAATGGGCTTGGGAATCCGGCCGCCACACGCTCACGTTTCGCGTGAAACCGTCGGGCAAGGAGATTGCCACGATCAACGACGAGGCGACGGATCCCCTCTGGGGTTTCGCCTTCTTCTACGTTGTCAGTAAAGGGCGTGTGAATGCCTGGCATCAGTTTCGTAGCGCAGTCGGAACGTTCTGCTTCGAAGACTATTACCGCTGGCATCTGGACATCATGAACCGCCTTTTCGCAGCCAGCATCTTCCCCTCGGCACCAAACGGCATTCAGGCTCGAGTGCGCCTCGATCGGATCGTCTATGCCGATGACGTGGACAAGGCCGTAGCCTCCCTCAGGGAAGCCGACGGCATTGGCTATCACCAAGGTGGCTGGATCTGGAACGACTCCCCCGAAGAGAAACAGGGCAAGTGGCAGCAGGTGAACCGTGAATGGCGCTGCACCACGGAATGGTCCCTGCCGCACGAGCTGGGGCACCAGCTCGGCCTCGTAGACTATTACGCCCTGGATTACGCCGGCCACGAAGACCACGTCATGCCGGACAATGGCGACAAAATCGCCCACTTCCAGCGACATCCCATCACCATGATGCATTGGCACGGACCGCAACCCTTCAACGAGACCGACGCCGGCTACCTCAACATGACCGTGGACAAACCCCGCGGACACTTCGGCGACTACTACTTCGCCATCCCCAGCGAGGTATGGCTCCGCATTGTGGACGTGAACGGGCGCGGTGTACCGGACGCAACCGTCGAGTGCTTCCAGCGCGGCGTGGAAGTGGACAAGTCGGGTCAGCCCGCCAAAGACGGCGATGCGACCTACTATCCGGTCATCGAGGACGGCAACTTCGACAAACCTGTGTCGCGCGATCCAGTGATCGTCGGCAAGACCGACTCTCTCGGACGAATCCGTCTTCCCAATCGCCCCGTCATGCCCGTGCGTACGCTGAACGGCTTCGAACGCAAGCCGAACCCCTTCGGTAACATCAACGTTGTTGGTGGTCGAGGTCTTATGCTCATCAGGGTCACCCTGAACGGTCGGCAGGCTCAATTCTGGTTGGAAGCCTGGGACCTCAATGTGCTCTGGTTCCGGGGCCAACGAGACCGTTGCGAGATAGTCTTTCGCACGCCGTACGGCTCGCCCGATTCGCCTCCGCTCCCAAGGAACGTCGTGGCTCGTGCCACCGGCGACGGCAAGGTGATGGTCACCTGGGACAGCCCCGCCACGTCGCGCGAAGGCGTCTATCTCGACCGCGTCGTCGGCTACCGTGTGTACCGCCGCGTCTCCAGCGATGGCCTTAACGACCGCCCGTGGCACCCGGTGGCAACCTTGGCACCGTCGGAACGTTCCTGCCTGGTGGACCTGAAATCGACTCTGGTGGACGATATCTACTGGTTCACGCGCACGGACCGCTTCGCCGTGTCAGCCATCGGGGAAAGCGGACGCGAGAGCGAGCTCGCGGAAGCACCACCAATCAAGAGATAGTCTGCACATCGAGGCCACGCCTGTTCTGCCCGGGAGCTGCGGCGCCGAACCATCTTGCTGGTGTTCGGGATGCCTGCCATTACCCCGTGCTCTGCATGGCCGCGGCCAGCCCCGTGATGCTAAGGAGCATCGCCTCCCGCCACTTGTCGTAATCCTCGCCATCCCGTAACCGGCGTAGGAGGTCCACCTGGATCTTGCTGAGCGGACTGACAAGCGGATCGCGGAACTCGATGGTCCGGCGGAGCGCTTCCGCGTTGGCCAGGAGCGCCGGATGCTCGGTTGCTTGCAGGACCCAGTGACAGGTGCGGCGATGCTCTGCAGCTATCGTGTCGTGAATTCGTTGACCCAACTGTGTCGGCCGGACCAACCCGGCGTATTGGGCTGCCGTGGACAGGTTGGAGCGCATCAGCTCCAGCTCCGCGTTCTCGATGACCGTTCGAAAGAAAGGCCAGTCACGATACATCCGGCGAAGCATGGCCAGGCGCATCTCGCGCTCATTCTCCCCAGCACCGTCTGCCGTGGCAAACCACTCCAGCGCCGTTCCCAGCCCGAACCAGCCGGGCACCGTGTACCGACACTGCACCCACGCGAACACCCACGGGATCGCTCGCAGCTCCTCCAATCCCACCAGCTCGGCACCTGTCCTGCTCGTGGGGCGTGACGCTATCGGCAGCCGGCTGATATGGGCAATGGGGGTTGCTTGTGTGAAGAACGACCAGAAGCCAGAGTCCTCGTACACCAGGCGTCGGTACGCTTGTCGCGAGCGTTCGGCCATGCGCTGGACCGCCTCGCGATATGCCGTCGGTATGCGCTTCCGGCCCTCCTTCCGCGAAGCTTTCAGCAACGTCGCGTGGATGATCTGTTCCAGATGGCGATGAGCGATGGGAGCAAGGCTGTAGCGGAAAGAGATCACCTCTCCCTGTTCCGTGAAGCGGATGCGACCGTTGAAGCTTCCGCTGGGTTGGGCAAGAATGGCCTGGTTCGCCCGACCACCACCCCGACCTACCGTCCCTCCTCGTCCATGAAAGACGCGCAGCACGACCTTCCGGCGCTTGCACACCGCAGCGATGCGTGACTGTGCGTCGTGCAGTGCCCAAAGCGCAGCCAGATAGCCTCCATCTTTGCTGCTGTCCGAATAGCCCAGCATGACCTCCTGAAACCGCCCGGTGGCGTCGAGATGAGCACGGTAGGCCCGATTGGAAAAGAGGTTACTCAGAAGGTGATCACATCGGGCCAGGTCCGGAATCGTTTCGAATAGCGGTACAACCTGGATGTCGCTCTCCATAGCCTTGCCGCCGCTCGTCCTCCGCCAGCGGATCAGACCCGCTTCCTTGGCCAACACTAGTACTTCGAGTACATCGCTCACCCCATGGGTCATGCTGATAACGTAGGTGGTCACCGAGTTTGGAGAGATGTAGCGCTGGGCATGACGCATGACCTCGAACGCCTGAAAAACGCGCTGGGCGCTCTCGGAGCCCACCCAATCCCTTGGCACCAGTGGCCGCGGCGTGCACAGTTCCCGAGTGAGAAGTACCACTCGCTCAGCCTCGTCGAGCGCGCTGTACGGCCGCTCAGGCGGCAGCATGTGCGCTTCCTGCAGCATTTCGCCGACGACCTTCTCGTGCTCGGCGCTATGCTGACGAATGTCCAGCGATAACATGTGGAATCCGAAGGCCCTCACCTGCACCACGAGGTCCGCCAGCGGTCCTTCATCAGCCAGAACAGCTGCCTTGCCTGCTCGCAGGCTCGCCTGGATCAGCGTCAGGTCTTCGAGCAGCTCTGTCGAGCGTCTGTAGGCTGGAGGGTTCGCAACGAACGACGGGCCCTCGGCATGAAGATCTGCCAGTACGTCGAGGTGTCGGAGCGTAGCCGTCAGGCGCTCGTGAATGCACAGGAGCTTGAGCGCGTAGGGCTCACGGGCATGCTGTTCGGCCTGCTCAGGAGGCAACCCAACGATCTGCCTATCGCGCTCTATGGAGAGGAGCAGTTCCTTCGAAGGCTCCACGAGCCTCGCGCTCACGGTGAACTGACGATGCAGGTCCCACACCCGGGCCCTGTAGCATTCCAGAGCGCAGCGCTTGTTGTAGACGAGCGTCTCCCATGTCACTTCGGGCGTCACGTTGGGGTTGCCGTCGCGGTCGCCACCGACCCAGGATCTGAACAAGAGGAACGGCGGGATTTCGAAGCTTTCGTCCGGGTAGGCCTGCGCCAGAGCTTGTCTGAGGTCATGATGCAGCCACGTCACCACATCGAAGACAGTGTGCTCGATGTAGTGGGCCACATTGCGTACCTCGTCAGCGACGCCCATAGGCGCGGCGCGCAGTTCGTCCGTCTGCCAAAGGCCGGTGAGCGCCCGATACAGCTCGCGCTCAGGGGTGCCGCCGGCATCGAGCGGGATGTCAACGCGAGCCGCATCCGTGGGCAGCGAGCGCTCCGTCAGCAGCCGGGCTATCTCCTGATGCTTCTCCACAACAACGCGACGGCGCGCCTCGGTGGGATGGGCGGTCAGTGTGGGGCACACCTCTAGCCGTGAGATGAGATCCTGCATCTCGCGTGCGGTCATGCCCAGCATGGCAAGACGCTGCACGGCTTCTGCGATCGATTCCGGGCGCGGGATGTCGGGACGCTTGGCGCGTCGCCGGCGATTGACCCGGACGATTTCCGTCTGCTCTGCGGTGTTGATGAGTTGGAAGAGAACCGTGCAAGCCTTGAGCACGCGCTCGACAGTCCTGGGATCGCCGAGCTCGGGCCCGCCGGCTTCCGATGTGTGCAGTGACCCGATGAGTTCGAGCAGGCGCTCGCCTTCCTGATCCTCGAGCACCTTGGACAGCAGCCGATCGAGCAACGCGATGTCGGCGCTGAGTTCTTCGGACAAGCCGTACTGTGACGGGTCGCGTGACGTGAGGCAGTATGGGTCCATGCGCAGAAGTCTACCTAAACATCGGCAATAGGGGGGTGCAACGGCAGTCAGACACTGACGATCGCGGTTTCCGGTTATCCTGGAAACTACCTGAGAATGATACGGATGTCTACCTTGCGGAGGGGGGAGTTACGATATACTGATTGCCGTATTCCTCTATGACGCTGGAGGCTCTACCATGTGTGGTGCAAACGCGGTAGTAGCGGTAAGGGCCATCGTCGGCGCTGTCCTCTTGACGGCGGCGATACTACAACTCGTCGCGATGGGGGTCTTCCAGGCGGTTCTGGCACTTTCCGGTCTGGTTCCCGGTCCGCTCGTGCCCATATCAGCATGGGCAGTCAGCATCATCGAGGCCGTTGTC
>JBBIPC010000050.1:0-4685 GCA_037443035.1 Chthonomonadales bacterium
TGCCCTGTGGACGCATGCGCCATCCTCCGGCTCCAACTGGCATGCGGGGGCTGCCTCTGTGCGGTCGTACTATTGATTTCGGATTGACCACGTCGGCATCGGTAGGGGCGGGTTCGGAATCCGCCCCTACGTGCGATGATGGACCGTCGTGCCGGTCGAACCGTATGCAGTGGTTCGTATCCCCGAACTTCAGAGGCGTTGATCCCGGCGGCTATCCTCGTGTCGCCGCAACGAGTTGCGCCATTCGGGCCTGAAGCCGCTTCCGCAGTCCGGCATAGGCCCGATCACCGGCGAGGTTGCGCTCATCGCCCGGGTCGATGACCAGATCGTAGAGCGCCCACTCTTGCGAATCCTCGAAATAGTAGACGAGCTTGTAGCGATGGATGCGGATGCCGCGATGCTTCCGGACACTATGAACCGCTGGATGCTCGAAGAACTCGGGCAGCCATGCCTTCCGCCAGGATGTCGCTGCTGAAGCTCCTGTGGCATGCGGGCGCCCAGGCTAGGGTACCGCCGGACGCCATCCGTAACCGGGCACACTCATGGCGGGTGAAGGTGATACGATCGGGCGCGGCGAACCTCCGGAGCAGGGCAGACGGCACGCTGCCCGATCGCGGAGGTCGTCGCAAGCATGAAGATCAACATGATCCATCTCGGAGACTCGCCCTGCCCTGCACCGCCCGGGCGTCCCGAGACGGGCTATGCGGAAATCGGCGGTGAGACGTGGGTGAGCTTGAGCGATGTGGATGCCTTGCCCCCGTTCCTCATGACGATCGTAGGCGCGTCGGACATGTGGCTGTTCGTGGGGAGCAACGCCGCCTTCACGGCCGGCCGGGTCGAGCCCGACCGAGGCATCTTTCCCTACCAGACAGCGGACAAGGTGATGCGGCCGGGATCCGCCGGATGCCTGACCGTGTTCCTGGTCGAGCGCGAAGGCAGATGGCGACTGTGGGAGCCGTGGAAGGGCGACGGCATGCCGTACCGCATACGGCGAAGGGTCATGAAGCACGTCCTCGGGGCGGGGGTGACGTTCGAAGAGACCAACGATGATCTGGGCCTCCGTTTCTCGTGGGAGCTGGTGACCTGCGACGCATACGGTCTCGTGCGCCAGTGCTGCCTCGAGAACGCCGCTCCGAAACCGGTGAGACTGCGATGCCTCGACGGGTGGCATCACCTCATCGCCCCCGGAGTCACCCAGGAGACCTATGCCCGCCTGAGCTACCTTGCGGCAGGATACATGCGCCACGAACTGATCGAGACGACCCCGGCCCCGTTGGGAGTCTACACGCTGAACGCCGCCATTGCCGATCGCGCCGAGCCGGTCGAATCGTTGCGCGCTGCCGCGGCATGGTGCGTCGGTCTCGATCCTTCGGCAGTCCTGCTGTCGGATCGGCAGGTCCGGAGTTTTCGCTACGGCCGTGAAGTCGTTACCGAGAACGAGGTCCGCGGCGATTTCGGCGCGTTGCTTGTGTCCGTAGACATGGAAATCGCGCCTGACGGGGCGCGCGAGTGGACCATGGGCGCAGATACTTGGCTGGATCCGCCGACGGTTATCGCACTGCGCAACGCCTTGAAGGACCCCGAGCGAATGCGGGACAACGCGCGCCGAGCCGTAGCCGACGACCGTCGGAACCTGCGGACGCTGATCGGCGGGGCCGACGGCCTGCAATGCACGGCGGACATGTCTGCAGGCGCGCACCATACGGCGAACGTCGTGTTCAATTGCATGCGCGGAGGCACGTTCCCCGACGGCGGCGCGTTCCCGTCGGCGGACCTCATCGAGTTCGTGCGCGCGCGCAACCGAACGGTTGCCGACCGGCACGCCGAATGGTTGGAAGCGCTGCCGGACACGCTCACGTTGAACGACTTGATGCCTCATGCGCCATCGCGACCATCCATTGTAGCGCAGGCGTCCCGTCTGCAGGATCATCCGCAATCGCCCACCGTAGCGCAGGCGTCCCGCCTGCAGGATCATTCGCAATCGCCCTCCGTAGCGCAGGCGTCTCGCCTGCCCTCGGAAGCCAACCCCGACGATCCCCATCTCCGCCGGCTTCTCGGCGAGTACCTGCCCCTCACGTTCAGCCGGCGGCACGGCGATCCAAGCCGCCCGTGGAACCACTTCGCCATCCGTCTCAAGGACGATCTCGGCCGCCCATTGCGAACCTACCAGGGTAACTGGCGCGATATCTTCCAGAACTGGGAGGCGCTCGCCTGGAGCTTCCCGATGGCGCTGGAGCCCATGATCGCCACGTTCCTGAGCGCGTCAACGGCCGACGGCTACAACCCCTATCGCATCACGCGCGAGGGCGTGGATTGGGAAGTCGCCGATCCGGCCGACGTCTGGGGCCACTTTGGCTACTGGGGCGACCATCAGATCGTCTACCTCCTGCGCTTGCTCGAAGCTCGGGAGGCGATGTTCCCCGGCGCTGCGGCGAGATCGTTGCGCGAGCCTCGCTATACCTATGCCGCGGTTCCCTATGAGATCGTCGGCCTCGATGCCATGCTCGCCGATCCCCGCCACACGATCCGCTTCAACCGCGAGGCGCACGAGCGGCTCGTCGCCAGGGCAGCCGAGATGGGAGGCGACGGTAGACTGCTGATGGGAGACGACGGCCGGCCGGTCCTCGCCAACCTGACCGAGAAGCTGCTGGCGCCCCTTTTGGCGAAGCTCACCAACCTTGTCCCGGGCGGCGGCATATGGCTCAACACCCAGCGACCCGAATGGAACGACGCGAACAACGCCCTTGCCGGCTGGGGCCTGTCCGTCGTCACAACGTGCTACTTACGCCGGTACCTGGTCTGGCTCGATGGAGTTCTGTGCCAGGCCGGGGACGATCCGATTCCGGTGGCCGAGGCCCTTGCCGAGCTAACATCGGCGGTCACATCAGCGCTCTCGGGCATACCGCGAGGCGACGAGATCGGCGACCACGATCGGATGGCCGCGATCCGGTCGCTCGGAGGCGCGGGCGAGGTCTACCGGAATCGCGTCTATGCCGAAGGGCTGCGTGGCAGCAGGCCGCTCTCCGTATCGTCCATCCGAGAGCTTATCGGCTGCGCTCTGGGTGTCGTCGAGGATACGATCCGGGCCAACCGTCGCAATGACGGTCTGTATCACAGCTACAACATCCTCAGCGTCGGTTCGAGCGGCGCATCGGTGGGACGCCTTGCGCCCATGCTCGAAGGACAGGTGGCGGCGCTGAGTTCGGGCATGCTGACGCCGCATGAGGCCCTGCGCCTGTGTCGCGCATTGCGTGAGAGCGATCTGTATCGGCCCGATCAAGGAAGCTACATGCTCTACCCCGACCGCGACCTTCCGTCGTATCTGGCCAAGAACACGCTTCCCGAGCACGCTTGCGCGGTTGCGCCGATCCTTGCCGATCTCGTCGGGGCCGGGGATGTGTCGCTGGTCGTCAGGGACGAAGACGGCGGACTCCATTTCAACGCTGACCTGCGGAATGCCGCCGACGTTGCCGAACGACTCGCCCGAATCGCGAATGCGCAGACCGACTGGGCGGATCGAGTGACCAGGGATCGCGAGGCGGTTCTGCGCCTTTGGGAGGAAGTGTTCCGTCACAGTGAGTTCACGGGACGGAGCGGGACGTTCTTCATGTTCGAGGGGCTGGGCAGCATCTACTGGCACATGGTGGCCAAGCTCCTCGTGGCGATTCAGGAAAACTGGTTGGCGGCCGTGGAAGCCTGCGCGGAGCCGGAGGTTGTGGCCGGTCTGGCGGACGCTTACCGATCGGTCCGCGACGGCCTCGGCTACCGCAAGCCGGCCCACGTGTACGGCGCGTTTCCGACCGACCCCTACTCGCACTCGCCGCGGCATGCCGGCGCGCAGCAGCCCGGCATGACCGGTCAGGTCAAGGAAGAGATTCTCACGCGGCGGGGCGAGCTTGGCGTCATGGTGCGAGACGGCATCATACGATTCGAGCCGAAGCTACTGGACATCTCCGAGTTCTGCTCGCAGCCCACTCGGTTCGAATATGTGGATGCCCGAGGACTGCCCGGTTCGCTAGACCTACCGCCGCGCAGTCTCGCCTTCACCCATTGCGGCACACCTATCGTCTACACGTTGGCTGACCGCCCTGGGCTGACCGTCGTGTCGGCCGACGGATCGGAGCGGGGATCGGCCGAGCCTGTCCTGAGCCGTGACGAGAGCGCGAGTGTCATGGCGCGGACGGGCGCGATCCGCCGCATAGAGGTTGATGTCGTTGCCGCTGACCTTACCCTATGCGGTGGTGCACCGACCTGACCCAATGCGCGCCGTTCTTCGATAGGATATCCTCCACGCACGATGAGGGAATTCCAAGTCTCGAGCGTCGTAGCGGCACGGGCCCTCGTAGGGGCAGGCCCCTGTGCCTGCCCCCCCTTGGCCGCGTCGGTGAGACGGGAAGGCCCGTACCAACTGCCCCCTCCCCGCTTGCGGGGAGGGTTGGGGAGGGGGCGGTCCACCGAGGAATGCGCCGCACCTCGATGGCAGGTGGCTACAGCATGGTTTCGAGAGAGATTGTCAGCGTTCTTTCACCGTAGCCAGCGCGGTCCATATGTAGCCCCTCACCCTAGCCCTCTCCCCGCGAGCGGGGAGAGGGAACCTAAAGGCCAGGACGTCGGCGCGGATGAACACCCTCTCCCCGCGAGCGGGGAGAGGGAACTGAGGGCACGCGGCATCTGCCCCATCACCC
>JBBIPC010000051.1:0-1141 GCA_037443035.1 Chthonomonadales bacterium
CGCCATATGATAGATGTCCCACGCTACCCAACCCGGCTCCGAATGACGGGAGACGCAATCCAAGCACTCCTTGAGCGGTGCGGACCATTCCGTTCGCGCCTCCAAGGCCGCGTTCTTCCGGGCCTCGATGATCTGTCGCCTGGCTTCCTCGTAGTGCCGCTCGTCCCACGCTTGGAGACCTGCCAACCACACGCGCCATCCCGCTGCTGCCTCGCGAGACCTGGCATCCAGTGTCGCCGGCTCCAGTTCCGCGCACGCTTCCCGGGCCGTCCAGAACTGCCCCTGCTCCAGCAGACCCGCGATCCGCTGACGAAGCGCTGACCTTCGCAGAAAGCTGACATCCAACCGACGTACCGGATCCGGTCGAGTAGTCTTCGTCGGATCGTCCGCGTACCAGGCCTCGGCTTGGATTGTGCCGTCGGCGATCGCCAACATGCACGCGGACTTGATGGCTGGGGTGCCGGACGAGGTATTTACGTAACACTCGGTTTCACTTCTGCTGCAAAGCTCGCGTAGAACAGCGCCGTACGCCGCAACGGCCTCTTCGTAGTCGTTTGGCTGAACCATGTTGACAGGGCAAATGACCACATCGGCGCAGAGTTCTTCAGCCAATAGCCACTCTCGTGTCTCTTTTGCATTTTGGGCCGTACCTTCAGGCCCATCCGTCGGAAGGAGGACAACCTTGTCCGGACGCACCTTGCGTGCTATCTGTAGAACAGAGCCCTCCGTCTGGTTCCCGGTGGCCGGGTCCGCTTTGCCATGCGGATCCTGCATTCCGACTGGTGCGATCAGCACGCGCATGCGGACAGCCCTTCTTCCTACCCAGTAGGGCGCAATCGGATCCATCCTAACGGCACGTTCATGATCTTACCGTTGGCTGCCCGCATTTCGATGACCCAGCGTGTCGCCGGGAAAACGCCTTCGATGTACTGTGTCGGGTGTTTCTTCTCCTTGGCCAGGGCGAAGGCTGCCTTGATTTCGGCATATATGTCGTCGTTCATCAGCATGCCAACGGTCTTTCCTTCCCAGCCGACTCCCCACCCGAGTGGCAGCAAGTAGGTCTGCGGATCGGACGCGGCTTTCGCCTTCAGCGACCGACACCATTCAGCACCCGTATCGTGGAAGCGATCCAACATGGCTG
>JBBIPC010000051.1:1151-4590 GCA_037443035.1 Chthonomonadales bacterium
CCAGGAGATCGTGGCTGAATCGCCGGCAGGCCGCGGGCCAGTTAGTCAGCGCTTCTTCCCAGCGCTTCATGCGCAGCTCACCATCCACTTGCGGCGAAAACAGGTGCTTGTCGAGCGTAATACGAACACGGACCTTCGCCCCGATCTTCAGCACCTCGAGGCATTGCCGCAGAGCCGCCTCTCCAGAGGAGCCGGTTCTCGTGACGCGAATTACCGCTTCGTTGGGCCGCAAGAATCCGTCGGTCGGCGATGGTTCGGAATCGGCAACGCGCAGGGCCCTCATGACATCATGGTTCGGATCTCGGCCGAAAACCCGCTTCTCGAGATCACCGGCAGCGAACTCTGCTCGGGGCCGCCGGTCCTGCGAGAGGACACCCATGACCAGTTCTTTCATGAGACGCTCGTTCTGTAGCGCCCAAGAGTACAGAAGAGCGGTTCGGATGGCTCCCTTGAGGCTGCTGCCGGGGATGTATGCGCGGTCCTCGCTATCACGAATGAACGGCACGATCTCTTCCGCCTTGCGGCCAGCCAGCATGGGCACCGTGTACCGCACTGCGGCTTCGGGGTTCCCGGCACCCAGTTCGCGCGCCCGTGCCATGAGGCTCGTCCATTCTGGAGCGTCCTGGACAAATCGAAGGAGCTGTTCCAGCGCAGCTGAGTCGGTGAGCCCGAGCGCCGCGAAATCGTACACTACCAGAAGCTGCTTGCCATTGGACGTCATCACGGCGTAGTCCAGGGGTGACATCCGGTCGCCGGAGCCGATATGAACCGGCGAAACGACTTCGACGATATATTCGGTTGCGTTCAGAAAGCTTCTACGCATGCCACGCCACCGTGAATGGCACACCGTACCGATAGATTCGGTGTAAGTCGAAAACTTCCGGTGTCACATCTGCCAAGAGGCCTGTCGGCTTGTCCGTGTTGGGTTTTCGGTGCAACACCGATCCTTCGGCGAACATTCGCAAGGACTTACGGCGCAGCCCACCCGCTCTGCCGGCTGGCTCCATGAAGCCCCGCCGCGTGAGTAGGCTGTACGAGGAACCGCTCAGATCCCACGCTGCGATTTCGTCGGCGCCCGCCGGAACGTAGGGCGATAGCAGCACGACCTGGCGCGCGTCGCCGAACGCGAGCGGAGCCTGGGCATCGGCGACGCTGAACTGGCCTCGTCCAGAGGTTCGCTCACCCCCGAGACCGTTGTCGCCAAGCCACTCGAGCAGGGACAAGACGCGGTTGTACCAGGTCTCGTCCTCATAGTCGACGAGCAGCGCCATGCCGCATCCTTTTCGGAAATACACTTCGCCGATGAAGTAGAGATTGGACGCAGATGTCTGCCGATGCAAGGCCACGTGGGGCACGGCCTCGACGCGCACCGGAGCATGCTTGCCGGACGGGCACAAGAACGAACCATGTACTTCCCACTGGCCCTGTGGCGGTTCGGCGCCGCCAGCCCAGGTCTGCCAGGCATTCTCGTGAACGTATCTCACGTTCCTTAGCAGCTTCGGTCCACCCCATGACATCGCGGCACGCAGAGGCCGGACGGGGTACCACCCCTCCGGCCCGAAGGGAAAGGCGGAGGAAATCCGAAACGGCGCCGTCCCGTCGAGAAACGGCTGGAGGAACGCTTCCACGTCTCCGTACAAGTGGAGCCAGGCATGGCAAAGCGCCGAAAAAAGCGTATCCGCGCCGACGTACGTCTCGGAGGCTTCCATGCCTACCCCTCGAGCACCGAGGTGCCAGGGACCAAGCGCCGTCAGGCGAACGAGTCGGGTCATGATGGGACCTACTGTCCTCCCGCATTCGCCGACATGAGTTTCGCCAGCTCTCCCAACGTCGTGTCCGATCCGAGATCGGCCAGGGTACGGATTTCGATGTCCGTGTCCTGGCGGGGCTTGCGCTGCCTGTAGTCCGCGACGGTCCGCACCTGCAGTTTCAGATCCCGGAACGCTATCCGACCGCTTCCCCGGGAACCTCCTCCTCCGAGGTAGTCGTCTTCCAGGAGCTGCATGGCCTCGACGAGGTACCCGAACCTTCTGGAATCGTTCTCCGGTTTTTCGTCGTAGAACGAGAAAACGAGCTCGAAGGGTCCAAAGACAGCGCCCGCGGGAACGCGCTCCTGCTGGCGAGGATTGGCCGCCGAGGTTACACGGTCGATGGCCACCTCCCACTTGACTTCGGTAAACGGTAGCTCCGTCGTCTTGAGCTTGCTCAGCTTCTCGACGGATTGAGCCTCCAGCGCGACGTCCCGCACGATGAGGCGCGTAGGTTTGGCGAAGCTCTCGTCGCTCGTGACGCCGAAGATCACACAGACGGGGCAGCTCTCGTACGCGTCACCATTGGTACACCGGTGGATATGGACCTGCGGCCCAATAGACTGCGTGAGCGGAAGATTGTGAGCTCGTTCGAGGAGCGAGCGCAGCTTTCCCCGAAGCGAGGATCCAGGAATGTACGGTTGGTTGTTGGCGGGATTCCGGACGACGATATTGTCGACCCCACCGATGTCGATACCTGTGCTCGCACCGCCCACGTGGAGCGCTGTCAGGCACTCGATATTGCCGGTGACAAAGGCCCTGCCGGAGAATCTCATCGCTCGTCCCTCACTTTCCGCCGGCCGCTCGATGGTAGGCCAGGATCGCCTCGAAGAAGCTCACGAAGCGTTCGAAGCTACCTTCATCCTTTACAGCATCAATCGCCATGGTAAGTACCGTCTTCAGGTCCTTCGTGCCTTGCTTGGCCTGGGGACGCGCTGCCGCGTACGCAAGTTTCGGTTTCAACAGGATGAGGTCTGCCTTGCTTCGTTCGTAGCCCTGCATTTCCATCTTCTTGACCATGCCGTAGACGTTGCGGATCTGGCTCGTTGTCAACCCTCGTTTTTGGAGCGTTGCCCCCAGGTTTTCTGCGAGGTTCACGAGACGGTTGACGTCGCCGCTCAAGGCCTGCTGGATGTCCTGATTGTTTGGCAGCGCCACCGACGGCGTTCCGCCACCACCTCCTCCGTAGCCACCCGGTTTGCCCATATTCAGTTGCCTCCTTGAGTTCTTCTCGAAATCGCGGTGATGACTACTTGCGATTTTCCACTCTTTCGCGCTGTTCGAGCTGCAACCAGCGCGCAGCGAGCGCCAACCTCTCCAGTGCCGTCTCGTCCCTAAGCTCCGTGCCCACCTGCTCGATGGCGTCGCGATCCTTCTTGTACTGCTCCGCCATACGGGCGAAGAGATACGCCGCCAGCCATCGCCAGCGCTGTGTCGGTACTTTCCGGTGGGTACGATCCCAGTCCGCCATGGCTTTCAACGACCGCAAGCGCTGAAGAATCGCCCTGGGACCGTTCGGTCTGGCCAGCTTCTCCAATTGCTCCTTCGCGCCGAGTACCTCAGGCCAACGATCCCAGCCCACGGTGTGCTTCAGGAACGTGATGGCGTTTTTCTGGCCGTCTGGTATGGAC
>JBBIPC010000052.1:0-4299 GCA_037443035.1 Chthonomonadales bacterium
CCCCGTATTTCGCTCGGAACCACTTGTTGCTCGATATGAACGCCAGCACGCCGCCGGGCTTCAGGAGCTGAACAGCGCGGGAATAGAAGTAGACATAGAGGTCGGCGGTGCCGCAGGCGACCTCCTTGTGGACATCGGCCAAGATGCGCTTGACACTCGGGTCCAGCCGTTCTTGGCGCACGTAGGGGGGATTCGTCAGCACGGCATCGAACCCCCCGTTGGCCATGACTTCGGCGACCTCCACCTGCCAATCGAACCCAGGCCGGTGGGCGCCAGCATGACGCCAATCGCGGATGGCCTCTTGCTGGTTGGCGATGAGTCGGCGGAGTTCCCGTTTGCGATCGTCATCGGTGGTGCTGGTGTACTCTGCTTTGAGACGGGCGTACTCGCGCACCATGACTTCGGCGAGATCGAGGGAGGCCGCAGGGCCGGTGAGGCTATCTCCCTTCTCGATCTTGAAGTCCAGGTTGGGCAGCGGCGGCGGGTCGTCGCCCTCGTAATCCACGATCAGGGAGAGCCAGAGCCGCAGCCGTGCGGTGCTCACAGCGAAGGGGTCTATGTCCACGCCATAGAGGTTCTGCGTGATGATGGAAAGCTTTCGCCTGTAATCGTCGCGAGGTGTCTGCTCGTGCGCACGGGTATCGAGGGCCCGCATGATGCCATGGATCTCCTGGAGCATTCCCAACAGATAGGCTCCGGAACCGCAGGCGGGGTCCACGACGCGCATGGCATCCAGCTTCTGCAGGAGCTGTCGGGCCTCCTCGACGGAGATGTCCGAAGCGTCGTGTTCGTCCACCAGGCGATCGCGACCGGTAAGGTACTCGCGCAAGGCCTCGCGGCACATGAAAGCCACGATGGGGCGAGGCGTGTAGTAGGCACCCTTCTTACGGCGTTCGTTGGTGAGGTTCTCGAACACCTTGCCCAGCATCTCGGGGTCGACGGCGACCTCGACGTCGTCGGGGGTACTCTCGGTAACGGTGAAGTTGTAGCGCTCGAAAAGGTCGAGAACGGGCTCCAGGGTGCTGTTGTCCAGACGCACCTTGCCCCGCACGTCCCACGGCTCGACGCACTCGAAGAGGCCGCCATTGAGGAAGGGAACGCGGCCCAGGAAGCCCTCAAGGCGGGACCAATCTGAGTCGTTCGGCCGTTCCTCGGTGGGCGTGTTGAGAGCACAGAAGAATAGTGGCCAGAGGTAGTCGTCGTACAAAGATGGGAAGCGGGGTCCGTGTCCGCGGGAATGGGCGTGGTCTTCGGCGGTTTCCCAGAGCGACCGAATGTAGTTCCTGCGGCCGTCCAGCCAGCCCTTCCTCTGAAGGAACCAGCAGAAGAGGAGGCGGTTCATGAGCCGCTGTGTGAAGAGGCGCGCTTCGTCGTTGGTCGGGATGCTTCGCTGAACCGCTCGCTCCAGTTCCACAAAGACGGCCTTGTAGTCGTTGTAGAAGGCCTTGGTGACCGCCTCGACATCCCAAGCCTGCTCCCACTTGGCGCTGGACCAGTCCACGTGGCCATAGGGGTCCTGCGCGACGGCGAGGGCGGGCAGACACATCTCACGGACGGTCCGCGTCTCCTCCGTACGGTCCGCCTCCCACCCGAACGCCCGCAGCAGTGGTTGTCGGCCTTTACGGTCGGTGAACTGGGCGAAGCGCACAGACTTATATCCTTCGGCGGCACAGATGAAGACCAGTCTCTCAAGGGGATGGTCGCCGGCGGTACCCCTTCTGCGGAGCTCAGCCCGTACCTGGCGGAGGGACTCCCGCAGGTTCGAGCGCCGGATGGGCTCGGCGGACTCGACAAGGTAGATGGCGTAGGGGTCTTCCGCGGAGAACGGGACTATTCGCGACACGCTCAGCCTCTGGAGCTTGACTCCCTGCACCGAGAGGTCGTAGGTAAGTGTATCTTCCGGGTCGAGTGGCCAGTGTAAGCCATCACGAAGAAGCCGGAAAAGACTCTCGCGGTCACGTACTTGCAGCAGCATGCTCTCGGTAATCCTCATGTCGCTCTCCTGAGTTCCATCCAACACTCCAGCCGCGGTTGGAGAGTGCGCGGCAGTTCGATATCGGCAAACTGCTGTCGTGCTATGTCGCGAAGGGATTTCAGCCTGGCGAGGAGATCCTCTTCTGACGATGGCAGACCGGAGCGTTCGCCGCGAACCATTCCGGCGAGGAGGTTGAGGATATCGCTGGCGTTGGTGGTCGTGCCCGCATCGTCGGAATGCAGCACGAGAACTGGCTTGCCGACGAGGTTGCTGAACTTGGCGAGGTCCCTTTCGGATGCGTCGCGCGTCGGCTGAACCGTGAAGAGCGCGAAGAGGCCATCGCACGGTGCCCGGTCCCAGACGCCGAAAGCACCCATGGGCAGACGTTCCAGCAACGCCCGGGTCGCATCGTCCATTGGCTTGGACTTCACTGCTGCGTACCGCCCATAGGCTTGCTCGAGGGAGCTTACTTCGCCATCGGCAAGTGCGTTGAACTCGCGAAGAGTACCGACAGGATCCGTGGCTTTGAAGAACGAGACATCTATGCCCAGCACTCGGCTGATCTTACGAGTCCTGCCCTCCACAGCATCCACCAGGTTGATGATGGCATCCAGTTCGTCCGGCGGCAGAACGTTCAGGATGTCGAAGGAATGATCGAGGCGGGTCTTCCGGGGGTCTATGCGGCGATCCACACGTCCGATGCGCTGAATGAGGCGCACCGGGTTCCAGTGGATGTCGTAGGAGAGGATGGCGCCCGCCTCCTGGAGGTTCACGCCTTCGGAGAGGACGTCGGTGGAGATGAGGATGTCGAGGGACCGCGGCACGCTGGGTGGCCAGGGGTTCGGCTTCGGGTTGTAAGCCGGGCAGAAGGCGTGGACGATTGCCGCGCGTGTCTGCTCCACCCTGGAGTCGATGCGCCCGATCTTCCGGGCGGGCATCCGGCGTGAAAGCTGGCGCTCCAGGTACTGGGCAGTCCTGAGGGACTGCGTGAAGATGAGTAGCTTGCGGCCAGCTTGCACTACCTCCTGGATGACCGGGAGGACCTGCTCCAGCTTGGGATCGGGATGTTGCCTCGCCTCGAGGGTCGCCTCGTGGATCTGCTTCAGGTACTCCAGATCCTGCTCAATGTCCTTGCGCCATCGGTGCGTGTCGAAGTCCTTTTCGGTGAAAGCGTCGAGAGTCTTCTGGAGGCCGCGGGACTTGATGGCCCTCTGCAACCAGTCGTCCGTTTCCTCGCCCGATGCATCGGCGCTTTCGCCTTCCGCTGTCAGGGTCGCGATGTCCTCTTCCTCTTCCTCGCTGGCGCCCTCCTCCTCTTGGTCCGGGAAGAGGGGGTGCTGGACCCATGCAGCGTGTTGACGAATGGTTTCGGCAGCGTCGTCCCCGAACACATGACGCAGGCGCGCCAGCAGCCCTTCTGCCAGGCTCTGAATGATGCCTTGGAACGCAACAGGGCTGCTCTCGAGCTGTTTCAGCACGTTCGCGAAGACGAGAGCTGCAAGTTGAACCTCGGCGCGGTAGGTCTTGCCGGTGACCTGGGGTTTGCGCCTGTATTGTTCGGTAAGATACGCGGCAAGTTTGATGCCACTTCCCGTGGAGGGCACGTCCGCCGGCCATGCGTCGGTGCATTCCGCGGTATGTGCGAGTCTTTCCCTCAGGATTGCAATGTACCGAGCCGTGGGGTCGATGCTCCTCGCAGCGACCTCCAGCAATCGCACATAGGCGGGGCTGTCCGCGCCGAGCGTGATGGAAATCGTCGTCGGATCGTTGCGCTTGGGGAAGTGCACCTCCTTGCCAACGGCCTCGGCCAGCGCCTTGACGGTGGCGCGGCTTCGCTGGATGATAACGGACTCGAGAACCTTGTCGAGATGCTTCAGGGGCGTCGCGAATAGGTCCGGCCTTATCTGGAGCGACTCGGGTACGATGGCGTCCTCGCGATCCAGTTGGTCGGCTATCTTGCGAATCGTATGCGCTGGGTATCCAGCGATAGTGCCTCGCTCGTGGGTGATCAGCGCGAGTTGGTTCGCCAAGTCGCGGTACTCCGTGTTGACAGGCGTCGCCGTGAGTAGGACGACGCGCTTGCGGCGGTCGGCGTACGGCTCGAGGAGCGCGTGCATGTTCCGGTACCGGTTGGCCGATGAAGTGCGGAAGTTGTGGCTCTCGTCTATGATGACGACACCGGCAGCCCGTCGAAATCTCTCCAGCTCCCTGTGCTTTCGCCGAAGATCGTCTGTCGGGGGACCAGTCGCTGGTAGCTTCTCCTGAGATATGTAGCCGAAGTCGGTCATAGCCTTGGCACAGATGCCGCCCCAATCTACCACGTA
>JBBIPC010000053.1:0-4298 GCA_037443035.1 Chthonomonadales bacterium
CCGTAGGTGTGAAGCGTGGTCAGGCCCACTTCGAGCGGGCTCGACATGCCGAGACCCAGGGCCATCGGTGCTCCAAGTTTCAGTTCGATTCGGACAGGATCTGGGAGGGCCGCCTTGTAGCGCTTGAAAGCGGCCTTGTAGACCTCAGAAGCCGCGCTGGCCTGGACGCGATCGAGGAGCGCCTTGGCTGCAGCGTGATCATCGCCGTTCTGCGGCAGGTACCGGGCAAGGGCGAGTCCGGGGTTGTCGAAGGTTGGTCTGCCCGCGAGTGCGCTGACACTCTGTCTACATGCTGGATGTGGCATGCTAGCCTCCGTCTTTCGCGGAGCTCGCGTCCTTCACCTTGAGGATCGAGACGGCGAAACGTTTGAAGAAGAGCCAGGCCGAGACGATCTTGCGTGTGGCGAGCATGTACTCTGTTGTGGACATAGCCTCGATGCGCTGGGCGAGCTGGTTTCGCGGGATTCCCAAGACGCTGGAAACATGGTCGAGCAGCAAAGAGTGCGCCTCGTTGCCCTCCGCTTTGTCTAGCGAGAACGCGACCGCCTGACAGAGCCCACACGTCCGAACCATGACGGGGAACTCGTGACACAAGCCTCCGTAGGTCTTCTTGACCGAATCGGACGTGTTGGGTCGGTCCCTGACGGCTGTCACCAGCACCTCAGCCTGTCTCATCAACTCCTGTGAACGTGTCATGGCAGCCTCCTCACCCGACAATCACGCGGCAGAGGCCGCGGCCTACGCTGGCGTTGCCGCCAATCTGAACATACGAAATGCCGCTCAGGACATCACTTAGGTCGCCACCGTTGGCATGGAGCGCCGCGCCGGCGAAAATGGTCTCGGCGGGGACGGCTTCTTCGTACCACAGGTTGCCCCCGGGACCCGATGTAGTGCCCGTTTCCTCGGACAGCGCTATCCGGGCAGCTACCTCGGTAGCCGTCTCGCTCAGGAAGTTGAAGAGCTCATCGGAGACGATGGCGAAGCGCTCCTTGAAATGGGTCGGCGCGCCCTGATCATGGAAAAGTCTGCCGGCCAGGGCCTTAGCGATTGTCTCCGTGGCGGCGTCCGCCGTCGCAGTCAAGTCGAGGTCCTCCAGAAACACCTTGTGGGGCGTTGTCCCGGGTTGCATGAGTTTGGAGGGATTGGTGACTGAGCATTGATTCTCGTTGGCAACAGTGGGAATAGAGTTCGTGAACGGGAGAGCCGCCCCGATGGCGCTCATATCGTTCACGAATCGGTTCAGAACCAGCGGGCAGGTCACCCATGCGAACGTGCCGAAGAAGCTACGCACGGGCAGGCAGAGGATGCGCTGGTCCGTAAACACGATCTCGCCGGCCTTGTCCTGAGAGCCGAAGGTGGCCTTCTTGGCATCCTCATCGCCGGGAGTGGTTGCCCTGACCACCCCCTTCATGCTGCTGCCCGGGATGATGGGCCAGCCGGTAGCCTTCTCGCGGGCGATGGGTAGGTCAATGACGGCGACGGTCTGGCCGGTTCCGGAATGGACCGGCGTGATGGCGTGCAGATAGATGATAGTCGCTTTCATCCGTTACCTCCTGTGTAATCCCAGATGCCCCAGACGGCCAGTCCGTAGCCGTCACGGCGGTCTTGTTCGTTGTCGCTTACGGGCGTAAGCCATGCCGACGAGGCGAGCTGCGAAGTGTCGCCATCGGCTTCGAAGAAAAACACGGAACCGGCGGGCACGAGCCACCGAACGGCCTTGGGGCCGCGCTTGACGTAGTCCCATCCGCTCACGGCTTCGCGGCGCGGGACGCACGCCGACACGAGCCTGAGCTTCAAGCCATTCACGCCGGGCGGTGAGTTGTCTACCCAGCCCGGCTTCCATCCGCCCGAGAAGATGGCCGGTGTCACGAGGATCATGCGGATGCGCTTCGATGCTGCGAGCTTCGTCCTCAGGTCATCAGGACACGTTGGCCAGTCGTTCGGTGACGCTTTTTCGGCCACGGCAACACGCCGCTCGCCGCCGAGGAACAGGGGACCATCGATGTTGGTTTCTGAAGCGAGGCGGACCAGGTAGGACCAGTCGCGCTCGATCTTCTTGTCGTCCTTGTCCCTTCGCCGCTCCAGCGGAACCACCGATGCGGTCGTGAACAGCATGCCGTCCTCCGCGACGCCGTTCGACCCGATCTTGACGTGGGTTCGCTCCTCGACGGCGGGGAGCCCGATGTTGCAGAAGTGTTCGGGGAGTGGGTCGAAGCCCGCTCCCGATGGCTCGGCGAGCCACTTCTCGACGTCGCCCCAGAGCCAGAAGCGGTAGCCGCGCTCGGGTTTCTCCTCGTTGGTCACTTGCACTGGCCGCACACCCTCAGGCAGGTCGCAGCCAAAACCGCTCGGTAGCTCGGCCAGCGGTCTCAGGCACATGCAGCGCAGCGGGTTGTTCTTCTCGTTGTCCGTCCTGTAGATCAGGGCGTCGGCTGGGGCCGCGACAACGGGCTTGCCGTCGCCGACGCACACCACCGGCCCGTGAACGTCGAGAGCCAGGGCCTGGGCCGGACCTCCGTTCTGCCAATCCCATCCTTCGCGGTTTCCGACAGCGGTGCGGACTGCGCCCGCAACGACGCCAGGATAGGGCACCGGTAGGCTGTCGGCGCGCTGGGCACCTAGTTCCTCAGCAAAGGGGCGCCCGTCGCGGAAGAGGAGCGGGTCAACCCCCCGTAGTCGTATCGTCTGCATCATGGCACCTCCGGATACTGAGCGAGGAAGCGGCAGATAACGAGCTTGGCGACGAGGTCCGCGAGTTTGTCGGCATTGCAGCATTTGCCGATCTCGTCTTCCAGACTGGCCAGGTAGGGCTGATTACCCGTTCCGCCTTGCTTCCGTTTCAGGATGCGGTCGGCCTCGGCCTTGAGCGTGTCGGCGCTCAGGACCCCCTTGGCCTCACGGGCAAGGTGCCGAAGCTCGTAAGGGAAGCCGTGTGACAGACCCTCCTTATCGCGGAATGCCTTCTCCCATTCAGTCCATGTCGTCAGGCTGTAGTCGGACTGCCACTGTTCGGCGACGATCCTCGGTTCGCCGCCCCGCGTATGCAGCGCCACGGCCAGCGAGTTGCGTTCTTTCTTGGCCTCCCGCTCGGCTTCCCGGGCGCGTTCGAGGCTGATGCGCAGCGGTTCCATGTGATGGACAATGGCGACGCCGACGGACAGGTCACCGCCGACCTCGGCGTGGAACGCCTTCGCCAACGCCGCGGCGCACTCGAGCGCCTTGTGTGTGGGTAGGAGAGCGACCACATCGTCGCCGCCGGAGTAGACCATGTGACCGCCATGGCCGGCAACGATGCCCTTGGCCGCCTGCGCGAACTCCGATAGCTTCCGGCTGAACTCGACGTGTGCTTCCGGTGTGGTCATCTGCCCCAGCAGCTTGCCCATGTGGTCGCCGTCGGCACAGAGGATGGCGTAGTAGGAGGCCCAGTCGGGGGGTTCCTTGCCCTCGCAGGCATTGCGCGCGTTGTCTCGCTGGGTCTCGGTCAGTTCCCCGCTCTCGACTGCGTCCTTGAGCCGGCCCGGATAGAGCAGATCGCCGACCGACAGCCTCTTCTCGGTAGACTCCGCGATCGCGGAGAGCGTCATGATCCCATCCGGGTTGTCGTGGCCGAGTTTCCATTGCAGCGCGACCGATGAGAGCTCGGAGGTGGACGGAACGCCGCCCTTGCCGCGCCCTTGAACCCGCTTGATCAGCGAGACCGCGTCGAGGTGCTCCGCCTGCTTCAAGAACAGCGGCCCCTTAGACCGAGGCATCGTATCGAGGATGACGCTGTCCCGAGCCGGGTCGAGGGGGCTCTTGGGTATCCCGGGCTTGCTGGTCGGCTGGTCGAAATCGCGCAGCGCCTTGCGGCCCGCGAGGAGCAGTTCGACCTGCTTGCGGGCCTCACGGTAGTTGTCGTCGTTGAACGGCACCCACGCGGCATAGAACTCGAGGAATGACGCGATCTGCGCCGCGGCAAGCTCGATGTCGATGTGGGGTCGGAGTTCGGGCGTCAGGACAGACATCCACGCGTTCTTCAGCACCTGTTGGGCCGCGTCGCGTGCCCTATCGGCGATGGACTTAGGGTCCCCGGACACTTTGGCGAGGATCTTGTTCGGTCCGTCGGTTATCTTGCTATCTTGGCGGTCGTCCGTGGGGGCAGGGAAGATGAGCGTGCCCTCCTGTTCCTTCACGCTCTGGGCGACGGCCTTCGCGATATCGACGAGGAGCTCCGATCCTGCTGTGAGATCCGCCGTCCGCCGCGCCGCCTCGATGAACGGCTGGACGGGTCCAATGGAGATGGAGAGGAGATGGGTCAT
>JBBIPC010000054.1:0-4024 GCA_037443035.1 Chthonomonadales bacterium
CGTTGTCGCTCCTTAGCAGGCGGCACTTCAGCTCCGTCCGAAGTGTGATCCGCTGTGTCCGGTCGAACGTGGCCATCTTGGTGGTCCATGTCAGCGCCGTCAGAGTCGCATTCGCCGAGGCGGCGTTGTAGACGGCGTCGCCCGCGAACCGGGCGGTGATGGTTCGTGAGCCGGGACCGTCGGTGATAACCCAGGCGAGGTTGCTATCGCCACCGGCGTCCGTGACAGATGTACCAACGTCGGTGCCGTCCACCTGGTAGAGAATGGTCTTCCCCGTCAAGAGAGTGTTGTCAGTGGTCCGCTTCAGGTCGTACTGACGCAGCGTCACCGATTCTGTGATGGTTCCGGTCCGGTCAATGGTATACAGCGTGGTTGGCGCTGGGTTGATGGTGAGCGTGGCAAGTCCCGAGGAAGGTTCGTAGGTCGTGTCCCCGGCGAATTCTCCCCCCAGCACCTTAGCGCCACCTCCGAGGCTGTCGGGCACCGTGTAGGGTAACGTTGCTGAGCCATCGGAACCTGTCATCGCCGCCCCCACGCCGGTTCCTGCGACCGAGAATGTCACGTTCTTGCTGGCGATGCCTGCGCCGGCAGCGTCCCGAAGCACCGCGCGCAGGTTCACACTGTCGCCCGGCCGACCGCTCGCACTGTCCACGCTGAGCATCGTCACTGCTCGGCCGATCGTGAAATCACCATTGCTATCGTCGCCGGTGCCGGGAGACTCCACACTGGTCACGCGGATCCGGTAGTCAGAAGCGGGAGTCAGATCCATGGGCACGGTCCAGTCGTACGAGCCAGCTCCGCCCGAGCCGATGGGCGTGCTGGCCACGATGGTGCGCACGGGTGAACCAGATCTAAGAAGCTCGATCTTGACATTGCTGCCGGGTGCTCCCGTATAGGTCCAGCGAATTGTCTGGGCCGTGCCCAAACGCCAAGTCTCGCCGCCGTCAGGCGCAGTCACACAAATGCTATCCGATGACGAAAACGTCAGAGACCATGCACCACTGCCACTGACCCGCTTGATGACGACGTATGCCATGCCGGAGGAGGAGGGCGTGTAGGTAATGCTCTCGGCAGCTCCGTTGCCAGCGGTAGCGCTCGCCGCAAGGATCACCGGATTGCCGTTGGCATCGGGACTGCCCGAGTACAGGTAGAGATCGTAGTCTCCGGTCGCTGGAACGGTGAGACTGAGCTGAACCTGCGAGCCCGTTGCCAGGCTAACATTACGTGCCCAAGCCCGTCGGTCGAAGGCCGTCCCGGTGGTGGTTCCGTTGATAGTTTCGCCTGGTGCCATGCTCTGGTAGGCGGCTTCGACTGCCGCATCGCAATTGAGAAGGCCGTACCCTTCGTACATATCCCTGGGCGTTGTTGCCCTGCCGAGCGTCGGATTGTTCGTGCCTCCCTCCCTGTTGGCGTTCGTTTCTGTGGCAGTCGCGCAGAGGAGCATTTTGACGAGGCGGGGATGAGCGTCACTCGCATAGCTCCACGTGAGTCCTCGGGCTTCCAGCGCTTGTATTACCAGCGCGGCCGCTCCAGCAGCGAATGGGGCCGACATGGATGTCCCCTGCAGATTCGTATAGTCATTCGCCACCTGATCCGAGAAGGTGGCGGAACCCGCGTCCGACTGATTGGCATCCGCGCACAGAATGTAGGACTGGTACTTCGAACCGCCGGGTGGACAGAGGTCCGGCTTGTAATCCGTGTCCCACTCCTGTGTGAAGTTGCCTGTGCTGGAATACTCTGTCAGCGCATTGGCGTCGCTGGAGGCTGCAGCAGTGATGGCCAGTCTCGCACGTGCAGGATCGGTCATGACACCACTCGGTCCGGAGTTGCCAGCGGAGACTGTCACGACAAGACCGTTCTGAACGGTGCTGTTTACCTTGTCCCGTATGGGGCTGAAGGCCGAGCCTGTGCTGAGGCTGATGTTGACAACCTTGATGCCATATGTGGAGCTGTACGCCACGCATTCATCCAGCGCATAACCGATGGAGGATGTGTCGCCGCCCGAGCCGTCATTGGCGAAAACCTTGTGGCCTACCCAGTAGCAGCCGGGCGCCACACCGCTCAGGGCTGGGAAGCCGTCCCCGACACCAGTATACGTAACGGAACCGGCCACGGCATACTTCGTGATCGTATCCGAAGACGTCTTCTTGGTGAGATATGTGGAGTAATGGCGCGTTGTCTGGCCTGTAAAAGACGCTGTTATCGTCCTGGGAGAGGTGCCGGAGCTTGTGGGACTGCCGAGCGTGTAGGATGTGCTTCCGTTGTTTGCGTAGACGTACCCTAGGGTCCCTTGTCCGCCTCCAAGCCATGTCGCGCTGAGCGTCATGCTGATGCTGCTAGCCGGTAGGTGGAGGGGCCAGGGCTTGAAACTTCCCGAACTGGTACTCGTGAGGTCGCTGGAATCCGTGAAGTGCAGAACCGTGGGGTTTACGCCGGCCGCAGCCCCTGAACCCACAGCGATGCTGGCAGCCGCGGTGCCGTGGCCGTCGTAATCGACCGGCGTGGGACTGCTATTGTACCAATCCTTCCAGTAGCGCATGCGGCCGGTGAGATCGGTGTGCGTATCGTCCACACCGGTATCTATGATGGCGATGCTCGTGCTGGCGCTCCCCGTGAAGCCAGATGGCGATCCAGCGAATCCAGACGCCCACACGGGTCGTACTCTTCCCGTCCGTGTCGCCTCGTCGAGGTCACGGTGGACAGGGCGATTCATCACGACGGCAAGAAACGAGCGGCCCATGGCACGAGGGAGTTGTGCAGCCGTCGCGAGTGGGATCTTACCCCCCCAGCCGTAGCTTACGTGGCGGTAGACGTAGTCCACGGTGCCCCCTGATGCGAAGAATGCGGCGAGATCCTGATCGGTCACAGGCTCGGCAAACAGCACCTCTACCCCGATGGGATCGTGGAGTCTCTGCAAGAGGGAGGCTCGTCGGGTTGCATCACTCTCCGTAGCTGCTTGCTGCTGGATCTCCGCGATACGCTGGGTGATGAGGTCATCCACGCCGTCCAGGTCTGTGTCCAGGTCTGTCGGGTACGTGATGCTCGGCGGTACCGACGGGCGCGGCGGTGCCTGAAAGCCCTGCGCCGAGGCATGCGCGCTCACGATCAGCAAGACCACTCCGAGTAGTGCTCTGCACATGCGCCTCCGGTCCATGGGCCGACCTCCCATCCTAGGAGTCCTTCTGCTTGTCTACATCGTTGGTGGTCTGTTACCACTTGCTAGGCGGTGTGCGCAACTCCTGTGCCCCCGTTCCGACGTCGGATGGCCTGCTCAAGACATGTCGGGTCTTGTCCTACTGCCAGTCACTCGCCGATGATCTTCACAAGGACTCGCTTTCTGCGGCGTCCATCGAACTCTCCATAGAAGATCTGTTCCCATGGGCCAAAGTCCAGGGCTCCGTCGGTGATGGCGACAACAACTTCCCGGCCCATGATCTGCCGTTTCAGGTGTGCGTCTGCGTTATCTTCACCTGTCCTGTTATGCGCGTATCGTTGGGGTGAGGCATCGAAAGGAGCGAGCTGCTCTAGCCAATTGTCGTAATCGCTATGCAGACCTGGCTCGTCGTCGTTGATGAAGACCGAAGCGGTGATATGCATGGCATTCACCAGCACCAAGCCTTCCTTGACGCCACTCTCTCGCACGCACTCCTCCACCTCGCTCGTAATGTTCACGAACCCTCTCCTCGAGGGTAGTCGGAACCAGAGTTCTTTGCGAAAAGACTTCATCCGTGGGCTCCCTCGGACCCCCCTCTGCCATGGGGCGTAGCTCTAACGCCTATTATGCATCGCTCGCGGGGCAGGTCTCCGTGTGTCGAAGGACCTAAGGCTAACGCAGGAACGACGGCTGCCTTCGTGGAAGCCAGGTTGGGTGTACCAGCGCGCGTGGTGCTTGCACCGTCGAGCGCGAGATCTACACCCCACATTAGTCGAGGAGCCTAAGCCATGCCCAAGACAGTCATCATCGGTGCGGGGAGCGGATTTGGCGCTCGCCTCAGCGTGGACATACTGGCGCATCCCGAACTGC
>JBBIPC010000055.1:0-3447 GCA_037443035.1 Chthonomonadales bacterium
AGGCGAGGACGCCTGCGCTACGTTGACAACGCCGGCGTTCGTAACGCAGCCGTCCCGGCTGCACAGTGACGCCGCAAGGAGTAGGCGCCATCGCCTGTCCCCTCCGGTGGCAGGTCATTGCGCCACATTGCCGACTGGGAGGACGTACGCCCCCTGCGCAAGAATGAGTAACTCGTCTCCAATACATGGCCCGGAGGCTTCACCATGATGGACATGGCGTTTGCGCTTCACCGCTTCGCGCTGGTCACGACCAGCGGCTTGGCGGCGACATTGGTCCTCGCCTTGATGCACTCAGCGACACCGCAGGTCGTTGAACAAGCGCCTCGTGACGCGCACTTGGGTGGCTACCTGATCATCCCTCACGCTGGTAGGGCCGATCCCAAGTACAATGCGGGTTTCTCCATGTACGTGACGGTCTGGCCGCTGCTGAGCTACTACCCCGGTCACGAGTTCCAGACAGGCCTGCCCGGGACGTGGATGTTCGCACAGTACGACGGTGAAGCACCCAAGGACCTGTACTCGGACGTCGAAGGCGGCCTTGGTTGGTGGAGGGACACACGTTTCCCGACAACCACTCCGAAGTTCATCATGGGCGGCGTGGGGCCGAACTTCTCCGACATTGCAAACGGGCCCGCTCATGGCTGGGGCACCTGGGAAGAGCCGCGCGGGCTCTACGGTGTGGCCCAGCTCAGCCCTTGGCTCCTCTTCCCCATTGACGGCCTCAACGTGAAGCAGGGCGAATGCGGCACGCTTTTCGGCTACGGCTACCTCAACCTTCCGTTGCTGGAACCTAAGCCGAAGACGGAGGGCAAGGACACACCGACCGGCGGCAATTGCTGGACGCTGTTTCTGAACACAGCCAACTTCAAGGGTCCAGTGGCGTTCTTCCTGCCGCACTTCTGGTCGCATGCGGCCGTTCGGGAGCCCCGCTTCGCTGGCATGCTTCTCGACAGCCGACCTGCTGAACCGAACCGAGCCGTCCAGATGGAGACCCAGTACACCCCCGCCCGTATGGCGCGCGACGCGAAGGGCGAATGGTATGCGCGGATCGCGCCGGTCCACTTCCCGACGCAGGATCGGGGCATCTCGATGCTCGTGCACCAGGATACTGTCTACGATCGCACTGCTTTGTATGATTCTGTAGCGGCCTGGTTCGCTGGCGGCCCGACCAGCCGCGGGGTCATTGCCTCGAGCGGAGCTTTTCGGCGTGTTTTCGGCGGAAAAGGGTACGCCACCTGGCAGATCTGGTGGCGCGAGGGCGACGGGCCTGAGAAAAAGGTTCCCATAGAGTGGCAGACATTCGGCCAGCCCGCAGCCTTGGATCTCCATACCTTCGGGTTTCGCCTGAACACCACTCCGAATACCAAGGACGGCCGACTGGCATCCCTTCCGGAGTACTACCGCCTGACGGACGCACAAGACCCAAAGAAGGCGAAGTGGCTTCCGGTCCTCCCTGAACAGGTGCCTGAGGAGACGGGCCTGAGGAGCATCCGATGGAAGCGCCCACCCGAAGCGCCGCCGGAACCATACACGACGCCGGACAGCCCAGAAAGCTGTTGGAAGAAGCCGGGACCAGTCGCGGGTCCTTTCCGGGCACGTCTCGGCGATGGCAGCGTGGTTACGTACTACTGGTATCGGTTCGCGGATCAGCCGGCACTTCTCAACGCCGATCTTACGTCCGAGGAGCGCGAGCGGCTTCAGGCCAAGGTCGAGAAGCTGCACCGTACGTGGACGCGCAGTCGAAACTATCTGCCGCCACCGACGATAGGCAAACTGGCCAGTGTGGATCCGGCGCAGATCGTGAAGCCACCAAAGGGCTTGGAGGTGGGCTACGTGCCCATCGCGACGCGGCAGGAGCTCGAGCGCCGCTGATCTGCGCTTGCGCAGCGCAGCCGCCCCGATTGCGCAGTGAGGTCGTAAGGAGCAGTCGGGACGCCTGCGCTACATACTGACTGCGGTACCGACCAAGCCCTCCACCGCGTCGAGGTCGAGGGGTGCCGCCGAGGTGAACGCCTCGAAGCCGTCCTCAGTGACGACACCTGTGTCCTCGACACGGATGTAGATTTGCTCCTCTGGGATCCAGAGCGAGGGGTCGAGGCTGATCACGAGCCCTGGCTCGAACGGGCGGTCGAAGTACTTGCCCACGTCGTGGACCGCCATCCCGACCGGATGGGAGCAATGGCCGGTCCAGTCCAGGGCCTTGCGCACGGCCGCCTCGATCGCCGACCTGGACCAGGCCGTCGCGTCCACCCAGGTCCGCGTCTCTTCGGCCGCCTGGCGCATGGCATCGCGCGGCAAGATACCCGGCCGGATGTGCCGGATCAGAGTCTGGTGGTGCCGAACGATGAACCCATAGAGTTCCCGCTGCTCGGACGAGTAACAGCCGTTGACGGGCCACATGCGTCCGATGTCGCTGGTATAGTTGCAGACGTCGGGGGCGCAGTCCATGAGCACGAGGTCGCCGTCGCGCAGGAGGCCGTCGTTCCTGCAATAGTGGCCGTCCCAGGCGTTCTCTTTACCGGCGGGAATGATCGCACGATAGCCCTCGCCTCGGGCCCCACCTGCGATGAATACGTGGAACATCGCCGCGTGTAACTCGTACTCCCTCATGCCCGGATGCGTGATCGCCATGGCCTGTAGGACAGCCTGCGCCGCAAGCTCTCCGGCCCGACGCATGACGGTGATCTCCTGGTCGCTCTTGTACAGGCGCATGGCATCGAGGATGGGCGAAAGATCGCGCAGCTCAGCCTCGGGTAGTCGCTCTCTAAGGCGTGCCACGAACCGGTCCTGCCTCGTGCCACCTCCATCCCACGGATCGGCTTCCTCCAGCCTCGCTGCGTGGAGCAGCACATCCCTGGACGACATTCTCCCTTCGGGAGGCTGGAACGGTGTGTACACCACGCTTCGACCGTCGAGGGACCGCTCCAGTTCCGACCAGGGATACACGGCGTCGAGGCCCGTGAGAGCGCATATCCGGTCGGCATCTTCGGCATAGGTGTAGCTGTCCTCGTCCAGGCTGCCTTCGGGTCTGTTCGGCAGGAAGGCCGACGCAGTCCGCGAGCGACCATCGAGCAGGATGTACGCCTGGGGAGCCTCGAGGCCGGTCAGATAGAAAACCTCGTTCGTTTGGCGGAAGAGATCGAAGGCGCCTAACGGGCCTGCGCCCTGAAGTACAGCGACGGCATCACCGATCTCGCGATACAGCCGTGATCGGCGCTCGGCGAACTCCTCTGGGGTGAACCAGGACCAGACACGCGTTGGGGGTGCATCAGCAGGGTGTGCACTCGTCATGATACGTCGGACTCCTTCTTATGTGCGGCCGTTGGCAGCGCGGAGCTGCAGTCGCCACGAGGATTCGTCTAGCATGCGCAGCTTTCCTTGCGATCGGAGTATCGGCCGAGGTGACATGCTGCAGCCGCAGCAGAATCCTCTCGATCAGGCCGCCAC
>JBBIPC010000056.1:0-2844 GCA_037443035.1 Chthonomonadales bacterium
GGGTATGGGGTGCCGGTCGTTTCGATACGCCCCGATGCTTCGCACCGGGGCACTCGACGACCAGATGCGTCAGGCCACACGCGTACACTGCACCAGCAGTCCTACCGCCTCTGACCTGCCTGCGTCGGATCCGGTGACCGCATACGTCGTGTCGCCGACGTCCAGGCGGTCGCCGATGCGAACGTCGGCGTTCCAGGGCAGCAGGATATGCCAAAGAGTTATGCCCTGGAGTTCTCCGTTGACATCTCGCGTTACGGAGCGTCGAGGCATGGTCCGGCACGGAGCTGTGCCTACTGCCTGCCACTGATTCCATTGGGCGTTCCAGCGCTGGATCGTCGCCGTGTCCGGCAAACTCGCCGCGACTTCACGGCGCATGGCGCCGATTTCCGCGTCGCTCAACATAGGTCTGACCTCCGCAGAACCACCCGAGTCGCGCGCTGGCGCCACCGGAGCTCCCGAGCCAGCGCGAGCATGGCCTGGATGCGGGGAAGGCGCGTGAATGCGTAGTCGCCGGTCCGAAGGTCTCCTTCAGTCTTGAGCCGAGCCGCCCATGCCTCCAGCACATCCGCCCCTGCAGCAGCCAGATCGTACGTTTTCCCCGAGATCCAGAGAGGGGGTGGCTGGTGAGTGGCGAAGGTCCAGCGCCCTCGGCGCCAGTCCGAAGTTTGTGGCTCGACCCGAGTATAGCTGGAGCCGTAGAGAACTCCGTCCGCTTCCCAGTCCTGCAGGCCGCCAGCCGAATACTCGGTGAACGTTATCGCTCCGCCAGGTTGCACGGTGGGCAGCCCCGCCAGCAGCAGGTACCGATGCTCTACCCGACGTGTATCCAGGAACTCTTGCAGATCCTCATCGCTGAACGTGGCATCCTCCCCTGCGGGATCAGCGATCGCCGTCCGCAGCCGCGCCACCAGATCCACCATCGTTTCACGAATTGCCACCGTCTCCTCCCCATGCGTTACTCAATCCATCGCACGCTCGCATCCACGCGCTCTCAGCGCCCGACCCATCCGATTCCAGCACAGCTCACCACCAGCTCGGCACGCGAGACGGCCGGAGAGCCCGCGGATCGCTGAATGCCAGGTTCAGCGCATCCATGTCGTCCGGTGAACGCCCGAGCCGCCGCTTCGTCTCGTGCTTGGGCTCCACGACCCGCCGTCCGTCGGAATCCAAACGCCACCGCGGTGCCATCGCCTGCCTTCGCAGGAGCAGGAGCACGTCCGACGGCAGGCCGCTTAGATCGAGCCGACCCTGGGCAGCACGCTCCGCTGTCGAGAACCAAAGCTCGCTTCGGCGGTTTGGGTAGTCTTGCTCGCGAAGCGCCCGCGTGCCTGCCCCACAACCGTAGAAGGCATAGGCGTCTCGCTGGTCTACGACTCCTCCGCCGACGCCATCGTCATCCACCATGACGGCGATTCGTCGCGGGTCCTCACCCGCTGCAGCAAACTGCCTGCAGAGCTCCTTGAGACGACCGGCCGTCTGCGCAGTATCCCAACCGTTATGGGTCTCGTGGTGGAGCACCGCATCGCCTCGGCGGACGACGATGCTCGTGTAGTCATCGCCGTACCGCGCCACATCGCACCCGATGACTGTGGGCCCTTCTTCGACCTCACGAACGGTGCGCGGCTCGACGCAGCGTTGCCATGCGTCTTCGCTCCACACGGCGCACGTCCTCTGCGTGGGCCACCTACCCAGCACCCGGCTCTCGAACACCGGCCCGGGACGGTAGAACTTACCGCTGGACGGAGGAAACTCGAAATCGCCTGCGGTACGGTCCCCCGCTTCCACCGCCGTGCAGTTGCGCCGGATCTGCTCCTCCAGCCAAGCCAGCCGTACGGCCGACGGATAGGGAACCGGCTCGCCACGGAGATCAGCTGCGATGTTGGGATGGTCCAGGGCGCTTACATTGATGACATGGAAGCGCCCCGAAACATCCTCTTCGTAGGCTCTGCTGGACGTGTCCGTCGGGTTGCAGATGGCCAGCCACCTGCAGCCCTCGCCAGTCATCATGCCCTCGGCCTCCTCCCACAAGTCCGGGTCCACTCCGACGCACTCATCGAACACGATGAGTACGTGCTCGGCATGTCGCCCCTGGAAGGCCGCTTCGCCCCGAGTGGTATAGCCCACAGCGAAGTGCTCGGCATCCGTCTCCATTCGCGGCGACTTGGGTAGCAGGCCGGGGCGCCCGCGTCGCTGCCGTCGAACCTCCTTCCACAACACGTCAACCACCTGCCGTTGAGTCGGAGCCGTGGAGATGGTAATGCTCGGCCGGAAGCAGTCGAAGTGCCAGTTGATAAGGCCCGCCGCCACGTGCGTCTTGCCCACGGAATGGGATGCCTTGACCAGGACGCGGCGATGCTGGAGCAACGCCTCTGCGATCGCCTGCTGAGCAGGCCACCAACGCACCCTCAGCACTTCTTCGGCATAGGCCAGCGGCGACGCGCGATAGCGTGCCAGGCTCCTGGCGCGGCCAGCCGGTAGGAGGAGCAAGTCGTTGCCGCGTTCGTTCGTCCGCATCCTCCTCCACGCGCTCCCCCTTGTCATCAGTCCATTGCGCAGGCTGTCCACCTTCTTCCGCCGGCGTACCCTCGGCGGTGGAGCCCTCCGCCATTGACCGACAGTCAAGGACGTAACACCGGCGCACGAAGAACCTGCCGCTACACGGCCCTAGGCCGTAAGGCATGACGACGGTACCGTCGCACCTAAGGACGCGCAGCATGTAGCCACCGCTTCTCGCGGCGCAAGAGATGCAACCACCGCCTCTCGCGGCGCAAGAGATGTAGCCGCCGCTCCTCGCGGCGCCATGAGCGGTGGTTGAGTAGTCCCGGCATGCCGTTGTCGGGACGT
>JBBIPC010000057.1:0-2828 GCA_037443035.1 Chthonomonadales bacterium
CGGGTTATCGGCGGCAGTCTTCAAGACATCGGCGTGCGCCCGCTCGAAGTGGCCCATCACGAGCTCCGAGGATGATTGATTGAACAGGGTCGGTTGCGGGTCGGCTCGCCGGAATGACATCGACTGGTGCCCGAAGCTGACCGCTGCCGTCTCAATGGCCGTGCGGCAGAAAGCGATCTGAAGAAGATCCCGGCTCGGGGGTTCTGGCTTCTCAGAAATGTTCGCAAAAAGCGCTGACAATGCGTGAAGCGTCGGCTCGGTCCACCACTTGTGGATGTCTTGAATCGGCGGAACCCACGCGCCAGCCCTGTTCAAGTCCTGCTTCAAGATCTGCTGCGCAAACATCTCGGCTTCCCGAATGTGTACCTCGGAGTAGGAAGCGCACTTGGCGGATGCCAGCCACACGAGAAAGGGGTTCAGGTCAATCGTGTCGCACTCGATTCCCTGGGCCGAACAAGCGAGCGCGGTGGTCCCTGTCCCGCAAAAGGGATCGAGTACGACATCATTTTTAGAAAGGCCGGTGACGAGATTTTGGACTAGATGCAGTGAGTACGCTGGCGTGAGACGTAACCAGCCGTGCCGCCCGTTGGACTGGTTCCCCTTGAAGGTGAGGTGTTCCTGAAGCCGAACTGTGCCCTCCGGTTCGGTCTCCGACAAGGCAAGCTGAGTATGCTTAGGCTTCACTGAGTAGACTCCTCAAGACCTCATCAACAGCGGCGCGAAGCGATGGTGCGTTCCGCTGGAAGAACCCCGCGAGGTCGTAACCGACCACATCGCGTGCAAAGACGTACGTGCTGTCCCACGCCGAACCCGACGTGTTGCCCACAAGGAGCAGCCAGCGGGCGCGCCGATAACGGTCGGCCACATCCGAGTCGATCTGGGTTGAAAGAAGGGCAACGACAGGCAAATACTGGTGTGCGTATGCATTGGCTGCGTTAGCCACATCGGCATTCTGACGCTTCGAGTCCTTGCTCTTGTACCCTTGGCGCACCTCGAACACAGCGCCTTGAAGGCCCCGCGCAGCCTTCTTGGTAAGTTCGAGGCGCTTCGCGGACTCGGCGAGCCACGACCGCACGGCATCTCCGCGGGCATCAGCAGGGAGCGTCGCCACTGGAATCCTGGCATCAAGGGAGAGCGTACGTTGTCGACCGCCACCGGCACTCGGCACCTTGTACGACCAGTTGGCGGCTTCCTCATCGAGGTTCAGCGAGTCCCGGAGGATCCTGTTGAACAGCCACTGACAACCGATGCCAATCTGGCGGTAGACGGACGTCATTCCGCCGGCCGCTCTGTGAGCGGCGTACATGAGCGGGTTGTCGAGTCCGAACCAGGAGTAGAAAGGATCGGCCTGGTACAGGCGCTGGAACTCAGCCAAGGTGAAGCCGGCCTCGCGGCCGTGTCCGAACCTCGGCCGGTAGTCCGCGCAGACGCGGATGGCACCCGTGATGATCTCCAAGTACTCGGCATCAGATGCCTGCCTCATTCGCACTCCACGGACCTTCGGTAGCAGTTCACGTATCGTACCTCGGTGATGATTCCACGCCGTCTAACGCTCGGATTCAGCCGCGTTGCGGAGCGCAGCGGAGCAACGTCGGCTGCAACCCGTTGTTAGCCATTCTGTCCGCGGACCAAACCCCAGTGCGCTTGAAGAGCTTCGAGTTGATCAGGTGTGACTCGCGCCCTGAACAGGCGCCACACCTGCTCGGCGAGTTCGGAGTCCGGTGTAGCGAGATACCTTCGCGCGACGCTATGCAGGACGCGCACACGCCACGAGTAGAAGGCACGCGTGGCCCGGTCAGCGACGGCCTTCAGGAGTTCACTCAATCGCAGCCAGTTGAGACCAACCCCTTCGATTGCGCTATTCAGGTCGGGAATATCAAGAGCGTTACTTGCAAACTCCACGTGACTTGACTGCTCACCATACTTCTGGAGCGTCGCCCATGATCGCTGCCATGAGCTGATCAGCGACAACTTCTTCTTTGGGGAAATGGTATCGTCCGCGAGGTCGCTTCGCAAGGACCGCAGCGACGAACGTAAGTCTGCGTAGTCTTCGCGAATATCCAACGTGCGTGGGATGACGTCATCGTATGACGAGCACAGCTTTAGGACTATCAGCGGCAACGGCGGGATAGGCACCACGAGGAATGGGGCCATGGAGAGACGAGTTCGGGCTCGCAGGTCGAGAAGTGCTGAGGCCAAATCCTGGTATCGACCCATCAGGTCACAGACCGTGTGCCGAGGCTTGGTTTGACCACCCCGCTCGTAGAATGGACGTTGTCGGATGAGGGCAAGAGGGGGACATCCAAGCTCTTGCTCGGCACCGAGAAGCCGTCCAGCCTCGTACCACGAATCAAGCTCTGTCGACCGCGCAATCATTGGGGCCGCGCCACGACGGAGATGCGCACGGGCATTGAAGCCACGTTCACCCGCTGCACCGGCAGGTTTCGGTCCAGGGTTGCCTGGGCGGGTGGGTGGAGCGGCTACCAGGACGCCAGCATCTACGAGCGGTTTCACAAGATTGCACCACCTCTCCATGCCTGGAGACGGAACGACCCGTGATGGCCGAGCGTCAAGGGAAGCGGCCGACTGCCGCATCTGCAGACGCTGTGTCTCTACGGGGCCAGAGACCAGAGGGTCGCCACCAACGACAACGAGGCGGTCGTGCAGAACGATGCCCTCGAGGAGCGCGCAGAGGTCAAGAAACTCTAGGAGTGAGAATGAGTGCCCAAGATCCCCAAGGGTCTTGCTCAGCCCACTGTAGTCTACCAAGGCGTCTGAGTAGTGGGTCGCGGTCTGGTTCATCTTCCCTCGTTCTGATATGGCTAACG
>JBBIPC010000058.1:0-2801 GCA_037443035.1 Chthonomonadales bacterium
CGGTTGCGTAACGTAGCGCAGGAAGAACCTGCGGCTACACGGCCTCCGGCCGTAAGGCATGACGACGTTCTCCTCGCGATCAAGGACGCGCAGCGTGTATCCACCGCTCCTCGCGGCGCAAGAGATGCAACCGCCGCTCCTTGCGGCGTCCGAACGTACGGTTGACCTGGGCGGGAGGAACCACCATGCGTCTGGCCGTATTCATACGGCATGAGGATCACCCACCCGTATCGCCGGACGTGGTTACTCGCGGCATGCCTGGTCCTAACGTCTTGTACTGCCCTGGCTGCTCCGGAAGACCTCGTCATCGGGACCGACGCGACCTATCCACCCCTCGAATTCCTGAACGGCAATAGGTTCACTGGCTTCGATATCGAGTTGGGAGGGGCGGTCGGGGAAGAAATGGGGAGGCGGGTGCGCTGGGTGAACTGCGGTTTCGACGGCATCTTCGCCGCCCTGCAGGCCGGCAAATTCGACCTGGTTATCTCGGCGGTCACTATCACCGAAGAGAGGAGCCGGTCCCTCGGCTTTTCCATGCCCTACTACACGGCCGGGCAAGCGCTCGCATGCCGTAGGACGGGTCCTCGATACGACACCTTGGACGCCCTGGAAGGCAAGACCGTCGGCATCCAGATCAATACGACTGCCCGCGAGGTTCTCCGTAAGCGTCCAGGCATCCGAATCCGCGACTACAACAGCATTGACCTTGCCCTGCTGGATCTGCAGAATGGAAATCTTGACGCCGTCATGACCGATTCGCCCGTCCTGAAGTACATGCTCCACAGGGGGTACGAGCAGTTGGTCATGACCGGGTCGTTGTTCACGGAAGAGCATTACGGCATCGTCGCGCGGAAGGACAACGACCAACTTATCCGAGAGGTCAACCGTGCCCTCCTGCGGCTGGAGGAGCGAGGTGAGATCCGCCGATTGCGCACCAAGTGGTTCGGCGAGACAGGTACAGGCGGCCCTCGACGGTCCACGAGAGAGCTACTAGGTATGGTCGCGCCGGCACTGGCCCGCGCTGCCCTGGTCACGGTCCAGCTCACCTTCTACTCGTTGCTGCTTGGCTTGCCCGTGGGGCTGTGCATGGCACTCCTCCGCTTGAGCCACCGGAAGTGGTTGTCTGTGCCGGCCATTGTCTACATCGAGGTTCTTCGTGGCACGCCACTCCTAGTCCAGCTTTTCACCGTCTACTACGTATTGCCTGCCGCGGGCGTCCAGCTCGGCCAATGGCCCGCTGCGCTCCTCGCCTTCACTGTGAATAGTTCTGCCTACGTAGCCGAGATCTTCCGCGCAGGGATCCGCTCGTTGGACATAGGACAGATGGAGGCCGCTCGATCGCTCGGCATGACCTATGCCATGGCCATGCGACTGGTAATACTCCCTCAGGCGGTTCGCCGCGTGCTTCCTCCTCTGACGAACGAGGCCATCGCCCTGCTCAAAGACACCTCTTTGGTCTCGGTCATCGCCTTGGTCGAACTGACGCGTGAGGGCCAGCAGCTCACAGGCTCCCTGGCCATGCCCATGGTGATCTGGCCTATGGTCGGGCTGGCATATCTGGTCCTTACCTTGCCCCTGACTCGCATGGCGGCAGCTCTGGAGAGCCGATGGCGTCACTGACACAGTCCACCACGGCAGTCTTTCCCGCATTCGGCGCGGCCCTGTCGCACGCTCGCCATGGTGTGACAAGCATACGTCCGTCTGGGTCAGGGTACATTCCAGTCACTTTGGAGCGAGAGTGTGGACTCTGAGAAAAACATAGCGGCCAACAGGCCCATGGTCCGTGCGCGTGGGCTTGTCAAGCGCTTCCACCGTCTGACAGCCCTCGATGGTGTGGACCTCGATATCCACCCCCGCGAGGTGGTGGTGCTCATCGGTCCGTCCGGGTGCGGGAAGTCCACGCTCCTCCGCTGCCTGAATGGGCTGGAGCGCCCCACAGCAGGAACACTGGAGGTCTGTGGCCTGGATCCGGCGCATCATACCACCGACGTCAACGCTCTGCGCCGCCGCGTCGGCATGGTCTTCCAGCACTTTCACCTGTTCCCCCACCTTACCGCGCTTCAGAACGTGGCGTTGGCTCCCCGACACGTCCTGAAGATGCCGGAAAAGGACGCGTTCCAACGCGCCCAACGCACGCTGGAACGTGTAGGTCTTGGCGAGCGGGGGAAATCCTACCCCTCGGAGCTGTCGGGAGGACAGCAGCAACGGGTGGCCATTGCGAGAGCCTTGGCCATGGAGCCGAAGCTCATGCTCTTCGACGAACCCACGTCCGCTCTGGACCCCGAGCTTGTCGGTGACGTTCTGAAGACCATGCGCACCCTGGCAGAGGAGGGAATGACCATGTGCGTGGTGACCCATGAGATGGGCTTCGCCCGCGAGGTAGCGCACCGCGTGCTGTTCATGGACGAAGGTCGAATCGTGGAGGAGGGGCCGCCATCCGCCATCTTGCAGCGACCCCAACATCCCCGCACCCGTACATTCCTCGAACGTATCCTTCGAGGCGCGTAGCTGACCCCTCCGGTGGCACGCGCTGGCCGCGCTCCCTCCCGCATCGCATGTTGTGGTCGAGTCGGACCGATAACTGCCGGTGGTTGAGTAGTCCCGGCATGCCGTTGTCGGGACGTATCGAAACCACCGACCCTACGAATGACACCCCCATCCAACCCGGTCGTTTCGATAGGCTCCGACGCTTCTCGCGGCGCCATGAGCGGTGGTTGAGTAGTCCCGGCATGCCGTTGTCGGGACATATCGAAACCACCGCTCACAGCCCTGATGCCCGGGTCGAGTTGCGGGTATGGGGT
>JBBIPC010000059.1:0-2352 GCA_037443035.1 Chthonomonadales bacterium
TCTGCCGCTAATCTCCCCCCTTCCAGGCCCGATCCGGACATTAGCGGCAGACGCCTCAGATGATGCACAGGTCGTCCAGCCCTACCGGACCGTCTGGGCCCAGGCGCCGCACATCCTCGGCACAGTCGGCGCACAAACGGTAGATGCAGAACCGATCCGACGGCTCAAGTAGCCTCTCGACCCGGCGCAGGATCTTCTCGATCTCGGCGGGCTCCAGGTCCGCTTCGAAGACGCTGTCTTGCATGCGGTCGCCGTAGTCCAGCAGGAGCTTCGCCAGCTTAGTACGGCGGTTGTCGTCGGACACGTCGTAGGCGATGACGCAATGGCTTCGTCGTCTCATGGTTCACCTAGGTGTATAGGGGTCGTATGGGGCACGGCCCTCGATGGCTGCTCGCAGGCGCGAGGCTTGCTGCTGGATGGCGATGCGAAACGACAAGGGGCTGCCATCCGTCCTGGAGCGTATTTCGACCGACATGATGCGATGATACTTCTTCAGATAGATGGTGCGCGCCTCGTCGATCATGCGCACTCCGCCGTCGTCGCTCTGTTGGAAGTCGGAAGGCTGCAGCTCGCCCTTGTTGACCAGGCTCAGAGCTATCCGATCGGCTATCACCGGGCGGAACTCCTCGAGCAGGTCCAGCGCCAGAGCAGGCCGACCGTACTGAGTGCTATGGATCATGCCAACATAGGGGTCCAGCCCGTGGGCAGCCAGTGCCCCCAAGCACTCCGTCATGACGAGGGTGTAGCCGAAGCTGAGGAGTGCGTTGACAGGGTCGCGGGGTGGGCGGCGCGTCCGCTGGGTGAAGGCGAACTCTGCGCGAACCATCTTGCCCAAAGCTGCGAAGTAGATGCGAGCGGCGTCGCCCTCCACTCCGAGGCAGCTTTCCACGTCGTCGGCATGCCGGAGGCGCTGGCGGGCGTCGGCCAGCGCATCCAGGGCAGCCTTCAGCTCATCGGACGGGTGGTTGCGCTCGTGACGGGAGATGACGTAGCGGCAGTTGCCGATCTTGGCATCCAGCATGATCCTCGCTAGTTCGAGCCTGAAGGCGGGGTCGTCGGCCTTACGGTACTGTGTCCGGCGCAGCAATACGTTCTTGCCTAGCCCCGGGGTGAGGGATCCGAGGTAGTGGCCATCTTCGGTGAGCAGGTCGGTTTCGATTCCCGCTTCCAGGATGGCGTACATGGCGGGGGTGGTCATGTCGATGGGACCGAAGAGAACGATGCGCTCCACATCCCGCAGTCGCACCTCCTGAAGCGTCTCGCCGTCCTTTCGGAGCACGAGCCGCTCCCCCGTGCGATGGATCTCGACGCCCTGTTCACGGATGTAGAGGATCACGACCTGCTCTCGAGGCCTGCTCCACGCTCAGGAGGCGTCGCCCATAACTCCGCACCGGCACATGGCCGCGTAGAAGCGGACGAGGGCGACTCTTCGGTCAAACGGAGCCAACTCACAAGCGGATTGCGACTAAGCAAAGGGTTAGGAAGGCACCGCTAAGTATAGGTGGGTCACCTCGCTACGCATTGGCATCTGTTCTCATCGTAGCATCATGGGTCGCGGTGCTCATTCGCGATACGTAGACACCTCTTTGAGTACCGGCGATAGGTAGTCGCTTCGAGTCGTATTGCGAGTAAACGTACATTGTGTCGATCCCGCGGCTCACGGCGACGGTGTATGCTCCAACGGACATCACGGAGGTTCCGCCAGTGATATCTAGGACCATGTTGGCAACATCCACCCCAACGGACTGAAGCCAGTCCACGGCGTCTTCCATCGCTCGCCGGACGTCATCCACACGATCCGGATCGCACGTAAACCGACGGAATGCCCCTTCGGCTCGGAGGGATGCCGGCACGACAGCGTCCAGCAGGATATCGTCCACCACCGCGCAAGCAAGCTCAGAGCAGAGGAAGGCCGCACGAGCCACATTGAGTCGGTTCAGGACGAGCGGCTGGCTTGCCTTCCGAAGACCGACAGTCAAGATGGCCGCAGACCGAGCCTTTTCGAAGGCGTCGCTGTTGTCATCGAAGGCCCGCCGGGCGCGGTGGCGCTCTATAGTCCGCTGAACCGGTCTGAAGAAGTACTGCGCGAGCCACAGCAGTGAGGCACCCACCACGGCGCTGGCACCCCACTCGAAGAGCTTGTCGAGCATATTCAGTTACCTACCTCGTGTTCCGTGCTGTGTCCCGTACCTCTTGCAGGCTAACGACCTCCGCGACCTCGAACCGCGGTGGGAGGGCACCCGCGACGGGTCGAAACCGAAGCACGGCGGGGAAATAACCCGCGCGCCCGTGGATCTCCGCCAGCACGAGACCCGCGATGACACTGAGTGTCGGCAAGTTCACCAGAAGCGG
>JBBIPC010000060.1:0-2104 GCA_037443035.1 Chthonomonadales bacterium
CTCATGTCAGTCTCCTCTTCGCGATGCGTTGTCGTGAATGGCTCGTCGGTTGGCTCAGTGATGAGGTTCCACCGGGCTCGACCTTCGCCCTTCTAGCGGCTATTGCTCCTCCAATCCCGGTTTGGCACGCGGCGGAGGCGCGGCATGACGTCGGCGTTTCTCGGTACCATCTTCGACCATCTGGTCACGTGTCTCCAGGCGACGGACTCGCAATAATACCCCGGCAAGAACCATCAGCACGAGTGTCCCGCCCACGATGGCGCCAGCTTCGCTGGCCATGTACGGCCATGCAATGCCAACGGCGTCCGCCGGGCGATTCCAGAGCCACCGATGCCAGGTCACAGCGATCGTTGCTACCGGCTCCCTCGTGCCTCCGCCAACGTCCATAGGCACCCATTCCGTTCGCATCTGCCATCTGGGGCAGAGGACGAGCCCGATGAGGAGGAGCAGACCCAGCACGCCGATGGTGCGTTGTGCTCGTGTCAAGTGCATGCGATGCCTCCCTCCGCAAAGGGCACACCCGCGTCAGGACCTGAGTGTTCCGGTCTGCCTGCGCATCTCGCGAACGGCGCTCGTGCATGCCACCCAGATCACCGCGAAGAGCACCAGAGCCGCGGCAAGCCTCATAGCTCCACCGGGCCACCACGTGCGCAATGGAGAGCGAGCGCCTCTTGGATCCAGCCCGAGAGTCCCGTTCGACTGTATGGCGAGGGGCACACCATGCGAAACGAGCAGGCCACGGCCGCTCAGATGGATACTGAACCGGTCGTCGGGAACGTCATTCACGTGCATCGCGGACGCTGTGATCTTGACCGTGCATTCGCGTCCAGGATAGCGCTGCTCGCTCACGACCTTCGTAGGCATCCAAACCCCATGCACACGTTCCATTGCCGCAGTGCGGTCAGAGGTGACGGTCTTGCCCAGTTTCGTCACTCGCATCTCGCGGCGAGCGATCTGGAAGCCGCGCTCGTGCGCAATCCATACCGTCGTAGTTGCCGTGGGCGCCCGGAACTCGTGGCCCTCGAGCACGCTCAGGGGGCCGTAGGCTGCGTCTTGTTCGACGCGGACCACGCGAAAGCCATCGGACTCGAGGACGTCAGCGGCAGGACGACCTCTCATCCGGTATGCGTGGTCGAGTGGAGTATAGCCAATCGGGGTTTCCGTGCCAAGGAAAGTGCCGCGGGTATATTCTTGTACGCCGTAACGGCTGGAGACAAGCGTGGTGCGACCGTCGAAAAGGGTTGTCGTGGTTTCGTCCCGGCTCGCGTCCACCTCATCAATGCGCCACTTCGGCCCCTTCATTGACCAGTCGAACGTCCGGCTGGTGAGTAGCTTCTGGCCAGGCTCCAGCTTCACGGACGCGAGGTAGCCTGCACTTGGTGTTACGCTGACCGTGACGCGTGCACTGGCCGACCGTATCGCGGACATTCCTTCACGCATATGCTTCAGAATGTCCGCAAAGTCGTCGCCATAGCAGTGGGAAACGGGGAGACACAGGACGACCGCCACCATTAGCGCGGCATTGCGCGCTCGCCGGCTGGCCCCGTCGTTGGCGACTCTGCTCATGGTCTTGCGCAGAAGTCGCGTCGAGTCACCGACGTCGTGTATGGATCGCCAACGCAGCCGGGCACGGGTGAGCTGTTGGGCAAGTGCTTTGACGACGAAGCCCGTTGCTAGTGCGGGCCTTCGTTGCATGGTTCGACTCCTTTGCGACTGCAGCGACCCTTCCGACAGAGGAGCGTCGGAGGCATTCGTGGGAGTGTCAGGATCTCGAGGTCCTGACGCCTGTGCTTGGGTGACTCTCGTACGTGTCTGGGTCAGTCCGACCCAGCAAGATGACAACCACGGCGAGCATGACCAACCCGACTAGGATGGACACCGCGGGATGCACCGCCGACCATATCCAAAATAGGGTCCGGGAGGCGTTGCGCCAGAGGCAACGCGGACAATGTCGTAAGACACGTGCGCCGTGAGAAGTAGGGCCGCGACCCATAGGGCGCGTTCAGTGAGAACAGGAGAGAGGAAAGCCGAAGACAGGAGGAGCGGCCCGACAACGGCCTCGATGATGCTGACTGCCCATGCTGATATGGGCACGAGCGGACCG
>JBBIPC010000061.1:0-2069 GCA_037443035.1 Chthonomonadales bacterium
GATGTAGAGAGTGGTCATAGTACACTCCTCAAAGGAATCTCAAGAACGGATACCGAAAAAAGGAGCGAATCTGGCGCACCATGTGGTATAATTAGAGCAACGTAGAGGAGCTCGGCAGCGTAGAATATGGCAGGACGATCCCAAGCGAGCATGCTGGCAGTCGGCGGGCTGTTGCACGATATCGGCAAGTTCCGCGAGCGTGCCGGCTTCCCGTCGCCGGGCCCGGGCGGCAGGTATAGCCACGAGGCTCATAGCCACGCCTTCCTCTCCTCTCTCGCCTCTGCCTTCTCAGAAGTCGACCGCCTGAAAGGCATCGTTCTGGCGCACCATGACCCGCAGGAGCCCGACGAAAAGGTTGTAGCGATTGCGGACAGGTTGGCGTCGGCCGAGCGGGCCACCATGGCGCCGGACGAAGCCATCACCCCAGGTCGGTCTCAGCGTCCCCTCCTCTCCCTTCTCGGCAGGGTCTACGGACACGCTGCGACGGACGGACACATCCCCTTGGCACCCCTGGCGTTCGATCGAGACTCGCTCTTCCCTTGTGCCACCGTTCCAAGTCTGGATGCCTATCGCGACTTGTGGGGACGGTTCGAGACAGAAGCTGCCAAGGTCGCACGGCCCGACGACGTCGAGACGTGGCTGTATCTCTTGCAGAAGTACACGTGGTGTATGCCGGCGTCGGCGCGGGCCGACGAAGTCCCGGACGTATCGCTCTTCGACCATTCCCGCGCCACGGCAGCCTTGTCGGTATGTATCGGCATTGCCTACCTGCAAGACGAAGCCACGCTGGAGCGCCTCTTGACAGGCCCTTCCGACTCTTCGGCTACGCCGATTGCGCTGCTGGTCCGTTTGGATGTGCGGGGCATTCAGAAGTTCCTGTACTCGCTGACGGCTCGGGGAGCGGCGCGCTCCCTCAGAGGGCGGTCTTACTACGTAGGCCTGCTCTGCGAGGCCGTCACGAGGCGGGTGCTGACCGAGCTCGAACTCCCCGTAACCCAGGTCCTCTATGCAGGCGGTGGACACTCGTATTTGCTCCTGCCTCCAACGGACGCCGCAAGGTTGGCCGAGCTGCGAAAAGAGCTGGAGCGAGCTATCTTCCTACTGCACGGCGGAGAACTGACCGTCAGCATCGGCTGGGCCGAGTTGACGGACGCCGATATGCGCGGCGACGCCTTGAGCGCGAAATGGAGTGAGGCATCGCGTGCATGCAACGAGGACCGTGCGCGCCCCATGGCGACGCAGGACCCCGCGTGGCTGGCAGCCAACGTCTTCGCCCCCACCGAGCAGGGCGGCCTGGCAGGCCGGTGCGCAGTCTGTCAGGCGGAGCTACCGGGACCTGCTGCCGACGAGGACGCCCGATGCGGACTCTGCGCGAGTTTCGAAGAGCTTGGGCGAAAGCTGCGCCGGGCGCGCAAGTTGGCGATCCGCGCCGCTCCGCCCGAGGCCGAGCCGGATCGCGCGCGGTCCTGGTTCGATGCGTTGCGATCGCTGGGAATGGAAGCGACCCTGGACGGCACAGGCGACACGATCTTCGATCTGACCGGCACCGACTTCCTCCCCGAGAAGCCGGAGGCCGCCACATCCTACGGTTTCCGCCCGACGACGCAGGTTTTTCCCTATGACGAAGCGGGTGAGCTGCTGGAGTTTGGCGAGATTGCCAAGCGTTCCAAGGGTGTCAAGCGCTTGGCCGCGCTGCGCATGGACGTGGACAATCTCGGCTTGCTCTTCCAAGAAGGCCTCGGCAAGAACATGGCGACGCTCTCGCGCGTGGCAGCACTGAGCTCGCAGTTGCGCTGGTTCTACGAAGGGTATCTCGACAGGATCTGCGACGAATGGCCCGACGTGGTGTACGGGCTCTACTCGGGCGGAGACGACCTTTTCTTCGTGGGGGCGTGGGATGTGGTGCCCGAACTGGCGAAGAAGATCAGCGACGAGTTCAGAGAATACTGCTGCGGGAATCCCAAACTAACGGTGTCCGCCGGTATCAGCCTGTTCCCGGACAAGTACCCTCTGTACCAAGCGGCGGAAGATTCCGCCGAAGCGTTGGATGCCTCGAAGTCCATACCAGA